>CAWELY010000037.1:0-161638 GCA_963810005.1 uncultured Acidobacteriota bacterium
ATACCGGCTCTACAGTGAACAATATCAAAATACTCAGGCGGTTTGGGGGAGCCACACTTCGTCCAAAGACGCAAATATGAAATACTCACGGGCAGTAGTCTGCGCCTCTCGATAATCCGGTGGGGCCCAACACCGGCGGGACAGTCGTTCCCCGCATTTTCCCAGACGGAGTCGGCGTACTTGATGATCCACGGACTGATGTAATTCGCCCAGGAGTTAAGAAATGTGGGTTCGGTGAACACCCGTGGGTTTGCATCCTTGGAGGCCTTGATCAATTCCAGTGCGTATTCCGCCAGAGGCTCGATAGAATCTTCCCCCGGCTGAAGGTCCCCGTGGCCGCGTTCCTCCCGCGCAATGAAACCATCGTACTTGACATGGCCCATTCGGTTCTCCTGGATGAGCTGCTGCAAATGGCCCTTAGCGGCTTCTCGGTATTTCGGGTCGGCCAGCGAGATTCCTTCGCTGACCTCGGACGATCCACTCCTGGATCTGACGACCTCGTAGCCTTTGCTTTCCGCCCAGCCGTAATCTATAACCGGCTTGTAGACTTCACTGGGTGACATCCACAGGCCCAGCGCTCCCCCGGCCGACTCCACGGCATCAGCAATGTTGGTGAGTCCTTGCGGAAAACTCGTTTTGTCCACTTGCCAAATGCTTCGTGGTGCGCTCCAGCCCATATCCAACGTCACCACGTCAAAAAACACGCCGTACTTTTTTTGGAGGCTATCCACAAGCGTCTGAATCAGGGGCTCGCACTGCTGCGCGTTGAAGAGTCCAGGCATAGTCCACCATGCGTTGTAGCAGGCGACCAGGCGTGGAGCGCCAGACGGACGTCCTCGATGTAATGAACGAAAGCCTCTCTCACTCCGCCTGGGGTGGCGACGCCGGCGACGGTTGAGTGGAGTTTTAACCAGTCGGAGGTAAGAGTCTTGCCACCCGGCCGGCTTCGCAGAACAAAGCCCTCGCTGCTGTAATCATTAAACGCGGCCACGAACTCGACGCCAGCCCACATCGTCTCACAAGAAATCGGATGACTGCCATAATGCATCCGGTCTGCTTTCGCCGACTTCCAATCGCGCCTTACCCCTTGCCAAAAATCGAGGTCCGCCCGCATCAACCTTCGGGGAGTGCCTTTCCCCGCCTGCCGGACTGAAAGCTGCTTCCGCAGATAGCTCGTGAATGGAAGTAGAGAGTACTCTATACGCACCTGGAGATCCGCCACCGCTTCGGTGGCCCCGCAATGGAGGAGTTCTAAACTCTCAGTGTTCTTTCGCACTACTTTGGCAGTGAAGTCCGAAGAATCCGCCACCCTTCCACCATCGAACTCGAAGGCAAATTCTGTTTCCGGCAAGTCGACTCTTTCATTGGCAAGCTTATTCCTCAGACAACAGGAGGTCATTCTGCCCTGACGGATCAAGAAGCTAAACTCAAGGTTGGCGTTTTGAAGATTGTATTCCGCGCTCGCTTGATTTTCCTGGGCACCACTCAACCCTGCCGGCACGCCAGGGCTAACAGTTCCCCCAACCATTCCCGTCGATTTACCTGAATTTGAGCCCATTTCATCGATTTCCTCCCCTTGGCTTAACCCCGATGCTGTTCACTCAAGCTCGCTTTTCTCAATTTGACCTCCTTCACCCCCGGACCCCATAGGTGTTAAAAATGGAGGAAACGACACAGATTCAGCCCTGACCGCCGAAGTTGTTGATTCTCAAAGCCGGCGATCAGAGACTGCTGCTACAACGTGATTTTTTCACAGCGCTTTCGCCGTGGGCCACATTATGCCGCCCGCCGGGGCGGGCTTTCAAGCCTCCTGACGGTCAGGTTAACACCTAGGCTCCTCCGGCCCTTTCCGATGAAGCGACATATTGTAGGCTCTAACTCTGGCATTTTATACTTGACTAGGGTGTCGTTGGGGTATACAATTGGGAGTGTCATAATGGAGGCGGTGCTGTGTCGCTGCTTAAGTCTCACACCCTTAGTCCTGCTCTGGTAACCTCCAATCGCCGCAACGCTAAGAAGTCCGCCGGCCCCAGAACCGTGCTCGGTAAGGCTTGGTCGCGGCTCAATCGCCTGCGGAACGGGTGGTGTTCGGGGCTGGCGGAAAAGCATCTGAGGAATTGGCGGAATCAGGGGAGCGGATTGCCTCCGCGGAAGAGCAGGAATCTCCAGAAAAACTGCCTCTCCACGATGTTATAGATAATAAATGGTGTTAGCCTTGAAACTGCTCTTAAAAAATAGAAAAATCAAGGAAAATGCGGCGTCTCTCCACGATATGATTGATAACAAAGATGGTTACGGAAATCGGAGATGGTGGGAGCAAAATCGCAAGCCAATGAAAACATGCAAGTTAACAAAAAAACGAAGTTAAGTGGGGGGTCGAAAAAAAGGGGGTGAAAATTGGGCGTAAAGTCTTGGATGTTATTGAAAACACATGGAGAAAAAATGTCCGATTATGGCCTCTCCACGATGTTGATGAAAACAATCGACTTACAGGCTCCTCTCCACGATATGTATGAAAATAAAAGGACTTAGATAAATATCGTGCGAATGGGAATAATAAATAGCGTCGCGGATGGTGGTAAGAAAATGACGGTGGGCGCGATCATCAAGGCGAGGAATTCGCGACGGCAATCCTATTTTCTGGGCGAACGACGCCACGCCGGGTGGCCACTTGCTGGGACCGCAATCTGCTGTGATTTTGAATTGCAGCCACAGACTTGCATCTCACGGTTGACACTTCCGGGGGAGCGCAGCTATCCTCTAAAACGAAAGCCGGGGAATGTATGCCAAAATCTATGGGAGGGCCTTGGGAGCGGAGGCGAGAGCTCTTGCCTCCGCTCCCAAGGCCCTCCCATAGATTTTGGCATACATTCCCCGGCTTTCGGTTTTTAGAGGATAGCTGCGCTCCCCCGGAAGTGTCAACCGTGAGATGCAAGTCTGTGGCTGCAATTCAAAATCAGGGCAGATTGCGGTCCCACAAGTAAAAAACGGCGTGGCGTTCGAGTTTCAGCCAGAAAATAGGATTGCCGTCGCGAATTCCTGGTTTTGATGATCGCGCCCACCGTCATTTTCTTACCACATCCAACGCTATTTATTATTCCCATTCGCACATATTTATCTAAGTCCTTTTATTTTCATACATATCGTGGAGAGGAGCCTGTAAGTCGATTGTTTTCATCAACATCGTGGAGAGGCCATAATCGGACATTTTTTCTCCATGTGTTTTCAATAACATCCAAGACTTTACGCCCAATTTTCACCCCCTTTTTTTCGACCCCCCACTTAACTCGTTTTTTTGTTAACTTGCATGTTTTCATTGGCTTGCGATTTTGCTCCCACCATCTCCGATTTCCGTAACCATCTTTGTTATCAATCATATCGTGGAGAGACGCCGCATTTTCCTTGATTTTTCTATTTTTTAAGAGCAGTTTCAAGGCTAACACCATTTATTATCTATAACATCGTGGAGAGGCAGTTTTTCTGGAGATTCCTGCTCTTCCGCGGAGGCAATCCGCTCCCCTGATTCCGCCAATTCCTCAGATGCTTTTCCGCCAGCCCCGAACACCACCCGTTCCGCAGGCGATTGAGCCGCAACCAAGCCTTACCGAGCACGGTTCTGGGGCCGGCAGACTTCTTAGCGTTGCGGCGATTGGAGGTTACCGGAGCAGGCTAAGGGTGTGAGACGAAGCAGCGACACAGCACCGCCTCCATTATGACACTCCCAATTGTATACCCCAACGACACCCTAGTCAAGTATAAAATCCAGAGTTAGAGCCTACGATATGTCGCTTCATCGGAAAGGGCCGGAGGAGCCTAGGTGTTAACCTGACCGTCAGGAGGCTTGAAAACCCGCCCCGGCGGGCGGCATAATGTGGCCCACGGCGAAAGCGCTGTGAAAAAATCACGTTGTAGCAGCAGTCTCTGATCGCCGGCTTTGAAATCAACAACTTCGGCGGTCAGGGCTCGAATCTGTGTCGTTTCCTCCATTTTTAACACCTATGGGGTCCGGGGGTGAAGGAGGTCAAATTGAGAAAAGCGAGCTTGAGTGAACAGCATCGGGGTTAAGCCAAGGGGAGGAAATCGATGAAATGGGCTCAAATTCAGGTAAATCGACGGGAATGGTTGGGGGAACTGTTAGCCCTGGCGACCCCGGCAGGGTTGAGTGGTGCCCAGGAAAATCAAGCGAGCGCGGAATACAATCTTCAAAACGCCAACCTTGAGTTTAGCTTCTTGATCCAGTCAGGGCAGAATCACCTCCCGTCGTCTGAGGAATAAGCTTGCCAATGAAAGAGTGGACTTGCCGGAAACAGAATTTGCCTTCGAGTTCGATGGGGGAAGGGTGGCGGACCCTTCGGATTTCACTGCCAAAGTAGTGCGAAAGGACACTGAGAGTTTAGAGCTCCTCTATTCCGGCGCCACCGAAGCGGTGGCGGATCTCCAGGTGCGTGTAGAGTACTCTCTACTTCCATTCACGAGCTATCTGCGGAAGCAGATTTCCGTCCGGCAGGCACGGAAAGGCACGCCCCGAAGGTTGATGAGGGCGGACCTCGATTTTTGGAAAGGGGTAAGGCGCGATTGGAAATCGGCGAAAGCGGACCGGATGCGTTATGGTAGTCATCCGATTTATTGCGAGACGATGTGGGCTGGCGTCGAGTTCGTGGCCGCGTTCAACGATTACAGCAGCGAGGGCTTTGTTCTGCGAAGCCGGCCGGGTGGCAAGACTGCTTACCTCCGACTGGTTGAAACTCCACTCCACCGTCGTGGGCGTCGCCGAGCCCAGGCGGAGTCAGAGAGGCTTTCCTTCGTTACATCGAGGACGTCCGTCTGGCGCCTCCGCGCCTGGTCGCCTGCTATAACACCTGGTGGAGTTTGCCGGAAATCTTCAACGCGAAGCAGTGCGAGCCCCTATTGCAGACGCTTGTGAAGAGCCTCTACAAAAAGCACGGCGTGTTTTTTGACTTCGTCACGCGGATATGGGTTGGAGGCATCCCCAGAGCATTTGGGAAGTGGACAAAACGAGGTTTCCGCAAGGACTCACCAACATTGCTGATGCCGTGGAGTCCGCCAGCGGAAAGTTGGGCCTATGGATGTCACCCAGCGAAGTTTACAAGCCGGTTATAGATTACGGCTGGGCGGAAAGCAACGGTTACGTGGTCGTCGGATCCAGGAGTGGATCGTCCGAGGTCAGCGAAGGAATCTCCTTGGCCGATCCGAAATACCGAGAAGCAGCGAAAGAGCAACTGCAGCGGCTCATCCAGGAGAATCAACTCGGCCATATCAAGTACGACGGTTTCATAGCGCGGGAAACGCGAGCCACGATAATCTTCTGCCGGGAGAGGATTCCGTGGAGCCTCTGGCGGAATGCTCACTCGAATTGATCAAGGCCTCCAAGGAAGCGGACCCACGGTTGTTTACCGAGCCCACCTACCTTAATTCCTGGGCGAATTACATCAGCCCCTGGATCATCAAGTACGCCGACTCCGTCTGGGGAAATGCGGGGGGCGATTGTCCCGCCGGGTCGGGCCCGCACCTGATTACGAGAATCCCAGACTACTGCTCGTGAGTATTTCATCTTTGCGTCTTTGCACGAAGTGTGGCTCCCGCAAAACGCCCTGCAGTATTTTGATATCGTTCACTGTGATGAAGCCGGGGCTTTCCCAATCACGCCGCCATGGCATTTGGCCGCGGAAGGTTTTTTGTTTCGACCTACATCAACCCGAAGTTCATGACGGATGCGGACTGGGGGATTTATGCGGGGCTGCTGAAGTGGGCACGGCGCAACCAGGAAGTGCTTCAAAACACCGTTATTCTCACCTCGCGGGTCGAGCTTGGCGAGCCTTATGCTTATGCGCACTGGAGCGGGATCCGGGGTATCATGGCGGTTCGGAATCCCTGCAATGAATCCCAGAAGTTCACACTTGATTTGGCAAAGGCTGGAGCCCCGAAGGGACTTTCGGATGGGGTTTGCTACACCCAATATCCTTACCGAAAAGGAATCCTGGAAGGCGTCACCAGCAGCGTCAACCATTGCGCTTGAACCTTGCTCCATGGGAGCTGGTTTTCCTGGAGATTGTGCCGCGCCCGGAGCTTGCCGAGCCTGTGGCCATGGGAGCGCGATGGTATCGCGGATGCCAGCGGCAGCATGAAAGTTTCAGTCGGAAGGTTCGAGCAGCATTCGCATCTTGCTTCCGCACGGTGGCGAACAAGTTGTGACCTCGAAACCCATGGCGAGCGGCGATCTCGCGGCGTAAGATTTTATCACAAAAGATCGATCGGCTGCCTGAGAGCCAGTTGGCTCCGCCAAGGCGACAAGCCCTTGCCGACCGCCTCCTTCGAGCTGGAGAGCGAGATTTCAATTCCGGAAGGAGCGATAAAGGGCAAGGCCCTCCTGCTTCTGGAATTTCCTGGGAAGGACCACTTGCCCAGTACTTGTTCCTGCCTGGTGAACGGTCGCGCTGCAGCCTTACAAGAGAGTTCTTCTGAGGGCCATATTGGCTACGACCTGGTCACCCCGGAATGTCCTTGGAGAGAACTCCTACCCTACATAAGCCACTGGACTTGGTACATCTGCGAACTTGAGAGCGGATCGCGAGGGTGAAATTCAGTGGCGTGTTCCCTTACGAGAGTTGCAAAATGGGGTTATGGGTCTGGGCCGATTGGGATCTCACGCAACAATCGGTACCGGTCGCGATGGAGTGTCCCGAACCGGCAATGCCGCAACACCAGGCGCATTTGAAGCGGCGGGGAATTTGCGTCTTGTCGCCCGAGATGCCGCGCCAACTCCAACCCCACGAGCGAGCATGGACTTGAATTTACAACCCTCGCCCCTTTGTGGAAGCGGTTAGCCGCGGTCAGCGCAGTTCTGACTGTGGGTTCTTCTGGCGGTGGTCGAGTTACAACTATTTTGTCTCGGACAAGGCAATCGTAGCTGCCTTCCCGATTCGGATTGATTACAGGCGATTGCCACTCGGATATCGTGCATGAGAAAAGCCCACGGTCAGCAATTCACTGACCGCGGCTTGATAGAAACTATGAGCGGGTCATGCTGGGCGATATAAGAACGAACCTCCGGGCGGTCCGCATCGCCGCGTCTGCGCCTGCTCACCGCTTTTCCGAATCCTCCCGCCAGATTGCCTTAATCGTTTCTTCTTGACTGAACCCCTGCGGGCACGCTGGGCTTTTGGTGTTAGCGAAGTACCACGCGATTCTTTCCACCAGCCTCTACCTGGGTTCGCGGGACCGTTCGTGAGCATGCGGCCTCCGGGCATCTCCAGAAAACCATTGGGGTCGTGTTCTTTAAGCCACTTCCAGGCGTAGCGCAGCCACTCGTTCCGATAGGACTCGGGCTGCTGCGCGAACCACGTGATCTCGTCATATCCCCAGACGAAAATGGAGCCGCCGCTGCGCCTGGGAGGCCTGGCCGGGTGTGTCGGTGCCGTCAAAATTGTCAAACTCCACCAGATACGGGAGATGTTCACATTTCCAGCCACTGGGTGCAATGCCCCCGTGGCTCCGGCCATAAAATGCATCCAGATAGCCGACCGCCAAAATCGCCTTCTGCGGGGAGTCGGCCACCTCTTTGGGACGCAACGGGAACGCGTGGAAATCGAGCAGGAGCCTGCCGTCCAATACCGGTCCTCCCTTGGGCACGTGGGCATCGCAGATTACCCAGTGCCTGCGGGCTCTCTTCGCCGCATAGCGACGCACGTGTTCGAGAAGGTCCGCCCAATTCCGGTACTCCGGATCGTTCCTGCCGACCAGTTCGAGTTGCCCGAAATGAATGGCCTCGATTCCGGCATCGATATATGACGCGGCCAGGAAAAAGAACCACATCTTCGTTTCGATCTGGCAGATATCGGGCACGGACGCTCCGCGGCCCCAATGATCGACGAAGATGTTTGTCGGGAAACAGCATCTTCGAGTAGTTGAAGTTCCGGGTTTCCGGGCTCTGCGCAAACTCGTGGAATACCCAGTCAGGAACAGGAACTTTGCCAACGCCCTCCGTCACGATCTCGAATACGGCCGCCTGCAACACCACGTCCGGGTCATTCCGATGGATGCGCTCCGCCATTGCTGCGGCCCTGGGCGAGAAACTTCGGGTCGTTAATTCTTGCCTCGCCGCCCCAAAGGTAGATCGACCTTCCCACGAATTTTGCGCCAATATTCCTCAACATGCGGATGTCGTCGTCCAGGTTTCCGGGCGACCGCGTAGAGTTCCGCCATCGTAATCGAGCGGGATAGGTAGTTTTCCAGCACCTCCCGTGAGATTTTGCCGTCGAAGCGGTAGTCGCGTTTGCCGGGGAGCGCATGAACATTTCCAGCTATCAGCAGCAGGCAGAGGCAAAAACCGATGCGTTTGCATTTCAGATCCATAGGCTTGAGACGGAAGTCGTACAGTTGTTGGTGGCTTTTACTGACAACGGAAAACTGATAACTGACGGTTACTACCTAAGGTGGGTTTCGCCCATGAGGAACTTATCGACGCCGCGGGCGGCTTTGCGGCCTTCGGTGATGGCCCAGACCACCAGCGACTGGCCGCGGCGCATGTCGCCGGCGGCGAAGACGCCGGGGATTGAGGACATGTAATTCGCGTCGGTCTCGACATTGCTCCGCGCATCGAGCTTCACGCCCAGGGTTTCGATCATGCCGTTCTTGACGGGGCCCAGAAAGCCCATGGCAATCAACACGAGGTCGGCATCGATGGTGAACTCGGTTCCGGGGATGGCCTCGAATTTCGGCGGCGGGCCCACGCGGATGGCGTGCAACTGTTTCACATTGCCGTTTTCGTCGCCGGTGAAGCGCGCGGTGGCAATCGCCCAATCGCGAATGCCGCCTTCCTCGTGCGCGCTCTCGGTGCGCAACTGAAGCGGCCAGAGCGGCCAGGGAGTAAGGGGTGAGCGTTCCAGCGGCGGCTGGGGCATGATCTCAAATTGATGGATGGAAGCCGCCTTTTGCCGATGCGCGGTGCCCAGGCAATCCGCTCCGGTATCGCCCCCGCCGATGATCACCACGCGTTTGCCCGTGGCCAGAATTTGCCCGTCCACAACATCGCCGGCGCCGCGGCGGTTTTGCTGGGGCAGATACTCCATGGCAAAGTGAATTCCCTTCAACTCGCGCCCCGGCACGGGGAGGTTGCGAGGGACTTTCCGCGCCGCCCGTCAGCAGCAGGGCGTCGAACTCGCGGCGCAAATCTTCCACCGGCACGTTCTTGCCGACGTGCGCGCCGGTTTGGAAGACCACGCCTTCCTGAAGCATCTGGTCCAAGGCGCCGGTCGAGGACCGATTTCTCCATCTTGAAATCCGGAATGCCATAGCGCAGCAGGCCTCCGATGCGATCGGCCTTTTCGAACAGGGTCACCGAATGTCCCGCGCGGTTCAGTTGTTGCGCGGCGGCGAGCCCCGACGGCCCCGAGCCCACCACGGCCACGCGTTTGCCGGTGCGGCGCAGGGGCGGTTCCGGCCGAATCCATCCTTCCTTGAAGGCGTGCTCGATGATGGTCTTTTCGATGTTCTTGATGGTCACGGGCGGTTCATTGATGCCCAGCACGCACGCGGCCTCGCAAGGGGCGGGGCAGATGCGGCCCGTGAATTCCGGAAAGTTGTTGGTGGCGTGCAGCGTGCGGATGGCTTCTTTCCATCGGTCGCGGTAAACCAGGTCGTTCCAATCGGGGATGATGTTGTTGAGAGGGCAGCCCGTGTGGCAGAAGGGAACACTGCAATCCATGCAGCGCGCTGCCTGCGTGCGCAGCTTTTGCTCGGGGAAGTCCTGATAAACTTCCCGGTAATCATTCACGCGCTCTTCCACGGGCCGGCGCGTGGGCATCTCGCGTGTGGCTTCCATGAATCCGGTAGGCTTACCCACGCAGCACCTCCCGTGGGGAAGGCGTCGGGCTTGCAGATGCCGGATTCCGGATTCCCGATTCCGAATTCAAGATTCCCGGTTCCAGGGCGACGGGTGTGCGCTTACACCCAGCACGCGCTTGAATTCATGCGGGAAAACCTTGATGAACTTCGGCAGCATGGTCTCCCAGTTGTCGAGAATCCATTTGGCGCGGGGGCTTTCGGTCAGTTCCGCATGACGCGCAATCAGGGTTTGGATGAGGTCGATATCCTGGGGATCGACGACGGGGTCCAGGTCCACGCTCGCGCGGTTGCAGCGCACGCGCACGAATTCCCCCGTCTCATCGAGAACGTAGGCAATGCCGCCGGTCATGCCCGCGGCAAAATTGCGGCCGGTCTTGCCCAGCACCACCACCGTTCCCCTGGTCATATACTCGCAGCCGTGGTCGCCCACCGTTTCCACCACGGCAGTGGCGCCGGAATTCCGCACGGCAAAGCGTTCGCCGGCCATGCCGTTGAAGAAGACCTCGCCGCTCGTGGCGCCGTAGAGAACCACGTTGCCCACCAGGATGTTTTCTTCGGGCTGGAACGAGGAATTGCGCGGCGGGTAGATGATGAGCCTGCCGCCGGAGAGTCCTTTGCCCACGTAATCGTTGGCCTCGCCTTCGAGAGTCAGGGTGACGCCTTTGGCCAGGAACGCGCCGAAGCTCTGCCCCGCCGAGCCCGTGAACTGGAACCGGATGGTGTCATCGGGCAAGCCCTCTTCCCCATAACGGCGGGCAATCTCGCCGCTCAACATCGCCCCCACGGTGCGGTGGGTGTTGCGGATGGGAAGACTGATGGACACTTTCTTGCCGCGCTCCAAGGCCTCGCGCGCGTGGCCAATCAACTGGTAGTCGAGAGATTTCTCCAGGCCGTGGTCCTGCTTGATCGTGCAGTGGCGCCCCACGCGCGTGGGCACGTGAGGGTTGTAAAGCACGGCGGAAAGATCCAAGCCGCTGGCTTTCCAATGGTCCACGTCGCGGCGCTGCGTAAGGCAATCCACGCGGCCCACCATTTCATCCAGCTTGCGGAAGCCGAGTTGCGCCATGATCTGCCGCAGGTCTTCCGCGATATAGAAGAAGAAATTGATCACGTGCTCCGGCTGGCCCTGGAATTTCTTGCGCAGCACGGGGTCCTGCGTCGCCACGCCCACCGGGCAGGTGTTCAGGTGGCACTTGCGCATCATGATGCAGCCCATGGAAATGAGCGGCAGGGTGGCGAATCCAAATTCCTCCGCGCCCAGCAGGGCGGCAATGGCCACGTCGCGGCCGGTCTGGAGCTTCCCATCCACCTGCAGGCGAACGCGGCTGCGCAGGTCGTTCATCACCAGCGTCTGCTGCGTTTCGGAAAGGCCGAGTTCCCAGGGGATTCCCGCGTGGCGAATCGAGGAGATCGGTGAGGCGCCGGTGCCGCCATCGTAGCCGCTGATGAGGATGACGTCGGCATGAGCCTTGGCCACGCCCGCCGCCACCGTCCCCACGCCCGATTCGGCCACCAGCTTGACGGAAATCCTTGCCTGCGGATTCACGTTCTTGAGGTCGTAGATGAGCTGCGCCAGGTCCTCGATGGAATAAATATCGTGGTGCGGCGGCGGAGAGATCAAGCCCACGCCGGGGATGGAGTGCCGCACGCGGGCGATGACCTCATCCACCTTGTGGCCGGGAAGTTGGCCGCCCTCGCCGGGCTTGGCGCCCTGCGCGATTTTGATCTGGAGATCGTCGGCGTTGACCAGATAGTTGGTGGTGACGCCGAAGCGGGCGGAGGCCACCTGCTTGATGGCGCTGCGCCGCCAATCACCGTTGGGGTCGGGCTTGAAGCGCTCTTCATCCTCGCCGCCCTCGCCGGTGTTGGAGCGCCCGCCGATGCGATTCATGGCGATGGCCAGGGTTTCGTGCGCTTCCTTGCTGATGGACCCGAAGGACATGGCGCCGGTGGCGAAGCGCTTCACAATCTCCGCCGCCGGTTCCACTTCCTCGAGGGGCACGGGCGGACCCGCCGGATGAAGGTCCAGCAGGCCGCGCAGCGTGTAGAGGTTCCGGCTCTGCTCGTTGGCAATGCGGGCGTATTCCTGGTAGGTGGGGAAGCTCGAATTCCTCACCGCGTGCTGAAGTTTGCTGATGGTGAGCGGGTTCAGGATGTGGCGTTCGCCGCGCTCGCGGTATTGATAGCTGCCGCCGATTTCCAGCTCGGTGTCGGATTCCGCCGGCGGCTGCATGGCAAACTTGTGCCGCATCAGGGCTTCGCGCGCCAGAATTTCCAGGCCCACGCCTTCAATCCGCGACGACGTACCGGTGAAGTAGCGCTCCACCAGCGATTTGTTCAATCCGATGGCCTCGAAAATCTGCGCGCCGCAATAACTCTGGAGAGTGGATATCCCCATCTTGGAAAGGACTTTCAGCAGGCCCTTGTCAACGGCCTTGATGTAATTCTTCAGCACCTTTTCGAAGGTGTATTCCGGGAGGGAAATAACCCTTGGCGTGCAGGTCCTCCAGCGTCTCGATGGCGAGATAGGGATTGATGGCGCTGGCGCCATAGCCCACCAGCAAAGCGAAGTGCATCACCTCGCGCGGCTCGCCCGTCTCCACGATCAGGGCCACCTGATTCCGGGTTTTTTCGCGGACCAGGTGATTGTGCACGGCGGAAAGCGCCAGCAGCGCCGGAATCGGCGCATACTCTTCATCCACGCCGCGGTCGGAGAGAATCAGCAGGGTGTAGCCGGATTTGATCGCCAGTGAGGCGCGGCGGCAAAGGCTGTCCACCGCCTCCTGCAAGCGCTTCTCGCCTCCGTCCACGCGGAAGAGCATGGGCAGCGTGGTGGCCAGGAAATCCCCCCAGCTCACGCGGCGGAGTTTCTCCAGGTTCCAGTTGGTCACAATGGGATGCCGCTTCTTGAGCGTGTGGCAGAGTTGCGGCGTCTCTTCCAGGATGTTCCCTTCGCGCCCGATGTAATCGTAGAGCGACATCACCAGGTCTTCGCGAATGGGATCGATGGCGGGGTTGGTGACCTGCGCGAACATCTGCTTGAAATAGTTGAAGAGCAGTTGCGGCTTGTCGGAAAGGCAGGCGAGAGGCGTGTCCGTCCCCATGGACCCCACCGGCTCCTCACCGTTGGTGGCCATGGGGATCATGATGGTCTTCAGGTCTTCGTCGGTGTACCCGAAGGCGCGCTGCCGCATCAGGATGGTGGAGTGGTCGTTGGGATGGACGCGCTGTCGGATCGGGCAAATGCTTCAGCGTGACCTGATTTTCCTTCAGCCACTTCGCATAAGGCTGGCGCGCCGCCAATTGCTTTTTGATTTCCTCGTCGGGGATGATGCGCCCTTTTTCCGTATCCACCAGCAACATGCGCCCGGGTTCGAGGCGGCCTTTGAAGCGAACCTCTTCCGGATCAACCGGCAACACCCCGGCCTCCGAAGCCATGATGACCAGGCCGCGATTCGTCACCACGAATCGGCCGGGGCGCAATCCATTGCGGTCCAGCTTGGCGCCGATCATGCGGCCATCGGTAAAGGCCACCGCGGCCGGACCGTCCCAAGGTTCCATCAACGAGGCGTGATATTCGTAAAACGCCTTGACGTCGTCCGGCATGGTGGGATCGTTCAGCCAGGCCTGCGGAATGAGCATCTCCATGACGTGCGGAAGGCTGCGCCCCGCCAGGAACAGCAACTCGACGGCGTTATCCAGGTTCGCGGAATCGCTTCCGCCCGGCGCAATGATGGGCTCAAGCTTCTTGATGTCGTCGCCGAAGAGCGGGGAGGCCAGCACGGAAGTGCGCGCCTGCATCCAGTTCACATTTCCGCGCAGGGTGTTGATTTCGCCGTTGTGGCAAATGTAGCGGTAGGGATGGGCGAGATGCCAGGTGGGGAAAGTGTTGGTGGAGAAGCGCTGGTGGACGAGACAAAGACCACTCCGCACTTCGGAATTCGACAGCTCCAGATAAAAGTTGGCAATCTGCGGCGCGAGCAGAAGGCCCTTGTAAACAATCGTCCGGCAGGAAAGCGAGGGAATGTAGAAGAAGCTCTTCTCCCGCAAATCGGTGCGGCTCACTTCCTTTTCCGCGCGCTTGCGGATGACGTAGAGTTTGCGTTCCAGCGCATCGGCGTCCATGCCGTACGCCCGCTTGACGAAAATCTGCTCGATGTACGGCTGCGTGCTGCGGGCCAGGCGTCCAATGGTGTTGGCATTCACCGGCGTGTCGCGCCAACCCAGCACGGTCAGGCCTTCGTCGCGCACAATCTCTTCCACGATGGCCTCGCACGACATGCGCTCGTGGGGCTCCACGGGAAGGAAGACCATGCCCACACCGTATTCGCCGGGCGAGGGCAGCGGAAAACCTAAGCGGGAACATTCACCCTCAAAGAAGGCGTGGGGAATCTGGATCAACACGCCGGCGCCATCGCCGGTTTGGGGATCGCACCCGCAGGCCCCCCGGTGCGTCAGGTTGATCAGGATTTCGATCCCCTTCAGGATGATGTCGTGGGATTTTTCGCCGGAGATGTTGGCCACAAAGCCGATCCCACAAGCGTCATGCTCGTTGCGCGGATCGTAAAGACCCTGCGCCTTCGGCAAACCTTGAAAGGTACATTCGTCGCTCATATCAAATCCATAAGTGCGCAGCAGTGCGAAAACAGTCGTCAGTTGTCAGTCATCAGTTGTCAGTAAAAGCCATCCTGCGCGCAGGGTTTATACTGACGACTGAAAACTGATGACTTTCCGTACGCAATCCGCGGTAGTCCTTGCCATCAGCACGCCGTGCGATCAATCTTATCCCACTTACCCCGGGAAAGGCGCGCGGATTCCGACAATCCATCTGGACACGATGGCTCCTTCAATCTGCGCCCAGAGCCACAGAATGACAATCCTGCGTTTGACCTTTGACTTGGTGAAAGGCCGCAGAGCGCCTACGCTGACCACTTACAAAGCAGCGGAGGACAAGACGAGCCACTGAACATTATCCCTGACCCTACACATACCTGTTAAATGAATTGTTTTTATAGGTGGAATAAGCTTTGCAACTATTCGGGACTTCTCACGGATGAGAAGGCCATGGTGTTGCCGTCACGCGCCGACGGTTTCCCGTGGCCTGCGAGGGGGCATCGCCGGCGTGCCACCACCACCGGCGGTCGTCAGAAGAAAAATCGCTTCCCGCGTTTCTATTATGACAATCGCCTCCACTGGGAATAAAATTGCGGGTTCATATCGAGTGGGCGGCGGTTGTTTGCGATCTGCCGCATGAATCCGCGCCACCGAGCGCAAAGGATACCCATGATTGTTCCCTATGCCGATTTGAAAGCCCAATACGCCGCACTGCGCGAGGAGGTTCTGGCCGCGCTCGACCGCGTGGGCAGCAAAGCCGCTTTTATCCTGGGCGAAGAAGTTCAGGAGTTCGAGCGGGAATTTGCCGCCTTCTGTGGCGTGAAGCACTGCGTGGCGGTGAATTCCGGCACCAGCGCCTTGCATCTGGCGCTGCTGGGGGTGGGCGTGCAGGCCGGCGACGAGGTCATTACCACGCCCAACACTTTTATCGCCACGGCAGAAGCCATTTCCTACACCGGCGCCAAGCCCGTGTTCGTGGATATCAGACCCGCGCACGGCCAACATTGATCCCGGCAAAATCGCGGCGGCCGTAACTCCCCGCACGCGGGCCATCCTTCCCGTGCACCTTTACGGCCTGGCCGCGGAGATGGACGCCATCCTGGAGATCGCGGCGCAGCACCAATCTGGCCGTCATCGAGGACGCTTGCCAGGCGCACGGCGCGCGCTACCACGGCAAGCGGGTGGGAAGCATCGGCAACGCGGCGGCATTCAGCTTTTATCCCTCGAAAAACCTGGGCGCCTACGGAGAAGGAGGCGCGCTCACCACCAACGACGATGCGCTGGCGGCACAGGCGCGCGCCCTGCGCTCGCACGGCGAATCGCGCCGCTACTTTCACGACGCCATCGGTTACAACTATCGCATGGAAGGGTTTCAAGGCGCGATCCTGCGCGTCAAGCTGCCGCGGCTTGACCAATGGAACGCGCGGCGAAAAGAGCTGGCGGAAATTTACCGCCGCACCCTGGCCGGCGCGCGCGTGGATCTCCAGCAGGGAGGCGCCGCCAGTGAGCGCGTCGATCACCTCTTCGTGGTTTACGTCGACGACCGCGATGCCGTCCGCGCCCGCCTGGAAGAACGCGGCGTGCAGACCGGCGTCTATTACCCGCTGCCCATCCATCTGCAAAAGCCTTATCAAGCTCTGGGCTATCAGCGGGGTGATTTGCCCCACGCGGAAAGGGCCTGCGAGCGCGTCATCAGCATGCCGCTCTACCCCGAAATGACCGATGAGCAAGCGGCTTACGCGGCCCAGACGCTGCGGGAAATTGTGGGGGAGATATAACCAGGGATCGAAATTCGAAAATCGAAATGCGAAATTCGCGGCGAGTTTCGGCCTTCGATTTTCGAGCAGCGCCGGGACCTCACGCATGATTGATGTTAAATTGATAAGGGGGAATCAGTTGGCATGAATCAGCGGCGCAGTTTCGCGTGGATGGACCTCCTGTGGCTGGCGTTTCTGGCCGGATTGGCCGCGCTCACGCCTGGTCTGGACATCATTCACAAACAGCTCATCCTGCTCGCCATTGGGGTGTTCCAAATCTTCGAGTATCGTTTCCTGGAATGGGTACCGGAAAGAGGGCGCAGCTATAGCGTCATCCTGAAAATCTTGTTGGGATCGTGGCTCCTGGATCATACGGGCGGAATCAATAGCAGCTATTATCTGATTTACTTCGTGCCCGTGGTTACAGCGGCCATGTACTTCGATCTCTGGGCCACGCTGGCATGGACAGCGTTAACGTCGGCGGCTTATTGCTCCTTCGTGCTCTGGAAGTTGAATGAATACGAATTGACGGGGGAAGACGCTGCCGAGTTGGCGCTTCGCAACCTTTTCTTCTTCCTTGCCGCGATCAGCGTCAATCGTTTCGTGACGGAAAACCGCCAGCAGGCGAGGCGCTACCGGGAACTCGCCGAGACCCTGGCGGAGACCAACCGGCGGCTCGAGCAAGCGCAGGAGGAAGCGCGCCGGTCGGAACGGCTGGCCGCGCTCGGGCAGCTTTCCGCCGGGTTGGCGCACGAATTGAGGAATCCCCTGGCGGTCATCAAGGGCTCAGCGGAAACGCTGATGCGCAAACTCGCGAGCACCGACCCGATCACCACCGAGATGGCAGGATACATCTCCAGCGAAGTTAACCGTATGAACACGTTGGTGACGCGTTTCCTAGACTTTGCCCGGCCGCACAAACTCGAGCAGTGCCGGGAGCAGATTCCCCCTCTGATCGAACGGGCGCTGAAGGCGGCGCGCGACCGCTGGCCCGACGCCAACGTGGAAGTGGAACGGCAATTCGCCCCAGACCTGCCGGAAGTCACCCTTGACGGCGACCTGATGGAGCGGGTGTTCACCAACCTGGCGCTCAACGCCTATGAGGCCATGGGGCCCGGCGGGGGCAAACTGCGCGTGGCAGCGGTCCCGACCTCCGACGGTAAACGCGGGGTGGAGATCACATTCCAAGACACCGGGCCGGGCATTCCCGCCGAACTACGCGAGCAAATTTTTAACCCCTTCTTCACCACCAAGGAATCCGGTGTGGGGCTGGGGCTCTCCATCGTCTCGAAGATAATTGACGACCACCGCGGGTGGATTCGTGTCACCAGCGAGCCGGGAAAAGGCGCTTGCTTCCAGGTGTTCTTGCCGGAGGGCGAAACCCTGGGAGCCGCGCCATAAACAAAAGATCCGGCCGTCAAGGGTATGGAGCAACCCGTGCCGCTATTTCGGGCGGAACGCCTCCCCCCCGGGAACTACTCGAACTCGCTCAGGTCAATTCCCTCCAATTCGGGATCGTATGTCTGGTTTGATGCCAATAACTCGTCCCAAGTCATTTCCCTTCCGCTGTACGCAGCCTGGCGTGCCAGGATGGTGCTGAGCGTTGTTTCGGCCCCCACGCCAGCTTGGTTGTGAAACTTGCCGCTGGTAATGCTGGCTATGAAGGCCTTCTCCTTTTCCGGGTCGGCTTGTTCGAGGGCGTCGGGGGAAATGCCGGCGGCGTTTTTTGCGGGCCGTTCGTCCACGGCCGAGTAAATATTGGCGTGCCCCGGCCGCGGCGAAGCCGGCCCGATGCTGCCCTCCCATTCCCAAGGTTCCTCGCCGTAAATTCCCACCACGCCCATGTAATGCAACTCCGCTACGCCTTTCGCGCCAAACAGGCGAATGCTGACGTCGCTCAGCGCCTTGCCTGCCTGAAAGGAATTGAGATTCAGGTGCACGTCGTTGGGATAGGTAAACGTGACGTCGAAGTGGTCCCAGCAATCGCCGGAATCCTCCTTTACTCTGCGCCCGCCCGTGCCCATGGCTTTCAGCGGATGCGCCTCCAGCATCCAGTTGCACAGGTCCACCAAATGAATATTTTGATCCACAATGATGTCGCCGGAAATGACGCGATCCCAGAAGAAAGTCCGAATGCGGCGTTCGAGAGGCGAGGCGTTGGGAAAAGGCGGGTAGAAGGCGCCCGTCGATTGGTAATAGGCCGCGCCACAGGCGATCTTACCCAACGCTCCCGCCTGGACCCGGCGCGCCAACTCCGCATAGGGAGGCGCGTGGCGGCATTGGAAGCCGATGTCGAGGCTGAAGCGATTCTGCACCTTTTCCCCAATGCGCATCACGCGTTGGCATCCGGTCACGTCCACCGCCACGGGTTTCTCGCAGTAGACGTGCTTTCCGGCGTCAACGACGGCCTCCAGATGCCCGGGATGGAAAATGTCGGGCGTGGAGATTTGCACCATGTCGATGTCCGGGCAGTTTGCCAGGGCCTGGTAAGCCCGCGGCCCGCGAAACATCAGCTTGGGGTCGATCCCGGCATAGCCATGCTTGGCGGCGACGGCGTCAAAGTGCTGTTTGCCCTTGTCCAACTGGTCCTGAAAGAGATCGGCCAGAGCGACCACGCGCGCGGTGGTGTTATTTGCGAACGAGGTGGCGACGTGCGTGCCGCGATGCCCGCAGCCGAGCAATCCCAATCGAATCGCCGAGTTCGCCGCCGTGCCGCGCACCAGTTGCGGCTTGATGATCATGATCCCCGCGGCGCCCGCAGCGCCGAGGAACTGCCGCCTGCCCATCTTCTCTTCCGGTCCTGTCATAGTTTTTCCTCCTGTGTTGGCGGGAAGGTTGGCATCACCCGGCAATGGTTCACTGCGGGGGTGGAAAATTGCTTCGCCCCGCCTCTGCGAAGGGTTCTGCTGGCCCACTCGGCGAAGCGTGGATCTACGCTCGGAGGTTCGCGCCGCACTTCCGGCATTGGGACCGCCGGCGGGCGTTAAGCGTGTGGCACTCGGAACACGTCAGGTACATGGCGCGCGCAAAAAGCTGAGTGACGACGGCGCTGAAACCCAAAATGCCCACCACCAGGGCGATGTTCAGCAGCGTCTGGCGCATGGCTCATCACTTTCCCAGGGAAGCTCGCGCCGCGCGGACGGCTTCCACGTACAGGCGCGCATTGGCGGAAATCACCTCCAGCTTGCCTTCGCGCAGAGCCTTGAGGTCCACCAATTCGCCGCCCACGGCGACGGCCGCCGCTCCTGCCTTGATGAAACTCCGGGGTCGTCTCCAGATTCACCCCGCCCGTGGGCACGAACTCAATTTGCGGGAAGGGCCCCTTGAGCGCCTTGATGTATTTGGCGCCTCCCACCGGCCCACACGGAAAGATTTTCACCAAGTCCGCGCCCGCTTGCCACGCCGTAACGATTTCCGTCGGCGTCAGCGCTCCGGGCATGCACGGCTTGCTGTATCGGCGCGCCAACTCAATGACCTGAAGATTGAGCGCGGGGGTGACGATGAATTGCGCTCCCGCCAGCAACGCCGCGCGGCAGGTTTCAGGATCAAGAATCGTGCCCGGCGCCCAGCAGAACCTTGTCACCGAATTTATCCGCCACCTTTTCCATCACCTGAAGGGCGTTGGGAACGGTCATGGTAATTTCCAGGATGCCGATATTCCCCGCAACAATCGCCTCCGCGGCCAGCAGGGCGTCTTCCGCCGAAGGTGCGCGCACAATCGGCACCAAGCCGACTTCGCGAATCAGTCCGAGCGATTTTTCTTTTGACCAGGACATGGGTTCTCCTTTTAAGGCGCGACAGCCGGGTGTCAGGTCAACCTTCGGCCTTTCCCTGAGACCTGACACCTGGCACCTGAAACCTTGCCTTTCACCGCGCTACCCGCAGGCTGGAACCTTTGAGCAGGCTCTCCACCTCCGCCAGGGTCGCCCAATTAAAGTCACTGGGCATCGAATGTTTCAGCGCGCTGAAGGCGTTGCCGTAGCGGACGGCGGCTTGGTAAGAATCCTTCATCAACCGGCCATAGATGAAGCCGGCGCTGAAAGAATCGCCGCCTCCCAGGCGATCCACAATTTCCAGTTCGTACTTCACATCGTCGTAGAATTTGCCGTCGGCATAGGCGATGGCGGTCCAGGTGTTGCGCCACACCAGGGGGTTCTCACGCAAAGTGATCGCCACGGCCTGGAAGTGGAATTTCTCCTGCAAGCGCTGCGCAACCTCTTTGTACGGCTCGGCGGAAACTTGTGCGAACGTTTTCTGGCCGGTCTTGTCTTCCGCATTGATTTTGAACACCACGTTCGTATCTTCTTCCGTGGTGATCAGGACGTCCACGTATTCCATCAGGGGTTCTTGCACAGCCTGCGCCTTATCCGGCGTCCACAGTTTTCCGCGATAATTCAGATCATAACTGACCGTCAAGCCCGCCTGCTTTGCCGCCTGCAAGGCTTCCCGCGTAACCGCCGCCGCGGAATCACTGAGCGCCGGCGTGATGCCGCTGGTGTGGAACCAACGCGCGCCTTCCATGACTTGCTTCCAATCCACTTCGCCGGGCCGGATGGCGCTGATGGCGGAATTCCGGCGGTCGTAGAGCACGGCGCTGGCGCGGGGCGCCGCGCCGAATTCCAGGAAGTAGAGACCCATGCGGCTCTCGGCGTCCGAGGTCCAGACCAAATGCGAGGTGTCCACGCCGGCCTGGCGCGCGCGATTCTCCGCCAGGCGCCCCAGGGAATTCTGCGGGAGGCGGGAAACCCAGGCGCTCGTCAAGCCCAGCCGGGCGACCCCCACCGCAACGTTCAACTCCCCGCCGCCCACCTGAACGTCCAGCGTCGCGGTCTGCTCCAGGCGCTGGAAGTGCGGCGGCGACAGACGGATCATCGCTTCACCAAAAGTTATGACTTGCGGCATGACCTCCTCCACATTCGCGTCGGGCTCAACAGGCAACCGACTACTATAGGATGTTTAAAGGGAATTGTAGACCATTTTTGCTTCCTTCCGGTGGCGTCTTCGCTCCGCAAGGGCACGCGTTCGCGCGCGGTGGCAAGAAATGGTCCCGTCGCAACTCGCGTTCTTGACTTTGCACTTAACTGCGGCATACATTGACAGATTGCCGTTCTGAAGAACGTTTACATTGAGATTGGGAGTTTGACCCTCATGCCGGACGAGCCGGGGAGGACCGTCCTGGACGATATTGTTTCCGCGCGCCGGCGCACGCTGGAGGAAACGCGCTTGGCCGTTCCGCTGGAGCGCGTGCAGCAGATGGCGGAGGCGCGGCAGGAGCGCCGCGATTTTGCCGCGGCCCTCGCTTCCGGCGCTGAGCCCGGCGCGCCGCCGGAGTTGCGCGTGATCGCGGAGCTCAAGCGCGCATCACCTTCGCGGGGGCTGCTGCGGCAGAATTATCGCCGCCGCGAAATTGCCGTGGGATATGCCGGCGCAGGCGCTTCGGCGCTTTCCGTGCTGACGGAAGAGCAATATTTTCTGGGTTCCGCGCAGGACCTGACGGAAGTGCGCCAAGCCGTGGACATTCCGGTGCTGCGCAAGGATTTTATCCTGGAAAGTTATCAGGTTTATGAGTCGGTGGCGGCGGGCGCCGACGCCCTGCTGCTGATCGTGGCCGCATTGCCGGACCGCGATCTGCGCAGCCTGCTCGATTTGTGCAAGCAATTGCGAATCGCCGCGCTGGTGGAGGTCCACACGGAAGCGGAGTTGGACCGCGCGGTCGAGGCGGGCGCCCAGATCATCGGCGTGAACAACCGCAATTTGAAGACCCTGGAAGTGAACTTGGAGACGTCGTTTCGAATTGCGGGAGAAGATCCCCCGCGGCTGCCTGGCCGTAAGCGAAAGCGGCATCAAAACGGCCGCCGACCTGCGGCGCATCCGGGAAGCGGGTTTTAATGCGGTGCTCATCGGGGAACGCCTGATGACGCAACCGGATCCCGGCCAGGCCCTGCGCGAGTTGTTGGCAGAGTTTGCCGCGACAGCCAGTTCGGCACTGGAAACGCGAAGCTCGAAAGTCGAAGCAGCGCTGAGAATCTCGAGCCTGTTTTCGCGAGCAGGGCAGCTGATTTCGAGTTTCAAGTTTTGAATTTCGATTTCCGAATTCCGAGATGCTGACACGCGTAAAGATTTGCGGCATCACAAGGTGGGAAGACGCGCAACTTGCCGTCGAACTGGGAGCCGCGGCGTTGGGCTTTAATTTCTATCCGCCTTCGCCGCGATATATCGATCCCGCGGCCGCGCGCGACAATCATTTTGAAATTGCCGCCGCTGATTACGGCGGTGGGTATTTTTGCCAATGAATCGGATGATAAGCACGTAGCGCGCGTGGCGAAGGAGTCGCGGGTCACGTGCGGTGCAGTTGCACGGCCCCCAGTTTCCAACGCTGGATGGGGTTTTGGCGGAATTCACGCGGATTCGCGCCGTAGCCGTCGGTGAAGGATTCCGGCCGGAGACGCTGCGCGAACTCGGTGGTGACGCATTTCTGCTGGATGCCTTCGACGCCAAGCTTCTGGGCGGAACGGGCAAACCCTTCAATTGGGCTTTGGCCCGAGAAGCGAACCGGTTCGGAACCATTATCCTGGCTGGAGGGTTGACGCCCGAAAATGTGGGGCAGGCGATCCGGGAAGTTCGGCCCTTCGCGGTGGATGTGGCCAGCGGCGTGGAAGCATCGCCGGGAGTAAAAGACCCCGGTAGACTGCGCAGGTTTTTCCGCGAGGTTGAGCAAGCCGATCGAGGAAGCGAAGATGGGATGTGACACTCATACCGGTCCGGACGCGCGCGGGTGCTTCGGCGAATTCGGCGGCCGCTTCGCGCCGGAAACGCTGATGGCTCCCGTCGAGGAGTTGGAGGCGGCTTACCGCGCGGCGCGCAGCGATCCGGCGTTTCAGGCGGAGCTGGCGCGATTGCTCAAAGACTTTGCCGGCCGGCCGACTCCGCTCTTCCACGCCCAGCGGCTCACGCGCGCCTGGGTGGCGCGCAGATTTATCTGAAGCGCGAAGACCTGCTGCACACCGGCGCGCACAAAATCAACAACTGCCTGGGGCAGGGATTGCTGGCGCAGCGGATGGGCAAGACGCGCCTGGTGGCGGAAACCGGGGCGGGGCAGCACGGCGTGGCCACCGCCACCGTGGCGGCGCTGCTGGGGATGGAATGCGTCGTGTACATGGGCGAGGAAGACATGGCGCGGCAGGCTCCCAACGTCTTCCGCATGAGGCTGCTCGGCGCCAAGGTGGTTTCCGTTTCCTCCGGCACGAAGACGCTGAAGGATGCCATCAACGAAGGCATGCGCGACTGGGTGACGAACGTCCATAACACCCATTACCTGATGGGATCGGTGCTGGGACCGCACCCTTACCCGATGATGGTGCGCGATTTTCAGCGGATCATCGGCCAGGAAGCGCGCCGGCAGGCTCTGGAGAACGTGGGGAGACTGCCGGATTTGCTCTGCGCCTGCGTGGGCGGAGGGAGTAATTCCATCGGCCTGTTTTACGATTTCATTCCCGACGCCAGCGTGAAGATGGTGGGCGTGGAGGCGGGCGGCCGGGGCCCGAATCTGGGCGAGCACGCGGCGCGCTTCGCCGGCGGCAAACCCGGCGTGCTGCACGGCGCCTACACTTATGTGCTGCAAACGGAAGACGGCCTGATCTCAAACACGCACTCGGTTTCCGCGGGACTCGATTACCCCGCCGTGGGGCCCGAGCATGCCGAACTGCATCGCCGGGGCCGCGTGGAGTACACCCACGTGAGCGACCAGGAGGCGCTGGAAGCGGCCAGCCTGCTGGCGCGGGTGGAAGGAATCATTCCCGCGCTCGAATCCGCGCACGCGCTTGCGGAGGTCATCAAGCGCGCGCCGGCGATGCCGCGCGAGAGTGTCATCGTGGTGAACCTTTCGGGCCGCGGCGATAAGGATTTGGGGATTTTCCAATCGGCGGGAATTCTGTGATTTTGGATTTTTGATTGTGGATAAAGGGCTAATGCCCGCCGCAAGGGGCTCATAAGGGATGCAAACCGAGAGTGCAGACAGAATGTCCAAAAGCGTGAATTCTAAGTCAAAATGACCGAAAATGCCTAACCAACTTACAACTCGCATTGCCGACCGGTTTCGCGACCTGCGCGCGAAAAACGCCAAGGGACTGATTGTTTATCTGACCGCGGGCGATCCCAACTTGGACGCCACGGGAGAGTTGCTCTTGGCGCTCGACCGGGCGGGCGTGGACGTGATCGAGTTGGGCGTGCCGTTTTCCGATCCCCTGGCCGACGGCCCGGTGATCCAGCGCGCTTCGGAGCGGGCGCTGCGCTCCGGCACGACGCTGCGCAAAATCCTGGAGCGATTCCCAAGCTGGCGCCAAGCCGTGCGCGCGCCCATCATTCTGTTCAGCTATTTCAATCCCATCCTGCAATACGGCCTGGAGAAATTTGCGGCCACGCGCGGCGCAAGCGGGAGTGGATGGCGCGCTGGTGGTGGACTTGACCGCGGAAGAGGCGGAGAATTACGTTCAGGCGATGCGGGCGCAGAATCTGGACACGGTGTTTCTGGCTTCGCCCACTTCCACGGACGCGCGCCTGGAGCGTGCGGCGCAACTTTCCACGGGCTTTTTCTATCTGATCTCGCGTACCGGGGTCACGGGTGAACGAAGCGAGATGGCTTCCAGCGTGCGGCCGCTGGCGGAGCGCGCGCGCCGGGTCACCTCCCTGCCGCTGGCCATAGGGTTTGGAATCTCCACCGCGGCGCAGGTCCGCGAAGTCCAGTCGCACGCCGATGCCGCCGTGGTGGGCAGCGCCGTGGTGCATGCCATTGAAGAACGCTATTCCCAGCGAAGGGCCGGCGGCGATCGAAAAGTTCGTACGGGGGCTCAAAACCGGGACGGAGGATCAACCCGCATGAGCGATATGGCGGGCTGGCGCAAGCGCATCGACGAGATTGACCAGCAATTGGTGAAGCTTCTGAACGAGCGGTCGCAATGCGCGGTGGAGATTGGCCACCTGAAGAAAGCCCTGAACCTCCCCGCGTGGCAACCGCAGCGCGAGGCGGAAATCCTGCGCAATGTGGTGAAGGCGAACGAAGGGCCTCTGGATGACGCCGCCATCCGCCGCCTCTTTGAACGCATCATTGATGAGGCGCGCTCCCTCGAGCGGCATTCCATGGATGGCGGAAGTTCCTTCCGCAAAGGAGTGATGCCTTATGGTCGTGGTGATGCAGGAAGGCGCAACGGAAGAGAACATACAGAATGTCATCAATAAATTGATGGATATGGGATTTGATATCCACCGCTCGACGGGCGCGCGCCACACGGTGCTGGGGGCGGTGGGCGCCAAGGTGGATTTCGACACCCGCGACATCGAGTTGCTGGAGGGCGTGGAAGAGGTTGTAAGAATTACCGCGCCGTATAAGCTGGCCAGCCGGCATTTCCGGCCGGAGGGAACCCTGGTGACCTTGGGCCGGGGCGTCACCATCGGGGGCGAAGAAGTGGTGGTGATGGCCGGGCCGTGCAGCGTGGAAAGCGCCGAGCAGATTGAAAGCATCGCCGCATCCGTGGCGGCGAATGGCGCGCGCGTCCTGCGCGGCGGAGCTTTCAAACCCCGCACTTCGCCTTACAGTTTCCAGGGGATCGGCCAGCAAGGGCTGGAACTGCTGCGCCAGGCCGCGGACAAGCACAAGCTTTGTGTGGTTTCCGAGGTTATGGACCAGACCCAGATTCCCATGATGCTCGATTACGTGGATATGCTCCAGGTGGGAGCCCGCAACATGCAGAATTACAACCTGCTGCGAGATCTCGGCAAGGTGGCCAAGCCCATTTTGCTGAAGCGCGGGATTTCCGCCACCATCGAGGAGTTGCTCCTCTCCGCCGAATACATCATGGCGGGCGGGAACTACAACGTGGTGCTGTGCGAGCGCGGCATCCGAACCTTCGATAGTTATTTGCGGAACACCCTCGATATCTCCGCCATCCCGGTCATCAAGAAGCTCTCGCACCTGCCCATTGTGGTGGATCCCTCGCACGGGACGGGCCGGCGCGATAAGGTTGCCCCCATGGCCCGCGCCGCTCTGGCCGCGGGGGCCGATGGCTTGCTGATCGAGGTCCACAACGATCCCGAAAAGGCCTTGAGCGACGGCGCGCAATCCCTCTTTCCCGAGCAGTTCGAGCAACTGATGAAAGAATTACGAATGATTGCGCCGGCGGTGGGAAGGAAAGTGTAAGTCGAAACTCACGGACCTCTTCTAGCGCGGAGGGATGGTCAGCGCCTCCCTGACCCTGCTTAGTGACCTCACCCCCAGCACTGGATATGCCGATATATCATTGGGTGGTTCATGTGAACCTCCCGCGTGCTAATATAGGCGCAAGATGAAATCGAAAGCTATGACCTTGGACGCCACAGAGAACACGGTTTTCTTTCAGAGCAGACACGGTATCATTATCCTTAGTGACTTCCTCAAGTACCTCGCGACCCTCAAACCCGAATCAGTAGATTTGATAGTTACAAGCCCTCCGTTCGGTTTGGTTCGGAAAAAGGTATACGGAAACGTTGGTGCCCACGAGTACTTGGAGTGGTTCAGGCCCTTCGGAGAGGCGTTCAAGCGGGTCCTAAAGGCCAATGGTTCGCTCGTGATTGACATCGGCGGTGCCTGGATTTCAGGACAACCGATCCGGAGCCTTTATCATCAGGCAAAAGGTTTATGTTGTGGCTGAGCCGTCATGAACCGAGGCTGTTCGCTACCCTGGTAGGGAAAAAGATCCCGACAGGGATTGCTTGCTTGGAATGCGGTGACTCCCTGGATGGCAAGCGAAAGGACAGTAGGTTCTGTGGCACGAAATGCCGAAAGACCTTCAAGCAATCCCGCCACAATCCGGCCAATATGAGGCAGGGAGATAATCTCGTACGAGAGCCCTTTATGCTTGATTAGTTTTCTGCCTTGAGTTGTTGCGCTGTCAGTTTCTCGGTGAGGTCCAGCCTTTCCTTCCAAGGGTCCGTTTTTGCAATTGGCCCATTCTCCGAAAAATCCATTAGCATATCCGTGCTTGAGTCATAGCTCGGCCAGAACGGCAGCCCTACACCGTTAGGATTTCCGGTCTTCGCGAAATTTGCCCAATAGGTGCTCATCTCCTGCGCCATCTTTTCGTCTTCCGGAGTCAATTTCACGCTGAACCATGCCTTACCGTCAAAAACAAACGGAGTCTCCCCACCGTGGGGCGCGCTCGGCAACTTATCCCGCACGGGGATGGGAACATAGCTGAACCGGTACTCCCAGACCGGGTCGCCTTGAGAGGAAAGTGTTTGCGCTGCAAAACGCTCGGGCCCAACGAAAAGGGCGTCCCCGCCAACCTCATTTCTCAGAAGGAGAAAATTCTTAGAGGGCGCGATGTTGTAAGCCTTCTCCGCAGCCTTCGCATCCGCCCCAAAGGGAGCAAACAGCTCTTCCTCGTTGGTTGCGCGAGAAACGCTAGCGTCCCCGTTGGTCGCACCGACAACCATCGGCACATGCTGGTATTTGCCTTGCTGATACAAGATGGGAGGCTGGCCGACAACGAGCTTTCCATCGATCATGGGGCCGGCATAGGTCGAATTGGCAGCCTCGAGGGTGGCCGCGGTCAGCCCGTCGAGGATGGCCTCCGCCGGAAGTGCGCGCAGTTTTTTGAGAGCTGCGTAGCCATCACCGCCAACCCCCTTGCTTCTAGCGAAAGCGACGCCCATCTGTTCGGCGGAAGGCCGCCCGTGCATCCCGGTGCGCAGGCCGGTGCAATTGTGCATAAACCCACCGCCGCCGGATTGAACCATGGCTCGTTGAAAAAGCCCCTTGGCCAGTGGCGAAGTCATCAGCATGTGAACGGAGAACCCTCCGGCGGATTGGCCGAAAACGGTAACTTCATGGGGATTGCCGCCAAACGCGGCTATATTGCGTTGCACCCACTTCAGAGCGGCAATCTGGTCCATATAACCGTAGTTGCCCAGCAGGCCGTTCTTGCCTTCTTTCGATAAGGCAGGAAACGCAAAATATCCGAACCGCCCAAGCCGGTAATTGAAACTGACAAAGACAATTCCTTTCCGCCCAAACTGGCTTCCGTCGAAGAACGGAAGCGAGCTTCCGCCAACGACCCAGGCGCCGCCATAGATCCACACCATCACCGGAAGGTTCTGGCCGTGGTGCTCAGGAGCCCAGACATTTACAAAAAGGCAATCTTCCGAGGGTGAATTGGAGAATATTGAAGGAAGCTGCATGCAATCGTGACCAAATTGAGTCGCTTGGCGAATGCCGTTCCCTTTGGCTGCCGGTTGCGGTGGACGCCAGCGTAACTTGCCCACGGGCGGAGCAGCAAAGGGAATGCCCTTGAAAGAGATCACGCCCGCTTCTGCAGACCCCTGGATCCGGCCAGTGTCGACGGAGACAATATCCTGCGCACTGGAAAACGAAGCCCATGCCAATACCTGACAGATAGCTATCCCTATAAAGACTCTACGCATCTGGGCCTCCGAAAAATCCCAGGTTGATGATTACCGCTGCAGCTTGTTTGCACATCGCATGACGTAGCGGCGTCCGCTGGGCACTTGGCAATGCCCCGCGTCCAATTCGACCGCCAAATCCGGTGTCTTGCGGATAATACCGTAATGGCATTATCCGGAATTTCCTTTTTCAATTCTTAACCGGCCGTCAGCATACTCCTGACCGCCCTTGCGTGCAATGGCCAGTCGGGTTTTCGACGCTCGGCTCCCCCCAGCCACCACCGCGGGCACACGTTTTCCCTCCCTGGAGAGTCCGAAGCTTCTGGTTGTCGCTTCTCCGACCGGTGTTTCCGACACTTTGCCGCCCCCTGCCTCTCTCGTCGCTGAAATCCGATCAGTTCGTCGGCTTGCCTACCCAGCGGGCAAGGGCAGCGCTGCGATCCTGCCCGGCATGACTCCAAACAGTCGTCGAGTCAAATGGCTCTCCGCCAGGAGCAGCCAATAGTATCGGGCGTGTTTCACCAGCCGGCCGCCGGTCTTCACCAGCCTCTTCTGCAAGCCGGTGAGCGACCAGTTGTCGATCCTGCTTGGGTAGCGCCAGCCGCCGCCACAGGTTCCCCAGGTTGTAGGCGATCACGCTCAGCCACAACCGCACCTGGTTCGACCGGAAGTGATGGCAGCTCAGCCGCGTCATCTTCACCGCCTGCTTGCCTTCTTTGATCCACTGCTCCGCCGTTCCCCGTTTGTTGTAGAGCCGCACTACCGCCCGGCTGTCAGCCTCCAGGTTGGTCACGATGAATCCGACTCGAGGGGAATAACTCCCCAGAGTGGAACTCCACCTTCGCGACCACCCGCCGCGCCGTCTTCCAACTCGCCGCTTGGTACAGGAAGCTCTAGTACCGTACCAGTGGCTTGTGACTGGGCCGCCCGACCGGGCGAGTCAATAACTCCGCGACGTCCCGCTCCAGGCTGTCGTTGGCCGGGATGCGAATCGCGTACTTCACGCCACGCTGTTCCATCGCCTCGTAAATCTCCGGCTTGGCGAAGGCGGCATCAGCGCGGAACACTACCTCTTTGCCCAACCTCTGCTGCCTCTCGATTTCGGGCAGCAGTAGTTCTTCCCAGTCGTCGGCACTGTGGACGTTCCCAGGCCGCAGCTTTGCAGCAACACAGTCGCCTTCACGATTGAACAACAGCAGCGGGTGATAGCAGGTAGACCTGAAGTGTCCGTTGTAGGCGCTCTGTTCTTGCTCTCCGTATACGGGGATCTCGGTCGAATCCGTGTCCAGGACCGTCCGATAAATTGAATCCATAATTTCCGCTTTACCGATCAATGCTCGGTTGAGTCGCGCCAGTCCGCGAAGTTCTCCTCCTTGCCCAGCATCTCGGACTCGAAGGTCTGCAGTCGGGAGGTCAAAGCGGCGCCTCGATCCCAGACCTTTTCCGAACCGATCAGCCGGAAGGTCGGGTCCTGGGAGAGCCTCTCGGCGTCGTTGAGGTCTTCGTAACCCGCCAGGCGGCTGTAGATGGATTGCCGCAGCAGGTCGGCCAAATGAAACTGCGTATTCTTCCCACGGCGGGAGTCCGTCAGGTGTTGTTCGATGAGTTCTCCGGAGCCGCGTCGCTCGTCGAGTTCGCGCACCAGGACCAAGCCGCCGTCGGAGGTGACGCGGCATCGACAAACAGGTTCGCGTCAAGCTCCTCACAAACCTTCGCCCAGAAAGTGCATTGAACGGTTCGATGGACCTCGAAGCTCTGTTGGAATTGAGTAGATCCCTGCCAAAGTTTGAACTAACCCACTTGCCCAGCCTGCATGCAAAAGTCTATGTCGCAGACGAGAGTATGGCAGTTGTCACATCTGCTAACCTGACGGAACCAGGGATCACGGGAAACCTTGAATACGGGGTGGCCTTTACTGATGGGAATTTAGTAAGAGAAATACGCCGCGATTTCGAAAACTACTCGCTACTGGGCGCGAAAATTCTTCCCAGCGACATTGAGAGTTTGGCGCACGAGACTGCTGACCTCAAGCAAGCATTCAAAGAGGCAGAACAATCCATCCGCGCCCAAGCGAGACGGGCGTTCAAGGAAAAGCTCGACGCGGCTCACCTCAGTCAGCTTGTCGAATTGCACCCTACCGGAGTGCGTACCCTCGCCAAAGCCTTGCCAGAAGGGAGTCCCTTCGGGAGATCGCAGACGCTAAAAGGCGACCATCTGCGCCAGCCCGCCAACCGTGGGGAGAAGTTCGCCTTCGAATCCGGATATTGGACACCCTTACTGTTGCACTCCGACAATAATATACAGGCCTCCTTGTGGCACCCAGCTGGAGTGCCCAGGCACCGCCTCCAATCCCAGAGATTCCATCTTTTTAATTAGCAATTCCCTGTAGGTTACTGCACTGTCCTCATCGGAGTGGGTGTCAACCCATAGCCCGGTCGGGGTACCTTTCGACCACCCAAGCGTAGTTAGTACGGTCTGACTTCCCTCCCGGCTGTAAGCAATCAATACTTCTTGGAACTGGGCTGCATATTTTTCTGCTTCGGGCTGCCCGTCAATAGTTGCAACTGTAATTTTCATCGGAGCGGGGAGACCATTAGCGAAATCTGCAAATCCAGTTTTCTGCGCATCTGTCTGCGTCCGTTGAGAGGGGGCGTAGTTGTTAACTATAGGGTTAGTTACCGTTCCACCGCCAATCGCAATGCCATTGGGGGCAGATATGGTGAGCGATTGTGGTTGAGTTCCAGACCGGGGGGACTGTTTTGGGGCCGCCGCTGGCTTTATGGGTCTCTCGTTTGTAGGTCTTAGTGTGCTGCTCGGTGGGGGAGATACAATAGTTGGGCCAGCTTGCGGCCCTGTTCGCACTGGAGTGCTCTGCGTGGCTTCTCGATCTCGTTTTCTCAATTGTATCCACTTGAGAGATACCCAAAGAGAAGCGGCACCCATTGCTGCAACCAGGATAACCATCAATACTTTCTTTGATCGAACTTGTTTGCGAATTTCTTCCCATGACAGTATTTTTGTCATTAACAGGATGACTGCAATGAAATACAACGCAATCGCAATCCTGTAATCGTCGCCGTACATTGCTGCAACCCCAAACCCGTAAAGAGCAGGAGCGACAACACCGATAACTTCCCACCGCCATAAAATACGCCAAACAGAGGTCGTTTGTTGGAGGGCGCGAACCATTTGAGCATAGGATTTCACTCAGGACTCGCTTGCGTCAAGACAATAATTCCCGTATTTCTATGTACCCGAGAGCAAGTGCAGACCTGTTTTGTAGGTCCGCGGCTTTTCGCGCCCGCCAACGCTCGCCGCCTCGTTTCGCTATTGCCTCTGTACGGCATCGCGCGTAGCTTGACCGCATGTCGGAAAGGCAGGGGTTAGGGATTGGGGATTCGGGGTTCGGGCGGCAGAAAAGAGCAGTGATGAGCGGCCAGAAACAAAGGCCGGGGTCAGGCTGGGGCACCCATTGAAAAGGTGAAAAGTGGCGGCCCTTTGGCGTACAATATCGCATGGAGAATCGCATGATAAACGTTGCCCTGCCCGCCGACCTCGAGAAACGGGTTAATGAAACCGTGGAGCGCGGGGAGTTCGCCAGCCGCGAAAAGTTCTTTGAGGAAGCTGCTGAGCTCCTTTTGGGCCTCAGGAATGGTGATGGGGGCCCGGTCCCCGTGGATGCGCAATGGGAGAAGCGCGTGGATGCTTTCATCGAAGAGGCCCATGCCAGCGGAGAAGCCACGGAAATGACAGACCACGATTGGGCGGAAGTCGAGCGCGCCGGGCTTACCCTCATGCGCGCCAGGAAGAAGGTTTAGTCTCGCGTGAGCCGAGCTACGGTGAGGCCTGCCGCTCGGCGCGACCTCATTCGACATTTTGCTTATATCGGTGAAAATGCCGGCTTGGACGTGGCTCGCCGCTTCCTCGCTGAAGCCCGTGGCTCCTTCCTCGAACTAGCGCAAACGAGGCACCTCGGCGCACGACGTCAATCCGAGAAATTCGCGTCATTGCGAATGTGGCGAGTCCGCCATTTCGAGCAGTACCTGATCTTCTATCAGCCCATCCCCGACGGCGTCCAGATCGAACGCGTTATTCATGCCGCCCAGGACTATACCCGCATCCTGGCGCCATCGTAGCCGGGTTTGAGACAAAACTCTCAACTCCCCTGGAGCATGGGGGGCGGCTTTTCGCGCCCGCCAGCACTTGCCCCTTCGGTTCACTATTGCCTCCGCACGGCGTCGCGCGTAAATTGAACGCATGTCCTAAGAGCAGTGGCTAGTGGTTAGTGCCTAGTGGCTAGTGCCATGAGCAGTGACGAGTGATGAGTGGCGAGTGACGAGCAAGCGCCCCGTGTCCCGGGTTCCTAACCCCGAATCCCTAACCCCTAATCCCCAATCCCGAACTGGCCATTGACAGCACCCCTCTATTGAGATACATTGTATCTCAACGAGGTTTAAATCTTATGGCGACGACGATGGTACACATTCGGGTGGACGAAAAGGTAAAGGAGCAGGCGGCGAAGAACCTGTCGGCCATGGGTCTGTCCGTGTCAGACGCGGTCCGCATCTTGCTCGTTCGGGTGGCCGCAGAGAAGGCACTGCCCTTCGACGTGAAGGTCCCCAATCGAACTACGGCGAAGGCGATGCAGGCAGCGGATCGAGGCAAGGGGAAACGCTTCAAGTCTGCCGATGCCCTGCTTGAGGACTTAGAGCAGTGATGAGCGGCAAGTGACGAGCGAACGGTGCTCGCCCCGAGGCCGAACGCCGTTCGGCCCAACACTGGCCCCCTAACTTCGAACCCCGAATCCCTAACCCCGAATCCCAGGGCGCCCAACCCCTAGCCCCGGCAGACGCGGTGATTGAACCTCAGTTGGAAAAGGCCGGAGTCGAGCCCGCCTACCTGCTGGACGAAAGTTTGATGATCAACGCCGCAAGCGTTTATTAGCAGGCCGTACTATGCTATGGTGCAAGGCCCTCGCATTGCGTAATATAAATACTTCCGTTTCGAGTTTCCAGTTTCGAGTTTCGGTTTATGATCGTTCCTGAGTTCATACCTTGAAAAACATAGACGCAGAACCATTTTTTCGGCGTGTGGCGATTGTGGGCTTGGGCCTGCTGGGCGGATCGTGGGGGCTGGCGCTCAAAAAGGCGGGCTTCACGGGCCGTATTGTGGGCTACGCCCGGCGCGCCGAGACGCGCCAGCAGGCTCTCGGCGCGGGCGCGGTGGACGAGGGATTCGCCGATGCAACCGAGGCCGTGCAGGGGGCCGATCTGGTGATCCTGGCGACGCCGGTCGCGGTGATTCTCGACCACCTCCCACGCCTGCAACCGCACTTGTCGCCGCGCGCGCTCATCACCGATGTCGGCAGCACCAAGCGGATGATCTGCGAGCGGGCGGCGGAGATCTATGCCCAGGGGCCGCTGTTTCTGGGCGGGCACCCGATGGCGGGCAAGGAGCGCTCCGGACTTGAGAACGCGGACGCACGGCTTTTTGAAAACGCCCGTTACGTGTTGACTCCGGTCAAGCCGGAACATTCTGGCGACGACCGCGTGCGGGCGTTCCGCGCGCTCGTCGAGGCCGTCGGGGCGCGGGTGCTCACGACCGATCCGGCGACCCACGACCGGGCCGTCGCGTATCTTTCCCATCTCCCCCAATTGCTCTCTTCCGGCCTGGCCAGCCTGATGGAGGAGAAGCACACGGCCGGAGACCTGTCTCTGGAAGTGGCGGCCTCGGGTTTCCGCGATGTGACGCGCCTGGCCGACAGCCCCTACTCAGTTTGGCGCGACATTTGCCTGACCAACACCGAGAATATCCAGATGGCGTTAGACGCGTTGATTCAGAAATTGGAGTCCATCCGGGTGCACCTGGGCGACCGCGAACTGGAGCGCGAGTTTCTTGCCGCCCACCGCCTGCGCGACAAGCTGCGCGCGATGAGGTGATTCACCACGAGAGGAGGCACGCTTGGAAATCAACAACATCGTTATCGTCAGCCTCATCTCACCGAAAGAGAAAATGTGGGGGCAGCTTCTGCTGCTGGAGTCGAAGGGCGTCACCGTGCGGGGAATCGAACTCGACGCCTTTGACGATTTTATCCGCCAGGTCATTCAGCAGGAGGAAACCGCCGTCGGCTTGAACACCGTTTTCTTCCCCATGCACCGGGTGGAGCGCATCATGGTTGACGAACCCAGCGGTTCAATCCCTTCACTCTCCCAGCGATTCCACGCCAAAGTCGGGATGACCATCAGGAGTATCTCGGGATTGACGTCCCGCGGGTTTGAGAAGTGTAGCGCGGACCGGTTCTGTAGGTCCGCGGGTTTTCCATGCCCATAAGAGACGAGCCGCAGACCTACAGAACCGGTCGCTACACCGGCTCGCCAGTTGAATATGGGTTCTCCAAATCCACCATGGAATGCGCACAGATTCTCCAGCGGCTTGCATCTCGCCCTGACCCCCACGCGGTGGAGGGAATGGCGCGGTTCGGGATTGTGGCGAAGAAGGTTTACGGTGGATGGTCGACCCCGGCGCTGAAGAAGTTGGCGCGCGAAATCGGCCGCGACCACGCCCTGGCGCAGGAATTGTGGGCTTCGGAGGTTTACGAGGCACGGGCTCTGGCCACGATGATCGATGAGCCCCGAAAAGGTTACCGAGCGGCCAAATGAACAAATGGGCGAGAGACTTTGACAATTGGGCCATATGCGATGGCGCCTGCATCAACGTTTTTCGCTACACCCGGTTTGCTCATCAGAAATGCGTGGAGTGGAGTGCGCGGCGGGAAGAGTTTGTCAAAAGGGCGGCGTTTGCGCTGATGGCGGGCTTGGCCGTGGCGGACAAAGCCGCGAGCGACGATGCCTTTCTGCGGTTCCTGCCCCTGATCAAGCGCGCGGCCGTGGACGAGAGAAACATGGTGAGGAAAGGTGTGAATTGGGCGCTGCGGCAGATCGGAAAACGGAACGCGCGACTGAACCGGGCCGCCCTTGCTGCGTGCCGCGAGATTCACCGCCTGGATTCGCGCGCCGCCCGCTGGATTGCCTCCGACGCTCGGCGCGAACTGCAAAGCCCGGCCGTGCAAGCAAGATTGAAAATGCGTGAAGGCTGCCGCTCGCCAACCCTGATTGACAGTTTTCAACCGGAACCGCAAGATTAACTGAAAAGTGATGACCACCCGAATCTTAACGCCCTCGAATCAGATCACCCTTCTGCGCCTGGTGTTCGTGCCGGTGTTCGCGATCCTGGTCATGGACCAGCACTATCGCGCGGCGCTCGCGGTGCTGACGGCGGCGGCCCTCTCCGATATTCTGGATGGCACGGTTGCTCGCCTGTTGAAGCAGGAGAGCCCGCTGGGCGTGGCGCTCGATCCGATTGCCGACAAAATCCTCATGACCACCGGGTATATCACCCTGGCGTTTCGCGGCGCGTTGCCCTGGTGGCTGACGATTATCGTGCTGAGCCGGGATGTGGCCATCATCATGACCGCGGCCTTGATCTCCCTGGTGGCGGGGTACCGGCCCTTCCACCCCTCCCTGCTGGGAAAAGCTTCCACCGCAGCACAGATGGTGACCATCTTCGCGGCGGTGTGCCGCCGGGCTCGCGTCCCTTACATCACGGCTGATGTGCTCACCTTTTTCATTTACCTTACTGCCGCTCTGACCCTGGCCTCGGCCGTCCATTATGTGTTTCTGCTGCGCCAGCGGTACGGCCGCCGCGAGGTCGAGGATCCCGCTGAAGTCCCAACCCTGAAGAGCAGCATCATGACATTCCTGCAACGCTCTGCGCCTGCCGCGCGGTCAGGTAAGTTGGTCTTTCGGATGTCCCTTCTGGGAGTGTTCGTTGATGTGGTCGGCGATTTCCTGCGGCCGGTCGATATTGACAATGGTCTCCCTGCTCGACTCGCCCGCGGTCTCAATGGAAAGATCGCCCACGCCGAAAATTCTTTGGCCAATGCGCTGATGCACCGTCACATCCTGCACTCGCGAGATCAGGATGGTGCGCGTGGTCCGGCTCAGAAGGCCCCTTTCGTACCGCAGCTTGTCATCGAGGATCGTCATCTTGGTCAGGCGGTTGAGGAGATGGCGTTTCGCGGGCCACAGCAGAAGGAGCACGGGCAGCCAGGGAATCCAAGGTTGCAAAGCCGACGGAATCTGGGGCGGCAATTGGATGCGCATCCAACGCCACGACCGAAGCCACCACGATCACAATCACCACCACGTATCCCAGGTATATGAATTTCATCGTCGGACGGATGATCATTTCGGCCATGCGCACCTCCTATACCGATCCGCACTATTGTACCGCGATGCGGCAAGCCCCGCACCGCCGAAGAAATGTAGCGCAAGGCTCGCTCTCCAGCCTTGCGGCTCTTCCACCGCGCCGTGCGGTGGGCGGCGCGGCCTGGGTGTTCTCGGAAACCGTATTCGGGATGGCGCCAAACCTAAAGCAGATTATCTTGTTTGCGTCGCGGCCAGAACCCGCGCCGCTGGAAAAGCCGCAGGGCCGGACCGCGGGCCCGGCGCTACCCCGTCGCGGGTGGCCCCGCCGCCAAACCCTGCCCCCCCCCGGGGGGTTGTATCCCTGCGGGGAACCCTGTAGCATTCTTTTCTCTGCGACGGGAGCGAACCTGGGAGGTTACGATGGCTGAATCCGATGACAATCTTGCGCATGGGCCGCTCACGGTTTTGACGGAAGAGGAGCGCATGTTCCAGGCGATGGCTCGCGAATTCGCCTCCAACGAAATTCTTCCCCATGTGGAAGAAATGGATCGCGAGGGCGCGTTCAATCCTGCGTTGCTGGAGAAATTCTTCGCGCAGGGTTTTATGGGAATTGAAGTTTCCGAGGCATATGGGGGCAGCGGAGGCTCGTTTTTCCTGGCGATTCTTGCCATCGAGGAATTCTCGCGCGTTGACGCTTCGGCGGGCGTGGTGATTGACGTTCAGAACACGCTGGTGAACAACGCCCTCAAGAAATGGGGAACCGAGGAGCAGAAGCAGAAATTCCTCCCTCGCCTGGTGCGCGACACGCTGGGCGCCTACGCGCTCTCCGAGGCGAACTCCGGCAGCGACGCCTTTGCGCTCGCAGACGCGCGCTCGCGAGGACGGCGACCACTTTATCCTGAACGGCCACAAGCTCTGGATTACCAATGCCAAGGAAGCGGGCCTGTTCATCGTCTTTGCCAACGTGAATCCCGGAGGCGGGCTATCGCGGCATCACGGCATTCCTCGTTGAACGCGGCACGCCCGGCTTCACCGTCGGCAAGAAAGAGGACAAGCTCGGCATCCGCGCTTCCTCCACCTGCGAGCTCATTCTGGAAGACTGCCGCGTGCCCAAGGAGAACGTGCTGGGCGAAGTCGGCAAGGGTTACAAGGTGGCGATTGAGACGCTGAACGAAGGCCGCATCGGCATCGCCGCGCAAATGGTGGGAGTGGCGCGCGGGGCGCTGGAAAACGCCGTCCGCTACGCGCAGGAGCGCAAACAGTTCGGCAAGCCCATCGCCGAGTTCCAGGCCATCCAGTTCCAATTGGCGCGCCTCGGCGACGGACGTGGAGGCGGCGCGCCTGATGGCCTATAACGCCGCGCGGCTGAAGGACGCGGGGCTGCCCTTCCTGAAAGAAGCCGCCATGGCCAAGTATTTTTGCTCGCAGGTGGCGGAGCGGGTGGCGTCGGAGTGTCTGGAAGTTTACGGCGGCTACGGCTTCACGCGCGATTACCCGGCGGAGAAATTCCTGCGCGACTCGAAGATCGGGAAGATCTACGAGGGCACGTCGTTTATGCAGCTTCAGACCATCGCCAAGATTGTCCTGGGGAAATGAGTGAGTTTGACCTCGCCTTCAACGGCTGCGGAAAAGCGCTTCCCTGCTTGCATCCTGGACGAAGCTTTGAATGCGGGCATGATCTGGGACCGGCAAGCGCTGGAGGAAGACCCTCAGCCGTCGCGCTACACGCGGTAAGCAAAGCTCAGGGAAAGAGCCAGGAGTCAGAAGCTGGAACGGACGCACCGCGAAAGCCTGCCATGAAATTCCCGGTAGGTCCAGGCACACTTCACTCTCGAGGCGGCAACCGCCTGCGCGGATAAATTCCCCTGCCTTCTCGCCGCGCGAGGTTTAGAGACTCTTCCCCCTCATCGAATTTATTGTCTGACTTCCGCCGTAAGGGAGGCGCCGCGGGCTGCGTGTGCGGCCCGCGGCGTAAACACTATTTCTTCTTCGGAGGCACAACAGCGTCTTTGAACGCTTTGGCCAGCCGGAACTTTACGACAGTCTTGGCCGGAATTTTGATCGGCTCGCCGGTTTGTGGGTTGCGGCCCACGCGCGCTTTCCGAGCGGCCTTCACGGCTTTACCTAACCCCGGGACTACAAATTGGCCTGAAGCCTTGGCTTCCTTGGTTGCGAGTGCGACAAGCTCCTCCAGAACCCCCGCCGCCGCTTTCTTCTGAATCCCCGCCTTCTCTGCCAGGTGAGCTACAACCGCGGATTTGGTCATGACCTTCGCCATTTGTTGCTCCTCTCCGCACTGCTTATTTTTTAAATGAGACCTTGTCATGAATACCGGGCCTCAATTTAGACAATTAATATCTAGCTGTCAAGACATTTTAATGTGGCTGACACCCGAAAAAGCCACAAAAAATGCACCTGCGGTGGAGGCCCCGGACGAGAACGACCCGCCAAATTCGCGGGTGGGCGATTGCAAACCGTCGGGGGTTTGGCTATATTCCCAACAGGAGGATCGAATGCCGCTTTTTGAATTCAAGTGCCGGGATTGCGGGACGACCTTTGAGAAGATCGTGCCCTCTTCCACCACCCAGGTGGCTTGCAAGAAATGCGAAAGCCCCAAGGTGGAAAAGCTGTTGTCCGTGTTTGCCGTGGGGGCATCGTCGCGCTCGGCGGCCTCCTATGAACCGGGACCCTGCGGCTCCTGTGGCGCTGCTCAACGCGGAATGTGCGGGATGGAATAGGCGACAGGTGCCCGGGTACGAGAAGCCGAAACTTGAAATTGGAAACTCGAAATTCGATGCAAAGCCCGCGAATTTCGAATTTCTATTTTCGAGTTTCGATCCTTCTCCTAACAGGCACCTGACATTAGTCGCCCATGGATTATCCGCGCATTCCCAACCTGCGCCTTGGCACTTCGAGCTGGTCCAGCGAAGACTGGGTAGGACCTTTTTATCCGCCCGGCACGCCGCCCGCGGATTTCCTCGGCGCTTACTCCCAGCATTTTGACACGGTGGAAGTGGATTCCACCTACTACCGGATTCCTTCCGAGGCCATGGTGCGGAACTGGCGCGCTCGCACGCCGCCGGGATTCACCTTCGCCGCCAAGTTTCCGCAAGTAATTACGCACGAAAAGGTATTGCAGGATTGCCGCGAGGAGTTGACAAACTTCTTGCGCACCATGAGCCTGCTGGAGGACCGCCTGGGCCCGCTGCTTTTGCAGTTCCCTTACTTCAACAAAAAGGCATTTGCGCGCCCGGAGGATTTTCTGGCCCGCCTCGTTCCCTTTCTGGAGGAGTTACCGGGCGGATTCCAATACGCTCTCGAGGTCCGCAATAAGTACTGGGTGAATGCGCGGCTGCTCGACGTCCTGCGCAAGAAGCGCGTGGCTCTGGCGTTGATCGATCACCCCTGGATGACTCCCATTCCGCAACTGGTGAGCAGGCTGGATGTGGTTACCGCCGACTTTGCTTACGTCCGCTGGCTCGGCGACCGCAAAGGGATCGAGGAAAAAACCCAGCACTGGGACCAGCATCATCATCGACCGCGAAGACGAAATGCGCATCTGGATTCCGATCATCCGCCAGCTTCTCAATCGGCGCATTCAAGTGATGGGGTATTTCAATAATCATTACGCCGGCTTCGGGCCCGGGTCGATCGAACTGTTCGGCAAGGTCTGGGAGAGTATGAAGGAAGTATGAATTGTGAATGATGAAATCGGCTGGGGGGTTTGCATAATTCCGGCGGCGCACGAGCGCGAGCGGCCTGGCGTGAAGATGCTCTTCTTTCCATCCGCGTAATGTGGGAGACGCCCATGCCTCGAGTTGAAGTCAGACTGCTGAAGAATGTCGATGAGGCTCGGCAATGCGAGCTGGTGCAGACGCAGGTTTGGGGCGCGCCGGGCGTCACCTGTGAGGCGCTGACGGCGGCGCAGAAATACGGGGGCGCGCTGATTGGAACCCTCGTAGATGGCAAGGTGGTGGGTTTCATTTTCGCGTTCCTCGCCCAGTACCACGGCCGCCTGATCCACTGGTCGCATATGATGGCGGTGGAAGCAAAGTACCGGGACCAGGGATTGGGCTTCAGGATGAAACTGGTTCACCGCCAAATCGCTCTGGAGCGCGGCCTCAAGTCCATCTGCTGGACGTTCGACCCGCTGCAAAGCCGGAACGCGCGGTTGAACATTTCGCGCTTGGGCGCACGGGCGGAAGAATACGTGCCGGATTGTTATGGGCGCTTCCCCAGCCTGCTGGAAAAGGGCTTGCCCAGCGATCGCTGGGTGGCGAATTGGCGAATCACTACGGCGCGGGTGGAAGAGCGCCTCCGCGGGGAAACTCCGTCGTTTGATCCGGCGCTGCCGCGCGTGAATGAGACTCGGCTGAACGCTCAGGGCTTTCCGCAGAACCGGGCGATTCGGCTGGACCTCGCCCATCGCCGCATGCTGGTGGAAATTCCCGCCCAAACCGACGCTATGCGGTCGCAAGCCATGCCCCTGGCCCGCCGCTGGCGGCTGGAAGCGCGCCGCATCTTTCAACACTATCTCTCCGTGGGATATCGCGTGGAGGATTTCTTCCCGCCCCAACCGGCAACCGAGGGGCGCTGCTTTTATTTGCTGCGGCGACGGGCGTAGGGCGCTCCATCGTCGCGATCGTGGGCTCATTTGCGCTCAGCTTGACTTAAATCCTTCCCGCAAGGTATCTTATTGGTTCGACAATATTGCAGGAAATCCAAGCGGGGAGCATTGCGTCTTGAAACGTACCTTTCAACCCAACCGCCGGCGCCGGGCAAAAACGCACGGCTTTCGTATTCGCATGAGAACTCCGGGGGGGCGCAATGTGTTGCGGCGCCGCCGTCAGAAGAGCCGCCATCGCTTGACTCCCTAAAGAGATCGTTTGACCTCTCAAGCTTTCCCCAAGACTTTTCGGCTGCTACGCCGAAGCGAGTTTCGGCGGGTTTACGACGAAGGGCAGCGCCGCAGCGCGTCACTATGCACGGTCTTTTGCCGGCCCAACGGGTTACCACATTCACGCCTGGGAATCACCACGCCGGTGCGCGTGGGGAATGCTGTCCGCGCAACCGCCTGCGGCGGCGAGTGCGCGAAGTGTTCCGGCTGAATCGAGTGGAACCTTCCGGGCGGCTGGGACATCCTGGTCAATCCTCGCGAGGCGGTGGGGAAAGTCTCCTTCGCCACGCTCCAGCGGGAACTGTTGCGGCTGTTTCCCCAGCAGCCTCCCGCGTAGGTGACAGGTTACAGGTTACAGGGAACAGGGAAAACAGTAAGGACTGCGCCGTCCTGTGCCCTGTAACCGTCACCTTCACCTGTCATGAAGCTTCTGGCTTTGGGATTGATTCGTTTCTACCAAGCGTGTCTTTCGCCCGTGCTGCCCTCGACTTGCCGGTTCCACCCTTCCTGCTCGGCATATGCCTATCGAAGCGGTCGAAAAATGGGGAGTGTGGAGGGGCGGGCGCTTGGCTTTAGGGCGATTGCTTCGCTGCCGGCCCTGGGGCAGTTACGGTTACGACCCGGTGCCGGAAAGAGCAGGTGCACAGGTGACAGGGAACAGGTTATAGAACAGAGTATCCTCATTCTTCCTGTTCCCCGTCACCTGTGCCCTGTAACCTGTGACCTGTAACCTAAACCCATGAACCTTGACCAAGAAAAACGCGTGATGCTCGCCTTCGCGCTCTCCATCGTGATGCTGATCCTGTATCGCGTGTACTTCGTCAAGGAGCAGCCTCCCGAGCCGAAGAAGGCCGCGCCGGTGGCGGCGACCACTCCAGCCGGCCCGCCGGGAGCGCCCAAGACGACGGCCACGAGCGCCGCCGCTCCCGCCGCAGCCGCCTGCACCCGCGGCACTGCCGGTATTGCAAGGCGCGAAGCCCGAAGACATCGTGGTGGAAAGCAAGCTCTACCGCGTGACCTTTTCCACCCAGGGGGCAGTGGTCAAGAGTTGGGTGCTGAAGAATTATCGCGACGCAAAGGACCAACTGCTCGATACCGTCAACGCTCCGGCATGTGAAAGTCTGGGTTTCCCCATGAGCTTGAACTCTGCCGAATTCCGCGCTCAAGTCGCAAGTCAACCAGGGGATTTACGTTGCCAAGGCCAATGCTGGCGCGGCTCCCTCCGGGCAGGAGCCCCCGGTGCACTCCGGGGACTGCCTTCTCTCCTCCCGTCACTTTGACCTTCACCTACAGCGACGGCAAGGTGCAAGTGAAGAAGCAATTCTCCTTCGGCGCGGATTACGTGGCCAAGGTCGAGGTTAGCGTCTTCGACGGCAAGAATAATCTGCCGGTCGAGGTCACTTGGCCGGGCGGATTCGGCGATCACTCGCTCGCTTCCGCCGCCATCGAGAGCTACCGCGTGGGGGTTTACGGTTCGATTGGCGACCTCACCACCGTCGCCCAAGAGCAAAGTGAAGGAGGACCGCACTGTTCCCGGCCCGCTGCAACTGGCGGGACTCGAGGATAAATTTTTCGCCGAAGTTTTCCTTCCCGATGCGCCCGATCAGGTCTCCTTCCGGCTGGCGCGGCAGGAGTGGTTGCCGCCCGATTGGACCGAAAAGGAAAAGCCCAAGCCTCTTGCCGCCACCCTGGTGGAAACGCAGCCCAAGCCTCTGGAATTCCGCCTGTTTGTCGGCCCCAAGGCCTTGGACGTGCTCAAGGCCGTGAATCCTCCCCTGGATTCCCTGGTGGACTTTGGCTGGTTCAGCATCGTCGCCAAGCCTCTGTTCATCGCCTTGCGATATATCTACGACCACTGGATTCACAATTATGGCTGGGCCATTGTCCTGTTGACCCTCATCATCACCATGGCGATGTTCCCGCTGAAGCTCAAGAGTCTTCGTTCCGCGCAGGAAATGCAGAAGGTTGCGCCGATCATCAAGGGCATCCAGGACAAGTACAAGAGTTACAAGTTCAACGATCCGCGCAAACAGAAGATGAACGAAGAGGTCATGAAGGTTTACAGCGAGCACGGCATCAATCCGCTGGGCGGCTGCCTGCCCATGCTCTTGCAGATGCCTTTTCTCTATGGCTTCTACCGTGTGCTCGACCTTGCCATCGAACTTCGCCACGCGCCGTGGATCTGGTGGGTCAAGGACCTCTCCGCGCCGGACCGGCTCAATATTCTGGGTTTGTCCTTTCCATTCCGGTTTTAGTGATTCTGATGACCATCGCTTCGTTTATCTTGCAGCGAATGACGCCCATGGCCACCGCCGACCCTGCCCAGCAGCGCATGATGATGTTCATGCCGATCTTTATGGGATTCCTGTTCTACCGCTTTGCCAGCGGCATGGTCCTCTACTGGCTCACCAGTAGTGTGGTGCAGATTCTCCAGCAGGTTTTCATCAATCGACGCATGCCGCCGCCAACCCTCTCTTCCCGTGCCGCGCAAGCCCGCTGAGGCGAAGGGGTGAAACATGGACACCGACAACGCCCTCCGGCTGAACACGCACATCGAAAAATACTTGAGCTCGATGGAATCCATGCTCCACGCGATCATTGCAGCACAGCCCCTTTGAGCTGACTTTTTCCATTCACAAGGCTGCTGCCCAGGCGGATGACCCGGAGGCGCCGGAATACGTCGTGGATCTTTCCGGGCCGGACGCCGATCTGCTGCTGGAAAAGAACGCCACGCTCTTGCATGCCCTCGAATACGTGGTGTTGAAGGCCATCCGGCTGGATGAGGATCATTTCCGCAGAATTGCCTTCGATTGCCACGATTGGCGGCGAACGCGGATGGAGGAGTTGCGGCTGATGGCGCAGGTGGCGGCGGAACGGGTGATCGATACCGGCGATCCCTTCACCCTAAGCCCCATGAATCCCCGCGAGCGGCGCATCGTCCACTTGGCCTTGAAAGACCAGCCTCAGGTCCGCACCCAGAGCGAAGGGATGGGACCCGAGCGCAAGGTCGTGATCTATCCCAGCCAAGTAATCGGGAGATCGGGTCATCGGGTCATCGGGTGGCATAGAACCAGTTGACCCGCTCAACCTGTCCGTTCGTCAGTGGCTCGTCAGTCTGTTCAGGTGATCGTACCGCATGATCGGATGACCTTGCAAGGACCACGGACCATGGACAGCTGATTCAATGTTCACCCGATGACCCGATCACCCGATCACCCGATCCTATGACCGAAGACACCATCGTCGCGATTTCCACTCCGCCGGGCCGAGGCGGTTTGGGAGTGGTGCGGCTTTCGGGCGCCCGCGCCATCGAGATTGCCACCCGCCTGATCAAACTGCCCAACCTGCCGCTCGAAACTCAACACGCCACGCTCGGCGCGTTCGCGGAAACGGAATCGGGCCGGGTGCTCGATCAGGTGGTGGTGACCTGCTTTCGCGCGCCGCATTCCTACACGGCGGAAGACGTGGTGGAGATTTCCTGCCACGGCGCCCCGGTCATCCTGCGGTATCTCGAGGAGTGCTGCCTTGCTCAGGGCGCGCGCGCGGCGGAGCCGGGTGAGTTCACCCTGCGCGCCTTCCTGAACGGGCGCATTGACCTGACCCAGGCGGAAGCGGTTCGCGACTTGATCGAATCGCAGACGCTCTATCAGGCCCGCGTCGCCGCGCAACAACTTGAGGGCTCCGTCTCCACGCGTCTGAAACCGCACAAGCAGGTGCTGCTCGAACTCATCGCCCGCCTCGAAGCGGGCATCGACTTCGCCGAAGACGACGTGGCGGTGATCGCGTGGCAGGAGATTCTCACCCGCCTCGACCGCATCCGCGCCGACCTCGAGAAGCTGGTGGAGGGCTACGAGTACGGCCGCATCGTGCGCGAAGGGCTGACGCTGGCCATTGTGGGGCGGCCCAACGTCGGCAAGTCGAGCCTGTTCAATCGCCTCCTGAATGAAGAGCGCGCCATCGTGACCCCCATCCCCGGAACCACTCGCGACCTGGTGGCGGAGACGGCCAACCTCGGCGGCATCCCCTTGCGCTTTGTGGACACGGCGGGCGTCCGCGAAGCCCTGGACGAAGTTGAGAAGATCGGCGTGGAGCGCACCTTTTCCGCCATCGCCGATTCGGATTTGCGGCTCCTGGTGGTTGATGCCTCGGGACCGTGGACGGAGGATGATTCCCGTCTGCTCGAGAAGTTGCGCCCTCTGGGCTCGCTGCTCATTGCCCTGAACAAGTCGGACTTGCCACCGCAAGTTTCGCCGAAGTAGCGCCGGGCTTTAGCCCGGCACCTGCCGCCCTAAAGGGCGGCGCTACATTGCCGCGGAAGCCGCGAAGTCCGTGCAAGGGGATTGGGACGCGGGAACGACCCCGCCCGAAATCGTCCGCACATCGGCGCTGACGGGCGAGGGAATTCACGAGCTCAAGGAAAAGATTCTCGCCCTGGCGGCCCCCGCGCGCGACATCGGGCCGGAAGGTGAATTCATAACCAACCTGCGCCACCAACAGCTCATCAAGAATTCACTCGCCGGCCTGGCCAAGGCCCGCCAAGCCGCCGAGCAGCAAACGCCCACGAAATGCTCCTGCTGGACCTCTACGACGCGCTGCGTCCCCTCGACCTCATCACCGGCGCCACCTACGCCGACGACGTCCTCGATATCATCTTCAAAACTTTTGCGTGGGAAAGTAGGATGTGGCACGAGCACCCTACCCGTCTAATCATGGCCAAGACGGCCATGAAATGAGGCTAACGCGATGGTCGCCCCGCGCCGCGGTCCCGCGATATCGTTCCCGCCAGCCCGCTCGTCCCTAGTTCTTAGCGGACGCTTCGATCCTTGGGCATCTGCGCGTAGATATCGCAAGTAGGGAATCACCGGGGTAACCCGGAAGGGCATCTTCTCACTGGCATCAACGAGCGGCACCGCCTTCCGGGTGGTGAAGGCAACGGCTCCATCCCAGGCATTGACCTGCACGCGTGAGCCCAGGGGCAGCGCGGCGATCTGGTCACGTTCCTGGGGTTAAGCGCGGGAGCGCCGCTGATCAATGCCGCCATGCGGATCATCTTATTGTTGCCCTCGGTCAACCCATTGCCCAAGTGCGCCCCGAAGAGGTGGGGAACGTGCGGGGCGGCGTCAGCGGCCGCCCGCAGAAACAGACCGGCTTGGCCCAGTTTGTCTTTGTAGGGCGAATTCTTGAGGAACTCAATTCCCTTGGCGTCGGCCTCAGCTTCATCCTTGCGATCCCGGGCCACGTCCAAGCTGGCAAGCAATTGCTCATCGGAAATTTGCATGCGGTCGTTGAAAGCGTACTTGGTATCCAGTTTTTGTCCCAGAGCGATGTGCGCGAGTTCATGAGCAAGAATCATGGCCAGGCTCGGCTCATCGGGCAAGACATCGATAAGACCCCGGCTGAGGACAATCGTATAGGCCAGGCTGAACGATTCCAAAGTCGAAGTCAACATGACGCGGCAATGGACCGGAGGCAAGTTTTCGAGATGGTTGGTCACCATCAGGTTGTTGACCACCGTTTCCAGCACCTTATCCACGGGCCCCGGCGGCGCAATGAGTCGCGCCTTTTCCAGCCGGTCGAGCACATTGTGCTCGGCATCCATGGTCAACTGCCGCTGGCTCTCGACGGGGGACAGGTCCGAGGCGACTTCACTGCTGTCACGGACGGGCGCGGGGGCATCCACCAGGATATTGGTCCACTCCTGCTGCTGATGACGGGCGGTGAGGTCGTAGCCCCAAAGCCGTGTCTCCGCCTTGTAGCGGAGCCGCTTGCCGAGGTCCGATTCCTGGCTGTAAATGTAGACGGGCAGCCACACTCCGGGTTGAAGATTCTCGCGCCAGCAATCAAAGTGGACGTAAAAATCCCGACGCGGAGGATTGATCCGCGTGCCGTTCAAGCGAACGATCGCGTAGTCATGATCCTCAACCCAGATGCGTCCTTCAAAGGCTCCGATAGCCCTAGGGTGCCTCGGGGATGGACATCAATGGCCAGGCAGCGGATGTCACCCAAGTATTCCCAGCGGACAGGGTCGAAGGTGTAGTGCTTCCGATCAAAGTTATTCTCATCCACCACCAGGGGTTCCACCGCGAATTGGTCCAGGTGGAGGTGCGCTCTTAGCATCTCGGGGCGACGACGCAACCAGTCCGAGCGTAGAATCCGGAATGAAGGATGCTTCCATCGCCTTATTGTCGACCTTCTTGCTGAACTTCAACCGGCCCAAAAAGTAAGCATCGTTCGTGGCAACATCGCCCAGTTCAGGGTCCGGCTTGATAGTACTGAAGGTAGGTCTCGACACGAGGAGAGAATTCCTGCCAGTTTCGTGCGGATTTGCCACTCATTGGCGATGATGCGATAGACGATGTTGGTGATTTCCGCGGGTTCGCTCGGCTCATCTCGGCCTTCGGGGGCTTTGATCGGTCGCGCCCCGCCAGGGGCAAAAGCATCGGGGTGGCAAGTACAAGGACCGGAAGTAACCAAGCGGCGCGTCCGATGCGAAGAATACGACATGACTTCTCCTCCCACTAAGTGGATTGGTCGGCCAGCCGGAACTGGATGCGCAAGGTCGCCGGAAAATCCGCCGGCTTGCCGTCGCGCTGGGCTGGCTTGAAACGAATCTGTGCGGCAGCCTGTTCCGCCGCCTGGTCGAGCCCGTGTCCCAGGGATTTGACCACGCCGATGACGCTTGATCGCGCCGCTGGCCTGGAAGACCACGGAAAGCGCGACCTCACCTTGAATTCCCAACCGGCGTGCCTCCTCCGTGTAGACCGGGGTAGGCTTGGAGAGTATCTCGACGGGCTGGAAATCCACGGGCGGCGGCGCTGCCGGTAGACTTTTCGTCGGGGATGCGCGACCATGGGCTACCTTCTCGAAACCACCCGTCGTCACTTTGGGCCCCGCCGCTTCCGCCGGCCAGATCCCGCGCCCGCTATCCCGCTGCCAAAACCGGCGCTGGCGACCACTCCCTGAATACCGTGAGCTCCGCCGGTCCCGTTTCCGACACCGGGACCGTCAGGAAGTCCAAAGGATCCCAACTTGGGGACGTTGCCGGGACTATCACCTTGCGCTCGGCCCAGGCAGTCCTTGGGGACTCCCAAACCCACCCGTCTGCACCTCGTTCACAGGACGTTTCGTGGTGACCGGTTCCGCCGCGCCACCAAAAAGACCGGTGTGTACTGCGATTTGCACTTTAGGGCCGGGCTCGGCTGGGCAATGGGTGGAGCTGGCAATGGGGGCTCCGGAACACGTACCGGGGAGAGGAAATCGCGGGTCGAACTTGGGAACCGCCAGGTCGGCCACGAGGGGTGGAGGGGGGTCGGGAAGTGCAGGGGCTTCTGGGGGTTTCAGCTTCGGGACGAACACCCGCGCCATCTCGGGCGGTGGCTTCAAGACCGGCTCGCCGGCGGCGTCAGCCAGGGAGCCAGGTCACAATGAAGTGCTATGGTTACATGTCAACTCCTCAGGGAACAACACCCCAAGCAAAAACTGCCGCACCAATCACAGAGCTTCGGCGAGCAAGCCGCAGAAAAACGCGACACCGCGACGTTTGCGGCTCTCCGTAGAAGGATCCAGAGTGCTGAACATAGCCGAAGACATACATCCCCCTTAAGGACGAACCGTCTTCCCCGAGATGTTGCGTAGACGGATGCCAACACTTAACCACATTGAGCAGACCGAGGCTGCTCTGTCATGCTGCACATTCCACGAGACGGAATGCCGATCATCCGGGACCGCGGATGCCCCGAGCACATTCGCTTAAATCAACTATTACATCCGAATCATAGACGTCTATAGTACAGAGGTTAATCTACCTAAGAAAGTATGATTTCGTTGTATCCATACAACTATACCGTGGTACCTGCATGCTTCTTATATGCTACTAATGGTAAGAAATCGGTCATTTTGTTACGTGGAGAAGGGTGAGGCGTTCAAGCTGGGTGCAAAGGAAATCGGTGCGGGGCGTCATGAATACTGGGAGCGTGAACAGCATGGGGGCTATAGGTCAGAGGCTACTCGCCAAAGCGATGATGCGCTTGCATCTCGATCCCGAGAATAGGTGGCCAGCCAGGCTTTCAGGTCTCAGGGCGAAGCTTCGCCAGGTAGGAATCCAGTTCGCGCACGCGGAAGAGTTTGGCGAGCATCCGGTAATGACGAATCCCACCGAGCTCACGATCACCAGAACCGCCAGGGCGTGCAGAGTGGTTTGCCATCCGATGCGCGATTGCAGCGCTTGGGTCAGCTTGAAGCACACTCCCGCGGCAATCACCGATGCGGCGGTGATCTTGAGGAAGAACCAGACCATCTCCGCTGACTCCGGATTCTTTGTGCGGCGGTTCAGCAGGCCAAAGAGCAGCAGCGTGTACACGATGATTCCCGCGGAACTCGCCAGGGCTAATCCCAGATACTGATAGTGATGGACCAGCCACCAATAAAGCGGCAGATTCAGGAAGGTGAGCGCGGTTCCGGCAATGGCGGGCGTCAGCGTGTCGCGCGCCGCATAGAAGCCGCGCGCCAGGATGTTCTGCGCGCCCCAGGCAAACATGCCCAGGGAAAAGACGGCCAGGGTGGCGGCGGTGGCTTGGAGATCGCTCGCCCGCAGGCGCGTGTGGGAATACACGAGATAAACCAGCGGCGTCGCCTGGGCGATGGTGAGCGCGGAAATGGGCATCAGCAGCAGGATCAGACCCTTCATCGTGGCGTTCAGGGTGCGGTTCAATTCTTCCAGCTTGCCTTCCGAGTAAAGCTGCGCCAGGAAAGGGAAGGACGCGACGCCCACCGCCTGGCCGACGACCCCGAGCGGGACGCGCATCAAGGTTTTGGCGTAACTCAGCCAGGTGATCGAGCCGTGGACCAGATAGGAGCCAAACCAGCGGATAATCCAGTCGTCCGTGAACACCAGCGAGAGCGCCAGCATGATGGGGACGGTGAGCTTGATGAACAGCCAAAACCCCGGATGACGAAGGTCCAGATTGGGTGAGAAACGGGCGCCGGCGCGCCGGGCGCCATAAACCTGGAGCAAGAAGTTTCCGGCCACGGCTCCGGCAAGAACGCCGACGGCGAATCCGGTGATGCCGATTCGCGGGGAAAGCAGCACGCCGCCCAGGATAATCCCCAGGTTGTAAACCACGGGGGCCAGCGAGGGCACCACAAACTGCCCTTTGGCATACTGGACGGCGCTCAGGATGCTGCCCTGATAAAAGCAGATTTGCGCTGGCATCATCAAGCGCGTCAGGAAAATGACGCGGCGCTTTCTCGGCGGGACTGAAGCCGGGAGCGATCAGTTTCACCAACTGCGGGGCGTAGATTTCTCCCGCCACCACGAGGGCCGCCAACAATATCCCCATGGAGGTCACCACGGTGGAGAAAACGTGCCAGCCTTCATCCTCGCGGTTCTCCGCGACGAACTTGGTGAAAACCGGAATAAAGGTAATGCTCAGCGAGCCTCCCGCCACCAGGTAATTCAGGAAGTCCGGCAGGGTGAAAGCGGCGATAATACGCATCGGTGATGGCGTTCGAGCCGATCTGGTGGGCGACGGTCCAATCGCGGAAGAAACCCAGAACGCGGCTGGCCAGCACGCTCGCCATCACAATGCCGGAAGCCTGGGCAATGCGCCGCGTTACGTGGGCAGAGTTCATCGAGGAAGATGTATCACGATTTGAGTGGTTTTGCCTAGGCGCGGGTAAGTTTCAACCGCGGCGCGTTTGATCTTAAGCCTCGCCTTTCGGCCTAATGAGGGTATGGAAAGCGGTGATCGCACTTCAAACAGCGCGCCATCTTACGGCCGTTTTACCAACCGTTCATACCATCGGCGGCGGGAGCGGCGATAAACTGTGCTCCCGCACTTTGGGCAAAAGCGGTAGTCTCGATCCTCGTCAGCCGCTTCCGCCACACTGGTCGATGATCTACTTGGCCGCGCCCCAGCCCGGTGGATTCTTCCGGGGAATTAGAAGCCATATTTCCCCCATTTGCTTTCGAAGCTTCATCCGTCTTCCCCAATGATTCCGCGATCTTGCGATTGAAGTTTTCCTGAAGTTCTTCCACCGTCATATCATCCGGGTGCGGTCGGTGCCGGTCCAACCGCTTGAATAGACGCCAGCGATTGCAGAACGAGCAGCGACGCAAGTGGTAGCCCATGTTCCAAGGCGTGTTGTAGATAAATCCGTGCCGGACAGATTCAGTTTTGGTGGTTCCGCAACGGGGGCAGGGGCTTGCCATTCACACACCTCTTAACGGGGGGCTCGGACATCACGGCCAATCTGCATGCGAGGGATGGACACCGGCAGACTGCCTGACATCCTTTCGCGGTTGGCGGTTGGGTCCCTTTCCCAAACGCAACGCAGACTTTGCACCTATGAAACCGAACGGTAATAATCTAGCACAGGAAGGGAGGATTTCCAACTCCCGCCAGCTCCGCCTTTGTCACCCTACATCAGACACTCTCCGGGGACCGCCCATTGCCAGGCTGCCTCCCAAAGGCGCATTCATTCGGCAGCGCCAATTCCACTGGTTACCGAATTGCTGGTGTGATGGCTTGCTGGGAAATTCCACGGAAAGCGCGCAGTATTTCGGACAAATGGTATGAATTTGGGCGTGGCCGCAAGCGTTTTTTGGTGACTTTTGGTGCCGCAAGCGTTGTCTATTGTCCTCCTTGCTCTGACTTTACACGCCCAGCAACCCAAGCCTTTGCCGGGAAGCAAGGCGTGCCTGGGTTGCCACGAAACCGGCCGCCGCACCGGCAAGCGCCAGCCGGGAGTCCCACCCCCCTTCAACGAGGCTGCTCTGCGGGCTTCTCCCCACGCCACACTGGAGTGCACCAGTTGCCACAGCGATCTGGAGGGCAAGAAAGGAATTTCCCCACCCCGCCAAGCTCACCCCGGTTGACTGCGGCACGTGCCACGCCGATGAAAAACAGCAGTATGCGGAAAGCCTGCACGGGAGAGCGGCCAAACGCGGTGACCCGCTGGCCCCTCGTTGCAAGGATTGTCACGGCACGCACAACATTCTGCGGCCCAGCGATCCCGGTTCTCCCACCACGACCACCCAGATTCCCCTTTTGTGTGGCCGCTGTCACCACGAAGGCTCGCCCGTCCAGCTTACGCACAACATCCCGCAGGACCATATCCTGGCGAACTACACCGAAAGCATCCACGGCGAAGGCTTGTTCAAACGGGGTCTGATCGTCACGGCGGTTTGCACCAGTTGCCACACGGCGCACTTCGTTTTGCCGCACACCGATCCCCGGTCTTCGATTTCCAAACAGAACATCGCCCATACCTGCACGAAGTGCCATGCGCTGATCGAGACCGTACACCGCAAAGTCATTCGCGGCGAGTTGTGGGAGAAGCACCCGGGCCTGATCCCCGCCTGCGTGGACTGCCACGAGCCTCACAAGATCCGGCGTGCCTTTTATGCCCAGGGGATGGCGGACCAGGACTGCCAGCGCTGCCATGGCAACCCGGAGTTGAAAACCGCCAGCGGCGGGCGCTCCATGTTCGTGAACGAGCAGGAACTTTCCGGGTCGCGGCACGCGCGGATCGCCTGCGTGCAATGCCATACCGGCGGTGACCCATCGCTGGCGCGGCCTTGCGCCACCATAACCGCCAAGGTCGATTGCTCGGTTTGCCACGCCAGCGCCGCCGAAGACTTCCAGCAGAGCATTCATGGCCAGTTGCTGGCCCAAGGCAGCCCGGACGCGCCCGCCTGCGCGGACTGTCACGGCAAGCACGGAATCCTCAGCCACAACGATTCCCACTCGCCGACCTTTTCGCGCAACGTTCCGACCCTGTGCGGCAATTGCCATCGCACGGGGCAACAGGCGGCGCTCCGTTATAAAGGCACCCAGACCAACATCGTGGAAAATTATGAGGAGAGCATTCACGGCAAGGGGCTGCTGAAGAGTGGGCTGACGGTGACGGCCAATTGTGCCGACTGCCACACCCCTCACCGCGAGCTCCCCGCCCGCGACCTGCGCTCCAGCGTCAACCCCCGCAACGTGGCGGCCACCTGCGGGCGGTGCCATCACGGCATCTACGAGTCTTTCATCACCAGCATTCACTCGCCCGCAAGTGACCCACACCGCCAAGCCATTGCCGGTGTGCAGCGATTGCCACTCCGCGCACACCATCCGGCGCACCGATCTCTCCGACTTCCGCCTCCACATCATGGACCAATGCGGCCGGTGTCATGAGGCCATCACCAAAACCTACTTCGACACCTACCACGGCAAGGTCTCCAAGCTGGGTTACGTAAAAACCGCCAAGTGCTACGACTGTCACGGAGCTCATGATGTCCGCTCGGTAACCGATCCGGCCTCGCGGCTCAGTCGCGCCAACGTGGTGAAGACCTGCGGCCAGTGCCATCCCGGCTCCAACCGCCGCTTTGCGGGATATCTGACCCACGCCACCCACCACGATCCCAAAAAGTATCCCTTCCTGTTCCTCACCTTCTGGGGAATGACCTCGCTGTTGATGGGCACGCTGGTGGTGGCCGGACTGCATACGGCGGCCTGGCTGCCGCGCTCGCTCCAGTACAGCCGGGAGTTGAAGGCGAACGGCAAATTGGAGGGGCGCGGCCTACGTGCGCCGCTTCCGGCCGTTCGACCGCAATTTGCATCTCATGGTCATCACCAGTTTTCTGGGCTTGGCGATGACGGGCATGATGCTGAAGTTCTCCTATACGCGCTGGGCGCAGGTGCTCTCGCACCTGCTGGGAGGCTTCGAGGGCGCCGGGCTCATCCACCGCTTCTGCGCCGTGCTCACCTTCACCTATTTCGGCTTGCACCTCTGGGACCTGCTCCGCCAGCGCCGGGCGAGCGGCAAAACCTGGCGGCAGTTCATCTTCGGTCCGGAGAGCATGGTGTTCAATCGGACGCGACGGGCGGGAGTTCATCGCTTCGCTCAAATGGTTTGTGGGCAGAGGGCCGCGCCCCGAATACGGCCGCTGGACGTACTGGGAGAAATTTGATTACTTCGCGGTGTTCTGGGGCGTGGCGATTATTGGCAGCACCGGGTTATTCCTCTGGTTCCCGGAATTCTTCACGCGGCTGCTGCCCGGCTCGATGATCAACGTGGCCACCATCATCCACAGTGACGAGGCGCTGCTGGCCGTGGGATTCATCTTCACCGTGCACTTCTTCAACACGCACTTCCGGCCGGAGCGATTTCCCATCGACACGGTGGTGTTTACCGAGGGCGAGCCGCTGGAGAAGTTCAAGCTCGACCGGCCGCGCGAGTACCGGGAACTGCGTCGAGCGGGGTGAACTGGAAAAACATCTGATGCCCGCTCCGCCGCCGGTCGTCGTTACGTTCTGGCGGCGTTTCGGCTTCACCGCCTTGACCATCGGCTTGGTCATGATCGTCCTCATCCTCTATGCCGCGATCTTTGCCTACAAGTGAAGCGGTGAAGTAATCCTAATGCTCATCATGCCAGTGATTCTGACCCTGCCCAGGAGCGGGTTGCGCCGACATTGCCGCGGGTTTTCGTGCCCGGCAGGACTTGTCGTCTCGCACCACTATTGCCTCCGCACGGCTTCGCGCATAGATTAAATGCATGGCATGGATGGCAATTGCAAACGCGGCCCTGGGGGTCCGTTTCGAAAGGTGGCCCGGCGCATGAACCGCCGTTGGATGGTCCTCTCGCTGGTCTTTCTCGGCATCGTGATCAACTATATTGATCGCGGCAACCTCAGCATCGCGGCGCCATCGATCATGCGGGATTTCCGCATCGCGCCCGCCACCATGGGGGTGCTCCTCTCTGCCTTTTTCTGGACTTATGCCATATTTCAGATCCCTGCCGGCGCCCTCGTGGACCGGTTCGGCATTCGCCGGTCTTACGCGGGCGGTTTCCTTGTCTGGTCGCTAGCATCGGCGGCCATTGCCCTCAGCCGTGGGACCGGCGACGTGATCGGCTTGCGCATGGTACTGGGCCTTGCCGAATCGATTGCTCCCCTGGCCAGCATATCCTTCATCCGGAATAATTTTGCGGGGAAGGATCAAGGTCTGCCCACATCGATCTACATTGCGGGCCAGAATATCGGACCCGCCCTGGGGGCGCTGGTGGGAGCCCTGCTCTTGGACAGATTTGGCTGGCGCATGATGTTTGCCATTACCGGATTAGGGGCGCTGATTTGGTTGCCTTGCTGGCTTGCCGCCGCCCCCTCCGACGGGACCCGTGCGGCGCGTCAAGCGGAAAAGGCGGCTGACGATCTCGCCGCGCCCCGGCGGTGGACATGGAGCCTGCTCCTGACTAACCGGGTCTTTTGGGCAATGTCATTGTCCATCTTGCTGTCCTCCTATTATTGGTATTTCGTTTTGACCTGGATACCAAGCTATTTGATCCTTTCCCGAGGGTTCTCCACTCTTGGAATGGGGCGGGTGGTTTCGACGGCGCTATTTACGATGGCTATTGTGAATGTCGGCGCGGGCGCGGCGGTGGATAAATGGGCGGCCCGGATCGGAGTGTTCCGGGCGCGTTTGTGGTTTGCAGTGGTGGGTTATGCCGGGACGGCCGCAATTTTGCTGCTGCTGGTCGCACCGGATCGGTCCTGGGCACTTCCCATCCTCACGTTTTCAATGTGCGCGACCGGAATCGGCAACTCGAACTTCTGGACGATCTCGCAAAATGTGCCGCCGAAGAATATGGTAGGGCGGACGATCGGATTCCTGAACACAGTCTCCGTGGTGGCAGGCGCCGCCGCGCCCGTTATTACCGGATGGATACTCGGGCCCCAAAGGCAGTTCGGACCGGCGATTCTCGTCGCGGGAGTGTGCCCCGTTCTGGCCGCCGTCTGCTTGCTCGCCGCGGGATCCAAGGGGTTCGAACGGATGAAAGCGCTTCTCGCCGGGGAAGGATACTAGCTTGTAGAACGACCCGCCACCGGAGTTGGTTTTCGCCGAGGCACCCGCAACCGGTTCCGACAAGTCAGGGTGGCACAGGCACTCTTGCCTGTGGCTAGGGCTGATGGATTCCATGCATAGCACACAGGCAGGATTGCCTGTGCTACCCTAAAAAGCCAGAACCGGCCACGGATGGGACCCGGTGACAGAGATGTTGCCCGTGTTCGTGGGGCGCCCCGATGCATCGGGGCGCCACCCGGTGTGCCGAGCAGGTTTGACAGCTTGGAGGTGAAAGTCCTCTATCCAATCGGATGGAGGTGAAGGGTTAGCGAAGCGCAAGGGCGTCGCCGCGAGGCGGGGTCGGAAGGAAGCGTGGAGCAAAAGTGCGAGCCGATGGACAAAAACCGGATAGGAGGCGTGAGCGTTGGGCGAGCGGGCCGGTGATCGCGAAGCCCATTTCCCTCAAGGACGCAAAGCGGGGGGAAACGCTCACCGGTTTCTGTGCCCCGTTGCGCTTGAGGGCGGAGACGATGGAGGGGAGCGCGCGACAGAAAATCCTCCGCCTGCTGGGGAAAGAGATTTTGGTGAGCAAGCATACCCTTACCCTCCGCCCTTCGATTCCGCTACCGAGTGCCGGGCCCCCTCCACTCAGCATGCCCCGCCCGCCTCACCCACCTCACCCGCCGCCCATGCCCCCACCCGGCCCCCGTTGTCTTTTGCGTTCCGGCCGCCATCTCGCCACTGCTGGCGAATCTGTACTTACACTGGCTCGACAAGGTGTTCCAGGGCTCGCCAGGGCCGGCCCGCTGGGCCAAGGCGAAACTGGTGCGCTACGCCGATGATTTTGTCGTGCTGGCGCGCGATGTCAGCCCGAAGCTGCGCGGGTATATCGAAGCGAAGGCGGGGACCTGGATGGGGTTGGAGATCAACCGCGAGAAGGCGCGCTTGGTGAACCTGCCGGAGAAACTTGTGTGTTAATAAACACATTGAAATTATCGTGTTAAGAACCGCAGAGTAAGCCGCTGCGCGCCTAACTCTGCGCTCGGCGGGTTGCTCGCCAGCAGAGCCCGCTTCCGCTTCGCCGGCGGAATGCCATTCTGAAGTTGCGCGCGGACCTTTGTCAATCGCAGTCAAAAACTGCTTGACACGGCATCGCAGTTTCAGAGATGGCTACCCGCTTGCACCACAAGGGCTTGCAGTGGATAGGATAATGGCACAATCGAGGTCTGCAACTGCCTGCAGCCAAACCACTTAGAGTTTTGTGAAAGCCTCTGCATCATCCGAGACAGTCGGACCGGCCGGTCATTTCCGGTCGCCGGCTTTAGGCGGTTTGGGCGACGACACGCGGTCTAAAGTGTGCCCAATGCCGTTCGAACCCATACACGATCCGCAATTGCCGTCATTGCAACACCTGTCCGGAGGGCAATCGCCGTCGTCAGTGCAACCCCCGCCGCCACCACCGCCACCGCCGCCCGAGGACTGACAGGAACTGCCCTCACAATCACCTGAGCAACAATAATCGTTATTACCATCACAACCGGATTGGCCGTCGGGAAGGCAGCAGACACCCGACACACACTGGGCAGTGGAATCGCAGCAATTCATGTAGTTCTGTCCAACCCCGGTGCAGCCAACTCCCAGGCCCGCAAAGCAGTCAGAAAAGTCCCCGACCGGATAATACTGGAGTGGCGGACTGCAGCTTTCCCCCTGCTTGGCATTGCCACATGGCGCTGGGCCATTATCGTCGAGATAGAAAACCCCGTTATTCGCAGGTTGCGCGGTATATTGGTTGAACGTGCTGTCGGTACAGCCCGACGGGCAACTCGCTTGCGAGCTTACGGGATTAATGCAGGATCCAGAGCCCTGCGCGTACCCACGATCCCCCCTGGGACTCGACAGGAGCAACAGCAGCGCCCCAACGAAAACCCACATTCTCAGTAAAAAGGTAACCTCTCTCATAGAGCGTAGCTCCTTTCTGGTCTGGCAGCCGAGCGGCGGCAAGCGGCCAGAAGCTAGTCGTGAGCTTCATTCGGCGCGTATGTCATTCGCTTGTCTTTAACGGGGACCCCCGACTCATCGACAGGCTTGAACGAGCCGGGGTGGCTGGGGTCGGGCACAGAATACTCGGAGAGGAGCCATTGCATTCCATCCTCGAAGTACCCGACGGCCACATTGATGAAGCACCTGCTGACAGTGGAAAATGGCTGGCGCTCTTCAATCCTCCTCCGAATCTCATCGGCGTAAGGCGCGAAGGATATCTTCACCTCTTGACCGGGCCGAAAATCGAGGGGCTGCTTGCTCCACTGGTCAAATCTGTTCCCCTGATCTGTATACGCGACATTCTCAGGCATCCGCCCCAACTCAATGGGCTGACAGATCTGGTGTCCTGTCCTCTGGGTGTCCGGAAAACAGATGCGCATGTCAAGTTCCACAAACTTCTTTGAACTCCGGTTCCTGATCGTAAAGGTCAGTTTTTTCAACCAGTCGTCGCCAGCCTGGAACGGCACCCCGGAAGGACCCTTCCGAGGGTTGAAGAACCCCGGCGTAATGACTTGGTCGCCAACAGTAACCTTTACGACCCTTGCCGCCTCCCGAGGAACGTCTGGTTCAATCTCCACGAATTTCGACCCTCCCATCAAAGCCTCCTGGGCCTGGACAACCGGGACCACGCTTACCTTGCCCGAATTGCGGACGAAAAGTACGCAAGTGATAACCGTGCCCAGCAGGCAGCACGCAGCCAAACTAAGCCATTGCAGTCCTTTTTGCATTGAGGTGCTCCTTTCGCTAGTTTAGTGTCCACTAATTGAGTGGACAATGTAGCGCTGCCGTCCCGGCGACATCTGCCGGCAGGATGTCGGCGCTACGAGAAGAAGCGTTGTCCAGCTATTTCCTGGACACTACACTGGCGTTGACAACGATCGCCAACCCATCGCAACACGGCATGGTTGGATTTCACTTAAGCGCTCAAATCTCCTTGGTGTGGTCGCTCCCCCTTCCTCCAAAGGCTTGGAACCCGTTACGGGGATGCGGCACTCCGCAAGATGGCTATGACTTTCTCTTCGTCGATAGGCTGCAACTTTCCCCGCCAAACGTCCGAGACTTTCCCGCGGGCGTCGACCAGCAGCAGCGTGGGCGTGCCGACCACTCCAATTGATTGGGGGGTTGCCTGCCGGACCTCATCCACATGTACGCCCTCGCCATCCAGGTATTTTCGAGATTCCTCGACCGGCTGCGGTAAAACGGCCACCAACTTTATGTCCCTCGGCCTTTCCTTCTCGATCCTCTTGAAAAAGGGCGCGCTGTCGGTGCAGAAGTGGCAACGTGTTGAAATGGCGAGAATGAGAGTACGGCCATTCTTTCCCCAATCGACTCCTGGCAGGGAACCCTTGAGGTTTGTGCCCACTGCCGTTTCCGGATCGGCTGCTCGACGCCCGCGCGGCGGCAGCAGAAACTGCTTGACCAGAACTACTGACAGTATGACCGATACAACAACCGTCATAATGTTGGCGAGCGTCTCGATCTTGGTCGGACGCCTGCCTGCACCTGATTCAGCTCGATCGTTCATCGGCATAACTGTGGACCCCCATTTCGTTCGAAGAGCCGCTGCCTGCGATCACGTCCGAGTTTCTACGTCAGCTTGAAAGGGCTAGCTTATCCCTTCAAATCTTAGTGTCAACGTGAGTCACTTGCCCAAATGTGCTATTTCTTATCCAAACGTGCCATCTCCAACCTCTGCATGCCGCCGACGCCACTGCGAAGGTGGCTCGCCGTACAGTTTTTCGAAGGCCCGCGAGAAGGCCGGGGCGCTGCGGAATCCGACCCGGTCCGCGATTTCTTTGATGCTCAGGTTTGACTCTGCGAGAAGAATGCACGACTCTGAAAGGCGAATGTGGCGCAGGGCAGGCTTGAATCCTCTTCCGGTCTCGGCGGCGAAGAGGTGCTCGAATCGCGACCGACTGAGGCCCACCGCTCCCGCGAGGTGGGCTGCGGTCAAACAGGAGCGGTAGTCCCGCTTCATCACTTCGAGTGCCCGCCGAATCCGATGGTCCGGCACGCGGGGGGGGCGACGGTTCCACCGGGGCGAATCCGAATTCGTCAGATAGCCGGCGGCTTGGTGTGCGGCAAGGCATGACAGCACCGCCAAGGACGTGACTCGGAACGTATTCACCGGAAGGCTACTCTTTGTGCGTATTCATTGTCAAGCAAGAACGAGCCGCAAGTACGACCTGCCCCAATGCGCCGGGAACGGCTGGGGAAGTTTGGGCTGGAACTGCATCCCGACAAAACGCGCCGGATTGAGTTCGGGCGGTACGCCGAGCTGAACCGGAAACGACGCGGAGAAGGCAAGCCGGAAACGTTCGACTTCCTGGGCTTCACGCATATCAGCGGGAAGAACCGGAAGGGGTACTTTACCGTGAAGCGCCAGACCATCGGCCAGCGACTGCGGAAGAAGCGGCAGGAACTCCAGCAGCAACTCCGGCAGCGTCGGCACGATGCGATCGCGCGCACGGGAAAGTGGCTTCGGTCGGTCGCGCAAGGCTACTTCAACTACTATGCGGTACCGGGAAACCTCGACAGCCTGCTCGCCTTTCGGGCTCGGTTGACCCGTCTGTGGCGAACCCAACTGCGGCAACGCCGCCAACGCCATGGACTCAACTGGGACCGCCTGCACCGGCTGGCTGTCCGCTGGCTGCCGGTGCCGCGCGTGCTGCATCCCTGGCTCTTAGTGCGGTTCGCCGCCCAGCATCCGAGTTAAGAGCCGTATGCGCTAAGGAGCGCCCGTACGGATCCGTGCGGGGGGTACCGGGTAACCGGTATCCCTACCGCGATAGCGTGCTGCGACGGTCGCGGCGCGATGGAATTCATCATCTGGCGGAGCCACCGAGCAAGATTCTTCGCGGCACCCAGAATGACAGCGAAGGGTTCAGGATGACAAGAGCGGTGACCAGTGACGAGTGCCAAGCTAAAGGCGAGTTCCGGAGGCGCAAGGCCGGTAAAGCCAACGGACCAAGCCCCGGCGTGACACACTTCCCCGTATCGGTTATCGGCAGTTTCCGGTGAGAAGATGAATCCATTTGCCGACTTCGAAAATCGCCATTCGAGAATCGCAAATCTGAAATCTGAGATCACCCGATCATTCCATCACCCAATCGCTCAATCACCGGTTCACCCGATCACCGGTTCACCCGATTACCCGATCATTGAATCACCCGGTGACCTCACGATTCAATCAGGAGGGTTTGCAGGCTTGAGTTCGCTCCACCGTTGCCCTGCTTCCTGTGTGCGCCTCCTCCGTGGATAACTTCGCCCGTAATCGCAGCCGTGCCAGAAGCCGATTGGCCGGAGCTTCCCGTTGCTCCCACGGCATGTTGAGGGCTCTGGTGGGTTTCGATCACGCGACTTAATTCTAATCTTGTTAGGGGCTCTTCCAGATAATCTACGGCTCCACGGTGCATCGCGTCCAAGTAGCAGCGCATTTCGTGGAAACGCGTCAGGACCAAAACCGGCAAGCGCAGTCCGACCTGCATGGCGTGCTCCAGCACAGAGCTCCCTTCAAAACCCGGGCCTCCCTGACTGACAATAACGAAGTCGAAAGCCTCGGAATCCAGGCAGCGGATGCCTTCTTCATAGGAACTGCAGCTTCGCACGCTGAATCCTTGCTCATAGAAAATCGTAAGGTGGAACTGCAGACTCCCGGGATCGTCGTGAACAAGAAGGATTCTGCCTTTGTGATTCTGCGGGGTTGGGGGTGAGCTGTCTTGGTTCGTAATCCTGTGTGTCATGGATACGTCCTGGGCATGGTATTGGTCTGACGGTTTAGTCAGCGTAAGGTTTGAGTTCGCCGAACAATATACAGTCCTTACCCTTGGTCGAATCGGGCAGACACCTGGCCTGAGTTTTGTTGAGCGATATGCCTTCCTCGCCAGAAAAGGCGAGCTAGACTTCCTAGCAATTATCGTTCTTTTTGTCCGGGTGGGAAGTTTATGAAAACTCAGGCCGAGAGCTGGGAATGGCCTTGGAAAACTGACAGACTGTGTTACTTTGCGCCGTTTGTCTGCGCTCAGTCTTGACGTCGGTCAAGAGAATCGCACTGGCAACCAGTAGCGGAGCATCGATGCCCCGCTAGTTGTGAGCGGGTGTTTCGGCTGTTTCATTCAACTTTGCGCCGTCGCCTCAACAATTCCGTCCGCTACGCCGGTGTTGTATTCTTCATCACCAGACCGGTACGGTTTGTTCGAAGCCCCAAACCCGGCCGCCTGCTCCAAGGGGCCCATTTGCTTGGCGTCCCTGCACCAGGCATAGCCGTCATCAAACCCCTGCTGCCATGACCCAGAGTGTTCGCTCATGTGGCCCTCCTCTCTTAGAGGCTGCCCAACTCTCGTTCATGCTGCGCCGCACAAGGCGCCGAGTTTGGAAGCATAAGAGGACACCGCAAGAAAAGGATCGCGCCCGGAACATAGTCGATTAGACCTCCGCTCAACGTGTGAGTCAAGTAACCAAAGGACGAAGTGTTTTGTCATCCACCTTGGCCACCGTGATGAGCACAGTGCGGCCGGCGAGCAGCGGCATGAGTTCAACGAACATGGAACCTCCTTTTCGTGGCACAGGTGCCACACGTGGTGTTAATTGGGAAATAAGTTGGGGTGATCAGGACGGGTAAGCGAGCCGCAAACCTCAAAAGATTTCATCGACAAGGGAGGCAGCGGAAAGAAAAAGTGTATGAGGAGAGGGTCGGAAAAACGGCAACTGCTGGCTTTGAAATTCTCAGGAGGGGTAGAAGGGACCCCTTGCGTCGTCCCTGGAAGTATCCTGCACTGAATGCTCAGCTGCACGTTGAATTCATGGGCACTTGGGGGTACATTACCGGTCGTCTGATATCTGAAAACGGAACTTCTGGCTTATTTGGACGGAAAGGACGCCAGACTAAAATGGCCTATTTCAAACGGCTCGGAGGCATCGAACGATCGATGCTGACGATCACTCTCGTGTTGGTGATCCATGGGGATCTGGGCGGACAATCAGCGGTTTCTGACTTGCGCCCGGTAGCACTGCGGTGTGAATACCTTGTGAACCCTTTGGGGGTTGACACCCCGCAACCTCGCCTCCAGTGGGTGCTGGAATCGCCACCCGGCGAGCGGGGCAAAAAACAGACGGCTTATCAAATTCTCGTGGCCGCGAGTGAAGCCACCCTGCGCACCGGTCATGGCGATCTCTGGGACAGTGGCAAGGCCGGTTCAAATCAATCGGTGCAGGTTCCTTATGGCGGAAAACCACTCTCGTCCCGCCAGCGCTGCTGGTGGAAAGTGCGGGTGTGGGACGAGCACGGAAAGACCTCGGCCTGGAGCGAACCGGCGCAATGGTCCATGGGATTGCTGAGCCCCGGTGATTGGCAAGGGGGCTGGATCGGCAGTGACATCGGCCCGGACGATCCCCATGCCGTTTACTTGCGCCGCGAGATGAAGCTTTCCAAACGCCTCACCCGCGCCACCGCCTACATCTCCGGTTTGGGTTATTACGAGCTTTACCTGAATGGCAAGCGGGTGGGCGACCACGTACTCGATCCGGGGTTCACCGACTATGACAAACGGGTGCTGTACGTTACCTACGACGTGACCGGCCAACTCCTGACCGGCGCCAATGCGGTGGGGGTGGTTCTCGGTAACGGCTGGTTCCATCCCATTACGCCCGACCATTTCGGGTTTGAGAAAGCGCCCTGGAGGCGGACTCCCTGCCTGCTGATCAACATCCATCTTGATTATTCCGACGGCAGCCGCGAGACCATTGCCTCCGACGCCGCCTGGAAATGGTCCACGGGGCCGCTGATCTTTAACTGCATCCGCGCCGGTGTAACATACGACGCGGGGCTCGAGATGCCGCATTGGAACGAGCCCAACTTCCACGATTCCTCTTGGAAGCCCGCCGTGCCCGTGGCGGCACCGAAAGGGCTCTTACGCGTACAGATGGAACCCCCCATCCGCGTTACCGAAACCCGCCAACCAGTGAAGCTGAGCGAGCCGAAACCGAGAGTTTATCTTTTTGACCTGGGAGTTAACCTAACGGGCTGGGTCCGCTTCGAGGCGCAAGGAACGCCCGGGCAGAAGATTACGCTTGAGTACAACGAGGTGCTCAACCCCGACGGCACGCTGGATACGACGTACTCGCATAGCCACACCTATGGCCGTTTTCAAACGGACGAACTGATCCTCAACCCGCAAGGCAAGGGCACGATTGAGCCGTGCTTCACCTACCACGGCTTCCGCTACGTGCAGGTGACCGGCCTCGACCACAAACCCGAGTTGGCAAGTCTCCAGGCGCGGGGCGTGCATACAGATTGGGAATCGGCTGGTGTGTTTTCCTGCTCCAATCAAGAGATTAACCAGCTTCAAAAGGCCGTGCGCCGCACCTTGAGCAACTGTGCGCACAGCATGCCTGGCGAGGAGCCCACACGGGAGAAAATGGGTTGGACCCAGGATGGTCAAAACACCATGGAAGCAGCCGTCTACAACTTCCGCGCCGCCCCCGTTTACACCCACTACCTGTTCAACATGATGGATGCGCAGGAAGCCAACGGCCATGTCCCGCCCATTGTTCCCACCAATGGCTGGGGACGGACCCTTGCGGACGGCTCCGCGCCGTTGTTCTCTGATCCGTGGTGGGGAGGCACGCTTCCTTACGTGGGATGGAAGCTGTACGACTATTACGGCGACCAACGCGCCTTGGAAGAAGCTTACGAACCAATGAAACTCTGGGTGGATTACTTGAGCAGCACCGCCAAGGACCACCTGGTTGACTGGTCGCTTGGCGACTGGATGGAAATCGGTGCCAGGCCCACGGTGCTCGACCACAGCCTCCCGAAGCACTCGCCGATTATTCAGACCTCTACGGCAGGTTACTATTTCGCCGCGATGGAGGTGGTCCGCGCCGCCCGACTGCTGGGGAAAGGGGATGACGCACAGAAATACGAGTTATTGGCAGAACAGATCAAAACCAGTTTCAACCGGCATTTTCTTGACCCTCAGACCGGACTCTACGCTCGGGACTCGCAAACCAGCTTAGTGCTTCCCCTCTATCTTGACATGGTTCCAGAGGGCAAGCGCGACTTGGTGCTTGAGCGTCTGATCGAAAACATTCACCAGCATAAGGACCACTTGACCACGGGCTTCGTCGGCGTCATGCCCATGCTAAACAGCCTGCCAGACTGGGGTTACGAAGAACTGGGTTTCACCGTCGCCATGCAGGAGGACGTACCTGGCTTTCTCCAGATGATCTCGGATGGGTCGAGCACCCTAGGGGAATCGTTGGAAAGTAACGCAGGTTCACACCATCACCCCTTCGGCGCCTGCATCGGTTCGTTCCTGTTCCGGGAAATTGCGGGGATCCGTCCCGATCCTTCGGGGCCGGGGTTTGAGAAGATCATCATCCGTCCAGTGCTCGGAAATCTGGCTTGGGCTCGGGCGCGATATGATTCCATTCGCGGCCCGATCTTGAGCGATTGGAAGCGCGAAAAGAACCGTTTCGAACTCCGTGTGAGCATTCCCGCGAACACGACGGCCACGGTCTATCTGCCGGCCGAGAACCCCGACGTGATCACCGAAAGCGGGAAACCTCTGGCCAAGGCACATGGGGTGAAATTCCTGCGCGTGGAGGGCCGCCGCACCCTGGTGGCCATCGATTCCGGTGAATACTCGTTCGCGGTGCAACCCTGAGCCGGGGGGGGTATCACTGGGCCATACCTAGCTGCGGAAGAACTGTTCGAGACTGTCATTCTGACATCAGGTGTATGCTATCGGGCGGCAATGAAATCTCAATGTGAGGTCCGAATCCAATGCTAAAGATCTGGATCAATGAACTAGCATGAGAACTCGAAATCAAGAGCACTGTAGTTCTTGAATACCTAGCTGAATTAGGAATCCCAAAGCTCCCTGGCGCCATTGGCAGTGAAGACGACCCCTAGTATTGCTCCAGGAAAGGACCTCAAGTCACTCTTCTGCTAGGCAGGGATAAATTTACGGGGAGGGAGCAAGTCCAGGCAGGACAGGTGGGCCTGATGGTGAAGAACATGCTGAGTTGACTGACCCGCCGTGGCCTTGCGGCCAGGCTCAAATGACATGTCAATCTTGTGGGAGCACTTAATGAAGGTGTCGCAATGAATTGACCATGGAATATTCCAGTTAGATAAAGGTCAACCTGATCACCCTGCGAATGCCAGCTGGACTTTATGTTCCTCACTGCCACAATTCCGCGTACGCCCAAGCCTTACATTCCATCCGTGGGCTACAAACTCTCCAGCGCACGAACATTTGCATACCCACCAACCGCTACCCTTTGAGGGGTCGGCTCTCAACACCTTTATGCCGGTGGTTTTGATCGTTCTCCCCAACATCAACTCATCGCGTGGGTCCTGCCGCTTCGGCGCATTCCCGTGTATCGAATCCGGCTTGTCGGATGCTTTCTTCGTAAGCGTTCGGTCTGGGCCGTCTCGACAAATCGAGAATAGGCGGGCATTCTTCCAAGTGGACACTTCGATAGTGTCCACTTGGAGGAATAGATGGACACTTCTGGTCCCGCAGTGATTGATGCTATTTCCTCGCGTAAGGCACTTCCCACAGCCAAGCGACAGTACCGCAGTGCGGAGCTGAAGCGCCAGATTGTAGAAGAGACCATGGCGCCGGGTGCATCGGTGGCCCGGGTGGCGCGGGCGCATGGCGTGAACGCCAACCAAGTATTCGCCTGGCGCCGCCAGTACCAGCGAGGGCTATTGAAACCCCGGAACCGTGCGCTGTCGGGCTTGTTGGCGGTTCGCCTGGCAGAGGGGGGAGCGGACCCGAGCGGTGCGCCGATGCCGCGCAGCCTCTCCGGCGTGATTCAGGTGGAACTTCCCAAGGGACAGTTGCGACTGACGGGTGCGGTGGATCCCGAAGCGCTGCGGTTGGTACTGAAAGAGTTGCTGGCATGATGGGGCTGGCGGCGGGGACGAGAATCTGGATCGTGGCGGGCGTGACGGACATGCGGCGCGGGTTTGTGGGACTGAGCGGCATGGTACAGACGGCGCTGCAGGAGAATCCCTTTTCGGGGCAGGTCTTTATTTTTCGTGGGCGACGCGGCGACCTGCTCAAAGTGCTCTGGTGGGATGGCGACGGCCTGTGTCTTTTTGCCAAGCGGCTGGAGCGTGGGCGTTTCATCTGGCCGCAGGCCACCGGGGGCGTGGTTTCGCTCACGCCGGCGCAGCTTTCGATGCTGCTGGAAGGGATCGACTGGCGACGTCCCATCCGCACCGCGGCGCCGCAGATGGCCGTGTAAGCCGGGAAATTCCTCGCCCTCGGATATTCTTATAATAGATATTGCATTATCGTGTGTTTTCTTCTTGCATATCACAGAATATCTGCCATACTAAGGTCGTGATGGTTGCGCGCCCCGCCCTGCCGAATCTCGACACGCTCCCCCCGGAAGCCTTAAAGGCTCTCCTCCACGCCCAGCATCAAACGCTCGCCGTGCAGGCGGAAAGAATTCAGGTGCAGGACGAACAACTGGCGGGGCGGCAGGCCGAGATCGAACGCTTGCAACTGCTGATCGCCAAGTTGCGACGAATGCAGTTCGGCGCCGGTCGGAGAAGTTGCAAGGGCAGATCGAGCAATTGGAGCTACAACTGGACGAACTGGCCACCGCTCAGGCGGAGCCCCCGGCGGCTTCCCCTACGCCGGAGGCGACGGCACCCGCGGCTCCTGGCCGCATGCCGGCGCGGCGGCCGCTGCCGGGTCATCTGCGGCGCGAGAAGCGGACGATTCTGCCCAAGGAAACGGCCTGTCCGGACTGCGGCGGCGCGTTGAAAGCTTTGGGCGAAGATGTCTCCGAGATCCTGGAGTACGTTCCGGCCCACTTCCACGTGATCCAGCAGGTGCGGCCGAAGCTGGCCTGCACGCACTGCGACAAGATTGTGCAGGCGGAAGCGCCCAGCCGCCCGATCGCCCGGGGTCTGGCGGGACCCGGCTTGCTGGCGCACGTGCTGGTATCGAAATACTGCGACCATCTCCCGTTGTACCGCCAGGAAGAGATTTATGCGCGGGTGGGCGTGGAACTGGAGCGCACCACGCTGGCGGACTGGGTGGGTGGCGCGAGCCAGTTGCTGGCGCCCTTGGTCGAGGAGCTTCGCCGTCACGTGATGGCGGCGGCAAAGTTACACGCTGACGACACGCCGGTGCCGGTACTGGCGCCCGGCCTGGGCAGAACGAAAACGGGGCGACTGTGGACGTATGTTCGGGATGACCGGCCCGCCGGGGACACCACGCCGCCCGGGGTGTGGTTCGCGTACTCGCCCGATCGCAAGGGCGAGCATCCCCAAGGCCACTTGCGCCACTTCGCGGGCACGCTGCAGGCCGACGGGTACGCGGGATTCGACCAAGTCTATGCGACCGGGCGCATTCGCGAGGCCGCTTGCTGGGCGCACGTTAGAAGGAAATTCTACGATCTTCAGGTTGCTCATAAGTCACCGATTGCCCAGGAAGCTCTGGAACGGATCGGGGCTCTGTACGCGATTGAAAAGGAGATCCGCGGCCGCCCACCGGACGAGCGGCGGGAGATCCGGCAAGCCCGCGCTCGGCCCCTCCTGGAATCGTTACACGCGTGGCTGGAAAGCTGCTTGCCCAAGCTGTCGCAGAAATCGGATACGACCGCGGCCGTGAAGTATGCGCTGGGACGCTGGGAAGCGCTGACGCGCTACGCGGAGGACGGTAGCCTGGAAATCGACAACAACGCCGCCGAACGGGCTCTGCGTGCCGTCGCTCTCGGACGCAAGAATTACCTCTTCGCCGGTTCGGATAAGGGCGGCGAACGCGCCGCCGTGCTCTATAGCCTGATCGGCACCGCGAAACTCAATGGCCTCGATCCGGAGAGCTACCTCCGCGACGTGCTCTCCCGCCTCCCCGACCATCCCATCAACCACATCGAAGAACTGCTGCCCTGGAATGTCGTTCCATTCGCCACTGCCCCACCCTCCGACCAGTAGTAGCACAATCCGCCAAGTGTCCACGAATCCGCCCGTGGACATATCCCCCCATGCCTGTCAACACGGCCAACTTCGGACGCTTACCTTTCTTCGATAATGCGTCGCATTCCTCATTTTGGGCACGTGGAATCCAGCATAGGTTTACCTGCCATCCAAGACCATGCAGGTCAGCGAGCAGGGCTTTTACTTCAATGGCTGTCGAAAGGTACAGTCCTTTGCGTATACGCCACCTGCCATTGAGCTGGTTTATTACCAGCTTGGAATCTCCACGGATGATTGCTCGGGCAGGTGGAAGAGAACGCAGATACTTCAAGACGCAGAGAACACCGGCGTACTCAGCCAGGTTATTGGACATGGCACTGTCCTCACCAACAAAGCCGCGCTCCCAGACCAGAACAGTACCATCTTGGTCTTTTACTAACACTCCGTAGGTGGCTTTACCACCGGGATTTACAGGTTCGCAGGCTCCATCGAACCAGGCAAGGTATTCATTACTCATAGAGCCTCCTGTCGCTGGGGAGGGAAGAGGGAGGGGGGAGCGCGGAACTGGGGGGTGGGTGATGGATAGGGCATTGCTGGCGTGGGATGTGCGCACACTTATTTATTTGTCTTTCGGAAGCAAAGTTATTATGCTGGGGTCCATAAACCTACGCTCCTCGGTAATCATTGAAATTCCGCCTCCTGGCGAGGGTTGATTCATCGCGGCTCGCTCACTTCGCTGCCGCTCATCGCTCGCCGTGGAGAGTTTGTGGTGGAATCGAGGAAGTCAACCACGAGTTCCATCTTAAACCGGGAGTATCGATACATGGCATCGGGAACCAATAGACATGCGGGTTAAACTCAGATGCGGTCGGAACCGAAGCGAACTACGCAGAGACACGAACCCCTACCTATTGGGTTCTGTGTGGTGGTCACCACCGCTTCGGGTAGATTCACTTACGCTCTACCAGCGATTCATGGATTCCTGTCAGCTCTGGTGTCATACACTCCTGACGTTGTCCGGATAATTCCCAGTGTATCGGCGTTACTTCCGACTGCGCAGTGGGCCGGTTTCCGGTCTTACGGGTATAGGTCCAGTCTTTAACGTCACCCCGACAGACGCCCTCACCAGATGATTCGCCAGTCTCTTGAGTTATTGACCCGGCTAGGATGTAAGCTCCAGTCAGAGTTCATCCCTCGTTCTCTGGTTATCCTGACTCCCCCCTTGGGAAAGAGAAGCCACGACATGACTGCGTCCCTACAATGACGGAGACCTTACGGTCTCAGATGCCGGAGCTTTTGAGCCCGAGGCAATGGCTCCGACAATACATCGATGGAGCTGGTGAGCGGATCACGGCAATGAGCTCCACCGATTACCACGTTTACATACATTATATCATGCACACTATGCCAATCTTGCAATACCAGCCTTGGGCCCTGGTGCTTCTGAACATACCGGTCCTTCGCTTGCAAGCCTGGATTGTAAGCATTCCGAATGTGGCTGTTCCTCCGGGATTGACAGGTCCACAGGCTCCATCAAACCAGACAGTGTGTTCATCCATATATACCTCACCATATGGGCAGTAGCTACGTGCCTTGGCATTTCTCCTTGGGTTATGTCCGCCTGTTACAACTGTTCAAGGCTCGCTCACGAGGTAATGAGCGGCAGTTACTGATCCTTGCTTGGCTTCACAGGTCGTTCAATGGAGTCTCCGTGAGGAGACTTCACTGGTCTTCAGTGGAGGACGCATCATCCAGGAGGGAATGGTAGCTGTCTGCCACCAGGTCGCAGGTGGGCGGAGCCTGGATTTATAATTACAGCATACCCTCATCTGTTCCATTCACTCCAAGGGGCAGGTTGAGCCGCCAGGCTTGGTGGATTGTCCGCCACCACGGTATTACCGGTACCAGACCCCGCAGGGGGCTTGCCATGACCGTCAAGGGATACGAGGTGTGGTAATCGTCGTTCAGGAGCTGGTGAGCCGCTAGGCCATGAGATCCATCACATATATTTTATCATTCAGCAATGCCAAATCCCGTATTGCTGCGGCCAAGCCATTCCGCCCACAACCGTACAGGCTGGTGGCGCAGTATCGCCGGGATGGTCCAAATGCCTTCAATTGTTGTTGCGGTCGAACTACTGTGCGCATCCGACGTTCCCGTGTTCCCCAGTCTCTCTGCCTCTGGTAGAGGGAGGCCGGCTGCTACCAGCAACCGGCCTTGAAACGGGGGAAAGGCGAAGTACTGTCTGACTGTCCTGGTTAGTATAGAGATTCCGGCACTCATTCCGAGTTAAGGGCGAGATACATTTGCGGGTTTGATGGATTAAAGATTCGCTGAGGGATTCAGTGCCAAGAGGGCTCGAACCGGGCCAAGAATCGGAGTGCGGGACTGGACTCTTACGTGTCGCTCCCACGAAAGCAAGGACGGCATCACACTTCGGGTGGGCTGACGGTATCGGCGTGCCACATTCAAATTGACAACGTCCTGTTGCCGTTGGGGTATCAGGCGTGAGAAGAACCTATGGTCAGGACTGGTCGCCGCGGCGACACCGTGGCTACCGCTTGCGCGGCCTACCCCCTCCCCCACCGCCCAAAATGCAAAAGAGTTCTCCGCCAGCAATGTGGTTCTAATCCCGAGACGCGCCATGAGGCTCGATTCCGCTAGAAGCCCCCTATCTTTCCCCGGTTTTCGAGGGCGACTGCCACCACTACGACCACCACCACGACTACTACTGCAAGGATGATCCAGCCTACCTTCCCCGGATTCGCTCTGACCTTCGCCACCTGGGAGTAAGCGATTTCGCGCTCGGAGCTCGCCCTATCGGGCTTCACCTTGAAAGACTGGTCGCCAATCACGGTGATGGTCCCGTGCAATTCTTCACCGCCCAGGGTTTTCACCATCACGTGCTGACCCACACCCAGTTTCTCGACTTTCGCCTTCTCGGCATCGGCGCGAGCCGCATGTGCAAACGATGGCACGGTCTGAAGAAACATCACCACGGCTGCCAGCAGCAACACCATCCCCTGGCGCAGAACAACGACAAATCGGTCCGGCATAGTCCCACCTCCCATAAAGAGTCGCGCCGATCGTACGCGAACTGCCCTTAGACGCTTTCCGGCGGTGTGGTCGACCCCTCTTCCCTAAACGGGTAATGGAAGAGTACGCCGTCACTCGACCGCATCTCAGCCACGATTTCTGTTTTGGCTACCTGCCTGCCATCGAGTGTATATCAAACTGGCTCCGTTGGAGTTGTTTCTTATTCCTTCCATCCCGAGCGGCTCCGGCAGCCCAGGAAAGGGACAAATTCTGTTTCCTCTGGTTTGAAAGGGACTCACTTCAGCGATTTCTTATACACTTCTGCATTCCTCTCGTTCGGTGGCTGGCCGAGACTCCCTTTCTCTGGGGTCGGCGATTTCCCGAATGGATTTGTGGGAGCTGGCTGCTCATTCCAATTGGTCCATACGGAGGATCGAGGCATCCAGCAAGACGTAAAACGTGGGAACTGTCGGGGGCAGCCCGTCAATATGGGATTTCTCGCTCCATCGTCTCGCTTCCCGGCTCGTTAAATGGGTTATCGCCCTCATCGACGGGCTCCGATGGCTTCGATGTTCCAACCGCCTTCGCACCGTTTCCGTTCTTGGGCACCCGATCCAGAATCTGCATCTGGTTGGCCACGACTTCGATTGCGGTGCGCTTTTCGCCTTCAGGGCCCTTCCACTTCCGGGTCTGCAACCGGCCTTCCAGGTAAATGTGCCTGCCCTTATTCAGGTATTCGCCGCAGACCTCCGCCAGGCGGGCGAAGCAGACGATTTGGAACCACTCCACCCGTTCCCGGGGAGCCCCTGCTGGGTCTTTCCATCTCTCGTTGACCGCAAGGCTGAACGTGCAGACGGGCTTGCCTTGCTGGCTGAATTTGAGTTCAGGTGCGTCCCCCAGAAACCCGATTAGCGTTACTCTGTTCACACATTGGCACACGAGTTGTGTCCTCCTTCCTCATCGAAGCGGAATTTGCGGCTAACGCGGTCACCCGCCAGCGCGTCCATCTGAGTGGCCAGTTCCGCCATGCCTTCCCGCACGCGGGAGCGAATCAACGGCATGTTCCGCAAGGCATCTGTGCTCACGCCCTCCAGCAGGGCTCGTGCCTTATCGACCTGTTCCTTCAAATCCTGGTCGTCCACCACGTTGCGCAAGTCGAACGTCCGCAGGAAATCACGCAGCTTCTGCAAGGTCGATTCCCGGAGTCGCTGCGGCTTGCCATCCGGCTGGTCCGCCAGCCGGTCACGCAGGTAGCTGACCAGTTCCAGCAGCGACGCGCGCATCACCTGCTGAACTTCCGGGCAGGCTTCCGACATCGCTTGTACGGCCTTGTCGCGCTCGGTCTGGAACATACGGGCGGAGATCTCATGTAGCTGTTCCGGCACGCCATAGCTGACGTATTGCCAAGTGAAGGTGAAGCGGGAACGCACTTCCTCCGCCGGTGGATAGTCAGCGGGGTTATGGAGCGTGCGCAGCCTTCCTGCTGCCTCCTGGCACAGGCGGGGATAGGCGAACAGGAACACCTCGACCAACACTCTGCGCTTCTCCCTGAACTCGTTCAGCCTTTCATCAACGGTCTCCAGCAAACCCAACGGCAGAAGATGAATGCCCACCTCGAATGGCAGGCACGTATCGTAAAGGAAGCGGCGAACGTCGCCATCGAGGGTTCTGATGGCTTGGAGCTCTGGCGAATCGAGCAGCGTTTTCGCCACCCGGATGAGTTCCTTGTCGGCATCCACTTCAACCTGGGATGAGCTAACCTTGCGACTGTTGCCCAGCAAGCCCAAATGAAGCTTGATGAAGACGGTTTTCCTGGCAAGGTCGGCGCCAGGTTCCTGGAGTTCCAGGATTGGTAATGCAGTTGCTATTTCTTCCTCCTTTGTATAGTTGGAATTGTTCAGATGGGACTTCGGCTTCCCAGAAGTTATGTGGCGGGGCTAGCGCGAGAGAATCATCCCGTCATCTGGCGTATCAAACGCGCTGCTACTTGACTTGGCATCATGCATTGGTCACAATCGTAATACTCTCAGAAATTCCGTGGTGGTCAGGTCTAGACAGGGCATCGTCAGCTTGAGGGCTGGCACAATTCACTCGAGGTGAACAGGATCATGCGAAAGGGCCATTTAAATTCCCTAATGCGCGGGCTGTGGGTTCTGCTTGCGCTCTTGTCGTTGGGTTGGCGGTTTTATCCCAGCCGCGGCATCGAGGGTCGGGGTACGGAGGACACTACGCTTACGGCGCCTCTGGTGGCGCCCCTCAGAGCGGTTACCGACGACTACTTCGGCACCAAGGTCGCGGACCCTTATCGCTACATGGAAAACGTGAAGGACCCGGAAGTGCAGGCGTGGATGAAGGCTCAGAACGACTACACGCGGGCCGCGCTTGCGAGCATCCCCGGCCGCGCACACCTGCTTGCGCGCATCCGGGAGTTTAACCTGTCAGTCCCAAAAGTCCAGGCGCAGCCGCTTCCGGGCGATCTTTACATCGTCTCGAAGCGCCTCCCCACGGAAGATGTCGACAAGCTTTACCTGCGCCAAGGGCTGAAGGGCGAAGATAAGCTCTTGGTCGATCCCGAAAAGATCACGCTGGCGGCGCCGAACCACGGCAAAGGAAAGAACGCGATCCAGTATTTTGCCTTGTCGCCGGATAAGAAGTACGCGGCCGTCGGTATTGCGCCGGGCGGAGCGGAGAGAGACACGGAAATGCGATTGTTCGATACCGCCTCGGGACGCGAGACCGCTGACGTGGCGCTCCGCGCCTGGGGCGGCCCTGCGAACTGGCTGCCGGACAATCGTTCACTCGTCTACATCAAGCTGCAAAAACTGCCCCCTGGTGCGCCGGTCACCGAGATTGAGCAGAAGGTTCGAACCTATCTGCATGTCATGGGAACAGACGCAGAAAATGATCCGGCGGTGTTCGGTTACGGCGTTGTGCCGTCGATCAGCGTTGACCCGACGTACGCGGCTGGTGTGGCGGCACAACCGACTTGGGATTACGCGGTCGGGTCGATCAACAGTGGTGTGTCGCCCAACAGTGCCTTCTACATCGAGCCGGTCGCCGACCTCGGCAAAACCAATTCTGCCTGGCGCAAGGTGGCGGATTTCAACGACGACGTGAGCGATATCGAAGTCCATGGTGATGACCTCTATTTGCTGACGTATAAGAATGCGCTGCGCTATAAGGTCCTTCGCCTCGATGCGCGGCAGCCCGACCTAGCGTCGGCGGAGACGATCGTGCCGCCGGGCCAAGCGGTAGTTACGGGAATAAACCCCGCTCAGGATGCCCTCTATGTTACGTTGCTGGACGGCGGACTGAACCGTGTGTTGCGCGTCCCCTACGGCCCCCATCCCCAGGTGGAAGAGGTCGCCCTTCCGGTTAATGGCAGCGCCTACATCGCCACCGATCCGCGCGTGCGTGGCGCGTTGCTCGACCTCACCTCCTGGGCGAAGGCCGATAAGATTTATGCCTACGATCCGGAGACGAAGCAGGTCACCGATACGAAACTTCAGCCGACAGGCCCCTATGATGACCCCACCAATATCGAGTCTGTGGAAGTCAAAGTCCGTGGCGGCGATGGCACGCTGGTGCCACTTTCCATCACGCACCCGAAGAACATGAAGCTCGACGGATCAAATCCTACCCTGCTCGCCGGGTACGGTGCGTACGGATTTCCAAGCCCGCCTTACTTTGATTCGAAGCTGCTCGCCTGGTACGAGCAAGGCGGAGTTTACGCGGTGTGCCATGTGCGGGGCGGCGGAGAATATGGCGAAGAGTGGCACTTGGCGGGCAAAGGGAGCACCAAGCCCAATACCTGGCACGACTTCATCGCCTGCGCCCAATACCTGATTGATAACCGTTACACTTCGCCGGCGCGCCTGGCTGGCACGGGCACGAGTGCGGGCGGCGATTTTGATTGGCCGGGCGATCACGGAGCGACCAGACCTGTTGGGCGCTGCCATTGACGTCGTCGGCTGCTCAGACATGCTGCGTATGGAAACCACAGCGAACGGCGTGCCCAACATCCCCGAGTTTGGCAGCACCAAGACCGAGGATGGGTTTAAGTCGCTCTACGCCATGAGCGCGTACCACCATGTCCAAAACCGGACGGCTTACCCGGCCGTCCTGTTCGAAACGGGCATACAATGACCCCCGAGTCGACCCGTGGCAGATGGCGAAGATGACGGCCCGCCTTCAGGCAGCAACGGCGAGCGCCAAGCCCGTGCTGCTGCGCGTCGAGTACGAGGGCGGCCACGGTGGCATCGGTGGCACGGAGAAACAGCTCCAGGAAAAGCTGGCCGACGATTGGAGCTTTCTCCTTTGGCAGTTCGGCGTGCCCGACTTCCAGCCGGGAAAGTAGGTGCCCCATACATGAGAGGGGGCCCGGAGTATTCCCTCGGGAGCGTGCGCGCGGACGGAAGCGTAGGTCTTATCGTAGCTTCAAGGCAAGCGTAGCCGCAATGGGGTGTAGCGCCCGAGGTGTCCGAGGCGAGTCGCAGGCCCGTCCCGAGCGTTGGATACCGCTTTCCATTAGCCAATTGAGCGGTGATGGCTTCCGATCGGAATCCCTGGACAGCATGAAGAGGATTATTCAGACCTCGGATTTCGAAGGTGGTATGACGGTAAGCGGCCCGCCCAAATCCCGGATGACGCGCCGGCCAGCCGCAGCAGTTTCCTCTTCGTAGCGGTAGACGCCGGGCATAGAGGCACTAATGAACTTCCCGGACGCCATTTGCCGCAGCGCTTTGATCTGTTCAGCCGCGGAACGTGAAACCGGCACGATGTACCGCGATGCCTGGGCGAGAGTTATTCCCAAGCGATGAGCCTTCCGGCAGCATTCTTTTATTTCCGCTCCAGTCCAGCCTTCATCGTTTGGTAGCTCGCCCGAAACGGCATATTTCTTGAGATAGATTTTCCAGATCGTCTCCCGCTCATCGGCCGTGGGCAGGTCGAAGAAGAACGTGCCCAGAGTGAAGCGCCAACGGAGTTCGGGTGGCAAGCTGGCGATGGAATTACAAGTCGCGATGAATAGCATCCTCCCTTGCGAAACCGCGTCAATGATTTGGAGAGCGGTGCGCAGCCGTTCAGTCGAAGCGCCCACCAGCGAACTTTCCATTGCTGGCAGGTCGAACGCAATCGTGGGAATTCCCGCAGTACCGCCCGTGGCCTTCGCGGCTGCACTCTTTGCCGCCCCGGCTGGACCGACAAATACCAAGCCATCGGCCTCACGGTCTTGCATGTAGGTGAGAATCGTCCCCGTCATCTCCGTCTTCACCCCTGAGAGGTCGGTGCCAGTTCCCGCAAACGCCTTCTCAATCTCATCAATGAACACGATGACGCGGGGAGGTTCGATGCCAGCGAGCACTGCCCGCAGGAAGCTTTTGACGTTCTCGACCCCGCCAATGTTATCGAAGGTCTCTCCGCCCCGCCACACCGACAGGCCCGGTGTCTGCTCAATGATCTGACGCTTACGCTCCCAGAGGTCCTCGGTATCGAGTTGGCGCTTAACCAATGAAATCGCCAGTGCCTGTTCTGCCGGGAATGCGGCCAGGCCAATCAGGGCATCTACGGCTTTAACGATTACCGGATGCTAGGGCTCGCCCAAGTTGGCCGCGTTGAATGTGTCCCGAACAATCTGCTCCAGGCGAGTGGTCGAAGGGAGGGGCTCGTCCAATATCAGAACGTCATGGCCCAATTCCTGCGGCAATGCCGCGCCAGGGGCTGCCAACAGTACCAGCATCCGGCCAGTCGCCTTGAATGAATCCCGCAGGTCCCAGATGCCTTGCATTACTCCCGGGTCATTCCAGAAGCGGTGGGCGTTCGAGTAGAGCAACAGCCCGTCCTCGCAAAGCTGCTGGGCCAAGAACAAGGCATCGACCGGCCCTATCGTCGCAGCCTGACGTTCACCCAATACCCGCGTCAGTTCGTCGCCACTGTCCCGGCCAATCGCATAGAGGCCGCGGACAATATCCCACCCGAGCAACATTGGAATCTTGCGGCCTTGCCTGAGAGTCTCGGTGATGAAATGCGTGGTGCTGCGGGGTCTGCCGTGCGAATGGCCACAAGTGGTGTTGAGACACAGCGCGCGGCCTGAAACGCAGACGTAAACTCCTCCATAGACCGAATCATGTGTGTGTGCTCCTTCGGGAAGAGACTTCTTAGCCCGACTTTCGCAGCTCGGAGCCATTCCAGGTGAAATTCGGTGTGGGCATCGCGGTAACTCTTGAAACTTCAATGGGGGTTGTACAAAAGGGCTTGTAGTGTAGACCTACCCCCTTTTCATCTCCGCTCAAGCTTGGCACAATGGCGGCCAGCCATGTACCTGCGTGCGAACAAGCGAATCAAAGACGGCAAGGAGCACCGCTATTGGAGCGTGGAGGAGAGTCGGCGGCTGCGTTCGGGGCGGGTGGTGCAGCGGCGGGTTTTGTATTTGGGCGAGATCAACGACAGTCAGCAGGCGGCGTGGCGCAAGACGCTGGAGGTGTTTGATGAAGCCGAGCAGCGGGCGGCGAGCCTGAGTTTATTTCCCGAGGACCGGGCGCTGCCGGCCGACGCGCTGGACGGCGTGCAGGTGAAGCTGAAGGAGATGGAACTGCGGCGACCGCGGGCGTTTGGCAACTATTGGCTGGGGTGCGAACTGTGGCGGCAATTGGGGCTGAGCGCGTTTTGGCAAGATCGTTTGGGTAAGGGGCGGGAAGAAGTGCCGTGGGCGAAGGTGCTGGAGCTGCTTGTGGTGAGCCGCTTGGTGGCGCCGGGCAGCGAGTTCCGTTTGCACCGGCAGGGGTTTGACCAGAGCGCCCTGGGAGATCTGTTAGGCACGGGCTTTGCCGTAGCGGAGAAGGACCGTTTGTATCGATGTCTGGACCGCCTGGGGGAACACAAGACCGCGCTGTTCGATCATCTGCGGCAACGCTGGCAAGAGCTGTTTCAGGCGCGCTTCGATGTGCTGCTCTACGACCTGACGAGCACCTACATCGAAGGGGAAGGCGAGGAGATTCCCAAGGCGAAGCATGGCTACAGCCGGGATCCTCGCGGCGATTGCCGGCAGGTGGTGATCGCGCTGGTGGTGACGCCGGAAGGATTTCCGCTGGCTTATGAAGTGCTGGCGGGCAACACTTCGGACCGCACCACGCTGCGAGGATTTCTGGACAAGATCGAAGCGCAGTATGGACGGGCACGGCGGGTGTGGGTGATGGACCGGGGGGTTCCTACGGAAGAAGTACTGGAAGAAATGCGCACCGGGGGTCGAGAAGTTTTCTACCTGGTGGGGACGCCGCGCGGCAAGATTCAGCAGTACGAAAAGCGCTGGCTGGAATTGCCCTGGCAGAAAGTGCGTGAGTCGGTGGAAGTGAAGTTGTTCGCCGCGGATGGCGAACTGTACGTGCTGGCCAAGAGCGCGGGGAGGCACGCCAAGGAACGTGCCATGCGGCGGCGCAAGTTGGTGCGCTTGCTAAAGACCTTGCGCAAGCTGCGCCGCAGTGCTCCGGCACGCGATCAACTGCTGCTGCGGATCGGCGCGGCTAAAAAGGAAGCGGGACGCGCCTTCGGCTTCGTGCCAATCGGCTTGCCCCAAGAGGGAGAGGAAGTCACCCGTCAGACGTTTTCTTTTCGCTTGGACAAAGAGAAGTTGCGGAAGGCGGAGTTGCGCGACGGCCACTATCTGCTGCGCTCGAACCTGCTGGGAGAAAAGCCGGAAGTGCTCTGGGAACTCTATATCTTACTGACCCAAATTGAAGCTGCCTTCAAAACCTTGAAGAGCGAACTGGGACTGCGTCCGATTTATCATCAAGTGGAAAAGCGCGTGGAGGCCCACATCTTCGTGGCTTTCCTGGCTTACGCCCTGTCGGTCACGCTCCGGCACCGGTTGGCCCCCTGCGCTCCGGGGTTGACACCCCGCGGCGTGCTGGAAAAATTGGCGACAATTCAAATGCTGGATGTCTGCCTGCCCACCACCGACGGGCGCTGGCTGATCATGCCGCGCTATACGCAACCCGAACCAGAGCAGATGCTCCTGCTCCACCAACTTCACCTGTCACTGCCGTCGCAACCTCCGCCACGCATCAAGCCGGCGGAGACCGTCACCGACCAACAGGTGCAGCTCAAAATGTAGTGTAGACCTTCGAGACCGCTTTGCTGAAAATAAACTACTTAGCTGGCGCTTGTCGCCTCAACTGCGAAAGTTGGGTTAGCCCACATTTCTACTTGTGCGTTGGGGCGCACTGGGGAATTGCGGTTACAATGATCTTTTGGGGACCAAAACTCTTGGCATGCAGGTAAATTGCTGATGAACTGCACCCGAACCGCCGCCCTTCTACTAGTGTTGATCGCGCTCTCTTGGACTGTGTGGGCCCAATCCATGCACGGGGTGCCGAATTCTCAAGCGATACCGCGGTTCGATCAGGTCGCGGAGGGCTTCTACCGTGGTGGGCAACCCCGTCGGCAAGGTTTTGAATACTTGAAACAGCTTGGCGTCAAGACGGTCATCAACCTGCGCGCGGAAGATCAAGAAGCGGAGGAAGTCAAATCGCTCGGCCTCCATTACGTGCACATTCCCATGAGCCCATGGGAGCGCGTTCCCGAAGCCAAAATCCAGATGTTTTTTCAGGTGATGCGCGATCACGACAGCTATCCGGTTTTTGTTCACTGCGAGCGAGGTGCCGACCGAACCGGCTTCATGGTAGGGCTCTATCGCATCGCCTTTCAGGACTGGAGCGCCGACCGCGCCTACGAGGAAGCGCGCGCGCACGGCATGTACCCGTGGTATCTAAGTTTGAAACATCAGCTTTACAGTTTTGCAGGCCACCGCGCAGCATCTACCAGGGCAAGCCAAGGGTGGGAAACCCCGTGACTTCCACCAGGCCGCCTTCCTTAATGCTGACTTCAGTCAACTGCTCGCTGAAATCGGCAGGAGTGTAGCGGTCGCTAAATAGCCGCAGGACCTGATTGCGACTTGTGCGCAGCGGCATATTGCTTGGCTGAGCCTGATTGAAACGCCCGAGGATGGCGAAGTCGAGGAATGCACGGATACATTGCCAGAGACGTTTACGGCGTTGGTCGGAAGAACGATCACCCCAGATCCAATATTGCCCCTGGTCAAGTTCGAGTTCCGCATAGCCGCTGAACATACCGAAACTTAGCTCTGGGGCTTGCTGATGCAGCGATTGGATCAGTCGTAGCAAACTATCCGCTTGCTGCATGGGCTCGCCACCGGAGAAGGTTATGCCTCCCAATGTATGTTCCTGGCGTGCCCGAAGCACCTCCAAGGCCACAGCATCAACCGTGATTTCCGTGCCATGAAACGGATGCGTTCGCGGGTTCCAACAGCCAACACACCCGACTTTGCATCCCTGGAAGAACACCACGGCCCGCAGGCCCGGCCCATTGGCACGGCTGGCAGGAATCAACGCATGAAGCAGCATGGCAACCCTCCTTCAGCGTTGGTTTTTCTCCTGTTGGATCTGCTGGCCGGTGTAATAGGCGGGCTTCTTCTGTTCCAGTTTCACCACGTCCCCGCCACGGAAGTCCTCGAATACCTTTTCACAGCCTTTGCCCGCAAAACCTTCGAGGTCCAGTGTGAAATTTCCCCACTCGTCAATCATGATAGTGATGGTCTTTCCCTGCATAGTCGCTTACCTCCGTGTGGCAAACTGCAACCGTACCTGCTGCCCCTCTTTGGTCTGGACCACTTCCCGGCCTTTCAGGATGTGGCCCTTGCTCCGGGCCATAGCCAGAGTTTGCTTCTCCTTGTAAAGTTGCTGCACTTGTCCCAGCCACTTCGCTCCGTAGCCGTGGTACTGGTCAAGTTCGTCTGCGATGAGGGTGAGTTGACCGTCCGGCTGGCGCGTAAACCCGATATCGCCATAGGCCCCGCGAAGGTGATGACGGCGGAGGATGATGTTTGCCGCCTTCGCTTCTTGCTCCGCATAATACGAGTTCAATGGGGCGCCCTCCGGGTACACCTCAACCTCGAAGCCCATCGCTTTGAGTGCCTCGACGAGGAATTTCTCCTCCCGTAAGACCGTTTGAGTCTGGCCATATTTCGACATTCGATGCCTCCTTGTTCTGTAGCTGTACGTAAACCCGTGGACAACCCAACGCCGACCGAATCATGTCGCTCGTGCAACCGGCCCAGCAGATGTATTTGCGGGGGTCTTCGATTGAAATTGAAAGGTTATCCCCACTACGGTCGCGGCCATCTTCCGCGCAGGATGGGCAGCGGGTCAGCTTGTTATGCCCGACCGTATGAAGCGGGGTGTGAATGTGGTCGAGGATGCGGAATTCAGGCCCTCCCATGTGCGGCCTCACGACCAGTTCAGGCTCCGGTTCTGGTGGTAGAAGCTGATGTGGGACGGGCTTCCCGGCAATCAACCGCGCAAGGTGCTCACCGGTCATCTTGGGAAGCGAATTTAGGTAGCGCATCTGCCCCTCAAGGTCCTCACCGGCACCGTCAAACCAGAAGCGCTGAGCTGCGCCACGATGAATGCCCAGCGGTCCCCGGATGGCATTTCCGTACCTGCCGGCCTTTAACGCATCGTGCTTGGGAAAGATTTCAATGCCTTCCTGCCTGCCCCTCTTGACCGGGATACCCAACCGTAGCGCAAGTCCGCAAACGTAGATGCGGCAGTCCCGCGCTGGAAGCGGCTCTGCCATGTACACCCACAGGTGTCCGCCTCGACGGCTAATTTCAAGTGCCGACTCCACCCCATCCTGCCTGAGGTGAAAGCTCAACTTCAGGAGGTCCGCGAGCGAATCCTCATAGTCCGCGTCAATAGCCACCCACTTTGAACATTGAGTTGCAGGGTTAATGGCGTACAGCCCGATGGTGATTTCGCCTTCGAGGTGGCGGCGGATTGTGTCCAGCGTCAGGCTGAATCCCTGGCCGGTCTTCTTGTCCTTGCGGCGGTAGTAATAATGACGGGTGCTTTCTGGGTGTGGCCGGTTGGACTGGAGGGTGTAAGCCCGGCGGTTAACAAAGAGATGGAAGTAATCTATCGCTACATCCGGTGGGGCTTCCAAACAAAGCGTTGACATGGCCGTCTCTCCGAATCTTGTGTTTGGAATCTTGTGTTTGGAAGTTGACAAACGAGTCCGGTAGTGTTAGAAGGATGCTTATGATGAGAAGGGAGGAGGTCTGTCCTTTGGGAACTGCGGAGGGGACAGGCGTGATTCCCTGAACGCGGGAAGAATGGTGACCGCCAGGGGGATTCTATCCACTCGCTAAGATTTCTGAGATCGGAAACGAAGTCGTTCATACAAGTGAGGAGGATCTAATGGTAAGTATTCCCAAGTATGTGCAGGAGTTCTTCCCGGGCAAGATGGCTTGGGTAGCCACCGCAACAGGGGAAGGCGTCCCCAATGTCACGCCCAAAGGTTCGGTGAAGGTTCTGGACGATCAGCACGTGGTTTTCGCTGATCTCTTTTCTCTGAAGACTCGCCAGAACCTTGAGCAAAACCCCAAAGTGGCTGTAACAGTGATTGATGCCTCCACTCACAAGGGCTACCAAGTTAAAGGAACGGCAGAATTGCTCTCATCGGGCCCGCTTTACGACCAGATGGCTGCGGACTTGAAGGCGGTATCGGCGACGCTGCCAGTGCCCAAGTATGTGGTTAAGATCAGCGTCGAATCCGTTTACGACCAATCGGTGGGCCCAGACGCGGGCAAACAGATTGCCTGAACTGCTGGTGGGCGAGCGTGCGGCGTGGCTGAACCTTCAACCAACTCTGCAAAACATTGCCGAAGCCAATAGGTCGGTTGCTGACTGCAGTTTGGAGACATCCGCCTGGGTCATGCGTCCGACATCGCCATACTTAAATGTCCCGCTACTCGCCCATTCCACCACCTCGCCGATGGGTCGCTTTTGGGAGGTGGCAACGCGGCGTGCCGCTGTCAGGAACTCGTTGCGAAGCTGGTTGAAAGCGGAACTGCCGTTGCCATTGATGGGGGTAGGCGAAGAAGTCGTCTCACCGGCAAGTGGTTTGGCTGGCCCGTTCCCGCCAGAAACCCTGGAACCGTTGCCAGCGGGTGGGGTCTCGCCTGGCGACTTGGACGGAGCGCTGCCAGGAGTCGGTTCCATGGGAGAAGCGGTTCCGGTGGATTCGGTTGCAGGAGAGCCATTCTGCGACGGTGGATAGAACTCAGCCGCAACCTCGGGCGCCTGCTCTTGTTCGTCCTCTACCACCTCCAAGACCTTGCCATTTGATCCGAGAAGCTTTCGCGTCTCAGCGAAGAGTCGGGCATTCTCCGTAAGGTTGGCAATGAGTTTCTGCATGTCCTCACCTTCCACTTCGAGGCTCAGCGCCCAGATGGATGACGTCTTCTTCCTCTTCTCCTTGCGGTCGAAGTACGTAGCTTCCTCTGGGCGGACTGTCAGCGCGGCGGTGATGCCGGCCAAGCGACCACCCGTGAAGGTCTGGATTTCCTGCAAGGCGGAGTGTATCTGGCGGATGGAGCGATACGAGCAGGTGTGGATGCGGCAGACACTCCCAAGCCGCGGGAAGTCTGCCAACACAAAGCGTAGGTCCCCACCGGGTTTGCATTGCCCACTCAAAAGCTCCGGGCATCCGCTGCCACAGGCGGTCCAAGGCTGGCCGCCGGGCTTTTCAGCCGTGCGTCGGGTAGCGTTGGTACCGTCACCCCAGCACTTACGTTCCGTGGCCGTCCACCAAGCGTAGGACGTAGGGAATACATTCTCGATGTCATCGTCGATTAACCTGATGTGGAGTTCGCGGCACTCGTCTCCGTAGTGCTCGGTCAATTCCGGGTCGGCTTCCCAACCAACCCTGTAGGCTGATTTCTTCTTGCGCAGGAAGACGAAGTGGTCGAGCTTGGTGGGATGGTTGCGATCTCCATTAGGTGGTAGCCCGATAGAGACCTTGGTGGATACGGACAGCCGCTGGATGACACGGCCGTCCTGGTCGTGCGTGACGCCGATGATCATTGGAATCCTCCTTCTATGTGTCGGGCGGCAAGCAGAGTTGTTGAAACACAGGGAGCGGCAGGATGGGGCGGATCAGGACAATTTCGGTCGAGGCCGGTTATGGAATTGAGCTAGGATCCAAACTCCGCGACCGATCTGGAGCGGCCGGACAAAGCGAGTTTCTGATGGAAATAAGGATCGCGGTAGGTAGGACGCTAAAGGTTCAAAAGATAATCGGAAGCGGACATGTTTCCGAAGCGAACCGCATTTGCTCTTTCACCCACGACATTCGCGAAGTGCTGCAGGATGGCCGTCAACTTCAAGGCCGCCGGCTTTTCCCGCAACCTAAGCCAATGACGCGTGACGAGGGAAAGGAAAAGGAACTTGCCGTAGAGGATCAAGAAACGTTTTTCGCAGTTGTAGCTTTGGTTAACGTTGACAGCGTTTTTGGCGAGATAAGTGAGTGCCAGGAAATCGCACCTCAGGGCCTTCATAAGGCCCGGGTATTGCACAGGAACGCCGGACCCCTCAAGGGACTTTCGAACCGAGGGGAATTCGAAGCCGTTGGCGTTGGCGATCGCCAGCCAAAACGACGGCGCGAACTGCCGCCGCAGGATCTTCTGGCATACACCCTGGAGGTAGAAGAAGAAGAGAGCCGTCGATAAGATCAAAATCAGAGTGGCCATGATCATATGGCACCTTACTCCAGCCTACCAAGCAGGAATGGACTCAGCCGACTTTGCATCCCGTCCAATTACCAACTTCAGGACCTATGCTACGAGCCTTCTAGTACTTTAGCCATAGTACTGGCGTACTAGTCGGGTTTCCAGGCAGGAAAAGATACCGATTGCGGCTGGGCGAACGATTCTAGGGCCGTAGAGCCCTTTTCCTCTGGGGGGGCAGACAGTGGAATGTGGGATCTTGAGAGTTCCGGAGCGTTCGGTCTCCACGTGATGGGCGATTGGGGGGTTGGAAAGGACAAAGACAAATTGTCCTTGACCGAGGCTGTCCGAAGTGTATATGTCCGAAGTGTATATTGACGGAAGAATGGCAGCTGGTGTATTCCTCCCTCCCGTGTCATTGGCTCCCAGTCAAAATGTGCGGTGGTAATTAGGTAGTAATTCAGCCCCGCTGTTCGCGCTCAGCGGCTCCTATTACTTCCTCTTCAAGGTTCGACGGGTCCAACCGAGTCAAACGAAGAGCTGCACGATTAAAGGCCCCTTGGGTTTCTGTCTTCGAAGGCGCCAGAGCCGATAAGGGGAGATTACCGGCCCATCCGCAGCGAAAGATAAATCTCGCCGGGAGGGGGAAGCGGACCGCCGAAACAAGGGGCTGGAGGAGGAATCCATGAACCTATCGGCAGAAAAGCAGTACCAACGAGATCCGGGGGAACGGTCCTCCTGGTAGGTGAAGATTCTGAGTCTCTCGAATACGTCCGGAGCATTACCCAGGGAATGGGGTATAGCGTTCGCGCCAAATGACATAAATATTCGCCTCCCAATAATCTGCGCATTACTGGGGAGTGGATTACGGTACGAAATCGTTCAAACTGTTGGAAGCTTCCACATCAAAAACATAACGAAGGACGAACATTCCCGTGCCGTTTCGAATGCGGTCGATGCGTCAAAAAATAGCTTAGCTATATGACATCATATTCTATTAGTCCATACAACTCACTATTTAGCTGGTGTATCTCTGACCAGCGACAGGAAGGTTTTCATTAAACATGACAAATTGTCATACGTCTTGCCTCAATGGCGTTGGAGATTGAGACTCGCATGTATGATGGGGGACCGCATAAAACGCGTAATACTGCTTTCTCTTCTGTTGGGTGCTCTCGCCTGTGCCGGCTTTGCGCAAAGTGATGAGCCCAATCGAACCCAGAATCTAAGCAATTGTCTGGATGGGTTTGGGACGTGCGACCATTCGCTGCTGACGCCTACTCAGGCAAAGCAAATTGCCGACCTACAACACGATCGAAATCACTCCCGACGTCTTACGGGCTTCGGGGAATGCGATGATTCGGCGCTGCCCCTCTCGGAGGCCAAGCAGGTGGCCGACACGAAAGTACGCCGGAATCTTTTGGCTTGTGAAACGACGTCCGTGTTTTGCGATAAGTTGCTGCTGAAACCATGAGAGGCCGACAGAGTCGCACAGATTGAGAAGGTACGGAACCATCTCAATTGTCTCACGGGCGCGGGCTCCTGCGATTACTCGTTGCTGGCTCCCCAGAGAGTGGCGGAAGTTAGGAGCATTGAACGTGAGCGCAACCTGCTCGCCTGCCAAACCGGCCAGGATCCCTGCAACAGAACCTTGCTGACGCCGTCCGAGGCGGAAGATGTCACGTCTACGTCGCACCTGAGAAACTTGCTGGCGTGCAAGGCGGGCAATGGGTATTGCGATGACTCGTTGCTGACCGCTTCTGAGGCCAGAGAAGTTGCGGAAACGAAACGGCAACGCAACGCCCTGGCCTGTGAGGTCGGAGGCGTTTTCTGCGACCGTTCACTGTTGGGCCTGGAAGAATCGAAGCAAGCCGGTGCTAAGCCGTCCGCGACAATCCAGTGACGGCCAAAGCACCAGTGTGCACAAACTCAAACACGATGAATCACGTTGCGCGTGGGCGTGTCGACCCAACCGCAAAGATTCTTACTTGAAAAGATACGGAAAGGAGGCTTGCTTTCATGTCCGCAAACGCAAAACGGTTCCTGCGTGAGAATTTATGGGGATTCAGTTTAACGTTGATTGGCGTAGTCTGCCTCGCCTTGTCCGGCTTGCTCTACGAAGAGCACCGCATTTTTCCCCAATTCGCACTTGCCAACAGCGCCGGGTTGGATGGGCCGGAGATTGACACACTGGAGCGGCAAAACCAAGCATACGAGCGGATCGCGGAGTCGGTAACCCCCGCGGTTGTAGCCATCCAATCAGCGCAAGTGATCAAGGTGCAACAGTCACCATTTTTGATGGACCCTTTTTTCCGTCAGTTTTTCGGCGAGATGATGCCGGGGTTTAATATCCCGCGCGAGCAGCGCGAGCACGCACCAGTATATCGTTTCAGTGAATTATATCCATATTATTGAGTAAGGGCCGTGAGCCCCTCGAATTTCTTCCAACGATGGACGACCGGGCAGGAATTAATTTCCGTGATGCCCTTGAGGATGCGGTCGCGGAGTTCCTCCCACGCGATGTGAAGAGGATTTTCGATTACCGTGCAAAGCAGATTCCCACGATGTTCGACATTTGGAATACGAGCACTCCACGTTTGGGAGTTCAAAGGCCTGGATGGCAGGACTCACGTCAAGACCGCCGAATCGTTTGAGGGCTGGCTTGCCAGGCTTTTCCCAGGACTCATGCGGAAGATGCTGCGGCAGGCGCTTGATGGGGCTCATTGGGAGCCTGAAAGCTGAGTGTGAGAAGAGGTCCGGCCAAAGGTTGATTTTCGAGGAAGCGTATTTTGCCTATGGAGAACGTTGATCACGCTGACGGCTCGCCTCTGATCCTGCTGGCAGGCGGCACGGGCTACATTGGTGGCAGGCTGCTGAAGGCCCTGGAGGCGAGTGGCCGGCCGGTCCGTTGCCTTGCCCGCCGCCCTCACTTCCTGCAAGCGCGAGTGGGTCCCGGAACCGAGGTTGTAGCCGGTGACTGCCTGGACCCCAGCACACTTCCACCAGCCATGGCCGGCGTGCACACGGCCTATTACCTCGTACATTCGATGGGTTCGCGGCGAGACTTTGAGGAGGACGATAGGCAAGCGGCAAGGAATTTCGCCAACGCCGCCCGCCAGGCGGGTGTCCAAAGAATCATCTATCTGGGCGGTCTCGGCGACCCATCCTCGGAACTTTCCTCCCACCTGAGAAGCCGTCAGGAGGTGGGCGAGATTCTGCGGAGCTCCAACGTACCAGTTATAGAATTTCGCGCCTCGATCATTCTCGGTTCCGGCAGTCTTTCCTTCGAAATGATCCGTGCGCTGGTCGAACGATTGCCGGTCATGATCTGCCCACGCTGGGTTTCAACGCCAGCTCAGCCCATTGCCATCGAGGATGTTGTGGCGTATCTGCTCGAAGCGTTGTCACTACCGGCTGGGGAAGGCCGGGTCTTCGAAATTGGCGGTGCGGATCAGGTTTCGTATGCCGATATCATGCGCAAATACGCCCGTCAGCGAGGACTTCGCCGCTGGATGATTTCGGTACCTGTGCTGACTCCACGCCTGTCCAGTCTATGGTTGGGACTCGTGACGCCTGTTTATGCCCGTGTGGGGCGCAAACTGGTGGATAGTCTCCGGCATCCGACGGTCGTGCGTGACGCGTCGGCCACGCGGATGTTCAGTATTCGGCCACGGGGATTGTGCGACGCCATGGAAAGGGCTTTGCATAACGAAGACCAAGAGTTTGCTCAAACCCGATGGTCGGACGCTCTCTCGTCCGGAGGCTGCCTGCAGTCGTGGGGTGGCTTGCGTTTTGGCGCCAGACTCGTGGATTCCCGAACCATTCAGGTCAAAGGTTCACCCAAGACGGCTTTCGCTCCGATCAGGCGCATTGGAGGGACCACCGGCTGGTACTTTGCGAATTTTCTGTGGCGATTGCGAGGCTTCCTCGACCTGCTTGCGGGCGGGGGTGGGGCTGCGGCGAGGTCGGCGCGATCCGGAAACACTGCAAGTGGGTGATACTCTCGATTTTTGGCGCGTGGAAGAGTTCGATGCCGACCGGCGCCTTCGACTCGTGGCCGAAATGAAAGTCCCGGGAAGGGCTTGGCTGGAATTTGAAGTCACGGGCGACTCCGCACACTCCACGATTCGGCAGACGGCTATCTTCGACCCCTTGGGCCTTTTCGGCCTGATCTATTGGTACGGCCTCTACCCGTTCCATCGATGGATTTATGCAGGTATGCTTCGCAAGATTGCGGAAGCTAGCCTCCCGGCAGCCGATGCAAACTCTTCCCGCGCAGCCTGAGGTGGTGACGCAAAAAAGCTTCGTAGCTGCGAAGCAATACCCATGGAGCCCAATGAGAAGCCTGGAGGAATTGGCTAAAGACGCCCGAGTGACGGTGCGGCGGGCAGGTCCCCCCAACACTGAAGGTTCGTGCGTCGTGTACTGGATGCAGCGTGCCCAACGAGCTCTGGATAACCCGGCGCTGAATGTGGCCATTGCGGCGGCGAATCTTCTGGGAAAACCGGTGGTGGTATTCTTCGGCCTGGTTCCTTTCTATCCGAATGCCAACCTGCGCAGTTATACCTTCTTTATTCAGGGGCTCCGCGACATTCAGCGAGGGGCTGTTCAGAAGGAATATCGGATTTGTGTTGCGCCGGTGGCCTAATCACCAGCCCGAGCGGTTTTGCGCTGAGGTTCAACCGTGTCTGGTGGTGGGCGACGAGAATCCTTTGCGCGAACCCGAGCAATGGCGCAAGGTGGCTGCCGAGCGTCTCCATGTGCCGTTCTGGACTGTGGATGCCGACGTTATCGTGCCCTCCACCTTCCTCACGAAAGAGCAGTATGCCGCACGCACCATCCGCCCACGGATTCACGCCTTGCTCGATAAGTTTCTCACCTCGCCCGGTAATCCCGAAGCGCGAATACCTTGGCAGCACTCAAAGCAGTTGGAATCACTTTCTATGAATGACGACCTGCTGGCAGGATTCCCGATCGATACCACAGTCCAGCCGGTTTTGAATTTCCAAGGAGGGAGCAGCGCGGCCCTAAATTCTCTCACCCGCTTTGTGCGCGAACGATTACCAGGTTACGCAACCGAGCGTAACCACCCCGACCGGGACGGCACCAGCCAGCTTTCGCCGTATTTTCACTTTGGCCACATCGGTCCCCATACGGTCGCGCTGGCGGTGCAGGATTCCAGCGCGCCGCACCCAGACCGTGAAGCATTCCTTGAGCAACTCATTGTCAGGCGCGAACTGGCCATCAACTTCGTCAAATTCAACCCCCAATACGACCGGCTTCAGGGCGTTGAGCCATGGGCGCTTCGAACGCTTAAAGAACACCGGAGGGATGAACGCGCGTACGTCTACACGGAGAAGCAACTTGAGGATGCCGAGACTCACGACCCACTGTGGAACGCCGCGCAGCAGCAAATGGTAATTTCTGGATGGATGCACGGCTACCTGCGAATGTACTGGGCGAAAAAAATTCTGGAATGGACGCGCTCACCGGAAGAGGCCTACGATATGGCCATTCGGCTGAATGATCGCTATGAACTCGACGGCCGCGATCCGAATGGCTACGCAGGGATTGCCTGGGCCATGGGCGGCAAGCACGACCGCGCCTGGGGTCCGGAACGCCCTGTGTACGGTAAGATCCGTTACATGTCCTACGCGAGCACCTCGCGGAAGTTTGATAGCAAGGGCTACATCGAACGCGTGAGACTGTTGGCGCGGAACGGAGGCGCCGAGTGATGACAACTCGACAAGCGATTGCCTTTGCGGTCTCGGTGGGAATCTGCCTTGGCGCGGCGGGGATCGGTTCCGTCCTGACTACCCCTTCGCTTCACCCGTGGTACGCCACACTAAGCAAGCCGGCCTGGACCCCGCCCAACTGGCTCTTCGGCCCTGTATGGACGGCTCTTTACCTTTGCATGGCCGTGGCTGCATGGCTGGTCTGGCGCCAGGCAGGATTCTCACCTGCCAGGCTCCCGCTGACCCTTTTCGTTATACAACTCGCGCTGAATGTGGCTTGGTCCGGTATCTTCTTCCGCATGCAGTTACCCGGGGCTGCATTCCTTGAGGTCGTGCTTTTGTGGTTGTTCATTCTGTCGACGGCGATCGCCTTTTGGCCTGTCTCCAGGACAGCCAGTTGGCTGTTGGTACCTTATCTGACCTGGGTCACCTACGCCGCGGCTCTAAACGCCGCCATCTGGAGGATGAATTCATGAGTGAGACGGCGTCGGTCCCGATTCGCATTGGCGTCTCAGCGTGCCTCCTGGGTGAAAAGGTTCGGTTCGACGGCGGCCACAAGCGGGACCCCTACTTGGTCGAGAGCTTCGGCCGTTATGTCGAATGGTTACCGGTCTGTCCGGAAGTGGAATTGGGCCTGGGCACGCCCCGCGAAACCCTGCGGCTCGTCCGCATCAGCAGCGATATTCGCATGATCATGCCCAAGACCGGCGCCGACCATACTGAGGCGATGCGCGCCTATGCGGCCCGCCGCGTTCGCGAGCTTGCCAAGGAAAACTTGAGTGGCTACATCCTGAAGAAAGACTCCCCGAGCTGCGGGATGGAGCGGGTGCGGGTCTTTGATGCCCACGGGGTGCCGGCGAAATCAGGACGGGGACTTTTCGCGGAAGCGCTGCTCCAGCGATTCCCCCATCTTCCTGTGGAGGAAGAAGGTCGCCTCTCCGATCCGCGTTTGCGCGAGAACTTCATTGAGCGCGTGTTTGTCTATCGCCGGCTCCGGACGCTTTTCGCTGGGCGCTGGAATTTGGGCGAACTGGTGGCTTTCCATACCGCGCATAAGTTTTTGTTGATGGCTCACTCGCCCCGGGCCCATACGAATCTCGGCCGGCTGGTGGCAGGGGGAAAGACGGTGCCGCGCGCCGAACTGTGTTCGCGCTACCAAGCCGAGTTCATGCAGGCGCTCGCGGAGATGGCCACTACGCGCCGCCAAACCAACGTCCTCCTGCACATCGCCGGCTACTTTCGACCCCACCTGGATGACGCCTCGCGGGGCGAACTGCTTGAGTTAGTTGAGGACTACCGTCGCGGCCTGATACCGCTCATTGTACCCCTGACACTCATCCGCCACTACGTTCGGCGCTTCGCGATACCTTATCTTCGAGGGCAGGTCTACCTAGCATTACTATGTTAAGTCGTGTCGTTGCAAATTCGGTCGAACTTCGTCCCGCAGCAGGGACAGAGCCCGCTCCATCTCACCCGCCAGGGCTGGATCGCGTGAAGAATCCGTTCCCACGTCGCACCAAGAGTTTTTCTTGTGGCGTAAGTAGACGATTAGGATAAATAGGTAAGCCACGGCGGAAAGCACCACCTCTTACCCAGATTTACGGCAACACTACGGCAACATTAAGGGCTAAAACCAGGTAAAACAGAGCAAAACGGAAGCGTGGCTACCCTGTTTTATCAATGAGGTGGATAGGGTTGACCGGGTCTGGCTCGGTTTAGGAAAGCTTTGCTCAGTGGCCATTGACATTGGTGAAGACCCAGCGTACCCGCCGTGTACCTCAGACTGGCGTTTTGGGCTTTTCTATCGTTTCTGCCGTTTTGTAGAATCAATAAGTTACGTATAATCAGTAAGCACGCGGAGTTCGACTCCCCCCGCCTCCACCAGATAACGGCTTGGCTTTATTCTATTGACGACCACGAGCTGCGGATGGTGCGAAAACTGTACGGCTAAGAATTGGTGGGTGGGCGCAGACGGACGCATTTTAAGGTCGGCGATCAAGCACGACATAGGGAAGCGACACCCCGTGGTGAAGCCGCGAGAATGAAAGCAACCGATCTTCCTGTTTTCGACCGGGCGCGCCGGGGGTTGTTGCCATTTCTGGGGATGGCCAGCGGCGCCAGTGTCGCCACCATCTATTACAATCAGCCTCTGCTGCTGGAGATCACTCGCACCTTCCATGTTTCTCCTGGTAGCGGTGGAGCCATTGCGGTTGCCACGCAGCTCGGTTACGCCGCCGGAATTCTGCTCTTTGTGCCTTTGGGCGACGTGGTGGAGCGCCGGAAACTGATCTTGCGGCTCTTTGCCGCCGTCTCGCTGGCGCTGGTCGCAGCCGGTCTGGCGCCTTCGTTTTGGGCTCTCGTGGCTGCCAGCGTGGTCATCGGCGTCGCCGCTTCGGTAACGCACATTTTGGTCCCCATCGCGCCGGAATTGGCTGACCCCAGCGAGGGCGGCCGGGCCATAGGCACGGTGATGAGCGGTTTGCTGCTCGGGGTTTTGTTGGGACGCGCCGCTTCCGGCGCGGTGGCGGAGGTGCTGGGATGGCGCGGGGTGTTCCTGCTGGCCGCCGTTTCTACCGGAGCCTTTGTACCGCTGCTTTGGTGGCGCATGCCCCCACTTCCGCCGGCGCGGCCGGTGCGCTATGGTGCGGCGCTCCGCTCCCTGTGGGATTTGGTATGCCAAGAGCCTGTATTGCGGGAAGCTTCGACGGTGAGCTTTCTGGTTTTCGCCGCGTTTATCGCCTTCTGGACAAATCTCGCGTTCTTCCTCGGTTCGCCGCACTATCATTTGGGCGCGGGCGTCGCCGGCAGCTTCGGGTTGCTGGGTGCAGGTGGAGCCGTGGTGGCTTCCCTGGCCGGGCGGCTGGCCGACCGTTACGGAACCCGGGTCACCCTCACGCTGGCTCTTGGACTGTTGAGCGCGGGCTATGTGCTTCTCTGGGTTTTCGGGTATCACATCGCGGGACTGATCGCGGGGGTGATCGTGCTCGACGCCGGACAACAGGGCATGCAGATTTCCAACCAGACGCGCATTTTCGCCCTTTCCGCCACGGCGCGAAGCCGGATCAATACTGTCTACATGATCATTTTCTTTCTCGGCGGCGCGCTGGGATCGGCACTTTCCGCCGCGGCCTGGAGCCGCTGGCAATGGGGCGGCGTCTGCGGCTGGGGGCTGGCGATGTTGGCGCTCGCGTGGCTGCGGCACGGGTATGGCTATGGGGACCACGCCCCCCCGGCACGGCCTTGAGACTGCCGCCGCGATGGAAGTCCCCCCGCTCTACCTGGCGCCCCCGCAGTTCGAACCGATCGGGTACACCAGGGAAGATATTTAGGCCACGCCGTAATCTTTCGCCCGCGCGGGTTAAGTCTCGCGTTTACTTTTCGGGTGCCATGTGATAAGTATGCGCGGATTGGTAGGAGACTATGCATCCTCATTTTGTTGACTACGCGATTATCGCCATCTATTTCGTCTTCGTGCTGGGAATCGGGTTCGCGCTTCGCGGGCGGATGAAAACCAGCGAGGATTTCTTCCTCTCGGGGCGCTCGATTCCGGGTTGGATCACCGGCCTGGCCTTCATGTCCGCGAACCTCGGCGCCCTCGAGGTGATGGGCCACGCGGCCAATGCCGCCAAGTACGGCATGTACGTTAACCACTTTTACTGGCTGGCGGCCATGCCGGCCATGTGTTTTGTCGGCGTCTTCATGATGCCGTTCTATTACGGCAGCAAAGTGCGCAGCGTGCCGGAGTTTCTGCGCAAGCGCTACGACGAGAAGACGCGCACTTTGAACGCCCTATGCTTCGCCTTCATGGCGCTGCTGGTTTCGGGCGTGGACCTCTACGCGATGGCGATTCTTTTTCAGCGCCTGCTCAACTGGCCGTTTTGGGCGAGCGTCGTGGCCTCCGCGGTGGTCGTCGCTATTTACATTTACCTGGGCGGCCTCACGTCCTCGATTTATAACGAGGTCCTGCAGTTCTTCCTCATTGTTTTCGGATTCCTGCCCCTGGCGATTCTGGGCTTGAAAGCGGTGGGAGGATTTGCGGGACTCAAAGCCAATCTTCCCAATCCCGGTTATGCGCACACCTGGGCGAACATCTGGCATGCTGCCGACAATCCCATGGGGGTAAACTGGGTCGCCACGATTTTCGGCCTGGGTTTTGTGCTCTCCTTCGGTTATTGGTGCACGGACTTTCTGGTGGTGCAGCGTGGCTTGGCCGCCAAGGACATGGCCTCGGCGCAACGCACGCCATTGATTGCCGCCGTGCCGAAAATGTTCTTCCCTCTGCTGGTCATCCTGCCGGGCCTGGTGGCGATCGCCTATTCGCCGGTCCGGAGCCTTTTGTGGGATCCGGCCAGGGGTGTTTACAACTACAATCAAACTCTGCCGATCATGCTCAGTACCCTTTATCCTTCCGGGCTGCTGGGACTGGGCTTGACGGCGCTTTTGGCCAGTTTCATGTCGGGGATGGCCGGCAACGTCACCGCTTTTAATACGGTATGGACGTTTGACATTTACCAGACTCATATCAACCCCGGCAAGCCTGACCACCACTATCTCACCATGGGCCGCGCGGCCACGATATTTGCGGTGGTCGTGGGCATCGGCACCGCTTTCATTGTTCTGCAATTCAACAACCTGATGGATTATCTCCAGCTCCTCTTCGCGTTTTTCAATGCGCCGCTCTTTGGCACGTTCCTGCTGGGAATGTTTTGGAAGCGCACCAGCGCCCATTCGGGATTCTGGGGATTGCTGTGCGGCATCGTGGCTGCCGCCACGCACTACACGCTTTATCACTATCACTACATCCACTATCCCAGCGACATGGCGGCAAATTTCTACCAGGCCATCTGGGCTTTTGCGGTCTGTTTCTGCGTCACGGTGGTGGTGACCTTCTTTACCGAGCCGCGCAAGGAAGAGGAACTGGTGGGCTTGGTTTATTCTCTGACTCCCAGGCCCAAGACTTCAGACCTTCCCTGGTATGAGCGGCCGGGAATTTGGCGATTGGAATTCTGGCGCTTTGCGCGGTTTTGAATATTATCTTCTGGTAGGGGCGAGCGGTGCTCGCCCAGGGGCCGAAGGCGGTTCGGCCCTCCAGTTTTGAATATTATTTTCTGGTAGGTGACGATGGGACTGGATATTCGTTTGCCGATTGGAATCATCTTCTCGATTTACGGCGTCATCCTGATGATTTATGGGCTGGTGGCCGACGCTTCCATCTTCCAGGAGAAATCCCTGGGAGTGAACATCGATTTGTGGTGGGGAGTGGCGATGCTGGTTTTTGGGCTCTTCATGGGAGCGTTGGCGTTCCGGGCTTCGCGGCATAGTGAACCATGACGGAGCTCCGCTGGAATCCCACGGTTCGCGAATGGGTTTCAACCGCCTCGCATCGCCAGGGGCGCCCCCAGATGCCCGAGGACTGGTGCCCCTTCTGCCCCGGCTCCGGGCGCGTGCCCGACCACTACGACGTCCACATCTACCCCAACGATTTTGCCGGCCTTCACCATCCCTCCGCCGCCACCGGCGATCCAAGGGCGATGACTTTTACAAGGTCCGGCCTTCGCACGGCAAATGCGACGTGGTGCTTTACAGCCCTGACCATCGACACCTCCCTGCCGCAGCTTCCCGTTGATCACCTCGTCAAACTGGTCCGTCTGTGGCGAAGCCGGTTCCTGGAGCTCAAGGCCACGCCGGGAATACGCTATGTTCTGATTTTTGAAAACAAGGGCGCGGTGATTGGGGTCACCATGCCGCATCCGCACGGGCAGATCTACTCGTTCCCCTTCATCCCGCCGCGCCTGGAAAAAGAGCTGTCGGCCGCCCGCGCTCACCAGCGCCGGCATGGGCGCTGCCTGTACTGCGACATCCTGAAGAAGGAGCGCCGCGACGGCAGGCGCATCATCGCCGAGAACGAGGCTTTCACCGCGCTCATTCCCTTTTACGCCCGCTGGCCGTTTGAGGTTCACATTTTCTCGCGCCGCCACCTGGGGACGCTGGAGGCCTTCCGGCCCTCGGAAGAGCGCGCGCTGGCGGAAATCCTGAAGTGGGTTACCTTAAAGTATGACAACCTCTATCATATGTCTTTTCCGTATATGATGTTGTTGCATCAGGCGCCCACGCGCGGGCAATTTCCCTATTTCCATTTCCACATTGAGTTCTATCCACCCCACCGCAGCAAGGAAAAGCTCAAGTACGTGGCCAGCGTGGAATCCGGCGCAGGAACCTTCCTGAACGATTCGCTGGCGGAGGAAAAAGCGGCGGAACTGCGCGCGGTCCCGCCGGTGCGGCGGGAAGAGTTGGCAGAAGGCAGTAGGCAGTAAGCAGATAAAGAGGCGCGAGCTCTGGTTTAGACCAATCGGTGAATGGCGATTGTACTATGACCACCAAGACGCAGATTATGGTGCCTGCTGACAGGATCGAGTCCCGCATTTTTCTGGTTCGTGGCTGCAAAATCATGCTGGACTCTGACTTGGCCGAGCTTTACCAAGTGAGTACGAAACGTCTGAATGAGCAAGTAAGACGTAACCGGCAGCGGTTTCCTGTAGACTTCATGTTTCAGGTAACTCCTAAAGAGACAGAAAGCTTGAGGTCGCAAATTGCGACCTCAAGTAGAGGGCATGGCGGTCGGCGCTATCGTCCTTACGCCTTCACGGAGCACGGGGCGGTCATGCTGGCCAGCGTTCTGAATAGCCCGGTCGCCGTGCAGGCCAGTATCCAGGTGGTTCGAGCCTTTATTCGCTTGCGAGAAGTTTTTGCTACCCATAAGGAGCTTTCAACAAAATTCATGGAATTGGAGCGGCGAGTCGAAACGCACGACGAGCACATTAATGCCTTGTTTGAGGCGATCCACCAGTTGATGAAGCCTCCCGAAAGGCCGAGAAAGCAGATCGGCTTCTCAGCGCCCGCCAAACGTTGAGGCAGCAGCGAGCCGAGGACTCATGGGGTCTACGCTCGAAGTGACAGTAGAAAAAGAAGAAGGCGTTGCATTTTGCCTACTGCCTGCTGGCCTGTGACTACCCGTCAACCTTTTGATTCTAAACGGCCGACGAAATTGCAAGTCACAGGTTATTCAATCCGGCCCCGCCGGTGGCAGGGGTGCCTTCTGCCTAGCGCCTCTTGCCTACTGCTTTCCAGAGGGGATGTATGACGATTGAACAAATATTTCAACGAATTTACGGCTCGCTGCCCGAGGTCGTGGTGCGCGCGCCGGGGCGCGTCAATCTGATTGGCGAGCACACGGATTACAACGATGGCTTCGTGCTTCCGGCCGCTATCGACCGGGCGATCCACTATGCCGGGCGACGTCGCGCCGACCGCCGCGTGCGCGTTTACTCAGAGGATTTCAAAGCCTCCGTTGAGTTTGACCTGGACGACATTCAAAAGGCCAGTGAGCACACCTGGAGCAATTTCCTCCGCGGCGTGTCAAAATTCTTGGAAGCCGATGGTCATCGCCTTACCGGCGCTGACATTGCCTTCGGAGGCGACGTCCCACGCGAGGCAGGCTTGAGTTCTTCCGCGGCGGTGGAAGTGGGCGCGACCGCGTTTTGGAACAAACTGATGGGTTTGGGACTCGATCCCGTTTATGCGGTCAAGCTGTCGCGGCGCACGGAAAACGAATTTGTCGGCGTACCCTGCGGAATCATGGATCAGTTCATCTCGGCGCTCGGCCGCCGGGACCACGCACTGTTTCTCGACTGCCGCGATCTCACCTATCGTCACGTGCCGCTGCGGGGCGACGTGAAGATTGTGGTCTGCAACTCGGGCGTCAAGCGCGCGCTGGCGCAGTCCGAGTACGAGGTTCGGCTGAAGCAGTGCCGCGAGGCCGTGGCGAGGATTGCCACCACCGGCCGCGCGGTGAAGTCGCTCCGCGACGTGCAGCCGCTCGATCATCGACGCCATGCGGGGCAAGATGGACAACCTGCTCTGGCGGCGCGCCCACCACATCGTTTCGGAGAATGAGCGCGTGCTCGAGGCCGTCCGCGTGCTCGAAAGCGGCGACCTGGAGCGGTTCGGTGAATTGATGAATCAATCCCATGAAAGCTTGCGGGATGATTATGAGGTCAGTTCCAAGGAGCTTGACCAGCTGGTGGAGTTGGCACGCCGGCAGCCCGGTGTTTTGGGGGCGCGCATGACGGGAGCGGGCTTCGGCGGATGCACGGTCAACCTGGTGCGCGCCGACGCCGCGGAAAGTTTTGCCCAAGCTGTGGCCAAGGGTTATGAAAAAGCGCTCGGCCTCAAAGCCGAGATTTACGTCTGCCAGGCATCGGATGGCGCGCTGGTCTCCGCTTGAGCATTCGATGCGCCCGGCAGCGGACGTGCCTTCTCACCCGGCACGCCCCGCCGGCCACCTTTTTCCCACGGATGCAGGTTGGTAATCCTGGAGGGGGAACTCCCGCCGGGCGTTTGTGAGTTTGGGTGGGGGAGTCGGCGCGGTGGCAGGTGGAGGACCTTGCACGATATAGAAGATCAAACTGACCAGGAAAAATAGGAGCAGGGCAAAAAGCAGGAACCGAGTGACCGGCCCCACCTCTCTTTCCACAAACGGCACGGGTGATTGGGGCGCTCTTCGGCGCGCCAGGTACCAGGGGAAAATAACGACAGGCAGGAACATCGAGCCCACCGCCCACCGCAGCGGCCGGGAGATGCGACGCCGGAGCGCATCGAAAAACACCCAGACACCGGCAAGGGTCTCGACTCCCACCATTGCCAACTGAGCCCTTTGTTCCCCCCAGAGTCCTTCCAAAATGAGGGCAAGCAAAAAAGCGATCCCTAAGACGGCGAAGAAAATGCGCCAAGGATAACGCACTGCTTCCGGCCTGAGGATTGTGCCCGGCGCGGACGCCGTAGGCAACGTCACCGCTTGCGGGCGGGTGATCTCGGCCGGATCAATAGCGTGCCGGCACGCCACGCAAACTCGGCACGCGGGGGCGAGCAACTGCCCGCACGCCGGGCAGGTGAACGGCTCGCTGGGGAATTCCACAACCGAAGCAGGACTTTCTACTGGCACGGCTTCTGCGTTGGACAATCTTACCTCATCCTCCGGCTTTTGGCGGTTGAACCTCTTTGCCCACTCGCTCGGTGTTTCCATCCTTCACTCTTTCTCGTTCCGTTGCCGCCCTAAAGGGGGAACCTATTGAGGGCTGCACAATTGAGTGACAAGGCCCCCTCACCCACCGCCTTGCGGTCCCCCCTCTCCCCCAAGGGGGAGAGGGAATAAGAATCCTCAGTTTTAGCGCTGCAATCGTGATTTTCTCCGCCCTCTCCCCCTTGGGGGAGAGGGGGGACCGCAAGGCGGTGGGTGAGGGGGTTCATCTGTCACCTTATTATGCATCAGTCAGTAGAGGTCAACGCACTTTTCCCAACGCAACACCAACCACTAGCCACTGTCCACTGACCACTGTTCACTGTTCACTGTCCTTCTCACTCTTTCTCGTTCCAGCCTTCGTGTTCCTTCCAGTCTAACACCTTGCGGTAACCTTCGCTGCGCGGGAGTTGATTCCAAGTGCGCAAATTACCTTCCCCGCGGTTCCCTCCCTGCGACTGGTAAAACCATCCCGCCTCTTGCGCCAACGCCATGGCTTCACCCGAGACATGGAATTCGTGATCCTCATACCGGTATGGAGTGGCGGGATGACCCTTGGGATCGAAGATGCGGTCCACGCGTAATTCCAGGTTGGGTGAGATGGCGCCCGCGCGCAGCAGCTCCTGAAGCGCTTTTACCACGAAATAGTTATTCACGAGGTGATCGATGTGGCCTTCCGCTGGGGGGTGTACGGTGAAGATGACCTCGGGCTGAAATTTCTTGATGATCTCTTCCGTGGCATCCACCACGGCATCGCGCGCGAAGGGCAGATTGGGCCGGAAGAGGCCTTCATACGGGGAATGGTCGCTGGCCAAAAGCACGGCAAGGTAGGGATCGCTTGCGCGCGCGTGGTCATACCAGATTTTGCCCGTGCCGCCATCGGGCAATCCCAGAAAGAGAATGTTTTCCGGCGGCACGCCCAAATGGCCCATCGCCGCGCGCGCTTCCTGCATGCGGACGGCTCCAAAGTTCAGTGCTTCGGCCGGTCCGCAGGAACGCTGAAAGTAGCGGTCGCAAGAGCCCGCATCGCCGCTGGTGAAATAAACCATGTGGAGGGGAATCTGATTCTCCACCAGCGCGCGAATGAAACCCATTTGGGTTCCATCGTCGTCCTCGTGCGCGCAGAAGACCAGTACGGATTTGGGAAGAGGATTGACGCCGAGCTCCAGGACATTGGTGGCAAGGATCTGGCCGGAGGCATCCGTTATTTCCACCGAGGCTCGGAAAAGCCCACTCACCGCCGGTGGGAGCGGGAACTTTACTTCCTGCGTCAGCTTGGCGCCGTGCGGGTTCAAGTCAACTCGTTCCGCCACCATTTGATTCGCCTGCTCTTTTCCGTCCGGCCCCAGCAGCTTGGCCCGCACCGTGACTTGACGCCACGCAGCGTCCGTGGGATTGGCCAGGGAGAAATTCACCATGGCTTCAGCTCCGGAAGGGAACTGGGTGTGGTGGGTGTCAAATTGAATAGCGCCTGCTCCCAAGGGCTCGGGATGAAATTGCCGATAGCTTGAGGTGTTGACTGCCTCCAGGCTGGGGTAGACGAATTGCGGAGGGTAAGGCCGGGGCGCGACGACTCCCGGCGGATTGACGAAGACCAGGGGAGTGAAGGCTATGGCGTAAACGTTCTTGCGGTCGTGGTCCCAAACCACGGCGGCATATTGTTTGATGGTGGGCTGGTCGACGCTTTTGGCCACTGCGCAGGCGGAGGAACTGGCGTACGCCCCCAGATGTGGCTCGAGGTCAATTTCGCTCCCCAACTTCACGATATCGCTTCCGACGCGCTGCCTTTGCTGCACGATCCATGGCCAGTAACGTTCAGAGAATTCGACGCGGAGCCCCCCGAGGGGCCGGTCGCTGAGGTTTGCAATTTGCACGCGACAGGCAATGGCATCTCCCGAAGTGTAGTCCCGCTGCCCGACCTCAACGGAAGCGAGCTGAACCACTTGGCGATGCACCACAAAGGCACAGATGTGGGGAATATCCTGCGTGACCTGCTGAGATCTCAGATCTTGCTCCCGCAAGTCAATTTCGTATCTACCCGTTCGCGCGTCGAGGGGCACCTTCCAAAGCAAATGGTAAATCGAGGGATGGCCGTCCGCGCCTAGAAGAACCAACCCATCCGCTACGGCTTTTCGTTCACCGGCGTAACGCACGGTGAAGCGGTAGTGAACTTGTGGTTCCAACTGCGGCGACGGGGAAATGATTCTGATCTGGACCTGGTCGCCGGCATTGTAAGTGATTCGGTCAGTGACGGCTTGTAGCGAAGGCTGTGGGAGCGCATTCAGGTTCAAGCTGGGCGCGCCGCCTAACCAAGCCACAGCCAGCAAGAAAGCCATCCACGCCGGCGTCAGTGCTTTCCCCGGGGTCGCGATTCCACCCGTGTTGCGCATAAAATTACCTCTCCCAAGTTTGATCAACCCCCCAAAGGTGGTGTGGAGGGATTATAGATTTCTGGCAGAAGCGCGTCCAGCCTTGCTCAACATTAATTGCTCTATTCCGGCCGAGGCCGCTTTGCCGTGGTGTCACAGGAGAAATTGCTGGGGTTCGGAAGGCAGGCAAATCCGGCAGCTCGCGAAGCTTGAAGGTCACACCTCGATAGCCCTGCAACTTACTCTACTGCCGCAGGGCTCCATAACCCGCCCAAAAGTCCGGGGACAAAATGACATGCACAAATATGATTGACTTCGCATGGAATCTTCATATAATCAATCACGATTGAGCATGACGATTTTCTCGATGCAGAGTTCTAAACCCAAGGATCTCGCGCCGAAACGATTGGAGCAGCTCCGCGGTATTCTCGGCCAGGACCGGGTGGTGCGCGTTGAGGAGCTCACCCAGCAACTTGGCGTTTCATCGGCAACCATCCGCCGTGACTTGGGCGAACTGGAAAAACTGGGAGAGCTGCGGCGGGTTTACGGCGGGGCCGTCAGTACTGGAGGCCGGCTCGATGAACCGCTGTTTGACGACAAGGCCACCGTCGCCGCCGCGGAAAAGCGGCGCATCGCCGCGGCCGCGCTGAAGTTCGTCAAGCCCAATGAAACGATCTACCTGGACGGGGGCAGCACGGTTCTGGAGTTAGCGCGCCTGCTGAAAGATCGCTCCAACGTCACCATTGTGACCAACTCGCTGCGCGCGGCGGTGGAACTGGCAGGACGGGGGCCGCGCCTGATTCTGGTGGGGGGCGAACTTCGCCGCCTGGCCCAGACCACGGTGGGGCCGCTCACGCGCCTTATGATCGAGGATCTCCACGTGGATAAGGCATTCATGGGAACCATCGGCCTCAGCCTGGAGGAGGGCCTCACCACCACCGACCCCACCGAGGCTTATACCAAAGAGTTAGTGATGGAACACGCGCGCGAGGTCATTCTGCTTGCGGACAGCAGCAAGGCCCACAAGATTTCGTTTACCCGCGCGGGGCGGTTGGAGAAAGTCCGCGTTCTCATTACCGACAGTCTTTTTGACCGAAAACTATCGAAGGAACTGCGCAAACGCGGCACGGAAGTTGTGCTCGCTTAGGAGGAGTGGCTAGGATTGGCGGGGATTCGCTATTTATCCATAATCGTCCCCTACCCCCTGACCACCGTTTTTTGGAGAGAAAATGTCGCCAGCTTATTTGCAAGATTCAAGACCTGACTTTGCCCCCTTTGAGATCGATTGCGGAAAGATCCCCGCGTTTCGTTTCCAGGGCAACCTTCGGACGGAACTCGCGGCGGGGCGCATTGACGGCTCGACCGCCACATGGCTTCTGGAAGACATGCTCATGATCCGCGAGTTGGAAGAAATGATCGTCACCGTGCGGTCGGGCGCCTACGAGCCGCTCGCCGGTTACAATTATCGCGGACCCACGCACGTTTCCATTGGCCAGGAAGGGTCTTCCGTGGGAGCCTGCAGCGCCTTGGCGTTGAAGGATTACATCACCAGCACCCACCGCGGCCACGGAGACAGCCTGGCGCGCGGGTGCTGCGCCATACGCCTCATGCCGGATGAGCAGTTGCGGAAGCGCGTTCCCAACTCCCCGGCGGTGGGGCACGAAGAACTTCTCGATCAGGCTTTGGAAGAGCATGTCTACCGGACCATCGCGGAACTCTTTGGCAAGGACGATGGTTATTGCAAGGGGCGCGGCGGTGGTATGCACATCGCGGACTTCACGGTGGGCCACCTGGGGGCGAACGCCATCGTGGGCGGCAGCGTGCCGATCGCCACCGGCGCGGCAATGGGTTTGCGCTACCGGCAAACCGGCGGCGTGGTGTGTTGCTTTGCCGGGGATGGCGCTTACTGCAACGGGGTGGTTCTGGAATCGCTGAATTGGGCGGCGCAGGGGCAGTTTACCAACGAAATGGCCGGCGACCGCGCCTTTGGCGTCCCCATTATCTTTTTCGTTCTCAACAATCACTACGCCATGACCGGCCGGTCCGATAACGAAGTGACGGGAGTCAGCCACCTGGCCCAGCGCGCCGCCGGCTTTGCCGACAATCGCATGCACGCGGAGATTATCAACGGCATGGATGTGCTGGCGGTGCGTGATGCCGTGGCGCGGGCGAGCCAGGGCTGCCGGGAAGGATTAGGGCCTTACTTCTTCGACGTGGATACCTACCGCTACTATGGCCACTCCCTGAGCGACCCGCGCAACGAATACCGCACGCGTGAGGAAGAGGCCGCGTGGAAAGTCGTCGATCCCATCCTCACTTTTGAAAAGCAACTCCTGGAATGCGGGGTTTTGGATGAGCAAGGCATTAACGACGTGAAGGAGAAGGTTCGGGAGCGCAACGCCCGCGCAGCGAGTCGCGCCGCGCAAGCTGCGGACCCTCCCCCCGCGGATGTCATCAAGTACATGTACACGGACACCTTTGTGGAGAAGGTGCCACCCGAGTTTGCCAAGGTGGAAATCCTCGATCCGCTTCCCCCCATCAAGCGCGTTAATGGCGAAATCACCTATCGCGACGCCATCAAGGAAGCTTTGGAGGAAGAGATGCTCCGCGATTCGCGCGTCATCTTCTATGGTGAGGACGTGGCCGAGTACGGCGGGGCTTTCAAACTCTCCAAGGGCCTGCTGGAATCATTTGGCCGGGCGCGCGTTTTCAACGCCCCCATCTCCGAAGCGGCCATCTGCGGGACGGCGGTGGGTGCGGCCATGATCGGACTACGGCCGGTGGTGGAACTGATGTATATGGATTTTCTGCTGATGGCGGGCGATCAGGTCTCGAACCAGGCGTCCAAGTGGCACTACATGTCGGGCGCGCAGGTGGAAGTGCCCCTGGTGCTGCGCGTATCGGTGGGCGCGGGGAAAGGGTACGGCGGGCAACACTCGCAAACCCTGGAGTCAACGGTGGTACACATTCCCGGGATGTACGTGGTCTATCCCTCCACTGCATACGATGCGAAGGGCCTGATGAAATCCGCCATCCGCGACAACAACCCGGTGATGTTTGTCGAGTCGCAAGGGCTCTACAACGAGAAAGGCCCCGTGCCGCAGGAGGAATACCTTGTGCCCTTGGGCGTGGCGGATGTGAAGCGCGCCGGCAGCGACATCACGCTGGTCGGTTATGGGCCGGCGGTGCCGGTAGCCTTGAAGGCCGCCGCGCGCTTGCAAGCCGAATCGGGCGTGAGCGCGGAAGTGATCGACCTCCGCTGCCTCGTGCCGCTCGACATCGAGACGGTCCTGATGTCGGTGCAAAAGACCGGGCGCTGTGTGGTCATCAGCCAGGCCGTAAGCCTGGGCAGTTTCACGGGCGAGGTCGCGTCGACGATTCAACAGGAAGCCTTTGATTATCTTGATGCGCCGGTGGTGCGGGTGGGCGCGAAAAACGGCATCGCTCCGCAATCGCACGTGCTGGAAGCGGTCTTCTATCCTCGGGTAGAGGACATTGTCGCGGCGGCCAAGTCAATCTTGTGATTTTGGATTTTAGATTTTGGATTTTGGATCAAGGACCGCGCCCTGCTGATGCTCTTTCTTCCATCTAAGATCACAAATCCAAAATCAAAAATGGGAACATCTGCATGGTTAAAGCTGTGGTCATGCCCAAATTAGGGCAATCGGAAGAGACGGTCACGATCGTTCACTGGCGCAAGCAAGTGGGCGATACCGTCGCCAAGGGCGACATACTTTTCGAAATCGAGACCGACAAGGCGGTGCTGGAAGTCGAGAGCTTTTATGCCGGCACCCTCCTGAAAATTGTGGCGGGAGAGGGGGTGACCGTCCCCGTGCAAGCCACGGTGGCTTTTGTGGGCGATCCCGGCGAGCCGGTTCCGGAAGTTGTGCTGCCTACGGTATTGCCCAAGAAGTCGGAAGCCGCGCGGCCCGGCGCCGCGCCACCACCGCAACGGGCTCCGGGGTTGGAACGCCAGCCCCCCTCACCTTCTCCCCTCGGCGGAGAGAGAGGTACCGGTCCTCGCGGCGCGGCAACGCCGCCCGTTGCGCCCGCCGCGGCGGAGCCGCAGATGTTCAGGATCAGCCCTCGCGCCGCGAAACTGGCCAAGGAATCCGCCATCGATCCCACCCCCATTGTGGGCACGGGTCCCAGCGGGCGAATCGTGGAGCGCGATGTGAAGCAGTACCTTGAAGCCCAAGGATACGGCCGCCTGCGCATCACGCCCACCGCGAAGAAGACTGGCCGCGCGCGAGGGAATCAATCTGCTCAGTCTCGGGCAAAAAGATGATGGGAGCCAGATCACCGTGGCCGACATTGAGCGCCTGCTGGCGGAGCGGCCCAAGCCCATGACGCGCATGCGGCAGATCATCGCCCAGCGGCTGACCGAGAGTTATACCCACGCGCCGCACTTCTTTGTGACGGTAGCCGCCGATGTGACGGAATTGGAGTCGTTGCGGGCTGAGCTGAAGGCCCAGGGCACGTCGTACACGCTGACCGACTTTATCCTGAAAGCCGCGGCGCTCGCCCTGGAACAATTTCCCGTCGTCAACAGCACCTCCGACGGCGAGAGCATCCGTTGGCACAGCAACATCGACCTGGGCCTGGCGGTGGCGCTGGAGCAAGGGTTGGTGGTCCCGGTCATCCGCCGCGCCAATGAACTGACTCTGGCGGAAATTCACGCGCGGGCGCAGGAGCTGACCGCGAAGGCGCGGGCGGGCCAGCTTACACCCGGCGGAGATGACGGGCAGCACGTTTACGATTTCCAATTTGGGCATGATGGACGTGGAGAATTTTACGGCGATCATCAATCCCGGCGAGAGCGCCATTCTTGCCGTCTCCAGCGGCGCGAAGCAGCCGGTGGTTCGAAACGATCAAGTCGTGGTCCGAACGATGATGAAGATGACCCTGTCCAGCGATCACCGCTTGATCGACGGGGCGCTGGCGGCGCGCTTCCTGAACTCGATTCGAAAAACTCTTGAGGAGATAAGCCTGTGGCAGCGTTCGATATAGTGGTGATTGGCGCCGGACCCGGTGGTTACCCCGCGGCGATCCGCGCGGCGCAACTGGGCGCTTCGGTGGCGTTGGTGGAGAAGGAAGAGCTGGGGGGCACTTGCCTGAATTGGGGCTGCATTCCCACCAAGACTCTGATTGCTTCGTCGGAATTGTTCGCGCGCATCAAGGCCGCCGAGGCAATGGGCCTGCGCGTGGAGAACGCCTCCTTTGATTATGCCGCGATGGCCGACCGCAAGGACCAGGTCGTGCAGAAGCTGCGCAACGGCATCAAGCAGTTGCTCAAGGCCAATGGCGTAACGGTCTTTCAAGGCACTGCGTCGTTCCAGAGCCGCAATCGGATTCAGGTGGACCCTGCCGGTTCCGGCGGTGAGAGGGTTTTGCTGACCGCTGGCAAGACGATTATCTCTACCGGCGCAACCTCCGCCATGCCCGGGTTTCTCCCGCGCCATGAGCGGGTCGTGGAGAGCCGGGGCTTTCTGAGCCTGCGAGCACTGCCGGCCACAACGCTGATTCTCGGCGGCGGCATCATCGGCTGCGAGTTTGCCTGCATGTTGGCGCAACTGGGCGTGCAGGTAACGATGGTGGAGCTTTTGGAAGATATCATTGCGGTCGTCGATGCGGATGTCCGCCGCGAATTGCGCCGCCACATGGAAAAGACTCTGGGCATCCGCATCCTGACCGGCGTGACGCTGGAAGAAATCACCGCGGACGACCGCGGCGTGCGCGGCCGGGCCGGGCAGGAAAGTCTGGAAGCCGAATTGTTGCTCGTGGCGCTGGGCCGCAAGCCGGTGACCAGTTCACTGAAATTGGAAAACGCCGGACTCGCGCCCAATGAGCGAGGCTTCCTCGACGTCGACGCTTACGGCAGAACGCGCGTCGCCACCATTTATGCCGTTGGCGATGTCACCGGCGGCCCGCTGCTGGCCCACGCCGCCACTGCGCAGGGATTGGTGGCCGCGGAAAACGCCTGTGGCCGCTACCTGCACAAGAACGAAACCGTGGTCCCCAATTGCATCTTCACCACACCCGAAATCGGCACGGTCGGCCTGGGCGAGCAGGAGGCCCAGCAGCAAGGCAGGAAGATCAAGACCGGGAAATATCTGATGGGCGCGCTGGGGAAAGCGATGGCCATCGGCGAGCCCATCGGTTTTGTGAAGTGGGTGGCGGATGCGGAGACGGATCAACTTCTGGGAGCGCACGCCGTCGGCCCCCACGCTACGGACCTGATCGCGGAAGCGGCGGTGGCGATCCGCGCGGAACTGACCGCCGCGGAGCTTGCCCACACCATCCACGCCCATCCCACCCTGGCCGAAGCCTGGATGGAAGCCGCCCACGTCCTTATGGGCGAGCCCATTCACTCCGCGCCGCCGCGCAAATCGTCGTAGGGGCGGTTCGCGAACGGCCCCTACTTGCCGCGTGCTGAACTCTCGGTTGGCGCAGCCATCCACTCTTGCGCCGATCTCCGATCGGCATACGGCGGTTTTGAAGGTTTGTTATTCCCCCCCCATTAACACCAAAAGCCGTGGCCCTGAACCGCAGGGCCGCGCTCTGTGGTAGACTAACGCCGATACTGGTCCCAGGAATCAGCGTGCGAATACTGCCTTCCATCCTCATCCTGCCTTTCTTGTTGTCCAGCGCTGCGGTTCTCCCGCGAGCTGCCGAGCAGGGGCCGGCTGTGCATCTTTCCAGCGGCAGCCTGCGCGGATATTTTCAGGGAACAACCGCCGTCTTCAAAGGGATTCCCTACGCGGTGCCTCCCGTGGGCGACCTCCGCTGGCGGGAGCCTCAGCCGCCCGCGTCGTGGCCCGGGGTTCGCGATGCCACGAAGCCGGGGAGTGCTTGCGTGCAGGATCCTGCCGGCCTGGGTCCATTTATTCAGCCTCTCGCCGCCGCCTATGGCGCTTCCTATGAAATTGAACCGGTGCCCTCTTCCGAGGATTGCCTGTATCTCAATGTTTGGGCGCCGATGTGGCCTCCGCGAGGACCTCTCCCGGTAATGGTGTGGCTGCACGGCGGTAGCAACACTCTGGGCAGCGGTTCCCAATCGACGTATGACGGAACCTCTTTGGTCTCCCATGGCGTCATTCTGGTCACCATCAACTATCGGCTGGGGATTCTGGGATTCTTCAGCCATCCCGAGCTGAGGGCCGAGTCGCCGCATCATAGCGCCGGCAATTATGGCCTGCTCGATCAGCTCGCCGCGCTCCAGTGGGTGAAAGACAATATTGCGCGATTCGGTGGCGATCCTGAAAATGTCACGCTCTTTGGCGAGTCCGCGGGGGCCATCGACGCCGGCGTGCTCATGACCTCTCCCCTCTCCGCCCATCTCTTCCAGCGGGTTATCACGGAGAGTGGTCCTTCCTTCGGGGTGGGCCCCACGCAGACTCGCGCCCAGGCGGAGGCTCCGGGAATAGCCATAGGCAAAGCAGCGCCGGGCAATTCACCCTCGCCATTGGCCAACCTCCGCAAGCTGCCCGCGACAGAACTAGCGCAGCTTGTGACCGCCCAGCTCAAGGGATCCTACCCCGGAGGGCTGTTCGTGGATGGATGGGTGGTGACCACGCCTCCCGCCAGGGCATTTGCTTCCGGCGCCATTCCGAAGGTCGAGCTCATGGTGGGCTTGAATGGCCGCGAATTGAGCGCCTTCCGTGTGGTCGCCGCGGCTCGAGCCAAACCCGTCCCTAAACAAGAGAACCGTGGAGGTCCGGCCCAGGTGATCGAGCGGCTGGCGGAGGCCATGCACCCGCTTTACGGTGGTTGGACGTATGCCGCCCTCTCCATCTACCTCCTCAAAGCCCTCCACGACCGCGATCGGGCCATCGACCAGGCCAGCAACGACATCGTGGTGGCTTGTCCGCTGGGGGCGATGGCGGCTCTAACCCGCGCCCAGGGGCCGAGGGTCTTTGTCTATAAATTCGATCGCACCATCCCGGGCAAGGGAGAAGCCACCCTGGGAGCCTTCCATAGCCTCGAGGTTCCTTATGTGTTTAACGCCCTGCACGATCGCACCTGGCGATGGCTTCCCTTCACTGCGGCGGACGAAAGGCTTTCCGGTTTGATCGAAACCTACTGGACCAACTTTGCCAAGACCGGCGACCCGAATTCTCCTGGCACTCCCGCTTGGCCTGCCTGGGAAAATGGCAGTGGCAACTATCTCGAGTTCGCTCCGAATGGCGCGCCCTTCGCTCAGCCGCACTTCGCTCCGCCCTTTTGCGATCTATCCGTCGATTGGCTGCGCAAAAGCCTCTTGAACAGCAACTAGGGCGTCGCACAAATAAGGAGAGTTCCTTATGAATCGCAGAAAATTCATTGCCTCGACGGGCGCCGCCGCGGTGGCGCTCGGGAGCGGTGGCGCGCCCGCCGCTCGAGCCTCGGGCCGGCGCGTCCTGATGAAGCTCGGATGCCAGAGCGCTCCCACCAATGAAACCCACCTCCAGTACCTCGCGCGGTATGGCGTGCGCAACATCTGCGGATATCCGGAAATCGGCGACGGCCGGCTCTACGCCACCGTGGACGAGCTGAAGCGCATGCGCGACCTGGCGGAGAAAAACGGCATCTCCATTGACTGCATCGCGCCGCCCTTTCTGGCGTCCACTCATATCGATCAAGACACCCCATCCCGCGATCATGCTGGCGAACAGTCCCGAACGCGATCGCGACATCGAAGCGCTGCAAACCCTCATCCGCAATTGCGCCGCCGCGGGTATTCCTTCCATCAAGTACAACATGAGCCTGCTGGGCGTGCTGCGCACGCAACGCACTCCGGGACGGGGCGACGCGACGTACAGCACGTGGCGGCTCAAGGACGCGCATCCCCATCCGCCGCTCACCCGCGCCGGGCGCGTGGACGCCGACATGTTCTGGGAGCGGATCACCTATTTCCTGGAGCGCGTGATTCCCGTTGCCGATGAGTACAAGATTCGGATGGCGTGCCACCCCCACGATCCGGGCGTGCCGCCCGAAGGCTACCAGGGAGTGGTCCGCGTGCTGGGCACGGTGGACGGGTTGAAGCGATTCATCACGATCAAGGAGAGCCCCTATCACGGGTTGAACTTTTGCCAGGGCACGGTTGCGGAAATGCTGAACGACCCGGGCAAGGAAATTTACGACGTGATCCGGTATTTCGGCTCGCGGCAGAAGATCTTCAACGTGCACTTCCGCAATATCCGCGGCCACCGCGATGATTTTCAGGAGGTCTACCCCGACGAGGGCGATATCGACTTCGTCAAAGCCCTCCAGGTTTATAAAGAGGTCGGGTATCCCTATCTGCTGATGCCTGACCACGTGCCCGTGGCGGCCAACGACCCCGGCGGATTGCAGTCATTTGCGTACTGCTACGGTTACATCCGCGCGCTGCTTCAGGCTGTGGATCAAAGAGGGTGAAGCGCTGGTGCTGTCCTGATTTGAACGTAGCGCCGCCCTTTAGGGCGGCATGTGCCGGGCTGAAGCCCGGCGACCCGTGCTCCGCCCGCCTCTCCTCATTTGTCACTGCTCTTGTGATTTACGGTTTTCAAAATCGGCAAATTGATTCATCTTCTCACCTGAGACTGCCGATAGCCGATAAGGGATCGTGTGTCACGCGGAGGGACGGGGCCCGGCCATTCCTTCGGCAAGGTCAGACCAGGCGCTGGCCGTAACCCCAAGAGGTTCGAGCGCCACGCCGCCCGCCTTTACTCCCCCGCCCGCGTCGGTTTTGTGGGGGTCGCCGCGGCGACCGTTCGGCCTTCGGGCTTATCTCCCTCCGGATTCCGGAGGTCCGATCTGTCTCGGACCATCGGACTCCAGAAATCGGAGGGGCGAGGCGGTGGTCAGGCAACCGTAACGCCGCCTGGAACTTGTCCCGACATAGTCGGGCTTTCTGTCTCTTGTATTGTTAATTAGACGGATGTAAATTCGGTCCACATTTAACGCAATGGTAGGGATCGAGTGGTTGATATTTCGTTTGGTGTGCATCAAACCATGCCCATCACGTGTGCCGCGGCGAGGTGCCGCAATGCGGACCAGTCGGGAGATAAGAGTCGGTTTGTTTGCGCTCACGGTGATCCCCCCTCTTCTGATGCTGGTGGCTTGTGGCGGAGGCAACCAGACACAGGCGGTAGGCAACCAGACACCACCTGTAACCAACCCCGATTTTTCAATTGCGATTAATCCCAACACCTTAACGGCCGCGCCCAACACAAGCACGACCACTCAGGTTTCGCTTCAGGCCTCCGGCGGCTTCTCTGGCCAAGCGACGGTGAGCGTTTCCGGGCTTCCCGCAGGGGTCACCGTCTCGCCCGTTTCGCCCTTTGCATTAGCCTCAGCCGGGCAGGTCCTGACCATCAACCTGAACTCATCGGTAGCGCTCGCTAACTACACCATTACGTTACAGGCTACCGCAGGGAATCTCAGTCACTCGGCCACTTTAACCCTCCAGGTGGAGTCGGCAGCGCCATTCACGGTCTGGCTTAATCTGGCCGGGCCCGTTTATGTGACTTTAGGCACGAGCTTGACGACAATCGTTAGCGCAGGGTCTTCCGGCCCTGGCGCATACGATTACCAGTTGCAGTTAAGCACTTCAGGTCTTCCGGCCGGAGTGACGGTATCGTTCGCAAATAACCCGATCTTACTAAACACAACCACGACATTAACGATTTCCGCGGCGGCGAACGCGGCCACCTCCCTGGACACCACGGTGACCGTCGTGGCGACGCGGACGCTCGACCAATTACAGGAGACGGCTTCGTTCCCGCTAAACGTTGTTCCCCCGGCCGGGAGTCTGGAGAACAATCGCACGGCATTTGTGCGCACGGACGACCAGCCATTTTCAGCCGTCTACGATCCAACACATAACTTGGTTTTCGCCAGCATGCCCGATTTGGGCCTAATCGATGTTATCTCCCCAGCAACCGCTCAAATTACCAAAAGCATCCCCATCCCCGCACCTCAATATTTGGACATTAGTCTCGACGACTCAGAAGTCATCGTGGGTACGAAAACCAACCTGCTTTGCTTCATCGATACGTCGACACTACAGGTCGTGCGCCAAGCCGTCGTCCCAAAGTACCCCCCGAACAATGGCAATGCGCAGTTCATCACGCTCGCTAATCCTCTCGTTGTCGCGAATGGGAACGTCCTGATCAATGGTGGCAGCGCGGGGATATATGAGTGGAACCTAACATCGAATGCAATTTCGCTAATCTCCGACCCTGCCGCATTGGGTCCGCAGTGGTTTTGGACTCGCAGCAATGACGGCACGAAGGTTCTAATCTCGGAGAACACCACGCCGGGCAATCTGATTCTCTATAACTCAGCGTCCGACAGCCTTACCAACATTGTGAAGTTCAACGACGCTCCGTTCGCATTGGCCGCCAATCCCAACGGCACGCAATTTATTGCCGCTGTCGAACTCGAGGCATTGTATGTCCTCGATGCAAACCTAAGCATATTAGGGACACTGCCGGTGGGCGGCGAAATTTCGGGTATTCGGTATAGCTTGGACGGGGGATCGATTTACGTTGTGGCGCAGCCCGGCGGTCCGGGAACTATACCCATCATTTACACGATAAACGCAACGACCTTGCAGATTGTCGACACCGCCCCCGCCTATGCTTCCAGCATTGCTTATTTCACTGTTTATCCTCAGCAGTTCACAGTGGAAGTGCCGCTGGCGGTGGCAGATACAGGGCTCATCGTGGGGGCCGCCAATCACGGAATCGCGTTTGACGATTCGACTTACAATCAGCCGCTCTCGGCCTCGGAGTCTTATCCTTCGCACACGATTGTAGTCGACCCCGCGGAAGGCCCCCTCAATGCTTCAACTCCCGTCACCATCGAAACCGACGGATATCCTGTGGTGCCGGCGGTTTGGTTTGGCGCACAAGAGGCAGCGAATCCATCGCTGAATGGCTCTGGGCAAGCTCAAGCGACACCCCCTCCTTCGAGTGCCATTGGGCCGGTGAACGTTAAGGTGATTCAACCCACGGGAGTGGTGTCTTACATCCCACAGGGCTTTACCTATGGTGAGTTACCTCTGCCGTACGCCACGCTGGCGGCAGCGCCAGCCGGCGGGGTAACGGCGGACCTCTTCGGGTATGGATTCTCCGTAGATGCGGTGGCGCCGAATCCTCAGGTCACGATCGGCAACCAAGCATCCGCAATTACCACCCAGACGCTTTACCCAACAGAAGAGCCGTATCCTTTCCCTTTGCAGCACCTGAAGGTAACCGTTCCACGAGGCAATCCCGGCGCGCAGGACATTACGATCAACTCCTCCAGCGGGACGGCAACCATTCCTGGGGGCTTCCATTACGTCACTAGTGTCACCGATTACCCCAGCACCGCGCAGTTTGAGGCCATTCTCTACGATCAGGATCGGCAACAACTTTATTTGACCACCCAAGGGCAGGTGGATGTTTTCTCACTGACGAGCAATGCGTTTCTTCCCCCCTTCGTACCACCCACGGTGCAAGGGGGGACACGACTAACGGGCATGGCCTTGACGCCGGACAACTCCAAGCTGCTGGTCGCGAACTACACCGATCAATCTGTAGCGATCATCAATCCCGACAACCCTTCCAGCGCTCAAGCGGTGCCGGTCGGGGTGAGCCCTTACACGATTGCCGCGACGAGCACCAACCAAGCTTTTATTACCACAATCACGTACAGTCAACTCTTTGACCTCGATCTCACCACGCTGCAAACCACTGCCGTGTCCCTTCCCAATGGCATGCTTCTAACGAACGGTGAAGACCCGGCGTCCTCTTCCAAAGATGGCAGCAAAGTCTTTGTCACCTCGCCGGAAGGGCCGGTACTGGTTTGGGACGCCAGTACCGGTACTTGGGTGGTTGGCCAGCCAACGGTTGCCCCAGAGGACGGCGCCAGCGCCGGCGATGGAAATGTCTTCGCAGCCGTTGACCAATTCCTAATGGTGGTTAATCCACAAGCTGCCGTTGTCGGACAGAGCGCGATACCGGACTATCTCTCCCCCCGGGCCAGCAAGTGTTCGGTCTAAAGTTGCATGACAGCGGAAGTCTGGCTTATGTGCCTTATCAAAATGGGATTGATATTTATGATGTACACCATGGCAACCTCCGCGAACGCCTATTGCTCACTGAGACCATGCAGGTCGTCTATGACGGACTGGGGATACATTCGGTGGCCATCGATGAAACCGGCGGGCAAATCTTTCTGTTTACCAGCGCTGGCCTGACCATTATCGAACTTGACTCGGTGCCGCTTTCAATCGGCAGTGTAACCCCGCAAGTCGGGCCGGCTGCCGGTGGCGCCAAGTTGACGATCCGCGGGAGTGGCTTCCTATCCGGCGCCGCGGTTACGATTGGCGGTGTCGCAGCAGCCACCGCGTTGGTCGACTCAGACACGCTTCAGGTTGTCGCCCCGTCACTATCGACGGGTCCCGCCTCGATGGCCGTGCAGAACCCTGACGGCACTACCTACACGCTGGACGATGCTTATACGGCTCAATGAGTCAATTAGCAAAACTTCTTGGTTCTCGCAGGCCTAATAGCCAAATTCGGTGTAGTCCTGGCCGTGGACTTCTTGAATGCCTGACACCCCAGCGGCAACCGCACGTCGTCAGTCTGGATGGGACGCGCCGCTGGCGTTGCCTTGTGCAAAGCAAAATCATAGTAACTTGACCACTACCTATCTTACGGCCTCTTCACCTGCCCATTCGACGCGGGATTTATGTGAGGCTAGTCCATAATGATATGGCTTCGCCATCAAGGGAAGAACCCGCGATCAGAACTGCATTGACCCTGGCCGCTCATCCGTCATCATCATCGTACATTACTTCCATCGTACGCCAAGAACATCTGGGGGGCCCAACTGGTTGTGGAGAAATTGCTGTGGTGGTCCGCGTTCGCCCTGGGGCCGAACACATTTCGGCCCTACACACGGCAGCGGCAAGGCTGACATTGCCGACGTGACCGGCATTCAGGCACGCGTCGGGCAAGTGCAGTGTGGCGGAGCGGGGGTCGGGCGGGTTTGCGCAATCGCAGAGGGCAGATTTGAGATTTCAGATGCGGACGAAAGGCGAGGCAGCGAAGGCGAGCACTGGGCGAATCTCTTCGTCTTCGATCTCCGGGTACTCGCGTTTGAGCTTGACGCGGTCGGGATCAGTGGCCAGGGCTTCGCGCGCACGGCAGACCATCAGTGGCAGGCTGCGAATGCACGGCACTTCGTTCATGCGGGCCGATGCGAAGCCAAGATCATGGGCAGTGGCCTGAGTTCGCGCTTGAAGGGATCGAGAATAAAACCCAAAACCTCCAACGAAATACTGCCCAGCAGAGTGCTGTCGCCCTTCTCGCCGAAGATGACCGGAGAAGTGCCCTCCTCACCATTAATGCGAAACCGCGCCTCTCCGAGGGAGCGCTTGATTTCAGTGCCATCCGCAAGAATAAAACTCTTGGTCTTGCCGGGCTTGATACCCAAGCGTCGAAGCACCGGCGCCGGAACTACGGAATACATTGCGCCGGAGTCAACCAGGAACTTGAGCCGCGCGCTGCGCCGAGGCCTCGCAGGATTGGCAATGCTCGCTTGGATGTACGTCAGACCCATGAAACTGTCCCTCGCGTTGAGTGTAGGTTTTGCGCGGCCATGAGTCAAGCGGCAAGAAGGGACGGCAAGAAGGGACGTGCAAGAAGGGACGGCAAGAGGGGACGGTAGTGGGCCAATTTGATGTAGAGGCGGCTTTACGCCGCCATATGGCGAGGTAAACTCGCCGCTACAACATCAAATCAACCCACTACCGAAAGGACCAGGGGGAAGACGGGAGCCAGACAAGGTGGCGGCCAAAAAGCCAAGGGTTCGACCGCCGGTAGCGCAGGGCCCGCTCTCCGGCCCTGCGGCTTTTCCAGGCGCGCGGGCGCTCACCCCGCCAAAAACAAGATATTCCAAGTTGTCCGCGGCTGCGCCGGACTCACCTGCACAGTGCTGAAAGAACCGCAAGGCCGGAGAGCGGGCCTTGCGCTACATTTTCTTCGGCGTCTCCCCTGGGGCCGAACGGTCGGCTGCCATGAGAATTGGTTGACTTCCCGCCCGCCGTTAAGGTGGGCGTGCCTTCAGCCGGGGGGCCCGGCTGCCTCGTTCTTGAGGTTTTGTCGGGATCATTGGTCGGGATTCTTTGTCTGGACGATTTGCCTGGATCTTTTGTCCAGACGATTCGTCATAATTCATGGGCTACACTATGTAGGCTCACTTTTTGCTTGACGCCGGTAATCAACGGGATACACTAGCGTAGAAGGCTCGTGGATTTTCGATTTTCGACTTTCGATTGATGATTGACGATTAAGGGCTGAGGACTGAGGATTGCTGACTCCTGGCTTCTAACTCCTGACTCCTGGCTCCGCGCCTTCCCGACCCGGATGAGTTTATGAAAAGACGGGATGTTAGCGAATAATTGAGGCAATTTCGATGGCTTGGGGGAAAAATCAAGTGTCTGAAAACAGGGAGGTTATGCTGATGAGGTTCGGGAACGAGCACTAACCCAAAAAGATGTTAAAAATGAAGGTTGCTCCCAATGGTTGATTGAAAACAAAGGGGCAAAAAAAGTGCTCCCAATGAGTTGATGAAAACAAACAAGTTATCATGTTTTCGCGATGAGTTATTGAAAAAAAAGGAGATAGGTTTATTTCTTGCCGAGAAAACCATGGAATCCGTATTCTGCGGCGGGCAGAAAAGCAGTGACGAGTGACGCGCCTCGGTGATCACCTCAAAACCGGCCATGCATGATCGGGTCAAAACCGGCCATGTGAGGCCGTCCGGGACTAAGTTCTTTTACCCTGCCGCAGGCTCGGCTGGCAAGTCCGTTTTCGTTCGCCAGCTTCGTGGGCCGCACTTCAGCAGGTGTCCGTGGTGGAGGAGGCGGTCGAGCATGGCGCTGACGGCCGCTGCATCTCCCAGTAACTTGCCCCAGTCTTCCACCGGTCGATTGGAAGTCACCAGCGTACTGGCGCGTTCGTAGCGGCGCATGATGAGTTCGAGTAATTCTTCGGCGGCGGTCAAGGGCAACTTGCGCATGCCGAAGTCGTCGATGATGAGCAGCGGCACGGTGGTCAGCGACTCCAGACATTCTTTGCGGGTGCCATCGAGCGTAGCGTCGGCGATCTCCTCCAGCAGGCCGTGAGTTTCACGATAGAAGACGCGATACCCCTGTTGGATGACCGCTTGGCCGATGGCTTGGGCCAAGTGGCTTTTGCCGCTCCCGGGCGGGCCGAGAAAAAGGGCGTCCTCATGCCGGGCGATGAAAGTGCCTGTGGCCAGATCAAAGACCAGGCTGCGATTCATCTTCTTATTGAAGGTGAAATCAAAGTTGTCGAGGGTCCTGAGCGGGTCGCGAAACTCGGCCTGCTTGCGCCGGCGTTCCAGCATGCGGTCGGCGCGGCGCGTGAGTTCATCCGTCACCAGGCAAGAGATCAGATCCAACGGGGCCATGGATTCAGCCTGGGCCTGACGCAGACGGGTCTCCAGTACCGCCGCCATCCCTCCCAGGCGTAACTGCCGTAAAGCACGATTCAGTTCGATCAGATTCATTGCGTCTCCTCTCGCGAAGTTAAGCTAAACTTTCTGGTGGCCGGGGCGGAGGATAGGGCTACGCAGGGATGCGACCTGAGCGCCGACCTCGGGGCCGGGATGGAGGGGGCGAGAGGACCTCGCTCCCGCTGTTCCCCGCCATCCTGGCAAGAAAGCGATAAATCCTGGGGGTCTTGGGGGCGAAGCCCCCAGAAGTTGCCTCTGGCGATATTTCTCTCCACTCTTCAGCACCTTTCCCGAGACTGGTCAGAATTTTTCTCCGGGCCCGGTTCCGTGGGCTCACGGGGTTGACGATCACCATGAGGACGGAGACGGAGAGCGGCGTTGGGTCTCGGCACGTTCACGGCTGGACCTCCGGGGAAGTCCGGGGCGGTGCTTCCGGGACCGTCTCAAAGAGCGACCGCTGTTGTTCCTGTTGCTGCATGCGCTGCTGGATGATGTCGCGGTAATGCACCAGTTCGCGGATCAAGGGATCGACCTGCTGTAAGCTCAAGGGGGCTTGCGGATGCCGTTCCAGATAGCGGCGCACGAAGCGATATTCGTGAACCTGGAGTTCGAGCGCGGCGGTGCAGGCTTCCTCGACCGCCGCCAGTCCGAACTTCTTGGCCAAGGCCAGTACGCCCAGAATGCGGCGTACTCCCAGTTCTCCTTCGGCGCGATGGAGGGCCTGGCAGAGGGCGCCGATGTGAGGGCCGGCGCGTTCGGCTCGCGCCAGCAACTGCAGGGTGCCGAGCGGCGCCCGCTTGGGGTAATCCTCCGGCTTGATGCGGTAGCAACCGCGTTTCTGGCGGACATGCTCGCGCAGCAGTTGACCGGTGCCAGGATCGAGCAGACGCACGAAGAGGTCGTCCCACTGCACGTTGACCAACCGCCCAATCCAGCCTGGTGGCGTGCCATAGTAGGCGGCTTCGACTTCCACGCAGCCGTCCAGATGCACGGTGCGCTGGCCGTACTGGTAATAGCGGAAGGGTTCAAGTGGCAGCGGTTGCAGCGCCGGTTTTTCTTCCGCGAACATGGCGGCCACTTGCCGCTTGGTGGTGCCGTGAATGCGCGTGTCTGCCCAGTGCGTCTCCCAACGATCGAGGTAGGCTTGGGCTTGCTCCAGGCTTTCGAAGCGCAGCCCTTTGAGCGGCGTCTTTTGGGCATGTCCGACTCCCGCCTCGACTTTGCCTTTGCGATCAGGATGCTGAACCCGGCACGGCATGCCCACCGCGCCGTAGTGCGCGAGCATGTCGCGGTAGAGGGGATTGAGGGTGGGATCGTAGATGTCGGGGACCAGCACGCCTTCGCGTAAGTTATCGAGCACGATGAGTCGAACCACCCCGCCCAGCCGGCGGAAGGCCTTTTCATGCAGTTCCGCCCAAGTGCGGGAGCTGGATTGGAAGACGAGCAGACGGACCGACTTGCGGCTGTAGCCCAGGGTCAGCACGAACAGGCGGGTGCGGCGGTACTTGCCACTCTGCGGGTCGCGCACCATGGGGCCAGTGCCGTAATCCACCTGGGCCTCTTCCCCGGGCGCGGTGACGATCACGGGATGAGCCTGCGGGATCGGTGCGCCGCGGAGCTTGCCCACAAAGCGCCGCACGCTCTGATAACCGCTGGTGAAGCCGGCCTCCGACACCAGATCTTGCCAGATGGCCACGGCATTGCGGCCACGGGCCAAACCCAGTTCGATCAGCTCGCGATACGGCTCACAGGCACTGGCGGAGGGACTGCGCGTGGGAGGCACAGCAGGCACCGGCGCGGGTTCGGCGGCCGGGTCGGTGATCACCTCGTCAGCGGCGGGCGGTGGACCCAACGGAGCGGACGCTTCCGCCGGGGGTGGGGGCACCTCTGAGTCGGCGATCACCCCATTGGCCGGTTTTGCCGTGGCAGGGTCGCAGGGTGGTAGAGGAGCAGATTCAGGCGAGGGGGCGAGATCAGGGGAAACCCCAGAGACCGGTTTTCCCGCGCCAAAGTCGGTGATCACCTTTATGGCCGGTTTTGAACCCGCCCTTCGCTCCCAGCCCGGAGGTCGCACCGGGATCCCCGCGGCCTTCAAATATCCCGCCGCCGTCTCCCGGCGCACACCGGTGGCTCCCTGGATACGCCGCAGCGTCCATCCGAGCCGCCCTAAAGCTATAACTTGCTGTTTCTTTTCATCACTCAAGACATTGGCCATATCGGCTGAGGCTATAACGCCTCATGCCGCAGTCAATGTCCCGGAGTAGGTCTCCGTATGGCCGGTTTTCAGGTGATCATATATGGCCGCTTTTGGGTGATCCCTGAGGGACGCGTGGCGACTAACAGAGTCCGGGGTCCAGAGCCCGGAGTCCGAGGCAAAAGCATCGCAAACCTCAAATCGCAAATCGACAATCGCAAATCGAAGATCTTAAATGGCCCGATGACCCATAAATCTCTTAACTGCAACCTATAAGCGGAATTACCAATCCATCTCAAGATCCTTAGCTCTCCTTTATGCCTTTTTCACATATCACAGCTTAGATTGATGCCATCAGGGTTCTGCGAAGCTTCCCCGCACGGCCGGAAAAGGAGCTTTGGCGAGAGGCCACTCCAAGCCGAAGTGCGCCTGGAGGAATGGTCGGCAATCGGGGGTGTTAGCCCGAGCTGCGGAAGTGACTGAGAGCCCTATAAAGGAGGGACCTTTACGATGCATACGAGAATAACCTGCCAAACACTTTTGATGATGACTCTGGCCTTTGGAAGCATCGCCTGGGGCGGGCAAATGCCGCAGTCGATTAACAACGACAAAGACCTGAAGACGGCTCTTAAAGCTGCGAAAACGCCGGAAGATCATGTGCGCATCGCGGCCTACTACAAGGCCAAGGCGGAAAGTCTGGATTCCCAGGCGGCGGGATATGAACAGGCCGCCGCGACTTACCGAAACGGCCCGGTCGTAAAGAACCTCATGGCGCCGAATACGGCTGCACGTTACGAATCCATGGCGAAAGGGTTTCGCCAGGAGGCACAATCGCAATCGTGAACGGATGGCATCCCAGGAGCAAACCGCAAAGAATACCGAACTAGCCCCCAAATGACACCCGGGCCGCATAGGGGTAATTCTTCCCCGCGTGACTTATCGGCGCCGGTGTGTTCCGGGAGTGGATGCGGGAGAATGCGCCACTTTCCACCGGCGCCGAATCTTTTGACCCGACGCAAGGAGTTCCAATATTTCCAGTCGAACAGGTAGATCAGTCCTAACGTTACCATGGCGGGGAAAGGGTATCCAGTGAAAGGGGCTACCCCGCTCCCGCGGCAGCCTTGCTGTAGTTTAACAATGAAGCGGGATGGTCCATGCGCCCCCTGCGCGGATCGACCCTCCCGGCCCCAACGGCCCCTGCACATCTGAGTTTACGGCTTCTTCTCGACGATATTGTTGCCAAACATAAATCCGATTTCACCCACGGCCCGAAACTGGTTGCTGTTCATGCCCGCGGGACCGAAGGCGTCACCCGGCGTGGAGCTGCTGGCATCAACCCAAGAAAGATCCCCGCGAAAGAAGAAGCCGCCATATTGAAAGGTGGGCGTCCCAGTGACTGATCCGCCCGCGCTGCCCGGACCGAACATCAGATTGACGGATTTCTGCGCGGCGCTCCCCGTGCTCCAGATATATTCCCCGCGCGCCGCGAGCGAGAAGCCGTGTTTGAAGGCGCGACTCAGCAAGATCGCCTCGCCCTGCGTCGTCAGCCCCGTTGGCGATGCCGATACTCGTGTTGGTCGGAACGTCGGTGTACTGAAAGTAGGGCTGAACGATCCAAGCCCCCTTCGTGTACGTGTAGATGACATTGTAAATACTGCCGGTGTTTTGCACCGGTGTGACCGCAGTCACAAAGGCCGACTTGGAATCGGCGTTTCCACCTGCCACGAATGATAAGGCATGCGGCCCCTTGGTGAAGGTTAAGGAACCCGTCAGCCACGTGTAGCGGTTGGAATAGAAGCCGTCATTCCAGCTAAAAGAGGCGGTGAGGTATTTGCCGATCGTCTGATTCAATTGGATTCCGCGACTGATGGCGTTTTCCTGGTTCCACAATAGGCCGCGCTCGATATTCATATTTTCAAAGTCGAAGGTGTACTCGGCGCCGATCAGCGTCGGCAACTCGCCGACAAGGATGGAGGTGGTCTTCCCCGCCTGCAGTTTCAAATAGGCGGTCGGCAGTGGGCCATAAAAGTCGGTCACCGTACTCTGGGTGGTAAGGAATGGCGTCGCCAGCGCCGGAATAGTGTAGGCGCCCGCCTGCACGTAGAACTGAAACCAGCCATCGGTCTTTTGAATCCACACTTGGCCGTTACTTAGTGCCGCTTGCCCGTTGCTATCACCCGGGACGCTGTTCGTCTGCGCCATGCCGAAGCCACTGACAATGCCGTTTACGGCGATCTTGCCAAAAGGTCCGGCGTCGAAGATGAGTGGAGGGATTCCCGATAGCGGTCCCGTTATGGCAGGAGTCGGCAGCGCCTGGGGCTGCCGGGGCAGCCGGCGCGGCCGCTGCGGCCGGTGCGGCGGGAGGCGTGGCCGCCTGGCCAGTGCGCCGGCGTGGCAGGCGTGTTCTGCGCGCGACAAACCGAGGCCAACCCAAAGCAAAGTGCAATCACGGCAAGGCTTTTCGCATGGAATTTCATGACCCTCCTCCTTTGGCAAATGCCGAAGACATGTGTGCGCTCGGATTTGTGCTGCGCCTCGGCGCCCAGGCCATCGTGGTGATCGGACGAACATTTTTCATCGGTTTGGTGTGTCGCTTTCTCCCCCATCAGAGACGGGTCAGAGTCTCGCCTGCGAGATTTCCCGGTCTCTGTAACCTGTGCAATGAGCCTAGCGGCAACCTGGGCCGAAGCGTCAAAGCAATAGAATTTCTGTTGCCGATAAAAGGGTTTTTAAGGTTTTGAATAAAAATTGCTTGGCCAAACGAAATTTCTCGTGACGATAAAAGACGAGTTTATAGTTTGTAGAAAGAGCGGGCGGCAGGGCCTTATCGATCGCGCCCAAGCGCCCGGTTTTCCGCGCTGCGGCGGGCTCAGGGTGTTTCTGCAAAATGCATTGGGGCTTAAGACCTGAAAGGCGGGAGCGTACAAGATCTGGCGAGCCGAGTACGGAGTCAGTATGGTCAGCCGACGAAATCGCGTCAGTCTACCTAATCCTATTTCGTCGGCGGTCAGGCGCGGAGAATGGAGCGCACAAGTTTGCGCGCTTCGGCGACGAACTGTTCCATGTCCAGACAGGAACTGGGCGGGTTCAGTTTTGGCGAGGATGGGATAATCCCGCGTCAGAACCGCCCAGGAAGGATCCTCCTCCAGCTTCCAATCGGGCGCTTCGTTCATGCCGTACCCCAACTCGTGCATTTGGCAGAGCCGATCCGATAAGCTGACCAATGCGACCAGCACGGGATGGAGTTTTGCCTGCTGAACGTCGTGGTGATGTTCCACAACTTCCGTGATGTCCTCGGGCAGGCGCCAGTGTTCGGCGAGGATTTTCCCCGTGTCGCAATGGGTGAAGCCCAGCGCGGAGCGCTCAGCTTGATGGAGCGGAATCTGTTCGGACCGCGCCAGTTGAGCCGCGGCGCGGAACTCCTCCTGGAACGACATCATATTGACCAGTTCGCCCAGATCGTGCAGCAACCCTGCCAGATAGGCGCGCTCCGGTTCCTTGTAGCGAGCTTTGCGGGCGCAGAAACGGCTGACCAGCCCACAACCCAGGGAATGCTCCCAGAAGACCAGCGGGTCAATGACCCAGTTCGTCTTTGGGCAAGAGATTGAGCAAGCTACAGGAAAGGAGTATCTCGCGGATTTGTCGCACGCCGAGCACGATGATTGCGCCGTGCACGGACTTGACCTCGCGCGACCGGAAATACAAGGGCGGAATTCGCCACCCGCAGGCACTGGGCGGAGATCGACTCGTCGCACGACACCAAGTCGACAATGCGTTGGACTTCCACCTGGTCCACCGGCCTTTCGAGATAGAACAGCAGGGGCCGGATGATGGCCGGAACCGTGGGGATGGAATTCAGCCTTTCCACTCGTTCGCGAATCAGCTCTCGGAGCGTGGGCGTCATGGTCGGCCTTGTTGTACCACTGCATCTTATCGGCAGGCGGGGGGCTCAACATGAGGCTGAAATCGAGAAACCGGGGGGCCACGACCGTGGCGTCAGGGCCTTGGCAGGATCACCAAGGGGTTGGCGGCGGCACCCTCCGGGGCCGAGGCAAGCACGACAATATCGACGCGCCGGTTTTGGGCTCGGCCATCGACGCTCTCGTTGCCCGCCACCGGGTGATACTCCGCGTACCCGGCGGCCGAGAGGCGGGTGGCGGGGAAGTTGTAGTGGGTAATGAACAACCGGATCATTTCCGTAGCTCGGGCGGTAGAAAGCTCCCAATTGGAAGCGAAGTGCGCGTTGTGAATGGGCACGTTGTCGGTATGGCCTTCAATGCGAACGTTGTTGGACTGAGCGCCCAGCACCTGGGCAATGCGCTGCACGGCCGCTTCGGAAGTGGGCCGGAGGTCCGCCGACCCGCTATCGAAAAAGCCTATCTCCCGCAAGCTGATCACCAACCCTTCGCGATTCGCCTTCAGCACCACCTCGCGCCGCTGAATCTCCGGCGCCATGGCAACGGTAAGTTGCTTTTGCAAGGCTCCCATATTCCGCTGCGAGGCGGGGGAACCCATCATCTTTTCGAAAGGAGAAGTCATCTGCCCGCGACCGGCCATTCCTTTGCCATTTTCGATCATCTGTATGTTTTCTGCCGGCAAGGGGTCGGAGGTCACCATGGCGACGCGTGAGTTCGCCGTCTGGAAGATACCCATTTGTTGAAAAGCCTCCTGAATCGCCGCGGAGATCTTTCCCACCTTTCGCTTATCCACCTGGGAAGAGGAAAAAAGGACGACGAAAAAGGCGAAGAGGAGGGTGATGAAGTCCGCGTAGGAGACCAGCCAACGTTCGTGGTTCACATGTTCGGCAGCTTTTTTCTTTCGGCTCATGAGGAGGACTCGCGGGATTCCTCCGGCGGGGGAGCGTTCGCCAAGAAGCCCTGTAACTTGGTCTCGACCATGCGGGGGTTCAGGCCTTCCAGGATGGAGATTACGCCCTCCAGCATCATCTCCCGCATCTGGCTCTCGGTCCGAATGCGAATTTTGAGCTTACCGGCGGAGGGCAGGAAAAACAAGTTGGCGGCGCCTACGCCGTAAATCGTGGCCACGAAGGCCACGGCGATGCCGCGGCCCACTTCATCAATGTTGTCTAAATGTTGCATGACTTGGATGAGGCCGAGAACCGCTCCGATAATGCCAATCGTGGGAGAGAACCCACCGGCCGCCTCGAATACCTGGGGGATGCGCTCTTCGTGCTCGGCCTGATGATCGAGTTCAAGCTCCATCATCTTGCGCAGTTCCTGGGGCTCAGTACCGTCCACTGCCAGCATCAGGGACTTGCGGAGAAAGGGTTCTTTGATATTTTCGAGTTCGCGGTCGAGGGAAACAATGCCTTCCTTGCGAGCCTTATGCGCGAAGCCGACGATTTCTTTGACAAGCTCTTGCGGGTCCCCGTGCGAATCGAAGAAAACTTGGCTCAACCGTTTGAAGCTGGCCAGCACGATGGGGAGGGGAAACTGCAACATGACGGCGCCGATGGTGCCGCCAAAGACGATCATGGCGGCCGTAGGCTGGATGATCTGGGCGAGCTTTCCGCCCTCGATCAGCAGCCCGGCCAGAATGCCTCCGACGGCAAGCAGCACTCCACCCCAACTACTCTTGTCGAAGTTCAAGGCCTCTTACTCCTCGTCTTCAGACGGCGCCTCATGCTCCTCATGTTTCGCCGGTTCCTCGGGCTTCGCAATGTGCTCCACCGGATTTTCCGCAGGGGGAACAACCAACCGCGGACCGCGAAGCCGCCGGCGGTATTCGACAATACGGGCCATCACCTCTTCGGAGGTTTCAAGAACAACGATTTTTTCGCCCGTTACGAGAGTGATGACCGTGTCGGGCGCATTCTCGATGAACTTGATAAGCTCCGAATTGACCACCAGTGGCCGGTTGTTGAGCCGGGTCAAACGAATCATAACTTGCGCATCCTGTTCTATTTCTGTCGGGAGTGCACAGACTCCCGCGCGTGACAATCTCCCATATGGCTATATCGGCAGTTTCCCTACAGGCTTGCGGCGAAATTGTGCTTTGTCCCGCCTTATGGTGGACAAAGCACCAATCCCCATAGTTTCCCATGAAATCCCGTTAGCAGCGCTCACAGGGATTAAGTTGGGATTCAAAACAAAATGTCCGAATTCGCGCCCGGGAGCGGCTGCTGGATATCAGAGTAGGACTTGTTGACCCTCCCCGACGCAAGTTAAGGGGTTCTCATAGTTCGAGCCCGCGGTTGTTCTCCCCGGGGTCGTCAGCAGAAAGCGCGGCCGCAATTCCCCTGCGGCGAGGGGTCACAGTTGCGGGGCCAAGGGCAAGGGGCTTCTGCGCCGAACCAAGCCGGCGTTATCGTGCTCGGGCTGGACATAGTCGTTGAGGAGGTAGTGGCCGGGCGGAAACTCCAAATCACGGGCGAGCGAGGGGATACTTCCGACGGACGCATACCCGTGCATGTAGAGCATGGGCGTGTAGCCCCAGTCGAGCGTCAGGGAAATGTCACTTTGCACCCCCCGTCCTGCCCATCCGGGACGGCGCAGATTCAAGTCAATGCGGAACAGCCGCGAGTAAAACCTCATCATGGAAGCTGTCGACATCCGCAGCTTCGAGTACTGGCGGAGGATGACTTCCGCCGCCGGCCGCGAAAACAGGATCATTCCCGCCCCTGTTCCCCAGTTGATCGAGTAGCCGGAACGATGTTCAATCACCCGGCCCCCAAAGCTCCGGACGGTGGCAGCGCCGCAGACGATGCCATCCGTGGCGGCGAGCTCGAAGAGGTTCATCAAACGGTGGAACCAGCCAGGCTGCACCACGATGTCGTTTTCCATAAGCCCCACATAGTCGTACCCGAGGTCGAGAAGGCGTTCGAGCCCGAAGCAGATGCACCGGTCCGGTCCGCCCCGCACGTTATAGTTCACCTCCACCAGGCGCGCGTTTTGGAAATGGAAGTTTTTCGGCAAGGCCCGCGCCTCAGGTTCATCGCTTCCGTCGTTCCAGATGATGTCGTATCCACTGTCCCTATCCATGGCTTCGAGGGTCTGGCGCGTAAAGGACACGCGGTCTTTGCTGCTCAGCGCGAAGCCGACCCGATCGCCCGGTTGGGGCCTGCGGCACACGGTTCCCGTCTTGGTTTGCAGAAAACGAATGATGTCGACCACGGCAGGAGCTTCCTTGGGGTCACCCATGGTGATCTCCTTCTGTACGCGTGGCGGCGGTTCTCGCTACGAGCTCGCGCAGTTCCCGCTCGACGCGGGCCACCACGTCCTGCCAATTCCCCAGCGTGGATTGGCGAAACAGGCGGGCCGTGGGGTACCAGGGGCTATCCTCGCGGTCGAGCAACCAGCGCCAATCAGCCGATTTGTAGAGCAAGATCCAAACGGGTTTGCCCATGGCCCCGGCGAGATGGGCCACGGAGGTATCAATGGAAATCACCAGGTCGAGATTGGCGACAATCGCGGCCGTGTCGGCAAAGTCCTTCTGTTCGTCCTGGAGATCGATTAAATGCACGCGGTCTCCCAACTGCTTCACCTGCTCGGCCGGCGCACCCATTTGCAACGAGTAAAAGGTCGTGCCTTCAAGTTTGGTCAGCGGCGCGAGCTGTTCTAAGGGGATGGAACGCCAGAGTTCATGCGGGTGCAGCGGGCTGCCCGCCCAGACCAGCCCGATGCGCAGCGAATTCCCTGGCAGTCGTTGCCGCCATGCCTCCACTTGGGCGGGGTCCGGCATCAACGTAGGGGATCTTCGCCGGAATCGTGTTCAATTCCGTGCCCAATGCCAAGGGCAAACTCAGCAGCGGGCACTGCCAGTCGAACTCCGGAAGCGCCTCACCATGGCAAATCACCTCCCCCGCTCCCGGGGTATGAGCCAGCAGGCGATGCAAGCGGGGCTGGACTTCCAGGACGACTTTCCCTCCCCGCGCGGCGACGAGGGGGACATAACGCACGAACTGGAGCGTGTCGCCCAAGCCTTGCTCGGCGTAAAGCAGAATTCGCGAGCCTTCCAAGGGTTCACCTTTCCAGAGGGGTTGCGAAAACTTCCGGCGAAAGCGCAGGCCGTACGGGGTGCCCCAGCGGTCCTCATATTCGCTCCAGCCCAGGGCGGAAATTGCCTTGCTTGAGATGAATAAGGCCAAGAAAGGAGCGGGCTTCGGCGGAGTCCGGCTCAATTCCTGAAGCCGCGTCGAAACACTCGGCGGCTTCCTCCAAGTCGCCCTGGAGAATATAAGTAATTCCCAAATGAAGAGTGTGCCGCCCCCAACCGGGGATCGAGCTTTAAGGCATTCCGGTAGGAGTCCACCGCCGAAGCGAGATCCCCTTTACGTTCGAAAAAGTATCCCAGACCATAGACCGCCTCGGCGGAATCCGGCTTGAGGGCGAGGGCGCGCCGGTGAGCCTCCCCAGCCGCGCCATAGTTTCCCAGGTCGGTGAGAGCATTTCCAAGCTGGGTGTAGAGTTCGTGCCGGTGGGGATCCAGGGCCAGGGCGCGCCGGCAGGACTCTCGCCGCTTCCGCGAATGCCCCTTGCTTGTATTGCAGCCTGCCGAGGCTACTGTGAAGGTCGGGCGAATCCGGCTGGAGGGCCAGGGCGCGCCGATAGGATTCCGTGGCGGCTTCCCAATCCCCCAGCCGTTCCTGCGTCTTGCCCAGCCGGTGATGGGCCTCCGCCGATTGCGGAAGAAGTTCCGCCAAGCGTTGGCAGACATTGGCTGGCAGCCTGAACCTGGCCCTCGCCCAAGGTAGGAATCCGCCAAGCTGTTCAGGGTGTCCGGATCGTCGGGATTGAGGGCCAGCGACTCCCTAATCAAGCGGATGGATTCCTGGTATTGGCCCGCTTGCTGGGCTAACAAGCCCAATAAGTGCAGCGCCTGCGGGCACCGCGGGTCGGCCTTGAGACTCTGCCGGTAGCACGTTTCCGCCGGGCCCCGCCGCCCCGCCTGGTGATGCTCGATACCTTTCTTGAGAAGCTTCCGAACCCTCGGGTCAAGAAACAGTTGCTTGGACATGGAATGACCTCAGGCAAAATCGAGCCCAGCCGGTGGAACGGGCACGTCTGGTGCCAGCGGGAGACACATATTTTCTTACTCGACCTGTCGGCGCAGCGCCCAAATTCCTAAGCGGCTGATTTTCCGGGAGATACCTTTTGGGCCGGGGGCGTTGGAGCGATGCCGTGCCGGGAGAATCATTTCGTCATAGCGCCGGGATCGCTCGAAAAAAGGGTTTGGCCAGGTTGGTCTAGATTAGGACAGCATAATGAAATGAGGAATCCTTAATCAGGATTAACCGCCTGACAGTAGAGGCGCTTCGCGAACCGTCCCTACGCGATCGTGCGCTCGGCTTGCTGCCAAGCGGAAAGCTGATGTCCTACCGCCCTCGCACGCTTGGAAGCGCGGAAAGAAGAACTCCAAATCCAGCCCCGGCCAAGGAAGCGGTGAAAAAACCACGGAACGAGAAAAGCATCTCGCGCCGAGGCGCAGAGGCCGAAAACAAAGCGGTTATTTTATTCGAATCTCGGCGTCGCGGCGCGAGATCATTTATTTTTTAACACCTGCCGTGGATGGTTCCAGATGCCCCGTTGTTCGTACAGAATCTGTACAGAATCTTGACCGCCCCATCGGGATCATGCTAAAGCGGTGCCACCGAGCATCCGGCGATCACAGGTAATCTACAAGGTGAACTCCTTACCGTTCACAAGATCGGCCAGGCTTGTCCGGGCGCTCCCGACGAAGGCAAACTGCGCCTACGTCTGCGCTTCGTCCCTCGCCGGCGGTTCTCGCGACGAGTTCGCGCAGATTCTGCTCGACGCGGGCCACTACGTCCTGCCAATTCCCCAGGGTGGATTGGCGAAACAGGCGGGCCGTGGGGTACCAGGGGCTATCCTCGCGCTCGAGCAACCAGCGCCAATCCGGCGATTTGTGCAGCAAGACCCAGACGGGTTTGCCCATGGCGCCGGCGAGATGGGCCACGGAGGTATCAATGGAAATCACCAAGTCGAGATTGGCGATGATCGCTGCCGTGTCGGCAAAATCCTCCTGTTCGTCCTGGAGATCGATGATACGCACGCGGGATCCCAACTGCTTCACCTGGCTGGTCTGCGGCCCCATCTGCAAGGAGTAGAAGGTCGTACCTCCAAGCTTCGTCAAGGGCGCGAGATGTGCCAACGGGATGGAACGCCAGCGCTCATGCGGGAAGGTCGGGCTGCCCCCCCAGACGAGGCCGATGCGTAGGGAATCCCCGGCCAGCCGTTGTCCCCATGCCGCTACCTGCGCAGGGTCCGGATGAACGTAAGGGATCTTCGCCGGAATCGAGTTCAATGCCGTGGCAAACGCCCAGGGTAAACTCAGCAGCGGGCACTGCCAGTCGAACTCCGGCAGGGCATCACCCCGGTGAATAACCTCCCCCGCTCCCGGGGTTTGCGCCAGCAGACGGTGCAAGCGGGTCTGGACTTCCAAGACCACATTTCCCCCGCGCGCGGCGACCAGAGGGACATAACGCACGAACTGGAGGGTGTCGCCCAAGCCTTGCTCGGCGTGGAGCAGAATTCGTGAACCTTCCAAGGGTTCACCTCTCCAGAGGGGCTGCGTAAGTTTGCGGCGATCGCGAAGGAAATGGGGCGTACTCCAGCGGTATTCGTGTTCGCTCCAGCCGAGAGGAAAATTGCCTTCGCAGGAGATGAAGATAGCCAAGAAAGGTACGGGCTTCGGGGTTCTCCGGCGCCAATTCCCGGACCCGCTCGAAACACTCGGCGGCTTTCCCCACGTCGCCTTGGAGGAAATGCGTAATTCCCAAATGCAGGTGCGCATCCACGAAGCGCGGATCGAGCCTTAAGACCAGCCGGTACGACTCCGCCGCGGAAGCGAGATCCCCTCTGCCGTTCGAAAAGGTATCCCAGCCCATAAACCGTGTAAGCAGAATCCAGGCTTGAGCGAGAGGGCGCGCCGGTAAACTTCCACGGCCGCGCCATAGTCTCCGGCGTTGACCAGGGCATATCCCAGCAGGTTATAAATTTCGTGCCGGTGGGGAGCCAGGGCCAGGGCGCGCCGGCAGGACTCCACCGCTTCTCCCGAGGCCCCCTGCCTGCACTGCAGCCTACCCAGGCTGCCGTAAATGTCGGGGGAATCCGGCTGAAGCTCGAGGGCGCGGCGATAGGACGCCGCGGCGGCTTCCCAATCCCCCAGCCATTCCAGCGTCGTGCCCAGCCGCAGATGGGCCTGGGCCGATTGCGGAAGAAGTTCTGCCAAGCGCTGGTAACAACGGCGCGCCGGTTGGATTTGGCCTTGGTCAAGGTAGGCCTTCGCCAGGCTGTTCAGCGTGTCCGGATCGTCATCGCCGGGGTGGAGGGCGAGAGACTCCCCCATCCATTGCATCGATTTCTGATATTGACCCGCTTGCTGGGCTAGCAAGCCGAGCAAGTGGAGCGCCGGCGCGCACCGCGGATCGAGCCTTGAGACTCCGCAGGTAACATGCCTCCGCGGGCCCCCGGCGCCCCGCCCGGTGGTACTTGAGACCTTTCCGGAGAAATCTCCGCACTTGTGGATCAACGGACCGTCGCTTGGACACGAAATAACCTCACACCAACCCTAAGCCGCCAGGGCGGTTCGCGAACTGCCCGGGCAAAAGCGCGCATGACGGTTGACCCGGGCGGTTCGCGGACTGCCCTGACAAAATCTCGCGCCGCGGGCAAAAGCCGGCGTAGCGCGACCTACAGAACCGGTCTGCGCTACCCTTCCCAGGGTGTCGGCCCGCGTAGCGGGCTTGCGGACGCCTCTCGCCGCTCGATCCTTGCGAAATGTCGGCCCGGCCGCCCAACCTCGCAAACCGCACCCGTCGGGCGCGGGCGGGTCAAGCCCCGCCGGTGGAACGGGTGTGTATCATGCCCGCGGGTCTCTGCCTTGACCGGCCGGCGCAGCGTCCCATCCCATACTTCCATATCTGGTTTTCGGGAAGAAACTTAAACCGTGGCCGGGGAGCAGTTCCGTTCTCACCGCCGAGGCGCGGAGACGCAAAGAAAGGCCTCTTTAGTTTTCCGATTTCTGCGCCTCCGCGCCGCTGCGGTGAAAGTGGCGACTTCGCTGCCCAACCCGCAATAAAACGTGGCGCCCTTTAAGGTTTTAGAACCAGTGCCGATAGGGGTCAATGGACTGAGAAACGGTTCCGTCAGTTGGAAAGAAGAACCACCGGCCCTGGAAAAGCACCGTGCCCCCGGGTTCTGCGGCCCAAGACGGAAACCAAAACTGAGAGGAGATTTCGCATGGGACTTAGCATCTTAAGTAATATCCCTTCCTTGGAAGCGCAGAACCAGTTATCGATCACCAACACGAATTTGCAGAACACCCTGTTCCAATTGTCCTCGGGTTCCAAAATCAATTCCGGCGCGGATGATCCCGCCGGCTTGTCGATTGCGGACGGCTTGCAAGCCAACATCTCGGCGCTCACCCAATCCGCCCAGAACGTCACGGACGGTGTCGGCATGTTGCAGACCGCCGATGGCGCCCTGAGCCAGGTGACGACCCTGCTCAATCGCGCCGTAACCCTGGCGACGGAGGCGGGCAACTCCGGACTTACCACCGACCAGCAAACCGCCCTGCAGAATGAATTCACTTCGATCACGCAGGAAATCAACCAAATCGGATCGAACACCACTTACAACAACACCCAGGTATTCACCAATCAACTGACTCGGTGTTCCTGAGTGACGGATCGCAGACCGATGCCGCCGATCCCACGATTTCGGTGACCATTCCCACCCTGTCGTCCTCGGTCGCTGGGCTTGTCGAGCTATGCCACGGGAACCCTCGATCTGACCGCCAATCCGAACGCCGGCAATACCGTGCAAATCGGCCAACAGATTTACACGTTTGTCGCCTCGGGCGCGGCGAATGCCGCCGGCGATGTGGCGCTCGGCTCGAACGTGCAGGGTACATTGCAAAACTTGCAAAACGCCGTCAACGGCACGGGCACGGCCAGCCCTGGCACTTACGGCGTCGGAACGGCCGCCAACCGAGCCGCACAGATCACGGCGGTTAACGGCGGCTCGGCAACCGTGCAAGCGCTCACGGCCGGCAATGCTGGAAACACCGTTCAGCTTATTACCAATCTTACGTCCAGCGGCGGCACGACGGGCGCCAATTTAACCGGCGCCGTGAACGCCACCAATGACGTTGCCAGCCTGACCCTGAATGCCCAACCGGGATACCTCAGCACGTCTGCGGGTACTCTGACCATGACCGCCCTACCGGACACCCTTGCCAATGCCACGGGAATGCTGACCTTCGGCACCCAACCGGTGGCCGGCAATGCCACGGGAACCCTGACCCTCGCCGCCGCCCCGGCCAACCTCGAAACGGTGACCGTTGGCAGTGAGGTTTACACGTTTACCACGGCCGCGCCGGCTAATAACTCCAACCAGGTGTTGATCAGCGGCACTACCGGGAGTTTGAACAACTTGATGGATGCCGTCAACGGCATTGCGTCCGCAGGAAACGTTGGGACCAATGCGGTGGCGGCCGGAAACGCTTTGATCACTAGCGTCGTCGGTAACGTGGCAACAGTGGCAGCGACCAGTCCTGTAGGCGCTACGGGAGACGCCATTGCATTTAGTGCGTCGGGGGCCGGGGCGAGCGGCGCGGGTTTCTTGGCGGGTGGCGGGACATCCGATACCGTGACCGTCGGCGCTCAGGCTTACACGTTTGTCGCGGCGGGCGCGGCGACAGCTGCCAATCAGGTGGCGCTCGGCGCCAACGTGGCGGGCACCATGACCAATTTGATGGATGCCGTCAACGGCATCGGGTCCGGAAGCGATACCACTTACGGGGCCGGTACGGGCATCAACGGAGCCGCAACCATGTCTTATAGCGGCGCGGGCGGGGAAGCAACCATTACCGCTGCCACGGGTGGCGTGGGTGGAAACGCCATTGCCCTCACCTCGACCATCCTCAACGCTGCGAACCCCACCGGTTTTCTGAGCGGGGGCGCGGCAGCCGATACGGTAACCATCGGCACCACAACTTACACCTTTGTCGCGGCGGGCCAGGCGATTGCCGCTGACCAAGTGGCGGATGGCGCCACCGTTCAGGCCACTTTGACCAACCTGCTGAATGCCGTCAACGGCACGGGCGCCGCCAGCAATACAACCTACGGGACGGGTACGGTCGCCAACACGACGGGAACGATCACGGGGATCAGCAACGGCGTGGTAACCGTGCAATCGGGCACGGCCGGCGTGGCCACTCCGGGCGCTGGAAACGGGACAACTACCGGAAACAGCGTCGCCCTGAGCGTGTCGAGCCAGACGGGCACGGTCACCGTGAGCGGCACTGGTTTCCTGACCGGAGGCTCGAACACGGATACCGTGACCATCGGGAATGTGACTTACAGTTTTGTCGCGGCCGGCCAGGCGAATGCCGCCAACCAGGTGGCGCTCGGCTCCAGCCTTCAGGGTACTTTGAACAACTTGATGGCGGCCGTCAACTCCACCAGTACGGCAGCCTATAATGCCTCAACGAACCCCACGGGCGGAAGCGTCTCCACTTTCGGGGTCGGTACGACGCTCAACACGCAAGCAACGATCACCAGTGACGCCAACGGCGTGGCCGAGGTGCAAGCTCTCACGGCCGGAGGCATGGGCCTAAACGCGGTTTTCGGGGGCGGGAACGCCACCGGCACGTTGGGCGGCTTGACCGTCAGCACTCTGAGCGGAGGCTCCGCCACCGCCGCGGCGACGGGAAACATTGACCTCGCGGGCGGCCAACCCACGGCGGGCAATGCCACGGGGACCGTGAACATTGGAACCACCACCACGGGCTTAAGTGGCGCTACGGTGACCATTGGCGGTCAAGCTTTTACGTTTGAAAGCGGAGCGCTGGGCGCGGCGGGCCAGGTGGCGATTGGCGCCAGCATTACCACGGCTTTGACCAACCTGCAAAACGCTGTCAACGGGACGGGCAGCTCGGGTGCTAACACTTACTATGCCGGTACGGTGCCCGCCGGAACCGCCGTGATCAGTTCATTCAACGCCACAACGGGCGCGGCAACCGTCGCCGCGACCAGTCTCACCACCGGAAACGCCGTTACCCTGGCCGCCACGGGAAACGCCACGGTGTCGGGCGGTACTCTGGCCGGGCAAGGGACCTCCGATACCGTGACCATCGGCGCTGTAACTTACACGTTTGTCGCGGCGGACGCGGCGACGGCGGGCCATAACGAGGTGGCGCTCGGCGCCACGACGCAGGCTACTTTGAAAAACTTGATGGCTGCCGTCAACGCCGCCAACGACGCCACCGGCAACAGTGGCGCCACTTTCCAACTCGCGAGCAATGGTGCGGCGAGCATCCAAGGCCTCACGGGGGCACAGATCAGTTCCGTCAACGGCGCCCAGGCGGTCGTGACCGCCAACGCCGTAGGCGCGGGAACCCTGGCGGCAGGTACCGGAAACTTCCTGGCCCTCAGCGACACTTTCGCGAACAGCGCCAACGTCGCGGGCAGTCCGGGCGGAGCTACGGCGGCCACCAAAGCCACGGGACTCTTTGACCTGACCAACAATCCCCTGAGCGGCAATACGGTGACCATCGGCGGCGAGAGTTACACGTTTGTCTCCGGCGCGCCGACGGCTGCCAACCAGGTGTTGATCGGCGGCAGCGCGAATGGGACTCTGAACAACTTGATGGAAGCCGTCAACAACGGGCCCGCTGGCACCGGGGCCGGAACCAATTACGGGACCGGTACGGTCGCCAACACGTCGGCAACGATCACCGCGGTCGCCGGCGGCCAGGCCACAGTACAAGCTATCACGGCTGGGACCGCTGGAAACTCCGTTGCCATCAGCGCCGAACTCTCGAACGGCGCCGGCGGCGGCGCTGTCGGCACGGTCAGCTCCAGCCTGGCGGGGGGCGGGGCCAGTGTGTCTCTGAACTCCGCGGCCGATGCGCAATCTGCCCTCACGGTCATTGCGGGCGCCATCTCCACGGTGGCCGCTACCCGGGGCGCCATCGGTTCGGGCATCAATCAGATGAATGCCGCGGTCCAGGTCATGAACAACACCTCGCAAAACCTGACCTCTTCACTCAGCGGCATCCAGGACGCGAATATTGGGCAGGTGGTGGCGAACATGTCCAAGTACCAGGTGCTGGAACAGACGGGCATTGCCGCCCTGACCCAAGCCAACACGAATGAGCAAGTTGTCCTGAAGCTGCTTCCGTAATCACGACAGGGCAATTCCTGACGGAGGGGGCCATCCCGGCCCCCTCCGCAGCTTTCGGTAGTGCCACCGGCAGCCTGCCCTGATTCATGGGGGTCCTGCCCGGGTCAAGTCATGGACAGGATGGCCGTGCCACCACTGATGGGTAAATAGCCATGAGTATCTCCCCAGTGCAAATGATGCTGCAAGTCGCGCGCGCGGAGAGCGCCGCGCCGGCGGGGCGCTCCTCCCAAGCTGCGGTTCCCGCCGCCACTCCGGCAGAAACCGCCGCCGCACCCCCGGCTCCCGCCGCTTCGCCGCCCGCCCAGTTCAGCACCGACCTGCGGGTCGATGACAAGCACCAGCCTTACTATGAGGTTGTCGATGATCGTTCCGGGGACGTGTTGTTTGAAATTCCCCCCGAGGCGCTGCGAGAGATTGGGGAGAGTCTGAACGTGCCCCTGGTCGGGGATTCCAGTGGTCACAGCCTGGATGTGAAGTCGTAGGCCGGCGCTACGCTGGCTTCCTCCGGCTCAAGGAAATTCCAAAGTTGCCGATAAGAAGTGTAGCCTGCTCTACCGCCTGAGCCGCGTGCCGCCGAGGCGAAAGGAGGAAGGGGAATGAGTACCAGTTCCATCAGTTCGCTCCTGTCCAGCTTGGGTAGCAGTTCCACTAACGAGTCGCTGAGCCGAGCTTCTGGGGCAATCCAGCTCTTCCAGACCACTTCCACGAGTTCGAGCGCCACGGAAGCAATCCAAGACGCCGTGAACGCCATCCTGAACTCCGCCACCAACACTTCCGGGAGTGGCATTGACGTGACCTCGACCGTGGACGCCATCCTGGAAATCGACGCTGCCCCGGAGGAGACCTTGGACGCCCAGGTGGCCGCGGACAACGCCCAGACTTCCGCCTTGCAAAGCCTCCAAAGCGATATTACGGCTTTTCAGACCAGCCTCCAGACCCTCACCGATTTCACCGGGGATTTCGGGGCGTTGTCCGTGAGTTCCTCGAACAATGATGTGGTCAGCGCCACGGCGGCGAACGGGACGGCGGCGGGGACGCACACGGTTACGGTCACCAATCTCGCCACCACTTCCGCAGACTACACCGCCTCCTTCTCGTCGGCAACCGCCCAACTCCCTACCGGATCGTTTGACCTTCAGGTGGGGTCGAATGCCGCGGTGACCATCCCCGTGAACAGCGCCGACAGCACCAACACGCTGAGCGGCTTGGCGACTTACATCAACAAGCAAGATCTGGGTGTCACCGCCTCGGTCATCACGGACAGCTCGGGAACCCGCCTGGCGTTAGAAAGCCAGACCTCCGGCGCGGCGGGCCAGATAACCCTCACCGACAACACGTCCGCGGATAATTCCGGTAACTTCACCTCGGCATCGGCAACGCTCCCCAGCGGATCATTTGATCTTCAGGTGGGCACGAACATGCGGCGGTGATCATCCCCGTGGACAGCGGCGACGGCACGAACACGCTCACGGGACTGGCGTCCTACATCAATAATCAGCAAAATTTGGGGGTCACGGCCTCGGTGGTCACCACCGCCTCGGGCGCCAGCCTGGCGCTGGTCCCGCAGAGTTCCGGCGCGGCGGGAGTGATAACCATCTCGAACGACACCACGGGGAGTGGCAACGGGATGGGTTTCCCCAACTCGTACAATCCCGCCAGCCCACCGGCGGAAAACGGCATGGGTTTTACCGATGCCGTGGATGGGAAGGATGCCGCCCTTACCGTGGACGGCATCCCCATCGACAGCGCCAGCAACACGGTGACGGGGGTCATTCCGGGGGTGACCCTGACTTTATCCGGACAGTCGAGCACCCCGGTAACCCTCCAGATTTCTCCCGATTTGACCCCCATTGCCACCGACATCAACACTTTCGTTAGTGATTGGAACACCTTGATCACCGCGGTCAATGCGGGCATTCAAACCAACAGCAGCACGGGCGCGGCCGGCGACTTTGTCGGGAGACACGTCGGTTGACTTTGTGCAACAACAGTTGCTGTCAGCCATCAGCTCCAGCATGTCCGGGAACAATGGCGTCGTCAATTTGCAATCGATTGGGATTGAAATGCAGGACGATGGAACGTTATCCGTGGACAGTACGACGCTAAACGACGCCTTGCAAAATAACTTTTCCGCGGTCCAGAACCTGTTCCAAGTCTACTTCCGGCGTGGGCCAGACAAATCCAAACAAGTCTTACCTCCCTGACCAATCCTACCACCGGCGCCTTGAACGTGGACATGAACGGAATCAGCAGTAATGTAACCGACCTCAACACCCAGATCAGTGATTTTCAGACGCAACTCCAGGACACGCAGACGCAACTTACGGCGGAATATTCCACCATCAATACGACGCTCGAGCAACTGCCGCAAACGCTCGCCGAGATTAACAGCCAATTGAATGCTCTCAATCCTCCCAGTTCAACACAATGAGGCGCCCTATGAAGAACCCTGCCTACGCCTATCGCCAATTCTCGGTCCAAGGCGCCACCCCCTTGGGCTTGGTCGTCATGCTTTACGATGGCGCTATCGCCGCCATGCACCGAGCGGCGACCGCGATCGAGGGCCACGACATTCCGCAGAAATGCACCCATCTGAATCGCGCCCAGGCGATCATCATGCAGCTCGAGGGTACCTTGAACTTTGCGGTGGGAGGCGATGTCGCCTGGACCCTCAAGGCGCTTTACACTTACGCTCGCGCCCAAATGCTGAAAGCCAATATTGAGAACTCCGCGGAGATTCTCCGCTCACTGGTGGAGAAGCTCTCGACCGTTCGCGAAGCTTGGCACGAGGCGGACCACCGGCCGCCACCTTCGCCGTCAGCGCCCGCCGGCGAAGAACCCCCTCGGCCGCCCTCGCCCCCACCGGAGCCGGGCTCCTGGCGGATGGCTGCCTAAGGAAGAATTCCCGAAAAGCGCCATCCCTGCGAAGGTCGATTGGTAGCTATGACATGTGCCCCGGAGAGGACCACCCTCTTCCGCCCTTGTCCCGCGTTCTGGCACTCCGGCAGAACATTGTCATTCAGGAGCCTGTGTCTGGATGAAACGCCCAAGTCACTTGAGTATGCATGCCCTGAACGGGGGACCGTCACGGCTCGGGCGGAGGCTCCGCATTCGGACTAAAAGACCGGGTTCGGAGCCCCAATTCGCGTCTGGGCGCACCACATCCCACTTTGCACCCGGAAAGGGCAGTAAAGGGTTATTTGTGATGCCGCCCCTTTGGTGCTGGGAGGTGTCCTGGACGGTGAAGGCTACGATTCTTCGATGGGCCACACATTTCCAGAAAGAACTGGGGGAGTGCTTAAGGAACTCCAATCTTGCCATTTCCCGCTTGCGCACTCCCGCAAGCCCTCCTGTTGATCGTGTGCGTGTCAGATTTCGTTGCTCCCCCCCAATAAAACCTCAAGACGGATTTGATACCGCCGATAACAAGAGGTGTCTGAATACGGAATGGATTTTCATCTGCCGCAAGGTGCGTTGGTGGCCACAGCAACCAGGCCGAGAAGTTGGGAAGTTGCAGAGAGGGAAAACCACACTCCAATTGCAGTCGAGAACCGCGAGCTCACCGAGGAGACTCGTTCCGGTCCGTGCAGTTGCGGTTCGAGCCGAAGGGAGAAATTCAGCAATGGGCGATATGGACGACATCGTTAAGGATTTCCTCGTTGAAAGCAATGAGAACCTCGACCAGCTTGACCGGGACTTAGTGACTCTAGAAAAGGATCCGACAGCCCGTGAGGTTCTTGCCAGCATTTTCCGAACGATCCACACCATCAAGGGCACCACCGGTTTCTTGGGCTTCCCCCGCTTGGAGTCAGTGGCGCATGTCGGCGAAAACCTCCTGAGCAGCTTGCGCGACGGCCGCATCTTGCTCAATGCGGAGATCACCTCGGCGCTTCTGGCCATGGTGGATGCCGTCCGCCAGATGCTCGTCAGCATCGAGACCACCGGCCAAGAGGGGGAGGGTAACTACACCTCCCTGATCGAAACGCTGACCCGTTTGCAAGGCGGTGAGAAAAAAGCGACCTGCTCCCGACGGCGACCGTCCCACCCTCTTCCTCTGCCGACCCGCCGCCCGCGACCCCGCGCCACGGAGGAACTGAGTCTGCGGGCCAGTGAATGCTGATCCTGCTTTGCACCTGGGAGAAATACTGGTGCAAGCCGGCCGGGCTAATTCCGAGGAAGTCAATGAGGCTCTGAAGCTCCAACACGACGGGGACGACCGCCGCCTCGGTGAAATCCTTGTGGAAAAGGGTGCCGCCAAGCCCGCCGCCGTGCAGGACGCTTTGCAGGTCCAGGCGGAAGCGCGCGCTCCGGCCCTTTCCGATAGCAACATTCGTGTCGATGTGAGCTTGCTGGATAAATTGATGAACTTGGTGGGAGAACTCGTCCTGGCCCGGAACCAGATCCTGCAGTTTTCCTCGACGCAACAGGATACCAGCTTCCTGAACACCTCCCAGAGGTTGAACCTCATCACGACCGAACTGCAAGAAGGCGTCATGAAGACGCGCATGCAGCCCATCGGAAACATCTGGAGCAAGTTCCCCCGCGTGGTGCGCGACTTGGCCACGTCTTGTGGGAAACAGGTCAACATTGAGATGGAGGGCAAGGAGACCGAACTCGACAAGACCATCATCGAGTCGATCAAAGATCCGCTCACCCACCTCGTCCGCAATGCCGTCGATCACGGCATTGAGATGCCGGAAAAGCGTCTGGCCTCCGGGAAATCCCCCGAGGGCCACCTCTTCTTGCGCGCTTTCCACGAGGGAGGGCAAGTCAATATTGAAATCTCCGATGATGGCGCGGGGATCGATCTGGAACGAGTCAAACAGAAGGCCTTGGAAAAGGGCTTGCTCGCGCCTGACCAGGCAGCCCGCCTGAGCGACCGGGAACTGTTGAACCTGCTCTTTCTCCCCGGGTTCTCGACCGCCGAAAAAGTCACGAATGTTTCCGGTCGCGGCGTGGGCATGGACGTGGTCAAAACCAACATCGAGAAAATCGGCGGCACGGTCGATATTCAAAATCGTGTCGGTCAAGGGACCACCTTGAAGATCAAGATCCCTCTGACCCTGGCGATTATCCCCGCGCTCATCGTGACTAGCGATGGCGACCGCTACGCGATTCCGCAGGTCAGCCTGTTGGAACTCGTCCGCCTGGAAGGGGAGCAGGCGCGCAAAGGCATTGAGATGATCCACGGCGCGCGCGGTCTATCGCTTGCGCGGAAAACTGCTGCCCTTGGTGAACCTGAACCACGAACTGCGCGTGGAGGAGAGCCAAAACGGACGGAGCAGAAAGCCCCGGAAGGCTCCGCCACGTTTGCGGGAGCAGGTTCTGACACGCAGGCCCTGGACTTTGCTTCGGCTCGCAGCAAGCACCTGCTTTGGAAGGCGAGGTTGCGGGATTTCCTGGATGGCAAGAGCACCCTGACCATGAATGAGGCCAGTCTCCCACAAGGACTGCGCCCTGGGAAAGTGGTTGTATTCCTCCGGATTACAGCAATTCGGCAAACTGCCGGAGATGCAGCAGTTGGAGAACCTGCACCAGCAGTTTCATGGGGCAGTTCGGGAAGTCATTTCCTTGAAGACCTCTGGCGATACTGCTCGCTCGGAGCGGGAGCTTGCGCGGGTTGAATCCCTCTCGGCGCAGATCGTCTCCCTCCTGACGCGGGCTCGAACGCCAAATGGCAGAAAACAATGCTGTCAACATTGTCGTTTTGCAGGCGGATGACCGCCATTTTGGCTTGGTCGTCGATGAAATCAACGACACGGAAGAAATCGTGGTCAAGCCCCTGGGCAAGCAACTCAAGGGCATTCCCACTTTCGCCGGAGCGACCATCATGGGAGACGGTCAGGTGGCCCTCATCCTGGATGTCCTCGGGCTGGCCCAACTGGCCAATGTGGTTTCCGAGGTTCGCGACCGATCCGTGGGGGAGAAGAGCCGCAGAAACGGAGTCCCGGCACGACGACGGGGAATCGCTCCTGTTGCTGGGAGGGCCGGATGATGGACGGATGGCCATGCCGCTCTCCCTCGTGGCGCGCTTGGAAGAGTTCGCCCGCACCGCCGTGGAGAAAGCGGAAGGGCGGCACGTGGTTCAGTATCGAGGCCAAATATTGCCTTTAATCCACCTCTCCTCCGCTCTCACCGAGCGCCGCCAGGAACCCCGCAATTCCGGCCCGTCTGAGCCTGGAGCAGAAGACGAGAAAATCCAGGTCGTGGTGTACACCGACCAGGGCCGGAGCGTCGGGCTCGTCGTGGACCGCATCCTCGACATCGCCCACGAGGCGGTCAAAATCCAGAAACACTCGGGCCGCCACGGAACTTTGGGCACCATGGTCGTCCAGGGCCGGGTCACGGAACTGCTCGACGTGAAAGGCATCATCCAAACGGCTGACCCGAACTTTTTCAACGAAGCAGTGGCGGCCTAGACAGGGGACATATTATGGCAGGGAAGAAACAGTTTTCGACCTTTGTGGTCGACCAACTCCTCTTTGGAGTGGGAGTGGAGAAAGTCCAGGAGGTCATCCGCTACCAGGAAATGACCCGCGTGCCTTTGGCGCCTCCGGTCGTGAAAGGCCTCATCAACCTGCGCGGCCAGATTGTCACGGCCGTTGACCTGCGACGCCGGTTGGGCCTGCGCGAACGCGCCTCCACCGATCTCCCCATGAACGTCGTAATCCGCCACGAGGACGGCGCCGTCAGCCTGCTCGTCGATGAAATTGGGGATGTCTTGGAAGTCGAAGAAGAAGCATTCGAGTTGCCGCCCGGGACTCTCGCGGGAGAGGCGCGGGAGCTCATTCGCGGAGTTTACAAACTGAAAGACACGTTACTGATTGCTTTGGATACGGACAAGATGCTGAATCTGGTGACGACTGCCGCAAGAGGCGCTTAGCCAGGAAAATACACCAAATGGAGGATCAGATGAAGAGTGAACCAACTCTACGGAAGAAGCAACAAAGGTTTCGATGAGTTGAGTGCCTTCGCGGCTGAAATGAAAGCCATGAGCGATGCACACAACGCCGGGGACATCGATGCGGTAATGCCTGAGGAGAAGTTTGAGGGTATCTACCGGACGATGGCCAAGGGTGTCAATGACATGGTCAACGGCCATATTACCGTGAAGAAGAAGGCGATGGCTTGCGTCGCCGAGTTTACCAAGGGGAACTACGATGCGGTACTTGAAAAGTTCCCGGGCAAGAAGGCCTTCATAAACGAAACCATCGAACCGTTACGCGTGGCAGTCAAAGCATTGATCGCGGATGCCAATGTCCTCTCCCAGGCAGCCGTCGAAGGCAAGCTGGCGACTCGTGCTGATGCCACCAAGCACCAGGGCGACTACCGCAAGATCGTGCAGGGGGTGAACGACACCCTGGACGCCGTCATCGGGCCGCTGAACGTTGCAGCCAAGTACGTGGACCAGATCTCGAAGGGAGACATCCCGGCCAAGATCACGGATACCTACAAAGGCGACTTCAACGAGATCAAGAACAATCTGAACATGTGCGTCGATGCCGTCAATGCTCTCGTGGCGGAAGCCAAGGGGTTGCCGGAGGCGGCGGTGGCAGGCAAGCTGGCGACCCGCGCGGATGCTGCGAAGCACCAGGGCGACTACCGCAAGGTCGTGCAGGGGGTGAACGACACCCTGGACGCCGTCATTGGGCCGCTGAACGTGACGGCCAAGTACGTGGACCAGATCTCCAAGGGAGACATCCCGCCGAAGATCACGGACGCTTACAAGGGTGACTTCAACGAGGTCAAGAACAATCTGAACATGTGCATCGACGCCATCAATGCTCTGGTGGCGGAAGCCAAGGGGTTGTCGGAGGCGGCGGTGGCAGGCAAGCTGGCGACCCGCGCGGATGCCGCGAAGCACCAGGGCGACTACCGCAAGATCGTGCAGGGTGTAAATGATACGCTGGACGCCATCCTGATACCCGTCGGCGAAAGCAACCGCATCCTGGTCCAGATCTCCAATGGCAAAACCGACGAGCTGGTGGCCCAGAACTATAAAGGCGACCACGAGAAGACCAAGCAGGCGGTCAACAACATCGCCGTCGCGTTGCAGAATCTACAGAAGGAAATGCTGCGCATGAGCGACCTGGCGAAGGAAGGGCAACTCTCCGAACGCGCCAAGCCGGATCTGTTCAAGGGCTCCTATGCGGAGATCGTCAAAGGCGTGAATACCACGCTGGACGCCATCGTGATTCCCGTGGTGGAAAGCACTCGCATCGTGACCCAGGTCTCCGAGGGCAAAGTGGACGAACTGGTCACCCAGGCACTCAAGGGCGACCACGAAAAGCTGAAGAATGGTGTCAATAACATTGCCGTCGCGGTGCAACTCATGCAGAAGGAAATGCTGCGCATGAGCGACTTGGCAAAGGAAGGGCAACTTTCCGAACGCGCCAAGCCGGACCAGTTCCAGGGCGCCTACGCGGAAATTGTGAAGGGTGTGAATACGACCCTCGATGCCATTCTAGTGCCCACGGTGGAAAGCAACCGCATTCTGTTCCAGATCGCAAAGGGCAAAATCGACGAACTGGTGGCCCAGAACTATAAAGGTGACCACGAGAAGACCAAGCAGGCGGTCAACAACATCGCCGTCGCCCTGCAAGGCATGGCAGGGGACGTCAACGTGCTGGTGAAAGCGGCGGTGGAAGGCAAGCTGGCCACCCGCGCCGACGCCAGCAAGCACCAGGGCGACTACGGCAAGATCGTGCAAGGCGTGAACGATTGCCTGGACGCGGTGATCGGGCCGTTGAACGTTGCGGCCAAGTACGTGGACCAGATCTCCAAGGGCGATATTCCCGCCAAGATCACGGACACTTACAAAGGCGACTTCAACGAGATCAAGAACAATCTGAACATGTGCGTCGATGCCGTCAATGCTCTGGTGGCGGAAGCCAAGGGGTTGTCGGAGGCGGCGGTGGAAGGCAAGCTGGCGACCCGCGCGGATGCCGCGAAGCACCAGGGCGAGTACCGCAAGATCGTCAGGGTGTCAACGAGACTCTGGATGCGGTGATTGGGCCGTTGAACGTGGCCGCCAAGTACGTGGACCAGATCTCCAAGGGAGACATCCCGGCCAAGATCACGGACACTTACAAGGGCGACTTCAACGAGATCAAGAACAACCTCAACGCCTGCATTGATGCGGTCAACGCGCTGGTGGCCGATGCCGTGCTGCTGGTCCAAGGCAGCGGTGGAAGGCAAGCTGGCGACCCGCGCCGATGCCTCCAAGCACCAGGGCGACTACCGCAAGATCGTGCAAGGTATCAACGAGATGCTGGACGCGGTGGTGGGGCCGTTGACCGTGTCCGCCAAGTATGTGGACCAGATCTCCAAGGGGGACATCCCGGCCAAGATCACCGACACTTACAAGGGCGACTTCAATGAGCTGAAGAACAACCTGAACGCTTGCATTGATGCCGTGAACGCGATGGTGGCCGATGGCGTGCTGCTGGTGAATGCCTCGTTGGAAGGCAAGCTGGCGACCCGCGCCGATGCCTCCAAGCACCAGGGTGACTACCGCAAGATCGTGCAAGGCGTCAACGAGATGTTGGATGCGGTGGTGGGGCCGTTGACCGTGTCCGCCAAGTATGTGGACCAGATCTCCAAGGGAGACATCCCGGCCAAGATCACGGACACCTACAAGGGCGACTTCAATGAGATCAAGAACAACCTCAACGCCTGCATTGATGCCGTGAACGCGATGGTGGCCGATGCCGACCTGCTGGTGAAGGCGGCGGTGGAAGGCAAGCTGGCGACCCGCGCCGATGCCACCAAGCACCAGGGCGACTACCGCAAGATCGTGCAGGGCGTCAACGAGATCCTGGACGCCGTGATTGGGCCGCTGACCGTGTCTGCCAAGTACGTGGACCAGATCTCCAAGGGAGACATCCCGGCCAAGATCACGGACACTTACAAGGGCGACTTCAACGAGATCAAGAACAACCTGAACATTGCATCGATGCCGTCAACAGCGCTGGTGGCCGAAGCCGGCACGCTGGTGAAGGCGTCCGGGGAAGGCAAGCTGGCGACCCGCGCCGACGCCACCAAGCACCAGGGCGACTTCCGCAAGATCGTCGAGGGCATCAACGAGATGCTGGATGCCATCCTGCTGCCCATCGGCGAAGGCAACCGCATTCTGGCCCAGATCTCCAACGGCAAGATCGACGAACTGATCGCGCAAACCTACAAGGGCGACCACGAGAAGATGAAGCTGGCCGTGAACAACGTCGCCGTCGTGCTGCAAGGCTTGCAGAAGGAGATGGCGGGGCTGACGGAGGCATCGCGTCAAGGACAACTCTCGGAACGTGGCAAACCCGACCACTTCCAGGGCGCTTATGCAGGCATCGTGAAGGGCGTCAACGAGATGCTGGATGCCATCCTGCTGCCCATCGGCGAAGGCAACCGCATTCTGGCCCAGGTCTCCAACGGCAAGATCGACGAGCTGATCGCGCAAACCTACAAGGGCGACCACGAGAAGATGAAGCAGGCCGTGAACAACGTCGCCGCGGTGGTGCAAGGCTTGCAGAAGGAGCTGGGGCGGCTGACCGAGGCATCGCGTGAAGGACTACTCTCGGAACGTGGCAAACCCGACCAGTTCCAGGGCGCCTACGCGGGCATCGTGAAGGGCGTCAACGAGATGCTGGATGCCATCCTGCTGCCCATCGGCGAAGGCAACCGCATTCTGGCCCAGATCTCCAGCGGCAAGATCGACGAACTGATCGCCCAAACCTACAAGGGCGACCACGAGAAGATGAAGCAGGCGTGAACAACGTCGCCGCTGCGCTGCAAGGCATGGCGGGGGACGTCAATGCGCTGGCCAAGGCCTCGATGGAAGGCAAGTTGTCGACCCGCGCCGATGCCGCCAAGCATCAAGGTGAGTTCCGCAAGATCGTGCAAGGCGTCAACGAGATCCTGGACCTGGTCATTGCGCCGGTGCAGGAAGCCGGCGGGAGTGCTGCAAAAGGTTGCCGCCGGGGATCTGACGGCGCACGTTCAGGGCAACTACCAGGGCGACCATGCGCGCATCAAGGACGACATCAACGTTATGGCCGACAAACTCTCGGGGAGCATGGGGCAGATTAGCAATAACGCGCAGACCCTGGCCATCTTCTTCCGAGGAGCTTTCCGCGGTCAGCGCGCAAATGAGTTCCAACGCGGAAGAGACTTCCAGCCAAGCCAACGTGGTCTCGGCGGCAAGTGAGCAAGTCTCCAAGAACATCCAGACGGTGGCGACGGCAACCGAAGAGATGAGTGCCAGCATCAAGGAGATCGCCAAAAGCGCCACGGAAGCGGCCAAGATCGCCACTGCCGCGGTGCGGACGGCGGAAAGCACCAACGCCACAGTCGGCAAGCTCGGCGAATCCAGCGCCGAAATCGGTCAGGTGATCAAGGTCATTACTTCCATCGCCCAGCAGACGAACCTCCTGGCCCTGAACGCCACCATCGAGGCGGCGCGAGCCGGCGAGGCAGGCAAAGGCTTTGCGGTGGTTGCCAACGAGGTGAAGGAACTGGCCAAGGAGACCGCCAAGGCCACCGAGGATATCAGCCGGAAGATCGAGGCGATCCAGGGAGATACCAAGGGAGCCGTGGAGGCTATCGGCCAGATTACCACCATCATCAACCAACTGAACGACATCTCCAACACGATTGCCAGCGCGGTGGAGGAACAAACCGCCACTACCAACGAGATTACTCGCAATGTGGGTGAAGCGGCCAAGGGAAGCTCACAGATTGTCGAGAATATCGTATCGGTGGCCACGGCCGCGAAGAGCACTACCGAAGGCGCCACCAACACCCAGACGGCCGCGCAGGAACTGGCCCGCATGGCGGCAGAACTCCAGCGACTGGTGGGGCAATTCAAATTCGAGCGAGGAGGAAGCGGTGCGGGGAGGGCGGAAGTCCACTCGACAGCGAAACAGGTCCGCGAGGCACATTTGGCCAGCCGGGCCAAACCCTCGTCGGGCGTTACCACTCGCCTCCAGTAAGGAAACAACCTGGCCCTAGCGGGCAGAGAGGGGTTCGGGAAGCTTGCAACGAATCTCGAACCCCTCTTGGTTTGTGAGTGGAGCTTGAAAAGATGAAGTCGTCTCCCATGAGGAGATTAGAAGTGGCCTTCACCTTTTTCTTTCGCGATCAACGCGTGCTGGACGCAATCGTGCAACACGTAGTACCTAGCGTCCTGGGGCGCAGCATCATTCGGGTATGGGACGCCGGTTGTGCCAGCGGCGAAGAGGCCTACTCCGTGGCGATGTTGTTATTTGAGAATTTGTGGCCCTTCGCCTGCGACAACCTACGCATCGATGCCACGGACATCGAGGAAAACAGTCAGTTTGCGAACACGATTGCCACAGGAATTTACTCCACCGAACTTTTGAAGGGCAGCCCTCATCAAGACTTGCTGGCCAAGTATAGCGCCCCTGCGGCCCGCGCCGGCTACGTGGAGTTCGACGCCGCGCTGCGCCATTGCATCTTCTACCAGCGGCACGATCTGCTGTCACTCCGGCCCATTGGCAACGATTTCAGCCTGGTCGTGTGCAAGAACGTCCTGTTGCACTTGGCGTACGAGCAGCGCGTGGAAGTCATCAAGATGTTTTACGAGGCCCTCTCGCCCGGCGGTTATCTGGCGCTCGACGAGCTCCAGGAACTCCCCGCCGAAGTGGCGCCGCTGTTTGTCCGGGTCCTGGCCGACGGCAAGTTGTGCCGAAAAGCCGAGAGTGCGTGATGAGAATCACTCTCCTTCACGGCAACCCGCAGAACTATTCCTGCAACGCCTACCTGGTGCGCGGGGACTCGAATGAGCGGGAGGATGTCAATACCCTGGTAGATGTGGGAATTGACGGTTCGATTTGTGGCGAAATTGAAAACCTGTGCACCGGGATCGGAAAGAAGAAAGTGGCGCAGGTGGTGTTAACGCATGGCCACTACGACCATGCCGCCGGCCTGGGCGTGGTCGTGGCGCGTTATCACCCGCAAGTATGTGCCTTTGCGCCGGGCAAGCATGTCGATGTCCTCTTGCTTGACGGCCAAGTTCTCCGCCTGGGCGATCGGGAGTTTGAGGTCCTGCATACTCCGGGACATTCGGAGGATTCGATTTGTTTGTACTGCGCCGGGGAACGAACCCTTTTCGCGGGAGACACGCCGCTCGATGTGAAGACACCGGGAGGTTCCTATCCGGGGGAACTCCTGGCTTCGCTGGAGAGAATCGCCAGTCGCGACGTGGCGACAATTTATGCGGGGCATGCCAGTCCCATGACCTCGGGGGTCCCGGAACTGCTCCGCCGGACGATCCGGAACATCCGCCAAAGCACCCTCATTTACAGCTACAGTGGCGGTGTCTCAAGGCCTAAGCTACACCCTGGTGGGATGGGGTGAAATAAGCCTCCCTGCGCGGGAAGGGAGTTAGAGGGGAATATGCGGAACAAGCAAGCTGTGCGCTACGCGGACGGCGTCTTTTCCGACATTACCGAGCGTCGGCGGGCAGAAGAGGAACTTCGGCTGGCGCAATTCTCCGTGGAGCATGCCTCGGACAATATATATTGGCTGGACCCACAAGGCCATGTCGTCTATGCCAACGAGGCGGCCTGCCGCTCTTTAGGCCGTTCCCGCGAGGAACTCCTTTCCCTGTCGATCCCGGATTTAGATCCCCTTTTTCAGAAAGAAACTTGGGGGACATTCTGGGAGGAGATCAGAACGCGGGGCTCGATAACCCTTGAAACCCAGAACAAAACCAAACAGGGAAGGGTTTTCCCGGTAGAGGTAACTGCAAACTACCTGGAGTTTGATGGGAAGGAATACGCCTTTGCCTTCAACCGTGACATTACCGAGCGCCAGCAGACCGCGGAGACGCTAAGGGCGAGTGAAGAGCTATTGCGCACCATGACCGATCAGGTTCCCGGCGTCGTTTATCAGTTTTACGCTCGCCCCAACGGAGAAAGAGGCGTCTATTATGTGAGCGCTCGGGCGGAACGGCTCTTCGGCCTAAGCCCGGAACTATCGGGGTTCGTGGCCCGTTTCGTGGCGGCGGTTGTTCCTGAAAACCGGGACGCTCTTATCCAATCGATCGACAAGGCGGTGGCGGACTTCAGCGAATGGGACTTTGAAGGACTGCTGCAAAAGCCGGACGGGGAGAAGGTGTGGATCTCCGTCCATTCCACGCCTGCCCGGCGCCAAAATGAAATCGTTTTTAATGGCCTAATCCAGGACATCACCGAGCGCCGGCGGGCCGCGGAGGCGCTGCGGGAGAGCGAAGATACCCTCCGGGTTATTATCGAAAATTCACTTGATGTCATTTTCACGCTCAATAATGAGGGCACATTCGTGTTCGTATCCCGCGCCTGGGAACGGCATTTCGGCTATCCCGTCAGCGATGCTATGGGTAAATCCTTCGGGCCCTTCGTACATCCGGAGGAGGTCGCGCCTCTGGTCGAATATCTGAAGAGGGTCTTGAGCACTGGAAAGAGCGAGACGAGCCCTGCCTTTCGCGTCCAGCATGCCGATGGCGGCTGGCGATGGTTCGTTGTTAATGGTACGCCCTATGTTAGTCCGAAAGGCGAACTGCAGTTTATCGGTGTTGGACACGACATCACCGAGCGCCGGCGGGCCGAAGAGGCGCTGCAGAAGGAAAAGGACAATCTTGCGGCCATCTTCGCCGCATCGCCGATTGGCATGCTCCTGCTCGATGAGGAAACGAGGATCGTGGACGCCAACGCCGCGCTGGCGGCCATAGTCCTCCGCGACCCGGCGGAAATAATCCAGCAGCGAGGGGGCGGCGGGTTGGGCTGCATTCACAGTCTCGAGAATGAAAAAGGATGTGGTTATGCCCAGGCCTGCCCCGCTTGTCCACTGCGGAACAGTATTAGTGCGGTGCTATCTTCCGGCACTCGGGTGCATGGCGCAGAAATCCAGCCCACCCTGCTGATCGGTGGCCGGGAAGAACGCCCTTGGCTGCGAGTGAGCGCCGAGCCGGTCCTTCTCCACGGCCGTAAACACGTAGTCGTGGCGATTGATGACATCACCGAACGCAAGCGGATTGAGCAGGCGCTAGGCGAGTCGGAGCGTTTCCTGCAATCAACCCTGGATGCCTTGTCATCGCATATCGCCATCCTGGACGAGAAGGGTGAGATAGTGGCCGTGAACGCCACCTGGAATCGTTTCGCCGCGGCCAACGGCGGGAAACCCGATGCCTGCGGAGTGGGCAGCAACTACCTGGATGTGTGCGCAAGGACTTCCCCCAGTAGCGCCGAGGCGGACTCCGCCGCCGAAGGAATCCGGCAGGCGATTGCCGGGACGCGGGACGAGTTCAGTCTCGAATACCCATGCCACAGCCCGGAGCAGAAGCGTTGGTTTGTGCTGAGAGTCACACATTTTGGGGATGAGCGCCCCGGCCGCGTTGTGCTCGCGCACGAGGATATCACTAACCGCAAACTCGCCGAAGAGGCGCTGCGGGAAAGCGAATCCCGCCTGCGGACCATCACGGACTCGGCCCACGATGCCATATTGATGATGGACCCGCAAGGCCGGATCTCCTATTGGAATCCGGCGGCCGAGCGCATTCTCGGCTACACGAGTGCCGAAGCCATTGGCCAAGAGTTGCATTCATTAATTGCGCCCCCGCGTTACCATGAAGCGCACCAGGCCGCCTTCCCGGGATTTCGGCAGACCGGACAGGGCTCCGCCTTGGGCAAAACGCTCGATTTGGAGGGCCGGCGAAAAGACGGCAAGGAAATCTCCGTTCAGTTATCGCTTTCCGCTATCCAAATCCGTGGCGGCTGGCATGCCGTGGGCATTCTCGGCGACATCACCGAGCGCAAGCAGGCCGAGGAGGCGCTGCGCCATTATGCCTCGGACCTGGAGTCAGCCAGAGCCGTGCAGGAAGAAAATGCGACCAGGCTTCGCCAACTCGCGGAGGATCTCGGGGAGGCGAAGGAGCGGGCGGAGGCAGCCACGCGGGCCAAGAGCGAGTTCCTGGCCAATATGAGCCACGAAATCCGCACCCCGATGAATGGCGTGATCGGAATGACCGGTTTGCTTCTGGACACGGAACTAACGCCAGAGCAACAGCAGTATGCCGAAATCGTGCGCGCCAGCGGCGAGGCGCTGCTGGCGGTGATTAACGACATTCTGGATTTCTCCAAGATCGAGGCACGGAAGTTGATGCTGGAGATAATCGACTTCGATCTGCACACGGTGCTGGAGTATGCCGCCGCAGTGCTGGCGACCAAGGCTTACGAAAAGGGGCTGGAACTGACCTGCGAGCTGGAGCCGGGAACTCCCTGGCTGCTGCGAGGCGATCCCGGCAGGCTCCGCCAGGTGCTGGTGAACTTGCTCGGTAATGCCGTGAAGTTTACACTGCAGGGTGAGGTTGCCACCAAGGTGCGACTGGAGTCCGAGGACGAACACACAGCTACCCTGCGTTTCACCGTGAGCGATACGGGCATTGGCTTCCGGCAGGACCGCGCCGCCGCCCTCTTCGCGCCGTTCGTGCAGGCGGACGGATCCACCACGCGTCGATACGGCGGTACCGGGCTGGGCCTGGCCATCTCCAAGCAACTGGTCGAGATGATGGGTGGCCAAATCGGCGTCGAGAGCGAAGAGGGCAAGGGATCGACGTTCTGGTTTACAGCCGTCTTGGAGAAGCAACCGCGACCGAGCGCGCCGGTGACCGACGTGCAGCCCCGCTCTGCGCGACGCGAGGGTGCTGGTGGTGGACGATAATGCCACGAACCGGTCGTTGGTGTGCAGGCTCTTGAACTCCTGGGGTTGCCGCCCGGAAGAGTCTGCGGATGGAAACTCCGCCCTGGCGATTCTCCGCCAGGCCGCCCTGGGTGCTGACCCTTTTCGAATGGCGTTACTGGATATGAGCCTGCCGGGCATGGATGGGGAGGAACTGGGGCGGCGCATTGCGGCCGATCCGCAATTGAAGCCGACGGCACTGGTGTTGATGACGGGCTTCTGCCGGCGCCGGCAGAGCGACTGGGCACGCCTGCAAGCGCTGGGGTTCGCGGGACACGTTTCCAAGCCGATTTGGGAGCGCACGCTGCGAGAAGCCTTGCTCGCCGTGAGCGCGAAGGGAAGCGGGACCAAGCCGTCCGCCGCCGCGGCCCACCCGCAGCCCGGCATCGCCCGAGCGAACGGCCTCGCCCGAATTCTGGTGGCCGAGGATAACCTGACCAACCAGGAGGTGGCCATGGCGATGTTGAAAAGACTCGGCTATCATGCCGATCTGGTCGCCAATGGCGTGGAGGCCCTCCAAGCGCTCCGCGAGGCCGACTACGACGCGGTCCTGATGGACTGCGAGATGCCCGAGATGGACGGCTACGAGGCGACGCGCCGCATCCGGGAGCGCCGGACGGGGACGCGCAACCCGCACATTCCCATCATTGCCCTTACCGCTGATGCCATATCCGGAGACCGGGAGAAATGCCTTCAGGCGGGAATGAACGACTACCTTGCTAAGCCGGTCGAGCCGCGGCAACTGGCTGACAGTCCTGGAGAAATGGCTGATCCCGCCCGCCGGCAGCGAGGTGAAGCCCCCCGCCGATCAGTCGCCCGCAAAAACCATGGCTGTTTTCAACCAGGAAGAGTTGCTCGCTCGCCTCATGGGCGACAAGGATCTTGCCAGTAAGGTCATCACTGGGTTCTTGAACGACGTCCCACAGCAGTTGCGCACGTTGAAGAGAGGCTGGAGGCCGGCGATGCCAACGGTGCCCGAAGCTGCAGGCGCATACCCTCAAGGGAGCGGCTGCCGCGGTGTCGGCCGAGGCCCTGCGAGCGCTCTGCTTCGAGGCGCAGGAAGCGGCGGCAGCGGGGGAGTTGAGCCGCGCCTTGGCCCTTGCTGCCCCACCTGGAGGAACAATTCGAACTCCTCAAGTCCACCCTGAAGCTGTCAGGGTAGGTGTAGTCGAGCCTCAAGAGGGGATCACCAAGATGCGCACACTTATCGTCGAAGATGACTTCACGAGCCGACTTCTGCTGCAGTCGTTTCTGTCCGAATATGGCGAATGCCATATCGCGGTTAACGGCAGGGAGGCGGTGGCAGCGTTTCGCGCTGCCCAAGAGCGCGCGCAAGCGTACGACCTGATCTGTATGGATATCATGATGCCGGAAATGGACGGTTACGTAGCCCTCAGGGAAATCCGGGCTTTCGAAGAAAGCCGGAGGCACGCTATCCACGAAGAGGGTGAAGATCATCATGACCACGGCGCTGAACGATGTGGGGAGTGTCGTCCAGTCAATCAAGGCGTCGTGCGATGCCTACTTGGTGAAGCCGATCCACAAAAAGGAGTTGCTCGACCACATCAAGGATCTTCACCTCGTCTAATCGAAGATCCCCGATCACCAAGCCGGGCGGGCCGGCCGATAAGTTGGCGATCGAGGAGCGCTGGTATCCCACGACCGCCCTGGACGATCTGCTGCAGATTCCGGCCGGAAGCCTCGACAACACACGCCTGTATCGTTGTTTGGATCGGCTGGTTGCGCACAAGACGAAACTGGAACGACATCTGCCCGACCGAGGCGGGGAGCTGTTTGGGGCGGAGTTCGACGTGCAGATCTATGAATTGACCAACAGCTACGTGGAAGGCGCGGCATCGAAGGATCCGAGGCTGCAGCGGGGCTATCCGCGGGATCATCGTGCGGACTGCAAGCAGGCGCTGATCGCCTTGATCGTCAATGGCGAAGGCTTTCCCTTGAGCTACAAAACCTTCGATGGCAACCGTGCGGACGTGACCACGCTGGAAGCGGTAATGCGGATGGTGGAGCGCAAGTACAGTCGGGCACGGCGGGTCTGGGTATTCGATCACGGTATTGTGAGCGAAGAGAACTTGGCAGCGCTGCGCCGGCGGAACGGACAATACCAGGTGGGCACGCCGCGCTCGAAGCTTAAGCAGTTCGAGGCGGAGTCGCTGGGGGGTAGCTGGGAGCGGATGCGCGACAACGTCGAGGTAAAACGGGTTCCCCTGCCGGGCGGTGAAGAGACCTATGTGCTGTGCCGGACCACGGCCCGGGGCGAGAAGGAGAAAACCATCCGCCGCCGCCTTTCCGCGCAGATCGAGAAGGCGCTGGGCCGACTGGCCCAACGGGTGGCAGCCGGCCAACTGAAGGATCGCGGCAAGATCGAACGCCGCTCGGGACGGGTTGAGGCCCGCTATCCGTCCGTCGCCGATTTATACCAGATGCAACTGGTCGAAGCTGCGGGGGGGTACGCGTGGATTGGCAGATGCTCCTGGAGCGGCGCGCCTGGCCGGAAACGCGGGAAGGGGCGTATTTATTGCGGACCAATCTGCCGGCCGAGTCGGCAGCGGAGTTGTGGACGAAGTATATTCAGTTGACCGAGGCGGAAGCCGCCTTCCGCGCGCTGAAAAGCGAGTTGTCGATCCGTCCCTTATTTCATCAACTCGAACATCGGGTCAAGGCTCACATCCTGGTGGCCTTTCTCGGCTACGCCCTATGGGTGACGCTGAAACACCTCCTGCGTTGAAGAAACAGTTCGCTGACGCCGGCTCGAACCCTGGCCCTGCGGGCTGCCGTGCAAAGTGCCGACATCATTCTGCCGACAACCGACGGTCGCGAGATCCGGGTACGCCGTGTCACCACACCCTCGCCCGAACAGAACACCGTCCTCGGGCTTCTCGGAATAACCCTCCCCGAGCGCCTCGATTTGGATTTCGAATGTAGCGTATACTCGGCAACCCGCTGATTGATACTGAAAACCTTAGCTGGTTTTTACCCCTTCCCGTGACGAACTTGGGTTAGCCCCAATACTGTTCACTTAACGATCCTTACGGATGCAGAGAAGTTGATGCGGCGAGTGCGCCCGCGCTTGCGAGGCCGCAGCGGGTAATTGCTCATTTTGCGCTTTACCCCGCGGGGGTTGATGCGATGGCGGCTGGAACTCACCCGTTCCTGCAGAATCTCCTGGAGTACCGCCTCATGAAACGCCCTCTTCTGCCGAGGGGGGAGTAGCGATAGCGCGGGCCATGCGACGTTGCACCACCCGCACGGCATGCAGGAAGGAGAGGTGGTCGGGGTCTTCGTCAGCCTGCAGCGCGGCCTCGTGCATGAGGCCGCGAATGGCAAAGTGGGCCATCAGGAGCCCATAAAACTCCTGCCGGACCAGTTCCGGAGTCTTGCTGCGCAGGACGATCTGGGCACCCCGCAGGTGGGTCTTCAACTCGTCCAGAGTCGTCTCGATTTCCCATCGCTCGTGATAGAGCGCCGCCAGTTCTTTGGCCGGCGCCAGCTGGGGATCCAGAATCGTGGTGATCAGGCGATAGATCGGCTCCGCTCCCGGCACATCCTTCAGACGATATTCGATCACGCGGACCATGATCGGGTTGCGCTGATTCCGGCGATCCGAGGTGGAGCGATAAATACGACTGAGGTAGGAGCCATCGGCGAAGCGCTGGTCCACCTCCAAGCGCGCATTCTGGCGGACTCGCCACAGCAGTTCGGCGCCCGTCTGCGCCGCTTTCTGCCACAGCTCATAGCCGGGGAAAAACCGGTCGGCCAGGCACAGCATGCCTTTTTTCAGGGCGGGCACCACGGCTTGCGCCAGCGTGATCTCATCCGTCGCATATGGATCCACTTGCGCCGCCCACAGAACGTGGGTGCCATTTTCCAGCAACCCCACGAAACGAATCTTGGGGTAGGCACTCGATCCCCGACTGGCCCCAGGCCGGCCGAAGGCTCGGTCGTTCTCCGCCGTGTCCGCCACATCCAAGGTGCTGCCATCCAGACTCACCAGCCGCCATTGTCGATACCAGGCTCCCTGCGTCCGTTTTTCAGCGATCGGGGTCACGACGGTCTCGTACAGCTTCTTCAGCGGTTCGGTCCCCAGTCGGCTGCGGGCTTGCGAGATCCCCGATTTGCCCGCGACCTTGACGGTGGCCGACGGATCCAATAGCCACTGCACTCCCTCCAGCAAGCAGCGCAGCACCTCCCGATAGGAAGAGCGCATGTAAAGCGCCAGAGCGATGACGTAATAAACCACCACATGGGCAGGCAAATCGCGCTCCCGCACGCTGGCGCGGTTCGTCTGGTTCAAGGCTTCGCGGACTTTCTCCAGAGGGAAAAACTTGGCGATCACACCCAGGCTGATGTAATCGGTAATGCGGCTCCCGGCAGGCAGAGTTGCCGACGGTACGGGCCATTCTGGGGGACCTCCCGCCCCCGCCAGAATAGCACAAGAAGACACTTAAGTGAACAGTATTGGGGCTAGCCCCCAGCCACTTCGGAATGCTGGGCGACAGCGGCGCATGGGGGGCCGAAGCAGCAGGCCTTCGGGGCTTTCGGTCGGGCGATGTGGGAAGGGGCCTATTTTCAAGAGCACATCGCCGAGGGCGCGGAGGGGCCGGCTCAGAGCGGAATTGTTATGGGGCCAAGCGGGAGGGGAGGAAGAGCTAACTGGTGTCGTCGGGGACGGGGCGCGACAAGCTGAGCCAGAGGAGTTGCCAAAGGGTGATGGCTTGAAGGATGGGATGGGTACCGCGGTGGAGGTAACGAACTCGGTAGAGCCGTTCGATGGTCAGGGCCAAGCAGGTCAGAAGCCAGACCACCAGCAAGCTATGCCGTTCATGGTGGCAGATATGTTCGAAGCCGTAGCGGTTCTTGGCATCGTTGAACCCTTCGTTCTCGATCTCCCAGCGGCTCTTGGCCATGCGGAAGATGGCGCGACTGCTGACCCCGTGGCGAGGGAAGTCGGTGAGCCAGTACGCCTGGTAGACGGTGCCGTTGGGTTTGTGCTGGCGGTACCGAACCACGCGCACGGTTTCCCAACGTAGCGTTTCCCAAGGGTCAAAGTCGTCGGCATCCCAGATTTCCACCCGGTCCTTGCCGTGGCGGAACACTTGATGGGGAGCTGGGTGGAGAAACCTTTTCTGGGCGGCCGCGAACAATTCGGGGAGATTCTTCTTCAAGCGGGCGACCACGAAGAACCCCAGATTCCCGGCGTCGTGCAGAAAGGGGGCGCGGGCGAAGTCCCCGTCGACGACCACATAATCGGCAAAACGGCGGCCCAGGTTGCGGGCGGTTCGGCGGAGGAGTCGCCGACCGGCACTATACTCGCTATCCCCAGGGCCGTAGGGTTCGACATCCAGAGGCAACGTCAGGCCCGTTCCCACCCCACTGATCATGACCAGCTTATGGATGGTAGCCGAGGCTCTCCCTTTTCTGATGGCGGATGGGACGGCGCAGATCGCAACCTTTTTCGTGCGATCTCCCGGCGCCCGTGCCATCCAGAGGCCAATCCGATGAAGCGGCAGTCGTCGAAGGCCTTGTGACGCTTGGCCTGATGGACCGCGGTAACCGCCGCCTGTGGCGTGACCGCCGGGTCGAGCCGTTCGGTGAAATAACTGAGGGGGTCGTTGCCGAAGCTCCGGGAAACCTCCAAGGCCCGCCGGGCTCGCGAGCCAACCAGGGCTTCAATCGCCGCGAAGGCGACGCGACGGAGCAAAGCTCCCATCAACAAAGCCCACACCAAGGCGGTCGCCGGAATGCGTCCCTGCTGGCGGCCATCACCCGGCGATCGGAAGTAGGACTTCAGACGCAGACACTTCACCGCGTACTGCTTGAGGCGACGCGGCGTCGGCCCCCTGTAAGCGCCCACTTAAAAACGTAGAAATCTGAACACAGGCCGGTGTGGGAGGGCGAGTCATCATCATCGCCGAAGGCGGGCTTGGATTTGAGCATCATCGCCGGAGGCGGCTTTTGCTTTGAGTATCATCGTCGCAGGCGCGTTGGGAAGCAGCGGGATTTGGTAGGATGAGTCCCTGGAGATGTAAGGAGGAGAACCCCGGTTGTTTGCCCAACCGGGGTTTTTCATTGGTGGCCCCAATCAGAGGACCTCCAAGTTCGTCAGCGAGAGTCATCCTGCCATGATCGTCGCCGGTTGTCCAGTGCCCTCTCTCGAAACCGGTGCCGGTTGCTTGTTCCGCCGTTTTTCGCCAGCGCGTGTGCCACTTTCCTCCCTGTGGCGCGGTGTTTTATCTCTGTCCCCACTGTGACCGCGGCCAGCGTTATTGCCGTCCCCATTGCCGGGATAAATCCCGCCGTCTCCAGCGCCGCGAGGCTAACCGCCGCTATCACCAAAGTCTCGGCCTGGACGGGCGTCTCGATCATCGCCAGCGCCAACGCGAGTATCGACAGCGTTTAAAGGCTCGCGTGACAGATCAATCTTCCCTTGGTGCTTCCCCCTATGTGAATCTGACGGCGTCTCCGATTGCGCAACCGGCCGAAGCCCCTGTGGTGGCGGATTTTTCCCTGGGGTTGGAGGCCGAATGCACAGCGAGCGGGTCGTCTGTCAGATCTGCGGCGCCGGGGGCGATGGGTGAATCCTTTTCCCGAGGTGGAACATGATTGCCGATGAACAAGTCGCGAAAATCCGTCATCTGTTTCATGCCGAGCATTGGAAAAT
>CAWELY010000038.1:0-103039 GCA_963810005.1 uncultured Acidobacteriota bacterium
GCCTTGTGTGGGTCGAGGACGAAGTTCACTACGATGCTTCGTCCTATTCTCTTTCCTTACATCGACGCTGAGTTTGAGTTCTGTTTCGCGCCTTGGAGGGACGGGCCTGCCGAGTGGCATTATCGTTCGAGTGGGGCAAACGGTAGAAATCACAGCTTCGTATAACTACTGCTGGTACCCGACCGTGCATCGATTTTCTACGGGCGAAATACTTACGACAATGCGCATGAGCCCGGACGAGGCGAACCCTGAGGGAGAGTTCTCCGCTTATTGCCTTTCAAAGGATGGAGGGCAAACGTGGAGCCGGCGTTATCCGATGGGAGCGGGCGGCAATATCGATGCCGCGTACAGTCAAGTGCCTCTGGAAGACGGGGCAATCTGGGTGCTAGGAGCTGGTTACGGCTCATCCGACCCATACCCTTCCAGCCAGAAAACGGATTTTCACGTTACTCTGACGAAATATTCGCGAAATGGAATGGAAATTCATCAAATCAGAGATGCGAGGATCCACCTATCCGAGCCTGCGCGATTCGAACCCACGACGCTCTATGCCACCAACGCAAAAGATGCATCAGGACTCAGCGTAATTCCTACAGTCCAACCCTGGGGAGCAATTATTGACGGCCCGGGCGGCGAACTGCTGAGCACGCTGTACTGCTCAACCGAACGGGATCGAGGACGGGGCCGCCTGGTTCTGCTTCGTTCCATTGATCACGGCGAGACTTGGGACCAATATGGAACTATTGCCGCAGTGGAGCCTAATGAAAAGCCGTGGCCTTGGATGGGCAAAGAGGGACCAAATGAAGCGGGGCTGGTCCGGCTCTCAGAAAACCGCTTGTTTTGTCTATTTCGGACGGGCAGCGATGGATACATGGGTGAGGCTTGGTCACTTGACGACGGCAAGACGTGGACCCCGCCCGTATCAACCCGCTTCCAAGGTGTAGCACCCCATTTAAGATTGATGAGTAATGGGCTCTTGTTGTGCACGTACGGGCGGCCCGGCCCAGTAACCATTATGTTTAGCGCCGACAAAGGAAAGAAATGGGTTGGAACCACCTCAATTTTCGGCGGGAAGAGCACGTGCTACACCGACGTGATTGAGGTGGAGCCGGGAAAACTCCTTGTTGTGTACGACAGTGCTCCGGATGGAGCCAATATCATCCCGTGCTCCGGCAAATTGTCTAAGCATGCCATCTACGGGACATTTGTCGAGGTTCGAAAGCGATGATGTCGATCTCAATTGGGTGGACCCACGGCGCACTGCTTTTCCGACCGCCGAACTGAAATGTAATCCGGAAATGGATCTCGGCACGACAACACGGCGTATTCCAGCTCCGCACTCCGATTCTTGGCCCGGATTGAGCCCTCCTGGCACCGGGTCCCTCAGCTAACTTTAACTTTCTGATTACACGGCACATATAATCCTCATCCTGCCTGCCAAATGCAAAATAAAACCCTATACTACCCAAATATAGAGGGCAGTTGTGTAGGCAAATTAGGCTGCTCCCTGGCACGGCTTTTGGATAATAAAGTGTGGTATAATGGAGTAGTAAGCAATTAGATAGGTATATGAAGCTGATGAAGAAGCAACCCTCTACCAGTTACGTGATTATAGCAACGGCCTCTGAGTGCGTGAAGGGACACGCAGAACCAGGTAGGCGTACCACAGGCGACGTAGCCAACCATGGAGATTTCCTCCGATTATATAGCCGCTCCATGGCTGTGACCTACAATCATAAAGTAGGGCCCATCACACAAATCGGCTTCTGCACCACCTCTCGGGAAAGGGTATGGAGTCCATACCAGGCGTTTTACCAGTTCTTACGCCCACGTGCCTAGAGAAGCACAGCCAGCTTAAAGAGCGGCACCCGAGTTGTAATGTTGACGAAGACGCCCACAATCGGAGCAAGTGAACGGCGTACCTGTTACGTAAATGACAAGGCGTGATGGCAATGGTAGCGACGGGGTCACCGGATACCTCTGACGTCCATGTCGATGAGTGTGAGTAGATCATAGTCTTTAATTAGGGCTATGAACGAAGGAAGCACTCACTCTAAGCGTATCCGTTTCCTTTCAATCCATGCCCAACCCCCCTACTGGCTCAGATCAGCGATGAAGCGTATATGGCCTCTGTGATATAATATAGCATATAATGGAATGAGATACTATTGCCTATGTGCTTTATAGCTTGTAGAAAGAAGCAACCACCTCTTTTCGAAGTGTATCGCTTTTTCGTCCATATACCTCACCGACAGGAAAGGAATTGAGCATGATTGATCCCCGTGATGCCTTGATGATTGGAAGAACGATCAAAACTACCGGCATAACCGTACTGAGAGCTGAGCCATTAAAAGGCAAAGACTGGTGGGTTTGCAGGTGCCGGTGTGGTCGAGAGTTCATTGCCCACGGATGGGGTGTAAGGCATGGCCATACCCGGAACTGTGGGAGTGACGAGCATAATGTACAGCCAAGGGAACATCAAGTCGCAGTACTCGCTGTGTAACAAGATCACTTATAGGCGGCTGGAAAACTCCATCATTAATTCAATGCAACACCTTTATTCCGCTGCCCTACATTGACATTGCATCTGAGCCTGGCCGCAAGGCCAAGGCGGGTTGGTCGAGTCAGCATCTTCTTCACTGTCAGGTCTTCTCTTCCGCTCACAGCTACATAAGGCGAAACTCTAGTAGCCTCTTCAATACCCCTGTAATGAGCATTGAAACCAGCCCTAGTCATGAAGGATTATGTTGAGGAGTGAACTGTGAACCAGCATGCCGCCGTTGTCGCCGCTGTATTCGATGAACCCGAGCTTGCGGAAATTGTTCATGAAGTGACTGACCCGCGACCGGGTTGTTCCGATCATTCCCGACAGTGTTTCTTGACTTATCTTTGGAATCACCGGCTCCAGTTTGCCTTCCTTGCCAAAGTGCGCAAGCAGAACCAGAATCCGAGCCAATCGCTTCTCGCTCGAATTGAACAGTTGATCGACCAAGTCCTCTTCAAATCGAATATTGCGGGAGAGCAAGTGGGCCGTGAAGATCTCCGAGAATCTTGGGTCGGTGTGCAGCAGCCGCACAATGGCCTTTTTGCCGATACGCATAACGGTCGTGTCTTCATCCGCCGTGGCTGTCGACATGCGCAAGTTCTGCCCGGCCAAACAGCCTTCACCGAAGAACTCATCAGCAGCGAAAAGCGCAACAACCGCTTCCTTCCCCTGTTTGGAAACGACGGCCAGCTTTACTCGGCCTTTCTGAACGTAGAACACCGCGTCCGCCGGATCGCCCTGGGAAAAGATCACTTGCTTACGCCGGTAGGAGGCGACACTCCTCCCCTCGCTCACTCTCGTGAGGAGAGCCTTTCCGTCTAAAGGTAAGGTCCGTTTTGATGCTTTGGCTGCGATCCTGAGGTTAGCGGACATTTTGATATCGCCTCCCCGCTCGACCAATACCATACACCTTACCGCCACTGGGTACAATCCTGCGGCGGCGTTCCTTTTCGCGCATATATCCGACCAAAACACGAAGGTTGGTCGTGATTGCACAGGCATCTGAGCAAAATGGAATAGACGCGCGCCTTCGCCGCTTCTATCATGATGTTTAAACATCTGTTAACAACTTCAAATAATGCGACGCCGTCGGGTCGCAGTGCAAATACAGACTGCTGGTGGGTTTTAAGGTGCAATTCACGGCACACCGAGCCGGACGACTTGGGGGGAAATGGTTCGCTAGGTCTGAATGTGCGGTCCGATATTAAGGCCAGCAGCAACTGCTTGACAGACCATGTGGCCTTGAAACTTGTCGGAAGGAAAAGGCCACCAGATGGCCATGAGCGCTGCCGGGCGTTTCGCTTGAATGTGTTCGATCAGATTAGCAGTATCGAATTTCTTGCGGGTATTTCGACATGCTTCTATATGACCAACCCTCCCCTGGGAACCCCGTGCTTTGCCACCCATGCCTTATACCAGGCAGCATTGCCTTCCCCCTTCTTCATCTTGTAGGAGCTAAAAGCATCCTTGAGGAACGGGCATTTCAGATTCGCATCGCTGACGCACGAGGGGTCAAGTTTCTCGTCGGGCTTGAGCTGGTTGTCGATGATCGGTTTGTAGAAGAGAGGGATCAGCTTGGCAGCGCAGGATACGTCGCCCAGGAAGTAGGCCTTGGCGCAGTCTTTTACGCTCGTGAATTGAATCACCTTCTCGACGTTCCGAGCAGCCGTGTCATAAGGCGGGTAGTAGGGTACCCTGACGCCGAAATACCCCCTCATGAACTGCGTGGCGAACCACTCGACGAACCCTTCCTTGAAGAAAAACGACCCGCTCAGCAGATTGTGCTCGAACGTGTGGAGGATCTCGTGGTACACCGAGGAGGCCCAGCCGGGCGAGTGCGTGTTGAAAACGATACCGCCATTAATGACCATGGCCGTTATGTTATCCAGCAAGTCCTGACCTTCCTGGACCGATTGCTGCACGTAGACTGCCGGTGTGTGGCCCATCGGGTCTCCGGTGTAGAGTCCCGGCTGGTAACTCGTATCGGTAAAGATCCCTTTGTCCTCGGGTCCCTCGCGCAGCCGTTTCCAGGTGGATATCTCTTCGTTCAGTATCTTCCAAACTACGATCTGTACCCCATTACGCAAGACCTTGCGAGGCTCCCCAACGAGGATCAGGCAGGGTGTGTTCCCTAATTCCGAATTCTTAACAACCCCCAGTTGACTTAGGAAAACTTTCGCCTTAGGTACGAGATCCTTCGGGTCGAGCGGCTCAAGGATTGAGAACTCGGCCCGGATGGGGTTTGCACTGGACGGGGCGAGCCCGTTAATCGTCTGTGCCCTGAGCACCGTGAGTGGTCCTTGATCTCCGTGAAACATGATGTCTTCCCTCCCGATTGTTGCCGGTTGATGGTCGTCAAACGTCGCCATCCGTTGTAGTTGCTTGATCCTGAATTCCGAAATTAGGGAGCACTGTTCCGTTCTTAATCCGTTAGATTGAAGTTGGTTAGACACAATCGGCGGAGGAACAGAACAGTGCAACGGAAAATTAGCGTGCTTTGGGGAGAAAAGAAAGTAATTTTGCGCCAGACCGCGCGGGCGGTGACGCCCTTCGGAGGTCTGAGCGTGTGGGTGGAGTTTTTGGGAAAGATCGGCTATCGCCAGCAGGTGCGGGAGCACATGCCGGTCCATTTGCGGTCGCCGAACGCCATTGCTCCGGAGGAGACGTTCACGGCGTTTTTGATCTCGGTGCTGGCGGGAGCGCGGCGCTTTGCGCACACGGCGCTGTTGCGAGCGGATGGGGCTTTGCACGCGCTGCTGGGGATGAAGCGTTTTCCCACGGACGACACGATTCGGAACTTGTTCAAGCGTTTTCGGCAGGGCCTGGTGGTGCAGTTCTACGAGCCGCTGTGGGCGTGGCAACTGGCGCGGGTGCCGAAACGGGCGGGCGGTTACAGTCTGGACTTGGATTCGACGGTGTTCGAGCGCTATGGGGAACAGGAGGGAGCGAAGCGCGGGTACAACCCGCGCAAGCATGGACGGGCTTCGCACCATCCGCTGCTGGCGGTGTTGGGAGAAGCCAGCTTTATTCTGCACGGCTGGCTGCGGAGCGGGAACCCGCGTTCCGACAGCGGGGTGGTGGAATTTCTGAAGGAAGCGATGGCCAAGCTGGAAAGCCGGGAGTGGCTTCGGGTGGTCCGTGCGGATTCCGGATTCTTTGCGCAAGAGTTATTGCAATACCTGGAGAGTATGAAGTTGCACTACAGCGTGGTGGCCCGGCTGACGAAGTGGCTGAAGCGGGAGGCGGCGCGGGTGCAGGAATGGAGGGCGCTGGACGAGACCTACGCGGTGGGAGAGTTCCGGTTGAAGCTCTTGGGGTGGGATCAGGAACGGCGCTTTGTGGTGGTGCGGGAGCGATTGCGTGAGACCCAGCGCTCCCTGGGGCGGAAGCTGTTGGAAGTTCCCGGTTACACCTTTCGGGTGTTCGTGACCAACCGCTCGGATCCGCCGGAGGAGATCTGGCGCGACGACAACCAGCGCGCCTGCATCGAGCAACGTATTGAGGAGTTGAAGTCGGACCTGGCGGCGGACGATTTCTGTCTGCGCGAGTTCTTCGCCACCGAGGCGGCTTTCCTGGGCATCCTGATGCTCTTCAACTTGCTGGGAGAATTCCAGCGCGCCAGCGGCATGACGGGCTATCGACAGCCCGCAACCCTGCGCGTGCAAGTGTTTCTCTGCGGGGCCATTCTGGGTCGTGCAGGCCGCCGAACCGTCCTCCACCTGTCGGCTGCGTGGGGAGGCCTCGACAAGCGTAACTCGCTGTTCCACAAACTCTTGCAGTATGAAATTCCAACTTCGCCGAAGTTGGAATTTCAACCGCTCGCGGGAGGGTAAATCCCTACCCGAAGACCTCACTCAGCAGGTAAAATCGACGCCCAACTTCGGATTTCAGGATTAATGGTGCCCATAGCTACCCGATGATAGATTGCGACTTGCGTGCCTGGCTTGCCAGAATCGAAATCGGTATGGAACTGTCCGGTTTTCAAATCCATCCAACACCGCTCAGGGGCCTTAGGTTCGCCAGTAGGTGCCTTCCGTGCTTTGGCACCCTGTGTTTTGCCTCCGGCCTCTTGGCGGTAACGGTCATGAGCAGCTTGGCTGAATGCGTCATAGCCGAGCTTCTTCGCCTGTTTCCTAGCCTGCTCAAGGCTAGCGCCTTTGTTGTTTCGGTAGAATTTAGTTATTTCCCTTTTGAATTCGGGGCTGTGTCTCCCTGCCATGTGCTTTCTCCTGCTTGTTACCCGCCTGTTGGTTATGCCTGCCGTTGCCGGTCAGGACAACAGGAGGGGTCAAACCGTGCCAGACCTTGACGCCAGGGCTGAATTCTCGGCCCCAGCAGCCAAAGCAAATAAATGTTTGAACCAGAAGAGCCACGCATGTTCCCTTGCGGTTAAACCTTAAAACTTTAGACCACGCCATCGTTCAGCTCTCCTCATCTCAAATTTGAGGCACACAACGCCTCACAAGCAGACGATAATCCAACGGACGGACAGATGTCTGCATACTGTCCCGAAACGGTTTTCATACCGGAAAGCAAGGGAAGAGTGCCTTGGCGAGTTAGAAACTTATCTCGCTAGAATGAGCCGGACGAGGTGCGATCGGGTACGTTCAACTACCTTGGCTTCACGCATATTTGGAGTGAGACGAAGGCTGGACGGACCGCGGTGTAAAGGCAGGTTGGGGGACGGCTCCACAATTGGCATATCTCGAAAGATGCGGGGCGGGTCTCAAGGCAACACGTGGTTTTTTATCGAGAATTATGTCGTCGAATATATGTGCTCATGATTTCCTCCTGTGGGCACTGGTCCTTTTAGCCGCTGATTCTTGTCTTCGGGCCCTACCTTTGCGATTGTAATAGAGGAGGGATTGCTCTCGTTTTGCTTCTTTTTGTTTTTCTCTTCCTAGTCCAGAGCATTTTGTTGAACAGAATGGTTGAGTTGGTTTGCCCGCGACGAAGTATTTGGAGCATCCTCGCCATCGGCATATTTTTGCTCGCCACCTTTCCTTGAGCTGGAATAGGTGGTAGATGTCTTGCTGCAGTTGGCACCCAAACTCCCAAGTAACGTAAGCGTTCGGTCTGGGCCGTCTCGACGAATCGAGAATAGGCGGGCATTCTTCCAAGTGGACACTTCGATGTGTCCACTTGGAGAAACAGATGGACACTTCTGGTCCCGCAGTGATTGATGCTATTTCCTCGCGTAAGGCACTTCCCACAGCCAAGCGACAGTACCGCAGTGCGGAGCTGAAGCGCCAGATTGTAGAAGAGACCATGGCGCCGGGTGCATCGGTGGCCCGGGTGGCGCGGGCGCATGGCGTGAACGCCAACCAAGTATTCGCCTGGCGCCGCCAGTACCAGCGAGGGCTATTGAAACCCCGGAACCGTGCGCTGTCGGGCTTGTTGGCGGTTCGCCTGGCAGAGGGGGGAGCGGACCCGAGCGGTGCGCCGATGCCGCGCAGCCTCTCCGGCGTGATTCAGGTGGAACTTCCCAAGGGACAGTTGCGACTGACGGGTGCGGTGGATCCCGAAGCGCTGCGGTTGGTACTGAAAGAGTTGCTGGCATGATGGGGCTGGCGGCGGGGACGAGAATCTGGATCGTGGCGGGCGTGACGGACATGCGGCGGGGGTTTGTGGGACTGAGTGGCATGGTGCAGACGGCGCTGGAGGAGAATCCTTTCTCGGGACAGGTGTTTGTGTTTCGCGGGCGGCGCGGCGACCTGCTCAAAGTGCTCTGGTGGGATGGCGACGGCCTGTGTCTTTTTGCCAAGCGGCTGGAGCGTGGGCGTTTCATCTGGCCGCAGGCCACCGGGGGCGTGGTTTCGCTCACGCCGGCGCAGCTTTCGATGCTGCTGGAAGGGATCGACTGGCGACGTCCCATCCGCACCGCGGCGCCGCAGATGGCCGTGTAAGCCGGGAAATTCCTCGCCCTCGGATATTCTTATAATAGATATTGCATTATCGTGTGTTTTCTTCTTGCATATCACAGAATATCTGCCATACTAAGGTCGTGATGGTTGCGCGCCCCGCCCTGCCGAATCTCGACACGCTCCCCCCGGAAGCCTTAAAGGCTCTCCTCCACGCCCAGCATCAAACGCTCGCCGTGCAGGCGGAAAGAATTCAGGTGCAGGACGAACAACTGGCGGGGCGGCAGGCCGAGATCGAACGCTTGCAACTGCTGATCGCCAAGTTGCGACGAATGCAGTTCGGGCGCCGGTCGGAGAAGTTGCAAGGGCAGATCGAGCAATTGGAGCTACAACTGGACGAACTGGCCACCGCTCAGGCGGAGCCCCCGGCGGCTTCCCCTACGCCGGAGGCGACGGCACCCGCGGCTCCTGGCCGCATGCCGGCGCGGCGGCCGCTGCCGGGTCATCTGCGGCGCGAGAAGCGGACGATTCTGCCCAAGGAAACGGCCTGTCCGGACTGCGGCGGCGCGTTGAAAGCTTTGGGCGAAGATGTCTCCGAGATCCTGGAGTACGTTCCGGCCCACTTCCACGTGATCCAGCAGGTGCGGCCGAAGCTGGCCTGCACGCACTGCGACAAGATTGTGCAGGCGGAAGCGCCCAGCCGCCCGATCGCCCGGGGTCTGGCGGGACCCGGCTTGCTGGCGCACGTGCTGGTATCGAAATACTGCGACCATCTCCCGTTGTACCGCCAGGAAGAGATTTATGCGCGGGTGGGCGTGGAACTGGAGCGCACCACGCTGGCGGACTGGGTGGGTGGCGCGAGCCAGTTGCTGGCGCCCTTGGTCGAGGAGCTTCGCCGTCACGTGATGGCGGCGGCAAAGTTACACGCTGACGACACGCCGGTGCCGGTCCTGGCGCCCGGCCTGGGCAGAACGAAAACGGGGCGACTGTGGACCTATGTTCGGGATGACCGGCCCGCCGGGGACACCACGCCGCCCGGGGTGTGGTTCGCGTACTCGCCCGATCGCAAGGGCGAGCATCCCCAAGGCCACTTGCGCCACTTCGCGGGCACGCTGCAGGCCGACGGGTACGCGGGATTCGACCAAGTCTATGAGACCGGGCGCATTCGCGAGGCCGCTTGCTGGGCGCACGTTAGAAGGAAATTCTACGATCTTCAGGTTGCTCATAAGTCACCGATTGCCCAGGAAGCTCTGGAACGGATCGGGGCTCTGTACGCGATTGAAAAGGAGATCCGCGGCCGCCCACCGGACGAGCGGCGGGAGATCCGGCAAGCCCGCGCTCGGCCCCTCCTGGAATCGTTACACGCGTGGCTGGAAAGCTGCTTGCCCAAGCTGTCGCAGAAATCGGATACGACCGCGGCCGTGAAGTATGCGCTGGGACGCTGGGAAGCGCTGACGCGCTACGCGGAAGATGGTAGCCTGGAAATCGACAACAACGCCGCCGAACGGGCTCTGCGTGCCGTCGCTCTCGGACGCAAGAATTACCTCTTCGCCGGTTCGGATAAGGGCGGCGAACGCGCCGCCGTGCTCTATAGCCTGATCGGCACCGCGAAACTCAATGGCCTCGATCCGGAGAGCTACCTCCGCGACGTGCTCTCCCGCCTCCCCGACCATCCCATCAACCACATCGAAGAACTGCTGCCCTGGAATGTCGTTCCATTCGCCACTGCCCCACCCTCCGACCAGTAGTAGCACAATCCGCCAAGTGTCCACGAATCCGCCCGTGGACATATCCCCCCATGCCTGTCAACACGGCCAACTTCGGACGCTTACCAAGTAATAGTGCCAGTTTTACCATCAACCACCGGACTCCCGCTCGGAAGCCCAGCCCCCGTTGGTTGTTTCTTACAGATTGTCGGCTCCACAATTTCCCCATTGAAGAAAATTCGGGGCGGTTGTTCGGTCGGTTCTTCTGGAATTGGGTCGGTATACCATAAATTCCACCTAGTTGCCTCCTCAGATTTCGTCCACTCCATTAACTTGCCCACCTCTTCGGGCGTTGGTTCACGTTGATCCCCCTGACTGATTGGAAGGTGGACCTCCCTCGTTTGGATGGCATCCAATTCGAAACCCAGCAGAAACTTCAGACACTTCCCATCCTTATCCTTATTCTTCCAGACTGCCCGCAGCAAACCTCGGTACATGAGCAAAGGAGGGTTTAGCCGCTTAATTTTGGGGTACTCCTTGGTCACTTTGGGGTCCTGGACCGCCTCCATCCAATCTTGGGCGTCCTTGTAAAGCCAGTCTGTCAAATAGTCTGGAAAGAACGGGATGGGATTGCTGCGGCAATAGTTGCGGAAACTCGTCAATTGGTCAGGGGTATCACCGAGGTTTGCAAAGTTTGCTAGAGCCTGGAAGTTCACAAGCCGCTCATCTCTTGCTTTCCGCTTTGAAATCTTCACCGGGACAGTAGATTTCATTCATGACTCCTGAGGGTTATTCTTTGCTTGTCCGCGCACTTTCTTGACATGGAGGACCACCATTTGTCAAGGAGACAATGCTTGGCCAAAAGGCCAAAGGGTGACGACAACCCGGAAGTCGAAAGGATAATGAAAGGAGGAGAAGAACCAACGCTCAATTGGACGAATCCAACCACCCTTGCAACGGTCGGTTAAGGGGGCAGAAAAACGTAGCAACTGTGCATCCAGTACGGTCTGCAAAAGGAGAACTTGGTGAAACAAGAAAGTGGAAAGTCAAATTACGCTATTAACGATTGGAGAGCTAGCTGCACACCTCAAGTGCAGCCGCAGTTTTATTTACAGTCATACCCAGAAACACGCTCCTGATCCTGTTCCCGTAGCCACCTGGATCGGAAATCGACCGACGGTTCAGACTCGCTGAGGTCGAGGGCTGGCTCCAGGCTCGCAAGCCCAGTCAGAACTGTGTTAACCTTGCAGACGGAAGCGTGGCTGCCCGTGACAGGAGGATTAAACAAATGTCGCGGCGTTGCCACCAAGAAGGTCACGTTCGTCTTCGTGACGACGTGAAACGGCCCTACTGGCAGGGGCTTTATCGGGTGCGATCCGAAGACCAGCCAGGGGGAAAGTGGAAATCAGAGAATCTCGGTTACAAAGATGAAATCACGAAGAGGCAGGCCCAAAGCCGGTTCCAGAAGATCATTTCCAAGATGGAGTCGGAGATCGTCCGCACCCCGCGGGCGGTGATGACAGTGAAAACCTACATTGAGAATCACTACATTCCGGAGTTTGTGAACAAACGAAAGCCGGGAACCCGGAGGGGCTATCTACAAATTCTGAAGGCCCACGTGCTACCCGGATTCGGCGCCATGGAGATCGACCAGGTGACTAGGCGGGACGTACAATTACTCATCAACCGCCTGCACGACCGAGGTAAGTCGAGGCATACCTGCGATAACGTCAGGACGGTTATCCGCTCCGTCTTTCGACAGGCAACACGAGATGAATTCCGCCAATCTCAGAACCCCGGCACTTTGATCGAGATGCCGGCGAAGGATCCCAGAGTACAGGTTGCCGTGCCTAGCGCGAAACAGATATGTGCACTGCTCGATGCCGTCGAACCGGAGTTCCAGATGCTGACCTGGTTCGTGGCTGCCACCGCCTGCCGGATCGGAGAGGCCCTGGGGCTTAAGTGGGGTGCGATTAACTTCGAGGACAAGCTGGTCTGGTTTCTGACTGCACGCTACCTCGGAGAAGAACACCTGACCAAAGGTCATCGTAGCCAGGAACCCATCGTTCTGATGGATGAGGAGATCGCCCGCCTGCGGGAATTCAAGTCGCGTAGGTCGGGGGTGACCGAGGAAGATCTAGTTTTTCCTCATCCGAAGGATCCGAAGCGGGCTATGATCGACGACTTGGCGCTCGCAGCACTGCAGCGTGCAGCTGCCAAGGTCGGATTGCACGTGACTTGGCATCAACTGCGCCATTGGGGCGCGTCCATGCTTTATCGGGCCGGGGTGCCGATCAAGGTTATTCAAAAGCGCCTCGGACATTCAAAGTACCAAACCACAGCCGATTGGTATATCGAGCGCGACCAGAAAGCAGCGGGACATGCAGCAAAGATCCAGAGTGAACTTCTCGCTGGCTGGACGAAGAAACATCCCGCAAATGTTGCCGCAAGTGTTGCCGTAAGCGGTGACAAGAAGTCATCTGTAGATGTAAGCTGTTGAAAGTAAAGAGCCGGAGGGATGGGTGAGCGGTTGAAACCGGCGGTCTTGAAAACCGTTAGCCTCGAAAGGGGCTCGGGGGTTCGAATCCCTCTCCCTCCGCCATATCTTCTAGCTTATTTTCAATAAGTTAGATAGAATAAGATTCTTGTGTTCCAGATACGTTCCAGGGGCGCTATACATTCCGGGCCATGTTGAACCTATGGCGTAGGCATCTCCGGTCCTGCCCGCATTCAAAGAAAAAAGAGCCGCGAAGGTGGAAGACCTGCCAGTGCCCCATATGGGTACAGGGAAATCTACGCGGCGAATGGATGAAGAAAGCGCTCACCGTGCGGAGCTGGGAGGCCGCACAAAAACTCGTCCGGGAGTGGGAAGCGGGAAATACGGCAGGCGCCGTGACGGTGCGGGAAGCGTGCCAAAGGTGGCTCGCCGATTGCGAAGCGCGGAATCTAAAGCGCGGCTCGTTGAGGAAATACCGCCATCTGGCGAAAGAACTTGAAGAACGGTTCGGCGATCGGACGGTCGGCTCGGTGAGCGTAGACGATATCCGCCAAATGCGGGAATCATGGAAGCTGTCGGGGATGACGACGGCGAAACGGCTTGAATTGGCGCGGTTTTTTTCTCGTTCTGCATGGCCTCGGGCTGGAATCCGGGGAATCCGGCGAAAATGGTGCGGGCGCCGCTCGTGATGCAGGTTCCAACTATGCCGTTTTCCAAGGATGATTTTGAGAAGATCCTGTGGGCGTTGGAAGTGTATTGTGAAAGGCATCCGCAGAGCCCGCCGGACACGCAAAGGAAATTGCGGGCCATGATCTTGCTGATGCGGTATTCGGGCATCAGGATTTCGGACGCGGTGAAGCTCTCACGCGACCGGATAAAGGACGGGCGGTTGTTTTTGTATCAGGCAAAGACGGGGATTCCGGTGCATGTCCCCTTGCCGAAGGAAGTCCTTGAAGCGCTCTCCGCGTGCGAGGAGCCGTCCGGCCGTTATTTCTGGCCCGGAGGGACGTTGAAGACATGGACTACAGAATGGCAGGCGCGGATGAAAAAGGTCTTCGTGATCGCCGGCATCCCTGACGGTCATCCGCATAGGCTGAGAGACAGTTTTTCAGTGGAGTTGCTTGAAAAAGAAGTGCCGCTGGAAACGGTGTCGCTGTTATTGGGACACAAAAGTATCAAGACAACTGAAAAGCATTACGCGCCCTGGGTCCACTCACGGCAGGCAGCGCTGGAGAAAGCGGTGATGAAAACCTGGAAGTGAGCCGCGTATCCGGTCCCGGAAAAACGCCGGGACGCAACGCCCGTCACACAGACGGTTCCAATGTATCCGCACTGAACGGCGGGGAAACTCTGCCTTCCACCATCAGCCTCAAATAAATGGACTAATTCGGCAGGCCCACGAGGTCCACCGGAGCGAATTCCGGGTAAAACTCTTTGGCCAGGATCTCCGCATCTTCCATCCCCACCCTGAACGAAATAATGGTTCCCGCGTTCCCCCGGATCGCGCTCCGTATCGGCAGGTCAACGGAGACTCATGACCTACTCTACAGCGCCATGGGGATGCTCCCAACCTGCTATCGGCAGGTCCTCCACCTCTATGATTTCGAGGAGTGGACCATGAAACAGATCGGCATCCGGCTAGGGGTGGACGAAAACCGGGTAAGCCAGCTCAGGGCGGCTGCCTTGGTGCGGTTGCAGGGGCAGCTTGCACCGTGCTTAGCAAACCAGAATGATTGAGCCTTTTGCCACGAGCTTTATGAGCGCGTGACATTTTTTTGCACGAATGCTTGCGGGTGCGGCCCAAGGCAGGTTTATACAAGCCTCCCGGGGAATGGTGTTCTTACTCCGACTTCCTGCCGGTGTGCCTTGGGGACAAGAAGTCGGCGCAAGAAACGCGAGTGCGAATAACTTAACCCGAATCAGTACTGTCCGGTAAAAGTTCCGTTGATTCGTTGTAACTGCATGACTGCGCGAAAGTAAAGTGCCCAAATGAAATTTTTCGATTTCAATTTTTTGCCTCTTTATGGCGACCATGGAACTGCTCACCGCTCTGTTAGGGAGGCAGCCTATGAACCTGGGTCAAACGGTTTTCGCTCAACTCATGGAGTTCATTCCGACTTACGATTTTCAGCTTTGCGTCGATCGATACCAAGGCAACCGTTACATCAAGGAATTCTCTTGCTGGGATCAGTTCCTCTGTTTGGCTTTGGCTCAGCTCACCGATCGCCACAGTCTCCGCGACATCGAAACTTGTCTGCGCGCGCAGCAACCGAAGCTCTATCATATGGGTTTCCGCGGTCAAGTTTCTCGCACCACGCTCGCCGATGCCCACGAGGTTCGCGACTGGCGAATCTATCGCGACTGCGCCCAAGTCCTCATCGCCATGGCCCGCGACCTCTACCGCGAGGCCGCTTGCGGAGTGGACGGGTCCGAGACCGTCTATGCTTTCGACTCCACCACCGTCGATTTGTGTCTGTCGCTGTTTCCTTGGGCGCAGTTTCGTCGCCGCAAGAGCGCGGTCAAGCTGCATACCTTGTTGGATGTGCGGGGCAGCATTCCGACCAGTGTTTATGTGACCGGCGGGCAGGTCCACGACGTCAACCTGCTGGACCAACTGCTCCTCGAAGTCGGAGCATTCTACTTGATGGATCGCGGTTATGTGGACTTCGCTCGTCTCTATGTCTTCACGCAAGCTGGTGCCTTCTTTATCACGCGCGCCAAAAAGAATCTGCAGTTCTACCTTCGCACCTCGCGCCCCGTCGATCGCTCCACCGGGGTGCGGTGCGACCAAACCATTCGCCTGACCGGCATCCGGACGGCGCAGCGCTATCCCGATACGCTGCGCCGCATCGTGTACTTCGACGCCGAGAAGGAATCCCGGTTGACCTTCCTGACCAACAATTTTTTCCTTCTCCCGCTGACCATCGCCCAACTGTATCGGGCGCGTTGGCAGGTCGAATTGTTCTTCCGCTGGATCAAGCAGCACCTGTACATCAAGGCTTTCTACGGCACCTCCGCCAACGCCGTGAAGACGCAAGTGTGGGTCGCCCTCTCGGTTTACGTGCTGGTGGCGATCGTCAAAAAGCAATTGGGGCTCGATCAGAGTCTCTATCAAATTCTCGCAAATTCTCAGTGTCACGATTTTCGAAAAAACCCCGATTTCACAGGGGTTTTTCAACGTTGCCGATGAAACTGAAAACATGAAACTTGCTAAGCAGTTGAATCTATTCGAGTTTTAACCGGACAGTACTGATTTCAAATCTGAGATTTGAGATTTGAAATTCCCGCCCCACACCGCTAGAACGAAAACTTCACCGCCAACTGAATTCCTCTTGGACCGCCTCCCCCGATGAAGGGATTGCCTTCTCCCACGTCGCCCGTGGCCGTGGTGGGCAGGAAGCCCTGGCACCCACCGGTGCTCGAGATCCCATTAATGCCGCAATCAGCAAAGAAGGTCGGCAGGAATGGATTGGTAAAATTGGGATGATTGACGATGTTGAAGAAATCAGCACGGAACTGCATCTTCAGCCGTTCGTTTATCGCGGTGTCCTTATAGAGCGCAAGGTCCCATTGCTTGAACGGGGGGCCCCAAAGGGAATTGCGCCCCTCGGTGCCCGTGTGCTGTGTTCCCGGTTGGCAACCGCTGTCCCACAAGGGGTTCGACAATTCGCTCGACGAGTAGGTACAAGGAACCTTGAAGGCGGACAGGTTAATGACGCCATTGGGGAGGCTGGTTCCCGCGTAGGGATTGCCGATCACGTCGGGACGGGGAAAGTACTCGCCGGTGCCATCGTAGTCGCCGTTGAAATAGAGGTTCAATTGGAAGGGTTGCCCGGTCTGCAAGGTCACGACGCTGTCGATCGCCCATCCTCCGCCGAGCTTGGACCAGGCTCCGGCGCCCTTGGGCGATGGGAGCTTGTAATCGGCCATCCAGGTAAGACGATGGCGCACGTCAAAGTTGGAGTTGCCACGTTCCAGGTCCGCGCGGTAGCTGTTGTTGGGTTGCGCGGCATTGGGCTCAAAGTCCGTGCCGTCACTGGCATTGTCAATCGAATGGGAGTAATTGTAATTGACCGTAGATTCGAGACCATGAAGATTGCGAATCCGAAGCTGCGATTGGAGCGAGTTGTAAATCGAGTTTGCCGAGGTCTCCAAATAGTTGATGTAGCCATAATCCGGGTAGGGGAAATTAGCCACGCAACTGATTCCAAATTGACAAGTTAGCTGTTGCTGATTGATGTCACGGAAGCGGAACAGATGATGGCCCGCCGACCCTACGTAGCCGACCTGGAACACGACCGCCTTGCCCACCTGCTGCTGGATATTCAAATTGTAGTTGAACATGTACGGCGTGGGGAGGTGCTGGTCCACGGCGAACAGGTTCGACGAGGCGCCGAAAGTCTGGACTGAAAACGGGCTGTCCGGAGACGATCTGGGTCGCGGGGGTATCGCTGGAGAGAATGGGCTTGGGTCCGATATCGTTGTAGGCAGACCCGGGAGTAGCCGCGTTATAGGGCACTTGGCCGAGAAAGAAGTCCTGCGAGAAGACGTCATAGAATAGACCGCCGCCGGCGCGGATCACCGTGGTGCCTTTGCCCTTGAGGTCGTAAGCCACACTGGCGCGCGGCGCGAAATTCCGGTAGTCCGGCTGGTAGAGACTCGCCAGCCCATTCGTGCCCACCTGGCTCAGCACTCCGTTGGCCGGGTTGAAGTTGGAAAGAAGGTTGTTGTCCTCCGCGATCACTCCGAAGTAGTCCCATCGCAGCCCATAGTTGAGGGTGAACTCGGTGATTGACGCGGAAGCTGTCCTGGACGTAGAAGGCGTGCGAGTCCTGGTAGGTGTTGCGGTTGGTATCGCCTTCCAGGATGCTGCCACCACTGGGCATGCCCTGCAAGAAATTCTCCAAGGGCGAAAAATCTGTCGAGGTCGAAAATGACAGGCTGCCCCGGAAGCCCTCATCGAAGAACTGGCACACCGTGGTGCGGCGGAACTCGTACCCGATCTTTATCGCATGCCGGTTGAGTTTCCAGGAGAAATTGTCAATGAACTGCCAATTCTGGTCGGTGCGGCCCCGGGGATCCGAACCGGTAGCTCCGAAGGACGTGAACCCCGAGATGCTGATCTTGGGCAAACCGTAATCCTGGGAGCCGACGCCCGTGTCCAGCCCGATGGAGGAGGGGTTAAAGGTGTGGTCCTGGGGAAAGAAGGTTTCGTAGAAGCGGTTATAACCGAAGCGCACTTCGTTGACCTTGGTGGGCGAAAGCGTGCGTGAGATAGGAGACGGACAAGAGATTGACATTGGTAGGCGTGACGGTATTGTAGCCGGGCAGGTCGCCGGTGCCGCCCAGCCCCAGGGGGAAGCTCTGATTGCTGGTGGAGTAGTAGTAGCGGGCCGTCAGCAGGTTCTTCTCATTGATGTTGTAGTCCGCCTTGGCGATGACGCTGTTCACGCTGTTGAAGATGTTGGCGGTGGCCGAAACATTGTTGACGGTGGCGCAGGAGTCGGGCGTCGCGGAATTAGCGGCCGGCCATGGATTCCGCTGTCAGCAGCGCAGCGATAACGGGATTGACGCTGAGCCCTTGTGCTGCCAGCGCACTCTCCGCCTGGGCAATGTTATTGGCCGAAGGGACGCAAGCCGTGCTGTTCAAACCTCCGGTCTCGCGCTGGCCTTCGTAGTCGCCGAAGAAAAAGGCCTTGTCCTTAATAATGGGTCCGCCCAGCGAGCCGCCGAACTGGTTGTTGTGGAAAGCGGTTTTGGGAGTGGGGGCGGTGTTGAAGAAGTTGCGCGCGTCCAGGGCGTCGTTGCGGAAATAATCCGCCGCCGTGCCGTGAATCTGGTTCGTTCCGGACTTGGTGACGATATTGATCACTCCGCCGGCGTTCCGGCCATATTCGGGGGCGAAGTTGGAGAGCACGGCGAGTTCGGCCACCGCATCCACCGGCAGGATCGTTGCCGGGGTGCCAAAGACTCCCGCCTGGTTGATGGCCGGATCGTTGCGGTAGCCGTCGTTCATGTCGGTGCCGTCGAGCAGGAAGTTATTGGAACGTCCTCGCGCGCCATTCACGGAGAACTCTCCGAACGAGCCGGGAGAATCCGTGATCTGGTCGGGACCGCCGCTCACGCCGGGTTGCAGGTAGATCAGCTTGGTGTAGTCGCGGCCATTCACGGGAAGGTTGGCCACCTGGCTCGATTCGCACGGTTCCACCCAAAGTGTCTTCCGTGGTCGCGACCATGGGAGCGGTGGCTTCCACTTCTATGCGGGACTCGATTTTCCCCGGTTGCAGGGTCACGTCCACGCGGTGTTCGCCCGCCACCGTCACCTCGACGCCGCCCACGGTCATGGACTCAAACCCTTCCTTGCTGACCGTCACCGCGTACTGTCCAATCGGAAGTTCGGGAACGGTGTAAGTTCCCGCATCGCCACTGGTCGTGGTGCGGGTTTGGGCGGTTCCCTGGTTCTTGATCACCACCTTAGCGCCGGGGATGGCCGCTCCCGAGGAATCCATAATCGTTCCCAGAATCGTTCCTCGAAAGGTTTGGGCATGGGCCAACCCTGAAACCAGAATTAAGGCGATCCCAATAAGTCCGACCCTACACGCTATTTCCTCAAGCCACTTCATACTGTCCTCCCGATTGTTCTTCTCGGTCGAAATTCCCGCAAGCAAGCTCGTCGGCAGGAAAGCGGCAACAAGCTACCGCACTCAAAGCTTCGCCCGGAATGCCAGGGCAGAAGCGTTTTTCCGCGATCTGTTCAAGCCCGCCATGACAAGGTCTTTCTCCTCGTAGTCCCGCTCGATGGCGCTTAGGTCGCGCTGGTCGACCACGCGAAGTACAAAAAAAGATGATCGGGACGTGGCACGACTTCAATGCCGGGGAGCAACAAGCAGTCTTCCTCGGGGTTGTTGGGGAGAGAGCGCCTGCTGTCCTCCCCGCGCAGCATTATACTTACGCTACAGGGGTCAACCGTTATGAATAAATCGACTCGTGGTAATAAACTTTTCTTATACTGTCATCCCGCGAGGCTGGTTGGCGTGAGTAGCCGCAGGCCACTTTTGGCTTTGTCCCGCCCTTGCGCGTTGCGCCGGTTCGTTGAAAAATAGGAGTTCGTGGCAATGCTTTTCTTGAGGGATGTGAAAATGCAAATCAAAGCCAAGCTGCTTGTGCTGCTGACGGCACTCTGGACAGCATTATTGATCACGCCGCTCACTTACGCGGGAGGCGGGTCGCCGGGGGTGGAAAGCCTGGTGCGTGAATTCCCAACTCTGGATGAACTGGAATCGCACTTGGGGCTCGAAGACCCCACCCGAAGGCGCTGATGCCAATCCCCCATCGAGGGTGCAGGCGAATTCCCCGGGTGCGGAAGGCTCCATCTACCCGGTGAGTGCGCGATGGTTCACCGCGCCCACAGCCCCCGATTCCTTCCGTGCCTCGCGAGGCCCCAATGCCGAACCGGGGGAGAAACCGTTGGCCTCATTGCTTGCCGATATGGATGCCGCGCAAAAGGAAGTAGGGGCTTTGGGCAAGGAAATTGGCAGGCAGAACAGCCTCGCCGTCAACAAGTATCTGCTCGACCGAGTAACTGCCTACGCCCGTACCGATTACGGCACGGACATCACGGGGCTGTTTGTGAACGGCATCGGTTTCGGCTCATCTCAGCAAACCCTCCGGCAGAGCTATGGCGTCACTTACACCTTGCCTCTGCTCCAGCGCCTTTCCAGGAGCTCCAAGTGGACGCGAATCCTCAGCGGCTACACCCTCAGCAGCAGTGTCGGCGTCATGCCGCAACTCGGTCAGGCGGTGCAATTGCAGCAACTCCTCAATAACCTGCAACTTACCTGGTCGGTATCGCTCAGCTATAACATTTCCGGCTCGACGCTGCGCAAGATACAGGACGAACAGTACGACCAGGAAGCAGCCTTGGGTAAGGCGGCAGGTCGCGCTGCTGCCACGCGCGAGGAACTGCTCAAAAAGATGGCCCTTCGGATCGACGCTTTGTCCTCGAATCAGGCCCGTCCGCGACACCCGCGTGACCTCCCTGCGAGAACTCTATCCGCAATTTGAGCTCTATCAGGCGCGGTACGAGCAGGCCACATCGTGTGACGACCAGATGGAGGACTTCTTCACCCTGAAGGGCTTGGCGCTCAGCCTGCTGACCATGGCCGGCTACGACCGCGCGGACAACGCGGGGAGCAATCTTCTGCAAACGTGGAAAAGAGCGCGGTTTGAAGGCTGCGGGAGGGCTTCATCGCTCTGAATGTCGGATCAACCGGCGAATCGTGCACCTAATGCGGACTTAGATCCGAAATTGTTTTGGAATTGAGCCTATGCTGAGGGAGGGAGCCCGAGTTCATCTGCCCAGGAACCTCCCCATACGAATGTAAGAAAAGTAAAGGGGATAAGTAACGCGAGCTAGTCAAAACCGTCTAAAAATTCTGACCTTTTGGTGGAGGAGACTCCCCGTGAATAAGGTAAGTTCTTATATTGTGATAGTTTTAGCAGGAATCTTTTTGGCAGGCCGGTTGGCAATTGGCCAGCCCGCCGGGCAGAATCCCCCGGCTGCTCCGGTCGCGAAGGCCGTCGGGGATGTGACCCAGGTCCAACCCGGACATCTTACCTTGCACACGGACAAAGGCGACGTTCAAGTGGCAGCTACCCGAGGGGGTTAAGGTTCTTCGCGTCGGGGCTCCAAGGATTTGAAGTCGACGACTCCCATTGCGGTCAAGCGATATTAGCGTGGGTGACCGCGCCGTGGTGCTTGGCCATCTCGCTGAAGACCAGCAAACCATTCAGGCCACGCGAGTTGTGGTGATGACGAAGGCGGACATTTCCGGCGTCCATGAGGCGGAGGTTCGGGAGTGGCAGACCCGCGGAATCGAAGGCGTGGTGAAAGCCGTGGACCCGGCCAAGATGGAAATAACCATCTCCGTGCCGAACCGTCCACCGACACCCGGCAACTTGACTCATCCCGTAATCCTGACCACGACCGCCGCAGACGGTGCTGTTGCGTTACGCTCCGAACTCCATCAAGTTCGCCGACGCCCAGGCCAGCAATATTGCCGCGCTCAAGGTGGGCGACCAATTGCGCGCGCTGGGCACCAAAAGTGAAGACGGCAGCCACTACGCCGCTGAGAAGGTGGTTTTCGGAACCTTCCACAACATCGGGGCAACCGTCATTTCCGTTGATCCCGCAAGCAAACACCCTGACCGTAAAGAACTTGGCGACGAATAAGCAGGTCGTCGTGCATGTCAACGCGGATTGCAAGATGCACCAACTCCCTGAGTTCCTGGCCCAGATGATCGCCCGGCTCAGCTCCGGCGGGAGGCGGTGGGCCTGGGAGGCTGGAGGTGCGCCCCGGGTGGGGCGCCGGCTGGTGGTGGCTGCAGGTGGACCTCCGGCCGCGGGTGGCCCTGGTGGAGCCCGGCGGCGTCGGCGGTCGGCGGCGCCGGCGGGGGCGGCGGAATGCGCCGTGGGGGAATGGGAAACCTTAGTCAGGCGCTTGAGAATATGCCGGCCGTAACACTTAATGATCTTAAGCGCGGTGAACCCATTGTCATTTTCAGCTCGGAAGGCACAAGCCCTTCGGAAGTGACAGCAATTTATATCCTTACTGGAGTCGAGCCGATTCTTGCCGCGCAACCCAAGGGTGGCGGCGAAGTGAACCTCGGCGGCTGGAATCTGAGCTCGGCGGCGGCGGTCGGTGGTGAAGGCGGTCCCTAAAACGCCCGCGTAACACACGTCTGGCAGGATCCGTGCAAGAACCGGGTTCGACCCTGCAACCCCTCGCAACAAAATCGCCTTTTCGGTGATTTCCGCGCAGAATACTTTAGAGGAGAAATAATTTTGTTACGAAACTTTTGCCGAATGCTTAACGGATTCCTGCTCTCGTTTTTATTCCTGCCTGCCTTGCTTTTCGCTCAGACTTCCGCTCCCAGTTTGCGCGGCCAGGTGCTTGACCCCTCGGGCGCGGCCATTCCCGCCCTCACCGTTACGGTGGTGGGCCCACGGGCGCGAAATTGGCTGCGCAGACCGACGAACAGGGCAAGTATGCCTTCCGCAACCTGGCGCCGGGCACTTACACGCTCACCATCACTCTGAAGGGATTCAAAGATTTCGTAAAGCCCGGCATCGTCATCGCCCGTGGCCAGCCGCAGGTGGTGAACGCGCAATTGTCAGTGGCTATGGAAAAGCAACAGATCACGGTGACGGACGAGACCACCAAGGTCAGCGTCAACCCCGCGGAAAACGCCAGCTCGCTGGTGATCAAAGGCAAGGACTTGGAAGCGCTCTCCGACGATCCCGATGAGTTGCAATCGGAACTGGAAGCCTTGGCGGGACCCTCGGCAGGCCCCAACGGCGGCCAGATCTATATCGACGGGTTTACCGGCGGTCAATTGCCCCCCAAATCCTCCATCCGCGAAATTCGCGTCAACCAGAATCCTTTTTCCGCGCAATACGATACGTTGGGCTACGGAAGGATTGAAATCCTGACCAAGCCGGGCACCGACAAACTTCATGGCCAGCTCTTCGTCAGCGGGAATGACTCGGATTTCAACACGCGGAATCCCTTCGCCACCGACATTCCGGGCTATCACTCGGAGATGTTTAACGGAAACATTGGCGGGCCGCTCAACAAGAAAACCTCCTTCTATGTCGACGGGCAGCGCCGCGATATCGAAGACGACGCCATTGTGAACGCCACCATCCTGGACCCAAACTTCAATCCGACTTCCCTGGTCGAGGCGATCCCCACCCCCCAAACGCAAACCAATATTGGCCCCCGCATCGACACCCAAATTGGCAATAACAATACCTTGACCGTTCGCTATCAGCTTTGGGAAAACAACCAGACACGATCCTAATGTGGGGCAGTTCACACTCCCTGCGGCAGCTTACAACTCCACCGAAAGGTACCAAAGCTTTCAGGCCAGCGACGCCCAGGTGATCAATGAGAAGGCGGTCACGGAGGTTCGGTTCCGTTACTACCGTGACACTGAGCTTCAAACCCCCGCCAATTCACTTGCCGACGATCTCCGTCCTCGGCGCTTTCACCACGGGCGCATCCAGCGCGGGCGACGAGCAACACCGTGACGAATTCTTATGAGCTTCAGGATTACACCTCCGTTACCCTGAAGAAGAATTTCCTGAAGTTTGGAGCCCGGTTCCGCGATAACGAGGAATCCGCCACTTCCACCGCCAACTTCTACGGCGACTTTTACTTTCCCATCCCTTAATGCCTATCAAATAACCGAACAAGGGTTGCAAGCGGGTTTGACCCCCGCCCAGATTCAGGCCAACGGCGGTGGCGCAAGCCAGTTTACCCTCATGGCTGGAAACCCCCTTGCGCAGGTGAACTACTTTGACCTCGAACCGTACGTGGAGGACGATTGGAAGGCGCGTCCCAATTTGACCCTCAGCGGCGGGTTGCGCTTCGAAACGCAAGATCACATTCACGACCATGCGGACTTCGCCCCGCGCGTCGGCATTGCCTGGGGATCTGGGAAAGGGTAAGAATGTCAAGACCGTGCTGCGCGCCGGTTTCGGAGTTTTCTACGACCGCTTCGGCGGAGGCTACATCCTCAACGCGGATCGTTTGAACGGAATTAACCAGCAGCAATACATCGTCGCCTCACCCGACTTTTTCCCGGACATTCCGCCCGTCAGCACGCTCTCAGGCCAGCTTGCTCACACCCACGATCTATCAAATTGCTCCCAATCTGCGCACGCCCTACACTACCCAGTCCGGGATGGGGCTGGAGCGGCAGGTTACCAAGAACATCACGGTTTCCGTGACCTATCTCAACACCCACGGCGTCCATCAACTCATTTCGCGGAACATCAATGCGCCTGATCCGGCCAATCCCGGCGACGCCCGGCCCAACCCCAGCCTCTCCAATCTGTATCAATACGAGTCCGCCGGCCTTTACAACCAGAACCAGGTGATCGCCAATTTCAATGTTCGCGGTCCAAGGTTTCGCTCTTCGGCTTCTATACCCTCAGCTACGTTGACAGCGATACCGCCGGCGGCGGCAGTTTCCCCATGAATCAGTACGACTTGGATGAGGATTACGGGCGCGCCGCCTACGATGTGCGCAACCGCCTCTTCGTGGGGGGCAGTTGGAATTTGCCGCGGGGGATTCAACTCTCTCCCTTCATCGTGGTGAATTCCGCCCCACCCTTTAACATTACCGTAGGACAGAATCTGAACGGCAGTTCCATTTTCAATAATCGGCCTGCGTTCGCCTCAAGTCTTTCGAGATCCCGCCAACGTCGTCAACACCAAATGGGGCAACTTTGACACCGTGCCCGTCGCTGGCGAGACGATCATCCCCATCGATTATGGGACCGGCTTCGGCCAGTTCACCACCAACCTCCGCCTCAGCAAGACCTTCGGCTTCGGCAAAGAAGTGCAAGGCGGTAACTTTGGTGGGGGTGGCGGAGGTGGGGGGGAGGGCGCGGCCGAGGGCTTGGCCCCGGAGGGCTGAGCAGCATGGGTAGTGGCGGTGGTATGTTTGGACGCCCCACCGTCCCCAACCGCCGGTTCAACCTCACCTTCAGCGTCTCCGCGCGGAATATTTTCAACACGGTCAATTACGCCTCGCCCGAGGGTAACCTCGATTCACCTATTTTTGGCAAAGCCTATGCCTTGGCTGGCGGGTTCTTCTCCAGCAGCGCCGCCAACCGGAGAATCGATCTGCAAGTGCGGTTCAGCTTCTAGGGCGGGACTGAAGGGTAGGTTTTCCATACCCTGTAAGGGCGAAAGAAGGGTAGCGCGAACCTGTTCTGTAGGTCCGCGGCTTTTCATTGCCCGTAGGGAACGAGCCGCGGACCTACAGAACAGGTCTGCTACACCTACTTATCCCACTCCATTCCCATCTACATATCAATTGCCGACATGAATATCTTGGTGTATGTTGGCGGCCCAAGGCCTGGTAGTGGGTCGATATGATGTCGTAGCGGCGAGTTTACCTCGCCAAATGGCGGCGTAAAGCCGCCTCTACATCAAATTGCCCTACTACCCAAGGCCGTGTTGCATTGCACTGAGGAGTAATCCCATGTCATCATCCCGCCGAAAATTCATAAAGAATGCCGCTTCGGGTGTCACCCTGGCCTGGAGCAGCCTGCGCGTCGTCGCCGGGAGCGGCGGCGCTCCCGAAGCCCGGTCGGGCATGCCAACAGCGAACCCTCAAACCCCGCCCGTCGCCGTCCCTGGGGGCCGGTTCCTCTACGGCACGCAATTCTTCCGCCCCCCCAGCCCGCCGCGCGCGATGCGCCGCGGCCTGATCAAGACCATTGCGGAAGAGTACAAATTCAACCTGATTCGCATCTGGCCCAATTGGGACTACGTGAATCCCGAACCCGACAAGTGGATCTTCGGCGAAGTGGAAGAGGTCATGAGCTACTGCGACGAGTTCGGCCTCCAGGTGTTATGCGGCCTCATGTTTGAGCTGGCGCCGTGGTGGCTGGAGCAGAAGTATCCGGGGGCGCGTTTCACCGACGCGCGGGGCCGGCCCATGCACCTCCAGGGCAGCCCGAATAATGTCACCGGCGGCTGGCCCGGACTCTGCTTCGATTGGGAGCCGGTGCGCGAAGCGGGCGCGAAGTATATCCAGGAACTCATCCGGGTGGTCTCGCCGCACAAATCGCTTTTTGGCTACGACTGCTGGAACGAGCCGCACATTGAACCCGCCTGGGCACGCAACATCTGGGCCGATCCCGAGGAACTCCTGTTCTGTTATTGCGAGCGCACCATCGCCGCGTTCCGCGCCTGGCTGCAACAGAAGTACGGTTCTCTCGAGGCCTTGAACGACGCCTGGACGCGCCGCTATCCCAACTGGGAGTGCATTGACCCGCCACGGGCATTGGGAACCTACGCCGACTGGCTCGATTGGCGGCGTTTCATCATCGAGCGCAGCACGCGCGAGATGAAGTTTCGCGTCGAGACGGCGCGTGCCGCCGACCCGGCGCATGTCATGGAAAGCCACGCCGCCCATCATCCTCCCGTCGACGGCTGCGTGACCACGGGCACCAACGCCTGGCGGCTGGCGGAGTTGCTCGACGCCTGGGGCATGTCGCTTTTCCCCCGCTGGCAGTTTCCGGTTATTGCTCATGGCGCGGCCAAATATGAAATCACGCGCTCCAACGCCGCCGGCAAGCCTTTCTACCTCACCGAACTTCAGGCCGGCCACGGAAATGAAGGTCTGTGGCGCAGCCCGCAGATGCGGCCGCGCGACATCCGCCTCTACAATTGGCTGGCCGTGGCAATGGGGGCGAAGGGCGTCATCTACTGGAATTATCTGGCGGAAGCCACCGGACGCGAGGCCACCGGGTACGGCCTGGTTTTACGAAGTGGGGCGGCGACAGAGCGCTCCCGCGAAGCCGCCAAAACCAACCAGATCATTCAAACCCACTGGGAAATCATCAAGGAGCATTCCCCGCAACCGGAAGTGGCCCTGCTGACGGATCACGGACAACGCCATCCTGACCTACGCCGCGAGCGGCAACGAAGACCCCTCGACCTTGTCGTTCCAGGGCTATTACCAGGCGCTCTGGAATCTGGATTTGTTCGTCGACTTTGTCGAGCCGCAGGGCCTCGGCAAGCGCGATTACAAGGTCATCATCGCTCCCTGGCACCTCATTGGGAAAAAGGGCACGCTCGACTATCTCCGCCATTTCGTGGAGGGCGGCGGCATGCTGCTCATCGAGACGGGATTCGGGATGTACGACGAGCGCTTCTATTACAACCCCGTCGTGCCGCCGGAAGGGCTCGACCGAACTTTTCGGTTATCGTGAGGGAGAAAGCTTTTGGGTCAATCCGCAGACCCCGGCGAAAGATACTCCCTCGTCGGACCGCGTTTACTATGAACCGGAAATAAGCTTCACCGCGCCTGTTCCCGCGCGCATCAAGGGGCATACCTACCTGACGCCCATCGAGGTGACGTCCGCCCAACCCATCGCCAAGTGTCAGGACATGACCGTCGCGGCCAGCAAGAAGGTGGGGCAAGGGGTGGGTCTACTATTTCGGGACCAACCTCGGCGCCAGCATCGCCACGGGGAGCGAAGGCGGAATCGAATCCTGCGCGCTATCGTCACCAAGGTCGTCAAACCAGCGGTGGCGGGCGGAAGAGTGCGGCCCCGGTTGATGGAAGGGAAGAAACAAAGCCTGTTGGTGGTATTTCAACGACCACCCGAGCGATCAAACCACATCGCTTAAGCTTGCGGCGCGTTACCAGAAGGCGACGGATCTTTACAGTGGAGTCAACCGGCCCATCGTGAACAGCACCGTACAACTCACCGTGCCGTATCAGGAGTGCGCTGGTTTTACTGCTGGAATAGGCTCCTCTGCTAAGAGGGGGTCTTTTGAATTTACAACCCTCTCCCCCAAGGGGGCGAGGGAAGAGAAATTCATAATCCTTCCGTTCGGTGGTGAAATCCTTCGTGAGTTGCGGCCGGCAGTCGTGCTGCCCTGCTTGCTCCTCTGTCATCGTGTCATCGGATATACTAATCTCCGACAATATGAAACGCCCGCTGCCATGCCGGATTCGGATATGCCATTTCGGGTGGTTCCGCGCCCATGCGGTGCGGCGCACTCTTTGCGGCGCATAACTCTGGGAGTCTGGTTGATGCTGTGTGGCCCGCCCATCCCTGGCGCCGCGCAGGACGCGCCTCAACCGGCCCCGGTCATCCTGATTTCCATCGACACGCTGCGCGCCGACCACCTGAGCGCATACGGCTACACCAGAATCCACACGCCGCACATCGATTCGTTCGCGCAGGGAGGCACGCGCTTCGCCCAGGCCGAGGCGCAGGTTCCGCTCACGCTGCCTTCGCACACGTCGCTGTTCACTTCCACCTATCCCTTCCAGAATCTGCGTGGAAGAAAACGGCGAGCGGGTTCCCGCCGGAGTGGTGACGCTCGCTTCCGTGTTGCAATCGCACGGTTACAAAACCGCCGCTTTCATCGGCAGCGACTTCCTGGACCGGCGCTACGGGTTGGACCAGGGCTTCGATGATTACGACAGCCCGTTCGGCCCGGAAACCGCCAGGGTGGCCAATCCACTGGCGATGAGTGTGCGGCGCGACGGCGCCTTGGTGGTGCGCGCCGCGCGCCAGTGGCTTGAGGCCCACCGCGGCCAACCGGTTTTGGTGTTTGTTCACCTCTTTGATCTGCACACCCCGTACACCCTGCCGGCGGAAGTCGCGCGCCAGAAAGGAATCTCCCGCTACGACGCCCAACTCGAATACGTCGACCAGCTCATGGGCAGCTTCCAACAGGAGTTAGCGAAGAACGGGTGGTGGGAGAAGTCACTGGTGGTCCTGTTTGGTGACCACGGCGAAGGCTTGGGCGATCACCAGGAGACCGACCACGGCTACTATATTTACGAAAGCACACTGCACGTGCCGCTGATTTTCCACTGGCCGCAAACACCCAATACCAGAAATTCGAAACTCGAAAATCGAAACTCGAAAAGCGAAACTGGACAATCGGCGCGTGATTCGAGTTCCGATTTTCGATTTTCGATTTTCGACTTTCGAGTTTGGTCTTTCAACGAGCGCGTAGCAGCTCCTGTCGGCCTGATTGACGTGGCGCCAACGATTTTGGACTTTCTGCACATTCCCGCCCCCGCCTCGTTCGAAGGCGTAAGCCAACTGGGCGCGCTCAAGGCGGGGGAGCCCACGAGTCCGCGCGCCGTCTACAGCGAAAGCCTCTACGCCCACGACGCTTTTCGTTGGGCGCCGCTACGCGCCCTGCGCGTGGGAAAGTATAAATACATCCAAGCCCCCAAGGCGGAACTCTACGACCTCGATAGCGACCCGCGCGAACAGGTGAATTTGCTGCGCCAGAACGTCGCGATGGCGGCGGAACTCCAGAACGAACTGGCGAAGGTGCTCACCCGTTACGCACCCTCCCCGCGCGCCTCGCCTTCCGCCTTGACGCCCGAAACGCTGGCGCAGCTTGAGTCCCTCGGTTACCTCGCGGCGGAACCACGCGGCCCCGTCGGTGCGCCCGAAAACGTAGGGGCACGCCATGGCGTGCCCCTACCCCCGATCCCAAGGACCGTTTCGCGGAGTTCCAGCTTTATCAGAGCGCCTTCATGGCCTTAATGGATGGACACACCGCCGCGGCCTTTCCCAAGTTTCAGTTGATTCTGAAATCAGACCCTAAGAACACGCTGGCGCGATTCCATTTGGGCGAATGCTATCTCCGCATCAAGAAGCCCCAGGACGCCCTGCGCGAGTGGTCCACCGCGCTCAAGCTCGATCCCGAGTATGCTCCCGCCGCGGAGGCCATCGGCCAGTACTGGCTCGCGCAGGGTGACTATGCCAAGGCACGCCTCCGCTTCCAGCAGGTGCTGGCCTTGACACCTGAGAGTTACACGGGCCATTTCCAATTGGCCGTCGCCGACGAACACTTGGGGTTTCTCCCCGAAGCTCGCCAGCATATGGAAATGGCTTGCAAGATCGCTCCCCATGATGAGAACTGCGCCCGCAAACTGAAGTCGCTCACACAGAAATAAGGCGCTAGACCGCCAACACGCGCACGGCATCGGCGGGTACGGATTCTCCCTTTTCGATCGCCTTCTCGGCGCGGCTCAGATCGTTCCCGACCAGGGTAATCTCGGCAGATTTCGCGCCATCCACGCGCAGGAAGGTCTGGGCGCCCTTCGGCGCAAGGCAGGATTGGATAAATGCGCCGGCCACATCGCGAAGCCAGGCCACGGTGGAAATACGTTCCGGACTCCGTGCGCTCAGGTCAAAAATCTTCAGCCCGGCGGCATCATCCACCACCAGAGCGGGCCGCGCATCCGGCTGGGTGGTGCGAAGGTCAAGGTTCTTCAGAGTGATGCCCGCGGTGTGGCGAAGGTAGAGCCCGTGGGCCGGCAAAAAGCGCGAGGGCTTGTCAGTGGGCGTCTCGGGGGCGACGAACATGCTGAATTCCGGATAGGCGTCCGGGATTTCCGGTACTTCGCGCTGGGCTTCGGCCGCGGTGCCGCCCCCGGCGGAGTCGATGCGAACGTTTTCAATCAGCACGTCTTCCACGGCGAACCCGGGCAGGCCGGTAATCGACGACCCAATGCCTCCGACCCTTGTGGCTTCCACGTTGCTGATGATGATGTTGCGAAGTTTGCCAGGCGCAAGCTGCTGCATGCCTCGGCCGCGGTTGCCGAGGCGCAGAAAGATTGCGCATCCGACCTTATCCATCACCATGTTCGAAACAACAATGCGCTCCAGCGTGCCGCCGTCCACGCATTCGAGCGCGATGGCGGAAAGGCCCGTGTCGTACACGGCACAATTGGTGATGGTGATGTTTTCAAATCCCCCCGTCGAGTCAGTGCCGAATTTCACCGCATTGCAAAGCGTGCTCATGGTGCAGTTGTCCACCCCCACATTTCGGCAGCCGCGCGGAGAGGTGCTCTTCAGGCAAATGGCATCGTCGCCGCACCAGAGGTTGCAGTTCGCGATGCGGACGTTGGTGCAATCATCGATGTCGATGCCGTCATTGTTAACGTTCACCCGGCTCGCCACCGTGATGCCGTCGATCAAAACGTTCTCGCAGGCCAGGTAATTCTGCACCCACATGGCGGAATCCCGCAGCGTGACGTCCTTCACGCGAACCTTGCGGCACTCGCTGAACCGCAGCAGCAGCGGACGGTCACCTTCCGTCATACCCGGATGGTGGAAGGCCGCACTGTTGCCCTGCCCATCAATGATTCCGCCGCCTTCGATGGCCACGTTCTCCGCTTTCTCCGCGAAAATCAGGCTGCGGCGCGTGTAGATCTCCGAGGAACGGGAGGGGTAGGCCGAAGGCTGCTCGGGGAAATCCTCGATCTGGGGGCTGCCGAGCAGGACGGCGCCGGATTCAATGTGCAGCGTGACATTGCTTCTCAGCCGAAGCGCGCCGCAAAGGAATCTTCCGTTGTGGAGGTAGACGCAACCGCCGCCGACGCTCGCGGCAGCATCGATGGCGGATTGAACCGCAGTCGTGTCAGGACGCTTGCCATCTCCGGTAGCGCCGTACTCGTGGGGATCGAAGTGGCTGGACACCGTGTTCGCGGTGGGAGCCGCTCCTACCACCGCCAACGGGGTTCCGAGCGCCAGGGGAAAGAGCTTCATGAATTCGGATCGGCGAAGTTTCATGACGAGTCTACTGACACCTGAAAACTGATGACTGAAGACTTACTTCCCTTGCAGGTATTTCACGCCCGGGCGGCCGGGGATGATGCGGCCGATGTTCCAGAATTTCTCCCGGCGCTTTTTCAGGTCGGAAGTTACCTTGGGCAGGTCGCGTGGGGACACGATGAGGAGCATGCCCAGGCCCATGTTGAAGGTTCGCAGCATGTCGTCGGGCGGCACGTTGCCCCGCTTGGCAATCAAATCGTAAATGGGCAGCACGGGCCAGCTTCCCAAGTGAACTTCCGCGCGGGCGCCGGCGGGAAGGATTCGCGGGGTGTTATCCGTAATGCCGCCGCCGGTAATGTGCACCAAGCCCTTCAACCAGCCGCGCGCGAGGAGCGGTTGCACGGTGGGCCAATAGCAGCGATGCGGGGCCAGCAATTCGTCGCCCAGCGTGCGGCCGAGTTCCGGAATGGGCTCGGTCAAGGGCAGGCCCTCCTGCTCCAGCAAAACCTTGCGCGCCAGCGAATAGCCGTTGGTGTGCAGACCCAGCGACGGCAGTCCCAGGATCGCGTCCCCCGGCCGGATGCCGCTGCCGTCAATGATTCGGCTGCGCTTGACCCAGCCCACAATGCAGCCCGCCAAATCGTATTCATCCTCGGGGTAGAAGCCCGGCATTTCCGCGGTCTCACCACCCACCAGCGCGCAGCCCACCTTGCGGCAGGCGCCGGCCAGACCTTTGACGACTTCGGTGACCACCTTGGGGTGCATCTTCCCCGTGGCCAGATAATCGAGGAAAAAGAGCGGCGCCGCGCCGTGCACGGCAATGTCATTGACGCAGTGGTTCACCAGGTCCGCGCCCACGGTGTCGTGGCGATGGAGGGCAAAGGCGAGCTTCAGTTTGGTGCCGACGCCATCCACACTTGACACCAGCACGGCGTCGCGCGGGAGTCCCTGCAAAGAGAAGAATCCGCCGAAAGCGCCGACCTCCCGCAAAACGCGGGGGCTGAAGGTGCTGCGCGCCAACTGCTTGATGCGAGCTTTAGCCTGGCTTGCGGCGTCGATATCGACGCCAGCGTCACGATAGCGCATAAAAGACACGGGGTTAGGGATTCGGGGTTAGGGGTTAGGGCTTAGCGGTAACCGGCAAGCCCCCATGCCAGCTAGCCTACCTAATCCCTGCAACCCCTAATCCCTAACCCCTAATCCCTGCTCTTAAAACGTCTGTCCGGTTCTTGACCAGCGCGTGTGTTTAAGGAAATTCCAAACAATCGAGGCGTCAAATTTCAGCCGCGCCGCCAAGGTTTCTGCCGTCCAGTCCTTGCGTGGGCGCATCATAGGACCAGTACACAAACAGCGGCTCACCCACCACGTTTTCGAGGGGAACGAATCCCCAAAAGCGGCTGTCGAGGGAATTGTCGCGGTTGTCGCCCATCACAAACAGATACCCGGGCGGAACGTGCAGGCCGTCGTTGCGAATGTAAGCTGGGCATTTCCCGCGTCCAAGCGGGATCAAGTCCCCAGGCGGCGGGAAGGGTTTCCAGCAGACTGGGGGTGGGAGGAAAATCATCGCGCAAAGGCAGCGTCGTGGGATATTGGAATTGCGCGTAAGGCTCGAACAAAGGCCGCCCGTTGAGATAAACCTTCTTGTCTTCGATCTTCACCACGTCGCCGCCCACGCCGATCACGCGCTTGACGAACATGACGGACGGGATTGCGGGGATAACGAAACGCCACAATATCCAGCCGATGAATTTCTCTGAGCGGCGGCAAGCGCAGCGAAGTGTAGGGCACGCGTGGACCGTAGAGCAGCTTGTTCAGGAAAACGTGGTCGCCGATCAGGATGGTCGACTCCATCGACCCGGTGGGGATGACGGTGGCCTCCGCCACAAAGGTGCGAATGCAAAGCACCCCCACCAGCACAATCAGCAAGGAGCGGAGAGTGTCCCACACGGTCTCCTGGCGCTGCGGCTTGGCGGGCTTGCTTTCCACCGCCGGCTCAGGGACAGACAATTCCTCCGTCTTTGGTTCGGGTGTTTCCATCCGTTTCAATCTCCGATTACGTATGGCGATGAGCGGTTCCTGAATGGCGGTAGGGTATTCGCAGGTATAACACGCCAGGCAGTATTGGCCCTGGGTATCCCCGACGGCGCTACGCATCCCTTCGATCGAGAGGTACCCCAGAGTATCCGCTCCCAGGTATTCGCGGATCTCTTCCACCGAATGGGTGGCCGCAATCAATTCCTTCCGCGTCGGCGTATCGACGCCGTAGAAGCAGGGGGACACCGTGGGCGGACAACTGATCCGCATGTGCACCTCGCGAGCACCCGCCTCTCGTACGATGCGCTACAATCTTGCGACTGGTTGTTCCACGCACAATGGAATCGTCAACCAGCACCACCCGCTTGCCTTCCATCAAGCTGCGCACGGGGTTGAGCTTCAGCTTCACGCCGAAGTCGCGAATGGCCTGACGTGGGCTCAATAAACGTGCGGCCCACGTAGTGATTGCGGATCAGGCCAATCTTGAAAGGAATGCCGGATTCCTCGGCAAACCCCGTGGCGGCGGGAACGCCGGAGTCGGGGACGGGAACCACCACGTCGGCATCCACGGGATGCTCCCGCGCCAGGCAGCGGCCCAGCATTTCGCGGCTCTGCTGAACCGAGCGGCCAAACACCATGCTATCCGGACGGGAAAAGTAGACATGCTCGAAGATGCACTGCGCTCCATGAGCCGGCGGGGCAAAATGCAGCGACGTCACGCCCCGGCTGTCGAGAATCACCATCTCGCCCGGTTCCACGTCGCGGATGTACTGGGCGTCAATCAAGTCGAAAGCGCAGGTCTCCGACGCCAGCACGTAAGCGCCATCCAGCTTTCCCAAGCTCAGCGGACGGAAGCCTCGCGGGTCGCGGATGCCGTAAATCGCGTCCTTGAAAAGCATGACCAGGGAATAAGCTCCCACCACTTTGTCGAGCGCTTCGGCGACGGCTTCGGGAATGCCCGTCTGCCGCGAGCGGGCGAAATAGTGCAGGATGACTTCCGTGTCGCTGGTGGTTTGGAAAATATCGCCGCGCGCCTCCAATTCCTTGCGCACGGCCGTGGCATTCACCAGGTTGCCGTTGTGCGCCAGCGCCACTTGGCCCTTGTGGCAGCTCACCTTCAGCGGCTGGGCGTTTCTCAGGTCCGTATCGCCGGCGGTGGAGTAGCGCGTGTGGCCGATGGCGTGCCTTCCCGGCAAGCTCTCAATAACCTCTTTGGGGAAGATCTCTTCCACATGCCCCATGCCCTTCTTGCAGATCAGATTGTCGCCGTCGGAAGAGGCAATGCCCGCGCTTTCCTGGCCGCGATGTTGCAGGGCATAAAGTCCGAGATAGGCGAGCTTGGCGGCTTCCGGGTGTCCATAGACCCCAAAAACCCCGCAATGGTCATGGAACTTATCGACATCAAGCTGATAAGTTGGGAAGAGCTGGGAGGCTGGCTCCAATGATTCTTCTCCAAATCGGGGTGGATGACTAAGGCTAGCTGCTCGAGGTCCCGTATCCGCTCAGATAAGTGCTTACTCACCTGCATCAAGCGTTACGTGCGTGGCCCAGCAGGGAGCTCTTCTCAAACCGTGAAAGCGGCCACTCACTTTCCGCCCACGGCAATGCCGCACAACGGCTTTCGACCTGCATAAACTATTTTGCTCCCTTTCAAGGGTCCGCGCAACTGGTTTCTGGGGCTAGCTGTCAGCACTCTGCGGTCGGCTTTCAGCTAGGGCCTTAGCTGAGTGCTGAAAGCTGAGAGCGGGGTAGCGCCGTTTGACTTCGTCTGCGGCTTTTCGGCCCTACCCGCTTGACGGTAATGTCGCCTAACCGTACATGTGGTCTGCGGTGTCATCGCTGAGGATCCGGTTTGAGGGCGTCCCCATCAGAAATGTAGAAACTCCAGGGCAGGGCTTTTGCCCTGCCGGACAGAAAACCGGGGACAGAGGGAACGTTTTCAGGTATGGTGTCGGGCGCGGCGGGAACTCGTCTCTGGTGCGCTTGCGGGCTTTGTCAGGCGGCGGGTGATTGCGGAAATTTGGAGTAGAGATCGGAGCGCTTCGTTCACGGCCGCCGAGTTGCGAAACGCCTTGGCCACGTCCGGCTCCAGGACCGCAACGTTCGCGCCTTCCCCCATGATGCGGCGGTAGTACTTGCCGCGGACGGCCGTCGAGTAATCGAAATTATACTCCGGGCGCATGTCATCCGGCTGTGCCGGACTCTTCGCCTTCATGACGTTTCCTTTCGCGAAGGGTCGCGCGCCGCGCGTTGATTACGCGCGTGGCATCGCCTCGCTCAACATGGCTGACGACGAGCAGCCGGTCGCGAGCTGAATACCCCATCGTGATCAGCCGATTCTCTTCTTGGAATGGTCCGGGTCTCCAAAAGTGGCAGCCAGGGGGTCGTAGAACACGGTCACAGCTTCGTCAAAGGACATGCGGTGTTTCTTGACGTTCGATGTGGCCTTGCTCCCATCCCACTCAAGACGCATTATTCCATTTTCTCCTGTGTCGGCCTGACCGATCAACCCCAGTAACTCAACGGTGGGCTGCCAGCACCCGATCGCCCGCAATTCCCCAGCCCATTCTGACGTAGTTTACTCGAAAACGGACTCTCCGCAACCCACCCACACTTGACGGTAAGCCACCTTACGCTAGATGTGGTCCGCGCTCGCACGGCTGAGGGTCTGGTCCGGGGTTACACGCACCAGAGGCAGGCAGCGCAGCCTTGTACTTTGGCACAGCGAGGGGCGGCTGTGCCGGCATACCCCTTACCAATCATGACAGGCGGTGGGCCGTGGGGGCGAGAAACTACCGGCGTGTTCACGCCACCAGGCGTGCCAGTTGTTGGCGATGCGCTCGGACTCCTCGCCCGAGGGATTGGCGAAGGCGGCGACCTTGTGGCCTGTCAATCCCTCCAGGGCGAAATTTGCCACCTTTCGAACTTGTGCTTCCGGGTCGTTGAGTGCGGCGAGCAGGGCGGGGATCACTTCCTTGGTGCCCAGGTTTTTCAAACCGAGAATGGCGTTCATCCGGTCGGTCACTTGGGCAGAGTGCAGATTGTCGAAAAGCAGTTGGTAGGTCCGCGGGTCGTGAAAGAATCCGAGCGCGCGCAGGATATCTCCCCGCATGGGCTCGGCACTTCTGGCGAGCATTTCCGAGAAAACGGGAATTGACGCCGGGTCTGCTTTCTCCGCCAGCAGGAGCAAGGCATAGGCGCGCAGTGGATCGTCCGCTCGCTCCGCGGCCTCCTTGCTCCCGGAGCTTGCGGCAGTATTCGTGCCTCGAAATAAATTCAGGATAGCTCTCCAGGAAGCGGGCGTGTCCAGGCGCGCCAAGCCGTCAAGAGCGTCGCGCCGGTCCCAACGGTCCGGCTTTCCGCCGTTCGCCATCTTGACCAACTGATCCAGGAAGAAAGGTTGGGGCAGGGACGTGAGCACCACCACCGCCTCCGCCGGGTTGGGGTCCTTGGGGTTGCCCACGGCGGCGAGATAGGGATGGAAAGCCGCCTCAACCTGCGCGGAGGCAGAACGCACAACCAGCACGCTGAGTTCATCAATGGCCAGCGCGAAGGCCACAGGCTTTTCCGTGAATTTCTCCCACCTGCGGGCCGGGTTCAAGCAGCGCCAAACGGCGCTCCGCGCGCACGTGATAGCGGCCCGGCGCCGCAAATTGCGCCCATTGGTTCAGCAGCCAACGCTCGGTATGAACTTGCCCAGGAGGCAGGGTGACGGAGCCATAAACGGCAGTTCCCTACGGGCTGCCGCAGGGCCGAGGCCCGGGATCGGGCAGCCGCGGCCCCCGCCCGCCCGTCACCAGGAAGCGTGGCTCCTGCTCGTAATCGGAAGCCAAAATCCGCGTGGGAGTGCGATAGCGGAAAGCGAAAACTTTGTTGCCGGTGTTCCGGATCACGAACCGGCAAAAGATGGGTTCCCCCAGCAAGTACTTGGGCTTTTCCATTTCAAATTGCACCGAATAATCCACCTGGGCAAGCGCGGTTAGCGAGTTCACCACGGTGATCAGGATGAACAGACCCAATTGCAGCGCGCGCTTCGCCCCGCGCCGGACCGTCGATATCATGTCGCCCATCATACGCGAAAGTGCAGCAGGTGAACGTCTTTCTATGTAAAGGGTGAAAACACCCGTAAGCGGGTATTTACGTCTACCCGTTCGCATTCAGCCCGTTCGCTTCTATAATAGTGAGGCGGCCACGGTTGGCTTCTTGGCCGCCGATTTTCATCCCAGATCTAAGCCCACGGTCAATCCCGTGGCAGGAGGAGAATTCATCATGATCAAAACCAAAGGTTACGCCGCTGCCACCGCCCATGCTCCGCTTACGCCCTATGCTTTCGAACGCCGCGAGCCTCGCGAGCACGATGTGGCCATCGACATCAAGTTTTGCGGCATCTGCCATTCCGATATTCACCAAGCCCGCGATGAGTGGGGTGGCTCCATCTTCCCCATGGTTCCGGGCCACGAGATCGCCGGCGTCGTTACGGGGGTCGGCAGCGGAGTCACAAAATACAAGATTGGCGATAAGGTGGGGGTGGGCTGCATGGTCGATTCCTGCCGCACTTGCGCCCAATGTCAGCAGGGACTGGAGCAGTACTGCGCCCTGACTCCGACCTGGACGTACAACAGCCGCGACAAAGACGGCACGCCGACTATGGGGGGCTATTCCGATAAGATCGTGGTGGATGAGAATTACGTTCTGCGTATGCCGGATAACTTGTCGCTGGCTGCATGCGCACCGCTGCTTTGCGCCGGGATTACGCTTTATTCCCCACTGAAGCATTGGCACGCTGGGCCCGGCAAGAAAGTGGCGATCGTCGGCCTGGGCGGCCTGGGTCATATGGGCGTCAAAATCGCCCATGCCTTGCGCGCCGAGGTCACGGTGCTCAGCCACTCGCCGCGAAAACAGGCGGACAGCCTGCGTTTGGGGGCCGATCATTTTTATGCCACCTCCGACCCTGATACCTTCAAGAAACTGAAAGGCAGTTTCGATCTCATCATCAACACCGTCTCGTTGCCATTGGATTGGAACCCATTCCTCGCGCTGTTGAAAGTCGACGGTTCCTTCGTGGTGGTGGGTCTTCCCGACAAACCGGTTCCGGTGGCAGTTTTCTCCTTGACCTCCGCGCGTCGCAGCCTTGCCGGGTCCAACATCGGGGGTATTCGCGAGACCCAGGAAATGCTGGATTTCTGCTCCCAGCACCAGGCGGCCTGCGACATCGAGGTCATTCCGATGGAAAAAGTGAACGAAGCGTACGAGAGGGTTCTGAAAAGCGATGTGCGGTATCGCTTCGTGATCGACATGGCGTCGCTCAAGGGCATCTAACCGGGCGTGGGTTCGAGCATGCTTTTTCGATCGCCAGGTCGCTTGCTGTTCGCCGCGGCGCTGCTACTCAGCGTTTTGGCAGTGCCGCGTGGGGCGTGGGCTACCCTCAAACTCTGCATGAAAGACGGCAGTTACCAGATGGTCTCCAGCTACGAAGTCCACGGCGACCGGGTGCGCTATTTCAGCATTGAGCGTTCAGAATGGGAAGAGGTGCCCACTTCGCTGGTGGATCTTGACGCCACCCAGCGCGCGCAGGAAGAAGTGAAAGCCACAGAGAAGAAGCGCATTGAGGAGGCACAGCAGATTGACCAGGAGCGCTTTTACAAGCCCCCGGACCAGGGGATGGAGGTTGCCCCCGGCATTCACCTTCCGGGGGACGACGGGATCTTCACCGTAGACGGACACCGCCTGGTGCGCCTCGTGCTGTCGTCGGCTGAGCCTGTCAACGACAAAAGGCGGGCGGCCATGGTTCTTGCCGTTCCCCTGCCAGTGGTGAAAACCCGCTCGCTCGTAGTCCTCGAGGGCGCTAAAGCGACGATCCGGCTGAACGACCCGTTGGCGGTTTTTTATGTGCAATCGGCCGACGGCCTGGGGGCGAAACTCGAATTGCTGCGCCTGAAGCCGGGTAAAGAGGCCCGCGTGGTCGAGGATGTGGAAACCAGCCGGGGCAAAAGCGGCAAAGCCACGGAAGAGCGCACCCTGGTGTCGCTCGAGCGTAAGCAGGTGGCGCCCAACATCTACACCCTCAAACCCCTCCAACCCCTGGAGGCGGGGGAGTACGTGCTGGGTGAGTTGGTTGGGGAAAAACTCAACCTCGATGTCTGGGACTTCGGCTTTGAGAAATGGGAAGTGGTGAAATGATCGGGACAACGGGCCAACGGGTGATTTAGCGATGGGGTAATCTGAGTACCTCCCTGGGAAAGTTATGATAGATTTGTTTCCCGCGGAGGCCTGCATATGAACAAATGGATCATTCCGTTTTTGTTTGCGCTCTTTGTCCCTTTAACAGTCACGGCCCATCCACTGGACAACCCGCTCCAGTACCAGTCTGCTTTCATGCGTGTTGAGCTCGCGCCCGATCAACCGGCCCTGGTGTCGCTGGCCGTGGATTCGCTGGGAAAGAATAAGCTGAGCGTGAACGCGCTTCGACCGCCCGCCCAAGCGGCGACAACCTACGAGATGCGCCGCGTGGGCGCCGCTTTTGAGTATCGCCGCCCCGGGGCCTCGCCCGGAACGCTGCCCGTCTGGACCTTCGATTTTTCCGCAGCGCCAAATTCACTTGCGCTCACATTTTGCCGGAGGGAATCCGCCTCCGCCGTTGGTGCTGAACTTCAATTCCTCGAATCAACCATGCCACGCTGCTGGGACTCATCAACGATGACGGCAGCGTGCCGACTTCCGGCGCTTCTCCACCTGCCCGATCAGGGGACCTTCCGAATTACTTCCAGTCCCGCGAAGGGGTTGGCGCTGGGATACGACGCCTTGCGGCATGCGGAGAATCCGTCACCCAGCAAGCCAACGTCTCAACAGGCGGGCGATTACGTGAAGGTGACCTTTCCCGCCGCCTCCGCGGGCATGCCCGACATCGATTACAACCTGGAAGTGGTGGCAATTTATCCGGGCCCGCCGGAACTTGCCCGCGACTCCCGCTTCGACGGCTTCCGCCGCAACTGGCTCAACATCTTTCAACTGAATCCCCGGTTACGCGTGCTGGCCAACCATGCGTCCAGCGACCCGTGCGCCTTCACGCTGTATGAGTACTCCTCCATGGCCGTGCGCACTCCGCCCCTCGCACCGGGGCTGACCGCGCTGGACATGATTCGCCTGACATTGGACCGTTACCTCAGCGGGATGAAGGCCTACGGCATGGCGGGATACCAGCCGGATGTCCCGTACGATTTCCTGGATTCTTATCCCTCGTTGCTGATCGCTGCCTCGGACTACGTTCAGGCCAGCAAAGACAATGCCTGGCTGAAGAATAACTATCCGAGGCTGAAGAGACTGGGCCGCGAAGATGCTCGCCATGGATCGCGATGGGAAGGGGCTGATGGAATACCCCTTGAGTGGCAATTCCGGACTCGTGGCCATCGGGAAGTCCCGGTGCGCCCGGCCAACTGGTGGGATGATATCGGTTTTGGCCACCAGGACGCCTACTCCAATGCCCTGGCTTACCATGCCTTGCTGGGAATGGCGGAGTTGGCGCGGCAAGGTGGACAGCCCGCCGATGCCCACTTTATACTCTCGCGTGCCGAGAAACTGCGATCGGTCTTATTTCGACACCTTTTACAACCCCGCAACGGGGGTGCTGGCGGGTTGGAAGAGCGCCGATGGAAACCTTCACGATTACTACTTCACTTTCGTCAACAGTGCCGCCATCGTTTATGGCCTGGTTCCTCCCGACAAGGCCAACGCCATCATGGATCGCCTGCTCGCCAAAATGAAAGCGGTGGGCTATGCCAGATTTCAGCTATGGCCTGCCGGGTGCCCTGATTCCCGTCCGCCCGGAGGATAACTTCTGGGGCACGGCGGACGATCCCTTCCAGGTTTACCAAAATGGCGGCGCCACGGGGTCCTTTGTTTATTTCACTCTCCAGGCCCTATACCAGTTGGGCCGGCGCGCGGAGGCCGACGCCATTTTGTTTCCCTTGCTCGAGGGATATGAAAAGGGAGGCTTCCAGGGGTTTGGCCCCAACGGCAAATCCTACGATTGGAAATCGTGGGACGGGGCGCCGCACGGCTACGAGGGTCTCCTGGTGGATAACTATCAGGCATTACTCGCGGTGCTGTCGCGTTGATCCAAGGCCCGCGTGAATGCCTTGGCACCAAGGAGGGGAATGAAATGATTTCCGACTTGGGTCAGTAGGCAATTTCCAACCGGAGGTAACACCATGATAAGCCGAGGATTCACCCGCTGGTTATTTCCCCTGATCCTATTGCTGCTTTTTAAATGCGCCACCGTTCCGGCCGTCGAGCCTCCGGTTAAGGTGGCGGTGGACTGGAACAAAGTCCTGCGAGTGTCCAGAACCACTCCCACGCTCCAGGTGGTAGTGAACCCCGCGATGCGGCCCGGCCACGCGATGCACGATGCGGCTTTCCGCGCCCTGCACGACCTCGGCTGCGACATGGTCCGCTACGTTCCCTGGCTGCCCTATCCCAAGCTGTCCGTCGCCGAGCTCGACCCGCCCAAGGACGGCAAGACCTCCTGGGACTTTTCCTTGATCGATCCCATGACCGCGGATTTCATGGAGGCGACGTCCGGGCATTCCGTGCTGATGAATTTCAGCGCGCCTCCCCAGTGGGTTTGGAAAACCGAGAAGCCCGTGCCCTATCCGGCAGATCCCGACCAGGTCACCTGGACTTACGAGCAGGGGACCGAGTTGCGTGATCCCAGCATGAAGGAATTGGCCGATTATTACGCGCGTCTGGTGAGCTGGTATACGCAAGGCGGCTTTAAAGACGAGTACGGTGTCTGGCACAATTCCGACCACCATTACCAGATCGATAACTGGGAGGTGTTTAACGAAGTCGATGACGAGCATTCCATGACCCCTGCGCAGTACACCGCCTATTACGACGCCATTGTGGAAGCCATTCGGCGCGTGGCGCCGCACATGAAGTTTGCCGGCATGGCTCTGGACAACACCTCGCGCCGTCCCGACTATTTCGAGTACTTTCTCGATCACCGCCACCACCAGCCCGGAATCCCGCTGGACATCATCACTTACCATTTCTACGCCAACGCCACGTCGGACCAGCCGCCGGAAGTGCAGCAGTACACTTTTTTTGAACGGGCCGACCACTTTCTCGACGCCGTGCGCTACATCGAAGTCATCCGCCAGCGTCTCTCACCGCACACGCAGACGGACGTTGACGAGCTCGGATCGAATGCCGACGACGGCACATTCGGGGGGGCGGGGTACGTTCCCCCACCCCTGCCGCACGGTTACTGGAACCTCTCCGGCGCGGTGTACGCTTACGTTTACGCCGAGCTGGCGAAGCTCGGGATCGAGTATGCGGGCGAGTCGCAACTGGTGGGCTACCCCACGCAGTGGCCTTCGGTCAGCATGGTGGATTGGGAAACCGGCCAGCCCAACGCGCGTTATTGGGTGCTGAAACTGATCCACGAGAATTTCGGTCCTGGTGACAAACTGATGGCAACCAACATGAGCACGCCCGCGGTTTATGCTTTGGGCTTTATCACTCGCGACGGCAAGCGCAAGGTGCTGTTGGTGAATAAGCACGACCAAACCTTCGTCGCCTCCCTTCCCGGCGCCGCCGGAGGCCGATGGGAGGTGGTTGATCAGCAGACGGCTCTTCAGCCGCCTGCCGTGAGCGAGCTCCTGAGCGACGGCGTGACCCTGAGCGGGTTCGCCGTGGCCGTGGTGACTATGCCGAAGTAAGCGCCCAGGAGACCGATGGCAAATTCGAGATTCAGGATTCCAGGGGAAAGGTCACTGCGTCAGGGGTGAAGTATTTCCCACGGCGGAACGTTTGCTAATTTGCTTTTCCGCGTACATGCGAGCATCGGCTTCCGCGATATCCTTCTCCGCCGTCTGGCCGGTGACGTGGAGGTACAAGCCCAGGCTGACGGAAATCGGCAGGTCACCCACGCGGTTGCTGTGGTCCCATTCGGCGACCTTGGCATGCACGCGCTGGCGCACAAACTCCGCGCCGCTTTCGTCGGTTTCAGGAAGCAGGACGAGGAACTCATCTCCCCCATAGCGGACGACATAATCGGAGCCCCGCACGCAGGATTTCAAGATGGTGGCAATCTGCGAGAGCACGTAGTCGCCCATCAAGTGGCCGTAGCGATCGTTGACCTGCTTGAAGTTGTTCAGGTCGCACATGATGAGCGCCAGAGAGCGGTTGGTGCGCTCGGCGCGGGAGATTTCGCCCGCCAGGAGATCACGCAGGAAGCCGCGAGTGAAAACGTTGGTCACCGCGTCGATCATGCTGGCGGCCTGCTCCTCCTGCGAGGACATGTACTGCTGGAGATTGGCCAGCCGAAGCCCTCGCACCTCGATCTCCCGGCGGACGTAAGACCAGGGAAGCCAGCACCGTAGCCACCATGATGACGAAAAGAACCTGCGGAGAGAGGCTGACGTGCAGGCCGCCCTCATACCAGAACTGGCTGGGGAAAAAGAAAGATAAAACTCCCAGGAGAAGGACCACACCCGCAAAGATGATCAGAACCCAGAATTCCCACTTCTGCGATTCCAGCCGCACGAGCTCCGCCTGAATTCGCGCCTGCGGGCCGACTTGTTCGACATTCGGCGGATTCCTCATGCTCTCCCCTCCAAACCACTGGAGTTTTGAAAACTGATCAATAAGAGTTATGAATATGCCTTATGAATATGACTGGCCGGTTTGCCCATTTCTATTATTACGCGAAGTTACCACAAGAATGCAACTGAAAAGATAACGGTGGGAGTAGCGGTACTATCTACATTGACTCCATAATGCAATCACGCTCCAACCATGAAACCCGTTCAAAAGGTCCATCCGTTCGGCGACGGTTTTGGCCTGGGTAAAGAGCAGCAGGTAGTCGTTCCCGCCCGCCTTGGAATCCGTCCCGGACATATTGAAGCCTCCAAACGGATGGGCGCCCACCAGCGCGCCCGTGCATTTCCGGTTCAGATAGAGGTTTCCCACGAAGAATTCCTCGGCGGCTTTTTCCAGTTTGCGCCGGTCCTGGGTATAAACGGCGCCCGTCAGCCCGTAATCCGTGTTATTGGCGATGGCCAAGGCCTCATCAAAATTCTCCGCCGCGAATCACCGCCAGGACCGGACCGAAAATCTCTTCCTGGGCGATGCGCGCCGTAGGGGAAACATCGGCGATCACCGTCGGCTGGATAAAATGGCCCGGCCCGGCGGATTCACCGCCGCCGGTAACCAAGCGGCCCTCCGTCTTTCCCACCTCGATGTATTGCAAGATCGATTTCTTGGCTTTGGCATTGATGACGGGGCCCATATAGTTTTCCGGACGCTCGGCGGGGCCCACCGTAATCTGCTCCACTCGCTGGCGGAGTTTCTCCAGGAAAACGTCATAGACCGGCCCCACCACAATCGCGCGCGAGCAGGCGGAACACTTCTGGCCCTGATACCCGAAGGCCGAGGCCACCACGCCTTCCACCGCCTCGTCCAGGTCCGCATCGCTATCCACCACAATCGAGTCCTTGCCGCCCATCTCCGCAATCACGCGTTTCACCCAAATTTGTCCGGGCGCGGTCTTGGCCGCCAACTCATTGATGTGCAGGCCGACATCCTTTGATCCCGTGAACGCCACAAAGCGCGTGCGGGGGTGCCCCACCAGGGTATCGCCCACCACTCCGCCCGGGCAGGGCAGGAAATTCACCACGCCCGGAGGCATGCCCGCTTCCTCCAGAGCCTCAAAAAACTTGTAGGCGATGGCCGGGGCGTCACTGGAGGGCTTCATCACCACCGTGTTGCCGGTCACGATCGAAGCCATGGTCATTCCCACCAGAATCGCCAGGGGGAAGTTCCAGGGTGGGATCACAATTCCCACGCCGAGGGGAATGTAGCGCAGGTGGTTCTTCTCGCCGGCAACCGGCGTGAGCGGCTGCGGGCCCGCCAAGCGCAGCATGGCGCGGGCGTAAAACTCAATGAAATCGATGGCCTCCGCCACGTCCGCGTCCGCTTCCGGCCACGTCTTGCCGACCTCGTACACCATCCGGGCTTCGTAGTAATACTTGCGCTCCAATAGAATCTTGGAGGTCTTCAGCAGCAGGTCCACCCGTTTCTGCACGGGCGTGCGGCTCCAGGTCTTGAAAGCCTCGTCGGCCGCTGCGCACGGCGCGGTCCGCCAGCGCCGCGTCCGCCTGGGAAAACACTCCCACCACTTGGTCCGGGTGGCTGGGATTGTAGGAGTAAAGCTTGTCCGGGGTTTTGATACGCTCGCCGCCGATCACCAGATCGTATTCGCGGCCCAACTCCTCGCGGATTTCATCCAGTGCATACTCCATTCGGCGGCGATGGGCAGGATTATTCTTGAAATCACTCAAAGGCTCGTTCTTGAAAGTCGGGGAGTTGCATAAGAGTGCCTCCAGGCAGACGATTAGCGTTGCCCATTATAGCGCCGGGCGAAGGAGTAGCAAAAGAATCTGGAGCAGGCTGCTTCGCCGGGCGCGCTACGGTCCGACGACGGGATTGGTAAGGGTTCCGATTCCCTCCACACTCACGCTGACCGTGTCGCCGGCCTTTCAAGAACACCGGGGGCTTTCGAGCAAATCCCACCCCGGCGGCGTGCCCGTGGAAATCAAATCGCCAACTTCCCAGGTGACGGACTGGGAGAGATAACTGATCAGGAAAGGAACTTTGAAGATCAGGTTGCTGGTGTTGGAGTCCTGCATGGTCTCGCCGTTGAGCGTCAGCGAAATGCGCAGGTTATTGGGGTCCGGGATTTCATCCGCGGTGACAATCCAGGGGCCCGTGGGCGCAAAGGTATCGCAACTCTTGCCGCGATACCATTGGCTTGTCACTGAATTGCATGTCGCGCGCGCTCACGTCGTGCAAGAATGGTGTAGCCCGCAATGTATTTGTGGGCATCGCTTTCAGGGATGCGGCTCCCGCGTTTGCCGATCACCACCGCGAATTCGGCTTCGTAATCCACTTGCGCGGAGTTGGGCGGCAGCCTGATGGGATCGCCGGGCCCGCAAATGGTGTTGTGGGATTTCAGGAAGAAGATCGGCGCGGCCGGCGGCTCCTGGCGCCTTGCTCGCGCGCGTGGTCGGCGTAATTGAGGCCGATGCAGGTGATCTTGTTCGGGTGGGCGATGGGCGCGCGCAGCTTGGCGGTGCGCAAGGGGATGAGCAGGCCCTTGGGACCCTTCTTGCCCAGCGCCCCGGCGCAGCCCACGATGACTCCCAGCGCTCGGCGATATCTTTCTCCCAGCCCCAGGAGTTCGATCATGTCCTCCGGCGGCCTGCCCAGCTTGCGCAGCACCTTCGCCGCCGCGGCCACCTTGGCGTCGGCGATCCGCCCTTTGGCAATCAAGCCATACGCCGCGGCCACATCCACCACGAAGTCGCCTTGCACCACCCCCAGCCGGGATTGTCTTGCGGATTCATAAGTTACCAGTTTCATGGTTAGCTCCCATCGATGTCCAAGATCTCAGAGTCGAAACTCGAAATTCGAAATTCGAAACTCGAAACTCGAAACTCGAAATTCGGTGTCTTGTGTTGCCTTTTGTAATTACATTTACTTTTCTGATGTGCACGATTTTGTTGTAGCGCCGGGCTTTAGCCCGGCACATGCTGACGTAGCGGCGAGTTTACCTCGCCATGGCGGCGTAAAGCCGCCTCTACGTCATGCCGCTACGGTAAACGCATTTTCCGCACGCAACACTAACCCACGATTTTCGAGTTTCCGATTTCGGATTTCGAGTTTCGAATTTCAAGTTTCGTCATTCCCCGGCATCTAAAGTTTCTTCCACCGGTCGTGAAAGGTCTGCGGCGCCAGTGCGGGGAAGTCACGCTCCTTGGTCCATTGGGAAGCAGGGTACGCCGGAATTTTGCGAATCCAACCCTGGCGCGCCAGCAGAACCTGCCCCCAGCGAGCGAACCGGCTGCCCAGCGCATACAGGGACGGATGGCGCATCCCCCAGGCCCACAGCCGGAACATGAGCCGCTCCGAAAGCAGCGACTCCGTGTGTTTGGGCGCACGTTCCTGAGCCTCGCTGCGCAAGTGCAGGAGGAGGTCGGGAATATTGATTTTCACCGGGCAAACTTCCCGGCAGGCTCCGCACAGCGAGGAGGCGAAGGGCAATTCCCGCGCTTGGCCGATGCCGACGAATTCCGGCGTAACCAGCGCACCGATGGGGCCGCTATAAACCCACCCGTAGGCGTGCCCGCCGATCTTGCGATAAACCGGGCAGGTGTTCAGGCACGCCCCGCAGCGAATGCAGTACAGCATCTCGCGCATCTTGGGGTCGGCCAGCGACTTGGTGCGGCCATTGTCCACCATCACCACGTGCATTTCCTCGGGACCGTCTTCACCCTCGCGGCGCGGCCCGGTGAGGAGCGAGGTGTAGGTGGTGAGCTTTTGGCCCGTCCCGGAGCGGCCGAGCAATCGCAGGAAAATTCCCAGGTCGGCGAGCCGGGGAATAAGCTTTTCGATTCCGATCAGCGCGATGTGCACGCGCGGAACGGTGGTGCACATGCGGATGTTCCCTTCGTTCTCAACCGTGACCACCGTTCCCGTCTCGGCCACGGCGAAGTTCGCGCCGCTTACTCCCACGCCGGCTTTCTGGAACATCTCGCGCAACGCCCGGCGGGCGATGGCGGTGAGTTCCTCGGGAACCACCGTGCGCTCGGCTTTAATGTGCTCCACAAACAGGTCGGACACATCCTCGCGGGTCTTGTGGATGGCGGGGGCCACGATGTGCGCGGGCCGCTCGCCTGCCAACTGAATGATGAATTCGCCCAAATCGGTCTCGATGGCGCGAATTCCCGCCGCCTCGAGCGCGTGGTTCAACTCCACTTCCTCGCCCACCATGCTCTTGGCTTTCACCACTTCCCGCGCCGCCGATCGCTGCACGATATCCACCACAATCCGGCAAACCTCGGCGGCCGTGGAGGCCCAGTGCATCTTGCCGCCGTTGCGTTCCACGCTGTCGGCAAACTGGGCGAGGTAGTAATCGAGGTTCTCGATGGTGTGGCGCTTCACCTCGCGTCCCGCGTCGCGGAGGCGCTCGAAGCCGGGAACCTCGCGCGATCGCCTGCAACCGGTGCGTGAACAAACGCAGGGTGGAGGAGCGGTAGGCCTCCGCCAAGCGCGGCATTGGCGATGGTTTCGGCCCCGCTTTGGTGAATCTCGTTACTGTGAACGTCGGTGTCAGACATAAGAGGTACCAGGTGTCAGATGCCAGGTTTCAGGGGCTAGGCGCTTGATTGCGAAGGTGCTGGGAGCGCCTGCTTTTCAGCCCTGACACCTGACACCTGGCACCTGACACCTATTCTTTCCTGCTGCGCCAAGACTTCCGCCAGGTGCATCGTCTTTAGCGGCAATCCCTGCCGGTGGATCAGGCCGGCCAGATGCATCAAGCAGCCGCCGTCAGCGGCCACCAGGTATTCGGCGCCGGTCTCGGTGGCGGCGCGAATCTTGTCCTGCCCCATGGGCACGGAGACCTCCGGAAACTTCACCGAAAACGTGCCCCCAAACCCGCAGCAAAGCTTGTAATCGTTCATCTCCACCAAATCAATGCCCTGCACTTTGCGCAGCAGTTGGCGCGGCGCTTCATCCACACCGAGTTCGCGCAACAGGTGGCAGGAATCGTGATAGGTCACCCGGTGGGGAAAGCGCGCGCCCAGATCTTCCACCTTCAATACCTTCACCAGGAATTCCGAGAATTCAAAAAAGCGCTTTTGCAGGTCCTGGGACTTGCGCAGGAGCGCCGGGTCGTCCTGGAAGAGTTCAGGATAGAAAACCCGCACCATCGCGGTGCAGGAGCCCGACGGCGCCACCACATAATCGGCGTCATCGAAAAGGTCCAGGACTTTCCGGGCCACACTGCGCGCCTCGTCGCGATAGCCGGTGTTGAACGCCGGCTGGCCGCAACACGTCTGCGCAGGGTTGAACGTGACTTCCACGTCCAACCGCCGGAGGATTTTCACCACGCATTCGCCGACTTGGGGAAAGAACTGGTCAGCAAGGCAGGTGATAAAGAGAGCTACACGCGGTTTCGCCATGATCTCACAAACCTGCAACGCTATCGGAAATCAGCCTTCAGGTCAAGGGGGCAAGCCTTCTGGCGAGTTGGGGCGCGGCGGGGCATAAGCGATTACATACTGCACATCCGGGCGCAGGATGGCAGGTCGGAAGGATTTTCCGCACCCGGTTACGGCCAGATTTGGTCCAGAACCATGGCCAGCCGGACTCCTGCCTTGGCGATCTGCTCGTTGATGGTTGGCGCTACGGCGTCCACGTATGGCTGCGACACCTGCTCGTGGAGTTTCAGCATGCGCGTGGAGACGTGGTCGTCATCGCTGCACCCCTTCACCGGCTGGGCTGTTCGACAGGAATCGCCACCGGCAGTTTGGCGTAAACCACCGAATCGGCCAACTCGTGGCTTTCCCAAGCCCAGTTTTCCACGTTGATGCCCTGTTTCTCCCAGCCGCTCATCCGCGCGCCTGAACTGTTGATCCAGCGACGCCGCCCACTGTCGCCACGGATTCCGTTCCTTTCAATTGCTGGATGATTCCGGAATCCCAAATGCCATGCAGATTGGGCGCGTAGGATTCATAATGCGGGTTTTTCTCCACCGGAGGGATTGCCAAAGAAACTGATGGGGACGCAATTGCCTCCCAAGTCGTTGTTGGAAACGCAGTGCAAAGGCTGGTGAAGGTCACCCACAAAATGAATGATAAACCGCAGGGCGTCGGCGCGCACCCGGGCATCGACGCCGTCGCTGCGGAGAAATTCAAGCTGATGCTGGAGCGCGCTGGTAACACAGCCGGTGGAGGCCGGGCAGGATTCCGCCATGGCGCTGCGGGGGGCGTCGCGAGGGATGTCAATGTAGTGCCACGCGCTCGCTTCCGGCCGCACACTTCGGAGGTCATCGGCCCAAGTGGCGGAATCCGCCATCAAATCAAGTCCTTGGCTGGGGCAGTAACGGCTCAGCGCCGGATCAATCGGCTGCACTCTGCAAGAGCTTGTTCGCCATCTCCCGAGCGTGCGCAGTCATGTGCTTCTCGGCAATCAGGGCCACCGCTTGGTGACCCTCACACCCCCACGGCCAAGCACGTACCGGGGAGAATAGCAAGATAAACGCCGCCCCCAGCAACCCGAGGCGAGCCCCGCCGCGCCCTGATCGACCCGAGCAGTTGGACTCCATCGTTCCTCTCACTGATTAAGAAACTCTCTCTTCGATTTTAGGCTTTTCTTGCAGTTGTGCCGGGGAAAAAGTGTGTGGCGCGGTTTTCCCGCCCCTGAAAGGGAATGGGGCAGCGCAGCACGGCAGACCTGCAAGAGAAGGTCAACAATGCAAGAGTGAGAAGTGCTGCTGGCCGACCGTCGCGGCTCCGCCGCACGGCGCTACCAGATATAGACGACGCGCTCACGCCGCCAGGTTCTGCGCCAGGTAATTCGCCAGGCCCAGTTGCTTGATCAGGCTCAGTTGCGTTTCCAGGTAATCGGCGTGCCGCTCCTCATCCTGCAAATTGCCCTTCAGCAACTCCGCGGAGGCATTGTCGCCGGCCTTGGTGCAGATGGCGGCGCCTTGGTTGTAGCTGGCGATTGCGCCCGTCTCATCTTTTAGACCAATGGCCAACTGCTCTTCCACGTCTTTGCCGATGTGGATTTTCGGCAGCGACTGCACGTCGGGCTCGCCCTCCAGAAAGAGCATGCGGCTGATCAATTTCTCGGCGTGCTTCATTTCTTCAATGGCCCGCTTCGTGGTGGCGCCCGCGAGCCCCTTGTAACCCCAACTTTCGCACATCTCGGCGTGGAGGATGTACCCGTGCACCGCGCCCAACTCATCGGTTAAAGCTTCCTGCAAGACTTTAAACACTTCCGGTTTACCTTTCATGGCAGACTCCTTTGAAATCGACGGGCTCTGCAATCACACCCATACGCAGTGCCGTCATCGGTCGGACGAATAAAGACGAAACGGACCTTCGGCGGCTGCATTATACACCCGATAGCGCTCGGCAGCGGGTAGCACAACGCGGCCGTGCAGCAAAAGCAAGGCAAAGGGCAAAGTGCAAAAGGCAAAAGTGAAAAACCGCTCCTCCGCGCGAGCATAGCGCGACCTGTTCGGTAGGTCCGCGGCTTTTTGTTGTCGAATGGGGAGGACCGACCCGATGCATCGGGGCGCTACGCCTAATACCGTCCCCGACACCTGGCACCTAGCACCTGAAACCTATTTTTGGGTGTGGATTTGCTCATGTTCTAGTACGAGTGGAAGGAGGCGCACATGGGCACCGTAATGGTTGTGCTCATTTTGTCACTTTCAGGCCTCGCCTTAGGCATGATCAGCTTCATGTCGGTCCGGGGCGTGCGGGCCTACCTGCGGGCGCGGGGCAAACGTCTGGTGACCTGCCCGGAAACCCATTGTGCCGCGGCGGTGGAGTTGGACGCCAAAGGCGCAGGCTTAAAGGCTTTTCGGGGAGGGACTTATCTCTGCCTTCAGGACTGTTCGCGCTGGCCGGAGAAGGAGGACTGCGCCCAGGATTGCCTGACTCAGGTCGAAGCCCTGGGGCAGGGGTGCCTGGTTCGCAACATCGTGGCGGGATGGTACCAGGGCAAGACCTGCGTCTATTGCCACAAGCCCGTGGATAGCGTCGCGGAATGGACAGGTCACATGCCCGCCTTGCAGGCCCCGGATTCCAAGACCGTGAGCTGGGGCGATGTGCCCGCGGAGAAGCTGCCGGAGATCTTCGCCACCCACAAGCCCGTCTGCTGGTCGTGCCACATTGCGGAGACCTTCCGCCGTGAGCATCCCGAACTCGTCACCGACCGCCCGGCGCGATGGTAATTTCAAAGCCAACCGGAAGTGACGAGCGACAAGTGACGAGCCGTATCCAATTCCTGTGTTTCAATAACACCGCGCCCTATTTGAAGGGATATTGCGGACCTACGTTCGTGCCGTGTTATACTTTCGCCAAGATAGGACCTTTCGGACCCGGAACCGCGATGAAAAGCTGCCCCGAGTGTGCGGCTACATACCCCGATGATTACGCCATTTGCCCCAAGGATGGGGCGCCTCTCCACGAAACTACCCTATGGCAGATCGGGACGGTCGTGCGCGGAAAGTACCGCATTCAGGCGCGTTTGGGCGAAGGCGGCATGGCCATCGTTTACAAGGCCCACCACGAACTGCTCGACGAGTTGCGCGCCCTCAAAGTCATAAGGCCCGACCTCGCGCGCGATACCGAGTTCATGGGCCGCTTCAAGAACGAAGCCATCATGGCGCGCAAGCTGAACCATCCCAACGCCGTGCGCGTGGATGACTTGGACATTGCCGAAGATGGCCTGCCCTTCATCGCCATGGAATTGGTCGTGGGCGACACGCTCAAGACGCTGGTTCAGCGAACCGGCCCTCTGCCCGTTTCCCTGGTACTCGACGTTGCCGCGCACGTTTGTGAAGCCCTCGACGCCGCGCACAAGCTGGGCCTCGTTCATCGCGACATTAAGCCCGATAACATTGTCCTGGTCGCGCAGCGCGAAGGGCCCCCCGTGGCCAAAATCCTGGACTTCGGGATTTCCCGCTTGCGGGAGGAGACAGCGCGGAGTGAAGGGGCTGACGCAGACCGGCATGGTGATTGGCACGCCGGAGTACATGTCGCCGGAGCAGGCCATGGGGAAGCGGGGTGATGAAATCGACGGCCGCTCCGATCTCTACTCGCTCGGCATCGTCATGTATCGAATGTTGACCGGCGAACTGCCTTTCCAGGCGGAAACCACGGTGGAGATGATCCTGGAACATCTCAAGACTCCGCCCATGCCGCCTCACAAGTTGAAACCGGAATTGGCCATTCCGGAAGCCGTTTCCGCAATCGTGATGAAAGCGCTGGAAAAGGATCGCGAGAAGCGCTTTGCCACCGGGGCAGAGATGGCTGCCGCCATCAAGAGGGCTGCGCGGCAGCACCACTCTCCCCTCGCGCAAAATCGATTGGGGAGCCCTCAGCAGCGCGGCCGCATCGTTCTGGCGCCGAGATTGCCGCGCCCAGCTCGCCTGCCCCGCAGCCGCCGCCGCTGCCGCGTCCGCCGACTCCCTCGAGCGGCTGCTGCCCCACCCCGCCGGCGGCCGAAAAAACGATTTATCGGACGTCCGCCCGGATTGGGCCTCCCCCCAAGGAGTTCCCCACGCGCTGGGTGTTGACGCTGGTGGCGGCGGCCGTTCTGATGGGGGGTGCGTTTGCCGCTTGGAAGTACATTCAGGCCTGGCGCTCGGCCGAAGCCCGCCGCAGGTACGGCGCACGGCGAAACCCGCCAAGCCCCCTGAACTCGTTCCCTCGGAGGGACAGAAAACCGCCGGAAGCCCCCCAGGATGGACCCGCGTCACCGTCCCAAAGGGCAAGGGACAACGCCGGACAAGAATCTGAGTTACGAGGAACAAGCCAAGATCACTGAGCTAAACTCCCTGGCCGCCTATTATTTCCGCGAGGGTGGATGTGAAAAAGCCCTGGCGACCTACCAAAAGGTACTGGAGATCGACCCCCGCGATCCTCGCGCTTACGCCGCCGTGCAAAAATGTTATGCCAAGGCAAGAGACAGCGTGAAGCCCACTCGCGTCCCTGCCCCCGCCCCCCCCACCACGCCTGATACTTCCCCCAACCCCTGAGCTTTTGCGTTCTTTGCAGCCTTCATCCCGCAATGTATAATGCTCATTTGCTTGCAAACCTGCGGAGTGCCCTAAGCTCGGCAAACCTGAGAGACAGAATGCACCGACCTACGTTGGTATCCATCTTTCGCGTGATTATGATTTTGGCCTCAATCCTCGCCGCCCTTTTCATCTTTGCGCAAACCCGGCCCACCGGCTCCGAGTCCGGTTCGCATCCCGCGAAGCCAGCGGTTACGGCCCCGTCCGCACCCGTGCAGACCTTCCGCAACCTCGGCAAAGCCTATTTTGAGCAGGGCAAGTATGTCGAAGCCATCGAGCAGTTTCAGAAGGTGGTGGCTTCCGGAAAAGCGTCGGCCACCGATCACCTGAACCTGGGCCTGGCGCTGATGCAGGCGAACAAACTGGACGCCGCGCTCGGTGAAATGACCACCGCCAAGCAGATGGATCCGCACCTCGTGGCCGCCGACTACAATCTGGGCATCCTTTATAAGCGCGAACTCCGCAATCCCGACGCCGAAGCGGCTCTGCAACGGGTCATCGCCGCCGATTCCCAGGACCCCGCCGCATGGTTCAATCTGGGAACCGTGTATTTCGCCGAAAAGAAAACTGGACGAGTCCCTGGACGCCTACCACCACGTGATCGAGATGGGTTTTGGCCGCGGCCAGAATTTTTACGTCGCCGCGCTTTTCCGCACCTTTACGGCGCTGGTTCGTTTGAAACGCCAGGATGACGCTCAGAAAGCGCTGAAACAGTGGGAAGGATTGCACGACAAGGTTCCCAACATTTCTCTGCAGGACCCGGCGCTGGAAGGCGGCAAATACGGCGCCATCCTGGCGCCGTCCACGCCGCCCGTGGAAATCGCGCGCAACGCGGGTCTGGAGAAGGTAACGTTTGCAGAGATCAGCCAAAAACTTAATCTCGCCCTTCCTGCGGCAAGTGCGTTGGCCTTCGATCCGCGCCAGCCGATCAAGGCCGCTGATTACTCACTCGAATTCGCCCGGCAAAATCTCCTCCCGCTCTTCGGCCCCTCCATCGCCGTGGGGGATTACGATAATGATGGTCATCCGGATCTTTACGTGGTGATTCCTTCCGCCAAGAATTACCTTTTTCACAACAATGGCGATGGAACCTTTAGCGACGTGACCGAGAAGGCCGGGGTCTCGGGCCCGGGCGCGAGCCTGTCCGCCACATTTGCCGACTTTGATAACAGCGGTAAGATGAGCCTTTTTGTAGCCGGCCTCGACGGCGTGAAAGTTTATCGCTACGCGGGCGACGGCGTGTTTCAAGATATTACGGAAAAGGCGGGGCTGAAGCCCGAACCCGGCGAGGTTGACACACGTGCCGTGCTGTTTGACGCCGATAACGACGGCTTCCTGGACATCGTTATTACCGCGTATACCAACCTGAATCAGCCCCCCCAAAAGGACCCCTTCATTTTTCCCGACGATTTCCCCGGCCCGACGGTGCACTTCTATCGTAACAACGGCGACGGATCATTCACGGAGAAAACTTCGGCTGCCGGCCTCGCCACGGCCAAGGGGCGAATGCGCGGGGCGGTGTTTGCCGATTTCAATAACCGCGGCTACTCCGATCTCTTTCTATTTCGCGATGATGGCCCCCCCTTGCTTTACGAGAATCAGGGTGAGGACAAGTTCGTGTTACACCGGGAAACGGGCGCGGCGCTGGCGAAGGCGGTGGTGCTCGACGCGCAGGTGGCGGATTTCAACCACGATGGTTACTTCGATCTGGCCGTCTGGACTACGGATGGGTATCAAGTGCTGCTCAACCAGCGCGATGGGAAATTCTCGCCCGCGGCGGCGCCGGCCATACCCGCGCCGGCCGGCTTCTTCACTTTCCGCGGCCCCGTGGCTGACCTGAACGGCGACAGCTTCCCCGATCTCCTGGCGGCCGACGCGCACGGCGGGCTTCACTTTCTGGTTAACCACGAGGGGCGATTCCGGGAAGGGTCGATCGCGCTTCCTCTCGGCGACCCTGCGGCGCTCGCCTCCCTGACGCCTACTTGGCTGGAGAATCCCGGCCAGCTCGACCTGCTGGCCATGACCCGTAGCGGCCAGTTGCGCGCCTTTCGAGAAGGAGGGCCCGCCCGCCCACTGGGTGGAAGTGAAGATGAACGGCTACAAGAGCAACAGCCGGGGAATTGGCAGCGTGGTGGAATTCAAGGCGGGCAATTACTACAACAAGGTGATTGTCACCAGCAGCCCGGTGCGGGTTTTTACCGGCGACCTGGCGAAGCTCGATGTCATCCGCGTCACCTGGCCGAATGCGGTGGTGCAGAACTGGATTGACGTAGCGACCGACAAACAGATTGAGGTTCGCGAATCCGAGCGCCTGGCGAGTTCCTGCCCGTTCCTTTACGCGTGGAATGGCCGCCGGTTCGTTTATGTCACCGATGTGCTGGGAGTCGGGCCGCTCGGCGAACTCGCGCCCGACGGCACGCGCGTCAAACCTTTTCCCGAGGAATTTGTGCGCCTGCCCAACCTCGCGCCCGATTCCCAGGGCGACTACGTTTTCCAGTTGACCGATGAGATGCGCGAGGCCGACTTCTTCGACCAGGTCAAACTTGTCGCGGTGGATCATCCCGCCAACGAAGAGATCTACGCGAATGAAATTTACGCGACCAATCCCGGCCCGCCCTCGCTCTACGCGGTGCCCGACAAGCGCTTCCCGGTGTCGGCCGTGGACGATCAGGGCCACGACGTGCTGCCTCTGCTGTTGAAACAAGATGGCCGCTACCCCACCGGCTTCGCGCGCAACCGCATTCTGGGCATGGCGGATTTGCACTCGCTCACGCTCGACTTGGGCGATGTTGCCCGCCGAATGCGCCGGTAAGTTTGTGGCTCAACGGTTGGGTTTTCTGGACGGACTCCAACGGCGCCCGCGCTCTCGAATCCAACCGGCAACTGCAAATGATCTCGCCCTACTTGCAGGTTCGCGACGCCAAGCGGAAAGTGGGTGACGGTCATCGACGACATGGGATTGCCGAGCGGCACCCATCGCACCATGCGCGTGGACCTGACGGGCAAATTCCTCTCCGCGGATCGCCACGTGCGCATCGTGACCAATCTTTGCGTGTACTGGGACCAGATCTTCTTCACCACCCACGAAGCTCCGGCGCCCGCGCCCATCGCCTTGCCCCTCATCGATGCGGACCTGCACTACCGCGGCTTCTCGGCGCTCGCGAGCGACCCGGAGCACGTGAAGCCTGACGCTTTCGATTATCAGCAGGTCATGACCGCGGCGCCCGTGGAACCCCCTGCGGGGTCACTACACGCGCTATGGGTCGGTGGAGAAGCTGCTGGCGCGGCCCGACGATCAATTGGTGGTGATGGCCACGGGCGACGAGATGACGGTGGAGTTCAGCCCCCGCGCCCTGCCCGCCGTAAAGCCCGGATGGAAGCGCGATTTCTTCCTGGATCTGCGCGGCTACGCCAAGGACGGCGAGCCCAACACGGCTTTCGCCTGGACCGTCGAGCCGCTGCCGTTCAGCGGAATGTCCAATTATCCGCCGAGCCCGAGCGACCGCGTCGCCGAGCACGCCGGAGTATCAGCAGTATCTGCGCCAATACCAAACGCGCCCCGGCTACGCGCTGATTCCGCCCCTCGCCCCGGCGATTCATTAAAGGTTATTCTTCAGTTCGCAGTTCTCAGTAAACCCTATCGTTAGCTGGCCGCAGTGGGTGCGGCTGCTTCGGCGGCCGCGATTTGTTTTTGCCGTGCCACGGCGCCCTCGAGCAGACGGGGGAAGTCATTGCTCAGAACCTTACGGCAGTTCCGGCATCTCCACAGCGTGTCCTGCGGGTCGAGATAATTGAAATTGACACAACCGCAAGTACACATCACTTGAAGTCCTGTGCTGCGTCCCTGAACAACCTTGACATCTTCGGCTCCCACCGGAAAGTTCATCGTTCCTCCTCGTAGCGCTTCCACAGGATGCAAGTCTGCCGCTGCTTCGCTCATATTGTACCCGATTGCCTCACAAGACGGCGAACCGTTCGGCCCCCGATAAGGCGCGGCGGGCGAAGTTTCGGACTGCGGGAGCTTGCTCCCGCTTTTGCCACCGCTGACTCGTCAGCGGTGGGTGAGTCACCGTGACGAGTCACGGCGAGGGAAAGCGGCGACGAGTCGCCGCACTCCGAAACCGCGCGGAAAGCCGCCCCTACTTCTGGGCGGATGATTGCGGCGGCTCCTCTTTCACCTCATGGCCCGGGCATCGAGAACCGGAAGGCGAGGGTACTTTGGATATCTCGGGTCCGTCGCCGAGCGTTGGCATTGGTAAAAGACCGAACCCCGATCGGTGCGCAACAAGCCGCAAATGCAGACAAGAAGAGCAAAGGCCGACGCGCTCATTTTCCGAAGAGATTGAGGACATATCAAAACAGTGGTCAGTTATCAGTCATCAGCTATCAGTAACAGCCTATGCGGCGGGTCCGCTTTTACTGACAACTGAAAACTGATGACTGATGACTTTGCCAACAGTCATCAGTTCTCAGTACAGACCTCGCGACAGGGCGCTTTTGCTGATGACTGAGAACTGATGACTTTTGACTTCTGGTAAGCTCGCCGCAGTTCGCCCACCCAGTGGTCCGCCTCGCGCGTCGGTTTGGGAATGCGGAACCCATCCACGCACTGGGCCACGATGCGCACGGCCGACTCCAGTGAGACGCGGTGCCCGATGGTGACGTAAATCGGCCTCACCCGGTCACGCGTGCGGAGCGCCACTCCCACCTTTTCGCCTTTGTCGACCAGCGGGGCCGTAGAACCAGCCTGGGCGCCGGGCTCCGCCGCTTCGCCCACCAGGATTGACTTGGCGCAGCCGATGGTGGGCCGGTCCAGAAGCAGGCCGAGGTGGCAGGCAATCCCAAAGCGCCGCGGGATGCGCCATGCCGTGCCCGTCGATCAGGATCACGTCCGGCGAAACCCGCAGCCGCGCGAAGGCGGCGAGGAGAACCGGACTTTCGCGAAAGGACAGCAACCCCGGCACGTAAGGGAAACGCAGCTTGCGCCGAGCCATGCGGCGCTCCACCTCTTCGAGCTCGGGAAGCCGGTACACAATCACGCCGGCGAAGGCGATGTTGGTTTCCGGGTCAAACGCCATGTCGGCTCCCGCCACATATTGCAGGGGGCCATAGCGGTCTTGCGTTTCCACGCGCTCGCGCCAAGCCTGTTGCAGGCGCACGGCCTCCTGCGGGGTGACGTCCCAGCGGGCTCGCAATTTCGTTTTCATCGGGCCGCCGGTAATGAGAGAATAACCTTATCTTGATCTCGCCGATCTGCATAGATGCGACCCTGGGTTGCCCGGGCGGAATGGCTCAACAGGCGACCTGTGTCGCGGCCATCAAGAAATCTACCACGCTTCCGTCGATGAGAGGGATTCGCACCCATGAAACTCCTCAACTTCGAATTCAAGGCTCATCTGCACGACGCCGCTCATGTCCGCGCCACCCTCAAGCGCCTGCGCGCGCGCTTCCTGGGAACCGACCACCAGGTTGACACCTACTTCCGCGTTCCCGCGGGGCGGTTGAAGATTCGTGAAGGGCGCATCGAAAACTCCCTGATCTTTTACCAGCGGACCAACTCCGCGCGCGCCCGGCGCTCCACCGTGGAGATGATGCTCTTGCCGCGCCGGAACTCCGTGCGGGCAATCCTCTCGCGCGCCCTGGGGGTTTTGGCCGTGGTGGACAAGCGGCGCGAGATCTATTTCGTGGGCAACGTCAAGATTCACCTCGACCGGGTTCGCGGCCTGGGAACATTCGTGGAAGTCGAGGCGATGACCCGCTCGGGCGACATTCGCAAAGTCCGCGCCCAAGCCGCAAAGTTCCAGAAGCTTTTCGCCATTTCCCCGGCGGACATCGTTCCGCAGTCATACTCTGACCTGATCCTGAAAAAGCGCGTAAAGCGCTAAGAGAAGAGGTGTCAGGTGCCAGGTGTCAGTAAAACCCTAGCACCTGAGACCTGACCCCTAACCCCTAATCCCTGATACCTGACGCCTGCTCTTTTGGGTTGACATCTTACCCGAAGTATGGATACTTGGGTTATATGTCTACCCAAAAGGAAAAAGAACGATTGGAACTCTTGCAAGGCACGCTGGACCTGCTGATCCTGCGGACGCTGATCTTCGGTCCGCAGCACGGGCAGGGCATTGGGCGCGCCATTCAGCAGACCTCCGAGGACGAATTGCTGGTCGAACACGGGGCCCTTTATCCCGCGCTCCAGCGCCTGGAAGAGCGGGGTTGGATCGCGGCCGAGTGGGGAACCTCCACGAACAACCGCAAGGCGCGGTTCTATAAGCTGACCGCGGCGGGCCGCAAACAACTCGTCAAAGAGACCACCAAGTGGCGGCGACTGGCGGCGGCCATTGGGCGGGTTCTGGAATCCGAGGCTGGGGAGGGTTAATCTCGTGTAGCGACGATCTGGTTTTGTAGGGCCGAACGGCGTTCGGCCCAGGGCCAGCGCCGCTGGCCCCTACACGTTCGGTTGCGGCTCCGCCGCGCGGCGCTACGGTTCTTGGGAGGAGGGTTAAGGCGATGTTCTGGCGAAAACGCAAGCCGAGCGACTTTCGGGCGGAAATCGAAGCGCACCTCGCGCTCGAAACAGAACAATTGAGGGAGCAGGGTCTGAGCGAAGAAGAGGCGCGCGTGGCGGCGCGGCGCGCCTTTGGCAACGTCACCCGGGCCGAGGAGCGCTTCTACGAATCGGGCCGCTGGCTCTGGTGGGACCACCTCGCACAAGACGTCCGCTTCAGCCTGCGCCAGCTCAAACGAAATCCCGGATTCACGGCGGTCGCCGTCATCACCTTGGCGTTAGGGATCGGCGCGAACAGCACTGTCTTTAGTGTGCTTAATGGGCTCTTCCTTCGGGCACTTCCCGTTCCTGAGCCCGAACGAGTTGTAGCCTTCTCCAGCACGAGTTTCTCCTGGGCGGATTATGTGACTTACCGTGACCAGGCGAAATCGTTCGAAAGCCTCTCGACCAGCTATATCCTCCCCTTCACCGCGAACTTGAATTCAGCCCGCCCGCCGCAGCACATCCACGGCGGGCTAGTTACCGGGAACTTTCTGAGCACATTGGGGATTAAGCCCGCTCTGGGCCGCGGCTTTTTGCTCGATGAAGATCAGATTTCGTTGCCCAAGCCGGTCGTCATACTGAGCTACCAACTTTGGCGCAGCCACTTGGGCGGCGACCCGGCGATTTTGGAAAAGACCATTCGCCTCAACAATGCCGACTATACGGTTGTGGGTGTGATGCCGAGCGATTTTCGAACTGTGGATTTCGGTGTCACTCCGGACCTCTGGGCCCCCATGGCTACGTTGCCATCGCTGGATGTCGCAGAAGAGACCATGGCCCACCCCTTTACGAATCCCGAGGAGCAAGGCTTTTGGATTTTTGGCCGATTAAGGCGAGGGGTCTTGCGCCAGGAGGCGCAGGCGGAGGTGAACGTCATCAACGAGCGCCTCCGCCGGGACGCCAGGAAGAAGGGAAATCGACCGATTGCGCTCGCAACCGCCGGACTTCTTCCGGGCGATCTCGGCAAAATGTTTCTGGGTGTTTCGGCGGTTGTGATGGTGATTGCCGGTCTGGTGTTGCTGATTGCTTGTGTAAATGTTGCGAATCTATTGTTGGCGCGTGCAACTTCGCAGCAAAGGGAAATAGCCATTCGATTAGCGATTGGAGCCGGTCGCGGGCGCGTCATCCGGCAATTGATGGTGGGAAATCTGATCCTCTCTTTTCTGGGGGCGGCAGTGGGACTACTTTTGGCGTGGTCCGCCACCAAAGCACTGGCGAGCGTGGACTTTCCGCTGCCCTTGCCGATCGCCTTCAATTTTGCGCTCGACCACCGAGTTGTCCTAGTGACGGCAGGAATCACGGTCTTAACCGCACTGCTTTTTGGGCTCGCTCCGGCGGCCCGCACCACGCGAGTGGACATGAATACCTCGCTGAAGGATGGAGATACCGTTTCCACTGGTTTCGGCGCCCGCTGGGCTCGCAGTGGGTTGGTCATGGTTCAAGTGGCAGTTTCCGTCGTCGTGCTGGTTGCCGCCACGCTGTTCCTTCACAGCCTCTGGAACGGGTTTTCGATCAACCTGGGCTTCTGTCCTGAAAAGCTTCTTGTCGTGAAGGTCGACCCCACTGCCCAAGGCTATTCGAGGAAACGCAGTGAACTTTTCTTTCAGCAACTCGAAGACCAGGTATCGAAATTGCCTGGTGTAAGTTCTGCAAGTGTCGTCGCGCCGCTGCCGCTGAGCATCTTCAGCAGTGGTCGCGACTACTCGATCCCTGGAACGTCTCGAACCATCAATGCAAACCTGCACATGGTGGGACCGGCCTATTTCGAGACCATGAGGATTCCGTTCATTCGGGGCCGGGACTTCCGGGATGTGCAGCTTTCGTCGCCGCGGGTCGCAGTCATCAGCCGTGCGATGGCCGACCAATTGTTCCCGAGTGAGAATCCGGTGGGGCAGCAATTGGGTTGGCAATTCGCAAAACTCAAGAAGACCTATGAGGTCATCGGCGTGGTGGGCGATACGAAATCGAAAACCATCGGGGAACCCGTCACGCCATGCCTCTTCGAGCTCGCCGCGCAGAACGAGGATGACCTGGAGGGTTTTTCGCCATTTGGCGGAGTGAGCCTTGTAATCAAGACGGTGGGAAAGCCGAAAGTTCTCGCCCCGATTGTGCAACAGGAAGTGGAACGTCTTGACCACGGTATGCCGGTCTATGGTGTGGAAACCATGGAGGAACAAGTTGGAAAATCGTTGGTGGTAGCCCGCTTGGCCGCTTGGTTCCTGGGGGTGTTCGGGTTTCTGGCTTTGACACTCGCGGCGGTAGGGCTGTACGGCCTGATGAGCTACACCGTCGCCGCTCGCACGCGCGAGATCGCCATCCGGATGGCTCTGGGAGCCTCAGCCGACACGACGCTCTCCATGCTCGCTCGGCAGGGTCTCAGCGTGGTCGCAGTGGGTCTTGCGGCGGGCCTCGCTGCCAGCCTTGCGGTCGGTCGTCTTGTGTCCAGCCTTCTGTATGGGGTTCGCGCTTTTGACGCCCTGACCTTCATTGCCGTGCCCATCGTGCTAGTGTGCGTAGCCTGTTTTGCCATCCTGCTGCCCGCACGTCGGGCGACAAAGGTCGATCCCATGGTGGCGCTGAGGTACGAGTGAGGCAGTGGATGTGAATAGTGGTCAGTGGCTAGCAGCGGTCAGCACCACCCGTGAGCACGTGTAGCCGACCTGTTTTGTAGGTCGAGGGCTTAGTGCCTCCTGCATTCCGCCTACTGCCTACGGCTTTCCTCCACCCACCCAAACAGCTTGCCGGAAGCGACGCGGCCGATGTGGACATCGATCAGCCGGTTGGGTGGAACCTCACGACCCGGCAGCGCGACTTTCAGATAATTTGTCGTTAATGCCACGCGGGCGCCTTCTTCCATTTCCGTCCAGGGAGAGCGCTGGAGCGCGTCGGCCCACTTGCGCGGCGAGAAAGGCCTGGCGCTTGGCGTTGATGATGGCGCGGATTTCCTGACTGCGCTCGCGCGCCACGCGGCCGTTCACTTGCCCCGCGGCGGTCGAGGCGGGAGTGCCCGGCCGGGCCGAGAACGGAAAGATGTGCAGGTAGGTGTAAGGGAGCGACTCGATGAAGCGCAGGCTGGCGGCGTGGTCCTGGTCGGTCTCGCCGGGGAAGCCCACCATCACGTCAGCGCCCATCGCGGCGTTGGGAATCTGCTCGTGGATGGCCAGAATGCGCTCGGCATACTGCTTGGTCCAGTAGCGGCGGTTCATCAGCCGCAAGATGCGGTCGCAACCGCTCTGGAGCGGAACGTGGAAATGCTGCGCCATGCGCGGCTCCTCCGCCACCAGGCGGATCAGCGCGGGGCTTACGTCCATGGGCTCAATCGAGCTGATGCGGATGCGCGCGATGGAGGTCTCGCGCAGGATGCGCTCCACCATTCCCAGGAAATTGATGCGCCGGTCCAGGTCGCGCCCGTAGCCGCCCAGATTGATCCCCGAAAGCACCACTTCCTGATAGCCGGCCTCTTCCAGTTGCCGGACCTGCTCCAGCACCTTTTCCGGCGGCAAGGCTGCGGCTCTGCCCGCGCACCGAGGGGATGATGCAGAAGGAGCAGCGGGCGTCACAGCCATCCTGGATTTTCAGCGTGGGGCGCGTGCGATCGTCGGCGAAGACGGGCGCAAAATGGAATTCTTCCGTGATCTCGCCCACAAAGACCTGGGGAGAATCGGGTGATCGGGTGATCGGGTGATCGGGTGAATGAACATGCTTGCGGGCTTCCTTGTCACTTGTCACTTTGCCACGCTGGTCACTGTTCATTAGGACCGCTGGATTTGTATAAGGCGAGAATGCGCGTGGCGTGTTCGCCGCTGCGGCTGCCGCACTCATGCGATCGGGCCGAGCAGCGATGCTCACCAGGTGCTTGTGGGAATTTCCCACCACCCAGGCGACGCCTTCCAACCGCGCGATTTCTTCCGGCGCGCGCTGGGCATAACAGCCGGTCACCAGAATGCGGCACTGGGGGTTCCGCCGATGGATTCGGCGCACGAACTGACGCACCTCCGCGTCCGCCGAGGCCGTGACCGTACACGTATTCAGGATCGCCACGGCGCTTTCTTCCACGCTCGCGACTTCCTGAAGCCCGGCCTGAAGCAACTGCTGCTTCAACGCGGCGCCGTCTGCCTGGCTGGCGCGACAGCCAAAATTGAGGATGTGAAACGTTGCCATGCTCAGAGAAGAATTGTAGCTGAGGCGGGGTTGTGGGCCGCCACTGAATCCTGGAGCGCAGGGGCTCTCTCGAGACACACTTCACCGCACCGGCAGGCGCCTCGAAACGCTCACGCGCTCAAACGGGACCCAATGGAGTGTGAGTGGGAAAGACTAAGCCGGGGAAGCTGCAGCCCTGCGCTGTTGGAAGCACTCCCGACAATATACGGGCCGGCCTTGAGTCGGCTTAAAGGGCACCGTCGTCTCCTTACCACACTGCGAGCACGTGGTGGTAGTTTCGACGCGCTGGTAGCCCTGGCCGCTCATCATCTGACTCCGTTTTGACTTGCAGGGCTTGCACCGCTTGGGTTCATTCTTGAAACCCTTGTCGGCAAAGAACAGTTGTTCCCCTGCGGTGAAAACGAAGTCTGCGCCGCAATCGATACACTTGAGGACCCTATCCCGGTATTCCATGCCTCGCTCCCTTGTTTGAACAGGGCCTCACCCGCAATAATATGCCGGCAGGTGAAGAAGGGCGCGGGTTCTCGCCCTCCCCACTCTTAAGTTCAGCACACTAACGATCAGTCCTGTTCGTGTCTGGCCTTTTTACGAGCCCTTTTACGAGCCAGTGCTGCTTTAACTCTTTTCTTCTCGCCCGGTTTCAGGTAGAAGGAATGCTTTTTGATTTCTTTAATGATGTCCTCTTGCTGAACCTTTCGCTTGAAGCGACGCAGCGCGTTCTCCAAAGACTCTCCGTCCTGAAGTCTAACTTCAGCCAACGATCAACACCCCCATTTCAATTAGGAAAATGAGAGCATAAACCTGAGGAGCAGGTAGCCAGATTGTTACCCACGGCATGGCATAAGTCAAGGGCATTTTGACGTTTTGTCCGAAACTTTCTTCTTTGCCCTGGATGTCGACCGGCAGCTCGGAAGAGGTCAGGCTCCGGTTGGAACGATCTACTTACGGTCATGCCGTCCTGCCCGATGCGACCCCCAGGGCCACGTCGGGAACCGGACCGGTGCGCCGCAATGGCCCGCCCTCCCTCCGCCCTCCCACTTCCGCGAACAGGGCTGAGGCTCGTCCTCTTCAAATTGAGTCACGCCCGACCGATTGGGTTCTTGACCCTATGGAATGCTTGTGCTACGGTCAGTTTCCGAGATTGCACGGTGCCTCGCTCGGCGGTTCAATGGCCGAAATCCTAAAGTTAGAGAACAGTTCCCTCGAATACGTTTTGGAATACACCGTCCGCCTTATTCTGCGCGGCAAGGTGGTGGCCTTCCCCACGGACACTTTCTATGGCCTGGGGGCTGACCCCTTCAATCTGGCGGCGGTCAGTGAGATCTTTCGCATCAAGCGGCGCATCGCGGACCGGCCGATTCCTCTTCTGGTTGATTCCATCGATCAGGCTGCCGACCTTGCCCAGCAATCCCCCCAAATTGTTCTTCACGCTGGCGCAGAAATTCTGGCCGGGGGCTCTCACCCTGGTGGTCCCCGCTTCCCGCCAGATTCCGCTGAAGGTCACCGCCAACACCGGCAAGGTGGGATTGCGATGGCCGCTGGCGCCTTTCGTCGTCGCCCTGATCGCGGCGGCGGGGCGTCCGCTCACCGGCACCAGCGCCAACCTTTCGGATATGGAATCTTGCTCGACCGCGGACGAGGTGGACTGCCAAATCGGCGACGTGTTGCCGCTGATCCTGGATGGAGGCCTGACCCGAGGAGGACTGGCTTCCACCGTCGTCGAACTCACGGGCGAAACCGGCCGCATCGTGCGCCCGGGCGGTATCCCGGAGTCTGAGTTGAAGGAGTATCTCGGCTGATTTCTGCGCGCTTCCGTTACGGATTTCTGCTGGTGTTTTTCCTGGCGTTGCTGGCTTGCGCCTGGGCGGAGTGGTCTCTGTACACGGCCATCCGCCGGCAGGCCGGGAACGATGAGGCGCGCCCCGCCGACGCCATCGTGGTCTTCGGCGCCGCGGAGTACAACGGCGCGCCCTCACCCGTGTTCAAAGCCCGGCTGGACCACGCGCTGGAACTCGAAGACCGCGACTTGGCGCCCGCCATCATTACCACGGGCGGCAGCGGCGGCGATCCGCACTTCACCGAAGGCGGCGTGGCGCGCGATTACCTGATTCAGCAGGGAGTGGCGGAAGAGAAAATCCTCTCCGAAACGCGCAGCGATACCACTTACGAAAGTGTGCAGGGCCGTCGCGCAAATCCTCAAGCAGCGCCATGCCCGCACCTGCATCGCCGTCAGCGACGGCTTTCACCTCTACCGCATCAAGCTGATGTTCCGCGCCCTGGGAATCACCGCCTACGCCTCGCCCGCCCCCGATAGCCCCATCGAGGACGATCCCACCTTGCGCACGCTCTATTCCCTCCGCGAAATGGCGGTCACCACACTCTGGCATTTGGGATTGAGGCTGTAGTTCGGGATTCGGGGTTCGGGATTCGGGGTTCGTGAATCCGGGATAGGGATTCGGCAATCAGCAATCGACAATCCTCAATCGACAATCCTCGATCGAGAATCGACAATCGACAATCGTCAATCACTCCCGCGCTTTGCGCTTGCGACTCCAATACCACCACTGGCTTTGCTCCGCAGGGAGCCGCGAACACTACCCGCGCATACAGAAGTACTTTTCTCTGTGATCGCTGTGCCTCCGTGGTGAATCTTTTCTTCGCGGCGCTCAAAAAGTTGGGCTTTCCCGGCGATGACGAACCCGCGGTAAATCCCCCCGACGAATTGGCCGCGGTCACCTCCGGGTCACACAACCTCCGGCGCCGTTCGATCTGCAATCTCTGAGCTTGCAGCTTGCAACCTTGCGGAACTCGCTCAGCCCGCGATGCCTTGCCCGGCGAGCGCGATGTTATTGCGGGTGGTGTTCTTGACGAGGTACATGGCTTCATCCGCTTTGCGCAGGAGTTCCTTGCGGGTGCGGCCATCCACGGGGAAGGAGGCGACTCCAAAGCTGGCGGTGACTTTGATATTCATTTTCTCTTCCGCGAAAAAGACGCGATTGACCAGCAGTTCGCGGATGCGGCGCACCACCATCAAGGCATTTTCCTTGGAGGTCTGGGGCAGCAGAACCACGAACTCGTCGCCGCCGTAACGGAAAGCGTAGTCGATCATGCGCAGGTGGGCCTTGATGCTGTCGCCGATCATCCAGAGAAGTTTGGAGCCCACCAGGTGTCCGTGCACATCGTTGACCTGCTTGAAATGGTCGAGGTCAATGAAGATGACGGAAAATTCGTAGCCGTAACGATTGGAGCGATAGATCTCCGTATCGAGGACGAAGTTGAGATGCCGGGCGTTGTAAAGCGCGGTGCAGTCATCGGTGATGGTGAGCTCGTGGATGCGCTGCACGTAACGGGCGTTTTCCAGCGCGATGGCGGCATAGTCCGCCAGGCTCTTGAGGATGGGAATATCTTCCGTGCCGAAGCTGGGTTTGCCCAGGGCGTTGACGAGCTCGATGACCCCCAGCACGTGGTCATGCGCTTTGATGGGCACGCAGACAATGGAGCGCGTCTCGGTGTGCGTCAACTCATCCACCTTGGGCGTGAAGCGCGGATCAGTGGCGGTGTTCTCAACCAGCACGGGCTCGCCGTGCTGAGCCACCCACCCCGCCACTCCCTCTCCCAGCTTCAAGCGAACATCCCGGAGCTTTTCCGCGCCGCTGCCGATGGCAATCTCGAAATACAGCTCCTGCGTGTCCTCATCCAGCATCAGCAGCGACCACGTATCCGGCTGGAGCAGGTCGCTGATCTTTTCCATGATGGTCTGAAGAATCTTCTGCAAGTCGAGCGTCGAGAAGAGCGCCTTCCCCACTTCGTGAAAGAGGGAGAGGCGTTCGACCTGACGTCTCAGTTCAAGAATCTCTTCTTCTGGGCCCATCACCTTTCCAAACTACCGCCGGAAAAAGCGCGTATAGACCTTTTAAACCATTGAGCCAGGCTTTTCAACCCTTTTGTCAGGGAGCCGCCCCGGGGGAGGCCGGAGGCGTCCTGTTAAAGCATTTGACACTGTTATGCGCGGGAAAATATGATGAAGATGGCTTGATTGGTAAGGAGCGAATAAGGCCCCTCTATGTCCGCCTTCGGTGAGAATCTTCGGCGCGAGCGAGAAATGCGAGGCGTGAGCCTGGAAGAAATTTCTTCCGCCACGAAGATCAGCATGCGCTTTCTCGACGCCATTGAACGGGAAGATTTCTCCAAACTTCCCGGAGGGATTTTCTCGCGCAGTTTCATCCGCAGCTATGCGCGCTATCTGGGTTTGGACGAAGAGCGCGTGGTGGCTGAATTCCAGCTTGCCGCCCAGCCCCAGGTGGATTTTGACTTGCACCGGATGGCGGCGGGCAATACCAGCTCCGGGCGGCCGGCGTCACGAACTCCGCTGATCGCCACCGTGGTCGCGGTGGTTCTGCTGGTGGGGGGCTATGTGCTTTTCCGCTACTCGCCACGAGCCGCGGAAGCTCCGGCGCCGCCCCCGCCCCCTCCGGTGGCGACGCCCAAGCCGGCTGCCCCTGCCGGCCGCAGCCCGCCCCCATGGCTTCCGGCGATGCCACGGCGGCTCCCCGGCGTGAATCCTGCGACGGGCGAGGTTGCGCCAGGAGCGGCCCCCGGCGCCGCCCACGGCCCACGCGCTCCGGCACCCGTCCAATCCCCAGGCGGGACCGACGGCAGGCGGTAAGCCTCGCGGCGCCATCCAGCCCGCAAACGGCGAACTCCGCCGGCGACGAAGCCCGCTGCCGATGGTGACTTGGTGCTGCAAGTCGCGGCGACGGAACGCGCCTGGGTGGCCGTGGATGCGGACGGCAAGACGGTGCTCCAGCGCGTGCTGAATCCCAACGAAGTGGAAACGTTGAAGGCGCACAAGTCCTTCGACGTGACGACGGGAAACGCGCAAGCCGTCATTCTCACCTTGAATGGCGAAACGCTGAAACCTCTGGGCCGGCGCGGCGAGGTGAAGTCCGTCCATCTGACGCGTGACGATCTGAAAAACTCCGCCCCATGAGGTCCTAATATTTCCGAACGCTTGGTGGATTTAATCCGCTCCGGCAAAGCGCCCGAGGTGATCCGCCGCAAGGGCGCAGAGGGAAATCTGCCTTTGCCGGCGGAAGATAAAATCGAGATCCTGACGTTGCTCGCGACCGCCCCGGAAGCGGACCTGCGCGAGAAGGCGCTCGAAACATTGCGGGGATGGGACCGCGCGGAGATCCGCCGGGTTATGGCCAGCCCGCAGACCGCGCCCGAGGTGCTGCGTTTCGCGGCAGAGCAACTCTTGCCGGGCGCGAAGAGCTGAGGGAAATACTGCTTTGGAACCCCAGCCTTCCGCTGAATCCCGCGATCTGCTGCAACGGCAGCCTGCTCCCCAACCTGCGGCCGTGGAGGCAGCCGCTGAGCCGCCCACGCCAGCCTCACGCCGGAACCTCTCCCTCCGCCTCCGATGCCGGAGGCCGCGCAAGAATCCGCTGAGCAAGCCTGACTGCCGCGCCACCGGAAGAAGCGGCGATTGAAATTCTGGCCAAGTTGGCGGCAGGCGCGAAGTTGAGGATGTGGCGGACGCACAGTGGAGACTCCGCCGGAAGTCACCAAGCGTGACGATGAACTGACCCCGAAAGACCGGGAAACATTGATCGAGAAGATCGATCGCATGACCGTCGTGGAAAAGATCAAGGCGGCGCTGACCGGCAACATGGAAACGCGCTCGCTCCTGATTCGCGACTCAAATAAAATCATATCGCGCGCGGTGTTGCAGTCGCCCAAGATTTCCGACACGGAAGCCGAGAGCTATGCCGCCGCCAAGAATGTTTCCGAGGAAGTGCTGCGCCTGATCGCCATGAACCGCAAGTTCATGAAGAGCCTACGTGGTGATGAGAGCCCTCGTCAATAATCCCCGCGCGCCCATCGACGTCACCATGCCGCTGATTGCCCGGATGAACGATCGGGACCTGAAGGGGCTTTCCCTCAACCGCAATGTTCCCGAGGTCATCCGGAGCATGGCCATCAAGGCGATCAAGCAAAAGGAAGAGGCCACCAAGCCGAAGCTTCCAGGTAAACACTAACCGCGTTTACCCTCCGGCGCCGCTACGGGGCGCGCTGGGCCAGGATGGCGGCGAAAACCTCCAGCATCTGATCGTGAACCAGACCGTTGGAGACAAACACATCGTCGCCGAGCAAGTTGAAGGCGCCTCCCCGCACATCGGTCACTCGTCCCCCGGCCTCGGTGACCAGCAGCGTGCCCGCGGCTTTGTCCCAGGGATTGAGCTTCAGCTCCCAGAAGCCTTCAAAGCGGCCGGCCGCAACACAACACAGGTCGAGCGCCGCCGAGCCGGCGCGCCGGATGCCATGGGATAGCTCCGTGAAGCGGAAATAGAACTGAACATTCAAGTCATGATTGGTCGCAAAGGGGGGAAAACCCGTGGCCACCAGGCTCTCGCCCAGTTTTTCCGTGCGGGAAACGTGCAGGCGTTGGCCGTTGAGATACGCGCCGGCGCCGCGTTCGGCCGTGTAGAGATCGTTGCGCGTGGGATCGTAAACCACGCCGGCAATCACCTCGCCGCGATAAGCGAGGCCGAGGGTGACACAGTACACGGGGAAGCCGTGCGCGTAATTCGTCGTTCCATCCAGCGGATCGACATACCAGCAATAGTCGGAGGAAGAACGATGGTTGCCCCCTTCTTCGGCCACGATGGCGTGATCGGGAAAGCGCTCGCGTAAACGCCCGACGATCAGGGCTTCGGATCGGCGGTCCGCCACCGTAACCAGGTCCGCCCGGCGCTTGTAGCTGATATCCAGAGGCTGCGTAGACAGTTCGGCGAGAAGAGCCCCCGCTTCCCTTGCAATTTCTACTGCGGCATTGAGATAATCCGGCATAATTTCCATCCACCTAAGGCGAAGAGCAAGTCAAAAGGCAAAGCGCAAAAGTCAAAAGTCAAAGTCTAAGTACAAGCCCCAGTTTGTCCGCGGTTTTTTACTTTTGCCTTTTGCCTTTTGCCTTTTGACTTGTTCTTCCGAGTTGAACAGTTCTTTAACGGCCTCGCTCAATCACGACGCGCGTCTGGCCTTCCCCTTCCGCCCAGACGGCGCCATCCGCAAAGTATTCCTTCTTCCAGATCGGCACAATCTGTTTGAGGCGGTCGATGGCGTACTGGCAGGCCTCAAACGCGGCGCGCCGATGTTCGGCGGTGACGATGATGGCCACGCTGGTCTCGCCGATCTCCAGGCGGCCCAGGCGGTGAATCATGCCCATGCCATCAATCGCGAACTTCTGCTTCGCCTCGCACCCAAGTTCCTCCATCTTGCGAATCGCCATGGGCTCGTAGGCCTCATATTCGAGATAGAGCGTGGCGCGGCCGCGCGAATGATTGCGCACAATCCCTTCGAAAATCACCACCGCCCCGTCTTCGCGGGCGCGGAGCTGCTTCGCAAGGTCGGAGGCGGAAATCGGATTGCGCGTGATGCGAAAGAAATCGCCGCTCGCGCCGCCGCTCACCGGAGGCATGAACGCCACCTCATCACCATCGCGCAGGGGCGTAGAGCCATTGGCGATTTCCTGATTGACCGCCAGGAGGAGTGAGCCTCCTACTGACATCAGGCGCGGGAAGCGAGCCTCATACCGGCGCCGAAGCCCCTCCAGGTTTTCTCCCTCGGGGAGTTCCACCTGCTCCTGCGCGCAACCCGTCAGGTCATGGGTGATGCCGAAAAATAGGACGTTGACTTTCATAATGCGCCAGGAACTCTGCTCCCCCGCAGCAATTCCCACACTTGTTTAGTATACACGCCGGATGCCGAGAAGACATGGTGAAACCCCGCCGGGTAGTGGGTCAATTTGATGCTGTAGCGGCGAGTTTATGCCGCCCTTGCGCGTTGAAATCGATGGAGATTGGGCGGGGTAAACCCAAGCTTGTCCAAATTACGGTCCGGCCGCTGACCGATGACCTGCGGCTTCGCCGCTTGCGGTGCGGAAAGGCCCCGCCTTTCCCTGGAGTTTCTACACTTATGTTGGCCCCACCCTGACGCCCGCAATCCGCCAGCGCAGGGTACATGGACGGTTTGGCGATTATTAGGCGACATATTGCAAATGCTCAGGTCGCAGGTCTGACAACAGATTCCAGTGGCGCGCCGCATCCGGCCGGTTCTCGAACAGCCACTGCCGCTCCCGGTCGTTGCGGGGAGGCCGGTAGAAATAATCTTCGCGCGCGAGCCGGCTTGACTCCAGCAAGGATTCCAAATTCGCCAGAGCCTGCGTGCGCTCCGCGTCCGCGCCGCGTTCAGAAAGCTGGCGGGCAAGGTTGACCACAAATCCCAAACGATTTTGGAGGTCAAACTTCTTCGCCTCCCCCACCAGCCAGGTCGGATCCATGTGCCAATATCGCAGCAGCAGCCAAGGCAGCGCTTCGGCCGCCCTCCCCTCCAGATTCTCTTGCGCGAGAGCCGTAAGGAGAACCTCTCCGGGATACTTGCTTCTCACCCGCGTGCGAACATAAGCAAATCCCGGGTAGTCGAGTTTCGCGAGATCCTCAACCAACCGTTGCCCGTCAACCTTCTCGGTCGGATTGAATGCCGCGGGCACAGGCAGTTCCACAGGCGGAAGTCCATAGGCCGCAACCACCTTACGCGCCAAAGCGGGCGTGAGTTGACGCTTTCCGTTCTCCAGCATGGCCAGATAAGGTTGGGACACACCCAGGCGCTCGGCCGCTTCCACCTGGCCCCAGCCGTGCCTTCGCCGCTCCGCTTTCAAATCCCGCGTTCTCATGGCGAGTTCATCATATAACAAGCTTGTAATATGCCAAGGCGTTTTGGGGCGTAGCGGGTCAATTTCATGTAGAGGCGGCCGTCTGCGCCAGCCGGCCTTGAATTTGATAGACGCAAGAAGAATCATGGAGGTACCGTCGCAGCGTATGCGATAATCCTGTTGGCGTGCTTAGGATTGAGCGGGAGGAACTGCCTTATGGATGAAGGTAAGTTGCTCGAACGGATTACCGTTAACCCACAAATTTTTAGCGGGAAGCCCATTATTCGCGGTCGGAGGCTGGCGGTGGAACACATCCTGGCCATGCTGGCGGCGGGGGACACCTCCGAGGTGATTCTGCAGGGCTATCCTTGGCTGGAAAGAGAAGATGTCCAAGCCTGCCTCGTCTATGCCCGCCGCGTCACCGCCAATGAGCGAATTGAGCCCCTGTCCATTGAGGTCGCGCCTTGAAGGTTCTTCTCGACACGTGTCTGTCGGTCAAGGCGCGGGATGCGCTTCAGGCGGTTGGGCACGACGTTGTTTGGGGCAGCGATTGGGACGAGGACCCGGGCGACGAAGCTATTCTGGCCCTTGCCTTCCAGCATAGGGAAAGTTCTTGTAACCTTGGACAAGGACTTCGGCGGCCTCGCCGTGCTCCAAGGAGTTGTCCACTGTGACATCCGACGCCTGGTCAATTTTCGGGTTGCTGAGCAAGCCCCGGTTTGCCTCAAAGTCTTTGCCGATTATAGCGAGGACCTACGCAGGGGAGCGCTGGTCACCGCCGAACCGGGACGGATTAGGATTCGCCAGACCGTCAAATAAGGCGCGGCCTCTCCTTGAATTCTAAGCGTGCAATCTCTGGTCACCAGTCCCCAGCCCCGAGACTCGTCCTTTACGAGCTTGGACTCCGGGCTAGTTCTGTGCTTGAATTTTAAATCTGCCATCCCCAATTCCCCAGCCCCTAACCCCGCATCCCGGCCTTTCCGACCTCGGACTCCGGACTTGTTCTGTTCTTGAATTCTGAATCTGCCATCTGCAATTCCCCAGCCCCTGCTCTTCTCGGCTGCCGTGAACACTAGAGCGCGAGAGGTCGCAACGTGACGGGTTGGGTCCCATGCACAGAAGTCAATCTATGCGGCACCCGCGGTTTATAAGTGTTACTAAAATGAAAGAAAAAAAGCGAAGCAATCAAACTTTTTTCGCGCTTGCCTCCTGCTGCTTCATGAAAGTCCTGTCTAAACTCTTCATGAGGCGCCGATAGGCGTACCAACCTTTCACAACCAGCACAAGCGTGGTGGTATACACGTCACTCATCGTCCAGAGGCTGGCGGGCACGGAGTGAGCACCCGCATAGAAAAACGCTCGTTCCAGGCTGGCGATGCCTTCCTCGCCCTGCATGCGCCCGGTACCCGTGTCACATGTAGAGAGTGTTACCAAATCGGCATTAAGGTGCAGGTTTCGAATTTCGCGGGCCTGCAAGAGTCCGTCATCTCGCTTTGTGGAATCCTCGCCCAACACCAGGGCTGCACGATCGGGAAATTGCGCACTGGCAATCCCATGGGCTGCGATATGAATGATCTTGCACTGTCCGAGCGGCTCTTTCTTAAATGCAGTTTCTGTCGCGTTCGAGCTTAGAAGTTCGACCGACACTCCCGCAAGGGTTTCTGCTGCTTCAACAATCTCATCGTGGGTACTCGGAAGATTCCGAAGCGGATGGCCGGCTACCCTGTACACGGCGGCGCAATCGCTGGACACCTTACACTACTGGAAATCTTCTTATCACGACTGACCTGGCCAGCATCCCAGTTGCGTCCCGGCAAAAATAGCTACTGGCTGGTCGCCAAGGATTTACCGATCGAATCATGCGGCGGTCCATGCTCTTCTCCAGCCGCGCCTGTTCCCGTTGTAGCAACTCTTCGCGCTGCTTCCGCGGATCGGCCTTGCGGGCCGCTTCCAAGCGGCGGTTCAGTTCCTCTTGAATCACCTTCGGATCTTCCAGCAGCCGCACCAGTTCGTTCCACACGACCCCATCGAGGTGATCCTGACGAACCGGCGGGTTGTCGCAAACCGCTCCCCGCAGATGACGATAAGCGTCGGAACCCAGGCACCGATAGTAGTAAAGCTTGCGCGCCGAGGTCTGTGTCGAGGTGCGATACAGGGAGTAGCCACAACGCTCACAGACCAGCATTCCTTGCAACAAGGAGGGCTCGATCGTACGCCGGGGAGAATGATGTTTATTACGCTCCAACTGCTCTTGCGCCAGGGCGAAAGTTGCTTCGCTGACCAAGGCCGGCACCGCCACCTCGATCCAATCGGGTCGGGGCCGTTCATGGTTGGCACTGTTGCGGCGCGCTAGTCCTTGGCGTTTCCGCAAAGGCCGCGTGATGCGTTGGCGCGGCCGCAGTTCCGTCTTCCCCTAGCACGCCCGGCCCTGATACGCCGGGTTACGCAGCATCCCCCAGACGGGGGATCGTTCCCAGCGGGTGGTCCCGGTGCGGGTCCGAATCTGCTCCTCGTTGAGCCGGTGGGCAATCGCATTGATGCTGAGTCCCTCTTGCGTGTATGCCTCGTAGACGCGGCGCACCACGGCCGCCTCAGCTTCCAAGACTTCATAGTAGGCCGCGGCCGTGTCGCTTTTCCGCACATAGCGGTAACCGTAAGGGGCCCCGGAGAGCACGTTGATCGATCCCTGGTGGGCGCGGTGGCGTTTGCCCCGGCGCGAACGCTCGGCAATCTGCGCCCGTTCGTACTCGGCGATCATGCCCTGGAACTGCAGCAGCAGTTGGTCTTCGGGAGTGGCCCCGGAGGGGGCCGGCAAGAAGACCAATTCCACGCCGCACCGGCTCAACTCTTCCGCCAGCAGCACCTGGTAGGCATACTTGCGACTCAGGCGATCCGGCGAGTAAATGAGCACCACTTCGAGGTGGCCGGCGGCGGCCAAGTCGCGCAGGGCTTCCAGCCCCGGCCGCAGCAGCGTGGCGCCACTATAACCTTCATCTTGGAAGCACCCCTCGGCTGGAACTTTGTACTCGTGGGCTTGGGCATAATCCCTCAAGGCTGACACTTGGCTGGCGATCGTGTGGTTCTCCTTCTGGCGGTCCGAGGACACACGGGCGTAAATAGCGGCCACTTTGGTCATGCAGAACCTCCTGATTGTTCCGGGGCCGTGGGGTCGCGGCCCATACGGGGGGCGGCAGCGGGTCGGGTACCAGGCAGGCATAAACCTGGGCCAGCTTCTCTGCCCACAACCGGTCAAATTGATATTCCACCCGCCGCGCGCGTTGCCGACCCAGCGGGTGGTCAGCCATGGCCTCCCCCACGATGGAGTACCGCCTGCACGGCTCGGCTGACGATCTCGCTCAGGGTCAAGCCGGTTGAGGCGGCGTAGGTCCGGAGGCTTGCCACCAGGCGGCGCGAGAGCTTGACCGTAAAGGAGACCCTGGCATCTTGTGCCGGGACGGGTCGTCGGAGTTGCTGAGCCCGCTGCAGATAACGATAGGCTTGGCGCTTGGTGACCGACCATTCGCGAGCCAGGCGTTCGGCGGCCTCGGGCAGGGGTGCCCGCGCGCGGAGAAGAGTAAGCGCCTGGTTGAGTCGCTCGGCCTTTCGAGCATCGCTGGCGCGAGTCATATGACATATAAGTACGTCTATTTATGTCACAAGTCAAGAGGTTTTTCATGTTCTTTTACCCTCCTGCCGGTAGCGAACTGTGCGCTCAAATTGGAAGTTATCTTTTGCGTTCAGGCCGTCGTTTCACCCCTGCTCGCTAACGTCTACCTGCACTACGTTTTCGACCTCTGGGGGGAGGCCTGGCGCAAGAAAATCGCGAAGGGCGATGTGATGGTCGTCCGATACGCGGATGACCTTGTGGTGGGCTTCCAATACCGGACGGAAGCGGAGCGGTTCTGGCGCGAGTTCCGGGAACGCCTGGCCAAGTTCGGTCTGGAATTGCACGCGGACAAGACACGACGGATCGAGTTCGGGCGGTTCGCCGCTCGTGACCGGAAACAGCGCGGAAAGGGAAAACCCGAGACCTTCACGTTCTTGGGTTTCACTCACTTCTGTGGGCAGCGCAAGAGCAACGGAGCGTTCATCGTCTGGCGGATCATGGCGAAGAAGCGGATGGTTGCGAAGCTCAAAGCCCTTAAGGCTGAGCTTCAACGCCGGAAGCATCATCGCACGGCCGACGTCGGTGCATGGCTTCGCCAAGCTGTGCTGGGCTACTACCAATATCACGCTGTTCCGGGCAACGCGTCTCAGTTGCGCACCTTTGCCCGGCGCGTTTGTCGGTTGTGGCGGAGTGTTCTGGTCCGCCGCCGCCAACGCGCCCAGGTGCGATGGGCACGTCTCACCCCTTTGTTGAACCGCTGGATTCCACGCCCCCGCGTTCTGCACCCTTACCCGAGGGCCCGCTTCGCCGCTCGACATCCCTGGTAAGAGCCGTATGCGTAAACGCGCTTGTACGGATCTGTGCGGGGGGGGATCAGCAATGGTCGTCCCTACCGCAACAGTTGGACAGAGGCGGTCAAGTTGACGGTAAACGGCCATACCGGAGATTGACCCATCTGCCCCACCACCTGATTTCAAACTGTACCACTACCGAAATTCGCTGCCGTCCCAGGCGGCTATTTGTGCTTAAGCGAGCAAATGAAAGTGAGCAGCGAGTTGATCTGCTCGTCATTCAGTTTGTCCCCGAATGGCGGCATCGGCCGTGCCCTTCTTCCCGTTCTTGATGGTCTCCACGATTTCCTTATCCGTCAGGGAAGCCTGCGCCTTGGGATCGGTGAAGTCAGGAGTCTTCAGGGCGGAATACCCCTTGCCATCGGCACCATGGCACATCGAGCACTTTTGCTTGAAGAGATCGCCGCCGTCGTCGGGCGTCGGCCCGGCCTGAAGCGCAAGACCGAAGATGAGCAAGAAAGCTCCCACTCCCAAAACCTTGAAGAATGTTGATACCTGGAATCGCATGGGGCTCCTCGAAATTGGAAATTCAGTGGTAAGTGGCTAGTGGTTAGTCATCACCGCCGTGAGCCATCACCTTCAGGAGCTTTCACTTTGACGACTCATGACTCTCCTGGACCACTAGCCACTGCCTTACTTGATCGGGACATACCCGGGCGGATGCGCCGACCCTTCGCCGAAGAAGAACTGCTCCATCTGATTGGCGATAAATTCCTGGGCTTCCTTCGTCGAAGGCACCAGGCGATATTCGTTGATCAACATCCTTAAGAAGTTGAGCCACTGGTTCCACGCTTCTTGGGAGACGTTATCGTAGATGCGCTGGCCGAGTTCTCCCGCCCAGGGGGGCTCCTCCAGACCGGGAAGTTCCTTATTCAGCTTCACGCACTTCACCATTCGCTGTGCCATAGAGACGTTTCTCCCGGGAATTCATTCTCTGATCGATCCTATGATACCAGAGTGCGAGATTGACGGAACCAACCTTTACCGACGGCATGAGCCGAACATGCCGGCCTGCGGGCCAGCGAGATTTATTCATGACGGACTGGGAAGGGTCGGGTCCTTGCCTGTGGAAAAACCCTTCCCTGCCGGCATACTGGAGCGAACCTATGATGGAGTGTGGCACCTTGCTGCCGCTTTCCTCCCCGCGAGCTTGCGCGCGGGGATTTCCGCCGCGAGCACAATTCCCAGCCAGCAAGCTGGCTGGCGCAAAAGCGGCAGCAAGCTGCCGCACTCCCAAGCTTCGCATCCACGCCCGCAGGGTTTCATGAGCCTGGTTATTTCTTGCGGCGAATTTCCAATTCCACTTCCTCGCCGTCAAGCAGCGGAAGCTGCGTGTGCGGATGGAGCACGCCATTCTGGAACGTCGCGGAAATACACAGAGGTTTCGCGCGGGGCAGTCGTGGAAGCTTGTGGTGCACGGACGTGACGCGGTGTGGCGGCAGGGTCGTGGCGCGGGTTCGTGCGGCACTACGCCGCGCTCGGCATCGTCCATGGCCTGATTCGCCAGCCGGTCGGCTTCGCGGTTTTGCTCGCGATACACGTGCCGAATGGAAAAGGACTCCAGGCGAGCAATCATCGCCTGGGCCTTGTCGTGCAACGGCTTCAGGTCAGGGCTGCGGACTTTGTACCGTCCGGAAATCTGCCGGGCCATCAATTCCGAATCGGTCAGCACGCGCAGACGTGGATAGCCATGGCTCAGGGCGTAGTCCAGGGCCGCCAGCAGCCCCTGGTATTCGGCAAAGTTGTTAGTGGTTTTCCCGATGAATTTCGCAAACGCCGTGACGGGTCTGGCCTTGCGCCGTTTCAATGGCCACTCCGTAGGCCGCGGGGCCCGGATTGCCGCGCGATCCGCCGTCGATGTGGGCAACGATTTCAGGTGAGTTGGGCATGGGAAACTCAGGTTATAGGGGACAGGTTACTGGTGACAGCCATCCGTTCCCTGTAACCTGTTCCCGGCCTTTCACGACATCGTCACTCGCGTGCCATCAGCGCCACCGGCGGCCTGTTCCTCCGCGGGAGGCTCAACATAGTACTGGATGCGGCTACAGTTTTCGCAGGTCATCACCGTTTCGCCGGCTCGGATTTCGTTGTATACCTGCGGCCGCAAGCGAACATTGCACGCGGTGCAAAGACCGTCGCGGACCTCCGCCACCGCTGCGCCGGTTCGATAAGTGCGGATGCGTTCGTAGAGCGCCAGGACGGTCCCGGTGAGAGTGGCGGCTACTTCCTTGCGCTGGTTTTGCAGGCGCTCGCGCTCATCCAGGTCCTTTTGCCGCTCGTCTTGGAGGCGCTTGATTTCCGCCGCCACGCGCGCTTTTTCGCCCTCCAGCCGCGCCGCCGCTTCCTGGACGCGCTTCTGGATGTCTTCCGCCTCGATCATTTTTTCCAGGATCTGGTCCTCGATCTTGCGGATGTTGCCCTCTTCCCCTTCAATCTCCTTCAGCATCGCCCGGTATTGCTCGTTGGTCTTCACCTGGTAGAGCTGATCTTTGTGCTTGGTGATTTTCTCCTGGATGACTTTGATGTCGCCTTCCAGGTCCTTGCGCTCTTTCAGATTGGCGGCCAGGCGCTTCTTGCGTTCTTCGTGCGCGTGGATGAAATCATCCAGTTGCGATTGCAGGGTTTGAATCTGTTTGGGTAGGGAATCGATCAGCACCGTCAGTTCCGCAACCTGCTGGTCAAGTTGCTGGACCTCGATAACGGCTTTAAGGTCAGGATGCACTTACTCTCCTTGGATGCGTGGTGTGCCCCCGGTGGGAAGGCGCACGCTCCATCTCTCAGCGCCGCACCTTCCCTCACTCAACATTTTTGCACATTCCCAGGCAGCGCGGCAAGGAAATGCGAGAAGGGCCAGCGCGCAGTAGTCGGCAGTAAGCAGAGCGCGGCTCGGCCTGGGCCGACCGCCGCTCGGCCCTACGCTTCCCGGCGGACCCCACCTCTGGACAATTTGTCTAGACCAATTAGCCGGAAAATTTGTCCCGACTATTCGTCTGGATGTCGACAAAACAACCGGGGAGGATAGGGGCTGGAGTTACAGGGTTTAGCAGGAATTCGTGGGGAGTAGTGGGGTATCCACAATCAGGTAGTGGGCAGCCAGTACCGCCTGGCGGCAAGCGGTACTCGCTGCCACAAATTCCCTCGCCCGGCAAAATCTGGCGGGCACAATCCAGTCAGGAAAGTTAGGACAACCCCTGCCGCTACTCCTTCACAAACGTCACCGCGCCTTCCGAAGCGGAGGAAACCAGCGCCGCGTATTTGGCGAACACGCCGCGCTTGTAACGCGGCTCAGGGGCCTTCCACTTCGCCAGGCGCGCCTGGATTTCGGCGTCGGAGACTTCCATATCGATCCGGCGTTTTTCGATGTCGAACACCACGGTGTCGCCATCGGCCACGGCGGCGATGGGTCCTCCGCGCGCCGCTTCCGGCGCCACGTGACCCGCCATCAGGCCGTGCGTCGCGCCGCTGAAGCGGCCGTCGGTGAGCAGCGCCACCGAATCGCCCAGGCCTTCGCCCACCAGGGCCCCCGTCACGCCCAGCATTTCGCGCATGCCCGGCCCGCCGCGCGGGCCTTCGTAGCGAATCACCACCACATCCCCGGCCTTGATGCTCTTGCTCATCACGGCGCGCATGGCGTCTTCTTCACAATCGAAGACGCGCGCCGGCCCGCGATGGTGGGTGCGTTCGTAGCCCGCCACCTTGATGACGCAGCCCTCCGGCGCGAGGTTCCCTTTCAGGATCACCAGGCCGCCGGTTTTCTTGATGGGATTGGAGACGGGCCGCACCACATCCTGCCCGGGAGTTTCGGTGACGCGCGCGGCTTCCTCGGCGATCGTCTTGCCGGTGGGCGTCATCTGCGAGCCATCGAGCAAACCGGCCTCCAGCAGCTTCTTGGCGATCAGCGGAATTCCGCCGGCGCGATGCACATCCACGGCCACGAAACGCCCGCCGGGCTTCAAATCCGCGATGATGGGCGTGCGCGAACTGATCACATCAAAATCTTCAATCGCCAGCGGGACGTTGGCTTCGCGCGCCATGGCCAGCAGGTGCAGCACGGCGTTGGTGGAGCCGCCGGTGGCCGCCACGCTGGCGATGGCGTTCTCAAAGGCTTGGCGCGTGAGGATGTCGAGCGGTTTCACTCCGCGCTTCAGCAGATCCATGACGATCTGGCCGCACTGGAAGGCGGCTTCGTCCTTTTTCGGGTCGAGAGCGGGAATGCTGTTCAATCCCATGGGAGAGAGGCCGATGAATTCCATCACCGTGGACATGGTGTTGGCGGTGAACTGCCCGCCGCACGCGCCCGCGCCCGGACACGCGTGGTCTTCCAGTTCCTTCAATTCCGCGTCCGTCATCAGCCCGGCGGCATTGGCGCCCACGGCTTCGAAAACGTCGCCCACGGTCACGTCACGGCCCTGGAAGCGTCCGGCGGCGATGGATCCGCCATAAAGAAGAACGCTGGGGACGTTCAGCCGGATCAGCGCCATGGCTCCGCCGGGAATGGTTTTGTCGCAGCCCACCAGCGCCACCATGGCGTCAAACATGTGCCCGCGCCCCACCAGTTCAATGGAGTCCGCCACCACCTCGCGGCTGACCAGGGAAGCCTTCATGCCCTCGGTGCCCATGGTCACGCCGTCGGAAATGGCGATGGTGTTGAGCTCCATGGGAGTGCCGCCCGCCGCGCGCACGCCGGCCTTCACCTTTTCCGCCAGTGCCCGCAGGTGGAAATTGCACGGCATGGTCTCAATCCAGGTGTTGGCGATGCCGACAATCGGCTTGGCCAGGTCTTCGTCCGTGAACCCGATGGACTTGAGCATGGCGCGCGCCGGGGCGCGGTCGCGACCGTCCGTGATGATGTGACTGTGGTGCTTCAAATTACTTGGCATAATAGCCTCCCTTATAATGATGAACGCCCTTTCGGGCAAGCGTGTCATATTCTCAGATTTATGGGATTGGAGCAAGTCGCCCGTGCGCCGGGGAAAAGACGGCGCAAGCGATCTGGCAAGAGGTCGCGCGCCAAGTACATCAACTCTTGCGGGTGGTTTTCCAGGATCGGCGCAAGACGGGGCGACGGGATCTGGAAGCCACGGAGATGGCGGTACGCTCGGCTCTGCCCCGGGCCGGTGCCGCCGCGTTGAGCCCATGGCTGCTGTTTCCCGCCCCCGCGCCGCTCCGCGCACCGTGGCTTGCGCCTGCGGCCAACAGGCCCACGACCACCCGTTGCGCACCAGGCCCTTGCTGACCACCGTGGGCCCGGTGGAAGTCTCCCGTCCCTAACGATCCTGGCCGATGGCAGTTGCGGTCACGTCGATCTTGTGTTGCCGGTCCGAGCCAATGCCCGCCGCTTATCGCAAGCATTACATAATCGCCGTGGGCGGCGCGGGCTCATCGGGGCTGCCGGCATTGGCCAGCGGGACCCGCACCAAGGCGATGACCAGCACGAGAAGCGCAATCAGCGCGGCCCAGAACGGCGGCGCCCATGACAGGAGGGTCACATTATGGCCTGACCCCACCAGTCCGGCGATGACCAACCCGCACAGAGCCTCGCCGGCGATAAGTCCCGAAGCCGTGAGCACGCCGGCATTATCCACGCGGGCTTTCTGAGCATCGTTCAGGCCCCTGCGATCCCGCAGCTTGTCGGTTACCCAGCGGATTACGCCACCGACGAAGATCGCGAAGGTGGTCCCCAGCGGGAGATACATGCCGACCGCGAAAAGCATCACGCTCTTCACTTCGATCATGATCAGCGCGAAGCCCATCAGGATTCCGACAATCACCAGCGGCCACGCCATGTCACCGCCCACGATGCCTTTCGCGAGCATCGCCATCAGCCCGGCTTGTGGCGCGGGCAATGCGGCGCTGCCGAAGTGGTAGGCTTTGTCGAGAATCGCCAGCGGGAAGAAGAGGACCAGGGAGGCGACCACGATGCCGAACAGGTCGCCGACCTCCATCTTGGCGGGCGTGCCGCCGAGAATGTGCCCCACCTTGAGGTCCTGCAACATCTCACCCGCCACGGCGGAAGAGACGCAGACCACCGCCGCGATGCCGAGCACCGCGGTGACGCCACCGGTGCCGGAGACGCCCAGGGCCACCATCAGCAGGGCCGCAATCACCAGCGTGCAGAGCGTCAATCCCGACACGGGATTATTGGAGGAGCCGATCATTCCCACCAGATTTCCGGAAACCGCGGCGAAGAAGAAGCCGAGCACAATCATCACCAGCGCCGCGACCACCGCGCCGGCGATGACTTTCGAACTGGTAAGATTTCCCGCGCTGCCGATGAAGAAGTAGTACAGCGCGATCATCGCCACAAACACCACGCCCACGCCCGCAAATACCGCCTTCGACCTCAGGTCGCGGTCGGTGCGGCTGCTGGCGGCATGCGCAGCGGCGGATTTCTTCAGATCGGTGATGGCACGCGCCATGCCGACGCCCAGTTGCTTGCGCATCTTGAACAGGGTGTAGGAGGCGCCCACCAGCATTCCGCCCACCGCGATGGGGCGCACCACCGAGAAATAGATCGCTTGCGCCAGCAGCGTCCAGGAGAGCGGTTGGCCGCCCGCATGGGAAGCCTGGATGGTGGGTCCAAGAACAAAGGTCAGCAGCGGAACGAGCAATCCCCAAGCCAGCACGCCGCCGGCAAAATTCAAGGACGCGAGTCGCGGGCCGATGATGTAGCCGACTCCCAGGTAAGCCGGGCTCACGTCCGGCGCGGTGAAGATGGTCGCGCCCCCGGTCACCGTGGTGGCAACGTTGGGATTGGTGCTGGTGCGCAGCAGCAGTTTCTTGCCCAGGGCGCTAATGCTGACGGGAAAGGTGTTGCTCGCGGAAAACACGTTAACCGCACCCAGAAGGTACATCAGTCCGCCAAAGCCCATATTGGCGAACAGAATCTTGGCTGCCTTGGAGCCTTGCTGGCCGGCCTTATGGATTTCCGAGGCGGCAACGGACTCCGGGAACGGAAGTTCCGGGTCTTCCACCATGACGCGGCGGAGAAGCGTGACGAAGAGAATCCCCAGCGTGCCGCCGATCACCATGAGCGCGACGGTGGTCCAGTATTTGTCGCGGGTCAGCCCTGGCCACAAACCCGCCATCACGAAGGCGGGAATGGTGAAGACGGCGCCTGCCGCCACCGACTCACCAATTGAACCCACGGTTCGGGCAATGTTCTCCTCCAGCAGGGAACCCTTCATCAGCCGCAGCAGGGCCATCCCGATGACGGCGGCGGGATACGTTGCCGCAATGGTCATTCCGGCTTTCAACCCGAGATAGGCATTGGCGGAGCCAAGGATGGCTGTCATCACCAGCCCGATCAGCAAGGCGCGGAGGGTGAATTCCTTCATCTCCATGGTTTCGGGCACGTACGGGGTGTGCTTCTTTGGGGTGCTTCCGGAATCAGCGATGGTTTCGTTGCTCATAGGTGTATTCCTAATCGGCTGTTGAGAACAGGTATTCAGCGTCAGCGCCGCCCAACTTGGCCCGCACCTTCTCGCTCACGCGCTTGCCGTCGGCGTTTTTGCCGGCCAGTTTGGCCATAGCCGCTTTCATCGCCTTGCCAAGATCCTTCGCGGTGCTGGCGCCGGTCTCGGCGATGGCGGCCGCTACCGCCGCATCGATTTCCTCTTCACTCGCCGCGGCCGGGAGATAGGCTTCCACAATCTTGATCTCCGCTTCTTCCTTGTCCGCCAAGTCGTCTCTTCCGCCTTTGCGAAAGGCCTCGACGGACTCGCGACGCTGCTTGGCAAGCGTCCGCAGCACCGCCAGCGCTTCCGGGTCGTCAACGGCTTTTCCCAGTTCGACCTTTTTGTTCATCAGAGCGGCTTTCATCATGCGCAGCACGGAAAGCTTGAGCGTTTCCTGCGCCTTGAGGGCCGCCACCAGATCCTTCTCGACTTTTTCAACGATAGGCATAGATGCTTTCCCTTCCGAGTTTCCCCGCGACTATACCATAAACACACGCGCGGGGACCGGAGGAAGAGGGAGGGAAAGTATCGTTTGCTTTAGAGGTGATCGGCGTCAGCCCGGCATCGGCAGGGACCACCGGAAGGCCTTGAGCCATTAGCTTCGGAGGGCAGGAATTGCCCTGGCAAGAATCAAACTGCCCCGTGGCCGGAGTGTGGGAAGAGACTTATATTGAGGTGGCACGGCCATCTTGGCCGTGACCGCTCACGGGCGGGACGCCCGTGCCACCTCAAAATGAGTCTCTACCGGAGTGGCAGGGTTGTGTCAAAGTTCTCCAGGTGACAGAAAACAATCGTAGGTGAATCGGGGTTGGCTATTTTGAGACGAATCTGCTCGCCGGGAGGCATGAACAGCGCAGCGCTCAAGCCCAGTCTGGTGGTGCTTCCGGTGCGGCAGGAGGAGCGAGGGGCGTGGCGCGGGTTAATGCAGCAGCATCATTACTTGGGTTTTGAACACCCCCATCGGGGAGTCGCTCTGTTACATCGCCAGCCTGGGCGAGCAGTGGGTGGCTCTTCTGGGCTGGGGATCGGCGGCCTGGAAGACGATCCAGGCGCGGCGGCGCCGAGCATTTTTTTACCGCCGGCCAGCGCTCCCCCACCCACTGCCGCCCCGCCGCCGCTGGGCGCTCACGGGCCCGTCGGGCCGGTCGTTGCAGCGTCCAGTTCAGGGCGCCCAGAATCTTCCCGACATGGCCCGGATGGTACCGCACCCCCGTCAAGCGCTCGATCCGCTTGGCCACCCGCGGCAGGGTCCACAGATCCGTCCCCAAGCCCTAGGCGCGCGCCCCTGGGCGCACCGCCCCGTCGAGCTGCTGCAGTTGCGGGCGCTCAAGCTTCGCTTTGCGGCCCGCCCGCTCGGCGGCGTGCAGAGCCTCCGCGGTGCCCTGTTTCCACGGCCGGTACCAGCGGCTGACACTCTGCCGACTGACCTGGAGAGTTCGGGCGACCGACGCAAGCCTCGCCCCCCGCCCGGAACAGCTTGGCGGCTCGTCTGCGTCGATCTTCGAGTGCTTGGAAATCGCGTCGCGGATGCACAAGGGTTTTCATGCATCCCGTATGTTCTGAAGAATTAGAAACTGTCACTGAATTTTGCGAGGTTCAATAAGCCAGTGCCGGCTTATAAAATGCGCCGCCCAACAATGGTTCACTCGGAAACTATACTCCGCAACATGTGCTTGACGCTTTGTCGCAGACTCCGGTGGCGACGCTTGCAGGAACCCGCTTAGAAACGTAGAAATCTGAACGCAGGCCGAGGATTGAGAGCGAGCTATCCTCATCGCCGGCGGCGGCTTTGGCTTTGAATGTCATCGCCGCAGGCGCGTTCGGGGACGGCGGGATTTGGTAGGATGAGTTCCTGGAGATGTAAGGAGGAGAACCCCGGTTGTTTGCCCAACCGGGGTTTTTCATTGGTGGCCCCGGTCAAAGGACCTCCCAGTTCGTCACCGAGCGTCACCTTGCCATGATCGTCGCCGGTTGTCCAGTGCTCCCTCTCGAAACCGGTGCCGATTGCTTGTTCCGCGGTTTTTCGCCAGCGCGTATGTCACTTTCCTCCCTGGGGCGCGGTGTTTTATCTCTGCCCGCGCTGTGACCGCGGCCAGCGTTATCGCCGTCCCCATTGCCGCCAAAAACCCCGCCGTCTCCAGCGCCGCGAGGCCAACTGCCGGTATCAACAAAGTCTCGGCCTGGAGGGGCGTCTCGACCACTACTAGCGCCAACGCGAGTATCGCCAGCGCTTAAGATCTCGCGTGACAGATCGATCTTCCCTTCGTGCTTCCCCCTGTGTGAACCTGACAGCGCCTCCGGCTCGGGAGCCGGCCGCAGCCCCTCCGCCGGCAGTTTTTTCCCCGGGGTCGGACGCCGCGTACGCGGCGAGCGGGGTCATCTGTCAGATTTGCGGTCGCCGGGGGCGCTGGGTGAATCCTTTTCCCGAGGTGCAGCATGATTCCCGATGAACAAGTCGCGCGCATCCGCCATCTGTTTCACGCTGAGCATTGGAAGATCGGCACCATTATCTTCGCGATAGTAAACCTTAAAGGATAACTCTCGGCCGTATTCGTAGGGGTGAGGAAGATAAACAGTTAACCCAACTTTCGCAGTTGAGGCGACAAGCGCCAGCTAAGTAGTTTATTTTCAGCAAAGCGGTCTCGAAGGTCTACACTACATTTTGAGCTGCACCTGTTGGTCGGTGACGGTCTCCGCCGGCTTGATGCGTGGCGGAGGTTGCGACGGCAGTGACAGGTGAAGTTGGTGGAGCAGGAGCATCTGCTCTGGTTCGGGTTGCGTATAGCGCGGCATGATCAGCCAGCGCCCGTCGGTGGTGGGCAGGCAGACATCCAGCATTTGAATTGTCGCCAATTTTTCCAGCACGCCGCGGGGTGTCAACCCCGGAGCGCAGGGGGCCAACCGGTGCCGGAGCGTGACCGACAGGGCGTAAGCCAGGAAAGCCACGAAGATGTGGGCCTCCACGCGCTTTTCCACTTGATGATAAATCGGACGCAGTCCCAGTTCGCTCTTCAAGGTTTTGAAGGCAGCTTCAATTTGGGTCAGTAAGATATAGAGTTCCCAGAGCACTTCCGGCTTTTCTCCCAGCAGGTTCGAGCGCAGCAGATAGTGGCCGTCGCGCAACTCCGCCTTCCGCAACTTCTCTTTGTCCAAGCGAAAAGAAAACGTCTGACGGGTGACTTCCTCTCCCTCTTGGGGCAAGCCGATCGGCACGAAGCCGAAGGCGCGTCCCGCTTCCTTTTTAGCCGCGCCGATCCGCAGCAGCAGTTGATCGCGTGCCGGAGCACTGCGGCGCAGCTTGCGCAAGGTCTTTAGCAAGCGCACCAACTTGCGCCGCCGCATGGCACGTTCCTTGGCGTGCCTCCCCGCGCTCTTGGCCAGCACGTACAGTTCGCCATCCGCGGCGAACAACTTCACTTCCACCGACTCACGCACTTTCTGCCAGGGCAATTCCAGCCAGCGCTTTTCGTACTGCTGAATCTTGCCGCGCGGCGTCCCCACCAGGTAGAAAACTTCTCGACCCCCGGTGCGCATTTCTTCCAGTACTTCTTCCGTAGGAACCCCCCGGTCCATCACCCACACCCGCCGTGCCCGTCCATACTGCGCTTCGATCTTGTCCAGAAATCCTCGCAGCGTGGTGCGGTCCGAAGTGTTGCCCGCCAGCACTTCATAAGCCAGCGGAAATCCTTCCGGCGTCACCACCAGCGCGATCACCACCTGCCGGCAATCGCCGCGAGGATCCCGGCTGTAGCCATGCTTCGCCTTGGGAATCTCCTCGCCTTCCCCTTCGATGTAGGTGCTCGTCAGGTCGTAGAGCAGCACATCGAAGCGCGCCTGAAACAGCTCTTGCCAGCGTTGCCGCAGATGATCGAACAGCGCGGTCTTGTGTTCCCCCAGGCGGTCCAGACATCGATACAAACGGTCCTTCTCCGCTACGGCAAAGCCCGTGCCTAACAGATCTCCCAGGGCGCTCTGGTCAAACCCCTGCCGGTGCAAACGGAACTCGCTGCCCGGCGCCACCAAGCGGCTCACCACAAGCAGCTCCAGCACCTTCGCCCACGGCACTTCTTCCCGCCCCTTACCCAAACGATCTTGCCAAAACGCGCTCAGCCCCAATTGCCGCCACAGTTCGCACCCCAGCCAATAGTTGCCAAACGCCCGCGGTCGCCGCAGTTCCATCTCCTTCAGCTTCACCTGCACGCCGTCCAGCGCGTCGGCCGGCAGCGCCCGGTCCTCGGGAAATAAACTCAGGCTCGCCGCCCGCTGCTCGGCTTCATCAAACACCTCCAGCGTCTTGCGCCACGCCGCCTGCTGACTGTCGTTGATCTCGCCCAAATACAAAACCCGCCGCTGCACCACCCGCCCCGAACGCAGCCGCCGACTCTCCTCCACGCTCCAATAGCGGTGCTCCTTGCCGTCTTTGATTCGCTTGTTCGCACGCAGGTACATGGCTGGCCGCCATTGTGCCAAGCTTGAGCGGAGATGAAAAGGGGGTAGGTCTACACTACAAGCCCTTTTGTACAACCCCCATTGAAGTTTCAAGAGTTACCGCGATGCCCACACCGAATTTCACCTGGAATGGCTCCGAGCTGCGAAAGTCGGGCTAGCATATCTAGCCGGTCTCACCGCCCTAATCGTTTTCCCCGGAGTTGCCCCCGCGCAGCTTTCGCCACAACTCAGCGAAATACTGCGCCGCGGTTTTGTCGCCAAGGAATTTGACGCCAAGACATTCGGGCCGGCCAGGTGGTTGAAAGGAGGGGAGTCGTATACCACGGTTGAGGCGTCCGCACAGGTCAAAGGCGCGAAGGATATCCTGCGGCATGACACCGCGACCGGCGCCTGGGAGGTACTGGTTGCCGCCACAGAGCTCATTCCACCGGGTACGAAGGCACCGCTGTCCATCGATGACTATTCGTGGTCAAAGGATATGAAGTGCCTTTTGATCTTTACCAATACGCGTCGCGTATGGCGGCAGAACTCGCGGGGAGATTATTGGGTGCTCGATCTCGCGACCAAAAAGCTGCGAAAACTGGGAGGGAATACCGCACCTGCCATCCTCATGTTTGCCAAGTTCTTGCCCGACGGATCAAAGGTTGCCTATGTGCGCGAGCAGAATATCTATGTGGAGGACCTCGCGAGTGGGTCGATCGTCCCGCTTACAAAAGACGGTTCAGCCTCCTTAACCAACGGCACTACCGATTGGGTCTACGAAGAGGAGTTCTCCATTCGGGACGGATTCTGTTGGAGCCCGGACGGGCAGCGCATCGCTTACTGGCAGATTGATTCGTCCGGGGAAAGTGACTTCCCCCTGATCTATGACACGGGTGGTCCTTACGACGTCTTGACCCAAGTTCCCTATCCCAAATTTGGCGTATACCCTGAGGCCAAACATATTCCTTATGCGCAGCCGGGAACCACGAATCCTGCTGCCAGAATACGCGTTGTTAAGGCATCGGGAGGGTCTACCAAATGGATGGATGCGCCTGGAGACAATAGGGACAACTACATTCCCTATATGGCTTGGGCCGGGAATTCCAGCGAACTCGTCTTGCAACACCTGAATCACCTGCAAAACATCGATGACGTGCTGCTGGCCGACGCCCAATCCGGGTCGGTGATTGAAGTCTATCGTGAGCACGATGATACGCGGGTTGATGTGGTGGACGATTTGCAGTGGGTTCACAAAGGGAACGACTTTCTTTGGGTGAGCGAAAAGGATGGATGGCGGCACGTGTACATGGTTTCGCGGGACGGGAAGCAATCCCGGCTTTTGACCCCCGGCTAGTTTGATGTGATCCACTTGGAGGGTATCGATCCGCGGGAGACCTGGGCATATTATATTGCTTCGCCCCACAACGCCTCTCAGCGCTACCTCTACCGCAACTGCTTGGACGGGACCGGCGAGGCGGGCCAAGTAACGCCCAACCATCTGGCCGGAACCCATTCTTACCAGGTTTCTCCCGATTTTAGTTGGGCGATCCACACCTATTCGACGATTGACTCACCCCCCATTACGGACCTCATCACGCTTCCCGGCCATCAAGTGAAACGGGTACTTGAGGACAATCATGAGTTGCGATCGAAGATCGCGCCTCTATTCGAACCGCCGTCGGAATTCTTCCCCGTTGATATTGACGATGGCGTGAGCCTTGACGGCTGGATGATTAAGCCCAAAGGGTTTGATCCGGCGAAGAGATACCCCATCCTCATGCATGTCTACGGAGAGCCTGCGGGGCAGACGGTGCTCGACCAATGGGCGGGTCCGCAGGGGATATTCCACCGTCTGATCGCCGTCCAGGGTTACATTGTTGCCAGCGTGGACAAACGGGGCACTCCGGGGCCCAAAGGACGAGCTTGGCGCAAGGTCATTTACGGCACGGTGGGGGTCCTTTCCTCCAAGGAACAAGCGGCGGCATTGCTCGCCCAGGAGAGAACACGTCCTTATATCGATTCAAACCGGACCGCTGTGTGGGGTTGGAGTGGCGGCGGTTCCAACACGCTCAACCTGATGTTCCGTTATCCCGGAGTCTATAAGGTGGGCATGTCTGGTAACCAGCACACCTGGTATGATTGGGGCAAGGAAAGTAAAGATACCGGCATCATCGAGACGTGCTTCTATTACATTGACTTGAAAACGCTCAAGCAAATGGCGCTGGTGACCGGGCATCAAGCGGATGTGCCCGCCATTGACGCGAAGCTCGATGCGATCAAGAGCACCTTTGATAGCCTTTACGGGAAAGGCGAGTATTACATGTCCGAGGACGTCTATGCGCCAGACGACCGGGCCAATGCCATGGCCGTGAACGCCGGGCTGGCAGACGGTTCCAAATGGGAATCCATCTACAACACGGTGCTGACCCAAAGAATGAATGCCAGCAACTTTTTCGACCGCTGGGTTTTCGAGGCGCTTTGCAAAATGGGCAAGCAGGAATATGCCCTGCTCCGAATGTATCATCGTTACAGAACCATGATCCCCTGCAGCTTTACGACCTTGTGGGAACACTATGACCGGTGGTGGGCATCCCGCGTTGATGCTTTTGACGCCGGCTCGTCGCTGAATCATGGATGGAATCCGCCGGCCCTCGTGCTTTCCCAAACCATTGCTGGTGTTTCTCCTGAAACGCCCGGCTGGGGCACTTATCATGTGTTGCCCAAGGAAGCCTTCTTGAACTCCATCAAGTGCGTGGTGCCCTCTCTCCGGGGCAACGTCACGGTGGTGCTTAAGAAGGCGGCCGCCGAGTATTCTCTGGAACTAAGTTCGCCCGCCAACACCACTGCCATCGTGGGCATCCCGAAAAACTCATTTACAACACTGAACACGATCCAGGTCAATGGCGCGACCGTGTGGAATGGGAGCTATCGCGGCAGGGTGACTGGGGTCACCTGGAATGGCGAGGATGCCGATTATGTGAAGTTCAATGTGGCGCCCGGCCTCTGGAATTTCATCGGCCTCGGCCGCCTCCCGCTTACCTCACCCAAGCCGCTGCCGCCCCCACCCTCGAATGATCTGGCATTAGACAAGAAATCATGGACGGCCTCGGCCTCCGGGCCCGACGGTTCATTTCTATTCAGCGGGAATCAGATTCCAGTTGATGTCTCTGCCGCCAATGCTATTGATGGTGATCATTGGACGGGCTGGCGCGACATGACCAAGCCCCAATATGCCGGCCAATGGTTTCAGGTGGATATGAAACGCGAACAGACCTTCGAGAAGATCGTGTTGGACAATACCTGGGCGCTCTGGGATTCCCCGGATCAATATACCGTCTCGGTGTCCAAGGATGGCAACAACTGGGGAAAACCCATCGCCACCGGCGCCGGGCAATTGGGCATTACCACCATCACTTTCCCCGAGCAGAAGGCCCGTTACATTCGCGTCACGCAAACGGGCATGAATGCCCTCTATCATTGGTCAATTTATGAGTTCGATGTATACCGGCAAATACCATACTGAACAACAAAACGACCAAACATGATTCGGACGCTTGAAAGGAGGATATCGTGAGAAAGATATCACGTCGCGATGCCGGGAAGGCTCTGCTCGCGGGCTCCGCCAGCTTGCTGGCCGCGAAATCGCGACTCTTGAGCATGACCGATGTAACGCGAACGAATCCGCCCAAGCTGGAACTGTGGTATCGCCAGCCTGCGAAGGAGTGGACGGAAGCGCTCCCCCTCGGCAACGGCCGACTTGGAGCCATGGTCATGGGAGGTACAGAACAGGAGCGCATTCAGCTCAACGAGGAGACACTTTGGACCGGCGCCCCGTACGATCCCAATACATCCGGTGGTCCTGCGGCATTGCCGGAGATACGCCGCTTGGTATTTGAGGGGCAATACTTGCAGGCCCACGACCTCTTCGGGCGCAAGATGATGGGATATCCAACCGATCAGATGAGCTACCAGCCGCTCGGGAGTCTGTGGCTCACGTTTCCGGGCCACGCCAGCGTGGCGGACTACCGCCGCGCGCTGGACCTGGACGAAGCCATCGTCCGCGTGACTTATCGCGTGGGGGATGTGCAATTCACACGCGAGATTTTGTCCAGCCCCATCGATCAGGTCATTGTGGTCCGCCTGACGGCCAGCAAGCCGGGCAGCATCTCTCTCACGGCCCGCATCAGCGGGGGGAAGAATGCGGATCATTCCGGCGGCGAGTATTACACCTCCGACAGTCTCCCACCCGACAGCCTGGGGCTGCGCGGTCACAATGCCTCTGACCAGGGTATTAAGGGTCGGTTGGATTACCAGGCACGGGTCAAGGCCATCGCCGAGGGAGGAACTGTTGAAACCGGCTACCAGGAGCTAGTCGTCCGCGAGGCGAACGTCGTAACGCTCTTGATTTCCGCCGCCACAAATTTCGTAAACGCCAAGGACGTCAGCGGCGATCCGGAAGCGCGGGTCATGAAGTACCTGGGCGGAGTTGCCGGTAAATCCTACTTTGATATCCGCCGGGAACATGTCATCGAACATCAGCGGCTGTTTCGTCGTGTTGCCCTCGACCTGGGCATAACCGACGCTGCCCACCAGCCGACCGACGAACGCCTGAAGAACTTCGCAACGGCCAACGATCCGCATTTGATCACGCTCTTTTTCCAGTATGGAAGATACCTGCTCATCTGCAGTTCGCGCCCAGGGACCCAGCCCGCCAATCTGCAAGGGATCTGGAACCAGGACATGAATCCCTGGTGGGGATCCAAATACACCACCAACATCAACCTGCAGATGAACTACTGGCCGGCGGAAGTCGCGAACCTGGCTGACTGCGCCGAGCCACTGATGAAGATGGTGGAAGAAATTGTGGAGCCGGGGGAGCGGACCGCGGCGGTGACGTATGGCGCCAAAGGGTGGGTGTTGCACCAGAACACCGACCTCTGGCTCGCCACCGCGCCGATGGACGGCCCCACCTGGGGGACCTTCTCGGTCGGAGGCGCATGGCTTTGCAGCCATTTGTGGGAGCATTACCTGTTCAACGGCGACCGTATATTTCTCCAGAAGATCTACCCCATCATAAAGGGGTCGGCGCAGTTCTTCCTGGATACCCTCGTCGAACACCCACAGTACAAGTGGCTCGTCACCTGCCCATCCATGTCGCCCGAGAATTTTCCCCAGCGCGAAGGCAATGAGCGATACCTCGATGAAACCACGGGAATCTATCTTCCCGGGACTACCATCTGCGCAGGATCGACCATTGACATCCAGATCATCCGCGACCTCTTTGGCCACTATGCCGAGGCTTCGGAGCTTCTGGGAGTCGATCCGGACTTTCGCGACAGAGTTCGGGAGACCTGTCGCCGCTTGCCGCCCATGCAAGTCGGCAAGCGCGGAAACTTGCAGGAGTGGCTGGAAGACTGGGGCGATATCGAGCCCCACCATCGCCATCTTTCCCATCTCTGGGGACTCTACCCGGGTAACCAAATTTCGCTCCGGGGCACCCCGAAGCTTGCGGCAGCCGCCCAACAGTCGATCGTGATGCGTGGCGAAGGCAGCATGAGTTTTTCCATGGCGTGGAAAATCAACCTGTGGGCGCGTTTGCTGGATGGAGAACAAGCCCATCTAACGCTTAAGAAACTGGTTGGGGAGTCCACGTTTCCCAATCTCTTCTCCCGCGACGGCAAGGCACTTCAAGTGGACGGCAATCTGGGAGGCACAGCGGGCATTGCGGAGATGTTATTGCAATCACACGCCGGTGAATTGAACTTGTTGCCGGCGCTTCCCGCGGCATGGAGCGCTGGATCCGTCAATGGCCTGTGTGCGCGTGGTGGATTTGATGTGGATGTTGTCTGGAAGAATGGCAAGCTTGCCGGTGCCTCAATTCATTCGAGGCTGGGAAAAGAATGCCAGTTGCGCACGGCATCGCCAGTGCAGGTGACGTTGGAGGGCAAGGCGGTCGAGGTTTCCATGCCCGAACCCGGCGTCGTGAGATTCCGCACCCAGCCCGGCGGCACATACGATGTCGCAACCGGCGCGAGGGGATAATGCTTCAGCCATTGGGCTGAACGAGGAGGATTACCACATGATTCGCAGAACTTTTCTTAAACTCGGGTCAGCATCAATGTTTCTCAAACCAGTGTTTGCGGTCTGCATTTCACTTGTCGGTAAGTATTAATTAGGTCCAAAGTAATATCTACAAGTTTGGCGGTGATCCAACCCCAAAATGGTCTCGGCCGATCTTTGCTTTTGTGGGTCGGTGATTTTCAGGGTTGCCGCCCTGCAGGCTGAGCAAGTGAATACGCATCTCCCCGCAGGTGCATACTCATCTTCCTGATAGTGGAGATCACTTTCCCGATGCGCACAACTCCAACCCATTATACTCTCCTGACCCGAAACAAGAAGTCGTCTGCTCATTGTCACTGGGAACAGCTCATGCCCGTTCGCCACGCCTTCCAAAACGACATTAGGGTTGTATCATGGACTCGAAATAACTTATTGACCCGGCCCCGAAGGAATGCTACGCGGCGGCATAGCTCACATCCTGGTGCTGGAAGTAATTCTGGACGCGTTGCGGTTGTTTTTGAATGCTCCGCAAAGCGCGCACAGCGGTTCGCTTGAGAGCCTTTCCGGTTCGGGCCGGAGCGGCCGTGGTGACTCTTTGCTTGAGATCGGCGTTGAGCAATTCGTCCGGATTCAATTCCGGAGAATAGCTGGGCAGATAAAAGACCTCGATCTTGTCGGCGTTCTCTTCCCGCCAGCGCTTGACCAGCTTCGAGTGGTGAACCCGCAAGTTGTCCAGGATCAGAAATATCTTCCTCTGTTGCGGGCGCGTCAGCCGTTCCAGAAAGCCGATCAGTATCTTGGCATTCAGGGCTCCGGAAAAGACCCTCCAGCGCATCTGGCCTTTATTGGTCACCGTCGAAATCACGCTCAGGCCCTCGCGGCAGGCGTTGACCCGCAACACCGGAGTTTGTCCTTTAGGCGCATAGCCGCGTCCGCGCACGTCGTCCGATCTCAACCCCGACTCATCGCCCCATTGGATCTCCGCGCCCTCTTGTTGGGCGCGTGCGGCGATAAGGGGGTACTGCTCGTTAAGCCACCTTCCCACCGCCGCGGGGGACTGCTCGTAGGCCTTCTTCAAGGGCTTCTGCGGCGTGTATCCCCAACGCTTGAGATACTTGCCGACATTCCTGACTTTCAATCGAATCCCGTAACGGGCTTCGATTAACTCCCCGACGGCCTGCCGCGTCCACAAGGCATAACCCATCTTTAACTGGTCCGGCGTCCGGTCCTGAATCAGACCCTGAACTTCCCGCGCTTGCTCCGGCGCCAGCAAACACCCTGAACCCTTGGGACGGTGTCCGTGTTTGACCTTCACCGCCGCCCAGCCGCCACGGCGATAGGCCTGATGCGCTTTCACCACCGTGGTCGCCGACAGTTCGCACTGCCGTGCCGTCTCGCGCACCGAAACTCCCGCCCGACACAGCTTCACAGCTCGCCGCCGCCGCTCGTTCAACGCTGCTTCAGGCAACTTCCGCGAATCGATTCTCTCCATGCGCTGTTAGATGCATGAACACCCGAAAACGTTACATCCGTTTAGGGCCGAATCAGTAGCCTCTTTCTGTGTGCTGAGGTATCAAGGGAGCGGATGGCGCCTACTCGTGCCACACCGGTCGACTTACCGGAAATCCAGTTCGCGGGAATTTTGGGTTGAGTCCTTTAGGTTGAAAACCCTCTTTCGTCCCACCGTTCTCCGTTAACAGAAAAACGCATTCATGGTTTGTGACTTAAGGCATAACTTTGCCGGGTTTAAACCATAATGTTGCCGCCAGGGTTCGTGTAAGTCCTTTGTTTCGGCAGATAGTAGTTGCCAGCGCCGGCCGCAGTTAAACCATAACCTTGCCGAGAGTCAAATTTATCACCATAAAGTTGCCGTGAGCACGGGTGTCCTGGCGTCGCCAAGCGATCAAAAGATATAACCAGCCTTTTCGCCAGCCGGCTCCCCACCGCTACAGACTCAGGGCCGGCACGTCACTCGTGGATGGAGCGCCAAGGCTTGAAGGAAAAAGTTGTTGACAATGGCTTTCGTATAGGTGTTATATAACACCTGTGCATACGTTCACAAAACATACTCCCGAGGCGGCCATGCGTTGGTTTCTCGATAAATCGAGGAAGCTGTGGCCCCTAGCGGTGGGGTCCCTCTCATTACGAAAAAGTCCTTGCATTCGAAAGAACTGTTCGGCGTGCGCGTCTGGCAAAGGGCACAGCAGTTATGCCCTGTCCGGGTACCGAGGAAACAAGCGATTCTCGATCTATGTGCCCGACGACCTCGCGCCGGAGATTCAAAAGGCCATTGAGAATGGCCGGTTGCTGGAGGATCTCATCAAGGAAGCTGGCATTCGCTACCTGAAGGCACGCAAGCTTGAAAGGCGTGCGAAGAAGGGCGCGAAGGTATAGCCGCGGTCCTCCGGCAACGCTTGAAGCATTGGGTTCTGGCGGGAGATTCATGCTCAGTCCGGACGATATTTCGTTGTGGTCCCGAGGACTCTCAGAAGACACACGCGCGCTGATTACGCGAATCCGTTCGTCGGCCCCTTCGCGTCGGGTTGGAGGCGGCAGGTCGAATGTGAGCGGCCGGTACCCCAGCAAGAAGATGGGGGTGACCATTCAGTTCGAAAGCCATCGCGTCGAGCTTGCCTTCGTCCATGAAATGGAACATGACCCGAACGTGCTCGAGTATTACGATCAACCGCCCGCCATTCCGTTGGAATACCGGAGCGCCAACGGAAGACGTCGAACAGTGATGCACACTCCGGACTATTTCGTCATCCGCAGGGATACAGGCACCTGGGAGGAATGCAAGACCGAAGGGGACCTTGGTAAGCTCGGAGAGAGAAGTCCCCACCGGTATTGCCGTGGTGAAAATGGGGGATGGTGTTGTCCTCCCGGAGAGGCTTACGCGGAACAGTTTGGCCTCCGCTACCGCGTACGATCGTCAGCGGAAATCAATTGGGCCTATCAGCGGAACACTCAGTTCCTGGAAGATTATTTCCGCCTCGACTTTGCCGCGCCCTCCGCACATGTCCAAGATCTCGTGCTGGCTCAAGTTTCGGCGAATCCAGGCATTTGCTTGAGTGATCTCTATCGGAAGACCGCCACGGATGCGACTCGCGACAACGTTCACTGGTTAATCGCAGCGGGCGTGGTCTATGTGGATCTCTACGCCGGGGCGCTAGCCGAACCTGATAAGGTCCATGTTTTCTCGAAGCAAGAGCTGAGCACGGCCTATGGGCGCATCGAGGGGACACGGCCGCAGACGTCCGGTGGGCGGGTCGACCTCACTGTTGGCAGCTCCCTAACGTGGGATGGTAGAACTTGGACGGTGGTAAACACCGGGGAGACACGAATCAGCCTTGTCGGAGAAACCAATGCGTTCACGGAAATGCCCCTCGGAACTTTTGAAACTCTGATCGAGCAGGGGCATATCACCGGTGGCGCCACTTCATCACCGAACTCGGAAATCAGCAGCTTGCTTGCGCAAGCCAGTACACTCGATCTCAAGCGCGCCAACGAGCGTTTCGACCTCGTACATCGCCATTTGGATGAAAAGCTATCCGCTGGTGAGCTGGGGGTGCCCGGGCGAACGCTTCGCTTTTGGATCTCGCGATACCGGCAAGCGCAGGAGAAGTACCGCAGCGGGTACGTCGGGCTGCCCCCAACACTAGCCGCCGGGGCAACCGCAGCCCCAGATTGGCGGACGAGAGCCGCAAGTTGCTCAACGAGTTCATCAAACAAGACTACGAAACGCTCAAGCAGAAATCCAAATTCGCCTCTTGGGCCTCTCTGAAGCGCGCCTGTGACCAGCAGGGCATCGTAGCTCCCAGCTATGTGACGTTCTGCCTGGCGGTGGAGCGGCGACCCTCATTTGAGCGGACCGTAAAACGACAGGGGCATCGCGCCGCCTATATACATGAGCCCTTCTACCTGGAGCTGGGCAGAACCGTACCACGTCACGGAGATCGCCCGTTTGAGATCGGCCATATCGACCATACGGAGCTGGACGTAGCGGTCGTGTGCTCACAGACGAGCCGGGTTCTGGGCCGCCCTTGGATGACACTTCTGACAGATGCCTTTTCCCGCCGTGCTCTGTCGGTTTACCTCACCTTTGATGAACCCAGCTACCGTTCTTGCATGATGATTTTGCGGGAGTGTGTAAGGCGACATGCCCGGCTTCCACAGATTGTGGTTGTCGACAACGGGTCTGAGTTCGGGAGCACATACTTCGAGACCCTGTTGGCGAGGTACGAGTGTACGAAAAAAGCGAGGCCGCCGGCGAAGGCACGATTCGGCTCGGTGCTAGAGCGTCTGTTCGGGGTTGCGAACACACAGTTCGTTCACAACTTGCGTGGCAATACTCAGATCACACGCAATGTACGGCAAGTGACGAAATCCGTCGATCCCAAGAAGTTCGCCGCCTGGACCCTCGGGGAGCTGCACGAGAAGTTGTGTCATTACCTGTTTGAGGTCTACGACACGATCGATCACCCTGCGTTGGGCCAGAGCCCGCGGGAAGCGTTTTGTGCAGGATCAGAGAGGGCCGGCAATCGCCCCCAGCGAAAGATCCCCTACGACCAGGATTTCTGGATGTGTACTTTGCCGTCGACCCTGAAGGGCACGGCCAAGGTACTACCCGGCTGCGGCGTGAAGATAAATTACCTTTACTATTGGTCCGACACTTTTCGCAACCCTGAAATCGAATGTCAGCAGGTTCCAGTGCGCTATGACCCCTTCGATGCCGGCACGGCCTACGCCTTCGCCGGACGCCAATGGGTCCAGTGTCATTCGGAACACTACGCCGTCTTCCAAGGCCGATCGGAAAGAGAGGTGATGGTGGCCTCGAAAGAACTGCGGCGACGTCATCAGTGCCATTCTGGACAACTGAAAATCACTGCCAGAAAATTGGCTGACTTGTTGCAGTCCATCGAGGCTGATGAGGTGCTCCTGGCGCAAAGACTGCGCGACCGGGAAAGTACAATCTTGCGACTAGGGATGGCACAAACAACGGCGGGCCCCGAGGGGGAGAATGACGATCAAGTGGAGAAGAAGAGTGCCGAGGAGGAGCCTGGAGAGGAAACTCCGGGCCATTACGCAACATACGGGGAGTTCTGATGGTAACAGCAACGGAGGGATTACCGCGGGAACTTCTGACAGAGGTGTGGACGGCAAGGCTGGCATACTTTCAGTCTTATACGATTGCCCACCCACGGCTGGTAGAGGCTAAACAAAAGCTGATGAGTGCCATTCCGGAGTCAAACCGCAATTCGCTGGTGATGATTCTGGGACCGACGGGGTCGGGAAGACGACGCTCCGGGTCAAGACGGAGCAGATCCTCACAGAAGGCGCGCTCAGCGAGTTGAAAGCCGACCGCGCGCGAATTCCAGTGGTGAGCGTGGAAGCGATTGCGCCGGAATACGGCAACTTCAACTGGCGCGATCAGTTTAAGCGGATTCTATTACAGATGCGTGAGCCGCTGGTTGGGTATAAGTGCCCTTCGGCCGGCCGACGGAACGAAGAGAGTGAGTTTTACGCCAGCTTGGCGTCGAAAGCATCGGCTGCGGCATACCGTTACGCCGTGGAGCAGGCTCTCCGCCACCGCCAACCCTTTGCCGTTTTGATCGATGAAGCACAGCACATGGCCAAGGTGACCTCTGGCCGCAGGCTCTTAGACCAGTTGGACGTGATCAAGTCCATCGCTAATCTGACCAGTACAGTGCATGTTTTATTCGGCACGTATGACCTGTTGGCGTTTCACAACTTGAATGGTCAGTTGAGCCGGCGCAGTGTGGATATCCATTTTCGACGCTACCAGGCTGAGAACGAAGAAGACCGCAAGGTCTTCGTCAATATCGTTCACTCCTTCGCACAACGGCTGCCGTTTGCGGAACCGCCGGACTTGGCAGAGGACTGGGAATACCTCTACGAACGGAGCATCGTTATGTCGGCATTTTAAAAGACTGGTTAGTGCGGGCGTTGACGCAGGCCCTGAAGATGGACGACCAGCCTCATGCGTAAAGATCTGGAAGGTCATGCCCTCTCGGTGTCGCAATGTGAAAAGATGCTTTCCGAAGCCGTCGAAGGTGAATTGCGATTGCAAGAGAGCGAAGAAGGGCGCTCCCGCCTGCGGACACGGCTGGGTCTGGTGGATTCCGACATAGGCCACGATCGCGTTTCAGGGAGGAAGAGCCTGACGCGGCGCGGTAGGGTTCGGCCAGGCCAGCGCCGACCAAACGCGACGGAATCGGGAAGCCCGCTGTCTCTTATGCCGGCAATTTATGAATCCTGGGGACTAACCGTACCTCCAGTCCCGCCACGGACTCGCCTCTACCCGTTGGAGCCCATCGGTCTCGGCACACCGTTCATCGAGAGCTTGACCGGGTATGTGCTACGACTTGCCGAGGCACACTGCCTACCTGTGGGTGCTCTCATTGGCCTCGAACTAGAACGACATACGTTCATGGAGATCCCTAATCCGCCCGCACAGAACAAGAGGAACGGGTGCTCCTGTGGGCAGATTTCATTCTCTGCTAACGGAGTTGAAGAAAGCGCCGTCAAGTGGTCTCATGCGTTGGAGAGATGCACTCTGCGCAAGGGCTTGCACCGCCTGACCTTTCTCGCCTTTGGAGACTTCTTCTGTAGCCTTTCTCTTTTTCGTCGACTCAGAACTTGGTGTCCTGCCTGCTTGGAAGAATGGCGGGTCTCGGGTGAAACGGTCTATGAACCTCTTCTCTGGTCGCTGAAAGTGGTCAGCGTCTGCCCCCGCCATCGAGAGCGGTTAATTAGCATCTGCCCA
>CAWELY010000039.1:0-171622 GCA_963810005.1 uncultured Acidobacteriota bacterium
TCTGGGCGGCCGGCCATCGACGGCCTGGATCTGGAGGCGCTGGAAATGGCGGTGCGCCAACAGGCTCTGCAGTTGGCCGCCCGCGCTGTCGAGCAGCGGCTCAATGCCGACACCTCCGATTACGCCGGGCCTCGCCTGCCGTGTCGTTGTGGTGGTGAGGCGCGCTACGCCGGGCGCCGCTCGAAGCGCTTTCACAGTGCGCTGGGTTCCCTGTATTTGCAACGCGCGTACTATCATTGCTGCTCCTGCGGAGGTGGGTTTTGTCCGCGCGACTGCAGTCTGGGACTGGAAAACTCCTCCCTCTCTCCCGCCGTTACCCGCATGGTCGGCACGGTGGGAGCGCTGGTGAGCTTCCAGGAAGGCAGCACCTTGCTGCAAGAGTTGGCCGGGGTGGCCGTCGACGCCAAGCAGGTGGAAAGAACGGCGGAAGACTTGGGAGCCGAGATCGCCGCCGACGAACGCCAGGATCTGCAACCCGCCCACGATACGCCCCTTCCCGGCAGGCTCTCTCTCGGCATGGATGGAACCGGCATCCCGCTGCGCGCCGAGGAGTTGGAGGGACGGACGGGCAAGCAGTCCGAGGGGTCAGCGAAAACGCGCGAGGTCAAGCTCTGCACCGTGTGGAGCGCGGAATCTCGCGATGAGCACGATACGCCCGTACGCGACGAAGGTTCGGTCACCTACTCCGCCGCCATCGAGAGCGCCGCCACTCCGGACACCGCCTCGCAGCGCTCGGAATTTAGCGAGCGGGTCTGGCGCGAAGCCACGCGCCGCCGTTTCGCCGAAGTGGCGCGCCCCGTGGTCTTGGGAGATGGCGCCCCCTGGATTTGGAACGTCGCCGACGAACTGTTTCCCCAAGCCCGGCAAATCGTCGACCGCTTCCACGCCAAAGAGCATCTCAGCAACCTCGCCAAAACTCTTTACGCTCCCTCCAACCCGCGCGCCCCGGCCTGGGCCAAACGGCGACATCAAGAACTGGACACAGGCCGCTTCTGCGCTCTGCTGGCGGCGGTCCGCCGCCATGCCCCCACCTGTGAAGACGCCCGCCGCACTCTCCACTATTTCCAGACCAACCGTCACCGCATGCGCTACCCCGAATTCCACGCCCAGGGTCTGCGTACCTCTACCGGCGTGGTCGAAGCCGGTTGTAAGGTGGCCATCGGCACGCGCCTCAAACGCGCCGGCATGCACTGGACCTTGCGCGGAGCCAACGCCATTATCGACCTTCGCTGCTGCAAGCTCAGTGGACGCTTTCAGGATTTCTGGGAGCGCCGATCTACACCCAGTGCCGCTTGATGGTTTCTCTCACTTTTCTGACGTGCGCCCAAAAAACAAGGGTGCACGCCTGGGAAATGAAATTCCGGGAAAGTGGGGTTGAAACGAGTTCTTTCTTACGGCTATAATAGCCGTAAGGAGGAACCATGGCTCAGTCTTTTGAAGTTCCTGGTCCGGTCCGTGAGCTTGCCGCTCGGTTGGGCCAGTCCCAGCCCATGCGGCGCGGCTCCCTTTCCGAGCGTTACGTGAAATGCGGCAAGCCGGGTTGTGGTTGCGCGGAGGATCCCAAGGCCCGGCACGGCCCTTATTACAGTCTGACGCGGGCGGTGGGAGGGCGGACCCGCTCCCGCTTCTTGAACCCCGAGGAAGCTCAGCGGGCGCGAGAGCAGAGAAGAGAGGGGCCAGCAGTTTCGGCGGCAGGTGGATCGTTTGTACTTCCTCGGGGGTTCTGGAGGCGGGTTGTAAGGTTGTCGTGGGGTCGCGCCTAAAACGCTCGGGCAGGCATTGGACCGTGCGCGGCTCCAATGCCATCATCGCGGTGCGGTGTTACAAACGCAGCGGTCGCTTCGAAGACTTCTGGGAACGCCGGGCGCACAGGGTGGGAGCGTGAGCCCACTCACTCCTTCGTCATTCACTCGCGCGACCGGGGTGCCCGACATAAATGTGAAAAGCGGAGGTTGCGCACCCACGCCCCCGGCAGTGATTCATTTTGTGGTGGGGCGGGTATTTAGGCCGTAACTGCTCACGGGCGAGACGCCCGTGCGACAGGTTCGGTCCCTCCAGGGGCGGAACCTAATTTTCCGTGATTCCTTTCCGCAGGTTTTACCTACGGCTAATGATGTTGTTCCCTTTTGGGGAACCAGGCTTTAACCTGCGAGCAAGCTCGTGGGAAGGAAAGCGGCAGCAAGCTGCCGCCCCCAAGTGAGGTCCCGCCAAAGTGGGCAATATTGAACAGACACGCCGCTGCCGAAGATGGTCTCACCACGGGGGGGGCGTCAAAAGTGGAAATCCTGGGTACACCCGTGGCGAATCGGGAACACAAAAGTGAAATCCCTGTTGAAAAACTGCAGGGAAGTCGCATATGTTTATGACGGTTCTGATCTTGATTATGACCACGGGGTGTCCTGGCATTTCCTCCCATGCCGTCTGCCCGAAGTTCTTGTGACGGCGGTCCACTAGGAGTTCCACCAACTGATTGAGCGAATCCCCAAAACTACATGGGTGGGGAGAATCCATTAGATTGGCCGGGGAACGGTACTATGTCGCAGATGACCGGTTTCGAGAAGCAATTCGGACGAAAGGCCGAGGACCATTCGAGCGAGCCGCAGAGCTTCCCTCCTCTCGGCCCGGCGCTCAAGGTTCTCATGGTTTGGCCGCGCTTTCCGTCCTCTTTCTGGAGCATGGACGGAATACTCGATCTCGTTCCCATCAAGACCGACCAGCCGCCGCTGGGCTCTACTCACGGTCGCGGCGCTCTGTCCGAAGAACTGGACACTAAGGCTGATCGACCGAAGCTTCGAGGAGTTGCTGGATGCGGACATCCTTTGGGCCGACCTCGTCATGGTCAGCGGAATGCGCGTCCAGAAAGATGACATTCGCGAGACCCTTCTCAGGGCCCGCGCGCTCGGCAGGCGGACGATGGTCGGCGGTCCCTTGGCGAGCAGTGAACCGGAACTCCTGCTTCGCCTCGCCGATCATGTCGTGGTGGGCGAGCCCGATGAGGTTTTTCCTGGAGATTGCCGCCGATCTTGAGCGCGGTTCGGCCAAACGGCTCTACGATGATCAAGGACAAGCCCGATATCAGCAAGACGCCGCTCCCACGCTTTGACCTGCTCAAACTCGAGAAATATGCCTCCATGGCGGTGCAGTTCTCCCGCGGCTGTCCCGTTCCAATGCGAATTCTGCGACATCATCACCATTTACGGAAGGAAGCCCCGAACCAAGCGCCCCAGCCAAATGCTGGCGGAGCTCGATGCGTTATTTGAACTCGGCTGGCGCGACCAGGTCTTCATTGTCGACGACAATTTTATCGGGAACCACAAACTGGCCCTGGAACTGGCTCCCAGGCACTCGAAGAGTGGCAGAAATCTCATCGCTATCCGATGTTGTTTTACACCGAGGCCTCGATCGATCTCGCGCAAAGGCCCGAATTGATCGAGGCCATGGTGAAGGCGAACTTTTTCTACGTCTTCATCGGGATCGAAAGCCCTTCCCCCGAATCCCTGACGGAAGCCAAGAAATTTCAAAACCTCCGGCGTGATCCGCTGGAGAGCGTTCGCTTCATCCAGAGTCAAGGTCTTTGGGTAACGGCGGGTTTCATCATCGGTTTCGATTCGGACACCGAGGATATCTTTGAACAGCAGACGGGACTTCATCGAGCGCGCCGCCATTCCCTGGGCCATGGCCGGGTTTTTGCAGGCGCCTCCCACTACTCCGCTTTTTGACCGGATGCTGAAAGAAGGCCGATTACTCATGGACACCACGGCCACCAGCAACTTCGATCCACCCAATTTTCGAACGCTTCTCCCGCTGCCGGTTCTGCTGAAGGGTTACCGAGCGCTTCTGCGTTTCCCTGTACGACGCCTCGGCATTTTACGATCGGTGCTATCGTTCGCTTCTGCGTGTGGAAGGCCCGCAAGCCGCAGAAACCGCCGGCAATTCCGCTCTTGGTCTCAAGCTGGGAATCGTCTTTCGCTCGATTGTCCGCCAAGGCATCCTCTCCTCCTATCGGAAAGCCTACTGGAAGTTCCTGCTTGCGGATGGTTGCCCACTGGTCCTTCGATTCATGCAAATTCAGCATGGGATTTGCGATGCTGATATCCGGACACCACTTCATAAACTATGCCAGCAAATTGGCGGTCCAACTGGGCGCCGAACTCGACAAAACCCGTTTCCAGCAAGTTTGCGCCGAAATGGTTTATGAGTCCGAGGCTAGTTCCTCGGCTTTAATCACTGAGTAAACGGGGCACTCGAAAGCGATGCGGTGCGGGTACTTCGCCGGATCGGGAACGAGAAATGATGTTGTTCCCTTTTGGGGAACCAGGCTCTAACCCGCGAGCAAGCTCGCAGGAAGAAAATCAGCGGTCCGTCACCGGACGGACCGAACTCCCAAGCGGGCCGCACCCGCCGAAGCTGTGGCGGCGCCCGGAGGGCAGGAATCGGCGTTCAGAGCGCCCGCAGCCAAGCCAGCAGGGCGTCCGCCTGGGCGGCGGGGACGCCCTCCGCCCACACACACTCATCTCCCTTGCGCAGCAGCAGGATCGCCCCGTTGGCCGCCGATCCAATAAACACATCCGTGCCGGAGCGGCTGTCGGCGATGAGTTCCGGATACTTGTGGGCCAGAATCGTGTGGTAATCGCGGAAGAAGGCCAGGGAAGTTTCCGGACTCGTCCAGCGCGTGCGCGCCACCAACGTATAGTCATTTCCGCCGGAACGCTCGTAGAGCAGATACCGGTCCGCGAGCCACGCTTCGCCGACCGTCTGGGCTTCATCCTCGGAAATGAGTTGCCCGAGGAGCGCGTAGTAACCGAGTTCGCCCATCGCGTTCGCGGTCAGAAACCGGAGGCCGGCCACTCCCTCCAACGCCGGTGGATGCGCCAGCGCGACCTGGGGAAACGCCTGGTGATGGAAATAGGTCGGCGGCTCGAAGATTTGCTTGGTAGCCTCCGGGGGATGCTCGAATAACCCTTGGAGCTCCTTCCAACCGCCGAGTTGCAGGCCGGCCTGGATAAAGCCCATGCCTTGCACGTAAGGGAAGAGAGCCTCCTCGCGGAAAAAGTAGGGCGCATGGGAAAACGCGGGATACTCCTCGAACTGCTGGTGAATCACCATTTCCATGAGCGGAGCGATGGAAGGCAGTTGTCCCAAATCCGCCCCCCCGGCGGCTTGTTGCAGCATGGCGGCCGTGGCATATCCCTCCACCACCGCCTGGCGCGCCGCCGTGGCATCATCATCGTCACGGGCGGCGTGCAGGTAACTCTCCAGGTCCCAGCTTTGATCCTGGAGCGCGTGGGTGAGTTCGTGGGAAAGCACCATGGTCTGCGTTTCCGGCGGAATCCAGTCCGCAATGAACATGGTCTGGCGCTTAGGGTCATAGAAACCCGCCGCTTGCTCCGTGTAAAAGCTGATCAGAAATTTCTCCAGGTTGAAGTCACGCGACACCAGGCCAAAAGCGCGCACCAGGGCCTCCTGCGCGTGGATTTCCGCTGGCGTCATCTCCTCGTGCAGGTTCTGGGTCAGGTATTTTTCAATTTCCGGCCGGCTGACGACCTGCTTCTTGACCGGCGCCTTGATGGGCAAGCCGGTAATCTGGCTCATCTGCTTGAGAACTTCATCGGCCTGGGAAAGAAGGTCTTGGCCTGCGGGTTGTTGGGCTATGCCCGCTGTCGCGAACAGTATAAAGACGCCAAGTGAGCGGAGTAAAAAGCCCGGCAACTTCACAGGAAACAGTCGTAGTCTCGTCATGGTTCACGCATCAAGTGAAATTCAGCACGCCACAATCCAATCTCTTTGTCATTTCCATTCTTCACGGACGCGACGCCCAAGAGGGAACAGGACTTTCCTCACTTTTCATTCATAAATACTGCTATGTGAAAGGACACGCTTGAGTTGTAGTTTCTGAAATGTGGGAGGGGACGAAATCCGTGGTAGAAGGGTTTGGGCAAGAAATCCCAACCTACCGCGGAGGCGTCCCCGATGCAAGATAACAAAATCCGCTCTCGACTGAAAGCGCAACTCACAAAATTCACCACGCAGTTGAGCGAAGGTCTCAGCAAGCCCCTGGAGAAATTTGTAGGGGAGATGCTGTTTGGGATCCAGGCCCGTCAAGATGTGAAGCTGAGCAACGTGGCGGGAAGTCTGGAAGAAGACATTCCTTTGATCAAAACCGAGGATCGCTCATCGCGCAACCTGAAGGCGAAAGTCTTGGAGAATCATCTCGGCCCGCGCTTGGCCAGCCTGGCGAGTCGGCACGTGGAAGCGAACGCGGTGTTGTGTTTAGACCTGAGCGATGTGCGCAAAGAGTACGCGGAAAAGATGGAGTACTTGGATCAGGTGTGGGATAGGAGCGAAGGGGCAGTTCACACCGGTTGCTGGCCGTGCAGCGTGACGGCGGCCGAGGTGTAAGGCAGCGAAATTACGCCGCTGTATCAAACCCTGTTTTCGGCGCGCGCACAAGATTTCGTCAGCGAGAACGCCGAGATTTTGGCCGCCGTGGATCAGGTCTGAGCGCACACGTGAGGTGGCGGCATCTGGACCATCGATCGGGGCGGGGACCGGAAAAGGCTGTTGGAGCCGCGGCTGGAGCGACGAGAACGCTTTGTCATCCGCTCCGTGGGACAGCGTTCGGTGATCAAACGACAGCGCCGCAAGGTGACGGTCCACAATCTGGGCGCTTGCTGCCGCCTCCGTTATCAGGCGCGGGTGATCAAGATTGAGAAGGGCCCAGAGAAAGTCTACGACCTTCGTTAGGGCGCCGAAGCGTTTCGCCTACCGGGCCGGGAAGAGGAACTGCACTTTGTGGTGGTGGCGGGCTTCGGGAAAGAGCCCGCTTGCTCCTCACCAACCTTTTGGGAGTGCGGGACTCGCAGTGGCAAGGGTGGATCGTGCAAATCTATCTGACCCGGTGGAAAATTGAGGAAACTTTCCGCTTCGTCAAACAGAGCTATAACCTGGAAGATATTCGAGTTCTGAGTTATCAGGGATTGAGAAACTTGGTCCTGCTGATGACGGCGGCGGCTTACTTCGCGGCGACGTTTCTGGGACAAAAGTCGAAGCTCAAAATCCTGTGCCATAAACGGCTGATCATTTCGCAGCGTTTCTTTGGCATCCCGCCCTTCCGATTCTATGCGCTCGCCGACGAGCTCAAGAATATTCTCTCGCGGTGCAGTCCCAGTGCACCCGCTGAACCGCCTCCCAAGCTACAACTTGAACTCTTCCTTGGCTGGGAGACCCCAAAAAACTGAGGGAAACCCTGGCTGCGTTTCCTCTTGACAAATTTGCACAGCAAGCGCAGCTTAGGTAGTTTCGCTCGCGTTGGTGAGGCCGGGCGTAGGGAGATTGGTTACCTCACACTCATGACCTATGGCGGTTCTAGTTTGTTTTCACGATCGATGTTTTGACGGAGCCTGCTCGGCGGCGGTATTCACGCACTTCTATCGGCAGTGCGTCGACGCCAAGGCGGACTTCCGCTTTCGTGGCATGATGCACCGCGCGGGGCAGTTGTTTGACGCGGGACTGTTCGATGCGGAAGAGAACGTGATCGTCGATTTCAAGTATTCCAGTTCCGACCGCCTGACCTGGTGGTTTGATCATCACCAGAGCGCCTTCCTTACGGAAGCGGACGCCGAACATTTCCGGCACGACCATAGCGGCAAGAAATTCTACGGGCCGGAGTTCCGTTCCTGCACCAAGTTCATTGCCGAGACCACTCACAAACACTTTGGTTTCCAGGCTCCCGACCTGGACGACTTGGTGCACTGGGCCGACTTGATTGACGGCGCGCAGTATCCGGACATCCGTACGGCGGTGGAAATGCACGAGCCCGCCACCCGGCTGACCTTGGTCATCGAAGGGACGAACGAACCGGACTTCTGTGTGCGCCTGATTCCGGAGCTTCTCTCCCGGCCGCTCGAGGAAATCGTCGCCCTGCCCCACATCCAGAAGGCCTTTGAAATTCTTTATGCCCAACATTTGAAGTCCATCGAATTGCTTCGCGGGCGGGCTGAACTGCACGATGGCGTGGTTTTCTTTGACGTGGCGGACCAGCGCATGGAGGGCTTCAATAAATTCATTCCCTATTATCTTTTTCCCACCGCAGTCTATTGCGTGGGATTGAGCTCGTCGAAGGAGCGGATCAAAATTGCCGTGGGCAGCAACCCATGGAGCAGCGCCCCCAAGGCTGCCAACTTGGCCAGTATTTGCGAGCGTTATGGGGGTGGGGGGCATCCGAAAGTAGCGGCGATATCTCTGCCGCCGTTGGATATGGAGAGAGCGCGCAGCGTGGCCGAGCAGATCGTCCACGAACTCCGCGCGGCCCGGGGTTAGAGGTTAGGGATTAGGGGTTAGGGATTCGGGTGGGGTTTGTGAACTCCCGCGCCGTCCCCGGAACTTCTTGGATTGAGCCTTGGGCCAAGCACCTTACCCTAATCCCTAATCCCCAACCGCTAATTCCTAACCCCTAACTTGATCTACCGGCTTGATACTAGGCTGCGGGTGTGGTAAGAAGGAACAGTCAATTCATTCCACCAAAACAAGCCTCCTGGCGAAATAGGTTGGTGGTGGCCGTCTAAGTATGGGGAAGAGTGCCGGAGCAGAAGGGAAGTCCCTTTGGGGATGAGTTTGGACTGATTCTCAAGGTGTACGCATTCCAACCAAGAGCGATTTCACTGAGGTTACGGTTGAGCGTAACTGCAACCGGGGGAAGGTGAGGGCCGTGGCCGAGACAACGGGTGAGTGATGTGAAGGCCATTCACGTGACCTTGTTCGGGATGTCCGATATGGGTCGCGTCCGCAAGAACAACGAAGATAACTTCGTGGTCTGCAATCTTACGACGGGAGAAGTTGGCGTCATCGCCCATCGCTCCGCGACGCATGATTTGGGTCCGCTCGGCTCATTGTTTATGGTGGCGGATGGGATGGGCGGCGAAGCAAGCGGCGAGGTGGCCAGCCAACTTGCTGCCGTCACTGTTCCCAAGCGCCTGTACGACAACCTAAAATCGCTGGGGACGGTTAGCGAGGCCAACTTTGTGATCCTCTTGCGCGAGGCCATCGAGTACGCCAACCAGATCATTTATCAGAAGGCTCTGGCCAATCCTGCTTTCCGCGGCATGGGAACCACCACGACGGCGTCAGCCCTTTTCGGCCAGCACCTCTTTGTTGGGCAGGTGGGAGATTCGCGATGCTATTTGATCCGTAATAAGCAGATCACCCAGTTGACCCGCGACCAGACGTTCCTGAACTACCTGAAGGACATTGGCGCCGAGTTGCCGGCCGATCCGGAAAAGGACAGCCGAAAAAGCATTCTGACCCAGGCGGTGGGAAGCAGTGAGACGCTGGACGTAAAGGTCACTTATATCCGGGTGAATCAAGGAGACAGAATCCTGATCTGCAGTGACGGTTTGTACAACATGGTGCCCGAGGCGGATTTGTTGGAGAACGCCAGCCGTGGGGATGGGCTCTCCGACAACTGTAAGGCCCTCATCGAGAAGGCCAACGCCAACGGTGGGACGGACAACATCACCGTGATCCTCGCGGAGTTTTCGGGGCAAGGACTTCCCGCCGCGGACGCTGGGGCCGCCGTCGAGTGCAAAGAATTCAACGAAGAAGATTTTAAACCGCAGACTTAGGAAGTCGTCAGTTTTCAGTTGTCAGTTGCCTTAGCTGACATGACCGCGCCAGGAGGAGGTTACTGAAAACTGAGAACTGAAAACTGAGGACTCGATCATGAAATGCCCAACATGCGGCGAAGTCAATGAGGCAGGGTATCGATTTTGCAGGGTTTGCGGCCGTCCCCTGAGTGCGGAGAGCCGGATGCCACGACCGTGGCCATGTCCCCGGACCCGAGCCGCGAGGAGAAACCGTCCGACCGTCCGCGCCTTGCCACTCCTCCCTCCGCTCCCTCCGCCTTCCGATTAGTCGCCACTTCGGGGCTCCTTTCCGGCCGCACATTTAGTATTACCGCCAAAGGTCTTATCGTCGGCCGCGATCAGACCAAATGCCAAATCGTCCTCGCGGATGACCAAATTTCCCGCCAGCACGCCTGGGTGGGCTTGAACGAAGCCGGCCAAGTGGTGCTTCGCGACCGCGATTCCGCCAACGGATCGTACGTTAACCAGGTGCGGGTTCAGGAAGCGGTTCTCAAGCCCAACGATGAGGTTTCCTTCGGTGCGGGCGGCAAGCATCTGTTTCGCGTGGAATCGTTCGTCCCCGTGGCTGCTGCCGTGGCGGCGCGAAGGACGGCCACCGATGAAGAGGATGGCCACATCCACACCTCCGTCGTCAGCCAGGCGGATATTGCCGCCGCGCAGCAGGCGGATCGTTCCACGGGCGGCACCGTGGCCATCAAGCTCACGGATCTCATGGCCCGCCCCCACGTTGACCTGATCGTTGACAAGTTCGCGGTAAAGAGCGAGGACATACCGGACGAGGGCTTGGTGGTCGGCCGCGATCCGGCGCGCTGCAAGATGGTGATGGAACACGCCTCCGTGTCCGCCGTGCACGCGCAGTTTTCGCATCAAAGGGGGCGGGGTCGAGCTGACCGACCAATCCGCCAATGGCACCTTCGTCAACGGAATCCGCATCAAATCCGCCGAACTGCATGACGGTGATTACATCACCTTCGGCCGCTATAGCGGCAAATCTCTGATCTTTCGCTCCGGCCTGGAGCCGCAGCTTAAGATGGAGAACATCGACCTGGCCAAGGACCACTTGGTCATCGGGCGCGACCCGAGCTGCGATGTGGTTATCGCCCATCCCGTCGTTTCGAAGAAACATGCCGAGATCATCAAACAAAACGGCAAGAGCCTGATTGTCGATCTGGGCTCGGTGAACGGAACCTTTGTGAACGGCATTCGGGTGAAGCGCCACGAACTCCAGGAACTGGACCGCGTGGTCATTGGTCCCTCGGAACTCCATTTTCATGGCGGAACCCTGACCCATGTTCCTGACGGCCGGGTGGTGCGGCTGGATTCCGTACACCTGAATTTCCAGGTGACGGACCGCAATACGGGCCAGCCCAAACTGCTGCTTGGATGATCTCTCGCTGGTGGTCAAGCCGAAGGAACTGATCGGCCTGCTGGGGCCGAGCGGCGCGGGGAAAACCACCCTGATGAACGCGCTGAACGGGTTTGTGAAACCCACTTCCGGGAAGGTGCTTTACAACGGCGTGGATTTGTATCAGAACCTGGACGCGCTGAAATCCACCATTGGATTTGTCCCGCAGGAAGACATCATGCACCGGCAATTGTCGGTGCGCCACTGCCTCTACTACGCGGCGAAACTGCGCTTGTCCGACGACATTTCCGAGGACGAAATCAACCGCCGCGTGGAAGAGATGCTGGAAACTTTGAAGCTTGACCCGCAGCGCTGGGACAACCCTGTGGCCACCCTGAGCGGCGGCCAGCGCAAGCGCGTGAGTTTGGGAATCGAGCTTCTCCCCAAACCCGGCGTGCTCTTTCTGGATGAGCCCACGGCAGGGTTGGACCCCCGCACGGAAACGCTGATGATGATGCTCTTCCGGCAGCTCGCCAACCAGGGCTCCACCATTGTCATCACCACCCACTTGCTCGGGTCGTTCGGCGTGCTCGATAAAGTTGTGGTCCTGGTGCAGGGGCGGCTGGCCTACTACGGTCCGGGAACAAAATTCCTGGAGTATTTCAAGGCGGAAACTCCTCCCGACGTTTATGACGACCTGACGGATAACAACACCGTTCCTTATGCGCTGGAGTTGAAGAAGAGATTTCAGGGCGCGCCCTTGTACCAGAACCTGGTGGTGGAGCCGCAGCGAGACATTCCGGCGGAACAGCTAACGGCGAGCGGCGCGCCGGCTCAGGCGCAGACCCAGGAAAAAAGATTCAGCCTGCGCCAGTTCACCACCCTGCTGCAACGCACCTGGGAACTGAAATTCAGCGACCGGGCGCAAACCCTTCTGCTCTTCGGCCAGGCTCCCCTGGTGGCTTTGCTCGTGGCCTTGATGGCGAGCGGGCCCAACCAGGTGCAGACCATCTTTATGGCGATGTTTTCGTCGCTCTGGTTCGGCTGCTCGAATGCCGTCCGTGAGATTGTGGATGAGCAGACCATTTACCGGCGGGAGCGGCAGACCGGCCTGAAGATCCCCTCGTACATTCTGTCGAAACTCGCCGTTTTGTCCTTTGTGGCGTTCGTGCAGTGTTTCTCGGTGGTGCTCATCTGTTTGCTCGTCAATCACGCGCTCTCCCTGAGCCTGCCGGAAGCCGGCGCGGCCATCCTGATCATGTTCCTGGTGGCGGTGAACGGCTCGCTGATCGGGTTGCTGATTTCCAGCTTGGTCTCGACGCCGGAAAAGGCTTTGACGCTGTTTCCCCTGATCCTGATTCCGGAGCTCCTGCTTTGCGGCCTGTTCCTGCCCGTGCGCCCCATCCAGACGATCATTCCCATCACCGTGGAGCAGCTCTTTGAAGGAAAGATGTTTGCGCAGCCGGAAGCGAAGGCCAAGGCGGCAGAAGCTCATGAATTCCCCCTCGGGTGCGGCGACCGCGGCGGCGGACCAAACCGCGGCGGCGGAAGCGCAACAGGGCCAATTCTCCCATCAGGTGGCGGGCGCCATCGAGCCCTCCGAGAAGACCATGAAGATCTTCCACAAATACACCCCGGCCCCGGATCGATGGCATGGGAGCGCCCATCCGCTGGTTTTCGACCCTGGCGATTTCACGCTGGGGTTTGGAGGCGCTCAGCGACCTGTGCGTACACGGTCAGCATTCCACTCAGGACTACGCCTACAAGATCCTCAACACCATCACGATTTCCCTGCATCCGGACGATGTTGCCGGAGCTCGAAGAAGGTCTGGAGGAGTCGCCAGAGGCTTTCGCGGCCAGCGGCGCTTTTCCGCTTCGCTCCAATTTCTGGCAGGACAAGGGACCTTACCTGGCGATCATGACCGGTTACGCCGTCCTGATGCTGGTGCTCATCCTGATCGTGATGAAACGCAAAGACGTGAAGTAGCAAGCGAGTCCGAAGTCCGAAGTCCAGAGCACCTCTCCCGCATTGGTGGTTTCGGACCCCGGACTTCGGACTTCGGACCTGACTTAAAGGAGTCAACATGGACAGCGGTATTTCTACAGTTCGCAACTTGCTCTATATCGTTCTGGTGCTTGCGTTGTTGTCGATCTTCGCGAACATCTACGTCGGCACACAACTATCCCAGAATAGCGACGAGCTGGCGCGTTTGGGCTTGCTTTTGCAAAAGCAGATGATGAGCACCGCCATGGAGCAGTCGCAGCAGTTGCAGAAGAAGATGGACAGCTCAATCAAGACGCGGCCGGCATCGACGCGAAGCTGCAAAAGGCCCAGGACGATTTTGTGGCGAGGATGAACGTCGAACTTCCCCCGTCGATCATGGACAACTACATCAGGACGCGTGCGCCGCAGATTGAAAAGCAGGCGATGAAGCAGATGCCGCACTAGCACCGTGCCCACCTAGAAGAGGCCTGCGCTTCGGTCAAGGTGCAGAGAACGTGTGGTCCGCAATCATGGCGCTCACAAAACCACGTGGGCGCAGCTACCCCTGGAAGGCGTGGCTTACCGATCAAGTCCCGCCATTCCGCTTATCCAACGGTCTTCAAATCCACGTGGAAAAGCTGTTCTCCCATGAAGAATTCGTCGCCGTCGGCGAGTTCGATTTCCGCGCGCACGCGGCGATAAACACCATTCCGGCTGCGCAGATCCTGATAGAAGGAAGCGCCCCGGTTGGGCGACGATGCGCGCGTGCGTTCCGGACATGTACGGGTCATCTTTGAAGACCAGGTCGCCGGTGGTCCGGCCCAGGGTGGTTTCCGGCTTATCGAGTTTGAACTCCGCTACAACTTCACCATTCAATTTGATGTGCTCAAGCTTGGCGGTGAGCGGTCCCTTTTGCAGCTTGGGGACGGTCCACATCGCCGTGCCCCCAGCCGACTGCCTTGTTGAGCGATTCGTCAAGGCTCTGGGTGACGAAGCGGAAGAGTTCGCGCCCCAGCAGGAAAACGTCGCCGGGAGTAAGTTCCGTATCCTGCCTTTGGCGGATAAAGGAGCCGTTTTGGCTGTTCAGGTCCTTCAGCACCAGCTTGCCTTCGCGCACGGCAACCGAAGCATGCCGAGGGGAAAGCAACGTATCCTGGGGATAGCTCAGGTCGCAGTTCTCGCGGCCGATGAGCGTCTCCTTGGTGATGGGCACCGTTTTGCCGAATGTTCCATCGGGTTTCTTTTCGGAAATCTTGGCTTCGATGCGTGGCGCCGCGCGCAGGCCCGAAAAAACTACGGTTCCCTCCATGGCCGATTCAGGGATGTTCAATCGGCGGGGCACAGGCCGGCTTGGCCACCGGTGGAGCGGCGGTGGAGCCACGGGCGCGGCGGAGGGGCAGGCGCGGGCCGGGCCACAGGTGGTGGCGGTGGAACCGCAGGCCGCGCGGCGGCGGTGGAGCCACGGGGCGGTGGCGGCGGCGCGGGCCGGGCGGCAGGCGGTGGCGGTGGAGCCACGGGCGCGGTACGGTGCGGCGGTGGCGCGACGGGCCTGGGGGCGCCACAGGCGTTGCATCGGCGCCGGCGGCGGTGCCATCTGGGGCGCGCGTTGCCGGCAGAGGGGTGCCGCAGTATCCGCAGAATTTGCTTCCCTGAGGAAAGGATTTGTGGCACTTCGGGCACATTACCTGGGGGACGGCCGGTGCGCCCGGGCCGCGTAGAGCTGGCGCGGAGGGCGCTGCGGGCGCGGGATGGCGCTCCCGGCGTGTTGCGGCTTTCCGCAGCGCGCGCAGGTGGGCGCAGTCGCCGGGTTCATGCTTCCGCAGGATGCGCAGCGCATGTAACGTACGGTTCCTTGTTCATTTGCGTCAGCGGTCATATTCTATGCTCATCTCGACTTTGGTCGGCTTTACTCGCCGGTGGCTTTAATCCAAATGGGGTTAGTATAGCAGCGAAATTCCTCATTGGCGCTGTTTCGTGTGCTGGCCACCAATCGGATATAGATCCAATCCTGCGATCCTTCCTTCAGAATCGGGCGAAGGTCGAAGGGAACCAGGCCCTCGCTGGCGAGAGCCTTGGCGGGAGGCACCGGCACTTCCACGGGCGGCAACTCTCCCGTGCTGGTCCCCACGATCAGTTTGATGGATTGAAGAGGCCCAAATTCCTCGCTGCTCACCCAGCGGAGTTGCAAAGGGGGCAGCGACTTCAGTGGGCAGGAAATCTCCTGTCCGATACCGACATCTTCGGGGTCGTCGAGCGAGCCATTGGCAGTTGCGATCGAAACCGGCGATCAGGATCGGGCCATTGCTCCCCACGGTGCGGCCTTCGCGCAGGGCGCGCAGGACGTTCTCACCCCGCGGCCCCATGCCCGCCGGCGCATAAACCACCGTGGAAATCCGGCCCAGCGCGTTGTCCTCGGCATATCCATTTATGCTGCGCGAAGGCTTGCCGAGGAAGTCCGTCACGTCCATGGTGGCTTCGTAATTCAGGTCGCCGTGGGCGTCCGAACCCGCGGCGAGAAAGGTTTTGAAGAGCGGGGCATCGGTTCCATCACTCCGCGGCTGCGAGGCCGCGCTGGAGCAGCGGTTGCCATCCTTCCTTGATGCCTTTTTCGAGGCGCACGTACTGGTCGGCGCCGGGGTCGTGTTGGAAGCAGGCGCTGGCATCCTCGTGGTGGCGAATGCAAAACGGGTCGCGCATGTCGTCAGCCGTGGACATGGTGGCGCGGTTCCACGGTTCCAGACCCACCAAGCCGGCCTGGAGTTGTTTTCCGTCCGGCGCCAGGAAATCCGCCTCAATGTCCCATTTTCCTCCCCGCATGACCGGACTGATGGGATCAAACGGGTGGGCGGCGTAGGCAAATCCCCCCGCCGCGGCAATCCGCGCCAGAGCGTCCTTGAGGGGCATGGCCGCATAGGAAACCGAGCCGTCGCCGGTCACGATCACGGTGTTGTCGGCATGATTGAGGTCGGGGAATCCTTTGTCGGGATCATCCGGGGATGGCGCCGCTACCATGTGGACGGTGGTCAACACAGCGTCCTTGCCGGAAGCGACCGTGACCTCCTCTCCCCGAATCAGCATCAACCGCCCGTCGCGGAATTTCTTGACGTCGTCCAACTCCTGCTTTATAGCGGTCGAGGAGAAAGATCGGTGGAGTGATCGGTTAAAAGCAACCAATCCATCCCGGCCTGGATTGCCGCTTGTTTGGTGACATCGAGCGGATACCCGCGTTCGGCGGGATTATCCGTGTAGCCGCTGTGGTAATGGATGTCTCCCCGGTACCAGTTGGGGATTTGCGGAAGCGGCGGGGCGTTCAGCTTCACGCGAAGATAAAAGTCCTGGTCCGGCCAATCCACGACCCGGATTGAAACCCAGAAGTCCACAGAAGCGAACGGTCCGCCCAAGAAGTGGCTGGCGAGAAAAGACTGAATCGCCTCGCTGGGGACCTCGAGGGTTTTCTTAAGCCGGTCTTCGAATCACCAGGGGTTGGCCGCCCGCGCGCGCGTCGAAGGAAAAGTCCTTGCTCGCGCCCAACAGTAAGGGCTCCGTTGGTGAACTGGTGCCGGGCGCCGGTGGGCTTCACGAAAATGTTCACACCCTGGAATTTCAACGGGTCGCGTTTGACATAGTTGGAGACGCCGGACCCCGTGGTGTGGGCTTCCTGCTCGACGCCGTTGATGATCTCCACGAAGATGGGGAGATTAGGCATCACCAGGATTTCGCAACGAGCGCGGGGCGTCAGCGCGGAAAAACACCCCCGTCTCGGAGAGCTTCCCCTTCAATTGGTCCACCAGACCTTCCTGCGCTGGGAGAAAAGAAGCGGCGACGCCGCAAAGATACGCCGCCACCATCATGGCGCCGACCAGAACACAAACATGCCAGATGTTAGGTCTCATGGGATTAGCTTTCGCGCGACCTGAATGGGGATGCACTGGTTCTCCGAGGTCGCCAGCGCCACAACCTTTCCGTCGGCATCGAGCAAAGGCGCGCCGGATTCACCAGGATCCGCCTTATGTTCCATCTTCAGGGCGCCTCCTTGCGGGGTCACCTGAACGCTAAGAAGGCGCGGGGTGATTTGAGGTTGGCTCATGCCGAAGGGATAACTGCACAAGACCAGCTTGGGATTGGCGGCCGGGCTGGCCGCCGGGTCAGGTAAAGCCAGGGGTTGAAAGCCCGTCCCCGTAAGTTGCAAGACGGCCAAGTCCGACAAGCCTTCGGCGTGAAGGTGAAGCGTCGCCTTCTCCCCGCGAGTCCGGGTCTTGGTAATCCTGCTGGACCATTTCATCGGGGGGCGTCTGGAGGATCTTCAAGGATTGCTTCTCCGTGCTGAGAGCGGATTGAAAATTGGGCTGACCGTCCGCTGACATCACTTGCGCGCCCGCCGGCCAGGCATAGGTTTTCACACTGTTCTGATCCAGTTCCAGGTGTTGGTGTTCGATCAGGAAGTCCACTTGCGGATCGAACTTCCAAGGCGCAATCACGCGTTTGGTGGTCAGCAGTTTTCCGTCCGCACTCACCAGGAAGCCCGTGCCGGATTGCGAAAACTGCTCCGACGCCTTGGACTTCGGATCGCGCACCGTATATTCCGTGTACAACAGGTAGAGAGCGGGTTTTACCTTTTCCTCCCAGGGTCTCGTCCAGGCGCATTTTCGCCAGATGTTCCTTCGCCATGGTTGATGGCCGCAGCGGAAGTTGGGTTGGCGAGGGTGTCCAGGATCGTAGTCCGCGGTCATGTGGAGGAGGGGATTGCCCTGGAAAAAATTGAGCGGGACTTGTTCGTTCAGGCTCACCGGGATCACGAACTGTTTGGCGCGCAAGGCAAGCTTCTCCAGCGAGTTCAGCTTGACCTCGATGAAGCTCTGGCCGGTGATCTGAATCTTGTCCTTGTCCACCATATCGCGGAGCGGCTGCATGGAATCGAGATCGGCAAAAATGATGGCGCATTTGAGAGGCGCGGGAAGGTCGACGGGTTCTTTATTCGAAAGCTTGAACTCCTGGTCAAAGGTCTCGATGTGGACCGGAATGCCGTTTACCGCCACGTCCTGAAAATACATGCGCTCCACCGTGGCGGCGCGATCGACGGGCCGAATGCTGACGGAGAGACCGAGCAGCAAGCGGTCAAAGTTAATATCCCGGAAGGAGAGACTCTTGTAAACACCAGGATTGGGGGCGGGCTGACCTCCCTTGGTGGGAAGTTGATAGATCTTGGCGCCGCGAATTGCATCCGGCACCTGGCCCGCGGGTTCGGCTTGTGGGGCGAGGACGGGCGGGGAAAGAGCGCACAGCATCAAGACGATGAAGGTGCGAAACCCAAAACGTGAGAGATTGGATGGCGACAAGAACATTCTGTGTGGACTCCCGGATCAATCCGGCGCTGGAGCGGCTTACCTGGGGAACCGCTCCGTTTCTTCCCTAGGAGACGGGATCTTTCCAGAAAACCTCATAGAGTTCCACGGGCGTCTCCTTGCCTTTCACGCGGATGGGTTCCAGCCGTTGCGCCGGTATTCTGCCGTTCAATTGCATGTAAGTGGATTCGGAAACGAGGATCTGCCCCCCGGCTGCATTCGAGCACAGTCGCGAGGCCAAGTTGACCGCGTCGCCGATGACCGTGTAATCCATGCGTTTGGCGGAGCCAATGTTCCCTGCCGTCACCGGGCCCGTATTCACTCCCACGCCCATCCGCAACGGTTGTTGGCCGCGGCTTTCCCAATCGCGGTTGAGAGCGACCAGGGCGCGCTGCATTTCCATGGCGGTCTTGGTGGCGCGCAGGGCGTCATCGGGTTTGGGAACGGGAGCTCCGTAAACCGCCATGATTCCATCGCCGAGGTATTTGTCGAGCGTCCCTCCGCTGTCAAAAATGATGTCCGTCATCTCCGAGAAGTATTCATTCAGCAATTCCACCACGGCATGGGGTTCCATGTGCTCGGACATTCGGGTGAATCCCCGAATGTCGGAAAACAGGATGGTGACGGTTTGGTTTTCCCCTCCCAGGTGAATTTCGTTCGGGTTGGCGAGAATTTTTTCGACGATGAAGGAGCTGAGGAAGCGCTCCAACGCCTGGCGTTCCACGACGCGGCGGGCCAGTTCCTCATGCGAGCGCGCATTGTCAAAGCTGATGGCCGCCTCGGCGGCGATCACGGAAAAAATGCCCAGTTCTTCCTGGGAGAAGGCGTAGGGCTTGCTCAGGCAATCAACGTAGAAGATCCCGAAAACGCGGTCTTTATAAATCAACGGCGCGCACATGGCGGAGCGGATGCCGGACATGCGCAGGCTCTGGCTGGTGGAAAAGCGTTCGTCGGTGCCGACATCATAAATCAGCAGCGGCACGCGGTCATTCATGAGCTTTTCGGTCACCGTGGTGGAAAGCGCGACGCCGCGCGCCTCGGCTTTCCGGGTTTCGTCTTTGTAAAGGAGGACGGCGGGCTTGAAACCCTTCTTGTCGTCGCGGAGCATGACGAAGCCCCGTTCGACGTTGTCCATCTGAAACACCAGTTCCATGACCCGGTGCATGATTTCGTCAGGCAGTCAGAACGGAGGAGAGCGTCTTGCCGACCGCCAGGAGCAATTTCAGGAGGTTGTTTTCCTTCTCCAGGACCTTCACCCGCTCCTCAATCGGCACGGCAGCCATGGGCGCCGTAGGCGGGGAAAGTCGCAGGGCGGTGCTGAGATTTTCCGGGCCGACCAAACCGTTTACGTCGGTTACCGTTCCGCTGCCGGCCTGAATGTGGAAGTCGCCCGCCCGCGTCTTCTCATACTTCAACTCATACATGCCGATGGCGACGCGGTCCTGGTCCTTAAGCCGGTGCTCCTGAATTTGCACGTTGTTGACGAAGGTCCCATTCATGCTCCCCAAATCATTCAGCAAGGTGATATCGCCGGGGAGCACGCTGATCCGCACATGGTGGCGGGACACACTGGGATGACGCAGTACCAGATCGTTTGAATCCGCCCGTCCCACGCTGATCGTGGGGCTGGAAATTTCGAAGATCTGGGTCTGGGCCGAGGGATCGGTAATGACGAATCGGGCCATGTAGAGAGTCTCGTTTACTGCACGCGTATAACGTCACAAAATTCCGGTTTCACACCGGCGTTCATGGTAACAATATGGGCACGCGAGTTGCCAGCGTCAACCACCTGGGTGATCTCGATGACTCCCACCCGCGTATTGGGGTCCGTGGCCTTGTAAACAGCCAACTGAGATCCCACCTGCATGCCCTGCGCTGAGCCCTTGTCAATCATGACATTCGTGCCATCGAAGGCCGTGACGTAGCCCTGGTTCGTCTGTCGTGACGCCGGAGCGGCGGGACGCGCCACGAGCGCAACTTCAGGAGGAGCGCCGGTGGGCTCCGCGGGCTGGCCGGTCAGCTTGCTGACGGCATTCTCAGTCTGGGCGCGCAAATCCGCGATCGCGGTCTTCAGCTTGGCGAAGTTATCCTCATTGCCGATCCGCTGGGACGAGAGCAACTCATCCACGTCCTGAAGTTGGCGCTTTTGCTGATTCATCACCGCTTGGAGTTGGTCCTGATTCTGCTTTAATGCCGCCAGTTGCGCGTTCAACGCCGCTATTTGGTTGCCTAAGGCCTGCATTTGGTCGAGCACGGCTTTAAATTGGTCTTCGAGATACTTCTGTTCGTCTTCTTTGAATTTCGGCCACGCACTGGGTGTCAAGGACAGCAGCAAAAAGATGGCAAGAATTATCCGGCGCATCATGATCAAACCTCCGCAGGGTCTCTCGGTGCTTCGCACAGGACGCCTCCGTTATTGGCAGGTGAGAGGAATTTGAACGGCGGCGTTGTCGCTTTCTGCGACCGTAATTTGGCTTTGAATCGGGCGGCATCCGGATAGCGATATGGCCAGCGTATGAGGCCCAACGGACAATCGAAAAGACGTGGGAGTCTGCCCACCGACGAGTGCCCCATCCGCTAGCACCGAGGCGCCGGGGGGAATGGTCCGGACTTCCACAATCCCTGTGATCGCAGGTGCGCTAAGGGGCACCGTTAGCTTGTGGATGCCGCTGGTGAGTTTATACACCTTCTCATAAGGCGCCATCCCCTGCGGTTTCACCGTGTAGGTGTGATTCCCCAGGGGCAGAGTAGCGCTGACGGGGCTCGGCCCATAGGATCTTCCATCAATGAGCACTTCCACGCCCGGCGGTGCCGTGAAGATTTCAAGTTCAGCGCTGGGGGCTGAAAGTTTCCCCGCCACGTTGGCGGTCTTCCCTCCTTCAATCGTTACGCTCTGTTGGAAATTGTCGTAACCGTCCATGGAAATCACAACGTTGTACGCCCCAGCAGGAAGGTTGGCAATGGTATAAGGCGTCAACCAACTTGCATCGGACCGTCCATCGATGGAAATCTTCGCCCTGTTCACGTTCGCGCTCACCGTCAGTTGCCCCACCTTCGCCGCCCCAGTTCGCGACCGAGGTTCCTTTTCTTGGGGCACTGCTTCCGTCGGCTTAGCTGCCGTGGGCTCGACTGCTGCGGTCGTCGCCGTCACGGGCGTGCCCGGTTGCGTGGCCGGCGGCGGCTGATTCTGCGGGAGGGGTGCTTGTACAGATGGCGGGGACACTTGCTGTTTGCCTCCCGGCCGCAACACAAAGAAGTAGCTGAAAAGGCCCATGATCGCCACTACTAGCAGCGCACCCAGAACCCAGGCTATCTGCGGGATTGATTGCCGGCGGGGTGCCGGCGGCGGAATCGCCTGGATAGCGGGAGAACTTGCGATCGGCGCCTCATCGACTTGGGCCGCCGGCGTTTGCGGCGCTTCCGCCGGTGGTTGTGGAATTGGTTCGTCCAAGGCCACTGGAACAGGCGCTGCCTTCAGAATTACGGTGCTTTGGCCTATCATTGCGCCGCCCAGGACGTTCTTATAATTCCTGAGATCTTCCGCCAACTCGCTGCAAGTCTGATAGCGTTCATCGGGATTCTTGGCGAGCGCTTTGGAGATGACATAGCTCAAGCCCGCATGGATCGACGCGTCCAGTTCGCGCGGCGGAATGGGATTCTCATTGATGATCTTATAGATCACCGTAGTAATGTTCTGGCCCCCGAAAGGCTTTTCACCCGTCACCAACTCGTAAAGGATTACGCCCAGAGCAAAAATATCGGATCGGCCATCAATTTGGCGGCCTTTAACCTGCTCCGGCGACATGTAATTCGGCGTCCCCAGGATTTGGCCCGCCTGGGTCATGCCCATGGCCATCATCTTGGCAATACCGAAGTCAGTCACCTTCACCAGGCCGTTTTGCAAAATCATGATGTTGGCGGGCTTGATGTCGCGGTGCACAACTTTATTGGGATGAGCATGATCGAGGGCGCTGCAGACCTGGTCATAAATGGGCAAAATGGTTTCGATGGGCAGGACGGTCTGTTCCTGCACGATTTTTTCGAGGGATTTGCCCTCCAGAAACTCCATGGCGAGATAAAGGATGCCATTGTCTTCGCCGAAATCGTAGACCGTGATGATATTGGGGTGAGCGAGAATTCCGGCCGCCATGCGCTTCCCGCTGGAAGCGCGCCTTGTACTCCTGAAACTCTTGCGGGGAGAGACCTTCCGGGAGCATCGTCTTGATGGCCACCGTGCGGCCAATGATGGGGTCAACCCCTTGATAGACAACCCCCATCGAACCGCGGCCCAATTCACCGACAATCTGATATCGCCCTGCTTTCGTCAGTGCTTCGGCCATATAGCCTCGCTTTCACACTTCGGGTGCGATCCCTCGGTGTGGGGAGCCGCTCCCCCTGGTTTTTTAATTCAGACCGTCACTACCTGTTGGCCGAATCGGCTTCAGAAACAAAGCCTTATCAGCAGGGCAAGCGTAACTCAAGAGTTGGTGCAAGTCAACGCCTCGGTAGTGCCTCGGTAGTGTGTCAAGCCCAATTAGAAATGTCCGCATTCTCCCGGTAATGAGTCAACTTGAGGTAGAGGCGGCTTTACGCTGTCACTTGGCGAGGTAAACTCGTCGGTACTTGGCGAGGTAAACTCGCCGCAACAACATCAAACTGTACCACTCCCCAAGTTCAGGCTTGCGTTTTGGCTAATCCGGATGCTTTAATCGCTTCATTTCGATAGGGAAGACACTGAGAAGGTTTTAGCGCTCTTGCCGGTCAGTTGGGCTGACAAAGTATTTCAAGGTGGACCATGAGAAACCGAGTCGTGAGTGCTTCCTTAACTTCCACGCCCCCATCCCCCTCCCCTTGGGGAATGGGGCCCCGTCTTGGGCCATCCTTTGCTTGTATCGTTTTTTGTTTCGCGAGCTTGGCGGCCACCCTTGGCGTCCCGGAGCGTGGCTATTCACGGGCAGAGGCCCCTAACACGCTGGCCAGCGGTACAAAGCTTTACCTCCGGCTGGGGACCGCCGTAAGCACCAAGACTTCGCACCTCAATCAGGCTGTGACGGCCCGTGTGGTGCGTGAGGTCACAAGCGACCAGGGTGTTCTGGTTCCGATTGGTGCGGAAGTGACGGGGAAGATCGTGAAGCTAATCCCCGCATCGGATCCAACAGACCATGCGCGCCTGCTGATCCACTTCACCCAGTTGGCCATTCCCCATCATCCTCCCCTTAACTTGACCGCGCATTTGACGGAAGTGGAGAACGCGCGTGAAACGGTCCTTCAGGATGGGACAATTCAAGGTGTCCTCGAAAAGGATGCGGCGGTTGGCCGCATGGATGGCATGTTGGATAAGTTAGGATCACCGGGTAGCGAGATGGAGAAGATGTCGGAAAAAACCTTTGGTAAGGCAGATACTTCCATCGACTATCCGGCGGGCACTGACCTGATTTTGACTTTGGATCAGCCCCTCACCGTGGATTCCACCTCCCCGCCGGCAGTGGCGACGGGAATCTCATTGGCCCTGGCGGAAGCTGTCCAAAAACTGCTTGTTGACGCGCCGCAGCGCGTCCAGAGCAAGACTAAAAAGCCTGGGGATCCGCTCAATCTGGTCGTGGTGGGAAATGCCGACCAGATTCTCAATGCCTTCAAACAAGCCGGTTGGAACGAAGCAGCGAAGTTGAACAGGAAATCGATGACCGGAACCGTCCGTGCCGTGGCCAGCGATGAAGGGTATGAGCAAGCCCCGGTCTCCCAACTTTACCTTTTCGACCGCGTCGAGGACTTGGCCTTCGAGAAGATGCTGAATACCTTTATGAAGCGTCATCACCTGCGCCTGTGGCGGAGTACCGTCACTAGCGCAGACGGTCGCGAAATCTGGCTGGGCGCGTCGACGCACGATATTGGTCTGGATGTGCACGTCGGCGTGGTCTCACACGAGATCGATCCCGACCTGGACGCGGAACGCAGCAAGGTTGGCGCCGACCTGATGGCCAGCGGCTTGGTCGCCGCGGAACAACTGGTGGCCCGCCCCAATCCTCTCTCCGAAGGAAAGACGGCGACCGGGGGGACTTGGAAAACTGATGGCCAGTTGCTGGTGATTGAACTGAAAACTTCCGACGCCTTGTGAAGAACTGTTTGACGCCCTTCCCAGGCTCGATGTATGTTTCCCTGCGGAGGCGCCCATCCTCCGTTTGCTCCAGGTCCGGGTTTTGAGCGCGAGGTTAACCATGGCTTCGACATCTCCATCCCCGACCGCGGCCGCCCCGCGCGTCGCTGGTAAGATCATCGACACGGTCGTAAAGGTATCCGTGGATGCCACTCGCCCCTTGCCTCTGGTGTGCGCGCTGTATGCCGTCGAAAACTCCGAGGGCGTGTGGCTGTGTGCCTATTACGGAGCTAACCGCAGCGTCTTCGACTACCTCCCCCAAAAGGACGCGGAAATCGACGAAGCCCAACTGGGCATCGCTTTTCTCCACAAAGTCTTCATCCCCAAAGAGCAGTATCAGCCCGCCCAATGGGAACAATTCAAGAAAGAGCGATTCATGGCTTACGGCGCGCACAGCGATTAAGCCCCGGGGGGGGTTCCCGCCACCATTTCTCAGGTTTACACTTTCCACCTATGAGCCTGTTTTCTGCTATACTCGGCGCCAGACCCGGCTCTTTTCCTGCTCTTGAAGAGCTGCAAAGTTGTCGCCGTTGGTCAGGCATTCCTAATTGGACAATTCTGGCCGCATACAGGGTTCCTGTTGGGCCAGTAAGAATGGGAGGTACCGGCGTATGAGTTCTTTTAAGAGAACAAGCATGATTTTGGTGCTGGCCTTGGCGGTCGCCGTGAGTGCCTGGGCGCAGAGGGGCGGAAAAGGCGGGATGGGCATGATGGGCTCGTTGCCCAAGATGCCTGGCCTGAGCAACCCAGTGGTCGGCTCGGGTGCCGAGTATCAGATGACCGCAAAAGGCAAGGACATGGATGTTGCCTGGGCGATCGTTGGCAAGGAGGATGTAAACGGCAATCCCGGGATTTGGATGGAGACACGGATGCAAAGCGCAGACGTGGGTGGGGAAATGGTCACAAAGATGCTCATGGTTACCACCGGTCCGGAAGCCGGCATGAAGCGCATGATCATGCAGCAGCCGGGACAACCCCCCATGGAAATGGGCGGGATGATGATGGGAATGATGAAGGGGGGCCAACCCCAACCCTCCAGTGGCAAAGTGGACTACGGCGAAGTGGTGGGTACGGAAACCATCATCGTCCCCGCTGGCACCTTCGTGTGTCAACACTATCGCAAGCAGGAGAAGAATGGGACCGTTGACTACTGGGTTTCGGACCAAATCACGCCTTACGCCATGGCCAAGATGACCGGCCCGGACGTGACCATGGTGTTAAAGAAAACCCTGACTAACGAGACCACCCACATTAAGGGCGAGCCGCAGAAGATGCAGATGCCCGAAATGCCGCACTTCTAGGTTGTATCCTCACTTTTACCACTGCAACGCGGGCCGGGATTTCCGGCCCGCGCCCCATGCGCCGCGGCGGTTTGCCGTATACTCCTGATGTAAGGCCAATCCACTTTCGGGTTGACCCGGCAATCTTTGGGTAAGTAGAATCCAAGTGGTGTTCTCCGCCGGCGCGGGGAGTGGGCGAGCGCCCACGATCTTCGAGTTCAGGGAGGGGTGGGTTTTGACCAAGCGATGGCTGCCCTGTCTTCTCGGCGCGGTGGTTCTGCTTCATGGCTGCGCGACGACAGAAAAGCACCCGACGGCCGTGCAGGCTCCCGCGCTGCCTCCGCCCCCGCCTCCGCAGATTCTGCCCCTCAAAAGCGCCGATCGCGTTCTTCCCCCTGAGGTCGCTCCCCTCCCGGATGCCACCGATCTGCTGGTGAAGCAAGTGGACGCGCTTTATCTGAGCGGAATGAGCGATTACCGGGCGGGAAACCTGGAAAAGTCCAAGCAGGAATTTGACCAGGCGCTGGCCACCCTGCTGGAATCGGGCCTGGACATCCAGGGCGATGAGCGCTTAAGTTCCGAGTTCGACAAAATCGTGGAGAATGTCTATTCGGTCGGAGGCCGCGTCGCTGGAGCACGGCGACGCTCTGAGCCTACACAACTACGAGCCCACCCCCCTGGATTCCTTTTCCGGCTTGACCTTCCCCGTCGATCCCCGCACCAAGCAGCGCGTGCAGGAGGAATTGAAATCGGTCCACTCGGATTTGCCGCTGGTTTCCAACGATTCCGTGGACGGCGTCATTGCCTACTTGCAGAACCACGGCCGCGGTTACATGGAAAACGTCCTGCGCCGGGCGGGAACGTACGGGGAAATCATCGGCGAGGCTTTGCGCAAGCAGGGTTTGCCGCAGGACCTCATCTATCTGGCCGCCGGTGAAAGCGCCTTCAATCCCTTCGCCGTTTCCAACAAGCAATGTGTGGGCATTTGGCAGTTTTCGCTGGGGACGGGCTCTCTCTACGGCTTGAAGAAGGACCGCTGGGTGGATGAGCGCAAAGACCCGGTTAAATCCACCGCTGCCGCCGCCCGCCACTTGAAAGATCTCTACCAGACTTTTGGTGACTGGTTCCTGGTGATGGCGGCTTACGACAGTGGCCCCTTGAACGTGCAGCGCGCCATTGAGAGGACCGGATATGCCGATTACTGGGAGCTGCGAAGACTCCACGCCTTGCCGGCGGAAACCGAGAACTATGTTCCCATCTTCCTGGCCACGGCCCTCATTGCGCAAAGACCCCAAGGCTTACGGATTCGACACCCAACCCGACCCCCCCCTGGCCGTCGACAAGGTTGAGGTGGAAACGCCCACGGATTTGCGCCTGATTGCCCAGCTTATTGACCACCCGGTGGAAGACCTGATCAAGCTCAATCCCAGCTTGCAGCGCTGGACGACACCCGGCAACGACCCCAACTTCATTTTGAATTTGCCCGCGGGGACCAAGGACCTGTACGAGCAGAGCATCGCCTCGATTCCCCCCGACAAGCGCATCTGGTGGCGCGCGCACAGAGTGCTGGAAGGTGAAACGCTGGCGGGCATTGCCAAGCAATTTCGCATTTCGCCGGTCAGCCTGGCGCAAGCAAATCAACTTACCGCCAGCTGCTTCTCTGGAGCAGGGCGCGCACCTGGTGGTTCCCATGGCGGCGGGCAATGAAGCATCCCTGGTGCGGGTGCGCGAACCGGTCCCGCACCGGCTCATCCACTACCGCGTGCGCCCGGGAGACACCGTGGATCTCATCGCCGATCGCTATGACGTGACGACTTACCAGATTCGCCGCTGGAACGGCCTGAAGTCCGCGAAATTGGCTCCGGGCCGAACCTTGCGCCTTTACGTGGCGGCGCAAGCTCGCCACCACCTCCCGGACTTCCCACCCGCGACCGGGCGCCAAATCCAAACACCCCTTCCACCCGGACCCCAGCCGCGCAAAAGAAGCCCGCGGCGGCCGGCAACCACGCCGCTCCCGCGGCGGCGCTGACCGTTCCTTAAGCCCCCCAACAAAACTTTTTCAATTCCGCAATTGCTCTTGACAGGATGATGCGGCTGGTATACATCTGCCCCCACCACCAGTTTTTGTGACTCGGTGGGAAGCCACAGTTGAATGTGGTGAAACGATATAGCTGAACAAACGACGAGAGGAGGAGGGTTGCATGGCGTTAGATGATGAAAATGAACACGGGGATGAGCTGGAGGATTTCGGGGAAGAACTCTCCTCCGATTACAAAGAAGAAACGGAAGAGGGTTTAGGAGAAGAGGGCGAGGAGATTGAGGAAGAAGTCGCCTATCGAGGTGGAGGAGACGGTGACCCCCGCTCCGGAGCCTGCGCCCGCCGGCGGCAGCTTCCAAGCCTGCGCCCGCCGCCCAAGAAGGCCCCGGCAAAGAAGAAGGCGGCCAAGAAAGCCAAGGCCCCGGCGAAGAAGCCGGTGAAGAAAGCGGCCAAGAAAGCGGCGAAGACCAAGAAGCCGGCGGCGAAAGCCTAAGAAGGCGAAGAAGGCCGCGAAGAAGCCAGCACGGCGGCGCTAGGCGGAACTTTCTGCGCAGGGCCTCGGGCGATGCTTTCCGCCTATGCCGTTCAGTGCCATTCCAACTTTGCTGGGACTAATCCGCGTAAGCCCGATGGCGGGCGCAATGCGGTGAAAGTACCAGAAGCTGAAGGGATAGCCTCGATCAAGTTGGAACGGCACGAGCAAGGGCAGGGCGGAGGAGGCCCCGCCCATGAAGGGGGCGTGTGCGTGCGAAGGTTTCGTGCGTCCGGGGAGATGTCTCCCACCGAGCCCACTCGTTTGTCCAGAGATGGGGAAGGGCCGCGGCACGATTTGCCGGCGGCGGACCCCGCAGGCGGTGGAGCGACCCCGCGGGTTCGTGCCTTGGAGTTTGTTCGCCGGATGCGCGGCGCATCGCAGCCTTGGTTGGTCCGCTGCGAAGACGGCGGCAGCTACGTCGTAAAATTCCAGAATAACCCCCAGCACGCGCGCGTGCTCGCCAACGAGATGCTGGCCTCGCGCTTGGCGCAACTGGTTGGCCTGCCCGTCGCCGCTCCCGCCTTCGTGGAAGTGTCCGGCTCTTTGCTGGGCAGCAATCCCCAACTGGCGTTTGAGGTCGGGGAACGCCGCGAACCGATCCGGCCGGGCATTCAGTTCGGCTCGCGCTTCCCGGGCATCCCCAGCCAAACCCTGGTGGTGGATTTCCTCCCCGATCGTCTTCTGCGGCGCGTAAAGGACCTGACCTCCATCTTCCTGGGAGCCTTCGTCTTTGACAAGTGGACGTGCAACTGCGACGGCCGCCAGGTGATCTTCCATCGCCCTGCCGGCGACGAGGGGTCTTCCTACTCGGTGGCCATGATCGACCAGGGGTTCTGCTTCAACGATGGCGACTGGACCTTTCCTGACAGCCCCCTTCGCGGCCTCTATCCCCGCCGTCTGGTCTACGAAAAGGTCAGGGGGATGGAATCGTTTGAGCCTTATCTTTCCCGCATCGAAAACCTCACCACCGGTGAACTGGAGGAGTGCACCGAGGGAATCCCCTCGAAATGGTGCGAACCGGACCCCGGCCAACTGGCGCGGCTCATCGAGGTTCTCTACGCGCGGCGGCGGACGTTGCGCCAGGCCATTATTGACGCCAAGAATTCCTCGCTCGATCCGTTTCCCAATTGGGGGTGAGGAGGAAGGAGTCGGGAGCCAGAAGTCAGAAGTCAGGAGAGAGATCACGCCATGCTGACTCCTGTCTCCTGACTCCTGGAAATGCCCATGGCGGATGAAGGCAGCTTGAAGGCTTGCTCGTATTACCTGGTGCGCTACGTCCCCCACGCCGAGCGGGAGGAGTTTCTCAACATCGGGCTCCTCCTGCACAGCGCCGAGGAGCAATTCCTGGATTGCCTATTCACTCGCGACCTCCGCCGCATCAAGCGCTTCCATCCGCAAGCCGACCTGGAATTCCTGCGTGCCTTGCAGAGCCATTTCGAACAGCAAATCCAGCAGCACGAAGACAACCTGCAAGGCTTCCTGGAGGAGATGCAGCAATCCTTATCCCACGTCATTCAACTTGCGCCGGCGCGCCCGGTGCTGGCCGCCGAACCCCAGGCGCAATTGCAGCAACTGTTCGAAAGGTTGGTGGGCAAACACCAGGCGGAATTTCCCGCCGCCGACACCCGCATGCGCATCAAGCAGCGCTTGGTGGAGGCGCTCCGCCGCGCCCGGGTGTTCAACGACAAACACTTCGAGAAGCGCATCCCCGCCGAACCCTTGACGCACCCCGGCGACCCTTTTCATTTCGACTTTGGCTACCGGCCGCCCATGGCCGCCGGAAAACCGAACGGGCATCTGAAATTGATCCACGCTCTTTCCCTGCACCGCGATCATGAACTCGCCAGCGTTCTTTCCCTGACCATGGGCTATGTTCGCTCGAAACAACCCGCCGAACTTACCGCCATCATCGAAGGATGGCCGGCGCGGGGAGATAAGACCGCGGGCCATTCCTATCGGATCTTGAGGGATGCCGAGATCGCCATGCGGCCTCTCGCCGAGGTGGACGAGTTTGCCACATCGATCCGCGAGGAACTCTCTCTGAGCGCCTCTGGGGCAAACTGAGTTAACTGAAAACTGAAGACCTACTTCCCCGTTACCGCCCGGCCCACGCGCCGCATCCAAGCCAATTCATCTTCCGTCATCGGACCGCGCCGCAGGGCTTCGAACGCTTCATTCATGCGCGCCGCATTGGAGGGGCCGGTCATGCACACATCCACTTCCGGGCGGGTCAGGACGTAGCGGTAGCAATCCGTGGCGGTGGGGACGCGCTCGTCTTTGGGGAGCGGACGTGCAGCCACGAAGAATCCTTGCAGTCCGGACTTGCCGAGGAGTTGCCCCCAGCTTGTGGCGGTAAACGCCACCAGGCCGGGACGGTTGGCGGCGGGCAGGAGCGGGAAAGATCTCCTTTTCCGCGCCCGGATGCGCGGCGTTGTAGCGGAAATGAACGATGTCGAAATCGTCGCCGGCGGCAATCGTGGGGACCAGGCGTGCGATGGTGCGTGGAGACCGCCAGGAATCGCACCAGGCCGCGCTGCTTCAGTTGCCGGGCGGCGTCCAGAATCCTCGGCGCCACCGGCTTGTTCCACATGCCGAGCAGCAGGACGTCGGCGTGGTCATAGCTCAAAGCCCGCAGGGCGCGCTCCAGGCTCCAGGCCACCAGTCCCGCGACCCGCGTGTACGATTGAATCACCAGCACGAATTTGTCGCGCTGCGGGCGCAGGCGCTTCAGCCCTTCGCCGAACGAGGCGGTCCGCCGGCTTCCCCAATAGATGTAGTTCACGCCCCGCTCGAACGCGCGCTCCAAGGCGTCGCCCGGAACTCCATAACTGGAGCTGATTCCCAGCCGCCCCACTTCCAGACCTGTGCGGCCTAGGGTCCTGCGCTCGAAACTGCCGGATTGGTGTTTCCATCGTTGTTCCCTCATCGATGCGGCGGGACGCCAGATTACGCCACCGGTTGCGCGAAGTAGGCGGGGTAGTGGCGGCGGTAGGGTTTCTTCTCGCGGTAGGAGCGGGCGAGCTCCATATAGATTCCCAGGTCGCGGTCAAGGTCCGCCTGCGTGCCGTCGAAGTAGAAATTGCGAATGGGGATGCCGCCGTAAGCCTTCGATAGTTTCGGATAGATGGCCTCGCTCACGATGCCGTTCATGCAGGTGAAGGGGCTGATGTCGATGATGCCGTCGGCGCCGTGCTTGGCGAGGTAGGCGGCCTTGCCCACGCTCAGCACCATCTCGCCCAGCGCTCCGCCGGTGGGCAGATAGGGCCAGGCAAGGTCCAGGATTTCCTCGATGGGAGGCTCTTCATAGCCCACGAAATCATCCTCGAAAGGCGCGATCAGGGCCTCTTCATCGGCGTGCTGGATGTGCGAGCGGATGAAGGTCTTGGCCATTTCCCAGGAGATTTTGCGGCCCCGTCAGCAGCAGCTTGCGTTTGGCCTCGGCGTTCGTGTAAGCCACCCACTCGCCGATGTGGCTCAAGCAACACTCCGCGCCGTAGCTCTCCAGCTTGCGAATCAGGTCTTCATTGGAAAACGTATTCAGCCGGCAGAAGATTTCTCCCACCACGCCGATCAGGGGGATTTCCGGGTCGTAGAGCGCCGGGACGCGCCGGAAGCGGTCGCGGCAGCGGGTCATCGCTTCCACCAGCGAGCGGAGCTGGCAGCCGGCGTCGGCGCAGCTATTCTCAACCGTCGCACACACATCCTGGAGCGACTCCTGAAAGGCCCGGTCGGCCGCGCCGGGAGTGGTTTCGTAGGGGCGGGTCTTCAGCAGCGCGCGGTGCACGGTATCCGCGCACACCAGCGCCCGCCATGCCATGCGCAGGAAAGGCGTGGCGATTTCGCCCCAGGTCCTCGTAGCCATTCTGGCTGGTGGGTGAGAGCACCTGCACGCGGCCGTAGCCCGCCTCGTTCAGAATCTTGCGCAGGAACGGCGCGTATTGGCCGAAGCGGCAGGGCCCGTCCGCCGTGGGCATGAAGAAAGAGGTGCGATCCGGGTCGAAGCCGGGCTGCTCGATGACGCGCAGAAAATCGCCCACCGTGACTTTGGCCGGATAGCATTCATCGCCGCTGGTGTACTTGGCGCCCAGCTCGCGAGTGCGCTCGTCGGAAAGTGGCGTGGGCTGGGCATTCACGCCCAGCCAGCGAAACGCCGCGGCAAAGGCTTCCGGGCTGCCTTCGCCCATGGTGGGAATGTAGACCGTCCGGCCGCTCAGGGGATTGCCAGGACTTATTTGGCGGCGGACATGGCGGTGGCCGAAGAGGGGCATCGCAAGAATCCTTTGCTGTCGAGATACGCCTCGCAACGCGTGATGAAGCCCGCGTCATTCGCGTGGCCGTCGAATTGAAGCACCAGCGAGGGCTTGCCCGCGGCTTCATCAATGAACGATTTGATGTAGGAGTCGGGCCCGCACTTGAAGTTGGAGATATAAACCAGGTGCAGGTTGGGATAGCGCCGGGTCAACCGCGCCGCGGCCAGAATGCGCCGGCCGGAGTTCCAGTACATGTTGGAGTTGACGTCGGTAATGTCCTCTTCGTCGAGGGGCAGGACTTCCATGGGCAGGACGTTCACGCCGTAGAGGGTGCGCAGCTTGCGGGGGATATCGCAATTCACGCTGCGGTCGAAAATGTTGTAGGGCCGCCCCACCAGCACCAGCGCGGGCTCACCCGTCTCCTCGAGCTTGGCCAGCGCCTCGGCGCCGGCTTCCAGCAGCGTGTCGTTAAAGGCTTCCTGCGCGGCGTAGGCCGCCCTCACGGCATCGGCATTGGCTCGCGGCTTCACGCCCAGGGTCGCGCGCGAACTCCGCCAGTTGCTTCTCCACGTGCTTGCGCCCATAGCGGAAGTGGACGGTGGGAGAAAGATACTGGGCTTGGGCGGAATCAAGCTGGGGCGCGGCGCGAATCACGAAAGGCAGCGTCTGGTTCCAGGGGCAGAGGTGCGAATCCACCAGGCCTTCCGGCGCCTCGGCGTTGACGATGTTGGGAAGCAGGATGTAATCGGCGGCTTTCTCCAACAGGTCCTGCACGTGCCCGTGCGCCACCTTCACGGGGAAGCAGGGCTGCGCGATGGTCAACTCCTCGCCCGCCGTCGAAATCTTGCGGTCGGTGGGCGAAGACACCACGACGTCGAAACCCAGCTCCTGGAAATAAGCGCACCAGAAGGGGAAGCGGTCGTAATAGAACATGGTGCGCGGAATCCCCACCGTGCGGCTGCCGCCCCTGGCGGGCAGCAGAACCTCTTCCAGCAGCTTCTCGCGCCACTCGATCAAATCTTCGATCACCGGCTGGCGGTCCGTGCGCGCCCGCTTGCGGAACTTGTCGGAGCACTTGTCGCCCCAGTAGGTGCGCTGCCCCTCGATGTTGAATTCCTTCATGTCGCAGAAATTGGAGCAGGCCTGGCAAACGAACTCGCGCGTGGTGAAGTTCACGCGGTCCAGGTCGTAACCGCGGAAGCGGCTGGGGTGGCCGGCGTCTTTCATGCGGTCGCGGGCGATCAGCGCCATGCCGATGGCCCCGATCACGCCGTTGTGCGGCGGCACGATGATCTGCTTGCCCAGGATCTGCGAAAAGGCTGCCGCTACGGCGTCGTTGTAAGCCGTGCCGCCCTGGAAGAAGATCACCTTGCCGATCTTGCGCCCGCGCACCACGCGGTTCAGATAGTTGAGCGCCACCGAATACGCCAGGCCCGCCGCCAGGTCGCCCACTTCCGCGCCCTTGTGCATCAGGCCGGTAACATCACGCTCCATGAACACCGTGCAGCGCTCGCCCAGGCGCGCCGGGCTGGCGGACGCCAGCGCCAACTGCGCGAATTCTTCCTTGATGGAGATTCCCAGCTTCTCCGCCTGCTCTTCCAGGAAGGAGCCCGTGCCCGCGGCGCAGGCCTCGTTCATGGTGAAGTCCACCACCACGCCCTTGTCGATGCGGATGAATTTGGAATCCTGCCCGCCGATTTCAAAAATGGTGTCCACGGGGTCCATGCCCATCTGCTTGCAGACGTGCATGGAGCCGGTCTTGTGCGCGGTGATTTCATCGTTCACCGTGTCCGCGCCCACCAGCTCGCCGATCAGCTCGCGGCCCGGAGCCCGTGGTGCCCACGCCGCGAATGTCGAGCGAGGCGGCCAGCTCCGCTTCGATTTCCTTCAGCCCGCGGTCCACCACTTCAATCGGCCGCCCTTGCGTGCGGAGGTAAATTTCCTTCAGCAGGTTTCCGTCCGCGTCGATCACCACCAGGTTGGTCGAAACCGAACCGATGTCGATGCCGAGATAGGCCTCGACGAGGTCGCCAGGGGTGGACGGCCTCATGGGTTTCGCGTGGTCACGCAGCAGCAAGACGTTCTGCATCGAGAGCGGCTCGGTGCAGGCGAAATTCTTCCGCGCCGCCTCGTGCTGGCGCAACTGGTGGATGCGCTTGAACGACCGCTTGCGGTATTCCTCGGCTTCCAGCATCGCCGCGCCCATCGCTCCCAGCCACGCGTAATGCTCGGGGATCAGGAGGTCGGCCTCTTTCAGCTTGAAGGCCTCGCGCAGGGCGTTGCGCACTCCCTGGTTCATCGCCACTCCGCCGATGAAGGCCACGGGAGGCACCACGGCGCGCCCCTTCACCAGGCTCGACTTGTAATTGCGCGCCACGGCGTCGCACAGCCCGCGCAGAATCTGCTCCGTCGAGTAGCCCTTCTGCTGCGCGTGAATCATGTCGGTCTTGGCGAACACCGAGCAGCGGCCGGCAATCCGCGCCGCGCAACTGGCTCCGCACGCCGCCGGGCCCACTTGCTCAATCGAGTAGAGCAGCCGCGTGGCCTGCTGGTCAATGAACGAACCCGTGCCCGCCGCGCACTCGCCGCTGGTCTGGTAATCTACAATGCCCAGGTGCTTGCCGGTGACGTTGGGGTCAAGACGCAGGTATTTGGACGCCTCGCCTCCCATTTCGAAAACCGTGCGCACCTGCGGGTAGAACGTCCGCAGCCCCTTGGCGATGGCGCGAAACTCATTTTCAAAGTAGATGCCCAGGACCTTGGCAATCAACTGGCTGCCCGAGCCCGTCACGCGGATGCCTTCCACGTCCTCTTCCGGCAGGAAGTCGTAAAGCTCCTTTCAACAGGTCGAAAGTGGATTGGATGGGGCTTCCTTGCAGACGCCGGTAACGCGAGAGCACCAGGGCGCGGCCGGCAAAGGGACTGGAATCCGGGAAGGAGGCCGCATAGAAGGTTTCGGATTTCTCCGCCAGGGTGCGAAAACGCGGTCCGTCGTCCGGCCCGCCAATGGCCGCAAGCTTCAAACTTACCGCGCCGATGTCCAAACCGATGTTGATGCTCATGAGGTATCCAAGTCCGTTGTTAGCCGCCCAGGATCAGGCCTTGGGAACCCAGCCACTTGAATCTACCTGCTCGGCCCATCTCACCAGCTATCTGGGGCGCGCGGGAAAAAGGGTTCGGGTCAAAACACGCTAAGAGCGACTGCAAATGAAAAAGTCGGGCAATTCAGATTCCGAGGGGCGACCGGAGGTTCAGAATCGGGCTATTTGGCAGATAAAAACGGAACCATAGTCCGATTTATAATGACATTATGTCTTATGTCCTCGTTTATCCTCTGCAACAATTGATCGGACCATCGGGCCATCGGGAGATCAGTTCATCGGATCATCGGCCCAGCGGGTCATTGAAAACCTTCCAGCGCCGTAAGAAGTAACCTGACTTAATAATTTAACCTTTGCAATCCGGAATTCAGTATTTCTGCTTTATTTTCAACAAATTATAGTGAAAATTAAATAACTTGTTTATTTTCATCAACTCATTGGGAGCACTTTTCTTGCCCCTTTGTTTTCAATAAACCATTGGGAGCAATCTTCATTCTTAACATCTCTTAGGTTCAGCATCCCGTCCCTGAACTTTATCGGAATAACTCCCATGTTTTCAAATACTTGATTTTCTGCGCCGACCATCGAAATTCCCCCAAACATGCGCTAATACCGTTAGTTTCATAAACTTATCAGTGTCAGTAGGGGCTTTTGTGAATTTCCCGCTCGCGGGACTGCATTGTTCCAAGCCCCAACGGGGCGCTCCGTCCCAGCCCAAGCCATCGGTCGAGAGACGCCAAGGTAAGCACGTCTGGTCTGCGCTGAGCCACGTTAGTGGCAATATCAGGTGGCCCCCGGCGGAAGCCGTGGGATCGGCCGGCCCACCGTAACTCGCAAGCCACAAGAGCGGCAACATCAGAATCTTACTCCCTCCGTGGTAAGGTTAGAGCCTTTTTCCGGCGTGGGGGAGGCTGCGGCTGAAATTCCGCCGAGATTGATGGCCGGCGGCCGTCCGGTCCCCCCTATAGACTAGCCCAAAGCCTAGATTGCTTGTCAATACAATTATTGGTGATTTCTCCCCGGGGAGGCAAAAATCGTAGAGAAAAGTGACTAATGGTCCCCGCCTATTCCTACCGGTAGGAAGGCCTTGCGCGGAGCTGCCGCGCTCGCCGATTCTTGAGTAAACCGCAGGGGTGCTTCTCGAAGCGCCCGCTTGAAGTGGGGGGATCGATGCGGGGGCGGTTCGCGAACCGCCCCTAATTCTGTTGCCCTGCCATGGCCGGCTCGACCGATGCGCGCCGCAGGCGACTTGAGTGCGTCCGCGGAGCCGCCGCCTTTTCCGGGTTGCGATTCACGACTATAAAAGCTTGCCTGCTGTCGGCCGCACGCGCGCCCTCTACATTCAGCCTCCATTGCTGGCCTGTCCCGATGTTACAATCTTCCCCGACGGGACCGCGCATGCATCATCGGCCCGACTTATACACTCGCTGGTCGCTCGAAATGCGCCGCAAGGAATTCTTTCACGCCGGCCAGCGCGTGGGGGTGGCGGTTTCGGGCGGGCCTGACTCGGTTTTGCTTCTGCACTTCATGAAGATGCACGCGAGCCGAACAGGGGTTGACGCTCGCGGCCGTCCACTTTAATCACCACTTGCGCGGAGCGGAATCCGACGGCGATGAAGCTTTTGTGCGCGATCTTGCCTCGTCTCTTGCGATTGAATATCTGCGGGGCGAGGCGGAGGTGGGGCGCGTGGCGCGTGAGCGCCGCCGCAATCTGGAAGCCGTGGCGCGCGAATTGCGCTACCGTTTCTTCTTCTCCCTGGTTGACCAGGGCCGGCTGGACCGCGTGGCCACCGCGCACACCGCCAACGATCAGGCGGAAACCGTGCTGATGCGCCTGCTGCGAGGCACGGGGACGCGCGGCTTGGGGGGAATCTATCCCCTGCTCGAGGGCAAAGTCGTTCGCCCTTTCTTGGGCCTGACGCGCGCCGAAGTGATGCAGGAAAATGCCGCGCGGGGGCTTTCGTACCGGGTGGATTCCTCGAACCTCAACGCCCGCCTGCGACGGAACAAAGTCCGCATGGAGCTGCTGCCGTTGCTGGCGAAAGAGTACAACCCGGAAATTATCCCCCTCCTCAACCAACTTGCTGACCGCTCCCGCGACGACGAAGCCTGCCTGGAGCGCTTGGCGCGAGATCGGGCGCATCCCTGGCGAGTGCGCGAGGGGAGGGAAGAGCGCATCCCCATTCGCGCCCTGTTGGAATTTCCTCCCGCCTTGGCGCGGCGCGTTTTGCGGCAGATGCTGCAAGCGGTGCGGGGCTCGTCGCACGGCCTCGCGCACGCGCACATCGAATCCTTGCGCCGATTTGCCGCCGAGGCGCAGAGCGGAAAAATCCAAACCTTGCCCGGCGGCGCGCTGGCCCGCAAAGAGTTCTCCTGGCTGGTGGTGGGGCCAACTGCCCCTGAGCCGGGCGCCGGGGAGTTTTCCTATCCTGTCACCTTCCCGGGAGAATTGGCGGTCCGCGAGCTGGGATGCACGTTCCGTTTCAAAATACTTAACCGCGACGACCCCGGCAAGGCGTATAATCTAAATAAGCTCATTGGCCTTGACCCGCAAAAGTTGCGCGGAGAATTGGTTTTGCGCAACTGGCGGGCCGGGGATAGGTTTTGTCCTGTTGGAAGCCGAGGGGTTCGCAAATTGAAGGAGCTTTTTCGCGAGCGGAAGATCCCGGAAGTTCGGCGTAAGGGCTGGCCCGTTTTGCTCTGCGCGGGCCAAATTGTGTGGGTCCGAGGATTCCCCCCGGACAGGGGCGTCGCTGCAACTGACCAGACCCCGCGGGTGCTAATGGTGGAGGAGGAACCTACGCGGCCATCCCCGGCCGCCCGGGAAAAGCCCATATGAAAAAACGCACCGCATCCAAACTCAAGAAGCCGCCCAACACGATTCGCGCCGCTGGCTCCGATGCGCGCCTCAAGATCATCGTCAGCGAAAAGGACATTCGCAAGCGGGTGCGCGAACTGGCCAGGCAGATCAATCGGGATTACGCCGGCAAGACCCTCCACGTTGTCGGGGTTCTGGAGGACTGCTTCGTTTTCATGGCGGATTTGGTGCGCGCCCTGACGATTCCGGTGGTCTGCTCCTTTGTTCGGTCGCAGGTGCGCGACAGCGATTCCGGCCTGGTGGCCATGCGGGAGATTATGTACATCCCTCCCGTCGATGCGGCGGGCAAGGACCTGCTGCTGGTGGAGGGCGTCCTGCAATCGGGGATAACGCTCGACCATCTGTGCCGAACCCTGCTGGCGCAGCAGCCCGCCTCGCTGCGCACGGCGGCGTTGATCGACAAAATCGACTGACCGGAAAGTCGACGTTCCGGTGGATTACGCGGGCTTCCAACTTTCCGGCCGGTTCCTGGTTGGCTATGGACTGGGCTATCAAGAGCAATTATCGCAATTTGCCTTTCCTCGCCGGGGTCACGGAATAAGGCGAAAGGTTGAAGCGGCGTGGCGTTGGCGTGCATCTAAACTATAAGGGGGGTTAAGACCCGGGGCAGGTCGATTCGGGGGGTTGAGGAGGACGGTCCGTGAACTCGGCAGTGAAGAACATTATCTTTTGGGTCGTGATGGCAGTCACCGCCCTGCTGATCTGGGCAGTGGTGAAGTCGAGCACCGGCGAACACGTTGCGGACTTGACCTTCACGCAGTTCACTGACCGAGGTCAACAAGGACAACATCCGCGACGTGACCATTACCGGCACCGACGTCACGGGTACATTCAAGAAAGACAACTCTCATTTCCGGACCACGATCCCTTCGAACTATCCCGATCTTTACAAGACCCTTCAGGACAAGAACGTCAACACCATCATCAAGGACAACTCCGGGGGCACCTGGATGACTTGGCTCGCCAACGGTTTGCCCATGATTCTGATTTTGGGGCTGTGGATTTTCATCATGCGGCAGATGCAGTCCGGAGGCAACAAGGCGTTGTCCTTCGGCAAGAGCCGCGCCCGCCTGCTCTCCAGCCAGCAGAAGAAAGTCACCTTCAAGGATGTGGCGGGGGTGGAAGAAGCCAAGGAAGAGTTGGGTGAAATCATTGAGTTCCTGCGCGAGCCGCAAAAATTCCAGAAGCTGGGCGGACGCATACCCAAAGGCGTGCTGCTGGTGGGCCCTCCGGGAACCGGCAAGACCTTGCTGGCGCGGGCCATCGCCGGCGAGGCCAACGTTCCCTTCTTCTCCATCTCCGGCTCCGACTTTGTGGAGATGTTCGTAGGCGTGGGCGCCTCGCGCGTGCGCGACCTGTTCGAGCAGGGCAAGAAGAACGCTCCCTGCATCGTCTTCATCGATGAAATCGACGCCGTGGGCCGTCATCGCGGCGCGGGCTTGGGCGGCGGCCACGACGAGCGCGAGCAGACCCTGAACCAGTTGCTGGTGGAAATGGACGGCTTCGAATCGAACGAAGGAGTCATCCTGATTGCCGCCACCAACCGCCCCGATGTCCTGGACCCCGCGCTGCTGCGGCCCGGCCGCTTCGACCGTCGCGTGGTGGTGCCGCGGCCCGATGTGGGCGGGCGCGAAGCGATCCTGAAGGTTCACACCAAGAAGATTCCTCTGGCCGAGGACGTTGATATCCCCGTCCTCGCGCGCGGCACGCCGGGCTTTTCCGGCGCCGACCTGGCGAATCTGGTCAACGAGGGAGCGCTGCTGGCGGCGCGGCAGAATCGCAAGACCGTCACCCAGATGGACTTTGAAACTTCCAAAGACAAAGTCCTGATGGGACCGGAACGCAAGTCGATGATCCTCTCCGAGAGCGAGAAGAAAAACACGGCGTATCACGAAGCCGGACACGCGCTGGTGGCCGCCAATATCCCTGACGCCGACCCCTTGCACAAGGTCACCATCATTCCGCGCGGTTGGGCTTTGGGCCTGACGCAGCAACTTCCCCTGGACGACAAGCACACCTATACGCGGGAGTACCTGGAAGCCCAACTCGCCGTACTGATGGGCGGACGCGTGGCCGAGGAACTCTTTCTGCACCACATGACCACCGGCGCCGGCAACGATATCGAGCGCGCCACCCATATCGCCCGCGATATGGTGTGCGAATTTGGCATGTCGAACCTCGGGCCGCTGGCCTTCGGCAAGAACCAGCAGGAAATTTTCCTGGGACGCGACATCGCCACGCAGCGCGATTTTAGTGAAGACACGGCGATCAAAATTGACCAGGAAGTTAAAATCTTCGTTACCACGGGCTATGAGCGGGCCAAAAATATTCTGACGACCCACCGCGACGTTCTGATCCGCATCGCCGAGGCCCTGCTCGAGCGCGAAGTTTTGGACGCCGGCGAAATGAAACTCTTGATCGAAGGCAAGCCCCTGCCGGAATTTGTTCGCGTCAAGCCCCTGCCTCCACCGCCGGAAACCGTGCAGGTGCTCAAGCCGCAACCCTCTTCACCCGCCGTGCCCTCGCGCGAGCGCCCCCAGCCGGCTTGAGCGCGGGAAGAGACGAAAATCGAAATTCGAAAATCGAGATTCGCTCCGAGTTTCGGGTTTCGAGTATCAGCATCGCCCTGGGGTGTTATAATCCGCCTATGATCGCCAGCCTGAAGTATACTCACGCTGATCTCCTGCAGATGCCCGACGACGGCAAGAGGCGGGAGATTATCGATGGAGAACTTTACGTGACGCCCTCGCCAGTTGAATCACCATCAGAATGATACTTTTCAACCTCACCATGGCGTTTGGGAAATTCCTCGAAAGCCACCCCCTCGGCGAGTTGCGGTTTGCTCCCCTGGATGTGATCCTGAGCGACCACAATGTTCTGGAACCGGATCTGCTTCTGGTGTTGAATGAACATCGAGAACATTCTCCAAGATTGGGTGCGCGGCGCTCCGGACTTGGTGATTGAAATCCTCTCGCCCACAACCGAGGCTCGCGATCGCGGCATTAAATTGAAAGCCTATGCCCGATTCGGCGTAAGGGAATATTGGATCGTTGATCCCGTCGCCCAAGCGGTGGAAGTGTACCGACTGACTGCGGAGGGCTTCCACTTGGCCGCGACATGCGCAAAGGGCAAGACGGTCGAAACTCCCCTGCTCCCCGGTTTTTCTCTGGCCGTCGGCTCGATTTTCAAACCCTAAGTCATTTCCAGACCTGCTTATTGATCTCCGCCCTTCTTTTCCTGCGCAAATCCGCGCCCGCCGAACTATACTCTTGGGAAATTTGCGGGCTGGCAGAGAACGGATTGCGGAGGATGCGCATGAATTCGTTCATGGCGGAGCTTGTGGGTACAATGTTGCTGATCATTCTGGGTGATGGAGTCGTTGCCGCGGTGGTCCTGAACAAAACCAAGGCGCAGAACTCCGGTTGGATGGTGATCACCACGGGGTGGGCGCTGGCGGTGGCGATGGGCGTGTACGCCGTGGGCCGCATCAGCGGCGCGCATTTGAATCCTGCCATCACCCTGGGCTTGGCGGCGATCGGCAAGTTCTCCTGGAGCGCCGTACCGCAGGTACCTGGCGGCGCAATTCCTGGGGGCCTTTCTCGGCGCGGCAGTCGTGTGGCTCGCTTATCTTGCCCATTGGCCCGTGACGGAAGATCGGAGCACGAAACTCGTGGTCTTTTCCACCGCGCCGGCCATTCGCACACTTGCCTTTGAATCTGCTCACCGAAATCATTGGAACGTTTGTTCTGATGTTTGGCGTGCTCGCCATCGTGGCGAACACTGCTCCCGCCCAAAGCGGCCTTGCTCCGCTTCTGGTGGGATTTCTCGTCTGGGCGATCGGGCTGTCGCTCGGCGCGCCCACCGGATACGCCATCAATCCCGCGCGCGACCTGGGGCCGCGCCTGGCCCACGCGCTGCTGCCCATCGCCGGCAAAGGCGGCTCCGACTGGAGCTATTCCTGGGTGCCGATCGTGGGGCCGGTCATCGGCGGCCTTCTGGGGGCAGTTGCGTACGTAGGGATATTCGGATCCTAAGTGTAAACTGTCCGTAGTCCGTGGTCCGTAGTCTGTGGTCCATCGTAACCTGCGAGTGACCAGCGATCCGGTCATAGATGATACCCAAAGGGTGGTCGTCTCCGCAGACACGGAGATTGCATCCAGACGACACCCAGACGGTGATAATGGGCTGCGGACGACTGGCAACGGACAACGGACAACGGACGTTGTTGTCTCACCATATACACGATGAACCTCCGTCCTGAATTCCAAATCGAAGATTGGCGGCCGCAAGGTCACGCTGGGCGCTCGCACCCTCATCATGGGCGTGCTCAACGTCACTCCGGATTCCTTCTCCGACGGCGGGCGTTACTTCGACCCGGCTGCGCGCCATCCAGCACGGAGTGGAACTCGCCCGCCAGGGAGCCGACTGGATCGACGTGGGCGGCGAGTCCACGCGGCCGGGCGCGCAACCGGTGTCTGCGGAGGAAGAGCTTCGGCGCGTGCTGCCCGTCATCCGCGGCCTGCGGCGCAAGCTGCCTCGCGTCCCCATCTCCATTGACACCACCAAGGCGGAGGTTGCGGAGCAGGCTCTCGACGCCGGCGCGAATATTCTGAATGATGTCAGTGGCCTGCGTTTTGACCCGCGCCTCGCGGAAGTGGCGCGCCGGTACCGCGCGCCGCTGGTCCTGATGCACCTGCGCGGCAGGCCCGAGACGATGCAGCGCCAGCCCTTCGCGCGGGACATTTGGCGCTCGCTCCCGACGGGCTTTGAAACATCGATTCGCCGCGCCCTCGCCGCCGGCGTGGACCGGTCGCAGCTCATCCTCGATCCCGGCCTGGGCTTCGGCAAGTCGCGCCGGCAAAACTACGAGATTCTTGCCGGCCTCGGAAAAACTTCGGCGCTTTCACCTTCCCCTCCTCATTGGCGCCTCGCGCAAATCCTTCGTGCAAGCGATCGTTGCCGGCGAAGGGCTCGATTCTTCGCCCGCGCCGCCCTCCGGGGCTTCTTACTGGCCGATTGCGGGTACACACCGCGATGAATCGGAGCGCCGCCACGCGCCCAACAGAACTCCGCTTCTCTCCTGACAGGTGACGCCGCCATTGTCGTCGCCGCCATCCTGGGCGGCGCGCACATTGTGCGCGTCCACGACCCTGGAGCAATTCTTCCCGCCGTGCGCGTTGCCGACGCCTTGCTCGCCGCGCGTCGTTAACACGCATTCCCCTTGTGCGGGCGCAGCATGCTGTGGAGTGCGGCAGCTTGCTGCCGCTTTCTTCCCCGCGCGCATGCTCGCGGGAATTTCAATCAGGAGCACAATTCCCAGCCAGCAAGCTGGCGGGGGCAAAAGCGGCAGCAAGCTGCCGCACTCCCAAGCTTCGCATCCACGGTCGAGGGGAAGGCAATGAGTTCCCAGCTTCATAGGACGTTTTCATCAACACTCTGAAGCCCTGCCCTTCCGGTAGTTCCCTATGAACGTCCAAGCGAGGTGAGAAATCTGCGTTAACACCAAGCTGACTCATTGCCTACCTTTCCGTCCGTGGCGCTGGTCGAGTATCATGCGGAAATGCGTCTGGCGCGATGCTCTCGATTCCTGCGAATTCTCTTCCTGGCAGCGCTGCTGGCATGGGCGTCCCCGGCGGCTTCGGCCGGGCCGCGGCCGGTGCCGGAGGGAGCGGACGGACCTCCGCCGGTCATCCTCATTTCCGTTGACACGCTGCGCGCCGACCATCTGAGTTGTTACGGCTACTCGCGCCTGCGCACGCCGCACATCGACTCGCTCGCGCGCGGCGGCACGCTCTTCGCCGAGATCAGCAGTCAGGCGCCCATCACCTTGCCCTCGCACGTGTCGCTGTTCACCTCCACTTATCCCTTTGCCAACGGCATCCGGGAGAATGCCCAGGTCCTGCCGCCCGGAGCCGTGACGCTCGCGACGGTCCTCGCCGCGCATGGTTACAACACGGCGGCTTTCATTGGCGGATATTTTCTCGATCGCCGCTACGGCTTGGCGCAGGGATTCCAAACCTACGACAGCCCTTTTGACACGCGCGCCATCAAGGGTGCGCTCGACCTGAAGCGTCCCGCATCCCAAGTGCTCGCGAGCGCGGAACATTGGCTCGAGCAGAATTCCGGCCGCCCCTTCCTGCTCTTCGTCCACTTGTTTGATCTTCACCAGCCCTACGACGCGCCCGCCGCCTACCGCGCCCGCGCCCCGCAGAGCGAGTACGACCAGGAACTGGCTTACGTGGATGACTCGCTGGGGGGCTTTTTCGATTTCCTGGCGCGGACGGGGCTGGACCGGCGCGCGCTGGTGGTGCTGTTCTCCGATCATGGCGAGAGCCTGGGCGACCACGGCGAAAACACGCATGGGTATTTCATTTACCGCAGCACGCTGCACGTGCCGCTGATCTTCCATTGGCCGCACGCCAGCGGAAACCCGAAACTCGAAAATCGAAACTAGAAACTCGGCGCGAGTTTCGAGTTTCCAGTTTCGAGTTTCGTCTTTCAACGAGCGGGTAGACGCTCCCGCCGGGCTGATTGATGTTGCGCCCACCGTGCTGAGCTTTCTGGGAATTCCGGCGCCGGCGAGCTTTTGCGGTCACAGCCTGCTGGAACTCGCCAAGGGCGGAAATTCGCCGCCGCGCGACGTTTACAGCGAAAGCTCCTACGCGCACGACAAATTTGGATGGGCGGCGCTGCGCAGCCTGCGCCGGGGAGATTATCAATACATTGACGCTCCTCACCCGGAACTTTACGACCTGAAGCGCGATCCCGCCGAGTTGCACAATCTTTTGCCCGGCCAAGCGGCCCTCGCCGCGTCTTACCGCGAGCGCTTGGCGGCGCTGGTGGCGACTTACCGTTCCGCACCGGCGGCGGCCAGCCAAACTGCCCCTCGCCGTCGCGCCGGGGTCCGCCGAGAGTTTGCGTTCGCTCGGCTACCTGGAGATCACCTCGCCCCAGGCCGCTCTCGACAATTCCGGCATCGATCCCAAAGACCGTTTGTTTGAGTACAAGCGTTATCTGCTGGCGGGGCATCTGGCGCGCATCGGCAAGGCGGATGAGGCGGCCGCGGAATTTCAGGCCATCCTTGCCGACGATCCTCGCAACCTTCCGGCTTGCATCGAATCTGGCCCGCTCGGATGTGGGCCTGCATCGCTACCTCGACGGCGCGAACAAGCTCAAGGCCGCGCTCGCCCTCGATCCGCACAATGTGGAGGCGGAAGAACTGCTCGGCGACATCTGGTTGACCGTCGGCGACCCCGAGCGCGCCGCGGCGGAGTTTCATCAACTGCTCACCTTCGCGCCCCAGGATTACGAGGCGCATTTCGGATTGGGACTCCTCGCCGCGCGCCGCGGCCAAGCACTCTGAGGCCGCGGAGCAGTTTCGCGCCGCGCTCGCCGCCAACCCGCGTTCCGCCGAGGCGCATTATCAACTGGGCTTGGTCCTGGAGGCGCAAAACGATAAAGCAAGAAGCGGTGGGGGAATTCCAGGCCGCCCTCAAGATTGATCCCCAGTTCCGCGACGCGCTCCGGGAGCTGGCCAAGCTGACCTCGACGGGGCACTGAATCATCGGGCCATCGGATGATCGGGTGATAGGCGATGGGTAATTGGCGATTTGCGAAATCGGAAAAATGATTCATTCGCTCACCGGACACGGTCGATAACCGATACGGGGAAGTTTGCGCGGCCCGCATGATGAGGTAAGGCCGCGCTCCTTTGGACTTGTTCTTTTTCTCATCTTTAAGCTCGATTCCGTCGATAGCCAAAACGGGGAAGTGTGTCACGCCGGGGGCTAGGCCGTCGGGGCCGATCCGCGCGTTCCCTTGCCGACTTCCCGCCCCGGGGCTCGCCTATCGAACCTCCCCAGGCCCAGAATCCCGAGCCATCGTTCCCTCCCTGAAGCCTGGCGCACGGGGTCGAGGGGGGGCGGTTCGCGAACCGCCCCTACGTCATATCCGGGGCGGGGTCGAGCAGTTCGGCAGCGAATAAAAACTGGCGCGGGGCTGATTGGCGTGCGCCCCTACCGCTCTCCCCATCACACCATTTCCGATGCCGGTTTGATTGGGGGTGGAGTCATTCCGCGGCCCGGTGAGGTCAGCCTGGCGCACAACGGCGTGCTGTTTCTCGATGAGCTGCCGGAATTCCAACGCAATGTGCTGGAGGCGCTGCGGCAACTTCTGCCTTCCACCATACCCGTTTCGAGACGCGTGTAGACATTCCCGCGCCGCAGGGCCACAATGAAATCTCCGTTTGGGGAGAACATGTGCGGGGCTTATTATGATGAATCCCTCGCCGATTCACCGGGTCATTGCTGGGGCTTTGTTGCTGGCCGCGGCTGGCGGGGCGCTGGCCGTTCGTCTTATCGCGGACGCGGACGTAAAGACCAAGGTCCTGGGCTTGGACAAGGTGATCGCTTTCACTTACAGTCCGGCAAAGGACTTTGATCCGAAGCAACTGCACTCCGTGACGTTTATTGGTCCGGTAAACGCCGGCGACTGGAAGTATTGGCGGTCGCGAGGGGTGGTGACGGGACTCGGCCATACGTGGTTCGACCTGTTGCGCTCGCCCATGGAAAAAGCCGTGGACAACCTGACGGGTCAGGACTACGGCGGAAACCCGCAGCCGGTGATGATGATCGATGAGTTCGGCTTCGACTACGGCGGCCAGATGGATGAGAAATCCGCGCAGATTCTTCGCCAGACGAAACGCAAGAAACCGGACTTAGCCTTGGCGGTCTGGGAGATGCGTGGGCCCATCCCGCAAGTTTTGGCGGAGGCTTACCGCGACGTGGCGGACCTCGTCATGATGGAGAGCTACGTCGGCAACCAGCGGCAGTATTGGTGGATCGCCAGCCAGGTTTGGTCGGCGCGAAAGTATGGCATCCTGCCGAAGACGATCGTCGTACTGGGGGTGGGGAAGGGCGGCAATCCCGGCGAGGACTGGGCGCAAACGAAAGAGGAGCTCGAACAGCAGATTCGTTTCGTTCGCCTGATCGCTCCCGAATCGCCGGGGATAGGATTTTACGCCGGCACCCCCGAACTGCTCACCGCCGCCGACGCCTTGTGCGCCCATTTCTTCGATTTTCCGACCGATGGTTCAGGCCTGCCCGCCGAAGTCCGCGATCTCGCCCAGACCTTTTCCCGCCGCTATGAGAAACCGACGTTGGTTGTGTCCCCCAGCTTTGTGGAGCCCAACTACAACGAGGATGGGAAAGGAATGGGCGAGCCCAAGGCGATGCGGGCCTACCTGATCAATCTCGGCGACGAGGACGCCCAAAATGTGAAGGTGCGATTGCGCAATCCGCCTAACGTGGGCGGCAACGTTTTTGCCGAAGGCGTGGTTCCGCTCATCCCCAAGCGCGGTGAAACGATCGGCGTCCTGCGCGTTACGGACCTATGGCGCGTGTGGGTGGGGCAATGGATCGTGGAAGTTGACGCTCCCGGCTGCGACGTCCTTACCTTCAAGCCTGATCCTCCCACTAAATAATTTGAACCGCCGCGCGAATTGGCGTATTTTCTTGACGCAGCGTAGGGCGGGGTGCAGGCGGAAGTGGGACGCCGCGCACCGCGTTGCGCCCACATGACCCAAAGGAGGCATAACCAGATGAGACCAGCCAAAATGTCCAGACGTGACCACTTGCGGTTCTTGGGGACCGGCGCCACCGCGCTGGCGGGTTCGGCGGCGGGTGTCCTGCCTTTCGGTAACAATGTCGCATTCGGAGCCGAGCCCGCGGCCTTGGCCCCGGCGAGTGCGGAGGAGCAAGCCTGACCGCGAGCGGCGGATGAAGTGGTGGCACGAAGCGAGATTCGGCATGTTCATCCACTGGGGGCTTTATTCCGTCATCGGCCAGCACGAGTGGGCCATGGAGGTTGAGGGCATTCCCGTGGCGCAATACCAGCTACTGGCGAAGCATTTTACGCCCAAGCCCCACGCCGCGCGCGAGTGGGCGAAGCTCGCCAAGCGCGCCGGCCAGAAATACATGGTGATGACCACCAAGCATCACGAGGGCTTCTGCAATTTCGACACGAAGCTCACCAACTATTGCGCTCCCAAGCAGGCGTGCGGCCGCGATCTGGTGGCGGAATTCGTGGAAGCGGCGCGCGGCGAAGGTTTGCGCGTGGGCTTTTATTATTCCTTGATGGATTGGCACCACCCCGACGGCGCGCGTTGCCTGACGGATGAGGCGGCGCGCGTGCGCTTCGTGGAATACACGCACGGCTTGATTCGCGAGCTCATGACGCAATACGGAAAGATCGACGTGCTCTGGTACGACGTCGATTGGCCGCTCAGCCCCGAACAGTGGGAATCCGAGAAGATGAACAAGATGGTGTTCGAGCTGCAGCCGGACATCATTGTCAACAACCGCAACGGCCTGCCGGGGGATTTCACCACGCCGGAGCAGGAAATCAATCCCGCCAAGGCCGGCCGGGCCTGGGAAACCTGCATGACCATGAACGAAAGTTGGGGATACCAGAAGGCCGACAACGACTGGAAATCTGCGGAGACCATCGTGCGCAATCTCTCCACCTGCGCGCACGACGCCGGAAATTACCTTTTGAATATCGGTCCCAAGCCCGACGGCTCGGTTCCCGAGGAATCGGTTCGCATCCTGACCGAGGTGGGCGAGTGGATGGACAAGAACGGCCCGACGATTTACCAATCGGAACCCTGCCAATCGGATTGGCACATCTACGCAAATTATACCCGCAGAGGTAATACCCTGTACATGCATATCTACCACTGGCCGGGAGAAACGCCGGCGTCAAACGGGCTGGATTTCTTCAACCCGCCCAGCGTGGTGGCCATCGGCGGGCTGCGCGCCAAAGTGAAATCGGCGCGCCTGTTCGCTTCCGGCAAGCCCGTGACCTTCGAGCAGGGTGACCAATACGTAAGGTTCACCGGCCTGCCCATCGAGGCGCCTGACAGCCCCGTCACCGTCCTTGCCATCGAGTGCGACCCGGAACCCGTCGTCGACCACGACGACGTCCGCAAATTCCGCAAGCGCGAGGGAGTGGGGGTCTAACGCGGGCGGCGGAGCCGCGGCAAAACAAAGTCAAAACGCAGAAGTCAAAAGTGGAAGGCCGCACCTCCAAAACTTATTGCGAACGTGGCAACCGAGGGGCGCGCGTCGAAGTTAAGACCCTCGCCCCCTTGGGGGTGAGGAAAGAAGAACTCATACTGCGGTTTCGGAGTGCGGCGACTCGTCGCCGCTTTTCCTCGCCGCAACTCGTCGCGGCGATACACTCACTGCCGACGAGTCAGCGGTGGGAAAAGCGGGAGCAAGCTCCCGCACTCCGAGACTTCGCTCCCTATGCCCGCGGGGAGACTTCGCTAATCTGGACAGCCTCGGTTCGCGAACCGCCCCTACTCGCGGTTGCTCCGCTTGCTGATTGCAACGCCTACACCCCAGGCGTAGAATGCACGGGAACGAAGGCAAACCACCTTGCGCGAATAACCCTCGAGAGGGTTCATCCATGTTACGTTCCCTCCTCCCGTGCACTCTGCTGATTTTGTTTCTCGAATCGTTATCATTTGGACAAGGGATTGCCGATGGCGGCAAGTCTTCTTCGCCCAGTCCCGGCTCCGCCTCACCCTCCCCCGTTGCGCCGTCCAAGTCTCCTCAAATTACCGTTTCTACGGTTCCCGGTTTAGGTAGCGGCCCTTTAAGCGAAGCGATTCGGCATTACAATCGTGGGGAGTTTGATGCTGCCATCCAAAACTATAATGAGGTCCTTCAGAAACCCCCCAAATCTCCCGATGCCTACACGGGTTTGATCCGCGTATACCTTAAGCAGAAAAAGGTGGAGCAAGCCTATGAAACCGCCACCCAGGGGGTGAAGTCGACGGATGCACCGACCGTGCACGTCGCCCTGGGGGAAGTATATTTCCGCCAAGGCAAGATCCTGGAGGCGGCGGAAGAGTGGGCGAACGTCATCAACAAAGGTTACCCGAGCGCCCGCGCTTATTGGGGAATGTCACGGCGATGCGCACTGCGACTTCATTCTATAAGCAAGCGAAGGAAATGCTCGACAAGGCGCACGAACTCGATCCCACGGATCCGGACATTAAGAAATCCTGGATCAACTCTTTGAGCCGCGCCGAGCAGATTCAATTCTGGGAGAACTATCTTGCTTCCCCCACCAATGATGATGCCGAGACCCGCGCCGAAATTCAGCACTGGCTGGATTACCTAAGGGCGCTGCAAAATCAGCCCCCTCATGCCTGCCGGTTGGTGAGCCAGGTTCCATCGACGGAGACGAAATTGGTTAGGATCTTAACGGACCCCACGCATATGCGTGGCTATGGCCTCGTGGTATCGCTGAACGAGAAGAAGGGCAATTTAGTATTCGACACGGGAGCTAGCGGCATCGTGATTGACCAGGGGCTGGCGCGGAGGGCAGGCATCACAGAGATTTCCGAAATGGAAATCGGCGGCATCGGAGACAAGGGACGCGCCGGCGGCTACTTTGGCTTCGCCAACTCCATCAAAATCGGTGAACTGGAGTTTCAAGATTGTAGGGTTGCGGTTATAGAAAAGCGTTCTCTAGCCGGCAATGAGGGGTTGATCGGTGGGGACGTATTCAGCCGTTTCTTGGTGGATATCGACTTCCCCCACGAGAAACTTAGGCTCCAACCGCTCCCTAAACGGCCGGACGAGAACACGACCGAGGTGACACTTCAAACCGGGAGAGAAGGGTTGGGGCCCAGTGGGGATCAGTCGTCCGGAAATCCCGGGCAGGACGCGAGTGCAAAGTCTACCGTCCCCGTGCACCACGGGCCCCGCGACCCGTATATTGCTCCCGAAATGAAATCTTACACACAGGTGTATCGCTTTGGGCATTTGCTGCTGATCCCGACGAGGATTGGAGATTCCGCCCCGCGGCTGTTCGCGCTTGACACCGGGTCGACAAGAAATCTGATGTCGCTGGAAGCCGGACGGGAGAGTACCAAAGTTCGTAACGACCCTAACATGCACGTCCAAGGGCTGAGCGGCTCGGTAGCCAAGGTCTACAGTGCGGATAAGGCGGTTCTTCAGTTTGGCCACTTGCAGCAGGAGAATCAAGACGTGACCACTTTCGACCTTTCCCGTCTCAGTGATAATGCCGGCACCGAAATCTCCGGAGTTTTGGGATTTGATACGCTCCACCTGCTGGAGATCCGCATCGACTACCGCGACGGCATCGTCGACTTTACGTACCGACCCCACCCTTAGCAGGCTGAGAAAAGGTCGATCGGCGCGGCGTAGCGGCGGGTTTACCCCGCCACTTCCGTATTGTTTTCAATGCCGGATGGCGGCGTAAAGCCGCCTCTACGTCCTTTTTCCTCAGCCTGCTAGATTGGAGCGGCCGGAATACGGGTGCAGCAGCCCGGCGCAGCGGGCGGCCGAACGAGCCTGGCGCGGGATGGGGGATTTCTCGTAGGGGCGGTGCGCGAACCAAGGCTGTCTAGATTAGCGAAGTCTCCCCGCGGGCATAGGGAGCGAAGTTTCGGAGTGCGGGAGCTTGCTCCCACTTTTCCCACCGCTGACTCGTCAACGGTGAGTGAATCATCGCGACGAGTCGCGGTGACTGATCGCCGCATCAAGTTGGGGCGAGGATCTGAAGCTGAAAGCCGCGGACCTCCAAGACAGGTCCGCGGTACGCCTGCTTCTACGTCGATATCACCAGAGGGTGGTTACAAGGCGGGCCTCGACTATACTGGCGTCCTTGGTCAATAAGGAAATGGTGTCGCCAAGAGATTGGAGGTAGAGCGCGGAGCCCACGATCAGCCGGTCGTGCATTTCGGGCAGCACGGTGGCATTCAAACTCTCCTGAAAGACCTCCCAAGTCATCGGGTAAATCGAGATGCGAAGATCAGCGAAAACTGATCCGAGGAGATCGGACACTCGGGGGATGGCCGTGCGCCCGCGCTCGACAATGTAGGCGGCCTCAGCGAGAGCAATGATGGGCAAGACGAGGCTGCTCAGGGGGTCGTCGATGGCCTTTTTCGCCTGCGCGCCAAGGCGTGGATTGCCCTCCAAGTGCCACACCAGCGCGTGGGTATCAAGAACGTATTTATGGGCCATTCATTTCCCGGTCCTGGGGGCGCCACTCCGCAATCTTGAAATCGTCGTCTGTCGACATTCTTCCCCCTCGGAATTCTCCATACAGGAGGCGCCGCGATTCGGCTGCGCGCATCGGCGTGATCAGGGTGTCAACGACGGTACGGATGAGCCGCAGTCTTTCCTGGGGCGAGAGATCCTGAATCTCGGCGACAATCCGTTCAACGCTGGTCTGTGCCATGTGCCACCTTCACGCTAACGCCCGGTAACAGCGCTACGCGCTCATTCCCTATCCTACCCTAATTATCTCGAGCGCTCAACATGCGGGCGCAACACATGCGGGACACATCCGTACAAACGCGAAAGCAGGTAGCGGTCACTGCTTTTGCGACCGTGGGCTTTTCCTGCGATGACGAACCAGCGGTGAATTCCAAGGAGGAATAGGCCGTGGTCGAGTTTCAACGATTTTGCTCTGGACAAGGCAAGGGTAGCGGCGTGCCCGATTCGGATTGATGACGTGCGATGGCCATTGGGGTAACGCGCATGGGGAAAAGCCCACGGTCAGAAAAACGCTGACCGTGGCTACCGCCTTGGGCCACATTCTGCCGCCGCTACGCGGCTTAAACCGCAGGATCGAAAATCTAGTACGGGCGGTTCGCGAACCGCCCGCCCGCTGACGGCGGAAAGACTGTAGCCCACGGCGCAAGAAAAGGTGAGCCGAGGGGTCCGGGCGGTGTCGGCGCTAGGTGCTTTTTCCGAGCATCAGATCAACGACCTCCCGTGCCTCTTGACTGAAGCGCAGGAATTCATCTTCGGTCAGCGAACCCAGACCCCGCATGGAAGCGAGTCGAGTCCAAGCGGTTGATCGGCGCATGTCATCGAAGGTCTGAGCCATCTCTTTATCGCGTCGTTTGAGGACTTTCCAGATATCCAAATATTTTTCATGAAAACCCTTGGTGCGGTCAGCATTGATGCGTTCGATCTCCAAAAGGATTTGCTTACAGAAGCGCTCCAGCGCCTCCGAGTGGACCTGTCGGAAAAGTTTCCAATCAGACTCTTTGATTTGGCGCATCATCATTTTCCTCGCCTCCTGACGCCCGCGGTGAGCGACCGCACCCCGTCAAGACAAAGGAGGCTGCTGCTTTTTTCCCTCATCCAGGGATTGCATGGGGTCGAAATAGCCGATGACTTGTTTGAGGTATGAAGCCTTCATGCGCTGCTGCCCTCCTCTGCTGTGGCCCAACCCGCACGGGCAGATAGACTTTGGCTATTCTGACCTGTGGCTCCCATGACGTCAACCTGTTCCTCGATTGAGAGCGGCAGCACGTAGCCACAATAAGCGCAGTTCTGACTGCACGAATAAATTCCCAGATCTCGTTTAGAACAAAACGGGCTTCGGGTTGGAAATCGTATCCGGTCATGAACCGGGCTGCGAACGACGAGCGGCGGCGCTTTTTCCACGGAAGTAGGCTTCAACTTCGTCACCAGGGATAGGTTTCACCCTGCCGCTTTTCAGGTCGTCATAGCGGCGGTTGAGCATGCTCCGCGTCTGGAGCAACTCCTCAACGTATGCCGCCGTAGCGTCCTCCACGAGCTCATCCGTATCGAGTCCGCTCTGCGCCGCGAGGTCCTTGAGCTTCTTTTCCGTCTCGGAGGTGAAGTGTACTTCCATGGCCTTCAGGAAAACGGAAAAGCTGCGCTTCAGGCAAGTTCCGAGCTGGACGCAAGTTGGACGCTGTTCCAAGTTGGACGCTTTGTAGAACACTGGCGGGGGCATCACTTTAAATCGATCTCAATGCCAATAACAGGGACGGCGTCCTGCCCGGGCCAGCGCTGCTGGACCCTACATTTGGGTTGCGGCCCCCAGCCCGCGCTGCGCCAGCCCGCGAACAAAACCCTCACCACAGAGCGCCTGGCGCAGCCAAGCCGCAGCCCAAAAAGGATTTCACCACAGAGGCACGGAGGTCACGGAGAGCACACAGAAAAAACCCTATGGGTCAAAACCCATGACCGTGATCTATGCCGGCGCAAACAGAAGTCCTTTTCTCTGTGATCTCTGTGCCTCTGTGGTGAATCTTTTCTTCCATCCCTCGAATCCAATTTTCCCCCGTGTGCAGGTATCCGGTTTGGGATAGAATCTGGCGTCCGTAGCGGGCGGGTTGCTGGGTTAGGGAATCGGTGCAGATGAGGAAGCCGCCATGCATTCGACTGACGACTGACAACTGACAACAGAAGACTTCTTTCTTGCGGGAGGTCATCATGCATTTCAGAACTCGGAAGTATGTTCAATATCTGGTGTTAGGTTTGCTGGCAATGGCTGGCGCTGCCGTTTGTCGCTTCGGATGGAGCGGTCCCGCATCCGGTTTGCCGCCGACTCCCAGGGACTTGGAAATCCCGGCGCTTCAGGATAGTTTTCGTAATCCTCCTGACGACTCGAGAATCATGGTGCGCTGGTGGTGGTTTGGGCCGGCGGTGACCACGGAAGAACTCGATCGGGAATTGCACCAGATGAAAGATGCCGGCATCGGGGGATTTGAAGTCCAGCCGGTCTATCCGCTCACGCTCGACGATCCCAGCAAAGGCTTGATTAACCTTCGCTACCTCTCGCCGGAGTTTCTTGCCGCGGTCAGTTCCACGGCGCGCACGGCGCACGAGCTGGGCCTGCGCATGGACATGACCATGGGCAGCGGCTGGCCGTTCGGGGGGGCGCACATTACGCCGGAACTCGCCGCCGAGGGTTTACACTGCCTGCGCGTCCCCATCGCGAAAGGCGCCAAGACGATTCCTGGTCCGGAGTTGAAAGTGGGCCAGCGATTCCTGGCAGCGTTTGTCGCCTCCGGAGACGCGAGGCACTTCGACGCGAGTTCCGCGCATCAGGTCACTCCGCAGGCGGATGGAAGCTTCGAGCTTCCCGCCTCTCCCGCCGGTCCGCGCGTGCTGCTGTTCTTTGAAGTGGGATTGACGGGGCAGCAAGTGAAGCGCGCCGCCGTGGGGGCGGAAGGAAATGTTCTTGACCATTACAGCCGCGACGCGATGCAAAAACACATGGAGGTGGTAGGCGCGCCCCTGGCGGCAGCGGGCAACGGAAATATCCGCGCCATGTTCTGCGATAGCCTGGAGGTGTACGACTCCAACTGGACCTCCGGTTTTATGAAAGCGTTCGAGCGCCGGCGGGGATACGATTTGACGCCCTATCTGCCCGCGCTGGTCGCCGACAGCGGCCCTCAGGCGGGGGCCGTGCGACATGACTGGGGCCTAACGCTGACCGAGCTGTGGAACGAGAATTTCCTCGCGCCCTTCCAGACGTGGTGCCACGAGCATCACGTGCTGGCCAGAGTGCAAGCCTATGGCCAGCCGCCGGCGCAGCTCTTCGAGCTACCGGTTCGTCGACCTTCCGGAAGGCGAGCAGGGAGATGAGGCCGGCCACTGGAACCACTTTACGGCTTCGCGTTGGGCGACTTCGGCCGGGCATCTTTATGGCGTGCCGGTGATTTCCGCCGAGGCTTGGACGTGGATTCACATGCTTCCGTTTCGCGCCACGCCGCTCGATATCAAGGCCACGGCCGACGAGTACTTCCTCCAGGGAGTCAATCAATTTGTCGCGCACGGGTACCCTTATTCGCCGCCCGGCGTGCCGGAGCCGGGTTGGCATTTCTACGCCGCGGGAGCGTTCGGCCCGCACAATCCCTGGTGGTTCGCCATGCCGGACCTGGCGCGCTATTTGCAGCGCGGCAGCTTCATCTTGCGCCAAGGCAGGCCCGCCAACGACATTGCGGTTTACCTGCCCACGCACGACGCTTGGGCGAGCTTGCCTATCGGCGAGGTGAACCTGTGGGAGGCCACCTGGAAGAGACTTGGCCCGAACCTTTTGCCCAGCCTGCTGGAGGCGGGATACAATTTGGATTTTATCGATGACGAGACGTTGGCGCAGCAGGGACACGTCGAAAATGGCAAGCTGACATTTGCCGGCCAGGATTTCTCCGTCGTGGTTCTGCCGGGAGTCGAACGCATCCCTCCCGCCAACCTGGCCAAACTGGGTGAGTTCTCGAAGAGCGGCGGGACTTTGATCGCCACGCGGCGCCTGCCGGCGCTGGGGCCGGGCCTACTCCATCAGGATACGGAGAGCGCGGAAGTGGCGCGGCAGGTGGAAGAGCTATTCAAGAAGCCGTCGGCGCCAGGACACTTCGTTGCCGACGAGCATCAGCCCCTGGAGGATGAGGTGACGAGCCTCTACCCTCCCGACGTGGCCTTTTCACCTCGTTTGCGGGATGTGGGTTTCATTCACCGCCATACGGACACGGCGGAGATCTATTTCATCGCCAACACCTCCAACCGGCGCTTTGATGGCACCGCCACTTTTCGCCATAAGGGTAAAAACGCCGAATGGTGGAACCTCTTCACCGGCGAGGTGAATTCCGCGGAAATGCTTCCGGGTTCCGCGGGCAAGGCCGTGCTGAAACTCGACATGGAGCCTTACGGTTCGCGGCTCGTGGTTTTTAGCAACCGCGAAGCGCCGAAAGCGCCGGCCCCGATCGAGGCGGGCCTGCCGGAGCCCGTGGATATCAGCCGCGGATGGCAAGTCACTTTCGAGGGCGCGGGAAAAGAAATCTCCATGGATACACTGCGCTCCTGGACGGAAGTCGAAGGCATGCAGTATTTCTCCGGGCGCGCGACGTACCAGAAGAAATTCGATGCTCCCGCCGGCTTCCTGAAAATGACGGTTCGGACGGAGTTGAACTTCGGCGAGGGAACGCCCCTGCCGGCGCAGGAACACGCCCACTTCCAGGCATGGCTTGATGGCCCGGTGCGCGAAGCCGCAGAGGTCTACGTGAACGGCCAGCGCGTGGGCACTGTCTGGCATCCGCCCTATGAATTAAACGTGAGCCGTTTTCTCCGCGCGGGCGAAAACGAGCTGCGCATCGTGGTGGGCAATCTCGCGGTCAACGAAATGGCGGGCAGCCCGCTGCCCAATCGGGCGGAGCTAACCGCGCACTATGGCGAAAGGTTCCAGGATCAAGGGAATAACCTGGTCAAGGCGATACCGTCGGGGTTGATGGGTCCCATCCGGCTGATCGCCCACGGCCTACCGGTGGGCTATTTGGGCGACCGGTGAGGATCTAGCCTCGATACCGTTAGCATATGAGGTTTGAGGAAATCATTCATCAATTTACCGAGAGACCCCCTTTGGCCGAGGGGAAGGTGTTCCCGCCCGCACAGGAGAATCAGGCGTTGGGCTCCCCGCGCAACACGGTGATCGTGATCGTCCCCATCCTCCTGGTGTTGATCACCTTTCTCTTTTGGTATCAAACCTGGTTTGGGCGGGGGCTCTCTGACCAGGAAATGGCACAGGTTCTGGCTGATACGTCCGTGCCGCACAAGACGCAACACGCCATCGCGCAGCTTTCCGACCGCATGGCGCGAGGCGATCCGACGGCGAAGCGCTGGTATCCGCAATTGCTGGCCCTGGCGCAAAATAAGGAATCGCAACTGCGATTGGAAGCCGCGTGGGCCATGGGGCAGGATAATCAGTGCGAGGAATTTCACCAGGCGCTGCGCAAGCTGATCGACGATCCCGTGCCGTTGGTACGCTGGAATGCCGCGTTGGCGCTGGTGCGATTTGGCGACGGGGCAGCGGAGCCGCAATTGCGGTCCATGCTGCAATCCTTTACCCTCGGCGCGCCGGGGGCGGGCACGATCAAATTCCGCATGAAGGAGCAGGACGACGTTCGCAATGGCAGCATCATTGCCCGCATCCGCCCGGCGGGGAGTAACCAGCCGCAGGATGTCGTGTCTCCGGTGGGCGGGACAATTGCGCGTTTGCTCATCAAAGATGGCGCCACCGTGAGCGCGGGTGATGCGTTGGCGGTCATCGATCCGGACGAAGGCCAGGTGGTGGAGTCCCTGCGCGCGCTCTATTTGGTGGGCCAACCGCAGGACCTCGACGACGTGGAGCGCTTCGTCCGCGGGGCGCCCAATATGTCGGAACAAGTGCGCCAGCAAGCGGAGGCTACCGCCCGCGCCATCCGGGAGCGGTCGGCAAAGGGGAGAAACTGAGTGGGGTGCCAGGAATTAGACCGAGAATTTGATTCCGAGATGAGACTCGACTTCTTCGGTCGGTACCATCTCGATGGCGTCCCACGGGCAGCCATCCAGAAAACTGCCGTCAGGACCTTTGCTGGTACACTTCTTGCAGCCGATGCAGAGCACCGGGTCGACTTCGATCCGGCCGAAGGGGGGATGGTCCTCGTCGGGGACCCAGTACATGCAGTCGGCCACAGGGCAATAGGGGACGCAGGCGGGCGAGCCGGAACAACCCGTGCAACATTCGGTGATGACGGCGAGTTCCTTGGGCCGCTTCTTGCGCGGAGTCTCAATGCCAATGGATTTGGGCTCGCTCTTGACGACTTCCCCAACGGGAATGTAATACTCGGACAAGTTGTCCTCCTCGCCCTGAAGGTAAAGACATTCTCCCAGAACGAGGAGGGAACGTCAACTGCAAGAACAGTAGATACTAATTAGTGGTTAGTGGTGGGCAACTGCCCACTATCCAGTATTCTTCCGATCTTCGCGAGGTGCCATGGTAGCCTGGACGCTGGTTTTTCACATTATTGGTTTGGTTTTCTGGCTGGGAAGTCTTCTGGTGGTCACTCAGATTCTGGCGATTCACACCGAGGAAACATCTCCTGAGACTCGCGCCACTTTGGGCCGCCTGGAATCGAAACTATTGAAAGGGTTGGCGCACCCCGGCGCAGCCATCATGGTGATTACTGGGTTTATCCTGGTGTCCCATGACCCCAACTATCTCCGGGACACTGGTTGCACGCCAAACTGCTTTTGGTGGTCGTTTTGGTGGCGCTTGATCTTCGGCTCACGTTTCGAGCAAGGGCGTTTCAGGAGGGGAAGATCGAGCTAAGCCGCCGTGAATGCATGGTTTTGCACGGAGCTATCTCCCTGGTGTTCCTGGTAATTCTGATTTTGGTGCTGGTCAAGCCCTTTGGCCTGCACCGGCGCCTAGGCGCAGTTAGGGAGAAGGGGCGATCCGAATGCAAACGTATGTTTGCGACGCAGGACCAGGGCTCGTGGCCACCCTCCCTCCTATTCGGTGGTAAGAAATTCTGATTCGCGGTGTTCCATGCAGAGAACTTCAACTGGACCGAGATGGATTATTTAATAACAGTTTTGAGTTTATTCTGCACAGGAGGTTAGTTTGGCGAAAATCACCATCAACAACAATGGTTCGATTCGGGTGGAAGGCGAATTCACGATCTGCGACGCAACCGGCGGCGTATTTGACTTGTCAGGTCGGACCGCGATTGGTCTTTGCCGCTGTGGGCATTCGGAAAACAAGCCCTTTTGCGACGGCAACCACCGAAAGGTCAGCTTTCAGTCGGAGGTGAAGGCTCGGACCCTGCCGCCCCCGGCTCCCAAGCCCGCGTAAAGCGGCTGGCTTCGGGGTGCAGCAAGTGGCAAGAATGCGCGCGGGAATTTCTCGCCCTACGTCGGCTATGGGCGCACCCAGAGCAGGGTGGTACAGTCCTGCGGAGTCCCAGGTCTCTTCCTCGGCAGGAAAGTTCGAGAGCTTTTGCCAACCTCAAGCGCTGTAATGGTTTAGTTAATTCTGTCCAAGGCCAGGAAGCGCCCCCATTCCGTTGACTTGGATGGGGGCGTATGTTACGTTTAGCGGCCAGTTCACACCATCGAGGGGCAGTTGGAGCGTATAGATGGCTTTTCAACAAGGCCAAAGCGCTGCAAGAGGCTGAGAAGTCTGTAGCTCAAGGCAAGATTCCTCAAGCCATCAAGCAATATCAGGACATCCTTGATAATGACCCCTCCGACGTGTCTCTGCTCAACACGATTGGCGATCTCTATATCCGCGAGCGGAACATCACCGAGGGATTAAGGCAATTCCACCGGCTGGCGGAAGCTTACGTCCGCGAAGGTTTCAACGTTAAAGCCATCGCCATCTACAGGAAGATCTCCAAGGTTGATCCCAATTCCGTGGACACTCTCCTGAAGTTGGCGGAGTTGTATCAGCTCCAGGGCTTGAGTCGCGAGGCTCGGGAACAGTATCTCCAGGCGGCGGAGTTTTTCAAGAAGCGAAATCAGACCGAACGCGCTCTGGAGGTTCTCCGCAAGTTGGTGCAGCTTGACCCGGAGAACATCAATTTTCGCAACCGCTTGGCGGCGGAATGCGAACAGACGGGCAAGCGGGAAGAGGCCGCCCAGTGCCTATCTGGAATCGGCGGAGATTTTGCTCCGCCGCGACGACCAGGCGGGGGCCGAAACCGCGTTGAAAAAAGCCGCGGAGCTGGACCCGAAGAATTCCAAGATCCAGATTCTGCGAGCGCGCGTGGCCATCGCGCGCCAGCAGCCGGAGGAAGCCGAGAAAATCATCAATTCCTCGCCGGAGTTGCAATCGGACCCCGCGGGCAAGCGGATATTACTGGACTCTTATCTTGGCACCCGAAAGCTTCCCGAGGCGGAAAAGCTGGTGCGGGAGGTTTTCCATGCCAATCCCACGGACTTCGCGCCGGTCTCCAGCGTTTCTGCGCTCTTGGTGGAAAAAGGGCACATTGACGAAGCGTACCAGTTGCTGGCGAGCGTGGCGGAGCCGCTGATCAGTCAGAACAATGCTGGTCCTCTGTTAGAAGCCCTCCGCCGGCTTTGGAACAAGGCGCCCAAGCACATTCCCACCTTGGAATTGATCCATCGGGTTTGCGAACGGACTGCGGATGAATTGACTTTGCCGGAAGTCCTGGAAGCGCTGGGCCGCGCCCACGAAGAGGCCGGCGACCTGGAGAAAGCCGAAGCGGCCTATTTGAAGCTTAATGAGCGCGAACCCGAGAATGAGAATTACCGTGGACTTCTGAATGCGGTTCAGCAAAAGCTTGGCAGGGAGGTCAAACCCGCAGAATTCTCCGCCCGGGAATGGCGCTTGCGGTGGAGGAGGAGCCCCCTCCGGAGCCGGCCGGCGTCGATGCTAACCAGGAAGCGATGGTGAAAGAGGCCCTCGAGAATAGTGACCTGTTTGCGCGTTACAACCTGCCCGAGAAGGCGATCGCCGAACTGGAAAAGGTTTTGCAGATTTATCCCGACCAACTTGATATTCACCGGCGCATCCTGGAAATCTCGCGCAAAGGCTTTCCAGAGCGAGGGGCGGTGGCGGCCGCGCAGTTAGCTCGAATATTCGCTGAACATGGTGATCGTCGAGACGGCAAGCAAATACCATGCCATCGCGTCGGCGAAAGTCGCCCTGCCGGAAATTTCCCTATCTCCGCCTCCCCCGAGCACGAAAGTGGGAGAGCCCGTAACGTCTCCACCGGCCCCCCCGGAGGGGACAGAAGCGGAAATGACCCCGGGGGTTCCGATTCCCCCGATCGTTCCGGACGAGCCCACTAAGGCGGCAGGAGTTGTGCTCTCGCGGGAAGCCGTTTCTTTTGACCTCACACCTCCCCAAGCTCCGGTTGCGCCGCCCCCACCTCCCGCTCCGGCCGTACCGACGGTGGAATTGGATCTCACCGGAGACTTGGAGGCCATAGGGGTAATAGGTTTGGAAGCCCCTGCCCTCCCTATCCCTGGACCCGCTGCTCCCCCCGCGGTGGAGATGCCGGCTAAGGTGGAAATCCCGGCTTCCGCCGAAGAACCCGCCCCGCCACCGGTGGCGAAGGAGGCCGCGCCGCCCGCTGCGCTCGCGGAAGAGGCGATATCTGATGATCTCGAAGATGGCAGAATCGAAGTTGAGTTTTACCTTGACCATGGTTTTGCGGAGGAGGCACGGCATGCCGTGGCCTTACTGGAGGATCAATACCCGGGTAACCCCCTTGTGGCAGAACTTCGCCAACGGCTGCGTGAACGAGCCGGCGCAGCGCCCCAGGGGGAACCACGAGTACAAATTGCCCGAACCGATGAAGGGGTCGCCGAAGAAGCACCGGCGGATTTCGAGCTTGTAGATGAAGCGTGCCTTGCGGAGCTGCCGATAGAGGTTGCACAAATAAAACCAGAGGTTGCTTCTCCTCCTGAGCCCGCACCGGGGGCGGGGAGAGCCCGGGTACAAAGAATGGGAGCCTCCCACCAGTTATGCTACTGCCCCCCAGCCTGAAGCTGTGATGCATCCTGTGGTTCCACCTCCCATGAAGGCGCCTGAGGGGCCGGCGAAGGTGGCGGAATTTGTAGCCCCACCGCCAGCGCATGAGCCCAAGGTTGAGAAACCAGTCGCCGCCGAGCGTGGTGGTGCGAACCTATTGGGTGATCTGGCGGGGGATTTGCCTTCATCATTGGAGGGGTTGGCGTCACGCGCGGATGCTCCCCCCACAGCGCCTGCTGCCACACCGGTGGCTGCAGCCCCTCCCCCGACTGGCCCTCAGGGTGTGGCGCAACTCAGCGGTTTGCTGGCAGAAATGGAAGGTCCCGGCGAAGCGGCCGCCGCAGCCGCCAGGGATGATCCCGAGACCCATTACAATTTGGGTGTGGCTTTCCGGGAGATGGGGCTGCTCGACGAAGCGATTGGAGAGTTTCAAAGGGTTGTGAAGGGCGCGGCGAAAGGAAGCCTGCCAACGAACTTCCTCCAGGCGTGCAGTCTGCTGGCGATTTGTTTTATGGAAAAGAAGATGCCCGCGATTGCCGTCAAGTGGTATCTACGTGCGCTGGAAACGCCCGGCCTCGACGAGGAGGCGATCATGGCCCTGCAATACGATCTGGGCTTGGCGTACGAGCAAATTGGCGATTCCCGCAACGCGCTGGAGAGATTCACCGAAGTCTATAGCCAGAATATCGACTTCCGCGATGTGGCGGAAAAGATCCGCGAGCTCCAGCCGAAGACTTGAAACGTATTCCACCCGCTGCCTCGAGGGAGACCCTATCGCCTTGCCTGAGACCGAATTCCCGGATCGACCAAATAAATGAATCGTCTTCTGACGATCGTCTACATCGTGTTCTGCTTCGAGATTGGCGTGTTTCTGTTTGTCTTCCCCTGGATTTCGCTCTGGACCAAGAATTATTTTGTGGGTCACTACCCTTTGTTTGCGAGCATCGCGCGCAACTACTTCCTGCGGGGGGCGGTCTCCGGCCTCGGGCTGGCGGATGTCTGGCTGGCTTTCTTCGAGTTGTGGCGCTTCCGTCGCGAATTGGGCTTCATTAGTTCGCGCCCGAACCGGTGAAGAGATCGGCTTATCGGTCCATCGGTTCATCGGATCATTGAAAAGCGTCCCATTATCCGTCGTCATTGCCTTCAGTCTTTCGGATTAGCAGTATCAAGTGCGGCGGATAACAGACCAAGGAGAAGCTATCGTCTTTCTTGGGTGAACCGATGAGCCGATGGACCGATGAGCCGATTCTTTCAGCTCTACTACATTACGGACCGAACACAAATCAGATCCCCAACTCTTGATGCCTGCATAGCGCGAGCCATCGCCGCAGGTGTGGATTGGGTGCAGATTCGTGAAAAGAACCTGCCTGCCCGCAGCCTGCTGGCCCTAACGGAAGGCGCCCTTCGGTCCGCGCGCCGCGAGGGATGGACACGCGTGATGGTGAACGACCGGTTGGACGTGGCGCTGGCGGCCCAAGCCCACGGCGTGCACCTGGGCACGGGCTCGATGCCGGTGGATTTAGTGCGTAGACTGGCGCCGAGCGATTTCCTCGCGGGAGTTTCCTGCCACTCACTGGCGGAAGCCCTGGCGGCGCAAGCGGCGGGCGCGGATTACATTCTACTGGGACCGATTTTCGCAACTCCTTCGAAGCTTCGGTATGGCCCGCCGCTCGGGCTCGCCAAGCTGCGCGAAGCGACGTTGCAAGTTTCGATCCCGGTTTTCGCCCTGGGCGGAATCACCGCTGACCGCGTTGCCCCCTGCCTCCAGAACGGTGCGGCGGGAATCGCCGGAATTCGAATCTTTCAGGATTGCGATTCGGTCGAGGAACTTACCCGCAAGTTGCGCGAAAAGGCAGGCGAGTAAGGCCGCCGAAGTGGCACAGGCATCCTGCCCGTGTGCAGACAGGGCCAAGATGGCCATCCACAATGACACCACTATTGCTTTTTGGGTGCACGACGAAGGAGTGAGTGGGCTCACGCTCCCACCCTGTGCGCCCGGCGTTCCCAGAAGTCTTCGAAGCGACCGCTGAGTTTGTAACACCGCAGCGCGATGATGGCATTGGAGCCGCGCACGGTCCAATGCATGCCCGAACGTTTTAGGCGCGACCCCACGACGACCTTACAACCCGCCTCCAGGACCCCCAAGGAAGTACACAGGTGCTGGGCATGGAATTCCGCGTAGCGCATGCGGTGCCGGTTGCGCTGCAAGTACTGAAGGCAGTTGCGGGCTTCCGGTGAGCGGGCCGCAGGGCGGGCCAGCGCCGTGGTCAGACTCCGCCAACGCCCGCTATCCAATTCTTGGTGCCGACGTTGCGCCCAGCGATGGGATGACCTCCGCGTGCCCATAGAGGGCCTTGGCCACTTGGCTCAAATGCTCCTTCACGTGGTAACGATCCACCTGCCGCCGAAACTGCTGGCCCCTCTCTTCTCTGCTCTCGCGCCCGCTGAGCTTCCTCGGGGTTCAAGAAGCGGGAGCGGGTCCGCCCTCCCACCGCCCGCCTCAGACGGTAATAAGGGCCATGCCGGGCTTTGGCACCCTCCGCGCAACCACAACCCGGCTTGCCGCATTTCAGGTAACGTTCGGAAAGGGAGCCGCGCCACATAGGCTGGGACTGACCCAACCGCGCGGCAAGCTCCCGGACCGGACCAGGAACTTCCAAAGACGGAGCCCTGGTTCCTCCTTGCGGCTCTTATAGCCGTAAGAGAGAACTCTTTTCAACCCCACTTTCCCGGAATTTCATTTCCCAGGCGTGCACCCCGGTTGCGCATGCAAGTTGAATTGGCCTGGCATTGGATGTATACTTTCCGTTTTGCGCGGAGCGATTATTCGCAGTGGTGGTGGACACGACAATTTGAAAACCCATCCCGATCCCTCTGAACCTGTCTAACCTGACACCCCTGAGGGGCGTGGGGCAAAGCGCATCATCCCGAGTCCGTTGCGCAGGTGGGGAATCTGGATACCAGCCGGAGGAGGCCCGAGACACATGAGTACTCTAATGAAAGCCGCAGTTTTCCATGGGGTAAGAGACGTGCGCATCGAGGATGTCCCGCGACCCACGGCGGGGCCGGGAGAAGTCGTCCTGCGGGTTCAGCGCTGTTCCGTGTGCGGGACCGACAAGCGCATCTTCACCCACGGGCAGAAGAACGTGGTGCCGCCGGCCATTACCGGCCACGAAATTGTCGGGAACCGTTTCCGAGCTGGGCTCGGGCGTGGACAGCGGACTCCGCATGGGCCAAAGGGCGGTGGTGGCGACGGTGGTGGGGTGCGGGAAGTGCATCTACTGCCAGCGCAAACAATATAATCTTTGCGATTCCTTTACCGCCATAGGCTACGACTATGCCGGGGGCTTCGCCGAATACGTCAAGATTCCGGCGGCCGCGGTGGCGCAAGGCAACGTCATTCCCATTCCCGACTCCATGTCGGTGGAGCGCGCCGCGCTGATTGAGCCGCTTTCCTGCGTTTTGAACGGCCAGGAGTATTTATCTCCTCAGCCCGGCGATCGCGCCGTGGTTTTCGGCGTCGGGCCCATCGGCCTCATGCACGCGAGTATCCTGAAGAGCGCGGGGCTGCGCCCCGGTGATCGTGGCCGACGTTTCGCAGGAACGCCTGGATTATGTGACGGAGTTTGGGCTCGGCTTGCCGGTGAACACCTCGGGGGGAGACGCGGTCAATAAGATTCTGGCGGCGGGGGGCGGGGAGAAATTCGATATCGCCATTACCGCCTGTTCGGTGAAAGCGGCCCAGGCGGATGCCCTGAAGCTGGTGCGGAAGAAGGCTCGCGTTTCATTTTTTGCGGGCATGCCCAAAGACGACCCCATTCTGCCGGTTGACAGCAATCTCATCCATTACAACGAAATTTCCGTCTTTGGATGTTTTGCTTCCAACCTCAAGCATTACCACCAAGCCCTGGCCATGGTCTCCCGCGATGACTTGCCTTGGGAACGCTTCCTCACTCACCGCTTTAAGTTGCAGGATATGGTAAAGGCCTACGCCGTGATCGAGGCGGGACAAGGAATCAAAACCGTCATCGATTGCGAATAGCGACACACACAATGGATAAACAATCCCTGGCGCAGCTCATCGAAATCTCCTGCGCCGTCGGCGCGAGAACGGATTACGTACAAGTGGGCGGTGGAAACACCTCGGTGAAATCGCCCGACGGACGAACGATGGCCATCAAGGCCAGTGGCACGGCCTTGACGGCGATGAGCGAGTCGGCGGGCTGGGTGGAAGTGGACATCGCGGCGGTTCTGAGCATTTTTGAGCGGACCGACCTGGCCAGCTCGAAACCGACGCGCGCGAAGCGCGGGTGCTCCAGCATTTCTCCTCCGCCGTCGTCGGCGGCAAGGGGCGGCCTTCCGTCGAAACCGCTCTGCACGCCATGCTCGGCAAGTTCGTCATTCACACCCATCCTGTGGCCGCCAATGCCCTGAACTGTGGGCCCGGGTTGAAGGCCCTGGAGGAGATCACCCCGGCGGGTGAACTCCCCGCGCTCTGGGTGCCTTACACCGATCCCGGCTGGCGCCTGGCGCATACCGTCAAGTCGGCGTGCTGAGGCCTATGAAAAGGCCCATGGCTGCCTTCCCGTCGGTCCTTTTCATGGAGAACCACGGCCTGCTGGTTTCCGCTCCGGAGGCGCAGGCCTGCGTGGCGCTCCATGCCGAATGGGTGAGCCGGTGCGAGCGGTATTTCCAGCCCGGAGTCAAGCCGCTTCGTACTCCCCCGGACCTGGATTCCGCGACTTTGCGCAAAGCCATGGTCTCGCTCCGCCAAGGATGGCGGGAAGTGAAGGGGGGCGCCCCATTCGCCCGGTTGACGGACAATGCCGAACTGGCCAGTGTGGCGTGTGATGAAAGAGCGGAAATATTGGCCGCGGGATCGCTGAGCCCCGGACCACATCGTTTACACGGGCGCCCGGGCGATTCTGGCCGAATCCCTGGAGGAGTTGCCGGCGAAACTGAAAGCCGCACTGGTGGAGAAAGCTCCGCCGCGCGTCGCGGTGGTTCGGGAGGTGGGAACGTTTCTTCTGGCCGACGATGCCAAGAAGCTGGATGCGGCGGAGTCGCTGGCCGTGGCCGCCGCGGGAATCACCCATCTGGCATCCGGACGCGGCGGCGCCCACAACCTTGCCCCTGCTTCCGCCGACTTCATCATCAACTGGGAGGCGGAACACTATCGTTCGGCGCTCTTGGGCACCGCCACAGGAAGCCCTGGCGGGCAAGGTCGCGGTGGTGACGGGGGCGGCATCGGGTTTGGGCTGCGGCATCGCTCAGGGATTGGTCGAGGCTGGAGCCGCGGTGGCCTTCTGCGACGTTGATGACGCCGGCGCAAAAGAAGCGGCTGCCGCCTCCGCCGCTCCCACCCGCGCGTTCCCCGTGCACATGGACGTCACCGACGAAGGGGCCGTGGCCGCGGCATTTGACCAGGTGCTGCGCCATTGGGGACGGCGTGGACATCGCGGTGTGCGCGGCGGGGATTGCGCCCGCCTACGAGTTGGTCGATATGCCGGTGAATTTGTGGCGGTTGGCGCTGGAGATCAACCTCACGGGCTATTTCCTGGTGGCGCGGGAGGCGGCACGGATCATGCGCGCCCAGGGAGACGGCGGGGCGATGATCATGCTCTCCTCCAAGAGCGGTCTCGACGCCTCCAAGGCCAACTCGGCCTACAACGCCACGAAGGCCGGAGAATTACACCTGATGCGCGGCTGGGCGCTGGAACTGGGAGGCGACGGCATCCGCGTCAACGCCCTGGCCCCGGGCAATGTCTTCGAAGGGTCGAAAATCTGGAACCCGGAGTACATCAAGACCGCCGCTCGCAAGAAGGGGATCAAGCCGGAGGAAGTGATCCCCTACTATGTGAATTTGACGGCCCTCAAGCGCGACATCAAGCGCTCCGACGTTGCCGCGGCTGCGGTTTTCCTTTGCTCCGACGCCGCCCGCTGCATCACCGGCCAAACCCTGGTGGTGGACGGCGGACAGGTCATGGTTCGATGAACAACCCAACGATAGAACGAACGAAAGAACTCGAGGCGGAGCTTTATCAGGGCGCGCTGGAACAGCGCATCGCCGCCCTCGGCCAACTGTGCGCGCAACTCGGCCCCAAGCCGCGCCGCGGCACCAACGGCCACATCCATACCAGTGAGTCGTTCAGCGTCTTTCGCTCGCCCGACGGAAGCGGTGTGGCAGGCGGCGCGGGAAGGGCTCGCGGTTCTGGGCATCAACGATCACTACACGGTTGCCGGGCACGAGGAGTTTCGCCGCGCCTGCGAGGTTGCGGGCATTGCCGCCGCATTTTCTCTCGAGGCCGTGGCCATGGACCGGGAGGCGGCGGAAGCCGGCCTTAAGTTGAACGACCCCGACAACCCCGGCCGCATCTACCTGTGCGGCAAAGGCGTAACCAGGGTGCCGTCGGAATCTTCACCGGAAATGCAGAGCCTCGCCCGCATGCGTGCGGCATTGGAACGCCGCAATCGTGAAATCACCGGCAAGGTCGGCAAACTTTTCCAGGACCGCTTGGGCGTGATCGGCCCCACCTGGGAGAATGTCGTGGCGTTGACGCCGCGCGGGAATGCCACGGAGCGGCACGTGGCCTATGCCGTGCTCCTGCGGTTGCGAGAGCTGGCCACGAAGCAGGGAAAGCCTCTCGCCGAAATCATGACCGTTTGCGCTGTGGCGCCGCTCCCCCGGCAGGGGGCGACGATGCCACTCTGCAAATTTTCCTCCGGGCAAAGCTCCTTAAAGCGGGCGCTCCCTGCTACGTGCCCGAAGACGCGGATGCTTTTGTTTCGGTGGCGGACCTGCGCAGGATCTTCCTGGCCTTCGGGTCGATTCCCACCTACCCCGTTCTGGGAAATCCGGTTCTCGCCGGCGAGCAGAATATTGAGTCGCTTCTGGACCGGTTGGAAGGCCTGGGTTTTTACGCCGTGGAGGTCATTCCCCACCGCAATACGCGCGAACGCCTGCGGGAGATTGTTTTCGCTGCGCAGCGGCGGTGGTGGCCCGTTTTCAACGGAACGGAGCACAACACGCCGGAGACTCGGCCCCTGTTGGATCCTTTTGCTCTCGATCCGGAGTTCGAGCCCTGGTTCCGCCAGAGCACCGCGTTGCTGCTCGGGCACCAGCGGCTCGTCGCGCAAGGCGAACCGGGGTTTGTGGACCTGGAAGGCAGGCCCACCATCTCCGACCCCAAGGCCCGATTTGAGCACTTCAGCCAGGCCGGACAGTGAGATTCCAGCCCAGAGCGCCAGGGAGAATTGAACCGATTCCAGCAGGCTAATGGCGGCTATCGGTAAGGGCGGAAACGGAAGTCGAAGGCGAGGATACATGGGGCCGTAGCAGGCCCCGGCCGGGGCCAAACGTGAGTAGCCACAGGTTTTGACCTGTGGATATCACAGCCCACCAACCTCCCAACCCCAGCGGGGTTGAACTTGGAAGGTTCGGCCCCTCCAGGGCCGGATTGGTTTCTCGGCTTCCCTTCCCGTAGGTTTCACCTACGGCTATTCACGTTATCCCGCTCCGCGGGATACTCAATGGGGGCACGCAACGGCACTCCTAGTCCGCATCCTACTGGAAAATCCGGTCGGAAATAAAATCTATTGCAATTTTCTGGAGGGTTAGCAAAACATAGCCGATTTGGCTGGAGGCAATGATTTTCTAATTTGTATAGGGAGGATAAGAAAGTGGCAAAAAAAGTGATACCAATTGCAGCAACCAAAAGGAAAGCTGGGCGTTCTTACCGTCGGCATGGGGGCGGTGGCGACCACAATGATCGCGGGCGTGGAAGCGGTCCGGAAAGGGATTGCGCTCCCCGTGGGTTCGCTCACGCAGATGGGGACCATTCGTCTCGGCAAGCGGACCGAGAAACGTATTCCTAAGATTAAAGATTTTGTCCCCCTGGCGGATCTCAACGATGTGGTCTTTGGCGGATGGGATCTTTTCAAGGACAACGCTTATGTGGCGGCCAAGAAAGCCGGAGTTCTGGGAAAGGAACACGTTGAGAAGTTGAAGGGGTTTCTCAAGGGCGTGGAACCCATGCCGGCGGCATTCGAGCAGAAGTGGGTCAAGAACCTTCATCCCAACAACATCAAATCGAGCAAGTCCAAAATGGACCTGGCCGAACAGGTGATGGAAGACATCCAGCGGTTCAAGAAGCAGTCCAGCGCCGACCGCCTGGTGATGATTTGGGCCGGGTCGACGGAGGTTTACACGGAGCCCCAGCCGGTTCACGACACCCTCGAGACCTTCGAGGAAGGCCTGAAAAACAACAGCCCGGATATTTCTCCGAGCATGATCTATGCGTACGCCGCCTTGAAACTCGGGGTGCCCTTTGCCAACGGCGCGCCGCATATTACGGTGGATATTCCCGCGCTCACCAATCTGGCGCTCAAGAAGAAAGTGCCGATCTGCGGGAAGGATTTCAAGTCCGGCCAGACCTTCATGAAAACCTTGCTGGCCCCCGGCATCAAGGCCAAGATGCTAGGGCTGACGGGATGGTTTTCCACCAACATTCTGGGTAACCGTGATGGGGAGGTTTTGGACGATCCCGACAACTTCAAAAGCAAGGAAGTAACCAAGTCTTCCGTACTCGAGCACATCATCCAGCCGGATCTTTATCCTGAACTCTATAAGGGCTACTACCACAAGGTCAGGATTGAATACTACCCGCCGCGCGGCGACAACAAGGAGAGCTGGGATAACATCGACATCTTCGGCTGGCTGGGCTACCCGATGCAGATCAAGGTGAATTGCCTGTTCCGCGATTCCATCCTGGCCGCTCCCATGGCGTTGGACCTGGTCCTTTTCATGGACCTCGCCCAACGTTGCCCGGCCCTGGCCAAGATGGGAATCCAGGAATGGCTGTCGTTTTACTTCAAGAGTCCGATGTGCGCGCCGAGCTTGTACCCGGAGCACGACGTGTTCATCCAACTCATGAAGCTCAAGAACACCCTCCGGCACTTGCGCGGAGAGGAATTGATCACGCACTTGGGTCTGGAGTATTACGACTAGAGACCTGGCCGTGGGCCAAGATGTAGCGGCGGCTTTATGCCGCCCCTTTACCCTGCCATGGGGCGAGGTAAACTCGCCGCTACAATATCAAGTGGCGGCGCAGGGCGCATCCCGACCGATCGGGATGCGCCCCTATAGGGCTGATTCGTGCGCCGGTGGGGGGGGAAGTCCTATGCCCAACCGACGCTAGGATCTGGCACCCGACTCCTGGCCGCTACCGCCTGCCGCTTGGAACCCAGCGCCTCCTTTAGATCCTTTCTTTTTCATCAATTTATTGGGATAGCGTGAGCTACGCGGTTTCCTCCCGCATACAAGTTGTTTTTATTCTGTAGGTTATTGGGATAGCGGGGGTTGGGGGGCTTCTTCGGGATTTCGGGGCCCGTAAAATGTCCTATCTCTTTTTTTTCAACAACTCATCAGCATTTCTTGATAAGTGCTTTATTTCATAAACTCATTGGGTATATGACCTTCAATCGCTTCATGCCTCATTTGTTTTCAATAACATTCCGGCTTCGAACGTACAAAAAAAGCCCGCACCGAGAACCGGGCGCTGATTTTTACCGACGAAGCCAGTTTCCGGCAGGATTCCAGCCGGCACGTTACTTGGAGCCGGGTCGGCCATCCGCCCGAGGTTCCCGTCCCCGGCGAAGGCAAAAGCGAGAAGATCCTGGGCGCTATCGAGCTTTGGCGTGGTTGCTTCCACTTCGGGCCGGCCCCGGTTTTCAATGCTTCCACCGATCGGGACTTCCTCCATCGCCTAGCCCTTCCAGAGTGGATATGAATAAGATAGGAGGTGACCTGTGACTCGCTTCCGCTTCTCCGACGCCGAGCGCCGGCGTCGCTCCCGCCTCGCGCAGATCGCTCCTACACTGCGCTTATTGCGCGGGACCCTGTCGCTCCGCCGCGGCCGCTGTGGCAAGCCCCACTGCCCTTGCACGCGGGGCGAACGGCATGCTTCCCTTTACCTGGTGCAGAGCCACCTGGGACAATTGCGCCAGGGGTATGTGCCCAAAGCCTGGGAACAACGGGTTCGCCAGGCTGTCCAGAATCACCAGGAGATGCAGCCCTTGATCGAGGAACTTTCGCAAGGCGAGTGGAGACGTCTACGTTTGCTTAAAGCGCAACCCGGCCCTGCCCGGCCGGGCAGGCGTGTCAATTCGCGAGTCAGCTCGCTAGTGGAGTTTGCTGTAGCGGCGCTCGAAGCCTGCCCTGATGCAGGAAGGGAGTGCCGGAACTCCCTGGGAGTTCAGGTTCGGCGGTCAGAGACCGCCGATACAAAATCAAACTGCACCCCTACCGGGGAACAGCGAGTGGGGAAATCGTATGCGGTCCCGGTTCTACCCTTGCCTCATGCGTCTTTGACCTTGGCGTCTTGACAAGTTCTTGCCGACCTCCCGACCCTGTGGGGACAGGATCTGGGGATCGCTACAAGAGGCAGTTCCCCCTCACACTGTTGTCGCAGCTAATCGACGCTTATACTCCCTGAGACGGTGCTTACATCCAACAGGAAACCGCCTCCACCGACCTTCCCGTCCAGCTCATGCCCGCCAGACGTGCTCTGTACGGTCATTTCGCGCGCGGTGTGGATGCTGCCGGAGACAGTTTGCGCGTGCAGCGTAAATCCCTTCTGGCTGGGCAAGCGCACGGCGACGTTGCCGGAAGCGGCAGAGAGGTGCCATGAGCCCTCGCCCTCGCCTTCGACAGAGATGTTGCCGCTGGCCGTTGAGGCGCGCACGGCGCCGTGAACACCAGCGAGTTGCACGGTGCCCGAACCGGTGCTGACCTCCACCTCGCCGGACGCGGTCTGGCGGAGCGAGACGCTGCCGCTGCCGGTTGAGGCGTGCAGAGCCCCCGCCACGTCCATAGCGTGAATCTCGCCGCTGCCGGTCGAGGCGCGCACCGTCCCCTTAACGCCTTCCACGGAAATGTGGCCGGACCCGGTCGAGACCCTGACCGTGTCTCCAATGTTGGCCAGCTTGAGGCTGCCTGAGCCGGATGAAACCTCCACCGGACCGCTGATGCCGCTTATATCCTCTTCGCCGGAGCCGGAACTCGAACGGAGGCGCGTGGCGGGAGGAACCACGATCTCGTAACTGATGGAGATGTTGCGTTGCAGGTCTTCGTCATCGATATGGCCTACTTTAATGATGTTGCCGTGCTGCTCGATGGGTGGGTTGGCTTCAAGGTAGCGGACCTTCTTTTCCTGGTCGGCGCCCTCAAGCCAGCCGCCCGACGGTCGAATTGTACCGCTGACGCGCACGGTGGAGTTATCACCCGCACGCACATTGATGGTCCCAGAGCCCGTCTGGACGTTAAGCTCCACGGGGCCAGAGACTTGTAAGGTGCGGTCGAAATGTCCCTCTGCGGCCCGAGCGGGCATGCTGAGGCACAAAGCCATGGCGGCGAGCGTCAGAACTCCATGGGTGAACAATCGGTAAGATTTCATAGAGGCCTTCTCCTTTCAAATTCGTTTCTGATCGGTTGTACGCAATTGACAGTCTCCGGGTTTAGACGTAAGAAAACCTGAATCGTGAGCCGATAAGCACGGGACGGCGCCACGCGTGCTCTTGATCTTTTGTCAAGATGTTCCGTCCCGGCATCTTTACTGAGGGCTTGGGCTGCACAAAGTAGCCACTTTTATGTTGACACCGATCTCAAAGGAGAGTGCCCTGCACACCGAGTTGCCGTTGCGGCCCGCGCTTCACCCGCGCTGGAGCTTTTTCCAGTCTTTCCGGATTTCGCGCGCGGCGTTGTGGCCGGGGGCGCCCATGACGCCGCCGCCGGGGTGGGCGCCGGAGCCGCACAGGTAAAGCCCGCGAATCGGCGTGCGGTACTTGGCCCAGCCGGGCACGGGGCGCAGGAAATAGAGTTGGTCCACGCTCATTTCGCCGTGGAAGATGTTGCCTCCCGTCATCCCGTATTCTTCTTCCAGGTCGAGCGGCGACAGGACGTGGCGATGCAGCACGCGGCTTTTGAAGCCCGGCGCGTATTCCTCAATCATGTCCATCACGCGGTCGGCGTAACTTTCCTTGATCGCATGCCAGCTCGGGGCCACCTCGGGGGAAAGCGTGTAAGGGGTGTATTGCAGGAAGATATTCATCACGTGATGGCCGGCGGGCGCGAGCGTGGAGTCATACGTGGTGGGGATGGTGATTTCCAGCATCGGCCGCGCGCTGGGGCGGCCGTACTTGGAATCGTCGTAGGCGCGCTCAATGTATTCGAGCGTGGGGCAGATGTGAATGGTGGTTTTGTGATGGGGCGCGAGGGTGGAGCCGGGCAGGCAGGTGAAGTCCGGCAGGCCGTCGAGCGCCAGGTTGATCTTCATCGAGACGCCTTCGATTTTGAACGAGCGAATGGCGGCGAGGAAATCCGCGGGAAGCTCGCTTTCCTCGAGGAGCTTCAGGAAAGTAACCTTGGGATCGGCGTTCGAGGCCACCACGCGGGCGCGAATCTCTTCTCCACTGGCCAGCGCCACGCCGGACGCGCGGCCGTCTTTGGCGAGGATTTGCGCCACGCGCGCGCCGGTGCGAATCTCCACGCCCACGGAGCGCGCCGACGCCGCCATCGCCTGGGTGACGCCGCCCATGCCTCCGCGCACGAATCCCCACAGTCCGCGCTTGCCGCCCACGCCGCCCATGACGTGGTGGAGCAGCACGTAGGCCGTGCCGGGCGTGTAAGGGCCGCCCTTGGTGCCGATCACGCCGTCGGTGGCCAGCGCCACCTTCAGGGCCTCCGACTCAAACCACGGGTCGAGAAAATCCTTCACGCTTTGCGAGAGGATGTGCAGGTGGCCCACCAGCTCTTCCGCGGGCATCTTCATCACCCGGCGGCCGAGGCCGGCGAGCTTTTGCCAGTCGCCGAATCCGCGCCCCGCGATGTCCGGCGGGGTCTCCAGCAGCAGCGGTTCGACGAAGCGCGCCAGGCGGTCGACATACTCCTCGTAGTGCGGGTAGCGCTCGGCGTCGCGCGCGGAGAATTTGCCAATCTCCTTGCAGGTCTGGGCGGTGTCAGACCCCATGATCAGGTAGCGGCCGTCAGGAAAGGGGCTGAAGAACGCGGGATCTTTGGGATAAACGGTGAAGCCGAATTTTTCCAGCTCGAGGTCGCGGGTTACTTTCTCCTGCATCAGGCTGCAAAGATAAGACGTGGTGGAGAATTTGTAGCCAGGGAAGATTTCTTCCGTCACGCATGCGCCGCCCACTACATGGCGGCTCTCCAGCACCAGCGTGCGCAGGCCCGCGCGCGCCAGATATCCGGCGGTCACCAGGCCGTTGTGGCCGGCGCCGATGATGACGGCATCGTATTCATTGGGCATAGAGCACCTGAGGCTTGCGTTATAATGCGGGCGTAAGCTTATCCGAGCATGAGCGGTGGAAGCAAGTCTTACGGGTGAAATTTACGGGCGAAAAGCGGTGGGTCAATTGATGTAGAGGCGGTTATATGCCGCCATGATTTGTAACGGCGGCTTTACGCCGCCACGTGGCGAGGTAAACTCGCCGCTACACCATCAAACTGACCCACTACCGGGCGGAGAAAATCAAATGGGACGATCGCAGGTGCTGGCCGTAGCGATTTTGGGCGCGTGGATCGCGTCCACGCTGTGCATGTGGTTCGCGGCGACAAGAAGCTTTTCCACCGTCGAGCGCGTGCTGGAGCGCGCCGAGCCACAATTCGTGGAAACCACCAAGCCCTTGGGCGAAGGCCCTACGCGCGTGGTGCTGCGCTATATGGCGTCGGAAATCAATCGCACGCTTTTCTGGGGATACGGCGCGCTCCAGATTGGGCTGGGAGGGATTCTGTTCCTGCTGCTCTGGCGCGAGACTCCGCGCCGTGGCGTGGATATCGGCGTGGTGGCGGCCATGCTGGCGCTGTCGGTGATCTTGACGCTCGGGATCACGCCGCTGCTCGTCTCCGTTGGACGGAGCATCGATTTTGTTCCGCGCAATCCTCCGCCGCCGGTCATGCCGCGCTTCTGGGCGCTGCACGGGTCGTTCACGGGACTGGATGGGGTGAAACTCCTCGCCGGCATCGGCCTGCTGATCCGCTGGATCCTTCGCGGTTGAAAGCCACTGAAATGGCAGGTGTTGTGGCACAGACACTCCTGCCTGTGCTTTCTCAATGCATAGGATGCATCAGGCTCCGGCACAGGCAGGAGAGCCTGTGCCACCGTAATGGTACGCGTCGCTTCCCGCTTTACGCCTGCTGCTTTCTGCCTACTGCTTACTGCGTTCTGCCTGCTGCCCACTGCCGCCTCATTTGACACTCCCCGCCACGTGGCGTAACCTAGAGAAAGTGGGGGCGTACCGGTTTCGACGGGAGCCCTTGCGCTTAGGAGGCATGTCGGGGGTCCACACCACCCGTGATCGGCGTGGGACAAAGACAACTGCCAACACGCAGTATGCCTATGCTGCCTAATTAATTAGGTGGCCGTCTCCTCCTTCAGGCCCGCATGAGGGATGTGAGGCGTCGCTTGGCGGGATGGCTTGGGATCAGCCGCCTCGGGATTCTGAGCGAGAGCCCTTCGCGGGGCAGAGGCTAGCTGGCGGTTCGTTGTTGCCCGTTCCTGAGGGCCGCCGGCGAAAGCTAGAAGCGAACTGGGATAAGCATGTAGGCTCCTAACCGTAAGTCTCTTCGGACGGGGGTTCGACTCCCCCCGCCTCCACCATTGTAAATACTGTTTTTTGAGTCAGTTTACTCGCGCAATTTTCCCGTGTACCTCGTGTGTACCCTTCGTTGCCGCAGACACCACCGGATCAAGTGCCCATGACCGGCGTACGCTCACCTCTAACTGTTCCTGTCTGGCCCGAACCCAAGGCACATAGTGCCTCTCCGTCACGCGCAGGGACTGATGGCCGAGCAGTGCGCTCACCTGTTCCATTGGAATATTGGCAAGGAGGCTCTCGACCGCAAAAGTGTCTCTGAAGCGATGGGCGTGCGCGACAGGAACCTTGGCAAGTTTAAAGAGCTTCGCGAGCGACCTCTGCCAATCGCCCACTGCGCTTTTGGGCTTCGATTCGCCTGACCAAAAGTAATACGGCGAGCCGGGCCGCGACGCAGCGTCCAGCGCATTCACCACAACATCGGGAAGCGGGCAGTACACTGGCGTCCCCGTCTTTGTGGTGTACAACAGCAGCTTTCCTTCCCGAATGCGATCACGGGAGAGCAGAACCGCATCTCGAATTCGCAACCCGCTATACCGCAGCAGCAACACCAATACCCGAAGTTTGCGCGAGTACTCAGCGTCTCCGCGCCCGCACTCGACGCGGTAGACCTCAGAGGCTGCCAAGATTCGCACCACCTCGTCGCGCTCAAATGGCAACGTGGGGCAATGTTCTATTTTGGAGTTCTTCAACTTACGGGCGGGATTGTCATTCACCCAGCCGGAATCATGTACGAACCTGAAGAACGTCTTCCAGTGCCTCCCGTTTCTTGACGGCCGCGAGGTTCTTGTTCGGCCATGATGCCCTGAACTCACGCAGGCGGGACAGATCCAACTCGCAGAGGTATCGCAATCCATGACCTTGCGCGAATTCTTTGAGCCTGCGGAAGAGCAGGCGGTACTTATATAGCGTCGGCTCTCGCAGCCCCCGAGCCGCCGCATCGCGCTCGAATTCAGTACATGCCGATTCGACGGTTATCGGCTCACTGGACGCGGCCTCGCTCAGTTTTCCTTTCGCTTCAAGCTCCCGCGCCATCTCCTGCGCCTTCTGCCAATCACGGACAATTTCGCGGTTGGAAGGATCCCGAGGGTCGCGTAGAGCTTTCCTAATCTCCTGCACACCCAAGAATCCGTCAACCCAAATCGGACAATGACACCGCCGATACTTCCTCCCTTCGGTGCAGTGGTCACAATTCTTCAGGTGTCTACGGTAGATCGTGAGCATGAGCATTGCCTCGACTCTCTCTGAATGATGGGTTGCGAAAAATGAACGGGTCGGATAAATACAACGTAGCCATCTTCGGCCCCTCACCAGGCTGAAATGGTCAGGGGCCATCGGTTGTTTGCTGCAACGGGTGGTCCCGATTGCCTGCAAACTACCCCCGCTGCCGCACCCCTGTCATGTCGGGATTACACAGGCGTCGGTGAACGCGTTCGACCACGGACCGAGGGATCCGCAAAGTGGTGTGCCGGCGCTTGCTTCGTGAGACGAGGTCCCCCAGCACGAGGACTCCTGCCTCGCGCTCGAAGAGTTTTCGCACAACGTCGGCACTGAGATTCCATATTTCCGCGATTTCAGCCACGGTGTAATGGGGCTCCTGAAAGCGGGCCTGTGGCAATCGCTCCGCGCTGTCGCGATTCGGGTGGACTGACTCCCTTCTTATGTCTTGAAAACCCACAGGAAGCCCTCTAAAGCTCAGCCCCAGCCAATGCTGGAACGAGCGCCGACGATGGTTCACAGTTATCCGTATAGAGAAACTGCACTTTTTGAGGTGTCCGCCCTTTTTTCGGCACGTGGAACGGTCACTGGCCACTCGAAAGCGAACACGGAAGCTTCTGCAAGCGGCTTACCTCTCTGCTCAAAGCTGGCCAAACACACGCCCCCCGAGGCTCCCAGCGACCAAGGAAATTGTGCGGCATTAAGAATCATGGTGCCCTACTCCCAAAAGCCTGCGCTCGGCGAACCTCGATTTGAACCTCCCGCAGGTCCCGCCGCCCCTCCTTCTCAAGATCAGCGTCGAGCGACCGTTCGCCTTTGCGCCAACATCTAAGATTAATCGGGAGATCCTTGCCGCATTTTGGACACTGAGCGCTGACCACAACCTTTTCAGCCTGCGGCACACGGTAGAAACATCCAAGCGCATACACGCGGCGCGGCTCCCGAGTCGCATGGCTGTGCTCGCCATGCGCCAGCCAGCCGGCCCGTGTCCGTGCGGCGCCCCGATGCATCGGGGCGCCACCCGCGATCGAGAGGTAGCGCAGGGCCCGCTCTCCGGCCCTGCGGCTTTTCCATCCCGACGCGTAGTGGGCGGTGCGGATAAGGGAACGCCTTCAGATTGTCGGGTTTGAAGCAAAGTTCGTGTAGCGCGGACCCCCGCATTTGGGGTCCGCGGTTCTTCACTAACAGAAACCCCAAATCTCAAGAAAGGTGCTGTCCTTGGTTTCAGACGCGTGAACCTAAGTAAGAGCCGCAGACCGCAAAGACGGCGGTCTGCGCTACGCTCGCTGCGGCCGCGACGAACTCGTCGTCGGGATACGTCAGGAAAATGTTATCGGGTTTGAGGTCGCGATGAATGATGCCCAGCTTGTGCGTGGCGTTCAGCCCGCGCGCCGCTTGCTGGAGAATTTCCGCAACCTCGGCGACGGGGAGCGCACCCCGCCGCGCGAGGGTTTGGCGGAGGGATTCTCCTTCCAGAAACTCCATGGCGATGTAGGGCGTGCCGTCGTCGGCCTGGCCGGATTCGTAAATGGTGACGACGTTTGCGTGATGAATGCGCCCCGTGGAAGCCGCCTCATTCTGAAAACGCTGGAGGAAATCGGGGTCATCCAGCAGCTTGCGGCTCAGGACTTTGAGCGCCACCGGGCGGTTGCCCACCGCGATCTGCTCGGCGGGGAAGACTGCACCCATGCCGCCCGCGCCCAATTGGCGGACGAGCCGAAAACGGGGCGCAAGGCTCGCAGCGAGTTGGGCGTCAATCTCAGTCACAGCGGCAAATCCCCAGCGCGGCGGTTGTAGGTCTGCGGCTTTTCGACGGTTCCCGGGTATACAAGCCGCGGAGTTTAAGAACAACTCCTAGACCAGTGATGAGTGACAAGTGACGAGTGGCGAGTGACAGGAAAAGGCAAGACCCTTGCGGCTCAGGACCCTTTACCGCGCCACCGGACGGTTGCCGACCGCGATCTGCTTGGCGAGGGATACCGCCACCTAAGGAGGATTTCACCACGGAGACACAGAGGTCACGGAGAACAGGCGCAGAAAAAACTGTCGGTCAACAAACTGAGAAACCGTAATTCCCACCCGCGTAGGCAGGAGTGCATTTCTCTGTGGTCTCTGTGCCTCTGTGGTGAACCTTTCCTTCGCAGCGCGCCGTGGCGCGGACAGAAATCCGGGTCGTCGGGATACGTTCTCTGGCATGGGGGGGCAGGCGCGCATCGGGTTCCTGGGCGAGTCGAAGTAGCTGCCCGGCGCCGCGAATCATACTACAGCCATCAGGAACGGTACAACCGCGCAAGAGCAGTGACAAGTGAGTGACGAGATACAGAGTCCGATGTCCGAGGTCCGAGCTCCGAGGTCCCAAGGCAGAAGCCAAACCTACCTGCCCTAAGCTAGCGTAGCGCCTGTTTTGTTGATTCCGCGGCTCTCCCCCTATGGGCAAGGGAAAGCCGCGGACCCACAAAAAAGGTCCGCGCTGCACTTGCTTTCCCACAGGGACATTTTGTAGGCTCTAACGCTGGCAGATTTACCTTGACCTTCATGATGTAGGTTGATATAATAACCAAGTGTTACTGTAGGGTGCTGAGAGCAGGAGTTAGGAGCTAGGAGTCGGGAAATGAGGGGCGCTAGCCAGAGCGCCTTTTGCCAGTCCCGGCGCCTAGCTTCGAGGGGCAACAAAATGCTGCAGAGGATGAAAGATTCCAGTCGGCGGCGGATTTATGATTGCCGATTGTCGATTGTCGATTTGCGAAGTGCCCCCCCCATTGTGGCGTTCACAAATATGCTGTTCAAGGTCCGAAACGGGGCAGCGACCCCTAGAGATGTTAAAAATGAAGTCACAAATCGAGAATCGGCAATCGAAAATCGGAAATGACCCGATGGCCCGCTGGCCCGATCATCGTGGCTTTCCATTATGTAATAGAAACAAAAGGGATTAGTCGTTTAGAGTAAGAATGTCTGAAATCTTTATCTAATTGAAATAAAGATAGTTAGCTTGAAATTCTGGAGCCAAGGCGAAAAAACGGGCGTGGCTCTCCATTATGTACTAGAAACAAAAGTGGTTAGCGATGAACCGCAAAAACCATGCAGAAATCGATGTCATTGAAATTAAAAGATTTAGATGATTCTTCGGCGGCGTGGGTCGTGAAAAAAAAGGGGAATTAAAAATGAGGCGAGAATTCCGTAAGTTATTGAAAACACATATAGAAAAAATGCCAGTTTTTCGCCTTTCCATTATATTAATGAAAACAAACGAGTTAAACCATTATCTCCATTATGTTGATGAAAATAAAGGTATTTAGTTAAGATAAGAACAGTGGATAGTGGACAGTGGATAGTGGCGAGCAGGAAAGGCTGAAGAACGGCCACGGGAAGCGGGCAGGGCGGGATCATTCGCTGCTGGTCAGGATGATCGCGAATGGGCAGAATCGTGTCCGAGGCTTTTCAATGATCCGATGGGCCGATAAGCCGATGACCCGATTCCAAGACGAGTGGCGAGTGACGAGTGACAAGCAAAGGCAAAACCCAAAAGCGAAAAGGCGGGCAGGGCGAGATTCTTCGCTTCCCCCAGAATGACAGCAAAGGGTTCAGAATGACAAGAGCAGTGACCAGTGACGAGTGCCAAGTGACAAGCTAAAGGCGAGTTCCGGAGGCGCAAGGCCGGTAAAGCCGACGGACCAAGCCCCGGCGTGACACACTTCCCCATATCGGTTATCGGCAGTTTCCGGTGAGAAGATGAATCCATTTGCCGACTTCGAAAATCGCCATTCGAGAATCGCAAATCTGAAATCTGAGATCACACGATCATTCCATGACCCAATCACCCAATCACTCAATCACCAGATCACCCGATCATCGGATCACCCGATGACCTCGCGATTCGATCAAGAAGAATTGACATTACTTTTGGACGAAGGTAGAAATATATATTGGCTTTGCCGGGCGGGGGGGGACGCCCCACTTGGCGGAGGCTGGGTTTGCCCTCTGCAAGAATGGCTGTACTCGCCACTTAAGATGGTCCGTTCCGTCGGTGGTGCTCCAGGTTTCGTTCACTTCCACGTCAACCGATCGCACCTGCTTCTGATGGCGCCGACGGCGGGGCGGCTTGCATTGCTGAGGGCACCCTGGCGGGGTGCGGGCCCAGTGCGATTTTGGCGAGGTCCGGGGCAGCGTTTGGCGGAGTTCCATCATCTTTCCCTTAAGGCCTTCCGCCAGTGGCCGCGAGTCGGCGGTATATCGACGGGTGGTGAACCGGGATATACCCAAAGTCCTGAGGGATGTGTTACGGTAGAGGGAAGGCATAGATAATGAAGAAGCTCGCGTTGGCACTCTCGATGCTGGTGTTGATGTGCGGTTGCGGTGGTAACTCGCCATCCCCTGTCTCGCTTATTGGCGTGACGATTAATCCCGCCGTTCCGCCCAGCATCGACCAAGGGCAGGCCTTGCAGTTCATCGCCGGTATCACTCGGTGACACTTCGAACGCGGGCGTGACGTGGAGCGTCACGGGGCCAGGGTGCGCCGGCGCGGCGTGCGGAACATTTACCAACGTGACCCCCACGTCGGCAACGTACATCGCTCCGGCATCGGTTTCAGCCAGCTTATCCGTTACGGTAACGGCAACCTCGGTGGCCCAACACGATCCAGATCGCATCGGCGACACTTTACGTCATGCCGCCGCCGAGTATCGTTACCACCAATCTGCCCACCGCCACGCCAAATTATATATACGACTTCGCTCTTCAGGCCACCGGAGGTGTGGAGCCACTAAATTGGAGCCTGGTCAGCGGAACTCTACCGGCCGGGTTGTCCCTGAACAGTGCGGGAACAATTTTTGGAACGCCCACCACCGGGGGCACATCCACTTTCACGGTCAAGGTGGTGGATTCATCAGGGTCGCCGGGCGGTGCGCTCTCAACGCAACAAACGTTTAGCCTCACCATCGTGGGCGTCCTGACCATTCCCGCCACTACGTTCCCGAATGGCACGGTGGGCATACCCTACAGCGCCACGCTCCCCAGCTCCGGGGGAACTGCCTCCTTTTAGCTGGAAAATCTACAGCGGCAGTCTGCCTTCGGGACTGGTATTGCAGGAAAGCACGGGGGTGATTTCAGGTACGCCTACCGTGCAGGGTTCCACCTCCTTCATTGTGGAGGTGTTTGATTCCAGCCCCATACAGCAGTATTACATAAGCTCAACTTTCTCCATGACGATAAACCCCTCGGGACCGCTGACCATCCGGACGACTTCGCTGTTGGACGGCACGGTGGGTACGGCGTACCAGGGGCAACTGGTGGCCACCGGAGGCTCGCCGCCGCTGGGTTGGACAGTCACCACGGGGGGATTGCCGACGGGGTTGGCGCTGAGCCCAACGACGGGGGCGATTTCAGGCTTGCCCACGGCCACCCCCGGCACATACTCTTTTACCGTGGCCGTGTCGGATGCCAGCTCGCCGCAGCAGACCTCCACCCAACCCCTGAGTATCACCATCAATGCCGCAGCGGCGGCCTGCTCGAGTTCAGGCAACAATCCTCTCCTCGCGGGACAATACGCTTTCAGCTTGCGCGGTTACAATGGCGTGGGCTTTCTTGCCGTGGTGGGCTCCTTCACCGCTGACGGCGCCGGCAATATTACGGCAGGCGAAGCGGATACCAACGGCGTTCTGGGGGCCCAAAACGGTAACCTTATTACCAGCGCCAGTTCCTATTCGGTAGGAGCCGACAACCGTGGTTGCGCCACCCTCGCGACCCCGTTCGGGACATTCTCCACCCGATTCGCTGTAGGTGCGGTATCCGCAGGGGTCGCAACCCAAGGCCGCATTATTGAGTTTGACAACCCCGGCGCCAGCTCCTACATTGCCGCCGGCCAGATCCTGCAGCAAAGCGCTTCTGCCTTTCTCTCTCCCCTCACCGGAAGTTACGCGCTGCGGACGTCGGGCTGGGACCCATCCACTTCCGGCCGCGTTGCTTGCGTCGGGATTGTGACGGCGGCCAAATATAAATTTAGTTACCTGGAACAAGACTGCAACGATAACGGAACGGTCACCAACACGACCACTACCTTCACGATCACCCACACCTTAACCAACACCTATACGACGGCTGATACCAATGGGCGTGGCACCGGAATCCTTTCGGTGGCGGGAAACATCTCCGACCTCACGTTCTACTGGGTATCGAGCACGCAACTCCTGATCATCAACTCCGATCCCAGCCCCACCTTTAGTGGGGAATGGGAGCAGGAGGTGGTGCCACTCGGTTGCTCGGGCTTTAACCAAGCTTCCTTCAACGCTCCGGTGGTTTTCTATGCGAGCGGGTTAGGGCCATCGGGGGCAAGCGGGGACGCGTCGATTGCCACCGAGACGGCCGATGGAAGCAGTTCCGTCGCTGACCCAGCTTTACCGGGATGTGGCGGGCGCCTGGCAAACAGCGAGCACGACTTGCAGCTATTCGGTCGTTTCGATTGGCCGGATAACGCTGGGTGGCAGCGGTTGCGGCGACAATCCCCCCATTCCCTATCTGAATTCCCTCAATACCGCCTTCGTATTGGGCACGGACCCCACGATTGAGCTGGGGTCATTTGAACCACAGGCGGCGGGCCTCAGCGACGCTTCCGTGGCCGGAACTTACTACCAGGGGACTTCGGAAGTGGTCAACCAAGCTGCGCAGGCGGAAGTGGGTGTCGTGACTCTGACCAGCAACGGAATTTTGACCAGCACCAGCGACGCCGCTTCGACCCTCGCCCAAACCGCGGGCGCTGCCCTATCAGACACTTTCTCTTTGAATCCTGATGAGACTTTCAGCACGGGCTCTTCCGGCGGAACGACGGTGGGCATTGCCATTTCCGGGAGCAAGTTTGTCATCATCAACAATCCTACCTTAACCTTCCCGACCTTACTGATCGGGCAGCAATAGGATTCACCCTCTCCCCGGCAGGGCGTTGCTGCCCCGCGCCGGCTCTGTCTATCCGCAGGCAGTGCAGAGTAATCCGCCAGCCGACGGATTACTGTGCGATTCCTAATATGATAACCTTAACGTATTTGTTAACACACAAGAACGAAAGCCTACCCGCTGCTGGCCAGGTTAGTGTCTCTGAGTCAAAATAAAGAAAGATAGACGATATTACGGAAGGGTAGAAACACCAGGAGCCTGAATGGTAAGGACCCGGAAGCCCACCGTCTGGCCCAAGCCATTGCCAAGGCCACCGGCGAGACTCTGACCCGTGCCGTCACCGAAGCTCTGCGGGAACGCTATGAACGGCTCCAGAGCCGTCGCAGCAGGGCCTCCGTTGTGGAACTCCTCGCCATCGCCAAGCGAGCCTCTATCCAGGTCAAAGGTCCCTATCTCGACCACGCCGAATTCCTCTATGATGAACGTGGTGTCCCCAAGTGATCCCCCTTCGGCACTTGCCGCCATCTTTTTTGGAGAACCCGAAGCGGCGCTCTCCACCCAACTCATCCACGGCGCCGACCGCTGCCTGATGAGTGCCGCAACCTTTCCTAGAGGCTACACAATGTTGCTACCGCAAAGCAGAACTAGCGCGGACCTGAATCCGGGCCTGCGACAAGATCATGGGGCGCGGCTGCGGAAAACCACCCTGCGAAGGGGATGAAATGCCGGGTAGAAAATGGGCTGGCAAGGCGCGGGGCGCGCGGCACAGATTGCAGGGCCGGGATTTGATCCCGGCCAGAACCTTCAGAGGCAAGTCAAAAGGCAAAAGCAAGGACACGCCTATGTTTGCGGCTTCGCTTGTCGGGGGCGGGAAACCTGCATGAGAAAGCACGCAAGAAAAAAAGATGTAGCGCATGGCTCGCACTCCAGCCTTGCGGCTGACGGACTGGAGAGCGAGCCTTGCGCTACATCTCTTCTTGCGTGCTTCCCCGGACCGAACATGAGGAGAACAATCAGCAGGATGAAGAGGAGAGGAACGGCCCGTTGCAAGCCTCCCATTGGACCAACCTGTCTTGGTGGGGATTATACCGTCGCAGCCCGGCGAGCGCACCGGCCATTACTGCCGCAGAAGCAAGGAATCACATCGGCGAGTCGGCTATAGTGTACGCCAAGGTCGTCAGCACGCGGGGTGCGGCGGGGAGCCGACGAAACAGAAAGTCCCCCGCGAGACTGCTGGGGGCCGTGACCAACGCATGGCCCCGAGCAGACAACAATTGGCGGAACGCAGGTAAGCACACCGGACCCTGCCGTGCAAACTTTACTCGGGTAATTGAAAGAATTCCCCTTTCTCTCTCCCAAGGTTCGCACCTCCTCGGCCATGCACAGCTAGAAGTCTTGTTATTTCAATCCGTTAGCTCCCGCCGGTAATCCAGCCTTTTGGCAAGGCACGTGCTCATTTTCTTAGTTTGTCGCCTTGTCGGGTGCGGGGAGGCCCGTAATTCTTAAATCCCCAATGGACATACTGGTCGAGGGTATTTGGCAACACGTAAATAGAAGACCTCTTGGGAATGGCAAACATGATGAGGAATGACCCTAAGGCAAGAAGCGGGCGAGAAGCCTCGACTCGGGCGGAGCGTTTCCCGGTCCAAATACCTGTTCGCTATCGCATACCCAAGAGCCCAGAATGGTTTGCGGCACGGACGGAAAACGTAAGTCACACGGGAGTCTTGTTTCGAGCTGAGTATCTCTTCCAGCCAACGACAATGGTAGAAGTGAGGCTTGAGCTACCTCCGACAAACAAGGGTGGCGTCAATGCCGAGGTCGTCTGTAAGTGCGAGGTGGTCCGCGTGGAGCAGACTCGTGCTGGGGGGATTCCCCCCGCCCTTGCTGTCGCGATACTCGATTATCGGCTTACGCGGAAGCAGCGGCCAAACTGAGGTGGCCACGGTTACTGCTTTCGTGGGGCGTTTCCTTCGATGACGAAGCCACAGTCAATTCCAAAAACAAATCGACCCTAACTACCTCCGGGTCACACAACCTCAGGCGCCGTTCGGTGCCGACCTTAAGGCCGGCGCTACAGGTGAACGCATTTTCGAAACGCAACACTAAATCCCACATATAGCAGCGCATAGTTTGATATACATATATTATTCAATACCTATTTATTGATTAAGTGAATGTTGAAGACAATTGGAGACTAGGAAACCTCAACGATTGGTTTCCCCGCAGGCGGCGTGGAGGGCGGGGGCGTTGGCGCTTACGGCTTGCCAGGCTCGGGAACGCGCAAGGGTCCACGAGCGCCAGTCGGGGTTTTCCGGGGGCGACCAGCGCTCGAGCAGATGCTTTGCCAGCGTGCGGCGGTCCTGCCGGGCTCAGGGTCGGAAGGCCGGCAACGATCTCCGGCACGGCGTCGGCGCTCAGACTCGGCAACATAGCGCAGCGTCGAAGACGTGCCCGGCCCGCGGGCGCGGGCCATGTTGGTGCGGGCAATCAGGGCGTCGGGGTTGACCACGTGCAGCGTGGCGATCAGCAGGAAGCCCGCCACCATGGCTCCAAACGCAAACCGTTCGCGGTGTCCGCGCAAAACCGTCAGGCAGAACCAAACGAACACCACGGCGAGCCAGCCCATGAAGGCGGTGGGGTAAAGGCGCTGCTCGCTCAATCCATATTCCGCCTGGTACAGCCTCATGCGCTCGAAGGCCGACGCCATGATGACGAAAAGCAGCGCGATTTGCGCTCCCGCGAGCCACCTGAACGCGCGCTGCCCGCGGGCGTCATCAGGCCGCAACAGCCAATGGACAAAAAGCAGAAAGGGCAGAACCAGGGCGGCCACCGCGACCAGCTCGAAGAATCCGCTCCGGGCGTACTCCGCGTAAGTCAGGCCGGTGGTGGCCTGCACCAGCGCCGAACCGCCAAAGAAATATCGCACCTGCACGGCCACGAAAGCCAGGAAAAGCAGATCGAGCAGGCCCAGCATCACTCCCGTTTCGATTGCGCCGAGGGAAAACGGCAGCACGAACGTTCTCCGTGCCCAGGCTCAGCTCCTTGCCAAAGAGCAAGCCGCGCAGGTACCCTCCGACGCAGATGGTTATGAATGCAAACACCACCAGGTGCGTGAAGTCAAAATGGAAGATGCGGTGGATGAGGTTCTGGAATACGGCGTCCGCGGCCATGAGGAGCGCCCCGAAGATCAGCAGAGGGAGAAGGGAAAACGCCGCGCCACGCAGCACCGCCAGACCGCTTCGGGACCCACCACTCGCCGACTTCTTCCATTCAGATTTTCCAAAAAGAAGAAGGAAGATTCCAAACGCTGTGTTGACTCCCGCAATGACGCCACCCAGAGCATATTTCATCAGGCTGGAAACCCGCAGCCGCCCTCCCTGGGCGCGCAATACCGCGAGAGACAACGCCGTCAGCAGCGCCAGCAGGTTGAGCGCCTTGAGAGCGAGCGATTCGTGCCAAAGGAAGGCCAGGGGCGCGAGCACAATCGGCAGCAGAAGCCACCCACCGCCTTCGGCAAAAACCTGGCGACGCCGGCGCCCCAGCAGAAAGATGGCCGCCGCTAGGAGGCCGCCCCAAAGGGCGAAGTTCAGCCCCCAGGGGAAGCATCGCAGCAGCGCGTCACCCAGAACTCCCAGGGTGAACGCGGCTGCGAGGGCGGATAATTCCAGTTTCGCTGTCACATTCACGGGTGGAACTCCTTCTCGGAAAGGAAGCGGGGAATCTTTCCTCCCCCAAGGCATCTCAAATTACGGCCGGGATTCGCCCGAAGCGGCGGTGGCGCGTGGAGAAGTCCTGCAAGGCGGCGTCAAGCTCGGCGGGGCCGAAGTCCGGCCATAGGCATGAGAGTGAAATACAACTCGGCGTAGGCAATTTCCCAAAGCGGGCAATTGCTCAGGCGCTGCTCGCCGCCGGTGCGGATCAGCAGGTCGACGTCGGGCGCGGGTTCGCCAGCAGGCTCCGTTATCCGCCAACAGGCGGGCAAAACTCTTCGGCGGAGTCGTCGCTCATATGTTGGAATCGGCGCGCGGCGTGGAGGATTGCATCCCGGCCGGAATAATCGATGGCCAGGCGGACGTGCAGTTGCACCGCGCGCCGCGCTTGCCGCCTCGATTTTTTCGATCGCATCGCGCAGGGAAACCGGCAGGCGGTCGCGCCGCCCGATCACCGACACTCGGACGCCGTGAGCGGCGAAGGCCGGCGCATCCACACGGAAGAAAGCCCTCGAAAGTGCGCATCAGTTCCGCGACTTCGCTTTCCGGCCGGCCCCAGTTGTCAGTGGAAAAGGTGAAGAGGGTCAGCACGCGAATGCCCCGGTCGAGGGCGGCCGCCACCACGCGTCTAACCGCGGCGCGGCCGGCGCGGTGACCTTCTGCGCGCGGCAGTCCGCGCGCCTCCGCCCAGCGCCCGCTGCCGTCCATAATGATCGCCACGTGCAGGCCGAGATTGCCGCGGAGTCAACAGCGTGATCTCCATTGCCATTCGTCATAGGGTGTCTCCATCAGTTCGCTGCCGCCCGGATGGGTGCCGGCGCGAGGGGCTGGTAAAGTCCCTTTGATGCGCGGCAAGTTTACCTCGCCAAATGGCGGCATAAAGCCGCCTCGACATCAAATTGACCGAGTTAGCACTTCGCAATGTACTTTGCAATGCAAAGTACTGAGACAAAAAATTTTTGCCCGCGCCGCCTAGCGTCCGCGCATGGAATGAATCAACGCTTCCATCTGATCCAGGTAACGTTCCAGCGCGTGCCGCCCGGCGGGACTGAGGCGATACACCGTTTTGGGCAACCGACCCTCAAAGTACTTCTCGCACACGATGTATTTCGCTTCTTCCAGCTTGCGCGCGTGGACGCTCAGGTTGCCGTCGGTGGTGGAAAGCAATTTCTTCAGATCGTTGAAGCTGAGGGATTCATTCGCCGCCAGGGCGCTGACGATTCCCAGGCGCATGCGCTCGTGAATCAGGCGGTCGAGTTCCGCCGCGGCGGTCGCGGGCGCCTCGCCGCGCTCCCTGGGGGCAACGCGGTCGGTTCTTCGTGTTTCCAGCGGGTGACGCCCGCTGAAGGGATTGGATCTAGCCACCGTACCTCCTTGCGATGATCGTTCCGAATAGAATGTGGAGTCCGCCAAACCCCGCGGCCATCACCGCGTTGGCCCAGGCGGCCGGGCAAAACAACGCCGCAACGCCCGCGAGCATGAAACACAGCCCCATCACGGGGACTACGCGCACGGAAAAAGTTCCCGCGGACATCACTCCGACACCATAAAGAAGCAGCCAGATGCCGGGCAGCAGGCGGCCCAGTCCCGTGCCGTAAATCGCGCAGGAGATCACCGCCCCCGCCAACAGGGGAGGAAACAGGCTGAGGAGGAATTTGCGGCCGGGCCGCGTGAGGATGGGCGTGCCCACGCGCCGCGCTTTCCAGTAAATGCCCAGGGCGCCGAGGGCAAAAGCGCACAACGCCGCGACGAGCCAGGTGATCAGCCAAGCTCTGGCGCTCGATGGGGCGGGGAGCCACGCACGCGGTGGCGAGCGCCGTCACGCCCATCGCCACGCCACCCCATCCCGGAACGGCCGTGAAGGAGGCCGCGTTCTCCATGGTCTCGCGGATGAAGCGCAGGTCCTCAATGGCGTGCGCGTGCAGCGGGGCGGGTCGAAGGCGGCGAGAACGAACGGGTCCGGCACAAGGCATGGGCGTGTGTATACCAAAGGCCAAAAGCGTTGTCAAGTACTTTGTGATATAAAGTTCCCGTGAAAGAGGACCATACCAGCGCCGACTTGTGGGACGCTCCCTACCCAACCGCCTGCCCAAATCCGAGCCACTTCCTCAAGTAAGCCATCTGGCCCACGTGGTAGCTCTCGTGAAGCGAAAGAAATGCGATTTTTCCGCTGATCTTTCCATCCAATGTGATTCCTTTGGAAACAGGTTCTGCCAGCAACTCTGGCGACGCGCTTGCCAAAGACGATGACAGCCTGGCAGACACCTCATCCCAGGCTTGCACGATTTCTTCTATGGCGGGGTACTGGTCGGGAGCTGCCAGCTTGGCGCCTCGGACGAATAGCCCTTCCCATGGAACTGCCCAATCCTGCCCTAGAATCTTGAGGACCATGGCCCGATGAACGACCACGTGCCCCGCAATCCATATGAGGTGATTCGAATCATCTCCCGGACTGGCCAGCAGCCGGTCGGGGGGAATCCCCTGTATTGTTCTCTTGAAGAGATCGGTGTTGATCTTGAAAATGCCTGCGATGTTGAGAAAGTCAGTGCTCACAAATCCTCCTCCTGATTGGTTTTCCATATAATGCTACTGTTCCTAGGACCTTCAAAAGGCAGAAAACGGCGCTCCACTCGAAAGAACCGCTGCCGTCTCTTAGATGTTCGGAAATTGACCCAGGCTCATTCTAAGACGAGTTCTTACTGGGTTGACCCTGGGCTTCGATGCATTTATCATCAAGATCTGGATCTTCCAGCCGATAAGATTTTGAGGATTCCCGGAGGAAGCATTGGATATTGAAGCACTGTTGCGGCTTTCGAAGCCTCAATTGATTCCGCCCTTACACCGATCATTCACGCCGGCGGTCATACTTTAATCATAATTTTTGTGATTTTATAAATAACTCGGGACGCGCGAGTGCCGCTCGTGATCGGGCTCGAGCGCGGGGACCAATCGCTTTCCGTTTACCGGACGCAATGCTTGGACGAGGGCTCGGAGTCCGCCGCTCTGAACCTTCCTTATGCCGAGCGCTTGGTGAAGATGCTGCTTTGGCAAAGGGGTGGATGGCGCGTCATTGTCGGAGGGCCGCCGAGCGTCGGCGAGCATATCCGGCGGGTTTACTCGCGGGGAGGGCCGCGGACGTTTGACGCGGATTTCATGGCGAACGTCTACGAGCATCCGTTCACGGTGGAAATCACCGAGGCCGACAAGGTCCCCGCGCCCAACGAGGGCACCGTGCGCCTGGGCGGACACCTGGAAGGCTGCCGCATCGGCTTCGACCTGGGCGCGAGCGATCGAAAAGTTGCCGCGGTCAAGGACGGCGAAGCCGTGTACACGGAAGAGGTGGTTTGGGATCCGCGCAATGCCACCGACCCCCGCTATCACTTCGACCAGATCAATACCGCGCTGAAAACTGCGGCGCAGCACCTGCCGCGTGTGGACGCCGTGGGCGGCAGCGCCGCGGGCGTGTACATCAACAACCGGCCGCGGGTGGGCTCGCTTTACCGCGGCGTCCCCAAGCCGCTGTTTGACACCCAGATTCGCAACCTCTTTGTGGATTTGCAAAAGGCCTGGGGCGGAATTCCCTTTGCCGTGGTGAACGACGGGGAAGTTACGGCGCTGGCCGGCGCCATGTCGCTGGATGACGCGGCGGTGCTGGGCATGGCGTTGGGCTCCAGTGAGGCGGGCGGCTACGTGACGCCCACGGGCGAGCTCACCACCTGGCTGAATGAACTGGCCTTCTGCCCGGTCGATTTGGATCCGCAGGCTCCCGTGGATGAGTGGTCGGGCGATCAGGGAGTGGGGGCAAATTACTTTTCGCAGCAAGCGGTGTTCCGGCTGGCGCCGGTGGCGGGCATCACGCTCGACGCCAAGCTGGGTCCCGCCGAAAAACTCAAGTCGGTGCAGGAACTGCTGCAGCCGGGGCGACGAGCGCGCGCGGCTGATCTTTGAGACCATCGGCTGCTACGTGGGCTACGGCGTGGCGCATTACGCGGACTTCTACGAGTTGCGGCACGTGCTGATCCTGGGACGGGTCACTTCCGGCGAGGGCGGCAACATCATCATGGCGCGCGCCCAGGAAGTGCTTGAAAAGGAATTCCCGGCAGCTCGCGGCCAAGGTGGCCCTGCACCTGCCCGATGAATCCACCCGCCGCGTGGGCCAAGCCGTGGCGGCCGCCAGTTTACCGCTGAGGAAATTGGGCGATTAAGCGCGCGAGGTTGTCGTGGGCCGCGCCATGACGCGTCGAGAAGACTTCCTGACGGGGGGTGAGACTTGCGGGTCAGCGAACAGCATCGCGGAAACCAGGGCAACTATAACCAGGATGAATTGAACCGCGAGAAATATTGGAACCATTAGATGCAATGCGCTCATTTTATCCTCCGACCGTTTGGCCTTGGCGCTTTCAACTTCGCCGTTTGCTCTGGCCTCTTGCGACGTTCATATGGGTTATCGGCGGGGGCTCAGAACTTCATGAATGTTTTTTAATGTCAGGAGGGAAAATCTTGTAGGTGGACAAATTGCCCCAGGATGTGGTGGGGCTTGACACCGGTCGTGGTACGGTCGCTTGTTCCCCGAAGGGGGACAATGTCATTAGCCGTATGTGAAACCTACGGAAAGGGAACCCGTAGTAATCGGCTTCGGCCCTGGCGGGGCCGAACCGTTCGACCCCGCCAGAGCCCAGACGAAAACTCGACCTGCAAATGTCGAGGCCGCCTTTACAGGCTGCGAAAAAATGCCGATGTCGCACTGCGGCGCCGCCCGCCTTGAGTGCGGCAGCTTGCTACCCCTTCGCTCGAGCCAGTTTGCTGGCGGGGAATTGTGTTCTCGGCAGAGCTTCCTGCGAGCAAGCTCGCGGGGAGGAAAGCGGCAGCAAGCTGCCGCACTCCAAAGCTTGGCACCCACGCCCGAGCGGTTGCGCCGGCTCGACGAGGTCCCTGGGCATACGCTGATGGGGCCCGCGCACGGCGGTGTTTCCTACTCATTTATTTTCGTGACCTTTACTTCGAACATATAGCGGTGGGTGGAAGCCACGTCGTCCATTTCCGCGATCACCGTCGGCTTGTCCAGGGGCACAACCGCGTCCACGCTGTTCCGCACCTGTCGAAACACCGGGTGTTGCGTGTCATGGTTACTTCCTTGCTCGCTCTCCACACCACTGTACTGCCAGGAGGAGTCGATCACAACATTGCCGTTCCCCATCGGCATGAGGCGGCAGTCGATATTCATGCCAACATCCTGATATTGAAATTTATCAGTTTCGAAAGCATAAGGGACACGGCTGCCCACGCGGAGTTGCTGTCTCTCGGTCCACTTGGCGAGTGCTTCGGCTCGCACCAGCATCAAATAGCTGCGGGAGTTGATCTTCTTTCCATTGTCCAGCTCATTTACTGTAAACTCGATTTTATACGATTCGTTGGGTTTGACTTGGGCCGTCACCTTCCTTGGCGAGTTTCTTGAGCCGCGGCCCACGGGAGCGCCGCGAAGCCCGTCAGGAGCAAAGCTAGTGCCACGGTAGTAACGATTTTCTTTCGCATAAGTTCCTCCTCTAATCCTTGTGACGGTCGGGGGTCGGCCGGAGCGGCACACCGAAATCGCCGGGCCGGCAAATCACCCCGTTCTTACTTTTCGTCCCCAATTTCCGGCGGGCCGAGGGGCTCGATCTTGATGGCCGTAATAGTGAGCGGGGGAATTTCCAAATCGTGCTCCGAGTCTTGATCTTGCCTCAGGCGCAGGACGGTGCGACGAGCCTTGGAGCGACTGGGCGTATACTAGCAGCAGCTTTTCCTGCTCACTCAGCGGATGGGGCGTAGGGAACTGCTGCGGGCGCGTATCGACCCGGCTCGGCGCGGCCGGGCGGCCTGGCCTGCGCGGCAGGGCGGCTGCGCCGGCGGAGCGGCCTTGGCGACCGCGGGCGCAGAAAGGTTTGCCGGGGCTTTCGCCGTCACCGGCAATGAGTGGATTGCTGGTGCGGCAAGTAAATCACCAGCGCGTCACCACCGCCGCCACTCCTGCTAATCCCATGGCCCATGCCCACGCCTTGCGCCGGCGCGCAGCTTGTTGCCGGGCGCGCACTCCGGCCAGGACTCGGCCCTCCAGGCCCGGGCGCGGCTCGGCGCCCGCGTAATTCCGCAACGAAGCGCCTATCAATTCATCGACGAAGCTCTTTTCCTTATCGTCCATGCTCCCTCTCCATCAAGCCCGCCAGTTTCCCGCTCAAGACGGTGCGAGCTCGCGAAACGCGCTCCCGCACTGAACCCTCGGGGATTCCCAGTACCTCCCCAATTTCCGCGGAGGTCAGTTTCTCGATCGTGGAGAGCGTCAGGGGGTCGCGCAGTTCCTTCGGAAGGCTTGAGATCAGCCTCTCGACGAGCGCCAGAATTTGAGCGTGGGCAGCCACCTCTTCCGCGCTCGCCCCCGCCGCGCGGAAAGTTGCAACTACGTCCACCGCTTCCTCCAGCGAAACCGCCACCGCCTGCCGTCGTCGATCCAAGGCCACGCGCCACGCCGTCCGGGCCAGCCATGCGCGCGGGTTGCGGATTCCGGCCCAGTGTCGCTCTTGCCGCAGGAAGCGCAGAAAGGTTTCCTGCACGGCGTCCTCGGCATCGTGGTGGTTCCGCAGCACCGCCTGGGCAACGCGGTAGACGTGCCGGGAGTGCTCGCGGACGGCCGCCTCAAACTCTCGATCCTTCGCCTCCGCGGATAGGAGCGCTTGACTCAAAATCACCTGCCCCATCGCTGCCATACAGCCCTCAGAGGATATGACGAATGGGCGGGGCCGAGCGTTCAGATTTATTTGCCGGCAGCAGATTAGCACTTGCGGGGGGGTGGCAAAAGAAAATCAAAAGGCAAGGGGCAAATGGCAATGGGCAAAATTGAAAAGCACTGCGTCCATGAATCCTCGCCCCATCAAAGGAGATTGCGGGTTTGCAATGAAAAGGCCGGGTAGGAAACCGGGTCAAACTTGTCCAAGTTCATGTCCCAGAACAACGGGCGCAAAGCTTGTGGGATCATAAAGATATTCTAGCCCCGCCATTCAGGATGTCAAGGAGCAGGGGCGGCAGGTCCTAATCTAAACGTGGCGCCGCCCTTTAGGGCGGCATGTGCCGGGCTGAAGCCCGGCTTTACACTTCTCGTGGGGAGAATTCCCACACAAGATCGTCGTGATTCCCGCTCTCGGAAGGTGCCCATGCGGCGTCCACCGGTCGTGACCATTCTTATCCTCGTCATATCCGTGATTGTGCCACTGCCTCCGCAGGCGCAGCAGAAGCCCTTTACCCAGGAGCAGGTCAGCAACATGGTGCGCGACGGATTCGGAGACGAGTCGGGCGCGAAGCTGATCGAGCAGCGCGGGATTGATTTCGCCCCGTCTGAGGATTTTTACCAAACCCTCAAGGCCGCAGGCGCGAGCGAGGCATTTCTTAACGCCCTGCGCGCCGCCAAGCCGCCCGAGCCCGTCCGAGCGCCAAGAAGCCGCTGAACCAGGTGCAGGTTTTCGCCCTGCTGGTGGGCCAAGTGCCGAGCCACCGAGTCACCATGCTGGTCCAGGAACGCGGAATCGATTTTGAGCCCACGGATGACTACCTTCAGGAAGTCCGCTTGGCTGGCGGCGAGGACGAACTAATTAGCGCGCTCAAGAGTGCCAAGGTGACGAAACCCGCGACCGTTGACCCGGCCGCCGAGGCGAGGCAGGCCGAGGTTCGGCAACACGTGGCGCGCGGAGCCGAATATTTTCAGAAGCGCCAGTATGCGGACGCGGAGACCGAGTATCGCGCGGCGGTTCAGCTAGACCCTCGGGATTCCGATCTGCATGTTGGGCTGTCCCGCGCTTTGAACAGACAGAGCAGGCTGGATGAGGCGCTGGCGGAGGCCCGCGAAGCGGTCCGCCTGAAGCCCGACAACGATATGACCCACTACAGTCTTGGGTATGCGATGCTTAGTAAGGGCGAGTGGGACGGGGCGATTGCGGAAGAACGCGAGGCGCTGCGCTTGAATGCGAATAATGACTTGGCGCATAACAACCTCGGCGCCGCGCTCGCACAGAAGGGCGACTGGAATGGTGCGACGGCGGAGTACCATGAGGCGCTGCGCTTGAACCCCAATAATGATATGGCGCACTTTGGCCTCGGCGGACCTGTTCGGCAGGTTCTACTTAACAATCCCAGGTGGACGTAGGTTTGATGGTTACTATGCTTCGCTCGCGGCTATCCGACCTCTTGTTTCAGGTGAGCAATGGCGAAACAGTGTGACAGGTTTTTACATTAATGTTACAGGTGACCTTAATGCAGTAAGACTGTCTTACTTCACTGCAACTCCGGAAACTGTCCGAGATGTGGTAGCGTCCTTTGTGAATAAACAGGAACTGCAACATTGTCAATCACCAGACGATCCTTCCCCAAGCACGGTATCGCAAGGGTATGGTGGAGAGGAGCTCCGGTTTCGGAGGTTCTTGGCAATGTATAGGTTGGTCGGCCTGGAGATAAGTAAGCGTTCGGTCTGGGCCGTCTCGACGAATCGAGAATAGGCGGGCATTCTTCCAAGTGGACACTTCGATAGTGTCCACTTGGAGGAATAGATGGACACTTCTGGTCCCGCAGTGATTGATGCTATTTCCTCGCGTAAGGCACTTCCCACAGCCAAGCGACAGTACCGCAGTGCGGAGCTGAAGCGCCAGATTGTAGAAGAGACCATGGCGCCGGGTGCATCGGTGGCCCGGGTGGCGCGGGCGCATGGCGTGAACGCCAACCAAGTATTCGCCTGGCGCCGCCAGTACCAGCGAGGGCTATTGAAACCCCGGAACCGTGCGCTGTCGGGCTTGTTGGCGGTTCGCCTGGCAGAGGGGGGAGCGGACCCGAGCGGTGCGCCGATGCCGCGCAGCCTCTCCGGCGTGATTCAGGTGGAACTTCCCAAGGGACAGTTGCGACTGACGGGTGCGGTGGATCCCGAAGCGCTGCGGTTGGTACTGAAAGAGTTGCTGGCATGATGGGGCTGGCGGCGGGGACGAGAATCTGGATCGTGGCGGGCGTGACGGACATGCGGCGCGGGTTTGTGGGACTGAGCGGCATGGTACAGACGGCGCTGCAGGAGAATCCCTTTTCGGGGCAGGTCTTTATTTTTCGTGGGCGACGCGGCGACCTGCTCAAAGTGCTCTGGTGGGATGGCGACGGCCTGTGTCTTTTTGCCAAGCGGCTGGAGCGTGGGCGTTTCATCTGGCCGCAGGCCACCGGGGGCGTGGTTTCGCTCACGCCGGCGCAGCTTTCGATGCTGCTGGAAGGGATCGACTGGCGACGTCCCATCCGCACCGCGGCGCCGCAGATGGCCGTGTAAGCCGGGAAATTCCTCGCCCTCGGATATTCTTATAATAGATATTGCATTATCGTGTGTTTTCTTCTTGCATATCACAGAATATCTGCCATACTAAGGTCGTGATGGTTGCGCGCCCCGCCCTGCCGAATCTCGACACGCTCCCCCCGGAAGCCTTAAAGGCTCTCCTCCACGCCCAGCATCAAACGCTCGCCGTGCAGGCGGAAAGAATTCAGGTGCAGGACGAACAACTGGCGGGGCGGCAGGCCGAGATCGAACGCTTGCAACTGCTGATCGCCAAGTTGCGACGAATGCAGTTCGGGCGCCGGTCGGAGAAGTTGCAAGGGCAGATCGAGCAATTGGAGCTACAACTGGACGAACTGGCCACCGCTCAGGCGGAGCCCCCGGCGGCTTCCCCTACGCCGGAGGCGACGGCACCCGCGGCTCCTGGCCGCATGCCGGCGCGGCGGCCGCTGCCGGGTCATCTGCGGCGCGAGAAGCGGACGATTCTGCCCAAGGAAACGGCCTGTCCGGACTGCGGCGGCGCGTTGAAAGCTTTGGGCGAAGATGTCTCCGAGATCCTGGAGTACGTTCCGGCCCACTTCCACGTGATCCAGCAGGTGCGGCCGAAGCTGGCCTGCACGCACTGCGACAAGATTGTGCAGGCGGAAGCGCCCAGCCGCCCGATCGCCCGGGGTCTGGCGGGACCCGGCTTGCTGGCGCACGTGCTGGTATCGAAATACTGCGACCATCTCCCGTTGTACCGCCAGGAAGAGATTTATGCGCGGGTGGGCGTGGAACTGGAGCGCACCACGCTGGCGGACTGGGTGGGTGGCGCGAGCCAGTTGCTGGCGCCCTTGGTCGAGGAGCTTCGCCGTCACGTGATGGCGGCGGCAAAGTTACACGCTGACGACACGCCGGTGCCGGTACTGGCGCCCGGCCTGGGCAGAACGAAAACGGGGCGACTGTGGACGTATGTTCGGGATGACCGGCCCGCCGGGGACACCACGCCGCCCGGGGTGTGGTTCGCGTACTCGCCCAATCGCAAGGGCGAGCATCCCCAAGGCCACTTGCGCCACTTCGCGGGCACGCTGCAGGCCGACGGGTACGCGGGATTCGACCAAGTCTATGCGACCGGGCGCATTCGCGAGGCCGCTTGCTGGGCGCACGTTAGAAGGAAATTCTACGATCTTCAGGTTGCTCATAAGTCACCGATTGCCCAGGAAGCTCTGGAACGGATCGGGGCTCTGTACGCGATTGAAAAGGAGATCCGCGGCCGCCCACCGGACGAGCGGCGGGAGATCCGGCAAGCCCGCGCTCGGCCCCTCCTGGAATCGTTACACGCGTGGCTGGAAGGCTGCTTGCCCAAGCTGTCGCAGAAATCGGATACGACCGCGGCCGTGAAGTATGCGCTGGGACGCTGGGAAGCGCTGACGCGCTACGCGGAGGACGGTAGCCTGGAAATCGACAACAACGCCGCCGAACGGGCTCTGCGTGCCGTCGCTCTCGGACGCAAGAATTACCTCTTCGCCGGTTCGGATAAGGGCGGCGAACGCGCCGCCGTGCTCTATAGCCTGATCGGCACCGCGAAACTCAATGGCCTCGATCCGGAGAGCTACCTCCGCGACGTGCTCTCCCGCCTCCCCGACCATCCCATCAACCACATCGAAGAACTGCTGCCCTGGAATGTCGTTCCATTCGCCACTGCCCCACCCTCCGACCAGTAGTAGCACAATCCGCCAAGTGTCCACGAATCCGCCCGTGGACATATCCCCCCATGCCTGTCAACACGGCCAACTTCGGACGCTTACGGAGATAATGCAGACTGATCTATTCAATGCGCGCTGCTTATTGGCAACATTTCGTTGGCAGGTCATGTTAGCCAGAATGCCTTACAAGCCTCACTTTTTGAGGACCTTCGAGAGCCAGAGTCCTTTCTATTGCTCACTTTCCGAAATGGAAAAGGACCAGTTCTGGAAAGACCTCTCTCACTGGCCGAATCTGCTACAGGTGGACTGGGCGCATTTTCTTGTGAATATGGTTCTTGGTTGTGATTGGGTGGGCCCGGAACATTGGCAGTATCTTTCAAGCAAGAAACCACCATTATCGATCGCTGAAATCAACGATGGAGTCAAAGAGCAAGGCTTTCACGTCCCGGATAATTGGCGGCCGTGACCTGGAAACAACTAATGACGGCCTAACACCCTGTTGCAGCCCATGCCGTTGGGCGTGTGGCCAGCGCTCTCGTGACCGCGGTCTCTTCCTACTGATGACAAACTCACGGTCACTTCCCAAGGCGAATTGGCTGTGGCCACTTCCGGGTCGCACAACCTCAGGCGCCGTTCGAACGGGTGAATGCCATCACGAGATGCCGGGCTTGCCCTACCCGGCGTTCCGCGTGGTGAACGCGGAACCAGGGGACGGTAGCGCAGGGCCCGCTCTCCGGCCCTGCGGCTCTTCCAGCGGTGCGGGTTCTTGCCGCGCCGCCACAAGATAATCTGTCTTCTCACGGCCCACGCCGCCCCAACCACGGCGCGGTGGAAGAGCCGCAAGGCCGGAGAGCGGGCCTTGCGCTACGTCGTTTCTTACGTGCTTTCTCACAAAGTGAGTACCCACGGTCAATTCCCAAGACGAATTGGCCGTAGCCGCCTCCGGGTCACACAACCGCAGGCGCCGTCCGAAGGAGTGAATGCCATCACGAGATGCCGGGCTTGCCCTACCCGGCGTTCCGCAGGGTAAATGGGGAACGAGGGGGCGGCAAGCCGTCCCCCTACACCTTGCACAACTTGATGACCAGACATAAGGCGTCATTAACGGCTCTTTCACTGCACAAGGCCTTGCGGACATCGGGATCCACGTGATTCCTTTCGCCCCTAGCGGGGCTCGGGCGGGGTGACGAGCCGATTTTCTCCCCAGGCTGGCTGTGAAAAAATCCCGGAACGAGCAAGAGCATTTCACGCAAAGGGCGCAAAGAAAAATAAGTGATTATTCTCGGCGAGTCTTTGCGCCTTGGCGTCTTGGCGCGAGGTAGCTTGTTTTTTCATAGATTCCGGCGCCATGTGGCTAAGCTTTTTCGCTCGCTTCGCGGGCTAGATTTCTGAGCAAGCAGGCTTGAAAAAGTTATTGACATCGGATTACGACTTGGCTATTATCGATATGAGCCCTGGCCTCCGGCCGGCGCTTGGCGCCTCTCGGATTCTCCCACCAACGAGAGGACAAAACACCGAGAGGAGTTGTGGCGGCGGTCTCTGACCGGCGAGTTGTAACGTCGCGCTATGAGCGCCGACCGGCGGTCAGAGTCCGCCGCTACAGATGCCGGCAGCAATGTATGCGGAAAAAACTCGTGGACAGAATCATTCCGAGCACGGAAACTCGAAGAATTGCTGATTGCGATGGGATAAGCGGACACCCACGGCATCAACGTGGTATTCCGTTTCGGGGGAATTGCGCCGCGGCGAATTATCGTTTCTTCCGCAGTCTCAGAAGATGTTATAGAAAACAAAGATGGTTAGAGGTATTTGACGACACTGGACCAAAAATCCATGCCATTGAAAGACAAGGAGTTATTTGATTCTGAAGGGGCTCTGAGGTGAAAAAAAGGGGGACCCCCGAAAATGAAGGTATTTCTTTAGATGTGTATGAAAACAAAGGTCGAAAAATTCAGCATTTTTGGTCTGAGAGCATGTGTATGAAATCAAATGACTTACAGATTTCCTCAGAGGATACTTATGAAAAGAAAGAAGTTAATGAAAAGCAGTGACGAGAGACACGTGACAATTGGCGAGCAGGAAAGGCCATGAAGGACCATGGCGAGCGAGAAGGAATGGCGTCTAGACGACGGGTGGGCTTCCTGGCACCTCATCAAACAGTAGCGCACGGGCAGCGCCGACAACCCACTCCCCGCGTGACACACTTCCCCGCTTCGCTTATCGGCAATCCCATGTTAGGAGATGAACCAAAATGCTGCGCCAGAGGTTTTTTATTGTCCCGATGACCCGATGGCCAAATGACCCGAGGATTCGGTTCGTCCCCTATGGGCAAGAAAAAGCCAGGGACCTAAAGAACAGGTCGCTACGATGACTTGGCATCCACTTTTATTTCACTTTCACTATCTTGACCGTATTCATCACCACCGGCGTCTTGGGCCTGTCGTTCGCGCCTTTCGGGGTGTTTACAATTTTGTTCACTACCTCCTGGCCCTTCACGACCTGGCCAAAAATGGTGTGATGGTTATCGAGCCAATCCGTTGGCGCCACGGTAATGAAAAACTGCGAGCCGTTGGTGCCAGGGCCGGCATTGGCCATGGCGAGGCGGCCGGGCCGGTCGAACGAGAGGTCCTTCGAAAACTCGTCCTGGAATTTGTAACCGGGCCCCCCGGTGCCTGAGCCGAGCGGGCACCCTCCCTGAATCATGAATTTCGGTATGACCCGGTGAAAAACCAAGCCATTGTAAAAAGGACGCTTGGTGCGCTGGCGGGTTTGGGGATCCACGAATTCCTTGGTCCCGTCCGCAAGCCCCACGAAGTTCTGCACCGTCACCGGCGCCTTGTCGGGGAAAAGCTCGCAGGTAATTTCACCGAGGGTGGTGTCAAACACGGCATAATGGCCCGGCTTCAAATCGTTCATAGATTCTCCTGTTCCTGGCGTGCAGCGGTGGTCTCCGCCCACGACTGTCCAAATTAGCGAAACCTTCGCGTGCTCAACACGGCCCTGCCGCCGGCTCTCGTCTAAATGGCCCCCCTCCCTGGCTGCGGAGGGGTGATTTGAATTTACAACCCTCGCCCCCTTGGGGGAGAGGGTGGACCACCACCGGCGCTTTCACCAGCCGGGGCGGGCCTGGTGAGGGGGTCTATACCGTGGCATCTTATTCCAACTTGACCCCGCGCAATCAAGTTCGTGCTGACCCCCTCACCCACCGCCTTACGGTCCCCCCTCTCCCCCAAGGGGGCGAGGGAAGAAGAATTCTTAATTTGGGTGCTGTGTTCCTGACAGGCAGTGCCGCGCGCCCATTGTCAAAGATTGGATGTTACAGCACACTAGAAGACCTTCATTTCGAAGGTACCGCCGGATTGCTCGTCACACCTGTCGCCGGCGGCACGATCACCGCGGTCTTGATGGTATCAAGCAAGGGAAAAGATTTTTCCAGGTACGCTTTTCCCTCGTTTTGAATCCGGTTCTGGTCAGGACCGTTACCGTTGGGCGCGCCCTCGCCGTACTCGCTATAGAGCTTGTCGACCACTTCCATGCCACTCGTGACTTTGCCAAAGGGAGAGAATCCCATGCTGTCGAGATTCGTGTTGTCACCCAGGTTGATGAACAACTGGGTGGTGCGAGTGTTAGGACCGGCGGTGGCGAAAGTGAGCGTCCCGCGCGTGTTGCTTTGCGTGACGGGATCATCGGCGAAAGTTGGCGTTTTCCCAGACGCTGGGAAACCTCCGGCCGGGCGCTAATTCCGAACTGCACCACAAACCCCTCGATCACGCGGAAGAACGCCGCGCCATCGAAGAAGTGATATTTCACCAGATTGTAGAAGCGATCGGCTCCGCGCGGCGACCACGCGCGCGTCACCCTGACCACGAAATCCCCTTTCGTGGTGGTGAACTTGGCATCGAAGACGGCAGGAGCTTGCAGCTTGAGCGACGCCGGGTCGAGCAGCGATGCGCTGCTCTTTTGCGGGGTGGCTGGGTGCGCCGGCGAACTGGCGGTTTTCTGTGGTGCTGAAGTTGCCTGGGGAGATGCCCACACGGAGGCTTGCCACTGCGCCCAAGCGAGTGCTGCTATGATCAAAACTGGAAAGGTTTGCTTCCTCATACGTCCTCCCGAATTTCAGCGCTGTTCACGCCGTGCGAAGCTTTAGAGTCCGACCAGAATTGCTGCTGCATTCTTCCCCGCGAGCTTGCTCGCGGTGAATTCAAATTGGCCCGGCGCACAATCCTCCTCCCAGCAAGCTGGCTGCACGCCCAAGCGGCAGCAAGCTGTCGCACTCCAAAGCTTACGCATTTCAGCGCGCAGCCTGCATCTGGCGCGACACCTGCTCCACCTGGCGCATGACGCGCAGGACATTACCTCCCAGGATTTTCTCCAGATCCTCCTCGCTATAACCGCGACGGGCGAGTTCCGCGGACCAGGTCGGGAATTTTGGAGACGTCTTCCATGCCGCGTGGCGGGGAGTCAATGCCGTCGAAGTCGGAGCCCAGGCCCACGTGATCGATTCCCCCACCTTGACGGCATGGTCAATGTGGTCGGCGATGGCCGTGTAAGACGGCGCCGGCAAGTCCTTGGTCAATCGCTGTTCGATCCGTACTTCTTCGAGATAGGAAAGGCGTTTACCCTGCTTCGCGTAACGCGCGCGCGCCGCGGCAAGTTCGTCCTCGACCTGCTTTTCGAATTTTCTCGAAGCCGTCATGGTAGGCCTGGCTGAGGAATCCGGAATAGAAATTGATATCCATAACCCCGCCGTTTTTGGCCAGGGCGCGAATCATATCGTCCGTCATATTCCGCGGCGCATTGCACAGAGCGCGGCACGATGAATGGGAGGCAAGGAGCGGCGCTTTGCTAACGCGCCAGGGCGGCGTAAAAGGTGTCATCGGAAACATGCGAGATGTCCACCATCATGCCCAGTTGGTTCATGCGCGCGACGGCTTGGCGGCCCAGCGGCGAAAGGCCCTTCCAACCAGGCTTGTCGCCGGAGGAATCGCCCAACTCGTCATTCTTGGTGTGGGTCAGCGTCATGTAGCGGACGCCCAGGCGATAGAAGATGTCGAGCACGTGCAAATCGCCTTCAATCTCGTGGCCCCCCTCGACTCCCATCAGGATGGCGATTTTCCCTTCGCGGTGCAGGCGCTCGATGTCGTCGGCGGTAGTGGCCAAGCCCAATACGTCCGAGTGCCTCGCCACCTGCTGATCGGTCACATCAATCAGGTCCAGGGCGCGGTGGATCAGGTCCTGCTTGGGCCAAGTCACATCCACCCAAATGGAAAAAAACTCGGCGCCCAGATGTCCGGCGCGCATCTTGGGGATACTGATCATAAACGGGCTGGCAGGGCTCGAGAGGTCGTAGCATTCCTCGAGCAGGGCTTGAGGCGTATCGGCGTGAGTGTCAATGATGATCGCGCGATCCAGCGCCTGCTCAGCCACCTGACGGGGATCGGCGGGCGTTTGGGCAAAGACCCGCGGCAGGGCGGCCTGCCCCGCGCAAGCCACCAGCAGCGCACAGGTTACCGCATGTATTTTCAAGCGTCCACGAAGCATAAGTCGGAAAGCAGCAATTATCAGGATGGGCGGAAGGTTTTGTCAAACCTAAACTGAGGGCCTGCGGTGAAAAGGCCCTTCAGAATCCCTTCGTTTCTCCCCGGATTTTCCTTGCCAGTTTTTCAATTTTGTCGGCCAGGTTAACGACTTCGAGGGAAAGGGCGTCGGCGTTCGGCTTGTTCAGTTCCTCGCGGAGATCCTTGGCGAGGGACGCCATTTCTGCCGCGTCGTTTTTCGTCTTTTCGAAGTTGGCCTTTAAAATAGCCTTCTGCTTGTCCTTCAGAGGCTGGGGGGCATCGTTCTGGGAGGGGGAAGGAACGTCATGAATTTGTGATTGAGAAGGGAGAGTGTCCCACTGCGTTGTCCGGTTTGGATCACTCTGCGGGGCCTGCCCGGGGGCGGGAGCCGGCCTGAGGCAGGTGACGATGATCAGCAAACCCATGGAGAAAATTACTCCACCTTGCCTGGCAAACCGCTGAGATCGTTTCAGGGTGATACCCTTTCTGCACTGCACCGGCGATTGCCCAGTGTCATGGTTTTGGTCACGGAATAAATCTGTTCGTGACATGCCTGAATCCCTCGGATTCCATCCCTAGGGAGTACCCTGGTGCTGCGGGGAATTCGACTTTAAATTACCATTGGCATCGCCCTTGATCTTCTTGGCCAATTTCTCGATCTTTTCGGTCTTGTCCACAATATCAAGGGAGAAGACATCGAAGGTCATCTTGTTCAGTTCATCGCGGAGTTGATCGGCTAAGGCGGAAAGCTCTGCCGCTTCGATTCTCGTTTTCTCGAGAGTGGGCTCCTTAGGCTCGCCCTTCTGATCGGGAGGAGTTAGCGCGACCCGATCTTTCACCGCAGCGGGAGGAGACAAAACCTCACCATCCGGGGGGGCAGCAGATTTCTGCGCGCTCCGCGCGGCTAAGGCAGCCAGTAAAACCAAAGCGGCGCCAACCCCCACACCAACGGGAATTACATAGCCGCTCAACTTATGCAGGGGACGAGCTCGAAACATGGCGGAATCCTCCCGTGACCGCAGCAGGGTTTGCGCTGGGTCACCCCACGAGCCCCCAGCCACAAATTGTAATCTCCCCTCATGCCGACGGCAAGTGAAGACCGACCGCAGCCGCGGGCTCCACAACCAGCGCCCATGAGGGATATGGGCTTCGCTGTTGTTGGCTAGCCCGCTCGGCATACCAAAAGAAAGGCCCGGACCATTTGATCCGGGCCCATCATTGCTCAAGATTTCCGCGGTGAGCACCGATACAATTCACCGTCACTATCTCTCGACATCGAGAGAAACGGTCGTCGTACTCGTTAGGCCTCCGCCCGCGCCGGTTATGGTGATGGTATGGGTCCCAGTGCTGGCGCGCGTGGTCGTCTTGAATGTCAGAGTCGATGTCCCAGTGCCGGTGACGGACGTGGGGCTGAAGGTCGCGGTCACGCCGGTCGGAAGGGTGCTCGTCGAAAAGGCAACAGCGGAGTCAAATCCCCCCGCGACGGTGCTTGTGATGGTGGAGGTAACGGAGTTGCCCCTGACCACGCCAACCGAGGTGGGTGAGGCGCTGAGTTTGAAGGTCTCACCCGCCGGTAAGGTCACCGTCAGAGAGACGGTGGTCGTCTGCACAAGGCTTCCGCTCGTGCCGGTGACGGTAATTGCGTACGTGCCGGTAGCGATGGTTGAGGGCACAGTCAAGGTCAGGATTGAGCTACCAGCGCCGGTTATGGGGTTAACACTGAAGGCCGCGGTCACGCCTGTCGGCATGCCAGACGCCGTCAAGGTAATCGCCGAGTCAAAATTGTTCACGACAGCGCTGGTGATCGTCGATGTACCGCTGCTGCCCTGTACCACGGAGACCGAAGTGGGCGAGGCAGAAAGGCTGAAGTTAGGAGTCGTCGACACACCCACCAGGGCATTGATCAGGTTGGCCCCGTTCATGCTGCCCCAGCCGGTCACCAAGTCGTAGCCGGTTACCGCCGAATAGCTGCCGCTGGTGCCGCTGGTGATGTCGTGGAAATCGGTGTCATAGCTGGGCGACACACCAATCGGATAAATGAGCGGGTTAATGAAGCCGAGGGTCGAACTGGCGCCGTTGGCAACCGCCTGTTGATTGGCCAGGGCCAGGTAGCCGGCCCACAAGGGCGCGGCAAAACTGGTGCCGCCATATTCGTTTGCCGTGCAAGTGGTTTGGTCGGCGCACACGTAATAGGTAAAATTCGCGTTTGCCGATACGTCCGGGCCGTTGCGAAGGGTTGTCGAACCCTTGTTGCCCGAGTTGATCACGCCTGTGAGCTGCTGCCACGAGGGGATCGCGATACTGTCCGGGGAGATGCCGCCGCCGCTATCTGCCCAGGCGGTTTCCGACTTCCAGGCGCCACCCGCGCTGGCGGTGCTCAAGTCCGTGCCGCCGACGGAAACAACATACGCATCGTCCGCTGGCCAGGCCTCATTTCTCGACGACCAGGTGGAATTGTCGCCAGACGCCGCAAAGAAGTTCTGGCCTTGAGCCGCCATCTTCTCGAAGTACGGGTTAAGCGTGCTTGGATCCGCCGGCGTCCAACCCCACGAACAGCTAATGGTGGTGGGCAGCGGGCTGTGCGTCGTCATGGCGCTGATAATTGCGGTATCCGTGGACCCGATGTACATCACCAGACTTGCCAGCCCCGGAGCCATGCCGATCGCCTGGGTCATGTCGAGCGTCTGTTCGGTGTCGTCGCAGCCGCTTGAATACACGCAACTGGTGCTGGTCCCGTCCGTGGAGAGTAGGGTTATAGGCACATTGTTGGTTTGACCGACGTTCTTGAAATAGGTGGTCAAGTCGGCCAGATCGGTGCCGTAATACTCGAGCAATCCGAGGTTCTGGCCGGCGCCGGTCAGGGCCGTTCCCCCATAGTAGGCCGCACGCATGTCGCTGCCTAAGAAAGAGGCCGAAGGGCCGGAGCCCGTCGTGGCATTGGACTTCACAATCAGATCGTTTCTATGCACGAGGGCGGGATGCGGGATGGAATAGTTGTCCAAACCCGAGATATGCCACAGCGGGAAGGGCAGGGCCACCGTGGGCTCCCGGTCCGGCGCATAGAATGTCCGGTTTTCCGTGGGGTGTTGGTAGACACCCATGCTCACATTGAAGGCCGTCTCGATAGAGGTCACCGAACCCTCAAGCTGCACGTCCATGCCGTCGCGGGAGCCGCCAACCACGGTGAGACCGTTCCGTTCCGCGTAACGTACCACCGCGTCATAATCTTCCTGGGTGGGGCCAAACCGTGCGGTAAACTCGGGCACTGTAAGGAAGTGCCGGTAGGAGGGACTGGTAGGATCGTAAACCTCTTGCAAGAATTTTTCGAGCCCTGCCGGGTCGCGCAACGGCAGCACAACATCAAGGCGCAAGGTTTGTGTTTCAGGCAGCCGGTGCAAGAAAAGCGCCTCGCCGCTGATTACGTCTTGACGCACATGGTGCGTCATCATGGATTGTGCCTGCGCCGGGGTTTCGAAGACGAAGAGAAGCAGGGCGGAACACAGCACGACATACACCCCGCCTAGGACTGCCACTCCATAGCCCTTTCCTGATGGGTTCATCATGTTGCTCCTTTAGATTTTGTGAATGCGAGACTACCCTCTTTGACCTGCGGAAGCGCGATTATAGTCCATCATAATACGCGGTCAATAGCACCTTAGTACCACTTTCCGTCCAGCCGTTTCGAAAACCTGGCATTTGAACCAAGGCTGAAGGATGGGTATGTTGTGGACCGATGGGTTCGCGCGCTATTCGCTAAAATAGGCAAGCGTCTTCCAAATCCAGACATGACCGGCGAGGGCGGTTGATCTCACCCGCCCTCACCCGCCATACGAAGAAGGAGATACCCTCAGCTTTCCAGCGCCTGCTTGCAGTAGGCGAAACATTTCTTGACCTCGACGATCGTGTCCATGCCCGGCGTTCCGTACTCGTATTCGATGTTGGCAGGAATCTTCCAGCCTTTATCGCGCAGCAAATGCAGCACGGCCACGATGGGCGTGTCACCCTGGCCAAAGGGCAGATTATCGCCATGATTCTTCTTGCGATCCTTAATGTGCAGAGTGACGATTTTTGCGTGGTGCTCGGTAATGTACGCGACAGGATCCCCTCCCGCGGCCACGAAATGGCCGATGTCAAGGTTGACGCCGATGTAAGGGGATGCGCCCTTCATGGCGCGCGCGAAAGTTTCCGGGGTGGAGAACTCATCGGGGTCCTTGGTATTGTCGTGCCCGTGGAAGCCCACCATGATTTTGTATTTCTGTGCGTACTTATCGACGCGCGGCGCCACGCTGACATTGGAAGACGAGGTGATGTACTTTACCCCCATCGCCTGGGCCATGATGAAAGCCGCGCTCGATCTCTTCATCGGTAAAATTCTTGCGAAAACCGTAGGTGAAGGCATAAAGGAGAATGCCCGCATCATCGCACTTCTTGCGGATATCCTTGAAGTAGCTGACGGGTGTTTCCTTCCGCCACTTCGTCAACGCCTCGCCTCGCAACTGCGGCAACACATGTCCGTCAAAGAGTTCGCACTCGCCCAACCCCACTTCGCGGAAAGCGTCGATGGAGGCGTCGAGAGGCCGGTCGCGGAACGAGTAGCTTTGCGCGCCAATCTGCACTCCGCGAATAACGGAATTGATCATGGTGGCGCCGCGAAGTTTCCCGGCCGGGACCAGTGCGCCCGCACATCCCGCCAAAAGGAGCTTCCCTGCGTCACGTCGTGAAATCAGAGCCATAATCCCTCCTTAGATAACCTCAAAACGATGGCGAGAGTATACGGCGCGAACGGGTATGTAGCAAGAGTTGGTAAAGGGGCGTTGGTAAAGGGGCGATCAGAAGTCATCCGTCATCAGTTTTCAGTCATCAGTCAAAGCGGTCCGTCCTTAGGCCGACTCAGAACTGATGACTGACAACTGAGGACTCTTAGAAAGGAATCTCGTGGTCGTCCAGAAGTTGAATTCCGGCGGAGGTAAGCTGGTACGTGGCCAAGTGGCGCGGAGGTGTGCGCTTTTCCTCGACCGCATGCACGTACTCATCCTCTTTCAGGTAGCGGATGGTAATTTTATCCTTCAGGACGTCCATCTTTCCGTCATAGATGTCCCGGCTTTCCCAGAGCGACTTCAGGTTCTGCCCGTCAAAGGAATAGAGAACCACCGAGAGGCGCGGCTGGCTCTTCCCGGGCCGGAAGCCGTAAATGAAGAACCGGAGGTCGTCCCAGGCAAGCTGGGGCAGCATTTCATAGTGCAGGTCGGTGCGAGGAACGAAATTCGTGACGGTCACAAGACTGGCTCTTGCCCACGCTGCTGGCAAAGATCGCCACCACATTCTGACGGTCATAGTCCGTCCAGCCCAAGGTGTAACCCGCGCCAATCACCATTTGGCCTTTCCAGGGTTGGGCGAAAGCCGCCGGCAGGCCCACCAGGGGATAGTGCAGGAGGGAGAAAACGTTTTCCAGTTCGCGGCGCACCTCCACGTCCGTCGGCGTGCGATTGGCCATCCACTCCGCCATGTGATCCACCACCAACTTTTGAATCTGGCTGGTGATGGGCCCGGCATCATCCAGCATCACGCCGGGAAGTTGCTTGGCCAGGTCGTTGATGTGCGCAGGCAGGCCGGTGGGCGGGCGGGGGCGTTTTCTTTTTCCCTTCGGCGACGCCCACGCCGAGTACCAAGGCAATCAGTGACACCGCCGGTAGGTAGGAAAGGACGGATTTTCGACCTGATAAAGCAAGCATGCTGTTTACCCTCATGAGGAAAACCGAAACTGGAAATTCGAAAATCGAAAATCGCGGGGATGCCGATTTTCAAATTTCGATTTTCGTGTTTCGTCCTTTCCTAGCGCATCTCCAGCAGGACCTTCAATGCCGAAGTCTGGTCCAAAAACTCGAAGGCCTCAAGTCCCAGTTCCAACGGAAACGTCTTGGTAATCAGATGGTGAACCGTCACATGTTCCCGCCGGAGCAACTCGAGCGCCGGCGCAAAGACCCCGCAACGGGAACCGAGCAGGGTGATCTCATCCACCACCAGTTTGGTGGCATCAAAGTTTGCGGCGCCGTGAAAAGTGGATTTCATCACCACCGTGCCGCGCGGCTCCACCAGCCGCAGCGCCTCGCTGATGCCGCGTGGCGAGCCCGTTGCTTCCACCGTCACGGGAAAGCTGCTGGGGGTAAGCTCCTCATCGCCTTCGCTCAAAACCCGGACGCCCCAGGCGCGCGCCAGATCCAATTTCCATCCATGCCGGCCGATCAGCGTAACCTGCGCTCCGGCGTGCTTCAGCACCTGAGCCACCAGCAGCCCCAAGCGTCCGTCGCCGATGATGGCCACCCGCGTCCCCGGCGCCAAGGTCATTTGCTCCAGGATTTCACATGCCGCCGCCACGGGCTCAGTGAAGGTCGCGGCGGGGTCAGAAATTTCGTCGGGAACTCGGTGCAGATTCTCGACCGGCAGAGTCACATACTCCGCAAATACTCCCGGGCGATTCACGATCCCCAGAACCGATCGATGCGGGGCAATGCCGGCCCAGACCCTTCGCACACCATGGGCAATGGCCGCAGGCAAGATTGATTTCTCCCACCACGCGCTGGCCCACCCATTGCGGGTCGTCACATTCCACCACGCGCCCGACGAACTCATGGCCCGGAATGCCGTGAAAGCCCGAATAGCCTTTCAGGATTTCGCGGTCGGTGCCGCAGATGCCCGCCAGCAAGACTTTGATCAACGCCTCGCCCGGCGCGCGCTGCGGCCTCGCCACTTCGCGCAGGGTGAGTTTGCCATCGAAATAAAGTGCTTTCATAGAAGAGCTGTCAGTTGTCAGTCGTCAGTTGTCAGTCAAAGATGTTTCGTTACGCATAGCACAATGCAATGATTTAGTAAAATAACATTGCGGTTGCCCGTTGCATTCACGGCGGCTTTCACTGACCACGGACCTCGGATCATAGGCAACTGACCACTAACCACTGACAACGGACAACTGACTACTGACCACAGACAACTTTTTCAAAGGCCTGGGCGATCAAATCATCCTGGTCTTCCCCAACCGTTCGCAGGTCGATGATGAACTCGTCCTGCTCGACGCGGCCAAGGATGGCGGGCTTCTGGCGGCGGAGCATTTCCTCCAGCTTCGCCGCGCTGTGCTGGCTATGCCGGACCGCCACCAGGAAGTGGGGAGCGTCTGGCCGGGAGTGGAGCCGCCGCCGATTACGGATTCGCCATCCCGGAGGACAGCCGTGAAGCCCGGCCGCGCGGAGATCCTCTTGGCCAGGCGCTCGGCCCGCAAAGCAATTTCTTCCTTGGAAAGGCGGATCATGCGCAGCGCCGGAATGGAATCCAGCCGCCCCTGCAAATAAAGGGAGACGGTCGCTTCCAGCGCGGCAATCGTCAGTTTATCCACGCGCAGCGCGCGAAAGAGGGGATTCCTCCGGATGCGCTCGAGGGGTTCGCGTTTCCCCACCAGGATTCCCGCCTGCGGCCCCCCCAGCAGCTTGTCGCCGCTAAAGGTCACGACGTCGGCGCCGGCTTTCAAGCTCAGGCCGGCGGGCAGTTCATCGCGCACGCCGCAAGAAGTAAGATCCACCAGGCAGCCGCTGCCCAAATCCTCCATCAGAAGCAGCTTGTGCTTGCGGGCCAATTCCACCAGCTCATCCAAACGGGGCCGTTCCGTAAAACCCACGATGCGGAAATTACTGGGATGCACGCGCAACAGCACGCGGGTGCGCTCGTTGATCGCCGCGGCGTAATCACCGGCGCGCGTGCGGTTGGTGGTGCCGACTTCGCGCAGCACCGCCCCGCTTTTCGCGCAGACGTCGGGAATGCGGAACGAGCCGCCGATTTCGATCAGCTCACCGCGCGACACGATGACTTCTGAACCCTCCGCCAGCGTGTTCAGGGCCAGAAAGACGGCGGCGGCGTTGTTATTGACCACCAGCGCCCGCTCGGCGCCCAGCAGCCGGCCGAAGAGCCGCTCCGTGTGGACATCGCGTTGGCCGCGCTCGCCACGCTCCAGGTCGTACTCCAGGTTGGAATAGCCCTCGGCGGCCTGGACCAGGTGGGCAAGCGCTTCGTGCGCCAGCGGCGCGCGTCCCAGGTTGGTGTGCAGGATGACCCCCGTGGCGTTGATGACGGGCTGGAGCGAAAACCCCGTGACGGCTTCGGCTTCCTTGAGGATTTCTTCTTCCAGCCCTTCGGCCGAAACGTTGGCCAGACTGCCGCGGGAGATTCTTTCGCGCAGGCTTTGAAGGACCTTCCGCGTCGCCTCCACCACCAGCCGATGGCCCACTCGCCCTTCGAGCTCGCGCAAGCTTTGGCGATTCAACAATTCATCCACCGCGGGAATCTGGCGGAGCAAGCTGCCGGCGGCGGGTTCGGGACCACTTTGAGGGTCGTCCATATTCGTTTCCGTCTATATCTCAAGAGGTAACAAGAACCGGCGAATCCCCCTTGCATCCTCGTAACATTTCAACACAGTCGGCTAGGCCCGTCAACTTTCCGGTTGACGCGGTTGTTTCAAACGGGGTATAATTCCGACTCCTGAGCTGGACTTGAGGCGCTCCTGTGACAGTTGACGAAGAGTTCAACAAGCTTGACGACGATCTTCGCCGTCTCAAAATTGAATACGAAGTCTATTTTAATGGCGGGATCTCCCCGCCCTCCGCGCGATACCCTGTATCCGCGTGGAAAACATGATTAAACGATATTCCAGCGACCAGTCCAAGCTGAATTTCAGCCAGCGCTTTCGCTTTACCAGTCTGGCGCAGAAGTATGCCGTCAACTCGAACCTTTGGCGGCGCAAGCTTCAGGAAAAGGAAGAAGGCCGCAGCCTGACCGGCCCGCAGAAACGCCCGGTAGAATTGCCGGTGGACGATCGGCACGGTGCGCGTGGTCTGTTCGGACCCGGACGTGGAGACGGAAAAGGTCAGCCAACTTCTGCAAGCTATGAAGGAGGCCAGGATGCAGGCTGGGGAGCCCGCCAGCAACCTTGACCCCGCCGCCTTCCATAAATTCATCAAAGATAAGACTCAAGCAAGTAAAGGAAACGCTGGGCTGCGACAAGGTGCGTGTTCTCCGTCTCCGTTGAGGAAGGCAAGGTCAAGTTCAAAGCCGCGAAAGCGGAATGAGGAAGACAGGAGATAGAAGCTAGAAGTTAGGAGTTAGAAGTCGGGCGCCAGAAGTCAGGAGTCAGGAGGAAGGCCCACCCCTTCTCTTTACTCTCAGAAAGTATTGGAAAGTCGTTGGCACCGGCCATTCATATTCGACAATGCTTTTCTCCGCTCATCTTTTGGTTGCGGCAGGGACAAGCCTCCTGACTCCTGACACATGGCTCCTAACTTCTAATTCCTGACTTCTAACTTCTAACTTCTTCCAAAGGGGTTTCCATGCGCAAAATTTCTCGGGCGCTGATCAGCGTCAGCGACAAGACGGGCATCCTGGAACTGGCCTCCGGACTTATGTCGCTGGAAGTCGAGTTGCTCTCCACCGGCGGCACGGCGAAACTGCTCCGCGAGAAGGGCCTGAAGGTGCGGGATGTCTCGGATTTGACGGGATTCCCCGAGATGCTCGACGGCCGGGTAAAAACCCTTCATCCCAAGGTCCACGGCGGCCTGCTGGCCATACGCTCGAACCCTCAGCACCAGGCGCAGGTGAAGGAACACGGCATCGAGTTCATCGACATGGTGGTGGTGAATCTTTATCCCTTCGAGAAAACCGCGATGAAGCCCGGCGTGACCTTGGAAGAGTTGATCGAGAACATCGACATTGGCGGTCCCTCGATGCTGCGCTCGGCCGCGAAAAATTTCGAGGATGTCACCGTTCTTGTGGACGCCGCCGATTATCCCGGGGTCCTGGAAGAACTGCAGACGAACGGCGGAAGTGTTTCGCGGGAAACGCGTGCCCGGCTGGCGCGCAAAGCGTTCGCGACAACGGCGGCTTATGACAGTGCCATCTCCACCACCTTGCAGAAAATGGCCAATGGAGAATTTCCGGAGACGCTCCACCTGAACTACCGGAAAGTGATGGATTTGAGGTACGGCGAGAATCCGCATCAGAAGGCCGCGCTTTATCGCAATCCCACCGCGGCCGGGCGGGGCTTGGCTGCGGCTCCGCAACTCCAGGGCAAGGAACTTTCCTACAACAATCTGGTGGACTTGGAGGCTGCCTGGCGTCTGGTGCAGGAATTTGAAGAACCGACTACGGTCATCATCAAACACACCAACCCCTGTGGAGTGGCCACGGGCGCGACGCTGGTGGAAAGTTACCAGCGCGCCCTGGAAGTCGACCCGGTTTCGGCCTTCGGATCAGTGATCGCCTTCAACCGCGCGGTGAATGGACCCACGGCGGAAGAGTTGTCAAAGCTTTTTGTGGAAGCCGTCGTGTCACCGGGTTTTGAGGCGCCCGCGCTCGAGCGGTTGGCCGGCAAGAAAAACCTTCGCCTCCTCGATATGTCGGCGACGGCCGGCGACGACTTCGGGCTCCAGTTCAAGGCCGTGGGTGGAGGGTTGCTCGTCCAAACCCCCGATTCTCTGCCGGCACAACCCCATCTGTGGAAATGCGTCACGGAACGCCAGCCTTCGCCGGAAGAAATGGAGGCCATGATCTTCGCCTGGCGAATCGTGAAGCATGTCAAATCGAACGCCATCGTCTTTGCGCGGGCAGGAGTGCTGGTGGGCGTGGGGGCCGGCCAAATGAGCCGCGTGGACTCCGTCAAGCTGGGAGCCACTAAAGCCCGCGATTTGAAGCACGCGCTGGAAGGCACGGTGCTTGCTTCCGATGCCTTTTTTCCCTTTCCCGATGGAGTGGAAGAAGCGGCGCGAGTCGGCGTCACGGCGATTGTGCAGCCCGGCGGGTCGGTTCGCGACAGCGAAGTCATCGCCGCCGCCAACCAGCACCACATGGCGATGGTCTTAACCGGCGTGCGGCACTTCTCGCATTAAGACTTCGGGGCGTAATAGCCGTCGCGCGCGACAATGTGGTACTTCACCTTCTTGCCCTTTTCATTGAAAATCGTAAGCGGATTCCCCTGTTCGTCCACCACCGCAACCTTGAGCTTGTGGAACCGGCCGTCTTTAGTCGCGTTGGTGGGAACAAAGCCCAGGCTATATTGCATGCGAAGTTGCTGCGCGATTTGCTGGTAATCGCTCGGCACTTCCTGCTCGAAGCGCGGGAAATACGCCTGACCGCCGGAGTAGGAGGCCATGGTCTTGAGCGCATTTTCGGCCTGCAAAGTCGTGATGTTGTCGCCTCTGGGGCTGCGAACGGACATGAATTCCAGGATGCTGACGGGGTAGATGGGTGTGTCCGATGCCTTCACGATTTTCAGGCACTGGTCGTAGGTCAGCTTGCTGAAGGTATCAATGCCGGTGACCACGGCCACAACGGCTTTGCGCCCGTGCACCTCTTTCATTCGGTCCAAGACAAAGGCCAGCGCGTCGTAAAGGTTGGATTCACTAAAGCCGGGGATGCGCAGTTGATCCAGGCCCGCTCGCACCTCCGAGCGGTCTTGGGTGAAATCGGTGAGGATCTGAGGTTTCAAGTCAAAGGACGACGACCGCCACCCAGTCTTTGGGGTGTATGACATTCAAGAAATCGTAGCTGTATCGAAGCGCTATAACCAGGTACGGCCACCAGCGGTTGGCGAACTCAATCAGCATACAAATGGTCATGGGGGCTTCGCCGGTTCCGAAGTTGGTGATCGGCTTGCGGAACGCCGTCGTCGGATAACTGGAAATTCTTCTTGTCCAGGTTCTGGAGCGGGCTGCCATTGCTGTCGACGACCATCACATCCACGTTGACCAGATTGGTGGTCGTCGAGAGCGTATAGACATCGTTGGGATTGATCTTCTCGGGCTTCTTCTCCGGCTGCGAGCCGGCTGTGCGGTCGGCTGCGATGGGTTCGGCTGCGACTTCTTCGGAACCAGAACTGTTTCGCCCACGTCCGGCTGCGGTCCCGAGGTTTGCTGTTGCGCATTGGCGCGGGCTCCTGGGACTGGGCAAACCACTTGGGCGGGAAGCTCGCCAAGACCAGCACCCCGACAACTCCCACCACCAGAGTAATTGGCAAATACTGTTTCTTGCTCTTCATGCAGCACACTCCGCAACGCCCCACATCGATATGTGTATGATGCCACTCGCACCCGTCTGGGTCAACTCAAAGGCAGCAAAAGTTTAAGGATTCCTCACCGCATGCGGCTCATGCGGATCAACGCCATCCGATGGAGTCGGGTTGGTTCGCCAGGCCATTGCGCGGGAATGGTACTTCCGTACTATTGCAAAGGTACTGGAAGGCCATTACAGTGGCTCCCGAAAGGGAAGAGTGGTGTTTGGAAGCTGATGGAAGGAAGAAATATTGCATGACATAATGACCTTTCCGGTCAAAATGCGTCTGGCGGGTGACAGGATGTCGTAGGACATAATGTCTATAAGTGTGTAAAAACGATTGACTTGGAGTGTTGAACGACATAGGCTTTCTCCCTATTTGCAGTTATTTTAGAAGAACAATAGGGAGAAAGCCGATGAAAAATTCACTACTGGCATTTTCGCTGGCATTATTGGTGGTTTTGAGCGGAGCTTCGGTTCGGCGGAGTGTTGCGGGTATTGGCACATCGCCGATGCCTCTTCCGCAGCCACCCAAGGCGCAGGCTTACAATGTATTTGGTATTGGCACATCACCGATGCCGCTCCCGCTGCCACCGAAGGCGCAGGACGCAAATGTATTTGGTATTGGCACATCACCAATGCCGCTACCGCAGCCACCAAAGTGATCGCTTAGCTTTCTGAGCGACGCGGAAGCCGCAGGTGGTATTGGCTTTTATTGTGACGCTCATGAGTAACCGGATACTGATCCACGGCCTTCAGTACGGAATCTACGTTTTGGAGGTGGTGGTGTGTGTGCTGCTCGCTTCGCGAGGAAGGTGGCGGCGCCTCAAAGGTCTCTGCCTGTATGTGACGCTGCTGTTTGCTTCTGGATGGCGTCGCGCGCCCTGCGGTCCTCAATTATTTCGGCAAGGCATCCGTCGCAGTACTGCCTATTTCTATTGGCTGACGGATGTGGCGCTGGCCTTAGGCGCTTTTCTGCTGACTTGTGGCTTCTTCCGGCGCGCTTGCGCGCGGGAGGAGAAGCATGTGGCGCTTCGTTCGCCTGTTGCTGGTATTTCGTCTTCGTGTTGGTCGTAGGCAGTTTCGGCTCTTTCCCTTACCCGCAATTATACCCAACTCTTCACAACGTCTTCATCGTTGAGTTCAGCCAGAACCTATACTTTAGTTGCCTGGTCCTGAATACCTTGCTTTACGTCATGATCCAGCAGCTCGCGATTGATGACGACGAGCTCGGACTGCTGGTTTGTGGCATGGGTGTCCAGTTTGCAGGCGAGGCCGCCTGCTTGGCCTTGCTGCACCTGACTCTTGGCGAGAACTTCGCCGCGTCATTTTCAGTTTCTTGAGCCCGGCCTGCACGCTGGGAATGTTGTTGACTTGGATTTATGCCATCGCGAAGAAGCCCGAGGCAGCACCGGTTCGTGCGCCGAGTGGGGAGACAAGCAGCCTTGGTTGAGGCCGTTTCGGACTAGCACGTTGCGGTGAGGTGCGACATGTTCATGGCGGCCCTGATTTTGATCGTTTCCACGGGGCTATTTTTCTTTTATCTCCAGGCGGTTTGCCAAAAGATCTTGCGCCGGCAGTTCTCGCAGGAGTTTTTCCAATCGATCGTCAACGCCAATCGTCTGGAGTTCCCATCGGTTCGAAAGGCAATCGAGGATTTTGGCTCTCCCGTGGAATACCCACGGCTGACGCTGACGCTCAAGTGTGATTTCCTGGCGCTCACCTACCTCCTCAAGAATGCCGCCAATGTCAATCAGCGCTATAGCTATGAAGAGCGCCTTTTGATTGTTTACTTCAAGTTGGTCTTCGCTTCTTTGGTTACGCGCCACTGGCTGAAATTGCGCGAAACGTCGGCCGCCTTGAAGTTGACCGCCATCCTCGAGTACTTTGCCAACGTGGTGGGAGAGCGCGTGAATACGGTGAGATTCGGAAACCTGACGGCTTCCGATTATCTCCTGAACCTCTAATCGCCTCCTTCCTTTAGGAATCTCTTGGATCCTGTCTTCGCATCTGTATTTCTAGCGTCACTTGAGTTTCTTTAGCCACGCGCGGCGCGCCGGAACTCTCGGCGGATCAGGTTCGGCGTTCGACGGACTGCCGCTGCAGAGATCCGACTGCGCGCTGACTGTGTTTTCCAGGCCGCCTTATTCTTCCTCTCCGGCCGCTGCACTTTGAGTTGACCCTGACCCTCATCCGGGTGTATGAATCATGGCAGCCGATCCGTGCGCCCTTCGGGCGGAAGAAGGAGGTGGCTATGTTCAAAACCGCCCTGCGAGTTGTGACCCTTGCGTTGTGCGCCATTATTGGCCTTTGGGCCGTAGGTCATGGATTTGCCCTGGCGGCTACGGCCAGCGCCCCCAGTCACGAAGACATGCTTCAGTACCTGTTGGAGGTAAGCGTCTCCATTGCCGGCGGGGTGTGCGTGCTTTCGGTGGCGGTCCAGCAACTCTATTGTTGGCGAACTCACCACAAGGACGGCGGGCTGATCTAACGGGTTGCTCAAATAAAGAGGTATTGCTGACTTTTCGGCTGGCCTGTGGTGCGCGAAAGGCGATGTTAAAACGCGCGCTCCATGTGGCCAGCGCGAAAGGGCATCCCAAAGTGGGACGACGCGCGCCTTAGCGCTCGATCAGGGGACGGATCAGCTCAAGATGGACATTTTGTCAAGTGCCCCGCAGTGGTTTCGTCATTCCCTCGGCCCGATTCTGGTGATATATTGATAACACGCGCTTTGCTTGACTTTGGTAAAGGGCGTAAAATGAGTACGGTGGGTATGCTTTGCGGTTCTGCATCGGACTGGGACCGGCGGGGGGATTATGTTTCCCCAGTTGGCTGAATCCACATGTTTGACGCACTTCAAGACCGGCTGCAAAAGGTTTTCAAGACCCTTCGCATTCAGGGAGTCCTGAACGACGAGGTGGTGGACCAAACCTTGCGCGAGGTGCGCCTGGCGCTTCTCGACGCCGACGTTAACCTCAATGTGGTAAAGGAGTTGCTCGACCGTGTCCGGGTCAAGGCGCTGGGCGAAGAAGTTCGCTCCAGCCTTTCGCCGGTGCAGGAAGTGATTCGCATCGTTCGCGACGAGTTGATTGCAGATCCTCGGTCGCGAAGCCTCGCTGCTGACTTTTTCGAAGGAATTACCCCACGGTCTTCCTCATGGTCGGCCTTCAGGGCTCCGGCAAGACCACCACTTCCGGCAAATTAGCGCTTTGGCTCGCCGGGCGCAAGCGCCGCCCGATGTTGGTTTCGACCGACGTCTACCGCCCCGCCGCGCGGGAGCAGTTGGCGATCATCGCCAAAGCCGTTCAGATTCCGATTTTTGCGGGCGACGGGCATCAACTCGCCCATTGAATTGGCCATGGCCGCGCGCAAAGACGCCGCCGACCGCGGTCACGACGTGCTGATTGTTGACACCGCCGGCCGCCTGCACATCGACCAGGAACTGATGAACGAAGTCAGTGAACTGCGCACCAAGCTGCGGCCCAGCGAAGTCCTGCTGGTGGCCGATGCCATGATTGGCCAGGACGCCGTGCGCAGCGCGCAGGAATTCCACGAGCGGCTGGGCACGACCGGCGTGATCCTGACCAAGCTCGACGGCGACGCCCGCGGCGGCGCGGCGCTTTCCATTCATCACGTCACCGGCCAGCCCATCAAGTTCATGGGCATCGGCGAAAAGTACGATCAACTGGAAGTCTTCTATCCTGAGCGCATCGTCTCCCGCATCCTCGGCATGGGCGACATCCTTTCGCTCATTGAAAAAGCCGAGCAGAAGATCGACAAGCAAAAGGCGATGGAAGTCCATCGCAAGCTTCAGACCGATACTTTTTCGCTGGAAGACTTCCGCGATCAACTTACCCAGGTGCGCAAGATGGGGCCGATGGAGCAGATGCTGGGCATGCTCCCCAAAGTCGGCATTTTCAAGGATGCCGGCAAGGTCAAAGTGGACGAGAAAGAGCTGATTCACATCGAGGCGATTATCAATTCCATGACTCCCCAGGAGCGCCGCAATCACGAGATCATCAATGGCAAGCGGCGAAAGCGCATCGCCAGGGGCAGCGGGACTTCCGTCCAGCAGGTAAATCAGGTCTTGAAACAATACTTCCAAATGCGCAAAATGATGAAGTCCATGAGTCAGAGCCTGCTGGGACGAGGACTCGGCCGGCTGGGCATGCCGGTGGGGCCGGGGGTGAGATAGTCTCCGTGAGGCGAGATCAATGACGACGAAATGAATTTTCGATTGCCGATGGCCGATTGACGATTAATAGGGCAGTACCACCGTCAATCGACCATCGAACATCAAAAAGGGGGAAGATTGTTAAGAATACGCTTGGCTCGAACCGGGGCCAAAAAGAAAAGCAGTTACCGAGTGGTAGTGATTGATCGCGAGAGGGCCCGCGATGGGCGCTTCGTGGAAATTGTCGGCCATTATAATCCCCGGCGAACGCCGCCGGAAATCGTGCTGAAACGCGAGCGCGTTGATTATTGGATCGGACAGGGGGCGCAACCTTCAGAAACGGTGCAGAGTTTCTTGAAGAGGCTTCCCGCGCCGGCGCCAGCGGCCTAGCTGCCGAGCGGCCTGAGTTGATGGCCGGCCGGCCGATCGCGGCGCCCGCACGAGTTGCGGTTATGCGTTCTCATACACACTGATTCACGACAACCTTGGCACGTCAGCTCAAGTGGGCGGGAGGGCCAGATGAAAGAGTTAATCGAAGCCATCGCCAAAGCGCTAGTGGATAATCCCGAACAGGTTTCTGTGCGGGCAGTGGAAGGCGAACAAGTAACCGTTTTGGAATTGCGGGTGCATCCTTCCGACTTGGGGAAGGTGATCGGAAAGCAGGGGCGAACTGCTCGCTCCGTCCGCACCATCCTCAACGCCGCCGGCATGAAGCTCAAGAAGCGCTTCACGCTGGAGATCCTGGAATAGGGGGCCTTTCGTCTCACATGCGGCCGGAAGCGGCGTGCGGGGCGGGAGAGGCATTGGCGCAAAACGCAACCGGGCAATTCCTGGCCATCGCACGCATTCTCCGGCCCCAGGGACGCAAGGGAGAGGTTGCGGCGGAGATCCTTACCGATTTCCCGGCGCGTTTCCAGCGAACTCCAATCGGTGTTCCTGGAAGTTCCCGGCCAGGCGCCGAAGCGCCGTCAACGTGGAACGCGGTTGGCCGCACAAAGGCCGGATCATCCTGAAGTTCTCGGGAATCGACTCCATCGAGAGTGCTTCGCGCCTGCGCGGGCTCCAAGTCTTTATCCCGTGGGAGCAACGCACGCCGCTTCCCCCGCACCATTACTACTTGTGCGAATTGCACGGATGCCGCGTTATTTGGGAACGCCAGGGACGGGAAATTGGGACGGTGACCGAAGTCGAACCCACAGGCGGCGTGGATGTGCTCCACGTCCAGCGTCCGGACGGAAAAAGTGAAGTGCTGATTCCCCTGGCGCAGGAAATCTGCACGCGGATCGATCTCGCCTCCCAGACCATCGTGATCGACCCGCCGGAGGAGTTGCTGGAGTTGAACGAGTAAGACCGGGACGGGACACGGGATAGGGGATCGGAATCTGATCGGAATCTTGAACTGGAGTTTTCGATCTAATCAGGAATCTTGAATCCGGGTCTGGAGTCGAATGTTAAAATGGGATGGAATGGTACAAGTATTTCACCGGTTTCAGTAACTTTTACAGTGTACCATTTCAATTCCGTGCTCCCGGATTCATGACGTTCGACGTGATCACCATCTTCCCGGAATTCTTCGGCAGCATCCTGGAGCACGGGCTGCTGAAGCGGGCCATGGCATCGGGCCACGCCGCGATCCGGCTGCACGATTTGCGGGAATTTACCGACGACCGCCATCGCACGGTGGATGATCGGCCTTTCGGCGGCGGGCCGGGCATGGTTTTTAAGCCGGAGCCGATTTTCCGGGCGGTGGAAGCGCTCCGCAGCGAGGCGCCGGAGAAAAGCCTCTGCCGGTGATTCTGCTTTCGCCCCAGGGCCGCTTGCTGACCCAGGCCGTGGCGGAAGAACTTTCGCACGCTGAGCGCCTGGTTTTGATCTGCGGCCGCTATGAAGGCGTGGACGAACGCGTGGCGGAAAACCTCGCCACCGATGAGATTTCCATCGGCGACTTCGTCCTGAGCGGCGGTGAATTGCCCGCCGCGGTGGTGATGGAAGCTACCATTCGCCTCCTTCCGGGGGTGCTGGGCAACGAAGAGTCGCGCGAGCAGGATTCCTTCGCGTTCCCGGCGGGCGCGCCGGCGGAAGTCCGGCACGGGTTGCTCGATTGCCCGCACTACACGCGCCCGGCGGAGTTTCGTGATTGGAAAGTACCGGAAGTTCTGCTTTCCGGCAACCACGAGCAAATTCGCCAGTGGCGGCGACAGCGAGCGCTGGAAAAGACCTGGCGGCGCCGGCCCGATTTGCTTGCCCAGGTTTCCCTGAGTGAGGAAGACCGCCGGTGGCTGGAATCGCTCGGGAGCGCGGAGTTGTAGAAGGGTAGCGCTACACCTGCTCCGCGTTGTGCGGGCGCACGGAGTCAAATTTCGGAGTGCGGCAGCTTGCTGCCGCTTTTTTGGGGCGCTCACTCGTCAGCGCCTTGGGGTTCACCGCAACGAGTTGCGGGGAGGGAAAGCGGCGACGAGTCGCCGCACTCCGAAACCGGTTCGTAGGTCCGTGGTGAGAAATCAGGATTAGGCCATCGCGAAAGATGATGACCTCAAGGTCGGCGCCACAGCGAAGTATTTGACATTTATTTCGAGGCCGGAGCGGCAAGGCTAAATTCTGCCCCTGTAAAGTGCTCTCGAAAAGTCTGGGAGAATAGAAACATGAATGCGCTCGAAAAAGTTGAACAATCACAGATGAAGAAGGAAGTCCCGTCGTTTCGCCCCGGCGATACCGTGAAGGTACACGTCAAGATCAAAGAAGGCGAAAAGGAAAGAATCCAGGTCTTCGAAGGCACCGTGATCGGCCTTCGCCGCGCCCGCAACCACTCCACGTTTACGGTCCGCAAGATTTCCTTCGGACAGGGAGTGGAGCGCATCTTCCCCCTGCACTCGCCCATCGTCGACAAGGTCGAGGTGGTGCGTTCCGGCCGCGTGCGCCGCGCCAAGCTCTATTATCTGCGCAAGCTGCGTGGCAAGGCGGCTCGCCTGCGCTCCGTGCAAACCGAACAGGAGTAGTAGGGGCACGCCATGGCGTGCCCCTACCCGCCGCCAAGATCGTGCGGTGTTTAAAAGCCCGCTCGGGGCCATCTCCTCCCCTGGAATGGCCCTGCCCTCCTCTTTCTGCACGGCCACCGCGTGGAATCGCGTGGGCACTCCTGATCTTCTCGCGCGCAAAGAGAAGGCTCACCACAGAGGCACAGAGATCACGGAGAAAAGCACTTCGGCCCGCGCGTGTGAGGATTACGGTTCCTCCGTTTGTCGACCCAAAGTTTTTATCTGTGTCTTTTCTCCGTGACCTCTGTGTCTCTGTGGTGAAATCCTTCTGCCCGCACCCGAAACTTTTTCCTTGACAACGCTTCCCTCTATATATAGGATAAAGATCTATAGGAGCCAAGGTGATTGGAATCGACAGCAAAATCAAGCGCGGCAGCGGCGAGCTGGCCATCCTGGCGCTGCTCGACCGGGAGCCCTTGCACGGCTACGAAATCTCCAAGCGCATCGCGCAGGTGACCGGCGGCGTCCTCCAGTTCAACCTGGCCTCGCTCTATCCGCTGCTCTATCGCATGGAAAAACGCGGTTGGGTGAAGGGGAAATGGGAAGAAGCCCGGAGCGGGCGCCAGCGCCGCTACTACCACCTGACGCCCAAGGGCAAGAAGCAACTGGCGCCGCTGCGCGCAGGAATGGGGCATGTTCTTCCAGGCGCTGCATCGCATCGCCGGAGTCGCCCCTGCGGAATCGTAGGGGCACCCCTTGTGGGTGCCCTCCGCAACCGTAGGGGCACCCCTTGTGGGTGCCCTCCGCAACCGTAGGGGCACCCCTTGTGGGTGCCCAAATGGGGCCGACGCGGCCCCCGCAGGGCAGGCACGAGGCCTGCCCCTACAAAACGCATCGCGGGAGTATTGCATGGTAGGCGGTCAAGAATTGATTAGCGCGCGTTTGGGCAGGCTGGGGCTCGGACCTCGCCGGGAAGAAGAGATCGTTCGCGAACTCAGCGAGCATCTGGCCGATCACGCCGCCGCCCTCGAAGCGCGCGGAGTGGCGGGAGACGTAGCCGCCCGCGAAGCTCTCGATTCCGTATCCAACTGGCCCGAACTTCGCGAGGAAATCCTATGCGCGGAAACTGAGGAGGCGAATATGAACTACCGTACCAAAGTCCTATGGCTTCCCGCATTGGGTGCTTTCGCCCTAAGCAGTATCTTGCTGGCCCTTCTCATATTCGCCGGCCTTTACCCCCACATCTACTTGCTAAAGGACGGTCTGTTCATCCCGTTCTATGTTCCCTGGCTCCTCGCACTGCCCATTGTCGGCGCCCTCGGGGCGTTCTGGTCAAAGCGCGCCGGCGGAGGAGTTTTGGATCGATTGCTCGTTTCCCAGGCCCCTTCAATCATCTGGCTGGCTGTCCTGCTGACCTTCCTGGCCCTAGCACCGTTCATCGACAGGCACGTTCCCCTCATCTTCAAACTGCAAGGTATGCTGACCTACATCGTGGCTTGGGTGCTGGCGCCGTCGCTCGGGCTCTTGCTCGGCGCCGTCCCCTTCCTGCGAAAGCACCAGGCGCAAACCTGAACATCGTTGGCCGCAAGCCGTAGCACAGGCACTCTTGCCTGTGCCCCAGCGTCATAGACGCTCACCCTTGGTCACATGCAGGAGTGCCTGTGCTACCTTGGCCACAGGCAAGAGTGCCTGTGCTACCTTGGCCACATGCAGGAGTGCCTGTGCTACCTTGGCCACAGGCAAGAGTGCCTGTGCTACTACACCTCAGTACGTCGCTCTTCCGCCGGAGATGTCGTAGCACTGGCCGGTGGTGAACGACGCCTCGCGCGAAACCAGGAAATGCACCAGCGCGGCGATTTCTTCGATGGTCCCGGTGCGGCCCATGGGGATGCGGCTCACCATATACTGCACGGTTTCCTTGGCGATGGCGTCCAGGATTTTGGTTCGGATCACGGCGGGGGAAATGGCATTGACGGTGATATTGCCTTTGCCCGCCACTTCCTTGGCCAGCGCTTTGGTCAGACCGATGACGGCGGCCTTGGTGCTCGAGTACGGAATCAGCGTGGGGTTACCCTTCTTTGCCGGCAATGGAAGCGACGTTCAGAATTCGCCCGTAGCCTTGCGCCAGCATCCCGGGAATCACCGCGCGGCAAGTCAGGAACACTCCCTTGAGGTTCACGGCGTACACCTGGTCCAAATCGCTCTCCTCGAGTTCCCACAGGGGCAGCGTCCGCCCGGCAATTCCCGCGTTATTCACCAGGATTTGAATAGGTCCAAGCTGCCGCTCGACCTCTTCGATGGCATGTTGGACGGATGAAGCTGAGCTGACGTCGCAGAGCAGGCCCACGCCCTTCAGTCGACCCGCCACTTCTTCCGCGGCGGCGCGGTTCGTGTCGAGGATCGCAACGCGCGCGCCGGCTTCTGCCAGCCGCGCGGCGATGCCTTCGCCGATTCCTTGCCCGGCGCCGGTAACCACCGCAACTTGTCCCTGTAATGAGAAAAAGTTTTCATTTGCCATAAATGAGAGAACGCCCTCCTTTTCAGATGTTGGAGATTTCATCGTGCACACCCACAGCACGGCTATCTTCTCGCGCCGCGAACAAAACACTCACCACAGAGGCACAGAGACCACAGAGAAGGGCACCTCTCCGCGCGCGGACAGAGACCTCGGTCCCTTGTTTGTTGAGGTATCGTTTTGCCTCCGCCTCCTCTCCGTGACCTCTGTGTCTCTGTGGTGAAATCCTCTGATTAAGATACACGAGTCTTCCAAAAAACAAAGCGGATGTTCTTTGCGAGTTTTTGCGCCTTGGCGTCCCGGCGTGAGATACTTTGTTTTTCACAGTTTCCGCGCCACCCCGCCACGAAACATCTTGACAGAATCCTGGTTGGCCTATAGTCTACTAACCCGATAGAGTTACATATAAATCAATGCGAATTTCCAACAAAGGCCTGTACGCTCTGGAAGCGATGATGCGTTTGGCTGGGGAATTTCAAGCGGCCCGACCAAGATCCACGCCATCGCCACTTCGGAAGGAATTCCCGAGAAGTTCCTGGAATTGATCCTTCTTGACCTGAAGACCGCGCGCCTGGTGGAGAGCCAGCGGGGCGCTAAGGGCGGCTATCGCTTGAAGCGGGCGCCCTCCACGATTTTCTTGGGTGAGATTATCCGCCTGATCGATGGCCCGCTCGCTCCCTTCGCCGATGCCAAGGGGCTACGCCGCTTGGTGAGAGCGCGACAAGAGGCACGGCACGCTTTATAAGATTTTCCTCGATGTGCGGAACTCGGCAGCCCGGATTCTCGATCACACTTCGCTTGCTGATATTACCCCGGGCTTGGGTCCCTAGCAGGCTGCTGAAAAGGACGTAGAGGCGGCTTTACGCCGCCATCCGGTGTTGAAAACAATAGAGATATGGCGGGGTAAACCCGCCGCTACGCTGCGCCGAACGACTTTTTCACCAACCTGCCTTGACGAGTTTTGTCAGGGCGCATTGAAAAATTCTTGTGTTGAAAACAATAGAGATATGGCGGGGTAAACCCGCCGCTACGCTGCGCCGAACGACTTTTTCACCAACCTGCCTTGACGAGTTTTGTCAGGGCGCATTGAAAAATTCTTGACGACAGCGCCGCGTTTGGGTAGTATCAATGACAATATGGCTGAAATTCTTGCTCAATGTTGTTGTCGCCCTGCGCCCTGCGCAGGATGTTGTCGGTCGCTCTGTATTTAGCCGGCCAGCGAACGTTGAGCAGGAAGATTCCCAAGACACCTCTTTAAGATTTATCCTGTTTCATCTCTCGTCTCATTGGCCGGCCCGGGCAAGTTGTCCCTTGCGCAACAGGGGACGCGCCTTTCGAAGCTCGTCCCACTTTGATGGACTTGCCGTCTCGTTAATGAGCGGCAAACAACCTGGGCTCACAAAACAAAAATCCAAGGGGTGCGCCGGTCAACCGGATGCCCCCACACCTACTCAGGAGAGTGCAATGCGAAAGCGATCTATGGAATCAGAATTCCCCAATTCCCCGCCTGCGCCCGGACGAGGGAACGCCATCACCCGGACGCGTTGGCGGGCGCGCTTCCTTCTTCGCCTACCGATCTTGTGCTGGCGATATCCCTGGCGGCGCCGCTGGTTTGGGCGCAAGGTGAGGCCTCCATTTCCGGCCTTGCCACCGATGCCACCGGCAGCGCCATCCCGCAAGCCACCATCAGGATTATCAACACGGAGAAGGGCGCGGTTCGCACCATCCTCACCGACGACGCGGGCCGATATGAAGCTCCTCTGCTTGCCGTGGGGACGTACGAGGTTTCCGCCGAAAAGGCCGGCTTCAACACGGCGAAGCGGAGTGTCTCGCTGGTGCTGGGGCAACACGCCAATGTCGATTTGACGCTCTCCGTCGCAGGAATCCGCCAAGCGATTCAGGTGGAAGCGGCCCCGTTCGCGCCCGATGTGACCACCGCCGATGTCTCGGGACTGGTCAACGAGCGCCAGGTGAAGGACCTGCCGCTGAATGGCCGGAGCTACGACCAACTCCTCACGCTGAATCCCGGCGTCATCAACTACACGTCGCAGCGCGCCGGGCGGCATCGGCACATCGAACTCGGTGGTCGGCAACATGTTTGCGGTTTCGGGCCGCCGCCCGCAGGAGAATCTCTACCTCCTGAACGGCGTGGAATTCACCAGCGCGTCGGAGGTCAACAACACACCGGGAGGGACGAGCGGGCAACTTCTGGGCGTGGACGCGGTGCGGGAATTCGCCGTCGTCAAGGACACCTACGGCGCCGAATACGGGAAACGCCCCGGGGCCCAGATCAATATCGTCACCGCCTCCGGCACCAACCAGTTGCACGGCAACGCCTACGAGTTCCTGCGCAACAGCGCCCTGGACGCGCGGAATTTCTTCGACCAGGCGCAAATTCCCAACTTCCAGCGCAATGAGTTCGGCGGATCGCTGGGCGGGCCGATCAAGAAGGACAAGACCTTCTTGTTCGCCAACTACGAAGGCTACCGCCAAGTTCTCGGTCTGAGCGATGTGACGCTCGTGCCCGACGCCACTTCGCGGGCGGCCGCCGTCGCCAGCATTCAACCCTTGCTGGGCTTGTGGCCCGTGGCCAACGGGCCGGAACTGCTCACCTCGACGGGGGCGAACAGTGGAATCGCCAAGGCCTTCAGCAATCCCCTTCAGCACATCCGCGAGGATTTTGGCACGGCACGCCTGGACCAAACTCTCTCCGATAAAGATTCCTTCGCCGGCGTTTACACCGTGGACGACAGCGACAGCCAATTCGCCTACCAGCAATCCGTTGAGCCGTCACCGACGTTTTCTTGCGCGAGCAGGTGGCGAGCGTGAGCGAAACCCACGTCTTTTCCCCCAACTTTCTCAACAAGGCGACGTTCGGATTCTCCCGCGGGGGATTCTATTTCAACAGCGGAGTCGACGGGACGGCTTCCGCCGTGCCGGGCGGCTGGATCCATGCGGGCCAACCGGTGGGCGCCGTGGTGATTGGCGGCGGCACCACGCTGAACGGCGCCTCGCAGCTCACCAACGGCGGCACCAACGCGGGAAGCAACCTCTCGGCGGCGCGCAACCTGTTCACGGCCACCGATCAGGTCAGCATCACCCACGGCATCCACTTGATCACCGTGGGCGCATGGTTCCAGCGGCTGCAATCCAACAGCAGCTTTGGAACAGGACCAGTACGGACAAGCTTCGTTTTCCAACCTGGCGGGTTTCCTGGCCGGCACGGTGAGCACGTACACCTACGCCCCGTCCTCTACGCCGCTCTCGTGGCGTTCACTGGAGGGCGCAGTCTTTTGCCGAGGACGCCATCAAACTGCGGCCGAGCCTGGAACTTCGCCTGGGTTTCCGCGGCTGAGTTTACCAATGGCTGGAATGAGGCCGACGGGCGCGCTGCGAATTATTGTATTTGGCTCGAATGGAGTGATTGCAAACCCAGCCGGTGATCGGCAACTCCGTGTTCTCCGCGAATAACGCCAAGTTCCTTCCCGCGCCCCGAGTGGGTCTGGCGTGGTCCCCCTTCGCCTCGAAGAAAACCGTAATCCGCGCGGGGGGTGGCCTCTATTACGCGCTGAATGACGCCCTGGATTACCGCCTGGACCAGGTCGCTCCCTTCAATACCGTCTATGCGGACAAGAGCATCGCGTTTTCGACCATCGCTCCGGACGCGACGTATGCGGCGGCGAAAATTGTTCCCAGCGGCGTGCAGCCGAACCTTCAGACGCCGGCGGTGGAATCGTACACGTTCAGAATCGAGCAGTACCTTTCTGCCAACACCACGCTGAGCGTCGGCTATATCGGCTCCCACGGATACCACGAAATTCTCTCCGTCGACGCCAACGTTCCGGTTCCCACGATTTGCCCGGCGTCGCCGTGCCCGGCCAGCTACGCGGCGGGGACCTGGTACAACCCGTCCACCGCAGCGCTGGCCAACAGTGCCGTGGCCAATTCCACCCACTGGTTCTCGGAAGGCGTCAGCTCCTACAACGGTCTGGAAGTGGACGTGAACCACCACTTCAGCCACGGCCTCCAATTTCGCGGGGTCTATACCTATGCGAAGGCTCTCGACGATGGCGACAGCTTGAATACCAGCGTGGCGACGAATTCTCCCGCGTTCGCGGCGAATCCCCTGGAGCCGAATTGGGACTACGGCCGGGGTTCGTTTGACATTCGCCACGCCGGGGTCATCAATGCCACCTATGACCTTCCATTGGGAGAAGGTAAGGCGTTTCACGGGAGCCCCTGGGTGGATCGGCTGGCCGGAAACTGGCAACTCAGCGGAATCGAAACCTTGCAATCCGGTTTGCCTTTCACACCGCAATTGTCCTATAACCCCGCCAACGACGGCGACAGCCGCAATCCGGTTCGGCCGTCCTGGAATCCCAACTTTACCGGATCGGTGATCGAAGGCGGGGCCAATCAGTACTTCAATCCCGCCGCGTTCATCCAACCCCTGGCGGGTACGTATGGCAACGTCGGCCGCAATATTCTACAAGGAGCAGGATTGGCCACTACAGATTTGTCCCTGGCGAAGAAGTTCAACCTTTCCGAACGGGTCGGCCTGCAGTTCCGCGCTGAGTTTTTCAACATCCTTAACCATGCGAACCTCAATACGCCGAATCCGGTCGTCTACACGGCGGCAACCGGTGGGCCCTCGCCTACGGCTGGGGTCATTACTTCCACCGCCACTACGTCGCGGCAGATCCAGTTTAGCCTTAAGTTGCTGTTTTAGTATCTATTGATGTTCATTTGCGTATTTTCAAGCAAAATGATATCGATTCGACCTCGGAACCCCCTCACCCTCGGCCTCTCTCCCGCCTAAGGGAGAGGGGCCGGTGATTCGAATTAGCTACCCTCCCCACCTTGAGCCCAATCGCGGTCGCCATAACGTGAACCTTGCGGCGGAGAAGACCTGCGCGGAAAGGGCTCGGCTGCATGCAGACAGTGTATAATTGCCGCCACCCGAGGGCCAAGGCGGAGGCATGGGTGAAGGGCCTCGCGAGCGAACTGGTGGGCGCGGGGCCAGGAGACGGGGCCACCACTTGGCTGCGGTCGAGAAGGAGTGCGGCTTATGAGATGCCGGGAGTATGGAAATTGGATTCGCATGTTGGGAAAGCTCTTGCTGATTTACACGCTCAGCCTGGCGCCCTTGCTGGCGGCCGATGAAGACAGCCTACTACGCTGGATGGACGGCATCGCGCAGCAGCAACTCGCCGATCGTGAGGCCGCGCTCGCGAAAATCCACACCGTGCGCGAAGCGGAAGCTCGCCAGGCGCAGGTGCGCGCCAAAATCCTGGAGCTGCTGGGCGGACTGCCGAACTACGATGGGCCGCTGAATGCGCGCGTGACGGGGCGGGTCGAACGTCCGCGTTATACCATCGAGAAGGTTATCTTCGAGAGTCTCCCCCAATTCTATGTCACGGCCAACCTGTACCTCCCCAAAGAAGTCGGCAAGCACCCGGGCGTGCTGCGGCCGATGGGCCACTGGGAGGAAGGTAAGGTTAGGGAGCAGGTCTTGGACGCGAACTTGGCCATGAAAGGTTTTGTGGTGCTGACTTACGACCCCATCGGCCAGGGCGAGCGCCAGCAGGCGTACGATTCCCGGACGGAGGCTTCACTGATCGGCGGCTCAACCGACCAACATTTTCAAGCCGGCGCTCAAAGCATTCTGGCGGGCGAGAACTTTGCGCGCTACCGCATCTGGGACGCTAAGCGCGCGCTTGACTACCTGGTGAGCCGTCCGGAGGTGGATGGGGAAAAGATCGGCGTCACCGGCTGCTCGGGGGGTGGAACCCTGACCACTTACATCTCGGCGCTCGACCCGCGCGTGAAGGTGGCGGCGCCGGCCTGCTACACCAACACCTGGCACTATCTCTTCGCCGGACCCACGGGTGATTCCGAACAGAGCTTTCCGTTTTTCCTTTCTTCCGGCCTGGACGTGGCCGATTACATGGAACTCTTCGCGCCCAAGCCCTGGCTGGTGGTTTCCACGGTCGGCGATTTCTTTCCCATCGACGGGGCCCGTCATGCCTACCAGGAAGCTCTGGACTGGTACCGGATTTTCGATGCTGAAAACAAGATCAGTTGGGCCGTCGGACCCGGACCGCATGGGATGCCTCTGGAGGTCCGCGAGGATATCTACGAGTGGATGATTCGCTGGCTGAAGGACGGCAAAGGCAACTTCCGTGAAGAGCCCTTTGAGCCGGCGCCGGATTTCGATCTCCTCGCCTCGGAGACAGGACAAGTGGGCGGCCACCAAGTCTACCAAGTGATTGCGGACGGCTTCCACCATAGGATGAGCCAGGGCAGCACGGAACAGTTGCAGGCGGAAATTCACAAGTGGGCCGGAAGTTCCGCGGGCCATCCGCCCTCGGCGCGGGTGGTGAGCGACATTTCCGGTGACATATTCCGCACCCAACAACTAGCGCTGGCAGTCGAGCCGACCTTGGAAATAACCGCGACTTTGTACGCGCCGAATGCGCCGGGGCGGAAGCCCGCAGTGTTGCTGGTCGATCTGCCCGCCGCTGTGGCCGAGGGGCTGGCCGCGCACAACCTCGTGGTGCTGAATTTGGAACCACGCGGCCTGCCATTGCCCAAGACGCCGGAAGACCAATCCGCCGCCAAACAGAACATTCGCGCCTGGGTGATTGGAAAAAATATGGCGGGCCTGCGGGCGGGCGATATCGTGCGCGGCGTGGACCTGCTGGCCGACCGGCCTGACGTCGATTCCGGCCACCTGCGCGCCGCGGCGCGTGAGGTCCGGGGCGTGTGGTTGCTGATGGCGGCGGCTCAAGACCCGCGCCTGGGCAAGATTTGGCTTGACCGGACACCCCACAGCTTGCGGGCGGCGCTCGAGGTCCCCATCACCCGCGACTTGCACGATGCGGTGATTCCGGGCTTCGCACTCCATTGGGATCTGAACGACCTGGTGAAGGCGATGGCGCCGCGCTCCGTGCTCTGGACCGACCCCACCGATTGGATGGGGATCGTGGCGCCGCATCTGGAGGGTTTCCGCTATCGCCTCTTCGGAGTGCCCGACGACCCGTTTTGGCTTGAACTGATGAAGTGAACTGGGGATTTGCCCCACGCAGGCTCTAGCCAATCCGCCAAGGAGATGACATACTTTCCCGTCATCTTCACGTCCATCTTCATATCATGATTGACTCTACCGCCGAGGGATGTTATAGGACGCGTCGAAGCATTTTCGGTATGAAGGTTGACGGTGGCTGCCGATCCTACTCCCGTTGAATGGAGCCCATAATGGAAGTATTTGACAAGGTCAGTCAGAAGACCGTTGATCGTCGTGACCGGCAGTTATCCATCCTGGCATTAATCATGGTGATTATCCTGGGAGGAGGCATGGCCTTGCTGATGTATCCTACGGTCTTCGGCAAAGCGGCCGTGATTCCGGTGGCGCCCTCGAAGGACACTCTTCTTCGGCTTTTGCGCGCTGTGCATCCTCATGGTGGTGTATCTGGTCAACCGGATGTTCGTGGTCCAGAACCTCCGCGCCAGCCTCGTCGCGGAACGCGAACAATTGGCGCAGGTCCTGCAACAGTCAAGCGCCGAGCTGCTGGGGACATTGTTGGGATTCAGCCACTTTCAGGACCGGCTTACCATGGACTTCCGCCGCGCGGCCCAGACGAAGGAGCCCCTCTCTCTCCTCGTGGTGCGCGTAACCCCGGCGAAGATTTTCGCCCAAGGTCCGCAAGCTCAGGTGGCCTTGGGAGACGCCGCCAAAGTCCTTAGCCGCAAGCTGCGCGTGGAAGACTCGCTTTACCGGTTGTCTTCGGAAGGGTTCGGAATTGTCTTGCCCGGGGCCACGGATGCGGTGGCCCGGCAAACCGCCGATCGCCTTTCGGAAGGATTGGCCGACGCCTCCGGCGCCAGCAACCGCTTCACCGCCGATATCCAGGTGGTAAACTACCCGGACCACGTCAAATCGGCTTCGGAAATGGAACGCCGCGCCTCCTCCATGGTCACCGAGGGTTAACCCGCAGAGCGGGCACCCACGCCGCCCCAAGCGACACCACTGTTGTTACTGGCGGCTGAAAACTGGCAAAGGTTCGCACCCATGCCGTCATTTCGCCCGGGGACACCTTGACAGGTGTATGCCATAGCTGGTCGTCCAGGCATGGGGGGGAGGCTGGAACCGGTGAGAGAACATTCCTCCGCGGAGCTTTGTGGCGTATACTTTCGTCTGTTCGAGAAAAATGACTGTCCTCATTTAAGGCAGCGTATGCCGGAAATTCAAGAACTCGAAAGGCTGATATCCGACCTTGAGTCGGATCGCGTCGAGCGCAAAGAATCGATCTCTGACCGCGAGAGGATAAGGCAGGCGATTTGCGCGTATGCGAACGATCTGCCTGACCATCGAGCTCCAGGGTACATCTTCATAGGCGTCGACGACGCGGGCAATCCTGTCTCTTTACCCATAACCGACCAATTGCTCCTCACGCTGTCGGATATGCGGTCCGACGGGAACATACTTCCGTTGCCGTACATGAATGTCGAAAAAGTAACCCTCAAGGGAGTTCCGGTCGCGGTGGTTGAGGTTCACCCATCCGATATGCCCCCGGTTAGGCTGAGAGGGCAAGTCTGGATTCGCGTCGGCCCCCGCCGCGCGATTGCTACCCGCCAAGAGGAAAGGGTACTGACAGAGCGTCAAATAGCAGGATCGCGCACCTTTGACCACCGTCCGTGTCTGGACGCTACGCTTGATGACCTTCTCGTCGAATCATTCCGTTCGGAGTATCTTCCCCGGGTCGTCGAAGCAGGTGTAATCGCCCAGAATAATCGGCTCAGTGGAAGAGCAGTTGGCCTCACTGCGATTCTTTGATCTTAGAAGGCAGACCCCCACTTACGCCGGGGTGTTGGTGTTCGGCAAAGACCCGCTGAACTTCATGCCCGGCGCCTTTATCCAATTCGTCCGGTTTGATGGAATGACACTCGCCGATTCGGTACAGGACGAAAAATCGATTTCAGGTAACCTCCTAACGCAATTACTCCAGATTGATAACCTCCTGCCGCTTCAAATCCGCACGGCTCGCGTCTCTGCCGGCGGGCTGCGACACGAGGAGGTCCCCGACTACCCTTTGGTAGCGGTCCGCGAACTCACTTTGAATGCCGTCATGCACCGAGCGTACGAAGCCACCAATGCTCCCGTCCGCATTAGCTGGTTTGAGGACCGAATTGAGATACAGAATCCCGGTGGCTTATACGGTCAGGTTACTCCCGAAAACTACGAGCGAGTTAGCGACTACCGGAATCCGGTTATCGCCGAGGTAATGAAGGCCTTGGGTTACGTCGAGCGGTTTGGCACAGGCATCACCCGGGCAAATGCCGCACTTAAGGCAAATGGCAACCCTCCGGCAGAATTCACCTTCGAAGCAACTCATGTTCTGGTCACGATTCGGAGGCCAGCTTGAAGACCATCGCTTTTTTCAATAACAAAGGTGGGGTCGGGAAAACGACGCTGGTGTACCACGTGGCGCACATGCTATCTCGCCTTGGCTATCCGACCCTGGCGGTAGACCTGGATCCGCAAGCTAACCTGACATCTGCGTTTTTTGACGAGAGCATGCTTGAAGCAGCTCTGGGACACGAAGAAGAAGCGACAATTCTGGCTTGCGTAAACCCGATTCTACAGGGGCTTGGTGACATTCAGACCCCAGCTCCGTTTCCAATTGGCGGCATTCAGCCGGCACTTCTGTTTCCAACCGGCGAAAGCTTGTGGCTCATAAGCGGTGACCTCGGTTTGTCGCGCTTTGAGGATAAGCTATCCGGTAGTTGGCCCGGTGGATACAGTAACGACCCGGCGGCCTTGCGCGCCACATCCGCGTTTTATCGGATGATCCAAGCGGCCGGAAAAGAGGTCGGAGCGGTAGTAGCCCTGATCGACGTTGGACCGAATCTTGGCGCCATAAACCGTGCGGCGCTGTTTGCGGCCGACTACCTCGTGATCCCGTTGGCCGCGGACTTGTTCTCCTTCAAGGGCTTAGAAATCTCGGCCCGACTATCAGGGAATGGCGGCATCAGTGGAAGCAGATTCAAGGGTTGGTCTCGGTAGATTTTGAATTGCCTGCCGGTCTTATGGCGCCAGCGGGGTATGTTGTGCTACAGCACGCGGTTCGTCTGGACCGGCCGACTCAGGCTTATGCCAAGTGGCTGGATCGCATTCCGACCGTTTACAGGGAAGCAGTCCTTGGCGAGAAGCCTTCTGGCCCCATCAACCAGAGTCAGGATAGTCACTGCCTTGCTACGTTGCGAAACTACAGGAGCTTGATGCCCATGTCGCAAGACGCGCGAAAGCCCATGTTCGACCTCACTTACGCCGATGGTGCTATAGGCAGTCACGCGCAGCTTGTGCAAACCTGTGCTAACGAATTCAAGAACCTGGCAAAGGTAATTGCTAAGGCTGCCTCCCTCGAATTCCCCCGCCCGGCTTCTTCTCGATCACTGACCGACAGCAATCACCCTGCCGAGCCGTTTTGCTTCAGGCGATGCGCGATTCTGGATACGTCGCCACGCCCGCCTGTGCTTAGCGCCTACTTCCTTGAAGGCGCACCGCTCGCCGCACCCATGCATAATCCAAAATCGAAAATCCAAAATGACTCGATGGCGCGATGAACCGATGAACCGATCCCTCTCACTTCCTTTGGCCTTTGGGCCGCAGCAAAGGTATAATCGCCGGGCGAACTTTGAGAGGAGTGTTTCTTATGTCTAAGGATTCTGCTATCAACCGCCGGGATTTCATAAAGACTGCGAACCGGGGCCGGGCTGGCGGCTCTGGGGGGGATCAGCTTCTTCCCCAAACCCGAGAGGATTTTCGGCGCGGGCGACCGCGTGCGGGTTGCCGTGGTCGGTCTGCACGGGCAAGGTTGGGAGCACGTTCGTGAATATTCCAAGATGCCTGACGTTGAAATCGCCGCCGTCTGCGATGTGGACGAGAACGTCACCCATCAGCGCCTGGGCGAGATGGAGAAGATGGGGATTAAGAAACCTGCCACCTTCATCGACCTGCGCAAGCTTCTGGAAGACAAATCCATTGATGCCGTCTCCATTGCCACGCCTAATTTCTGGCACTCCTTGCAAGCCATCTGGAGTTGCCAGGCCGGCAAGGATGTTTACTGTGAAAAGCCCATGTGCCACAACGTTTGGGAGGGCCAGCAATTGTTGCGCGCGGTGGAAAAATACAACCGCATCGCGCAGCACGGCACCAACAGCCGTTCCGGCCAAGGCGTCATCGAAGGCGTGCAGAAGATGCGCGACGGTCTGATCGGCGAAGTCTATCTTTCGCGCGGCCTCTGCTACAAATGGCGCAACACCATCGGCCACGCTCCGGAAGAACCCGTACCCGCGGGCGTCCACTACGACCTTTGGACGGGTCCCGCGCAGCTCAAGCCTTTCACCAAGAATCGCTTCCACTACAATTGGCATTGGGTATGGGACACTCGGCAACGGCGACTTCGGCAACCAGGGAATCCACGAGCTCGACGTTGCGCGTTGGGGGTTGGGCGTGAAGTATCCCACCCGGGTTGCGGCCATCGGCGCCCACGTGATGTTTGAGGATGACCAGACCACTCCCAACGTCCTGAACGTCGCGTATGAATTCGACCATGCCGGACGGAAAAAAGCGGCTGATGGAATTTGAAGTTCGCCACTGGATGACCAACCATGAAGCCGAAATCGGCACGCCCGCTTTCGGCGGAGGCGACGTGCCCGCCGCGCTCGGCAACGCCGCGGAGGCCAAAAGGAAGAAAGGGCCGCAGAACACCATCGGCAACATCTTCTACGGCTCCAAAGGCTACGTGGCCATGAACGGCTACGACAGCTACAAGTCGTGGATTGGCGAAGAGCAGGAGCCCGGACCCCACGCCAGCGCGGGCGGCAACAACTGGGCCAATTTCATTGACTGCGTGCGCAGCCGCAAGAAGGAAGACTTGAACGCCCCCATCGAGGAAGGACTCATCTCCTGCACGCTGCTGCACCTGGGCAATGCCTCGTATCGGGTGGGCCGCGCCTTGCAGTTTGATCCGGAGAAGAGGGAAGTGATCGGCGACGAAGAAGCTTCTCGCCTGCTCCGCGACGGCGACCGCGGTTACCGCACAGCCCTACGTGGTGCCGGAGGAAGTGTAGAACCCGGTATCGGGGACTTGTAGAACCCCCAGCGGACCAACTCCGCCGGAGTCTTGCGCGGCATCGTGCGGAGGAGTTATTGAGGATTGCAAAATATAGTGACGAACTGTTTTCGTAGCGCGGGCGTCTCGCCCGCTGTGGCGTGGGCATCCTGCCCGCGCGCCGGCGGGAGCGGGACGCTCCCGAGACAGCGGGCAAGATGCCCGCGCTACGGACGTAATTGTCACTATATTTTGCAATTATCCGTAGTTGCCGGCGTCGTTCGAGCGCGGAATAGCAACATTCCTTCTCCGCAAGCCCGCCAATCGCGTATTATCCTCCTGTGATAACCCGACTTTACGTTCATAATTTCCGGTGCCTGGAGAACTTCGAGTTGCCCATCTCGGGCAAGTCGTCTGCCCTGCTGATTGGAAAGAACGGCTCAGGCAAGACAACGGTTGGGCTGGCGCTGGAGATTCTACAGAGGATCGCACGAGGGACGAACCGCGTCGGCGAGCTCGTGAAACCAAAGGATTTCACTCGCGGGCGCACCGATGTGCCCATGCGATTTGAAATCGAGGTCGAGTTGAAAGGCAAGATTTACGGCTATGTTATCGCTTTTGAGTTTCCTGAGGGGTTCAAGGAGCTGCGCGTATTGGAGGAGAAGCTCACGGTTGACAACAAGCCTGTCTACACCCGAAAACTGGCAGAAGTGCATCTTGGCAAAGCCGGCCAGGAGAAGGATGCGCAGTTCGGCATTGACTGGCACTTGGTATATCTCCCGATAATTCAGCAACGATCGGAGAAAGATCCTCTATTCGTCTTCAAGCAGTGGCTTGCTCGCATGCTCATCCTTCGGCCGATACCCAGCTTGATTCAAGGAGACTCCGATAAAGTTACCCTGGAACCAAACCCCCAAGTCACCGACTTTGGCGCGTGGTTTTCCGGCCTCCTGGCCGACGCGCTATCTGCTTATCGGAAGATCGATGAGTACCTTAAGCTGGTGATGCCCGACCTGAAGGACATCAAGAATCGTGTTATTGGCACAGACGTGCGCAGCTTGGTTATCCAGTTTTCCAATGATCAGGGAAGTGTAAACATTCCGTTTGAGGATCTGTCCGACGGCGAAAAGTGTTTCATGATTTGCGCGGTGGTGCTGGCGTCGAACGATGCTTATGGCCCGTTGCTCTGTTTCTGGGATGAACCCGACAATTATCTTGCACCGTCCGAGGTAGGGCACTTTGTGTTAGCTCTTCGGAAAGCTTTTCAATCTAGGGGTCAATTCATCGCCACCTCGCATAACCCCGAGGCTATACGCAGTTTTCCCGACGAGAGTACACTTCTTCTTTACAGAAAGAGCCATCTTGAACCCACCATCGTGCGTCCAGTCGAAGAATTGCAGGTCAGCGGGGATCTCGTCGATGCGCTCACTCGTGGCGACGTGGAGCCATGAGCGTCAACAGGGATAAACCGCATGTATTGGTACTTCCGAAAGACGGTGCCAATCTTCAGTTAGCCAAGGAGTTTCACCTGCAAGTTGACTGGACTCAATTCCGCCAAATGCAGGTGCTCACTCCGGCAGGTGGCTGGACTAAGGTCCTGGAGCAATTCCAGTCAGACCACATTGTTGAAATGCAAAAGTATCCCTGCCGATTTATGGTTTTGTTGATCGACCTCGATGGTAGGAGAGAAAGGCTTGATTCTGCGAGGACCAAAATCCCTGAGGATTTAATAGACAGAGTCTTTATTCTCAGCGCCTTAACAACGCCCGAGGCCCTCAAGCGAGTGACCCTCGGCTCGTACAAAGAAATCGGTTCGGCAATGGCCAAGGATTGCCGCGAAGGAACCGATAGCATTTGGGGGCACGAACTCCTCCAACACAATGCGAATGAGCTTGGCCGTTTACGTGAGCACGTACGACCAATCTTGTTTCCGCCCGATTGAAGGGCAAGGATTTCCTTCCATCTTGACTTCCGCCTTCTGCCGCCTTAGTTTTAGCTTTTCAGGGTCATTCGAAATCTGTTCAGCGTAACTTCAAAATCCCCTTTGCCCGAAGGCCGCGATGAGTCTCCCCAAGATTGCCAGCGTTCCTCCTGCTGCCGTCGCGGACAACGCAACCGCGCGGGAGGCCGTAGAAACAATGGCCGGGCACGCCGCGGGGTGGGGCGGCGTGCCGGCGGAGGTTTTAGGCGGCCGTGCCGCTGGACTTAAACGTTGCGCTGGGCGGCCAAGTGCCGCCAATCCGCATTCCGTAGAACGACCGGTAGACGAAGCAAATCGATACTGCGAAGAAAATCGCTGCCAGAATATGCGTCAAGGTGGAACCGTTGGTGGCGGTCAACTTGACGGCCAACTCCACCGCCAGGAGGCCGAAGAGCGTGGTGAATTTGATGACGGGGTTGAGCGACACAGAAGACGTGTCCTTGAACGGGTCGCCCACCGTATCGCCTATCACCGTCGCGTCGTGCAGTGCCGTGCCCTTCTGCTTCAACTCGACTTCGACGATCTTCTTGGCGTTGTCCCACGCGGCGCCCGCATTGGCCATAAAGATCGCCTCGTAGAGGCCGAAAATGGCGATCGAAATCAGGTATCCGATGAAGAAGAACGGCTCGAGGAAGGCGAAGGCCAGGGTGGCAAAGAAGACGGCGATGAAGATGTTGAGCATGCCTTTCTGCGCGTATTGCGTGCAGATGGCCACCACCTTCTTGCTGTCCGATACCGAGGCTTTTTCGGTGCTTTCCAGTTTGATGTTGGCTTTGATGAACTCCACGGCGCGATACGCTCCGGTGGAGACCGCTTGCGTGGAAGCGCCAGCAAACCAGAAAATCACCGCGCCGCCGGTGACCAGGCCGAGGAAAAAGGGCGCGTGCAGCAACGATAACTTGCTGACGTTTTGGGTGAGGCCCTGGGTGAGCGCCATGATGATGGAGAAAATCATGGTGGTGGCGCCGACCACAGCGGTGCCGATCAGCACCGGCTTGGCCGTGGCTTTGAAAGTGTTGCCCGCGCCGTCGCCTTCTTCCAGCATGTCCTTGGCGCGGTCGAAATTGGGGTCAAAGCCGAAGTCTTTCTTGATTTCTTCTTTGACGTTGGGGACTTGCTCGATCAGGGAAAGTTCATAAACCGACTGGGCGTTGTCCGTTACCGGGCCGTAAGAATCCACCGCAATGGTTACCGGTCCCATCCCCAGGAAACCGAAAGCCACCAGGCCGAAGGCAAAGACCGCCGGCGCGAGCATGAGGCTGCCGAGCCCCAGCGGTGCTGACGAGGAAACCGATGGACATCAAGAACACCATCGCCAGGCCCAGGTAATAGGCGGAGAAATTTCCGGCCACGAAGCCGGAAAGAATGCCCAGGGAGGCCCCACCTTCCGAGGCGGAGGTTACCACCTCGCGGACATGCCGCGATTCCGTGGAAGTGAAGACCTTGACGAGTTCCGGGATGAGCGCGCCCGCCAGCGTTCCGCAGGAAATGATCGTGGCGAGCTTCCACCACAGCGAGGAGTCGCCACTCAGGCTGGGAATAATCAGCATCGAGGTGACGTAGGTGAAGGCAATGGAAACGAAGGAGGTGATCCAGACCAGCGAAGTGAGCGGGGCTTCGAAGTTAAACCTGTCCGCGTTGCCATAGCGGGCTTTGGCAATGGCGCCGTTGAGGAAATAAGCCACGGCGCTGGCCACCAACATGATGATGCGCATCACGAAGATCCACACCAGCAATTGCACCTGGACGGTCGGGTCTTTCACCGCCAGCAGGATGAAGGTGATCAGCGCCACGCCCGTCACGCCGTAGGTCTCAAAGCCGTCGGCGGTGGGTCCCACGGAATCGCCCGCGTTGTCACCCGTGCAGTCGGCAATCACGCCGGGGTTGCGCGCGTCGTCTTCCTTGATCTTGAAGACGATCTTCATGAGGTCGGAGCCGATGTCGGCGATCTTGGTAAAGATGCCGCCGGCAATGCGTAGCGCCGCCGCTCCCAGGGATTCGCCAATGGCGAACCCGATGAAGCAGGGCCCGGCATAATCGCCAGGAATGAAGAGCAGGATGATCAGCATCATCAGAAGCTCGACGCTGATCAACATCATGCCGATGCTCATGCCGGAGCGAAGGGGAATCTGGAAAATGGGAAAGGCCTTGCCGCGCAGGCTGGCAAACGCCGTGCGGGAGTTGGCAAACGTGTTGACGCGAATGCCGAACCACGCCACGCCGTAACTGCCGGCGATTCCCACCAGACTGAAGAAGAGGATGATCCCCACGCGGAGGGCCGCATATCCCAGCAGCACTTTGAAATAGACCAGGATGATGGCAGCAATGAACACCCAGAGCAACAGCAGGAATTTCCCTTGCGTAATCAGGTAGGTCTTGCAGGTTTCCCAAATCAACTGGGAGATGTCTGCCATCGCGCGGTGAACCGGCAAGTTCTTCAAGCCTCTATAGATGACCAATCCAAACAGCAGGCCAAAGATGCAAAAGAGGATGCCGACCATGCAGCAACTTGTGCCCGTCCACTCCCAGAAACTGCACCGAAGAAAGATCGGGGAGCTTGAGGTTGGCTTCGCCCTGCGGCAGCCTCATCCCCACCTGCGGCAAACGCCGCGGGGGTCGCCACGGCCAGAAAGGCTACGCCGGCGCGGACACCTTGCCAATCAAGCCGCGCCGATGCCCAAGCGGCCGAAAGCAGCGTTCGCATGACTTTTTGAGCAAAATCAGAAAAGATTAATGTGAGCACACTTAGACTAACAATCGTAAGAACGTGCATTGGGTTTCCTCCGACCGAAACTTCCTCTTCGCGCCCCCAAGGTGGGTATTTTTGGCTTCTCCGAAATTCAATCTCGGGAAGAATGTCCTAGGATAGCTTGAGGATAAACTATAAGAGCGTTGCATCATAGCACGCAGAAAAATTTGACGTCAAGCAAAGAGCTGGCTAAAGACCTTGAAAATCAGGGACTTCTAGTCCAGCCAGCGAAAAAATCGCCCACCTTTCCGTCCGATCAAGCTGATTCCACAAGGACGGAATAGGCGCGAGCAGATGTCTTTAGCAATTTAATGTCCGATCTACAGTGAAAATTCGCGCATTGTCAGTTGGAAAGAGGGGCGTATAATCAGCCGCCGGGGCATAGTTGCGGCGGTGGTTCCGATGAGACTTTTTGTCAGATAATCGTATGCCCTGATTAGTAGGCATTCTCAGGCTTTCTGCTTTATCCACAATGAGTTTCTGCGAAGTCTATTGCGTAGGAAACGCGGTGGCCGACGTTCTGGCCCGACCAGTGGATCATCTTGCGCCCTCGGGGACGAGCCAGCCGCTTGAGGACGTCGTGCTCGCCCCCGGCGGCAATAGCATCAACACCGCGATCGCCCTGGCGCGCCTGGGGGTCTCGGTCCGCGTGGCCGCCGCCATCGGCGATGACCGCTTTGGCCAATTCCTCCGCGACCGGGTTCGCGCCGAAGGCATTGACGACGAGGGCTTGGTCACACTCCCCGGCGCCAAGACCTCCACGTCAATTGTTCTTGTCGAGGCAACCGGCGAGCGCCGATTCCTCCACTTGCGCGGCGTGAGCGCTTTCTTCTCCGGACAGAACCTCGATTGGGGGCACGTGGAGGGGTCTCGGATTTTCCATTACGCCAGCGCCTTTGCCATTCCCGCTTTCGATGAAACATCCCTTGCGCCGGCGCTGCGGCGAGCTCGCGAGTTGGGGTGCCTGACCTCCATGAACATTTGCTGGGACGTGCGCGGGCGGTGGCTCAAAATGGTTCAGCCTGCTCTGGCGCACACGGATTTCATTTTTCCCAATCGGGAGGAGGGCCGGCAACTGACGGGGGAATCCGAACCCGCGGCCATCGCGGCTCGGCTGCGCGGATGGGGGGTAAAGACCGTTGTCGTCAAGCTGGGAGCGGCGGGTTGCTACGTGGAGTCGCCCCAGGGCTCGTTCACCGCGCCGGGCTTTGCCGTGCAGCCTGTGGACACCACCGGCGCCGGCGATTGCTTTGCCGCGGGATTCCTTGCCGCAATTTGCCGAGGCCAATCTCTCCCCCTCTGCGCGCGCTATGCCAACGCCATTGGAGCGCTCGCCACGCTCGGTTTGGGCGGCGCCGATTCGGCCCCCACCATCGGGCAGCTCGAGGATTTTCTGCGCCAACATTCCATTTCCTGACGATATGCTATCAACCTTGAGGCAAATCTTTACCGGGAGAAACCCTTGAGCCTACCAAAAGTCTTTATCACTCGGCCGTTGCCGCAGGCGGCAGTGGAACGGATCGCGACGCGATGCGAGGTAACATTGAACCCGGAGGACGTGCGGCTCCCCCTCGCGCAAGTGGTGGCAGCTTGCCAGGAGGTTGAGGGTCTGGTGACTTCCGGCACGCCGGTCAGTGCGGAAGTGGTGGAGCAGTCGCCGCACCTGCGCGTGGTCTCCACCGTGGGCGTCGGTTACGACCACATCGATGTGGCGGCTTGCACGCGCCGCCGCATCCTGGTTACCAACACTCCCGGCGTGGTTACCGAGGCGACGGCTGACTTGAGCTTCGCGCTGCTCATGGCCGTGGCGCGCCGGCTGGTGGAGGCCGACCGCTATGTCCGTGAGGGCCAATGGCGCCACTGGGCTTGGGGATGCATGTGGGGCACCGATCTGGCGGGCAAGACACTCGGCATCTACGGCTTTGGACGCATCGGCCAAGCCGTGGCCCGCCGCGCCCGGGGATTCGCCATGCGCATCATCTATCATTCCACTGACCGCCCCACCCGGGAGCGGGAACAGGAACTTGGCGCGCAATACGTGGATCGCCAAACCCTCCTGCACGAGGCCGATTTCTTGAGCGTACACGTTCCCCTCGCCGCCGGTACGAATCACCTGATCAGCTCGACCGAACTGGCCTTGATGAAACCCACCGCTTTCCTCATCAACACATCGCGCGGAAAAGTGGTGGAGGAAGCCGCCCTGGTCGAGGCACTCCAGTCGAAGAGGATCGCCGGCGCGGGCCTCGACGTCTTCGAGTTCGAACCGCAGATTCACCCCGCCCTTCTCGCCATGCCCAACGTGGTCGTATCCCCGCACATGGGTACCGCCACCCGGGAGACTCGCCTGGCGATGGCCATGATGGCTGCGGAAAACATGCTCGCCGCCCTGGCCGGCCAGCGCCCACCGAACCTCGTGAATACGGAAGTGTGGCCCTAGCTGATGGGCCAGTCGGAAGGCGGCCCGTAATCGGGTTGGGGCAGAAGGCGGTCGCGGTCGTAAGGCGGGTCTTCAGGCTCCGGCATGGGAAAGTCCGGATCCTCCTCGAGCCACCATTTGCGCCGCTCTGCGTCAGCGAAATACTCTGGAGATTTTCGGCGCTGCCCCCCTACAAACCCCGTTCCGGTATCCTCCGCCCTCCGTTATAATCTAATGGTTTGGCCCTCCTGCTTCTTGGGGACAAGATCAAGGGGCTTGGGTCATAAGGATTCGGATGCTCGACCGCTTCCGTCCAATTCGGCCGTACCTTGCGCGCTACAAGTCGCGCTTCATTGTGGGATTCGTCTGCCTGATCCTCGGACAGTCCGTGGGTGCGCTGGTTCCACTGGTCATCAAAGCCGGGATCGACGACCTGACGCACAGCGTGCGTGCTGCGGCAATTGGCGGTGGTGGCAGGCTTGCTTATCGGTTTGTCGCTCATCAAGGCCTTCTTCCAATTCTGGACGCGTTGGATTCTCATCGGCATTTCCCGCGACGCCGAATACGATTTGCGCAATGACTTGTTCCGGCATCTGCTGCGCCTTTCGCCGCGGTATTACACCGAGCACCGCACCGGCGACCTGATGTCAAAGCTCACCAACGATCTGAATGCCGTTCGCAACATGATTGGCCCGGGCATCATGTATTCCGCCACCACGGTGGTGATCGGCATCACCACGGTCGGCTTGATGATTCACCTGGATTGGAGGCTGACGCTGATGGCGCTGGCCCCCCTGCCGCTGGTTTCCGTGGGGGTCAAATTCTTCGGCGCCAAGATTCACGAGCGCTTCGAGAAAATCCAGGCGCTTTATTCGGAGCTCACGGAACGGGTGCGCGAGAACATCTCCGGGGTGCGGGTGGTTCGCGCCTTTTGCCAGGAAGATGCGGAGATGGCAACGTTTGACGTGATGAACCGGGACTTCGTCGAAAAAAACAAGGGGTTGATCTGGATCACCAGCTTCCTGTGGCCGGCCATGGCGTTGATGTATGCCGTGGCGGTGATGATGGTCCTGGTGGTGGGCGGGCAGCACGTGGTGAAGGGGATGATTACGGTCGGTACTTTTACCGCCTTCAACTGGTATCTTGCCAATCTGATCTGGCCCATCGTCGCGCTGGGTTGGGTGACGAATATGGTACAGCGGGGATTGGCATCGCAGGGACGGCTGATGACCATCTTTGATGCCAAGCCCGATATCGACGACCGCGAGGTTCCGGCAAATCCCATAACCGCACTGAGGGGCGATATCGAGTTCCGCAACCTGAGCTTCAGTTACAACGGCCACGCGATTCTACAGGAATATCAACTTGCACATTCCCGCGGGCAAGACCGTGGCGGTGGTGGGGGCGACGGGCTCGGGAAAATCCACGCTGGTTGAGTCTGATCCCCCGCTTGTACGACGCTCCGCCGGGAACCCTGTTGATCGACGGCGTGCCCATCCGCGAGATTCCTCTCCAGGTACTGCGCAAAGACATCGGATTTGTGCCGCAGGAAACATTTCTGTTCAGTGAGACGATTCGTGAAAACATCCGGCTGGGGGCGCCGGAGGCGGCCGATGCTCAGGTGGAGCGCGCCGCGGAGATTTCCAATATTCTCCCGGAGATTAACGGCTTTCCCAAGAAGTTCGACACCATGGTGGGAGAGCGCGGGCTGACACTCTCCGGCGGGCAGAAGCAGCGGACGGCCATTTCCCGCGCGGTCATCCGCGATCCACGCATTCTGATTCTGGATGATGCGCTTTCCAGCGTGGACACCTACACGGAGGAGACCATCCTGCGGCAACTCACCGGCGTCATGGCGGGCCGCACCACCATTTTGATTTCGCACCGCGTTTCGACTATCCAGAACGCCGATGAGATTGTGGTGCTGCACGACGGCGAAATCGTTGAGCGCGGCACCCACGCGGAACTGCTGGCCATGAACGGCCATTACACGGAGCTCTATAACAAGCAGTTGATTGAAGAAGCGTTGGAAGAGGAAGTGTGAGGCAGGATAGAGTCAGGAGTTAGGAGCTAGCAAGGTGGGAGTTAGAAGCCAGGAGCGCTTCTAACTTCTAGCTCCTAACTCCTAGCTCCTCTAACGGATTATGCCCGACAGTCATCAGGAAGAAGAGATTATCGGTAAAGCTTACGACTCGCGGCTGATGCGGCGATTGATCGAGTATCTTCGTCCGTATTGGCGGATGACGTTGTTCGCGCTCATCACCACGCTTCTTTACGGAATGCTTCAGGCCATCCCGGCGTATCTGATGAAAGTGGAAGTGGACCGTTACCTGGATCCCGCCCGCGGCCAGCATCTCCCGTCCGTCCTCGCGCATTTTCTCAGCCGCGATCCCCTGGTGGGCATTGCCCAGATTGCTTTGGCGCTCTTCCTCCCCACGGTGGTGGTCAGCTTCTTGCTGGAATTCTCGCAGTCGTTCGCCATGCAGTTGGTGGGGCAGAAGGTGATGTACGACCTGCGCAAGCAGATCTTCCTCCACTTGCAGCGGCTGGAAATGGCCTTTTTCGATCGCAACCCCGTGGGCCGCCTGGTGACCCGGGTGACGACGGACGTGGATGTGCTGAACGACCTCTTCTCCTCCGGGGTGGTGGCGATCTTCGGAGATTTCTTCACCCTCCTGAGCATCATGGTGGTGATGCTGTATGTGAACTGGAAGCTGGCGTTGCTGACCTTCTCCGTGCTGCCCGATGATCATGCTCATTACCGGCGCATTCCGGCGAGGCGGTGCGCGAGTCCTACCGGCGCATTCGCACGGCGATTGCGCGCATCAACGCCTATTTGCAGGAGCACCTGACCGGCATGGCGGTGCTGCAACTCTTCAACCGCGAGGACCGCAGCTTCGACGAATTCGAGGCCGCCAATCGCGCCCACATGGAGGCCTACAAGGATTCCATCCTGGCCTACGGCCTCTTCTATCCCGCCGTGGAACTGGTGGGAGTGATTGCCGTCGCCATCATTCTCTACATGGGCGGGGGGATGGCCTTGCGCGGCGCCGTCAGCGTGGGGACCGCCATCGCTTTCATTCAGTACTCGCAGCGATTTTTCCGGCCCATTCAGGACTTGAGCGACAAGTACAACCTGTTGCAGGCGGCGATGGCGAGTTCGGAGCGCATCTTCAAGCTGCTGGATACGCCCGTGACGATCGTGGACCCGCCGCAGCCCCAGCCGCTCGCCGCACCCGCGCGGCCAGGTGGAATTTCATAAGGTCGGGTTCGCTTACAAGGACGACCACAAAGTTCTGGACAACATCAGCTTCGCCATCGAGCCGGGTGAAACGGTGGCGGTGGTGGGCCACACCGGCGCCGGAAAAACCACCCTCACCAACCTGCTCTTGCGCTTCTACGACGTGCAGGAAGGCAGCATCACCTTCGACGGCATTGACATCCGCGAACTCCGCCTGGGCGATTTGCGCAGGAATTTTGGCATCGTGCTGCAAGACCCGTTCCTTTTTTCCGGAACGATCGCGAGCAACATCCGTCTGGGCAGCGAGGGCATTACGGATGCACAGGTGCGCGCGGCGGCACAACAGGTGAACCTCCAGGAGTTTATTGAGAGCCTGCCGGCGGGGTTTGATGAGCCCGTCAGGGAGCGTGGGGCGACGCTCTCCGTGGGTCAAAAACAGTTGCTATCCTTCGCGCGCGCGCTGGCGCACAATCCCCGCATTCTGGTCCTCGACGAAGCCACTTCCAGCGTGGATCCGGAGACCGAGCACCTGCTGCGGGAAGGGTTGAGACGCCTGATCGAGAACCGCACCTCGCTGGTGATCGCGCACCGGCTCTCCACCATTCAGAACGCCAGCAAGATTGTGGTGATGCACAAGGGACGCGTGCGCGAAGTGGGCACGCATCAAGAATTGCTCGATCAGCGCGGAATATACTTCAAGCTCTATCAGCTTCAGTACAAGGACCAGGAGATTCCGGCGGCGCGGTTGGTCGCCGAGAGGGGGTTCCGTCAAAGCACTGTGGAAAGTACCTAATCTGAGCAAAGTAGAAAGTTCACTTCTGCCGGCATGGTTATAATCCTGCGCGGGCAATCGCCATCTATGGCCAAGACGGCTCCCAAAATCGCCAAGAAGTTTTTGATCACGGGCCGCGTGCAGGGCGTCGGGTATCGCTATTTCGCGGAGCGTTGGGCCTCGCAACTCGGCATCTGCGGATACGTGAAGAACCTCTGGGACGGCAACGTGGAGGTCTACGCCATCGGCGATGCCGTTGGCTCTGGAAGAGCTGAAGCGCCAACTGGCCGAAGGCCCGCGCAGCGCCCGCGTTGCCGCCATTGATGAATCGGACGAGCCCGTGGACACGCGGTACAATCGCTTCATCATTGAGGGCGGCTGGTAAATCATGGTGCTAGGGGACTGGGTGGCTAGGGGCTAGAGGGTAAAAGCCAATCCCCAGCCCGAACTTATTCACCCAGCACCACTCCGAGCCGCAACCCCAACCTCTAACAAACTATGGAGGACCTGTGATCGATCTCAAGAAGCTGATTCGCGAAATCCCCGACTATCCCAAGCCGGGAATCCTCTTTTACGACATCACCACGCTGCTGAAAGACCCGGTGGGCCTGCACTGGGCCGTCGACGTCCTCGCCAATACTTTCCTGGCGCAGAAAATTGATCGGGTCATCGGCATCGAGGCGCGCGGATTTATCTTCGCGCCCATGGTGGCCTACCGCCTGAACGCGGGATTTGTGCCGGCGCGCAAGCCCAACAAGCTGCCCGCCGAGCGCGCCACCATGCCCTACAGCCTCGAATATGGGAAAGACGCGATTGAGATTCACCGCGACGCCATCAGCCCGGGGCAGGAAGTGCTGATCATCGATGACCTGCTGGCCACCGGGGGAACCGCCGCCGCCACCGCTCGCCTGGTGGAATCACTGGGCGGACGCGTGGCCGGAATCGGATTCGTGATTGAACTGGAAGAGTTGAAGGGCCGCGAAAAGCTGAGCCAATACGCGGTGCATTCGATTCTGAAGTATTGAAGAAACAGTTGATAGTTCATAGTTGATAGTCGATAGTTCATCGGTCGAAAGTGACCTGCAAGCGCTTTCGACTATTGACTATCAACTATCGACTTTCCTCCAGCGTCTTCAGAATCGCATCCAGGAAGAAGCCTTCCGGCATAGAGCCTTCCACATAAGCCCCGCCATTAATGATGGTCCTGGGGACGGCGAAAACGCGAAACTTTTCGGCGAGGTCCGGGAATTCGGTGGCTTCAATGCCATCGGCGCGGACAAGGTCGCTTTCTATGGCGAACTGGTAGGCCAGGCGCACGGCCGGCGGGCAATGGGGTCAAGTGGGGGTGGTAAAAACCTGCAGGTGAAGCGGCTGGGTGAGTTGGGCCAGCTTCTCGCGGCTTTCGGGCTGCAATCCCGAATCCCCCTCTCGAAACGGCCAGAATCGCGTCGAGCAGGGCCGCGAACTCGTACCCGGCGGGCAGACCAAAAAAGCGAATGCCGTAATCCTTGCCGTTGCGAATGACGGTGGCCGGGAACTTTGTCGATGGCGTATTCGGCGACCTTCTCCTTGTCGAGCAGAAAGTTGTAGGTCTTGCAGTGAGAGCTTGTCGGAAATCTGCGTAAGCTCCTCGAGCAACTGCCGGGCTTCGCGGCCGTATTCCAGGTTCAACTCCTGGGTAAAGTGAACCAGCTTGACCGGGGAGGTCATCGGCTGGAGCCGAGTCGCGGATTTCCGCCACATCCGTATCACGAAGCAATCCCATGAGTTCTCCTTGACGAAGCACGATCCCGAGTCTTCCCCCCGCTCTTCGGTCCGCCTACTGGTTGAGATGCACTCGGAGGGGAAGAGTTCCGGGAAAAGGCGTGCCGGTGGCCTTGGGGCCGTCACTCAGGTTGTTGTTGTAATCGTTCCCCAGCGTGTTCATCGTTGTGACTATGGTCACGTTGATGGTCGTGCTGCTTGCCCAAGCTCTTCTAATGGCTCGATGGCGAAGGTTAGGAGTCGTTGCCCAGTCAATTTGAGTTGCCCCGCCGCAAGGTTACGACCCGAGAGTAGACTGATGGCACAAAGCTCGGTGGCCTCCTGCAAGTCTTCGTCACTGGCGAGCAACCTGCGAAGCCCGGCACCCGCAGAGGCCGCCAGTTCGCGCCAGCGGTGTGGGAAGCAATGATCGAGGGCCTTCGCCCATCGCTCAGGCCACTGCTCGATGGCATCTTCAGGGCTCAGAGCAGCGATGGCGAGAACCCGTCCGAGATCCTTGTTCCGGCGCATGTGGGGACGGCCGAGGTAGTCGGTCCCTTTGATGATCTCATCGGAGAAGTTCCGGTGTTCGAGCAGATTCATGAGGGTCATCATCTCCGGGCGGGCGCAGCGGATACCAAACTCGGTAGGCTGGGCTTCATAAGTTGCGACACGGGTGAATGGGAAACTGGGCAGCCCGTAGTGGTCGCCGGAAGGCAAAGGCAGGCGCGTCCACTCTTTGGTGGTCTGATTCTCAGACCTCGGCTCGGTAAGCAGTTCAAGGAACCATTCGGTGGAACCCGGTGGATTAAGTCGAACGGCTGGCAGGTCCCTATCAAGAGTTTCTTGGGTTCCTGGCTTTCCGAAGTCTCCCTCCGCCCGGGGCTGCCAACCACTGGCGAGGAGTTTCTCCGTCACCCTGCACCCGGATACCACGGCAGTACTGTACGGTGAAAGGACGCAGTCAAGGTCCTTGGTACGAACCGCGAGGGTCTCGTCACCCTGGAACAGGCAATAGGCCGCAGCAAGGCTGCCGATGATGATGATATGGGGATGGATTTCGGGCGGGATCGCCGAAGCTACTTGCGCGAGCACCTTTCGTGGGGAGACTTTCTGGGGTCCGGGGTTCATGGCGTGTGCAACCGTCGGGATTCGAGCGCCCGGAGAAAATCAACCGCCTGAGACTCCAAGTGCGCCTCATGCAAATCGAGCAAGCACTCAACCGGGTCTGCCCAAGACAATGTCCCCGCAACAAGTTCGAAAAACGACTGCTGTCGCTGCACGGCGTGAACAGCCACGTTTACAGGCTGAAGAGGGTCCTCCACTTGCTTCAGTGCGGGATCGAGTTTTTCGATGAAACTCAGGTCCATATTCCCGCCTGGACAATGTATTGAGAGATCCAGTCGTGGTGTGCCGACGAGGTCGAGGTTCGGATAATAGTGCCTGGCCCCAATTACGCCGCCCACGGCAAGGTTAGAGATGTTCAGCTTTTCGAGGCGGCGGATATGGGATTCAGGTGACCGCTGTTGTTCAAACAGTTGTCCAGAACGGTCAACGAAACGAACGGTCGAACGAACCTGATCCGAGACAGCCAACAATCGTCGCCATTCATCCTTTGGGAAGTATCGAAGTTCGACTCGCCAATCGGAGTGACGCAGCAGGTAGGGGTCGAGTCGGCGGAGGGCGTCGCGGACGGTCGGGTAGCTGCAACCGGCGGCTTTCATGACCCAGTCACTGGTCATAGGCCCCTGGTTGAGCAACCATTGATGCAGCAGGATTTGAAAAATGGCGTAGTAGGTGTTTCGCGACTTGCCGTGGTGGGATTCTTCAACTATCAGTTGATCCAGCCAGGCGCGAAAGTCCGCTCCCAGGTACGGAGGGAGCCCGAAGTATTGTTTGTCTCTCGCGACGGCCACCGTGAGGCGGTTCATAAGCTCCGGGTGGAGCACCTTAGCGTCGAGCCGCCGCTCCTGCTGCAACCCTTCCTCCGTAATACGCGAATCCACCAGAATCAGCACTCCGCGGGTCCCGGGATTGCAGGTCAGCCAGTAAGCGAGCCCAAGTAGGCTGGAGCGAAGGTCCCGAAAGCCATGGGTTTGGTACTTCACTTCCACCACAACGTCTCGCCATTGGCCGTCTGGCTCATAGCCGATTCCAACTTTCCGATGTTTGGGTAGGTCGACTGTCATGGTGAGATTAAGTTACAACTTTCAAGTGAAAGTTGCAACTACATATTAAAGTAGCAACTCAATGTTTGATATCCATAAGTCAGGTCTCATATCTGGAGTCCAGCAGGGGTCATTTTGACGCAAAGCTTCGCTACGTTTCCGCCTCCGCGTCAAATCCAAACTTCTTCATCTTGTAGCGCAGCGCGTCGCGGGAAATATCGAGCAATTTGGCGGCGTGGGTCTGGTTGCCGGCGGTTTGTTTGAGCGCCAAGCCCACCAGTTCGCGCTCCACTTCCTCCAGCGAGGTGCCCTGCTTGGGCAGTTCGAGCACCGGGATCATTCTTCCCGAGGGCAGCGGCCGCCATGACGCCGCGGTGCTGGTGACCATCAGAGGAGTATCGGTGGACTCTCCTTCCGGCACGCTCACGGGCATGGCGTTATCGTACCCTTGCGTTTGCCCGGTCACCTGGATGGGCAGATAGGTGGGGCGAATGTAATCCGATTCCTCCAGGATCATGGCGCGCTCCACGGCGTTCTTCAATTCGCGCACATTTCCCGGCCAGTCGTATTGCAGCAGCAGGTCGCGGGCTTCCTGCGTGATGCCTTTCACCGTCTTGCGAAAACGGAAGTTGTAACGCTCGATGAAGAATTCGACGAGAGGGAGGATATCTTCCTTGCGATGGCGCAGGGGCGGAATGAAGATGGGGATGATGCTGAGCCGGTAGAACAAGTCCTGGCGGAAGGTTCCATCGCGCACGCCTTGCTCCAGATCACGATTGGAGGCGGCGATGACGCGGATATCCACGCCGATATCCTTCACGCCGCCGATGCGGCGGATGGTCTGATCCTCCAGCGCCCGCAGCAGTTTCGCCTGCAGGTACGTGGACAACTCACCGATTTCGTCCAGGAAGAGCGTGCCGCCGTCGGCAACTTCAAACAGCCCCTTCTTCTGCGCCTTGGCGTCGGTAAAGGCGCCGCGCTCGTGCCCGAAGAGCTCGGCTTCCATCAGGGTTTCGGGAATGGCCGAGCAGTTGATGGTCGACGAAGGGCTTATCGTTGCGGACGCTGTCGTAGTGGATGGCCTTGGCGATCAGGTCCTTTCCCGTGCCGCTTTCGCCCTGGATGAGCACGGTGGAGGTTTCGCTCACCGCCACCTTGCGGACGAAGTTCATCAACTCCATCATGCGGGGAGATTTCCCCACCACTTCGTGGTAGCCGGAGCGTTTGCGCACCTCGTCGCGCAGGCTGTCGCGTTCGGAGCGCAGGCGCGAGCGGTCAATGGCGTTGGCCAGGGTGATTTGCAGCTCATCGAAATCGAGCGGCTTCTTGATGAAGTCGAGCGCGCCCAGCTTGATGGCCGTCTTGATGTCATCAAGCTGCGGGTCGCCCGTAATCATGATGACGGGAATGGAAAGGTTGTTCTGCTTGATTTCGCGCAGGACTTCGATGCCGCTCAAATCCGGCAGCCGCACATCCAGCAGGATGAGGTCCGGCGTTTCCGCGCGAATCTGCGCCAGGCCGCCCGTGCCGCTTTCGGCCTCGATGGCGATGTAACCCCACTCTTCCAACTGGCGGCGCACCGACCAGCGGATCAGCTTTTCATCGTCGACGATCAGAACTTTTTCATTGGGCATACACAATCCTCGGGGCTGGATGTTGGGGGCTAGGAAATGATGAATTCTGAATTATGAATTATGAAACGCCGCGTCCCTCCGCCCTCATCGACACCGGCCAAGTGGTCGAGCGTCCATAATTCACCATTCATAATTCATAATTGATTCAGCCCCTAGTCCCTCACCCCTAGCATTTGCGCTTCCTCGACGGCCTCGCGCATGGGGAGGCGAATGATAAAGCGGCTTCCCTTATTGACTTCGCTTTCTGCGGTCAGCGTCCCGCCGTGCTGGCTGATGATACGCCGGCAAAGTGAAAGCCCCAATCCCGTCCCGCCCCGCTTGGTGGTGTAGAAAGGCCGGAAGATTTTCTCGAGCTGCTCGCGCGAAATTCCCCCGCCCGTATCGCTGACCGAGATTTCGATGTAATTGGGCCGATTCGGCGCGCCTGAGCCGCCCAGGACTCGGGCCTGAATGGTTATCTTACCTTCTTGGTCAAGCGCTTGGATACCATTAAGCACCAAATTCAGCAACACCTGGTGCAGTTGCTCGGGATCCATGCGGAAACGCGGGAGGGGCGAAGGGATTTGGATGGAGAACTCCACGTTCTTGCTGCCGATCTGCTGGCGGGCAAACTGCAAGGTGTGGGCCACGGTGTCCTTCAAATCCGCCATGCCGAATTGCGGGGCCTTGGGGCGCGCGTAAGTCAGCAGATCGTTCAACACTTTCTCAATGCGCCGCACCTCCTGCCGGAGGTCGTCCAGGATTTCCCGGTCGGGGTGATCCTTGGGGAAATCCTTGCTGATAATTTCGATGGCGCCGGCGATGCCCGCCAGAGGGTTGCGGATTTCATGCGCCACGCCGGCGGCCAGCTCCCCCATGGTCGCCAAGTGCTCCGCTTGCACCATTTCGGTATCGTGGACGCGCTGGCAGTGATCGCAGAACTCGCGCCAGTTCTCGGTGAGCGAGCGAATTTCCTTTTCCAGCGCCAAGGTGCTGTTGGGAGGTGGTGCGATCTGAACCAGAGCGGGATAGGTGGGAGCGATCTTGCTGATGGCTCCCCGCAATTCGCCCAGAATTGCCCAAGACTGGCGCTCCTGGTAAATGAGCATCCCCGTGGCGGCAGAGAGCGCGGCCAGCAGCGCCACCGCCAGCCCCAGCGTGAGGGTCAAGCCATGCTGATAGCCTTCCACGCCCACCAGCAAGATGATTCCCGCCAGCGAAGTTACCAGCACCACCAGGTTCTGGCGGAAGGTGGGCGGAAACCGCAAAAGACGTTTTAGCCGTGCCCAGTCCAATGTTATGATATTTCCTTTTCAGTGACTACTCAGTGATTAATTTTACCACAAGGCAAATAAGGTGACCAGAAAGCCCGAAACATTCTTCGAGGAGATGAAGCGGTACGTCGGCTTCAGCGAGGAGGATGCGCGCTTGCTTCAAGCTGTCGGCGCGCGCATGGACCCCTACCTGCCGGCCATGTCGGAGCGCTTTTACGACCAGATCACCCAGCATCCCGAAGCGGGCAAGGTCTTCACCGGGGGCCAGGAACAGATTGACCGCTTGAAGCGCACGCTGCAAGTTTAGGCGAAGCGCTTGTTTCGGGGCCCCTTCGATGAGGATTACGCCGCGGAGCGCTACAAAATCGGCGTACGCCACGTGCTGATCGGCCTGCCCCAGCGCTACATGATCAGCGCCATGGGCGTGGTGCGCACCCACCTTCAGGAAAGCCTGGGTGAAGTCTTCCGCTCCGAGCCCGCCCAACTGGAAATCACCCGCCTCGCCCTGGACAAAATTCTGAACGTCGACCTGAACATGATGTGCGAGTCCTATTTCCAGGAGAGTATTCGCCACTTGCGCGAACTGAACCGGAGACTGGAACGCGCCAACTTCGAATTGGCGGAACTGAGCCACGTCAAGACGGAGTTCCTGGCCACCACCTCGCACGAGTTGCGCACCCCGCTCAATTCCATTCTGGGGTTCACGCGCCTGATTCTCGATGGCCTGTGCGACAGCCGCGATGAGGAACGCGAACTGCTTCGCGACGTCTATTCCAGCGCCGAACACCTGCTTTCCATTGTCAACGACCTGCTGGACGTGGCCAAGATCGAAGCGGGCAAACTGCGCCTGGCTCCGGAGACCGTCGACCTGAAGTCGGTGATCCAGGAAGCCAAAGCCGTGGTGAGCGTCCAGGCGGCAGCCAAACACCTGACGCTTATCGATGAGACGGAGGCGTCGCCGCTGCCCCCGGTGACGGCGGACCCGGCGCGCGCCAAACAAGTCCTGATCAACCTGCTGAGTAACTCGGTGAAGTTCACCGACAAGGGATGGATCACCCTGCGCGGACGGTCTTTCCCCGAGCGCGGTTTTGTGGAGTTGGAGATCCAGGATACGGGCATCGGCATTGCTCCGGCAAAGCAGCAGCACTTGTTCGAAAAGTTCCACCAGTTGGACAGCACCTTCACCCGCCAGCAAGGGGGCAGCGGCCTGGGACTGTCGATCTGCCGCAGCCTGGTGGAAATGATGGGCGGGCGCATTAAGCTTTGGAGCGCGGGCGTGGGTTGCGGGACCACGGTGACGTTCTCGCTTCCGGTGCGGCGGGAACAAGAAGACGTCGTGCACGTGAAGGGCAAAGAAGCCCTGGTGGCGGCGGGGGACGAGAGTGGCGCAAGAGTTCTCGTGGTCGATAACGATCCGGAATTCCGCCACTACTTCAAGACGCTGCTGACCAAGCACGGCTATTATGTTCTGACGGCGGCTACCGCCGACGACGCGCTCGATGCCGCGCGCCGCTTTCGCCCGCAGGTGGTCATTGTGGATTTGGCCCTGCCCCAGCGGCCGGGAGCGGAACTCGGAGACGGCGCGGATTTGGTGGCCCAACTCCAAACCGGCGCGTTGATTCGCGAGATCTACTGCTTTATGGTCACCGGCTACGACCCCGCGGAAGTTCGTGAGCGGCTCTCCCTTCTCCAGATCACGCCGGAGATCTGGCAGAAGCCCTTGGAGGGTGAGAGATTCCTGGCGCGGCTGGAAGAAGTTCTGCGCGGGTCAAAGGTGGCGCCATGCGGAACGCCACAGTCAGGCAGTAGGCAGTGCGGCGAGAGGCGAGAGCGCCGAATCAGGCAGAAGAACTCACTCGTCCCGCGGGCGTGGTAATCTTGAATCTGTAACCTCGGATCTGGATCGGCACGGCTCCGGCACCGCGCAAGGATGGAAGGCTCATTACGTAGCGCCGCCCATTCAACGGACTCATGCATGCTTCGCATTCTAGTGGTGGAAGACAATCCCTTGGTCGCCAAGTTCTATCGCTTGGCGCTGGAGCGCGCCGGCGGCTTCCAAGTCACCTTCAACGAAGACGTGGAAGCCATCCTGGCGCAGGTCGCAGCCTCCGCCTTCGACGCCCTGGTCCTGGATGTGTCCCTGCGCAACTGCCGCTATCAGGGGCGCCCGGTCGATGGCCTGGAACTCGCCCAACTGATTCGCCAAATCCCCGAGGGCAAGTCGCTGCCCATTCTGCTCGCCACCGCCCACGCCATGGAAGGCGACCGCCAGCGCCTTCTTTCCGCCTCCGGCGCCAACGCCTATTTGGAAAAGCCCATTTACGATCCCAACATCCTCGTCACCAAGATTCGAGAGATCGTGGGAAAGTAGCTCTACCTTCTGATGTGACCATTGCGGTGACCTCTTGCCGGAATTGTCACAGTGCGTGAAGATAGGCGGGCGACCAGCTTCATACACTCTGGTCTTTGATCGCCAAAGCTAATTAACGGAGGAGGAATCGTATGCCGGATACCAAGAGAGTCGAGACTAAACGTCCCATTGAGCAAGGGGACTGGAACATGGCCTTCTTATTTCCCGACGAAGTGGCTGCCGCCCGGGAGCGCAACGGCTTGGTGCTGCTGCCGCTGGCTCCCGTGGAGTGGCACGGGCCTCACCTGGCGATGGGCTGCGACAACCTGCTGGCGCACGCCTTCGCCCGCCGCCTGGCTCGCGAATTTCAGTGCCCGTATTTCCCTCCGCTGTTCGTGGGGACGGAGCGCGAGCGCAAACCCGACATGTTGGAGTCGCTGGGATTTCACCGCGATGCCTTTATTGAAGGAATGGACTTTCCCAAGAACCCCGTGGCCAGCGCCTATTTTCGTGAAGAAGTATTTGCCGCGGTGGTGCGCGACGCCCTCCACATTCTTTTCGCCCGCATGCGCTTCCGTCGCGTGCTCATCGTGAACGGGCATGGAGCGGATAACCAGCGGGCGGTGCTGGACCGGCTCTGCCGCGAATTCAACGACGGCCACAGCCCAGGCGCGTCAGGTGGGTCTACCCGGGATTCCCGCGGTCGCTCGTGGCCGGAGCGATTGGCCACGCTGCGCGGAAGAGACCTCGATGCTGGAGGCGACCTGGCCGGGCTCGGTCGATCTTTCCCGGCTTCCCGGCACGGCAAGCTCGCACAATGTGGACTACGCCATCGTGGATGGCGAGACCTTCGATTGCGTGCCCACGCCTGACCATACCGTGCGCGAGGAGCAGGACCCGCGCATCCACTTCGATCCCGCACTGGGGAGCGCAGCAGGTCGAGCAGGCGGCGCAAGAGGTGATCGAGGAAGTGCAGAGCGTTGTGGTTCACCGAGAGCAAGGCGCGGAAGTAAAAGGCCGCGGCTTCTGCGTTGGGCGATTCAGCTCACGCCCAGCAGAACCACGGCGACAAACCCCAAGGCCACGCCCAGGGCGGTGGGTAGATTCATGCGCTCGCCGAACACCAGCCGCCCGGCCAGGGCCACAACGAAAATCGACCCGCCGATGGCGATGGGAAATACCACATGCCCGGGGACGCCTGAACTCAGGGCGACCGCCATGGCGATTTGCCCTCCGATGCTCAGGGCTCCCGCTACCGCTCCCCAAAAGATTTCCGTCTTCCCCACGCGCATGCCTTTCAAGAGCATGGGCAGGGCAATCGCCGCCAAGCCGCCGGCGTACCAAACGGTCAAGTAGGGGTATTTGACGGTTTCGGGAAGCCCCCACCCCGCAATCATCTTGAGGCCGAAGGCGCTCATTCCGTTGGTGAGAAGGATCACCAGCATCAGCAGGAACCACATGGCGAACTCACTCTCCTTTCGCGGCGGCGCCGGCGTTGGCGCGTTTTTCCATGACCTGACCCTAAGACAGGAAAAAGATTGAGACGATCACCAGACCGAACGCCACAACCTTCAGGGGGGTCAATTTCTCGTGGTACATCCAGATCGAAACGACCAGCCGGAACGCCGGCGGAGAGATTCATCATCAGCCAGCCCACCGTGACCTTGCCGATGCTGATCGACACTTGAAAAGCCAAAGATGCAACCGCCGCGCAAATTCCAAAGATCACGGCAATCACATATACCTTGGCCGGAAAATGGCCGCCTGACTTGAGAAGCAGGGTCCTCACCAGCATGATCAGCGCGGGCCAGGCAAAGGCCGCAACCACCAGCCCGGCGGCGTTGGCCTTCCTTCGCTCCGCGGCCTTCAACGCGCTGCCTAAAAGGCCGAAGGAAATCGCTCCCAGAAAACAGAACAACAGACCCATCGGTGTCGCTCCTCGAGGCTTTTTTACGTAATTAGGCTGGGGAACCACGGCGTGTTCCCCAGAGTTGACCTTTTGCATCCAGGCCGGGGCTCGCCTCGCGGCCTTCCGGCGGCCAAGAGTATATGCCAGTTTGCCTCCCTTTGAACCCCGACAATGCTTTTTTTCCTCGGGACGGAGTCCGCTGTAAGTCCGGCATCGATTACCGCCTGCGTCCCAAGCAAGCGACGGGGGGTGGGGACGGCGCACATTCGATTGATTCCTCGCCGCAGACGCTTCATAATACCCGCCACCGGTCTGCGGCGGGGGCAGAAGGGCTTTTGCATCTCATGCTGCTATAGCTTGGTGGAGGAATTATGTCGCGCATTATTCGTTGTTCTTTGATTCAGGCTGCCAACGTCGCGCCTCCCGAGGCCTCGCTCGAAGCCACCAAACAAGGCCATGATTGAAAAGCACCTGGGCTTAATCCGCCTGGCGGCAGACGCCGGAGCACAGATCGTCTGTTTGCAGGAGATTTTTTACGGCCCCTATTTTTGCGCGGAACAAACCACCAAATGGTATGACTTTACGGAGCCGGTGCCCGACGGTCCTACCATTCGCCTGATGCAGGAGCAAGCGCGGAGCCATCACCTGGCGCTGATCGTCCCCATCTACGAACGCGAGCAGGAAGGGGTTTACTACAATACCGCGGCGGTAATTCACAACGACGGAACCTATCTCGGCAAGTACCGCAAAACGCACATTCCCCACGTCGCGCCCGGCTTTTGGGAGAAATTCTATTTTCGGCCCGGAAACCTGGGCTTCCCGGTTTTTGACCTGGGCTTTGCCAAAATCGGCGTTTACATCTGCTACGACCGCCATTTCCCCGAAGGGGCGCGGGCGTTAGGATTGAACGGGGCGGAAATAGTTTTCAATCCCTCCGCCACCGTGGCCGGCTTGAGCGAATACCTGTGGAAGCTGGAGCAACCCGCGCACGCCGTCGCCAATGGCTATTTCATAGGCGCCATCAATCGCGTGGGGACCGAGGCTCCGTGGAACATCGGCGAGTTCTACGGCTCGAGCTATTTCTGCGATCCGCGCGGGCGCATCTTCGCGCAGGCCTCCCGCGACCGTGATGAGGTGCTGACCGCCGACCTCGACCTCGACATGATCGGCGAAGTGCGCAAGACCTGGCAATTTTACCGTGACCGCCGTCCGGAAATGTACGAACCTTTGGTGAAAGCTTGAAAGACAGCGAATGGGGGAAAATGCCGTTCAGAAGTGGATACCCCGCCCTACGGGGCGAATGGGGGCAGATGGTAGTCTAGGTATAGGACTTTTTGTCGTCAAGTAGAGATGAGCCGAGGGGGTCAAAATGTCGTTCACGCCAGCGACCCAAGTCCCCAACCCGAATCCCGAGTCCCAGACAGGTTGATATGAGCAAAATGGAATTCACGTCGAACGACCCGAGTCCCGAATCCCGCACCCCGAACCCCGAGTCCCGTGTCCCGAATCCCGTATCCCGTAGCGACGTTTTCCGGAAATCCATCCCGCGCTCGACGCGCACGCTGCCGCCATGGAAGCGAGCCGCTGCCTCTACTGTTACGACGCCCCGTGTACTGCGGCTTGCCCCACCCACATTGATGTGCCGCGCTTCATCAAGAAAATTTCCACCGGCAACCTGCGCGGCTCGGCGCTGACGATTTTGAATTCCAACGTGCTGGGCCTGAGCTGCGCGCGCGTGTGCCCGGTGGATGTTTTGTGCGAGGGCGCGTGCGTGATGGTGCGCGAAAACTACAAGCCCATCGAAATCGGCCGTCTCCAGCGCTTCGCCATGGACCGGTTTTACGAAAAGCCCGACCCCGCCTGGAGCACCCCATCGCCCATCACCCATGCGGAGAAGGTGGGCTGCGTGGGCGGCGGCCCCGCCTCGCTCGCCTGTGCGGCGGAACTGCGCCGGCGGGGTTACGCCGTCACCGTGATTGACAACCGCCCGCTGCCGGGCGGACTGAATACCTACGGCGTGGCCGAATACAAACTGCGCCCGCAAGACAGCCTGCGGGAAGTGGATATGATCCGCTCGCTGGGCGTGGAGTTTCGCCAGGCCCTGGTGGGCGAGGCGGCGAGCCTGGAAGAAATCGAGAAGGAATTTGCCCTCATTTTTCTCGGCATGGGCTTGGGCACCATGCAGCGCCTGGGCATTCCCGGCGAATCGCTGCACGGGGTGATTGACGCGCTGCGCTTCATCGAACGTTACAAGACGGCGCCGGACTTTCGCGTGGGCGGACGCGTGGTGGTGATCGGCGGCGGCAACACGGCCATTGACGCTGCCAACGCGGCGCGGCGCCTGGGCGCGGAAGAGGTCCACCTTTTCTACCGCCGCTCCGAGCGGGAAATGCCCGCGTTCAGATCCGAGTACGACCGCTCCAAGGTGGAGGGGGTGCGCTTCCACTGGCTGGCCCAGCCCATGGAGATCATCGGCTTCGAAGGGCGCGCGGCGGCCGTGCGATTTGTGGAGACGCGTTTGGGCGCGCCTGACCACAGCGGACGCGGCGCTGTCATTCCCGTGCCCGGATCGCACTATCGAGTTTGCTTGCGACATGGTGATTCCCGCCATCGGGCAGGCGCGGCTGACCGCATTGCTCGAAAACACGCGCGGCATTGCCGTGAAGAACGGCTTGGTGGTGGTGGACCGCCCCACGGGCCGCACCACCAACCCGCGCTACTTTGCCGGAGGCGACTGCATCAACGGCGGGCGCGAAGTGGTTGACGCGGTGGCCGACGGCAAGCGCGCCGCCCTCGCCATGGCGGCACAACTGAGGCAGTGAACAGTGAATAGTGGGCAGTGGGTAGTGGGTAGTGGACAGTTCACGTTGAACAAGTTGAATTTACAGCCCTCGCCCCCTTGGGGGAGAGGGTGGCTCGCAACCGGCGCTTTCACCAGCCGGGGCGAGACGGGTGAGGGGGTCAAAACCGTGGAGTTCGATACTGACCTTGCCTAGTGGGACCGTCCGGGCGGGATCCCCCTCACCCCCACAACCTGCAAAACGTGGGGCCCCCTCCGCCTTGCGGTCCCCCCTCTCCCCCAAGGGGGCGAGGGAAGAGGAATTCTCAGTTTTGTGCAGGTACGGAAGACCAAGGACGGTGAACACTATGGCTGATCTTTCTACCAATTTTGCCGGCATTCGATGCCCCAATCCCTTCTGGCTGGCTTCCGGCCCGCCCACCAACTGTGGCGACCAGGTGATGCGCGCCTTCGACGCGGGCTGGGGCGGCGCCGTCTGGAAGACCATCGGCGAGCCCATCGTGAACACCACCTCGCGTTACTCCTCGGTGGATTGGAATAACCAGCGCATGATGGGGTTGAACAACATCGAGCTCATCTCCGACCGGCCGATTGAGGTGAACCTGCGCGAGATCGCGGAAGTGAAGAAGCGCTACCCGAAGCACGCCGTCATTGCCTCGCTGATGGTGGAATCCAAGCGCGAAGCCTGGCACGACATCGTGAAGCGCGCGGAAGACGCCGGCGCCGACGGCCTGGAACTGAATTTCGGCTGCCCCCACGGCATGAGCGAGCGCGGCATGGGCTCGGCGGTCGGCCAGGTGCCCGATTATTCCTGCATGATCACCGAATGGGTGAAGGAAGTGGCGCGCACGCCGGTGCTGGTGAAGCTCACACCCAATGTCACCGACATCCGCACCGTGGCGCGGGCCGCCAAGCGCGGCGGCGCGGATGGGCTTTCCGCCATCAACACCATCAATTCGATTACCGGCATCGATCTTGACACGCTCACGCCGCGGCCGGACGTGGGCGGCCATTCCTCCCACGGCGGCTACTGCGGGCCGGCGGTGAAGCCCATCGCCCTGCACCTGGTGCAGCAGATTGCTTCCGACCCGGAAGTGGGGATTCCCATCTCCGGCATCGGCGGCATTGCCGGATGGCGGGAAGCCGCCGAGTTCTTCCTGCTCGGCTGCGGCACCGTGCAGGTGTGTACCGCCGCCATGCACTACGGCTATCGCATCGTGGAGGACATGATCGATGGCCTTTCCCATTGGATGGATGAAAAGGGCTTTGCCACCCTCGACAGTTTCCGCGGCCTCTCGCTCGCGCGCGTGACCGAGTGGAAGCATCTGGATTTGAATTACCGCATCGTGGCGCGCATCCATCCCGAGAAATGCATTGGCTGCGACCTGTGCTACATCGCCTGCTGGGATGGCGCGCACCAGTGCATCCATCGCGACGGTTACGCCAAGCCGGAGGCGGCGGAAGCGGCCACCCGCGCCCGCATCGCCGTGACGCCCATCGCCAAACTCGATTCGCATGCTGCGCCCGACGTCAAAACGCCGCCGGAGAGGATTCCGCGCGTGGATGAGGACGAATGCGTGGGCTGCAACCTGTGCTGGCTGGTGTGCCCGGTTCCCGGCTCCATCACCATGGAAAAGGTTGAAACCGGCCGGCCGTTTCGAATCTTGGGAGCAACGTACGGCGAGCGGGTAATCCGGAGATCGGATAATCCGGTGATCCGGAGATCGGGTGATCCGGTGATCGGGTGAACAAAGGAATCGGGTCATCGAGATCCGTGGTTAGGGACACGGGGTCCGGGATTCGTGGTTAGGGATTTGAACCTCTGGACTCAGGGATTGACGGTTCGCGAAAACGCGTCTGCTCCCCGAAGGGGAGAAAGGTGAGTAGCCGTGGGTGAAACCCACGGAAAGGACCGCAACAAAAGTGCCCCGGCCCTGAAGGGGCCGCACAACGAATGGGCCAACCACAACGGGCTTGGCTGGTAGGAAACTGCCGCATGTCAACGCATACTCAAATCTACTATCACATCGTCTTTTCTACCAAAGAGCGTGTGCCCGTGCTCAAGGTCGACCGCCGCGAGGATCTTTTCCGTTATATCTGGGGCATTGCGAAAAACTATGAAAGCCACCTTTATCGCATCAATGGAACCGAGGACCATGTACACATCCTTACGAGCCTTCATCCAACCGTGAGCCTGGCGGACCTCGTAAAGAATATAAAAGCGAGTTCGTCACTGTGGATTAAGGAAAACTCCGTATTTCGTTCCTTCTCGCACTGGCAGGATGGGTATGGTGCCTTTACGCATTCTAAAGGAGAGGTGGACGCCTTGATTGAATACATCAAGGGACAGGCAGAACATCACCGTCGCACCACCTTTGCGGAGGAGTACCGCAAACTGTTGGTAGAGGCAGGAATTGAATTTGATGAACGGTATATTCTGTGATGCGGGTGGACGTCCGGCCCCTTCAGGGCCGATGGCATCTTCTATGATTCGCACCCGTAGGTTTCACCTACGGCTACTCACGTATTCCCGCTTCGCGGGAACCTGGAGTTTCTGCATTTCCCCCCCGCTTCGCGGGAACAGGATGAAAGACACCCATGACCACACTGATTCGCAACGGCACGGTTGTTACCGCAAAAGAAACCCGCAAGGCCGATGTGCTGATTGAGGGCGAACGCATCAGCCAGGTCGGGTCTGGGCCTTGCCGCCGGCTCCGATGCGCGGGTGATTGACGCCACGGGCATGTACGTTATCCCCGGCGGCATCGATGCTCACACCCATCTCGACATGCCCTTCGGCGGCACCATGTCGAGCGACGATTTCGAGACGGGCACGCGCGCCGCGGCGTTCGGCGGCACCACCTCCATCGTCGATTTCGCCATCCAGGCGCGCGGCACTCGCATGAGGGACGCGCTCGACACCTGGTGGAAAAAGGCCGAGGGCCGCGCCACCATCGACTACGGCCTGCACATGATTGTTACCGACCTCGCGGGCGCGGGCCTGGAAGACATGGACGACATGGTGCGCGAGGGCGTGGCCAGCTTCAAGCTGTTCATGGCCTACCCCAACGTCGCTGATGGTGGATGACGGCACGATTTTCAAAGCGCTGGCGCAGACCGCCAAGAACGGCGCGCTCGATCTGCATGCACGCCGAAAACGGCAGCGTGATTGACGTGATGGTGGCGCGCGCGCTGGCCGAAGGGAAGACCGCGCCCATCTACCACGCGCTCACGCGGCCGGTGCGGGCGGAGGCGGAAGCTGTGCACCGCTCCATCGCCCTGGCGGAAATCGCCGGCGTGCCGGTTTACATCGTGCACCTCACTTCCGAGGACGCGCTGAACGAAGTGCGCGAGGCGCGCGACCGCGGCGTGCCGGCGTTTGCCGAGACCTGCCCGCAGTATCTCCTGCTTTCCATCGACGACCTGGCGCGCCCGGGCTTCGAAGGCGCGAAGTACGTCTTCACTCCGCCGCTGCGCCCCAAGGAGCATCAACCCAAACTCTGGGACGGGCTCAAGCACGACCACTTGCAAGTGGTTTCCACCGACCATTGCCCGTTCTGCTTCGCCGACCAGAAGATATTGGGTAAGGATGATTTCACCAAGATTCCCAACGGCGGCCCGGGCATCGAGAATCGCCTGCAACTGATTTATCACCACGGCGTGAATGCGGGGAAGATCTCGCTCAATCGCTTCGTGGAAATCACCTCCACCACGCCCGCGCGCATTTTTGGCATGTATCCGCGCAAGGGCGAAATCGCTGCCGGGCAGCGACGCCGACGTGGTGATTTGGGATCCCGAGGCGGTCCACACGCTCAGCGCCAAGACGCATCACATGCGCGTGGACTACTCGATGTTTGAGGGCTTTGAAATCCGCGGCAACGCCCGCACCGTGATTTCGCGCGGGGAAGTGATCGTGGACAACGGCGCAGTTCTTCGGCAAACCCGGCCGCGGCCAATACCTGAAGCGCGCCGCGCGCGGCGGGGCGTGGAAATGATGGAATCAGCCGTGGGTTTGGTCGGTTTCTATATCAATGGCGCGTGGGAGAAGCCGCAGGGCCGCAAGACCCTGCCGGTTACCAATCCGGCCACCGGCGCCGTGTTGGCGGAGGTCCCCTACGCGAGCGAGGAGGACGTTGACCGCGCCGTTCGCACCGCGCACGAGGCGTTCCTGAAATGGCGCGACGTGCCGGTGGTGGACCGCGTGCAGGTGCTCTACCGCTTCAAAGCGCTGCTGGAGGAGCACGCCGTGGAAGTGGCGGCCATCCTCACCCGCGAAAACGGCAAGACCGTCGAGGATTCCAGGATGGAAGTTCGCCGCGCCATCCAGATGGTGGAAGTGGCCTGCGGCATGCCCAGCCTGATGATGGGCGATTCGCTGAACGATGTGGCGCGGGAAATCGACTGCAAGACCATTCGCCAGCCCATCGGCGTGTGCGTGGGCATTACGCCGTTCAATTTCCCCGCCATGGTGCCGCATGTGGATGTACCCGTTCGCGATCGCCTGCGGCAACACGTTTCGTGCTGAAGCCCTCGGAAAAAGTTCCGCTCACGCCGACGCGCATCATCGAGTTGCTGGCGGAGGCCGGTCTTCCGGCGGGCGTTCTGAACCTGATCCACGGCGGCAAGGAAACGGTGGACGCGCTGTTGCACCATCCCCTGGTGAAGGCTGTGTCGTTCGTGGGCTCGACGCCGGTGGCCAAATACATCTACTCCACCTCGGCGGCGGAAGGGAAACGCGTGCAGGCGCTGGGCGGGGCGAAGAATCACCTGGTGGTCATGCCCGACGCCGATCATGCCCAAGACCGTGGAGGCCATCATCGGCTCGGCCTTTGGCGCCGCGGGTGAGCGATGCCTGGCGGGCAGCGTGCTGGTGCCGGTGGGCGAGGCCGCCGGTCCGCTGCTCGATTTGCTGGCCAAACGCACCGAGGCGCTGGCCGTGGGTGACGGTTCGCAGGCGGGAATTGAGATGGGGCCGCTGGTAACTTCCGATCACTGCGAAGCGCGTGGCGGGCTATATCGAAAAGGGCGTCGCCGAAGGGGCCACGCCGCTCTGCGACGGCCGCCGCTACAAGTCCGCAAGCGGCGGATTTTTCCTCGGGCCCACGATTTTCGACCACGTCACGCCCGACATGACCATCGCCAAGGAGGAGATTTTCGGACCCGTGCTCTCCGTGATTCGGGTCAAGACGCTGGACGAGGCCATCCAATTGGTGAACCGTTCGCCCTTCGGCAACGCGACGTCGATTTTCACCAGCAACGGCAAGTCCGCGCGCGAGTACTCGTCGCGAATTGAAGTGGGGATGGTGGGGATCAACGTCGGCGTCGCCGCCCCCATGGCCTTCTTCCCCTTTGCCGGATGGAAGAATTCCTTCTTCGGGGACCTGCACGCCCACGGCAAAGACGCCGTAGCGTTTTACACCGAGCAGAAAGTCATCATGAGCCGGTGGTTCTGAAATCAACTGATTCCTACCACGAAATCTGGGGCGGGAAGTATTCGGCGATCAGATCCTCGTAATAGGGCCGGAGTTCCTGGAGATTGGGCCGCTCCAGACTCTTCGAGTACAGATCGTAATTCTGGAACTCGCGCACCCACTTGAACATCGTCTTGTCGCGCTCGCTCATCAGGTACTCGTACTCGCCCTCCTTGTGGGCGGGGTAGAAGGAGTGATAGCGAATCATGTAGCGAGCTTCCTCCGGCAGGTAATCCTTCGCGACGTGATACATATACTCATCGTGGCCCCACGACAGGTCCACCTTGTCCAGTCCGCAGTGCTCCTCGATAAATGCCCAGCTTGGTTTGGTACTCGGGCACGGTCGAATCCGGGTTGGAGGCGAAGTATTCGGGGAACACGATCTTGGGAGAATAGGCGCAGCCGACCGGAAACGTGTCGCCGACGACGGCCCATTGCGGCTCGCCCCAGAGGCACAGGATCTTCCCCAGATCATGAACCAAGCCGGTGAGGATGAACCAGCGCGGCTGCCCGTCGCGCCGGCAGGACTCGGCGGTCTGGAGCAGGTGCTCGATCTGCGGGAGGTCGGTGTCCGGATCACTATCATCAATGAGGGTGTTGAGGTACTCCATGGCCTCCCAAATCCCCATCCGCGTTCTTTCCCGATTGGCGAACTCGCGCTGTTTGGCGAGGACGAATTCGCGCGTCTGGTAGGTGTGGTTGAGGCGATAGAACTCCTTCACCGAGGCTCGCGTTTCGGCGCTGTGGTCACGGAACTCCTCCGGCTTCTTGTCGGGGTCGGTGCCCACCGACGGCTTCGCCGACGCCGCCTTCGCCGGCGTCTGAGGGCGTCTCAGGATACCGCTGCTTGAGGAAGTCTTCCCACTCATCGAGGCTGCCTAAGGGTGAGCGTGTCTGATCGGTTGACTCCATGGACGTCCCTCCATTTCTGAGGCGTTGCCGACTCACAGTTATCCCGCGATCGGCCCTGATCCCTTATGGAACTCTAGCACGGCAGGACACCGCAGTAAAGAATCACCGAACGCTGGTGCTGTTCTAATTTGAACATAGCGCCGCCATCTTGGCGGCTTAATGCCGGCTGGAAGCCGGCGCTACATCTGAAATTAGGAAAGCACCCGAACGCTCGCTAGCGACGCCTTACCCTTCGCCCATCCAGGCGCCGTAGGGCTTAAGGGCCTCGACGTTATCGCATACGGCCTTGATGGCAGCGGTGATGGGCACCGCGAGAACCAAGCCGAACCCTCCCCACAGCCAGGACCAGAACATCATGGCAATGGTCACGGAGAGCGCATTCAGGTTGACGCGCTGGCCCACGAGCTTGGGCGTGAGGATGTTGACGGCCACGAAATGGACCGCGCCCACGGCGATGCCGATGGCGATGAAGGGGCCCGTGGTGTTGTATTGCATCAGCGCCACAAGCAAGGGAGGAAGAATTCCCAGCGCCACGCCGATATAGGGGACTAGGCTGAGAAGCGCGGCAAGCGGTCCCATCAACAAGGCATATTGCAGATGGATGATGGCGAAAACGGGGGTAATGAGGCAGGCGGAAATAAGCCCG
>CAWELY010000040.1:0-203940 GCA_963810005.1 uncultured Acidobacteriota bacterium
CGTCCGAAGTTGGCCGTGTTGACAGGCATGGGGGGATATGTCCACGGGCGGATTCGTGGACACTTGGCGGATTGTGCTACTACTGGTCGGAGGGTGGGGCAGTGGCGAATGGAACGACATTCCAGGGCAGCAGTTCTTCGATGTGGTTGATGGGATGGTCGGGGAGGCGGGAGAGCACGTCGCGGAGGTAGCTCTCCGGATCGAGGCCATTGAGTTTCGCGGTGCCGATCAGGCTATAGAGCACGGCGGCGCGTTCGCCGCCCTTATCCGAACCGGCAAAAAGGTAATTCTTGCGTCCGAGAGCGACGGCACGCAGAGCCCGTTCGGCGGCGTTGTTGTCGATTTCCAGGCTACCGTCCTCCGCGTAGCGCGTCAGCGCTTCCCAGCGTCCCAGCGCATACTTCACGGCCGCGGTCGTATCCGATTTCTGCGACAGCTTGGGCAAGCAGCTTTCCAGCCACGCGTGTAACGATTCCAGGAGGGGCCGAGCGCGGGCTTGCCGGATCTCCCGCCGCTCGTCCGGTGGGCGGCCGCGGATCTCCTTTTCAATCGCGTACAGAGCCCCGATCCGTTCCAGAGCTTCCTGGGCAATCGGTGACTTATGAGCAACCTGAAGATCGTAGAATTTCCTTCTAACGTGCGCCCAGCAAGCGGCCTCGCGAATGCGCCCGGTCGCATAGACTTGGTCGAATCCCGCGTACCCGTCGGCCTGCAGCGTGCCCGCGAAGTGGCGCAAGTGGCCTTGGGGATGCTCGCCCTTGCGATCGGGCGAGTACGCGAACCACACCCCGGGCGGCGTGGTGTCCCCGGCGGGCCGGTCATCCCGAACATAGGTCCACAGTCGCCCCGTTTTCGTTCTGCCCAGGCCGGGCGCCAGGACCGGCACCGGCGTGTCGTCAGCGTGTAACTTTGCCGCCGCCATCACGTGACGGCGAAGCTCCTCGACCAAGGGCGCCAGCAACTGGCTCGCGCCACCCACCCAGTCCGCCAGCGTGGTGCGCTCCAGTTCCACGCCCACCCGCGCATAAATCTCTTCCTGGCGGTACAACGGGAGATGGTCGCAGTATTTCGATACCAGCACGTGCGCCAGCAAGCCGGGTCCCGCCAGACCCCGGGCGATCGGGCGGCTGGGCGCTTCCGCCTGCACAATCTTGTCGCAGTGCGTGCAGGCCAGCTTCGGCCGCACCTGCTGGATCACGTGGAAGTGGGCCGGAACGTACTCCAGGATCTCGGAGACATCTTCGCCCAAAGCTTTCAACGCGCCGCCGCAGTCCGGACAGGCCGTTTCCTTGGGCAGAATCGTCCGCTTCTCGCGCCGCAGATGACCCGGCAGCGGCCGCCGCGCCGGCATGCGGCCAGGAGCCGCGGGTGCCGTCGCCTCCGGCGTAGGGGAAGCCGCCGGGGGCTCCGCCTGAGCGGTGGCCAGTTCGTCCAGTTGTAGCTCCAATTGCTCGATCTGCCCTTGCAACTTCTCCGACCGGCGCCGAACTGCATTCGTCGCAACTTGGCGATCAGCAGTTGCAAGCGTTCGATCTCGGCCTGCCGCCCCGCCAGTTGTTCGTCCTGCACCTGAATTCTTTCCGCCTGCACGGCGAGCGTTTGATGCTGGGCGTGGAGGAGAGCCTTTAAGGCTTCCGGGGGGAGCGTGTCGAGATTCGGCAGGGCGGGGCGCGCAACCATCACGACCTTAGTATGGCAGATATTCTGTGATATGCAAGAAGAAAACACACGATAATGCAATATCTATTATAAGAATATCCGAGGGCGAGGAATTTCCCGGCTTACACGGCCATCTGCGGCGCCGCGGTGCGGATGGGACGTCGCCAGTCGATCCCTTCCAGCAGCATCGAAAGCTGCGCCGGCGTGAGCGAAACCACGCCCCCGGTGGCCTGCGGCCAGATGAAACGCCCACGCTCCAGCCGCTTGGCAAAAAGACACAGGCCGTCGCCATCCCACCAGAGCACTTTGAGCAGGTCGCCGCGTCGCCCACGAAAAATAAAGACCTGCCCCGAAAAGGGATTCTCCTGCAGCGCCGTCTGTACCATGCCGCTCAGTCCCACAAACCCGCGCCGCATGTCCGTCACGCCCGCCACGATCCAGATTCTCGTCCCCGCCGCCAGCCCCATCATGCCAGCAACTCTTTCAGTACCAACCGCAGCGCTTCGGGATCCACCGCACCCGTCAGTCGCAACTGTCCCTTGGGAAGTTCCACCTGAATCACGCCGGAGAGGCTGCGCGGCATCGGCGCACCGCTCGGGTCCGCTCCCCCCTCTGCCAGGCGAACCGCCAACAAGCCCGACAGCGCACGGTTCCGGGGTTTCAATAGCCCTCGCTGGTACTGGCGGCGCCAGGCGAATACTTGGTTGGCGTTCACGCCATGCGCCCGCGCCACCCGGGCCACCGATGCACCCGGCGCCATGGTCTCTTCTACAATCTGGCGCTTCAGCTCCGCACTGCGGTACTGTCGCTTGGCTGTGGGAAGTGCCTTACGCGAGGAAATAGCATCAATCACTGCGGGACCAGAAGTGTCCATCTATTCCTCCAAGTGGACACTATCGAAGTGTCCACTTGGAAGAATGCCCGCCTATTCTCGATTCGTCGAGACGGCCCAGACCGAACGCTTACGAGCTTCCTGGGCAATCGGTGACTTATGAGCAACCTGAAGATCGTAGAATTTCCTGCGAACGTGCGCCCAGCAAGCGGCCTCGCGAATGCGCCCGGTCGCATAGACTTGGTCGAATCCCGCGTACCCGTCGGCCTGCAGCGTGCCCGCGAAGTGGCGCAAGTGGCCTTGGGGATGCTCGCCCTTGCGATCGGGCGAGTACGCGAACCACACCCCGGGCGGCGTGGTGTCCCCGGCGGGCCGGTCATCCCGAACATAGGTCCACAGTCGCCCCGTTTTCGTTCTGCCCAGGCCGGGCGCCAGGACCGGCACCGGCGTGTCGTCAGCGTGTAACTTTGCCGCCGCCATCACGTGACGGCGAAGCTCCTCGACCAAGGGCGCCAGCAACTGGCTCGCGCCACCCACCCAGTCCGCCAGCGTGGTGCGCTCCAGTTCCACGCCCACCCGCGCATAAATCTCTTCCTGGCGGTACAACGGGAGATGGTCGCAGTATTTCGATACCAGCACGTGCGCCAGCAAGCCGGGTCCCGCCAGACCCCGGGCGATCGGGCGGCTGGGCGCTTCCGCCTGCACAATCTTGTCGCAGTGCGTGCAGGCCAGCTTCGGCCGCACCTGCTGGATCACGTGGAAGTGGGCCGGAACGTACTCCAGGATCTCGGAGACATCTTCGCCCAAAGCTTTCAACGCGCCGCCGCAGTCCGGACAGGCCGTTTCCTTGGGCAGAATCGTCCGCTTCTCGCGCCGCAGATGACCCGGCAGCGGCCGCCGCGCCGGCATGCGGCCAGGAGCCGCGGGTGCCGTCGCCTCCGGCGTAGGGGAAGCCGCCGGGGGCTCCGCCTGAGCGGTGGCCAGTTCGTCCAGTTGTAGCTCCAATTGCTCGATCTGCCCTTGCAACTTCTCCGACCGGCGCCCGAACTGCATTCGTCGCAACTTGGCGATCAGCAGTTGCAAGCGTTCGATCTCGGCCTGCCGCCCCGCCAGTTGTTCGTCCTGCACCTGAATTCTTTCCGCCTGCACGGCGAGCGTTTGATGCTGGGCGTGGAGGAGAGCCTTTAAGGCTTCCGGGGGGAGCGTGTCGAGATTCGGCAGGGCGGGGCGCGCAACCATCACGACCTTAGTATGGCAGATATTCTGTGATATGCAAGAAGAAAACACACGATAATGCAATATCTATTATAAGAATATCCGAGGGCGAGGAATTTCCCGGCTTACACGGCCATCTGCGGCGCCGCGGTGCGGATGGGACGTCGCCAGTCGATCCCTTCCAGCAGCATCGAAAGCTGCGCCGGCGTGAGCGAAACCACGCCCCCGGTGGCCTGCGGCCAGATGAAACGCCCACGCTCCAGCCGCTTGGCAAAAAGACACAGGCCGTCGCCATCCCACCAGAGCACTTTGAGCAGGTCGCCGCGTCGCCCACGAAAAATAAAGACCTGCCCCGAAAAGGGATTCTCCTGCAGCGCCGTCTGTACCATGCCGCTCAGTCCCACAAACCCGCGCCGCATGTCCGTCACGCCCGCCACGATCCAGATTCTCGTCCCCGCCGCCAGCCCCATCATGCCAGCAACTCTTTCAGTACCAACCGCAGCGCTTCGGGATCCACCGCACCCGTCAGTCGCAACTGTCCCTTGGGAAGTTCCACCTGAATCACGCCGGAGAGGCTGCGCGGCATCGGCGCACCGCTCGGGTCCGCTCCCCCCTCTGCCAGGCGAACCGCCAACAAGCCCGACAGCGCACGGTTCCGGGGTTTCAATAGCCCTCGCTGGTACTGGCGGCGCCAGGCGAATACTTGGTTGGCGTTCACGCCATGCGCCCGCGCCACCCGGGCCACCGATGCACCCGGCGCCATGGTCTCTTCTACAATCTGGCGCTTCAGCTCCGCACTGCGGTACTGTCGCTTGGCTGTGGGAAGTGCCTTACGCGAGGAAATAGCATCAATCACTGCGGGACCAGAAGTGTCCATCTATTCCTCCAAGTGGACACTATCGAAGTGTCCACTTGGAAGAATGCCCGCCTATTCTCGATTCGTCAAGACGGCCCAGACCGAACGCTTACGAGCTTCCTGGGCAATCGGTGACTTATGAGCAACCTGAAGATCGTAGAATTTCCTTCTAACGTGCGCCCAGCAAGCGGCCTCGCGAATGCGCCCGGTCGCATAGACTTGGTCGAATCCCGCGTACCCGTCGGCCTGCAGCGTGCCCGCGAAGTGGCGCAAGTGGCCTTGGGGATGCTCGCCCTTGCGATCGGGCGAGTACGCGAACCACACCCCGGGCGGCGTGGTGTCCCCGGCGGGCCGGTCATCCCGAACATAGGTCCACAGTCGCCCCGTTTTCGTTCTGCCCAGGCCGGGCGCAGGACCGGCACCGGCGTGTCGTCAGCGTGTAACTTTGCCGCCGCCATCACGTGACGGCGAAGCTCCTCGACCAAGGGCGCCAGCAACTGGCTCGCGCCACCCACCCAGTCCGCCAGCGTGGTGCGCTCCAGTTCCACGCCCACCCGCGCATAAATCTCTTCCTGGCGGTACAACGGGAGATGGTCGCAGTATTTCGATACCAGCACGTGCGCCAGCAAGCCGGGTCCCGCCAGACCCCGGGCGATCGGGCGGCTGGGCGCTTCCGCCTGCACAATCTTGTCGCAGTGCGTGCAGGCCAGCTTCGGCCGCACCTGCTGGATCACGTGGAAGTGGGCCGGAACGTACTCCAGGATCTCGGAGACATCTTCGCCCAAAGCTTTCAACGCGCCGCCGCAGTCCGGACAGGCCGTTTCCTTGGGCAGAATCGTCCGCTTCTCGCGCCGCAGATGACCCGGCAGCGGCCGCCGCGCCGGCATGCGGCCAGGAGCCGCGGGTGCCGTCGCCTCCGGCGTAGGGGAAGCCGCCGGGGGCTCCGCCTGAGCGGTGGCCAGTTCGTCCAGTTGTAGCTCCAATTGCTCGATCTGCCCTTGCAACTTCTCCGACCGGCACCGAACTGCATTCGTCGCAACTTGGCGATCAGCAGTTGCAAGCGTTCGATCTCGGCCTGCCGCCCCGCCAGTTGTTCGTCCTGCACCTGAATTCTTTCCGCCTGCACGGCGAGCGTTTGATGCTGGGCGTGGAGGAGAGCCTTTAAGGCTTCCGGGGGGAGCGTGTCGAGATTCGGCAGGGCGGGGCGCGCAACCATCACGACCTTAGTATGGCAGATATTCTGTGATATGCAAGAAGAAAACACACGATAATGCAATATCTATTATAAGAATATCCGAGGGCGAGGAATTTCCCGGCTTACACGGCCATCTGCGGCGCCGCGGTGCGGATGGGACGTCGCCAGTCGATCCCTTCCAGCAGCATCGAAAGCTGCGCCGGCGTGAGCGAAACCACGCCCCCGGTGGCCTGCGGCCAGATGAAACGCCCACGCTCCAGCCGCTTGGCAAAAAGACACAGGCCGTCGCCATCCCACCAGAGCACTTTGAGCAGGTCGCCGCGTCGCCCACGAAAAATAAAGACCTGCCCCGAAAAGGGATTCTCCTGCAGCGCCGTCTGTACCATGCCGCTCAGTCCCACAAACCCGCGCCGCATGTCCGTCACGCCCGCCACGATCCAGATTCTCGTCCCCGCCGCCAGCCCCATCATGCCAGCAACTCTTTCAGTACCAACCGCAGCGCTTCGGGATCCACCGCACCCGTCAGTCGCAACTGTCCCTTGGGAAGTTCCACCTGAATCACGCCGGAGAGGCTGCGCGGCATCGGCGCACCGCTCGGGTCCGCTCCCCCCTCTGCCAGGCGAACCGCCAACAAGCCCGACAGCGCACGGTTCCGGGGTTTCAATAGCCCTCGCTGGTACTGGCGGCGCCAGGCGAATACTTGGTTGGCGTTCACGCCATGCGCCCGCGCCACCCGGGCCACCGATGCACCCGGCGCCATGGTCTCTTCTACAATCTGGCGCTTCAGCTCCGCACTGCGGTACTGTCGCTTGGCTGTGGGAAGTGCCTTACGCGAGGAAATAGCATCAATCACTGCGGGACCAGAAGTGTCCATCTATTCCTCCAAGTGGACACTATCGAAGTGTCCACTTGGAAGAATGCCCGCCTATTCTCGATTCGTCGAGACGGCCCAGACCGAACGCTTACGGCTCAAGTCGGGGGATAAGCCCCGCGGATTCGACCCTTTCAGGTTCGGACCATGGTGGGAGCGTGTTTCCCGCGATGTTGCTGTCTTGTGAGCGATATGTGAAGCGCATCTTGCCGAGGAGTGAGGGAGTATCGCATTGTGGCCTGCTGGAAGGGAGGTAGGCCGTAAGCGTCCGAAGTTGGCCGTGTTGACAGGCATGGGGGGATATGTCCACGGGCGGATTCGTGGACACTTGGCGGATTGTGCTACTACTGGTCGGAGGGTGGGGCAGTGGCGAATGGAACGACATTCCAGGGCAGCAGTTCTTCGATGTGGTTGATGGGATGGTCGGGGAGGCGGGAGAGCACGTCGCGGAAGTAGCTCTCCGGATCGAGGCCGTTGAGTTTGGCGGTGCCGATCAGGCTATAGAGCACGGCGGCGCGTTCGCCGCCCTTATCCGAACCGGCAAAAAGGTAATTCTTGCGTCCGAGAGCGACGGCACGCAGAGCCCGTTCGGCGGCGTTGTTGTCGATTTCCAGGCTACCGTCCTCCGCGTAGCGCGTCAGCGCTTCCCAGCGTCCCAGCGCATACTTCACGGCCGCGGTCGTATCCGATTTCTGCGACAGCTTGGGCAAGCAGCTTTCCAGCCACGCGTGTAACGATTCCAGGAGGGGCCGAGCGCGGGCTTGCCGGATCTCCCGCCGCTCGTCCGGTGGGCGGCCGCGGATCTCCTTTTCAATCGCGTACAGAGCCCCGATCCGTTCCAGAGCTTCCTGGGCAATCGGTGACTTATGAGCAACCTGAAGATCGTAGAATTTCCTTCTAACGTGCGCCCAGCAAGCGGCCTCGCGAATGCGCCCGGTCGCATAGACTTGGTCGAATCCCGCGTACCCGTCGGCCTGCAGCGTGCCCGCGAAGTGGCGCAAGTGGCCTTGGGGATGCTCGCCCTTGCGATCGGGCGAGTACGCGAACCACACCCCGGGCGGCGTGGTGTCCCCGGCGGGCCGGTCATCCCGAACATAGGTCCACAGTCGCCCCGTTTTCGTTCTGCCCAGGCCGGGCGCCAGGACCGGCACCGGCGTGTCGTCAGCGTGTAACTTTGCCGCCGCCATCACGTGACGGCGAAGCTCCTCGACCAAGGGCGCCAGCAACTGGCTCGCGCCACCCACCCAGTCCGCCAGCGTGGTGCGCTCCAGTTCCACGCCCACCCGCGCATAAATCTCTTCCTGGCGGTACAACGGGAGATGGTCGCAGTATTTCGATACCAGCACGTGCGCCAGCAAGCCGGGTCCCGCCAGACCCCGGGCGATCGGGCGGCTGGGCGCTTCCGCCTGCACAATCTTGTCGCAGTGCGTGCAGGCCAGCTTCGGCCGCACCTGCTGGATCACGTGGAAGTGGGCCGGAACGTACTCCAGGATCTCGGAGACATCTTCGCCCAAAGCTTTCAACGCGCCGCCGCAGTCCGGACAGGCCGTTTCCTTGGGCAGAATCGTCCGCTTCTCGCGCCGCAGATGACCCGGCAGCGGCCGCCGCGCCGGCATGCGGCCAGGAGCCGCGGGTGCCGTCGCCTCCGGCGTAGGGGAAGCCGCCGGGGGCTCCGCCTGAGCGGTGGCCAGTTCGTCCAGTTGTAGCTCCAATTGCTCGATCTGCCCTTGCAACTTCTCCGACCGGCGCCCGAACTGCATTCGTCGCAACTTGGCGATCAGCAGTTGCAAGCGTTCGATCTCGGCCTGCCGCCCCGCCAGTTGTTCGTCCTGCACCTGAATTCTTTCCGCCTGCACGGCGAGCGTTTGATGCTGGGCGTGGAGGAGAGCCTTTAAGGCTTCCGGGGGGAGCGTGTCGAGATTCGGCAGGGCGGGGCGCGCAACCATCACGACCTTAGTATGGCAGATATTCTGTGATATGCAAGAAGAAAACACACGATAATGCAATATCTATTATAAGAATATCCGAGGGCGAGGAATTTCCCGGCTTACACGGCCATCTGCGGCGCCGCGGTGCGGATGGGACGTCGCCAGTCGATCCCTTCCAGCAGCATCGAAAGCTGCGCCGGCGTGAGCGAAACCACGCCCCCGGTGGCCTGCGGCCAGATGAAACGCCCACGCTCCAGCCGCTTGGCAAAAAGACACAGGCCGTCGCCATCCCACCAGAGCACTTTGAGCAGGTCGCCGCGTCGCCCACGAAAAATAAAGACCTGCCCCGAAAAGGGATTCTCCTGCAGCGCCGTCTGTACCATGCCGCTCAGTCCCACAAACCCGCGCCGCATGTCCGTCACGCCCGCCACGATCCAGATTCTCGTCCCCGCCGCCAGCCCCATCATGCCAGCAACTCTTTCAGTACCAACCGCAGCGCTTCGGGATCCACCGCACCCGTCAGTCGCAACTGTCCCTTGGGAAGTTCCACCTGAATCACGCCGGAGAGGCTGCGCGGCATCGGCGCACCGCTCGGGTCCGCTCCCCCCTCTGCCAGGCGAACCGCCAACAAGCCCGACAGCGCACGGTTCCGGGGTTTCAATAGCCCTCGCTGGTACTGGCGGCGCCAGGCGAATACTTGGTTGGCGTTCACGCCATGCGCCCGCGCCACCCGGGCCACCGATGCACCCGGCGCCATGGTCTCTTCTACAATCTGGCGCTTCAGCTCCGCACTGCGGTACTGTCGCTTGGCTGTGGGAAGTGCCTTACGCGAGGAAATAGCATCAATCACTGCGGGACCAGAAGTGTCCATCTATTCCTCCAAGTGGACACTATCGAAGTGTCCACTTGGAAGAATGCCCGCCTATTCTCGATTCGTCAAGACGGCCCAGACCGAACGCTTACGGTAGGCCCGATGACCCAGCGAGAACGAAGCAACCCAGCACGACGGAAGTGGGCGAGATGGGTTTCCGCGCCGGGGGGGCGGGCAGTGGAATTGCGCGCCAGCGAGTTGGCGATGATCCGGGACGGGATCGACGTGAGGCGGCGGGCGCGCCTGCCGCGCGATGCGCGCCCGGCCCGCGGGGGCAAGGAAGGGTCGGCCCGCCGGGAAGGTTCCCCGGGAAACCTGGGCGGAGTGAGTCAGCGCGGCGAAGGGAAAATTGCTTGCGAACCTCTCGCCCCGTGAGCAACCCCGTTCGTATTACATCCTCTAAGCAGATGTGCCTACTTCGGAAATACCGCACTTCCCCGAAGATCCCGCCACGCTGCAAGAGCTGTGGCGGGCGGCGCGGGTCGAGCGCCACCGCGCCGAGCAACGCGCCGCCGAGCATGCCGCGCGGCAGGGGAAGCGCGCGGACGATCTCTACCTCCCGAATCTACCTCTGCCATTAGAACTGGACCGGTCCAAGAAGTGGTACTACGGGCCGCGGGCGGACCGGCTGCAATCGACCGCCGAGCGGGCGCAAGCGCGGCTGAACTTGGGCGAGGAACGGGCGCAGAAACCGCGGCCCCGGGAGGGGGCCGCCGCCACGAGGTCGATCCCCAACTCTACCGGACGCAACTCCTCATCAACCTTCCCGCCGGGCCCGTGCCCGACCGCGACGTCGGGCTGCCTGACCAGCAAGGAAGGCGGCCAAGTGGAAGTCACGGAATTCCCCACCCTTGGTTTGCCCTGGTAGGAGCCACCTTCGATTTTCCGCGTCGCGTTCCCTAGAATCCCGCGCCATTCTGCGAGTCGATGCGCCACAGCCTCTGAAACTCGCCAAGATAGTACCTTTGTCCTATAAACGGTCGTTTGGGAATTGGGTATAAAAGAGCAACTTACGATCGGAAGCCCGCATCAGTGGAGATCGCAATGGCCCCAAACCCTGCGCGCAGAAAAGTTCTGATCATCGAGGATGAACCCTCGATATGATCGAGCGTTACGCGCTGCCGCACGTCCCCCGCAGTCGTATCATTTCAGACCTCTCACGCAGCATCGCTCAGATGGATGACCTCACTTCCTTCATCTTTGCCTCAAGGTAATCGACGATATTCCCCTTGCAGTTTCCGTACCCTCTGTAAGTCCGTGGGCGCCTTGACATTGCTGTCTTCGGGCGTTTCAATCAGGCGCGGCCAAGCTGTCTGTCTTCACGCACAAATCGTGTGGGCAAGTCAAACACGGATGCTGGCACGGGGCGGATGATTCCCTTGAATTCCTCTGCGGTGAAAGCTCTGGCCGATTGGGGAAGCCGATTCCCCAACCGCAAGCCTGAGCAATATGTTTTCCCCCGGTGCGAGTCGCGGAATATTGACCCTACCCGTTCTACCACAGGTTGGCGGTCGGCTTGGCGCACCTGTGACTCGATCTGTCGAGTGCCCAAAGTGCGGACGGTTCCAGAGGCCGACCGATTCATGCAAGAACCTGGGATGCAAGGCTGACATGCGGGACATCAAGAATCCACTAGCTCGGCTCCGATTTCACGATCATACTTCAATTACCAAGCTGGCCGAGTCCCAAGCATCCGACCAGACGGTAATGTCAATTGCCGGGCACGTCTCACGCCAGATTTTGGAGCATTACTCCCATATCCGGATGGCCGCCAAGCGCATCGCACTGGAGTCAATTGCAACGCCCTTGCCGGAGCCTGGCTGTGAGAAATTGCCCACTTCTACACACCATATGCACCAAATTGGTAACCCAATCGGAATGTCTCGAAAGCGTGTCGTCCGTAAGTTATTGAATTAGCTGGCGGGGACGACGGGACTCGAACCCGCGACCTCATGCGTGACAGGCATGCGTTCTAACCAGCTGAACTACGTCCCCGAAAAAATTGATTCATCGAGCCATCGATTCATTGACTCATTGAATGAAATCGAAGCTGCCTCCCGGCTTGCGACTCCCCCGGTCAAGTGGATTCGCGTTCAATGAATCAATGGCCCGATGACCCAATGACTCAATTGGCTGGTGGGCGGTATCCGGCTCGAACGGATGACCTTCTGCTTGTAAGGCAGACGCTCTAACCAACTGAGCTAACCGCCCGGCTTCCCTTCGAGCGGGGGCAAAACTATTTCGACCCCCGGCACACGAACCTTGACAGTTCCAATCTATGGAATATACACTAGCTGTCTCAGATCGTCAAGGAAGACACAGACCCAACTATGCAGTTTCCGCGAGAATACGTGGCCTACATGGCCAAACAGGTTCTGAAACGCCTTACCAAGGCCGGGCTCATCCAATTCGACCAGCCCGAGTACGTCACCGAAGTTATGTACGAGGTGATGCTCGATGAGTTTAGTATCGAGGACCGTATTAATGATGAGGTGCGGAAGATCCTCGAACAGCACGGCGACGAGATGAAGGAGTTGGGCGCCACCTTCGAAGAGGCGTTTAAAGTGATCAAGAAACAGCTCGTGCGGGAACGCAAAATCATTCTCTGAACGGGCGGTGCTGTGAGCCGATGAAATTGAGCCACGAAAAGATCATCCAAATCTCGCATCGGATCATGGGGGCGATTGAAGCCTTGGACGAAGTGGAAATCTTTGAAGAGCCCAACACCATTCGCCAGGAAACCGTCAAGATCCTGACGGAGCTGATGCACGAGGAAGAGAAGATGGACGAGATCGTCAAAGCCCGGATCGCTTCGCAGAAACGCACCATCCCCGAGGGCAGTGGCGAGTGGGAGATTCTCTACCGGAAATATTACAACGACGAACTGCGCAAACTCGGCGTGGTTTTCAATTCCCCCAGCCATCCCTGATTCCAGAATCTCATCATCACAACCCTGATCGCTTCCCCGCGCGCGGGCGCGAGGGCTTTCCGGCTCCTGACCGCGGCCCGCGCCAAAAGCAAAAGGCGCCCGATGGTCCGGACGCCTTTTATCCTGAGCTGAAATCGATGGGCACTTAGTCGCGCCGCTTCAGCACGGGCGGCTGATCATCGTCGCTCCCGAATCGGTTTGCTGCTGACCCGGATTGCGTGGTGGTCGGTGTCGGGCGTTTCGCGCTTGCGCAGCGTGGGTCCGGAGTCTCCCTTTTGCTGCCGCTTGCGCTGGGTGATGAGGGTTTGCAAGCGCGCCTTGATGTCATCAAACTCCGAGGTTGATACCAGGTACTCGGTCACGCTTGGGGAGAATCTTCTGAATCTCTTCTTCCGACGCGATAATGCGATCGCCCGTGGGGGGATGGTCGGCAAAAACCTTGGCCATGCTCCCGGGGCTGCGCCGCTCTTCGTCCATGACTTTGCCGAAGAAGCCGACGAAGGCATTGGGGTCGTAGCCCGCCTTGTACATGTACTGCAAACCCAGGAAGTCGGCCTCCTGCTCATCCTTGCGGCTGAATTTCAGGAAGGCCATGGGCACGCCGTTCATGTAAGCTTCCATGACGCCATAATAGACCGCCGCGGACATGGGGATGAACATCATGGGGATCATGGCGAATTGCAGAATGGTGGCCTTGGTCATCGTGCTGGCCCAGTGGCGAGCCGCCGCGTGGCCGATCTCGTGCGCAATGACGCCGGCCACCTGGTCTTCCTCATCGGCCGCCAGCAGTGTGCCGGTGTTGAGGTACATGAACCCGCCCGGCAGGGTGAAAGCGTTGATGGCGGGGTCGTCAATGACCTTGATCGTCAGGGGAATCTTGAGGTCCGAGTTGCGCGCCAGGTTTTGCGCCACGCGGTTCACGTACTCATTGATGACCGGGTCCTTGAGAATCTTGGCTTGTTTGTCAATCTGATCGGCATACTGCTTGCCGATGGCGATTTCTTTTTCCTGGGAGATGATGCTGCGATGTGCGACCTTGCGATCGCCGATGTCGTCGACGTCGTCCTTCTTATCGTCAGCGCGACCGGGAAGCGAGGCCCAGCACAGGATCGCGACAAGCAATAGCGCTACGAAACGCGGCTTCCTCATGGCATGACTCCTTACCAGCAATTATACCATTGCGGGCGGGCTCGACCGCTGTCTCTTTATTTCTCTTCGGCGATTGCGAATACTGGCAATGTCCTTTGCTTTGCTGACCCTCGCCCTGATTTCAGGTAGACCTTCGGCTTTTCTTCGGCGGCCAACCCGAATCCACCCGACTGTTGGATTATATAGACGGCAAGGGGTTGCATCCGTTACCGGGGGCGAAGGTAAAATTGAGTTTACACAGGCTCGCATGTTTCCCTGGGTGCCGGCCAATCAGGGGGCGGGGGCGGAAGACTCAACAATTCTCCTCGCACCGTGTCGCTAACATCCGTGTAACCCATGTGGTTTCAAGGCAATGGAGCGCTGGGTGGAGTCTGGCGGCAGGCGATTGGCGACCTTGATGCAATCGGCTCTTTAAAGTTCAAGGTAGGCAACGGAGGGCATTCAGGAACTAGGCATTTTGCGAGGCAGGGAAGCCGCATTACCGCATTGCGCTCTTGACTCTGCCTCCGAGGACAGTTAGATTAGCTAAATCGGCCTTCAACCGAGGCTCGGATTCAGTTTCCCGTGACGGGACACCGTCTCCCCCTAAAAGGAGCGTTAACCAGTGGCCGTTTCCTCGATTCTGTTAGGCCAAGTCTGGCAGTTGCAAGCGACGGGCGACAATTGGCTGGTGACCAAGAGTTTATTCGGAGGTCTTCGCCTCCTATGCCGTCCTCAGAAAAGTGGGGGGAGGGGATGACTGATGTTCGCCGCGTGAAGGTCGAGAAGGCCGCCGAAGGTGTGGGGCTTCCCGGTTTCATCTTCACTCAGGACGCCGAGGCTTTCTAGCGGCTCATAGCTTCTGCCAGGAGGCACAGCGCGTTGTTTTGATGCAAGCGCTGGCTTTTGAATCCCCCTGAACAATATCCTCTATGGTCTCTATCCTTCTCGAGTTCCTTGCCGCCTTCATCATCGCTGTGATCTCCCAGACAGGTTATCTTGGCATTGTCTTGCTGATGGCGATCGAATCCGCCTGCATCCCGTTGCCTTCGGAAGTCATCATGCCATTTTCCGGCTACCTGGTTTTCACCGGCCGATTTCGGCTGCTCTGGGTAGGACTGGCGGGGGCCGTGGGATGCAATTTGGGGTCGCTCGTGGCCTATTACGTCGGATCTTTGGGAGGGCGGCCCCTGGTGGAAAAATACGGGCGCTGGCTGCTGGTTACTCACCACGATCTCGAGTTGGCTGACCGCTTCTTTGCGCGCTATGGCGATTGGGCCGTGTTCATCGCCCGCCTGCTGCCGGTGATTCGCACCTTTATTGCATTCCCCGCTGGCGTCTCGCGCATGAACGTGGCGCGCTTCCACCTCTATACTTTTCTCGGATCTTTGCCGTGGTGCCTGGCGCTTGCTTACGCGGGAATGAAACTGGGCGAGCGCTGGATGACCCTGCGTGAATACTTCCACCGCTTCGATGCCGTTCTGGGCGTCGTGATCGTCCTCGGCGCCGTCTGGTTCATCCACAACCGCTGGAAAAACCGCCTGCGCGCGGCATAAGCCTGCTGAGTTCCCGCCCTCCCAACCCCGTGCTGAGAAATCTAGGCTTATTGCCTGCTCGCGCCAGCAGTTGGGGGCACGTTCACATTGGGGTTACAATCCGGAGTGAGATGGAGCGAGACAATTTTAAGGCTCTTGTCGCGCAGGCTCTGGATGACCTGCCCGCGCCGTTCCGCGAGCGGCTCACCAATGTGGCCATCATCGTGGAAGACTTGCCACCGGCAGGAGTGGAGAACCAAGGAATATTGCTGGGCCTCTTTCACGGCATCCCGCGCACGGAGAAGAGCGTTTTCTATTCCACCCCGCCCGACCACATTTTTCTGTACCAGAAAAACATCGAGGCCATTTCGAGAAGCGAGGCGGACGTGCGCCGCCAAATCCGCGCCACCCTGCTGCACGAGGTGGGGCACTATTTCGGGCTCAGTGAGGAGGAATTGCGCGGCTTCTAAACCGCTCGCCCTGTGAGGAATCCGCCCTCGACACTATGTCCACCTCGCAGACATTTTTCCCATCTGAGGGGAATATTTAACAGACAGTCTTCGCCCGGGGGTGTAAATGCGAACTGCCCTCAGGAATGCTGAGAGGGCGACCATGGTGGGACAACTCGGCTGCCGGGTTTTGTTAGTCGACGACGAACCTCTTGTCCGAAAGCTTATCTCCGGATACTTGGTGGCGGCGGGGTATGTCGTTCGGGTGGCGGTTGACGGTCTGGACGCGATCGGAAAACTCCGCGCCGGACCTCCGGATTTGATTATTTCCGACCTCAATATGCCTCGCATGTCAGGGGTTGAGTTCCTTGAGGTAGTGCGCAAACGCTTCCCGCAAATACCTGTCATTGTCATCACTGCCGTCCCCGTCGATGAAGTGCCGGAAGGAGTGGCAGCCGACGCCTATTTCCATAAGACTGGGTTAGGATTTGAGCAACTCTTTCAAACTATGGCAGAGCTGACCCGAAAGCCTCCTCTACGAAACGCTCCCCCGCACCTTGACCACAAACCCGTCCAGGCAAGATGGGATCGCGACGAACACTACGTCCTCGAATGCGAAGATTGCTTGCGTGCCTTCCATGTCCCCCGCGCCTCTAACCTGGGGCGAGAGGAAAAGTGGACCGTCTGCGTGCACTGCGGGAGAGTCGTCCGTTTCGTTGTTGCCGGCGGAGATTCGCCGAGCCCTGCCCGTCCGTAATTTCCATTGGCCAATTTCCCCCGCGCCCTGCTTATATGGATTTCACCGGAAGCTTGACGATATCGTCGACCGCCGCAATCTCGCGCATGATGAAGGGCTCACCGTAGCGCACGCCGATCATATGGCCGAAATGGCGGGCTTCCGAGCCCATGCGGGCGTTGATGTCGGCGCGGGAAGGGAAGAGGTTTTGCAATTCCTTGGGCGGGGAAAACTGCGAGGAAAAACAGAAGATGGCTTTGAGCTTTTTCTCGAACTGCGCGGTGATATCCACGACGAACGTAGGCCGGACGGTGGGCACGTATTGCGAGGCGTAAATGATTTTGAAGGGGCGGTGGGGCTTTCCCGCCAGCGGCAGCTTGGCGAGCCCCGCCAGGAAGCAGGCCTCGTAACCCAGGTGTCCGGTGGTGTAATGGTCGGGATGACGGCCTTTCCAATAGGGCAGAATCACCGTGTGGGGCTTCAAATCGCGGATCTTCTGCGCGACCTTAAGTTTGTTTTCGCGATTGTTTTCGACTCCGGCATCGGGAATGTTGAGGTTCTCCCGGTGAACCACCCCCAGCACCGCCGCGGCGCGGCGCGCTTCCTTTTCGCGCAGGGCCGCGCTGCCCCGCGTGCCGCTTTCGCCCGCGGTGAGGTCGAGGATCCCGACGCGATAGCCCGCTTCCGTCATCTTGATGACCGTGCCCCCGCAGGTGATCTCCACATCGTCCGGGTGCGCCGCAATGGTCAGGATATCAACTTCCATATTCAGGTTTCTCTCCTTGTGTCGGCCGCTGATTTAAGGCGCTGCAAAAATGCTTCCTCGTCCAGGTGGTACTTGAACACCTTCCGCCCGCTGATGAACCCCACGGGAATTTCCTCGTGAAACTTCGCGTACGCAGCGCTATCTTCGAGAATATTCACTTCCAGAAGCTCGAACGGCTCGATGGCGCGCAGTTTGTTGAGCTGTGCTTTGACCGTATCGCACAGACAACACTCGGGCTTGGTGTAGAGCACAACCTCAATCATCGGCGTCTAAAGGGATTCTATGAGCAACGACGGAGAAGCGTCAAGGTGAGATGACATAGGGTGAACGAGGGCTGGAAGGTCCAAGCGTAGTGAGATACCCGGGCTGGGCGTGTTACCATTCATACCGTATGAGCGACAAACCTCTGCAAGACCAAGTGGTGTTGGTGACGGGCGGCGGTAAGCGGATAGGGCGGGCCATCGCCTTGACGCTGGGCCGCGCCGGCGCCGATGTGATCGTGAATTACCACCAGTCGCGCCAGGGCGCCCAGGCCACCGCGCGCGAGATCGCGGCCCTGGGGGTGCGTGCGATGGCCCTGCGCGCTGACGTCTCCCGGCCGAAGCAGGTCGCGGCCATGTTCCGCGCCATCGAAAAGTGCTTTGGCCGGTTGGATCTACTCGTCAATAATGCCGGCGTTTTCTTCCCCAGGAAATGGGACGAGCTGGAGGAAAAGGATTGGGACCGCGTCCTGGGCGCCAATCTGAAAGGTCCTTTCTTCTGCGCGCAAGCGGCGGCGCGAATGATGGTGCGCCAGGGGCGGGGAAATATTATCAACATCTCCTCGCTCGGGGGGTTGCAGGCATGGCCGAGCTACATGCACTATTGCGCGTCGAAGGCGGCGCTCATCTCCCTGACGCGCTCACTGGCGAAGGCCCTGGCCCCGGCGATCCGCGTGAACAGCGTGGCGCCGGGAACCATCCTCTTCCCGGAGGAAGAGCGCAGCGCGACCATCCGCAAAATCATCCGCACCACACCGCTGCGTAAGGCCGGGGCTGCCGAAGACATTGCGCAGATTGTTCTATTCCTCGCCACCCACAGCGAGTTCATCACCGGCCAGGTGTTTGTCGTGGATGGCGGGAAGTCGATTCCGTAGGAGGAGCTTTCAGCCCTCAGCGTTCATCTCCCAGCTTGCAGCCGAGTGTTGCAACGGGCGTGCGCAGCTTTGGAGTGCGGCAGCTTGCTGCCGCTTTCCTCCCCGCGAGCTTGCTCGCGGGAATCTCGAATCCGCGCACGATTTGCAGCCGGCAAGCTGGCTGGGGAAAAAGCGGCAGCAAGCTGCCGCACTCCAAAGCTGCGCAACCACGTCCGCCCTGCCAGGGCGCGCTATTAGCTGTCGGCTGTTAGCTGTCAACTCGCAGTTGTCATCTCTCAGCCTTTTCCCCTTACTTTCCTCTCGCAATATTCCCCAAAATCTCCCGCAGGCGGGCGAGGGAAACAGAGGCTTGGCCGAAGCGCAGGGTGTTATAGAGTTTCGTGAACTCCATCACACCGGGGCCCCACGGGGTGCTGAGAAAGGAAAAGGCAAACTCGCGCGGGGTTTGGGAAGGGGTTTTTCGAAAGCCTTTCTTCTGCAACGTCTTGAGCAGGCGCTGATAGGTGAGCGTGGCTTCGCGCGGATTCAACTCGGAGTCGCGCCGGGCGAATCTCCAGGCCAGGCGAAAGCGCAATTCCGCCAGCGCCCCGGTTTTGTCGGTCAGGATCAAGCCGGCCAGGATGGCAAGCATGATCAACAGGACTAGCGCCTTGTGCGACATCAGCCAGCCTTCGATGCGGAAGGCGGTGCGGATTCCCTGGCGCTTGAAGCTGTTCGAAGCGGCGGCGAAAGACCTGCTGGAAGTCGCGCGAATCCTGCTCGACCTCCCGCGCCAACTGCACCTGGTGGCTGAAGTCGTAGTTGATGATCCACTCATTCCAGAAGAGCGCCGCGGTGTCAACGTAGTCGTCCCATTCGCCGGGCAGAACGGGATGGGGATCGGCGGGCGTGGGATCGAAGGGAATCCACCCGTAGCCGGTGAAGTAGACTTCCACCCAGCTATGCGCGTCGCGGGCGCGCACCACAAAATCCTTGCCGATGCGGTTGTAAGACCCCGTCTGAAATCCATTCACCAGCCGCGAGGGAACATTCAGCGTGCGCAACATCACCGCCATGGCGGCGGCGAAATACTCGCAGTAGCCGGACTTGGAGCGGAAGAGGAAACTCCCCACCGGGTCTTCCGGCTCGATGGCGGGCGGGTCCAGGGTGTATTGGAAATTGTTGCGCAGATAGGACTGGATGGCGGCGGCGCGGTCATAGTTATTGGCGGCGGAAGCGGTAAGGGTGCGGGCCAGTTCGCTGACGCGCGGGTCGATGGTGTGCGGCAGGCGGAGATAGACCAGGCGAATCTCGTCCGGGATACTGGGTGGGGGCGCTCGCGCAGTTCCCGCGCCGGAGGGAGCGCCGGTATCGGAAACCACGTCGTAGGCGAACGGGACACTGAGATTCTGCGGATTGTGCAGCGAGCCGGTTTCATCCACGCTGAGCAGGCGCACGCCGGAAAGTTCCCGCGGCTCGGCGGCGGCGAAAAGCACGTCGGTGGAAAGCGCCGCGCGCAGAACGCGGTAGCGCAGCGGATGGTGCGGGCGGTGCTCCCAGCCATCGGGCGGGGGAATGACGAATCGCTGATACGCTTCCGCCGGGACGGAAATCCGGTCGGCGTTGTCGTTGAACCATTTCTTGCCATTAAAACTATTCAGCGTGACGCCCCGCCATTTGACGCCCTCATACGCTCGGGGATTTCCCTCCGGCATGACGCGCATGACCACCATGGGCGAGCGCAGGATTTTGCGGATGTCGCCCAGATTGACGGTTTCAGAAAACCCCGTAATGTTCTGGGCCTGCATCGAGAGGTTGGTCAGATATCCCGTGCGATAGCGGGGAATGACGAAGAACAAGAGCCGCGGCCAGGATGAAGATTCCCACTGCCAAGCCCACCGCCGCCGTCATCAGCGCCTTCTCCAGAGCCTGGCGGTTCTGCTCGGGCATGCGGAAGGGTCCCTCGGGAGCCCGCCGCGCCGCTTCCACCCCGCGCTTGATTTCATAGCTGATGAACGTGGAGATGGCGAAGAGCACGTAGAGCGTGAAGAAGACCAGAAACGTGGTGCCGACGGTCAGGACGGCGCTGGCGAGCATCATCAGGAACGAGAGCGTGGCCAGGTAGCCGTAGTCGCGATACGTGCGCGCCGAGAAGATCTTCATGACCGCGGTGAAGAGCACCAAATGGACCGTGGCGGTCAACATGCGGTCAACGGCGCTGGGGCCGGCGGAGAAGATCAGGAAATCCAGGCCGTAGAAGAAAATGTAGAAGATGGAAATCCGCGTGACGGTTTTGGGGCCGAGGGAATAATCGGCGCCGCGGACGTAGCTCCACAGTTTGATGCCCAGCGCGCCAAACATCATGACCATGGAAACGACGTCCAGCTTGCCCGTGGTGGCGACGGTAAGGAACCCGGTGGCGAGCATCAGGAGCAGGGAAATCTCAAAGTAACGCTGCACGCTGATGTTCGCCTGCCGCTGGCGCGAGGTCCGTGGCGACGACTTGTGCATTTTTGCCCATGGGCTTGGGTAACCCGGTTCCGGAATCTATTGTATTGCAGAAATGCCCGGTGCGCGAGGCGCGAGGGGGTGCGCGACACAAAAGTGCTACCCCGTCCCTGGTGAAGTAGCGCGGGCGTCTCGCCCGCTGTCACGGGAGCGTCCCGCTCCCGTGGCGCGGGCACGATGCCCACGCCCCAGCGGGCGGGACGCCCGCGCTACAAGCCTCGCACACTTGTCGGCACGAGAGGACGAGACCTTCAGCTCTTATGTCGCGCACTCGGCGCGAGCTAGGCCTTCACAATGACGGATTCGATTCCCAGGGCTGCGCCAATCCGCTGCAACGTTTCCGCGTGGCGGCCGATGCCCAGGGCAAAGTGGTGGGTGGGACCTTCCTTTACCCACGCCTTGAAAAACGTGCGCGCATCCGGCTTGGAAATAGCCGCGCGTATTGGTGTTCCCGGTGGGAGGAATGGGCCCGCGCACCGATTCGCCCTCGGCGATCACGAATTTGAACCTTCCGTCGAACTTCTGAGTCACGCCCAGCATGGTGATGGGGCCTTCGCGAATCTTGAATTCCACCGACACGCCCGCACCCGGCTTGCCGTGATACTTCAGCAGGCTGCGCAAGACGGGACGGCCCTCGGCGATGTTGAGATGGTGCGGGCCGTCGTGCCCGACCAGAATGAAATCCTCCTCGAAGTCCATGGGGTGGAACTCGGCAAACGATCCCCCGATCTCCAGGCGGTCCATGATCAGCATGCCCACGCAAGTCTTGAGATCGGACTCGCCGCACATGGGAAACCCCGCGGCGGTCAGCAAGGAGTTGCCCACGATCAGGTTCGTCGCCAGTTCCCGGCCCTCCGAGCCCGGGCGGGCGGCGTAATAATAGGCCAGCCCGTCCAGCGCGTAACGGTCGATGAATTTTTCCAGCGCGACGGCGGCGCGGGCGGCAGGGTAGAGGTTCTGGTCGGTGACCTTGCGGGTGATGGGATCGCTGCGCGGGTCCGGCAGGTCGAAGAAATCGAGAATTTCCCGTTTCTTCTGTTCAATTTCCTCCGCGCGCACGGTGCTCTGCTCCTCCAGCAGGTCGTCAATCTCCGTCTGCACAATGTGGAGGCCAAACTGCGCGGTGAAGGCGGTCTGGTCAGAGTGCATGTCGAGCATCGCCTCAATGGGATGGCCGAAGTGGCCGATCCGCGCCCCACGGACGTCGTGAAGCACTTTGGCGATCTGGCACCACTCCCGCAGTTCCTGATCGGCGCGCGCGTCGCCCTGCAAATGGCCAATCACCATCTCCGGAGGCTTTCGGCCCATACGAATGGAGGCATTCACAAACTCCGGAATAGCACAAATGTTGTCGTTGCACAGTTGCAGATAGGTTGAGCCGCGGTCGTAAGGCATCGCCTTGAGCGGCTGCAAGGCGAGGAAGACGACCGGCGCGGTGAGTTCGCGTGCCATGACGCCCCAGGTGGAACTGGTGGCGTAGGTGGCCATGTTGACGAAGACCACGTCGGGACGGCAGGCGAGGATCTCCTGGACCTTCCCGTAAGCCGTGGCAGCGTCGTCCACCATCCCGAAGTCGGTGACGGTGACCCCGTGGGCCTGGATTCTCCCCGCGATCTCCTGGTGGTAGCGCATCAGTTCATCGTGCAGCCCTTCGAATTGCGCCCAGTAGTCCTTGTGGCCTACAGCAAAAAGACACACGTTTGCCGCGAGGCCCTTGCGCCGCTTGATCGCGAAAGGCGGGGGAGACGTTGGGCGATTTCCTGAATCAAAGGATGCGGTCATGCGGAACCTCCACGGTTACGAGCCAGGATATATTGATTCATGCAGGAATCCTACTATTGAGCGCTGCACAATTGAGTGACAAGACCCCCTCACCCGTCTCGCCCCGGCTGATGAAAGCGCCGGTGGCGAGCCACCCTCTCCCCCAAGGGGGCGAGGGAATAAGAATCCTCAGTTTTAGCGCTGCAATCGTGATTTTCTCTGCCCTCGCCCCCTTGGGGGAGAGGGGCTGGAGTTTATACATTTTCGCCACCCACTCTCGAAAATCTCTGCCCTCGCCCCCTTGGGGGAGAGGGTGGACCGCCACCGGCGTTTTCATCAGCCGGGGCGGGCCGGGTGAGGGGGTTCATCTGTCACCTTATTCTGCATCAGTCAGTAGCGGCAGCTTTCGCCGCGATGGGAAGATCGACCGGCTTGATTTCCTTGATGGCGCGAAGAGGATGACCACGCAAATCGGATAAATGACGCCGGCGGCAAGGAAGACCGGCGTATACGAGATGTGCTCGACCACCCTGCCGATCACCAGGCTGGTCAAGAATCCGCCGATTCCCCCGGCCGTCCCCGTGAGCCCTACCACCGTGGCCACCATGCGGCTGGGAAAGAGATCTCCGATGAGGGTCATGTAATTGGTAATCCAGAAACCGTGCGCGAACATGAGGACGCTCATGAGTAGAATGGCGGTTTCTGTCCGCTGCACATAAACCGCCAGGATGGACACTGGGCGTCAGAAACGCCGAAGCCCGGAGGATGCCCTTGCGGGCCTTTCAATGGCCCAACCGCGGGCGACGAGCCGGTCGGAAATCCAACCCCCGAAAACCGACGAGACGCCCAGGGTCAAAAACGGAATCCAGGTCAACTGGCCAATCCTCTCCAGGGAAGCGCCGCGAACCTGGCTGAGATACTGCGGGATCCAAAACATGTAGAAATAGAATACCGGATCGAAGAGGAATCGCGAAGCGACCAGTCCTTGCACTTGACGCAGGCCGAGCAACGCCCTCCAGGGAACCGGGGGCGCTGTTTCCACCGAAGGCACCGCCACAAATAACCCCTCGCCGGCTTGCGTCAGGTAGCGCCGTTCGCTATCCGAAAGGAGGCGCGAGTCCTGGGGGCGCGAGTAGGTCGAGACCCACACCAGGACCCACACCGCTCCCAGGAATCCCGTAATCAGGAAGGCGCCGCGCCAGCCGAGGTGTAGCGCCGCCCAGGCGATCACCGGAGGAGCGATCACGGCCCCGAAGGCGGAGCCACCGCTGGTGGCAATCCCCATGGCGGTAGCGCGCTCTTTTGCGGGAAACCATTCCATCACTCCCTTGGCCGCGCCGGGGAAACAACCGCCCTCACCGAATCCCAGCAGGAAGCGGAAGAAGCCGAGTTGGAGAGCGCTATGAGCAACCGAGTGCAACAGGCTGGCCAAACTCCAAACCCCGACGGAAAAGCCCAGGCCACGGCGCGTACCCAGCCGGTCAATGATCCGGCCCCCGACGGTGAACATCATACTGTAAGCAAGAATGAAGGCAAACACCACCCACGAATAGGCGACGTTGTCCATCCGCAGATCCCTGGTGATGATCGGCGCCAGCACGGAGAGCACCTGGCGGTCGAAAAAGCTCAATCCGCTCGCCACAAACAGCGTTATACTATGAACCATCGTAAATGAGGTATCTTCGTCATCTTTTCTAAGCAAACATCTTGCGACTCATTTGGGGCGATCTCTCCTGCCCATATAAGACGAGTCATGGTTTACGCCTGCGCGAAGCGCTTTGGAGTGCGGTAGCAGCAGCTACCGCTTTCCGCCTTTACTTCCATACGTCCATCGCGCCACCGCCAGGACAAGAAAAGCGGTAGCTGCTGCTACCGCAGTCCAAAGCGGGCTGCGCCCGCATGGAGGACGCTCACATCGAACTCGGATCCACAAGACACGTAGGGTTGGGGCTCCGCCGCCCTGTGCCACCGGCTTAGCCGACCCCTATCTGGCCGCGTGCGCCATTGCCAACGGCGCCCATTATGAACGCCGATGTTTATATCGCCAACGCCAGGATTCCCTTTTAAGTGACTCGCTGGAAAAAAAGGCGATGGATCCGCTGGAGCCCCATTTCGAGATGAGTTTCATCAAAAACCATCATCAAACTATTCGGCGAAGAGCCCTGGGAAATGACATCCAGCCGCAAATCGGAAATAGCTCCCAAGGCCATAGCCGCAATGCCCGGCTGCTGGATCAGCCCCTGCCCCACCAGGCAAATGGATGCTTTCCCCCGCTCAATTTCCACCGCACCCCAACGATGTAATTCCGGAAGAAACCGCTCAAAGGGAAGGTTGGCGTCTAGCGCCAGTCGGAAGTGGATCGATGAGATGGCGGTCAAATCGGGCGTAACGCGGTGCCGGTCTAAAACATCCAGCACTCCTTTCATGAACTCGGAAATCGGCTGCTGCCGGTTGGAGACGACGTGAAGCAATGCCAAACCTCGCTTGAAGGCAATGGAGCGCACTCCGTGCGGAGCGGTCACTGCGCTTTCTTGAATGATGGTCCCGGCATCTTGCGGGCGCCAGGAGTTGAGGATTTGGACAGGGATGCGTTTCTGAGCCGCCGGCCAAATCGCTCGCGGATGCAATAATTTGGCGCCAAAGTAGGTCAACTCGGCCATTTCATCGCAGGTGGCCGCTGGAATCGTCTGCGCCTCGGGAATAACCGCGGGATCGGCGCTCATCAAGCCAGGCACATCCTTCCAAATCTGAATGGTCTTCACATCCAAAGCCGCTCCCACGAAGGTAGCGGTGAAATCAGACCCTTCAAAACCCAGCGTAGTCGTCGCCCCTGCCAGGGTCGCCCCGATATACCCTTGCATTACTGGCGTGCGGCCCCCCTCCAACTCGGGGAGCAAAGCGGCACGCATTCGCGCTTGCGCGGTTTCCTCCATCGGCTCCGCGGCGGTGAAGTGATCATCGGTAATCATGAGCGTGCGGGAATCCAAGAGCTGCACCTTCACCCCGCGGGACTCTAGCCCCGCGGCAAGTATGGCCGAGGAAAGCAACTCGCCGTAAGCAGCCATGGCATCCTGGCTGCGCGGCGAAAATTCCTTCAAAATGGCAAGACCTTTTACCAAGTCATGCATTTCGCTGAAATATCCCGCCAGGAGGGAAAACGAGTTTCCGTGATCATCCACCAACTGCGAGAGTTCGGCGCGATGATACGCTTCAATGGCCGCCAGCCGGCTAAGAGCCTCGCCGGTTTTCCCTTCCGAGGCCAATGCCCCCGCGCCGAGCAGGTTCCGCGTGGTCTTGCCCATGGCGGAAACAACGATCACCGGATTGAGTGGCAAGTGCTCCTGGATGATTTTGATCACCCGGTCGATGGATACTGCATCCTTGACTGAACTGCCTCCAAATTTCATGACAATCATCGGTTCACCGGAAAGAAAGAATTTCAAGAATCCAAATCTGCACAACTATACCTTTAAATCCAGGGCTTCTCGCCAGGATCATTTTGAAAAAGCAGGTAGCGCGTCCTGCGGTTTAGGTCCGCGGCTTTTCATCCGGAATCGAGCGGGAAGCGGGTAGCGCAGCGTTGCTCCCACCTTGATCGCTTCCAGCACGCGCGAGAGGGTGAGGGGAAAACTCGGATAAACGATGGCGTGCCAGTGATCCGGTAAGAAGACCCACGCCGTCAGGAGGAATCCGTGCTGCTTCCGGCGTTCCCGTATCACCTGGGCCAGGAGGGGGAACTCCGATTCGCTCAGATTCTGCCGGGTGGGAAGAACTCGGCAGCTTAAGAAGAAATACCGGTCCGACAAAACCAACCGCCGCAGCCGTGACATGCCCGCGCATTATACCCCGCCCAGCCCATCCGGAAACGAAAAGCCGCAGAGTCTCTGAACAGCGAGACTCGGCGCTACCCTCTTACAAGAACACCCTTCGGGATCGCAGACTCCCAAAGGCAGGAGTCTGCGCCAGCCGGCGGATCGCTAGGATGTGCGCCAAGGTTGTCCGGGTCGGGGCTCATCCAGCGGCCCATGGGGGAGTAGTGGCGGGCGAGGGTGTTGTACTCGTCGATTTCGGCGTCGTAATCGGGCAGTTGGGCGAAGGTCTGGTGCATGCCGCAGCTCCCGCCGGCTCCCGTCCATAATTCTCCCCAGGGATAGAAGAGCCGCTCCTGGCACACGCTGCCGTTGTAGAGAGTGCTGGCGGTAATCGAACCCAGTTCATCCCCATGGTCGAAGAGCGTGCCCCCGGAGTAATACTCGGCCAGGATGCCGCCGTTAAAGGGCACAAAGGCGCGCTGATTGGGGTCCGTGGAGCTGCCCGTGTAGCGCCACAGCAGGCTGCCCCCGGCGCCATAGGCCTCGTCGAAGGTGTCGGTTGGGGTTACGTCCCGCACCCTTTGCCCTAAGGCATTATAGGTGTTGGCGGAAATCGTGGTTCCCGACCCGTTCACCACCGAGCTCAGCCGCCCATCGGAGAGCCAATTGTAGGTGTTCGTCCCGTCATTAGTTAACACGTTGCCCCTGCCGCCGTACGTGTAACCCACAATCTGGTTGTTGGCAGCATTGTAGCTGAAATTCCCGCACCCGTGGCTGGCGCAGAGATGCTTTTCAATCTCTGCGTCTATGCTCTGGCTACTATGGGGGAAACGCAGACTCCCACCCGCACGGAGTCTGCGCCAGCCCCGTCTTCTCCGAAAACAAATTCCAGCAGAAACTGGACTATATGCACAACAATCCTGTGGCCCGCGGGCTGGTGAGTTCCCCCGGGAACTGGCCGTGGTCAAGCGGGAGGTTCTACTATTGGCAGGATGCGTCCATTCTCCGCATGGATCGGATGCGTTGAGTTCAACTTACGTAGTCCCTTCGGGATCGCAGACTCCCAAAGACAGGAGTCTGCGCCAGCCGGCCCTGCGGGGGGTGACGTGTCACCCCCCACAGCCGGTGCGCCAGCACCGCAATGTTTTCGGCAGCGGCACCAAGCCAATTCAGGCGCACCGAAAGCGGCGGCTAAACGTCACGCCGCGTAGCGCCGCGCCACCTTCAAAAACAAATCGTTGGGGTTACCCTTCGCAATGGCCGTCGCGATCCGCAGAAACTGCCTTTCAGCTTCAGGGATCGACTTTCCGAGCAGGGCTTCGACTACGTTCTCCGGCCCGGCAAAGAGATTGTAGAATACAGTGCATGAGATCGCCCACGATCGTGTTTCCTCCGTAAGAAGAAACTGAAACATCCCCAATTCGCGGTTGAGTTCTTGGAACCCCTCTTCGCTTATGTGGACAAGGTAGCAGGACGGAGTGTCCCCGAGATCTTCAGTTGTCACTGCGAAGCACTCAAAATACCCAGCCGCGTTCAGCGCCGACACAAGCCGCGGTATGTCTTCCCGCAAAAGGCGGCCCCCCGATTCACCAGGGACCACCCTCCATCTGGTCCTCGCTAGCCATTGCGGGCTGAACTCGGTCCGGTACTCGGTCATCTCGGACACGAGGGCTTTGTACTTCTCGGTTTGGGATGTATCGGTGACTGTTTTCATCAGTTATACCGTATTGCGACCTGCTTGTAACCTCCACCGGAAGGCTGTATGTCGAGTGATGGTCTCCCGTCGGTGCTCCAGGTGGATGGATCGGTTCGGAGAACGGCTCTTCCTCCGCCCGGGAGATCCTTGATCTTCACAGGACCTGCGACTTGTTCATGCCCGGGAAGAGCGTTGAAATCGCTCTCCGCTTGTTGCACGCCGCCTGACTTCCCGAAAATCTGCGACGACGATCCGCCCTCGCGGACCGCTCCCTGCAGGATATCGTCTACAGTTGCTGCTCCAGTTCCAGTGAGTGTTTCGGCTGCGCCGCCATTAAGCAGGCTTCGTATGCCGTTTGTTGCCCAGTCGATCGCCGCAACTCCAACCCTAAGCCCTGCCGAGAACAGGCCGCCTATGGCCATGTTTGCGCCGAGGTCGCTCTCTATTCCCGAACCCTCCGTGCCCGGCCCCGGTACTTCTTCGTACGTCCCTACCTGGACCGAGTTGCCATTCGCATCCGTGCCAAAAATGGCTCCTGCCGACTCGTTCCCTTGCACGGTTATCCCCGCGCCAGGGTTCTGCAGTGTATTCGAGAAACGCCCCCTCATTCTGATACGTCGTGCAAGTCTGGCTGTTGTCCTCCCCCGTGACACAAATCCTATAGTCTTCACCCGTCGGGTCCGTCAGTGTCGTGGGGTTATTTCTGGCGTATGCGTACATGTTCCAGGTCTGCGGGTCGCTCGGGTCGGCGCCGGCGTTTTCCGGGTCGGGGGTCATCCAGCGGCCCATGGGGGAGTAGTGGCGGTTGGCGGTATTGTACAGGTCGGTTTCGGCGTCGTAGTCGGGCAGTTGGGCGAAGGTTTGGTGCATGCCGCAGCTCCCGCCGGCTCCCGTCCATAATTCTCCCCAGGGATAGAAGAGCCGCTCCTGGCATACGCTGCCGTTGTAGGAAGTGCTCGCGGTAATCGAACCCAGTTCATCCCCATGGTCGAAGAGCGTGCCGCCGGAGTAATACTCGGCCAGGATGCCGCCGTTAAAGGGCACAAAGGCGCGCTGATTGGGGTCCGTGGAGCTGCCCGTGTAGCGCCACAGCAGGCTGCCCCCGGCGCCATAGGCCTCGTCGAAGGTGTCGGTTGGGGTTACGTCCCGCACCCTTTGCCCTAAGGCATTATAGGTGTTGGCGGAAATCGTGGTTCCCGACCCGTTCACCACCGAGCTCAGCCGCCCATCGGAGAGCCAATTGTAGGTGTTCGTCCCGTCATTAGTTAACACGTTGCCCCTGCCGCCGTACGTGTAACCCACAATCTGGTTGTTGGCAGCATTGTAGCTGAAATTCACGCACCCGGGGCTGGCCGGCGTGCAGGTCATGTTTCCGTACTGATCGTAGGCGGTGTTCTGACTCCAGAGCGTGTTCGAACTGCAATCCTCTGCCGTGGCCGTTTCCAGCCGGTTGATTGCGCCGTAGACGTAAGCCGCCGAATGGCACAGGTCGTTGGTCCAGCCCGGGTCCGTATAATAGTAACCCGCCACGTCCCCGTCATTGTTGGAGCCTTGCGGCCAGGTTGACTCTGAGCAAGTGCTGGCATTGTTGGCACCCGCGTAGTAATTGTACACCCGGCAGGAATCCGCGGAGTGCGTGCCCGCGGTGCCGAGTTCCGCCGCCATCTGCAAGTGCGGGTTGTAGAAGCAGAGTAGGGCAAACTACGCCCAACTCTGCACTACCCGCTTAAGAAGAAATACCGGTCCGACAAAACCAACCGCCGCAGCCGTGACCTGCCCGCGCATTATACCGCCACCCAGCCCATCCGGAAACGAAAAGCCGCAGAGTCTCTGAACAGCGAGACTCGGCGCTACCCGCTGTGTCAATCGGCACCCAAAATCCGCTTAACACGGCATCGCGGTTTCAGATATGGCTACCCCTTCCAAGGCGGGCTACGCCCGTAAGTTGACGTGGCGCAAAAGAAAACCGCTCACCGCTATGAGTCGCGGTGAGCGGTTTTGTCCGGAACAAATGAAGTAGCGTCCCGGTATGAGACTATAGGCGAAGGTCAATAGTGCTCATGTAACGACAGAAAGTCAATGCCTTCTTGCTTTCGGTAGTGCCATGATTCGACGGAGTGATTTCAAAATAGAGGGCAGGACTTCCTCGCCCTGAAAGGGCGACCTAGCAAAGCCCTGGCCAACGGCCTGGGTCAGGGAAAGCCAACCTGTTTCCCTCCGCAAGCCCTGAAGGGGCGTGCTAACAATCGCCTCCACCACCTTCCCACCGTCGTATTCATCTCAAACTGTAGAACGTAACGGTGGGTTCCTTAAATCGCCCTTTCAGGGCTTGGGCCGGGAAACGATCCGTCAAACCCAGGCCGTTGGCCTGGGCTTTGCTAGGCTGCCCCTTTGGGGCTCTTTCGCAAATTAGGAAACTACCCAAAGAACACGGGAAACGATCCGTCAAACCCAGGCCGTTGGCCTGGGCTTTGCTAGGCCGCCCCTTTGGGGCTTTTTCGCAAGTTAGGAAACTACCCAAAGAACACGGGAAACGATCCGTCAAACCCAGGCCGTTGGCCTGGGCTTTGCTAGGCCGCCCCTTTGGGGCTCTTTCGCAAATTAGGATACTACCCAAAGAACAACTGCTTTGCTTTCTTTGCGCCTTCTCCGCGAGCTGCCCTGTGCCGAAGGCACCTTGGAGTGCGGTAGCAGCAGCTACCGCTTTCTTCCTCCCCCCCTGCCCATTGGCCGCATGAACGGAAGGCGGAAAGCGGTAGAAGCAGCCACCGCTTTCTTCCTCCCCCCTGCCCATTGGCCGCATGAACTGAAGGCGGAAAGCGGTAGAAGCAGCCACCGCTTTCTTCCTCCCCCCCCTGCCCATTGGCCGCATGAACTGAAGGCGGAAAGCGGTAGCTGCTGCTACCGCACTCCAAAATGCTTCGCGTGTTTTCATTGTCAGTGGCGAGCCGAACGACGGGGAAATATGTGCTTGGGGCCGGAAAGGCGGGAAAAGGAGGAGCCTTTCCGCAGAGCAGAGGGCGAAGCCCCAGCAGACCTCACGATCCCGGCTTAATCTGGGCAGCCTGGTGTGAAGCCCGGCGCTACGACTGAAATTCCGGCCAACCGGGGGCGGGTTAGGGCTTGACAGACGCGCGAATACGAGTAGTCTCAGAGCAAGAAATTGGGGGTGTGAACACACAAGAATAGGCGCGGGCCTTCAAAACAAGGAGGGAGCGATGAAGAAACGCAAAATCTCAGGAAAACCGGGTGTGAGCCGCCGGGACTTTCTGCGCAATGCCGGCGCGGGACTGATGGCGGCCGAGCTGGCGGGAGCCTCGCCGGGAAAACAGCAGAAGGCGGCGACTTCGCCCGCTCCGGTGCATTTTACGCCGGAGGGTGGATTGACCGAGATATCTCCCCACCTTTACGTGCTCCGCGACACCTGCAATGTTTATGTTCTCAAGGACGGGGATCGCGCCATCCTGATTGATTTTGGGTCGGGGCACGTCTTGAACCTGCTCGCCCAGATCGGCGTCAGCAAGGTTGAAGCCATCCTTCATACTCACCATCATCGCGACCAATGCCAGGGTGACTCCGGCGCGGTGGCCCAGCGGATTCCTATCATCGTCCCCGAGCATGAACGGTATCTGTTCGATGACGCCGAGAACTTCTGGCGCAACCGCCGCATTTTCGAAATGTACAACGTCAAAAACGATTTCTTCAGCTTGACGCACAACGTGCCGGTGGCAGGCGTCCTGCGTGATTACGACACTTATCGCTGGGGACCTTATGAATTGCTGATCCACCCCTCACCCGGCCACACGCTGGGCTCGGTCAGCCTGATGGGAGTTGTGGACGGAAGAAAGGTGGCCTTCACGGGGGACCTGATTCACTCGCCGGGAAAAGTCGTGAACCTTTACGAGCTTCAATACAATTACGGCAGCACCGATGGAGTCGACTGCGCCATCTTTTCGCTCGCGCGGGTTCGGGAACAGGGGCCGGAGCTGATTTGCCCTTCTCACGGCGAACCCTTCAACCAAGCCGACGCCGGGATTGCCGACCTCATGGAGAAGCTGAAAGGTTGGTGCGCGGCGTACGCTCCGGGTTCTTCCCTGACCGTGGACAACAAACCCTACGCGGTTACGCCCCACCTGGTGGCGTCGCACCAAACCACGTCGAGCTTCTACGCGCTCATCAGTGACAGCGGCAAGGCGCTCTTTGTGGATTACGGTGCGGCCAGCGGGAATATCTTCAACGTCTATAAGAATGGCGCCTCCGTTCACGACCGCATGGGCTTTGTCGAGCATACCGTTCCCCAACTCAAGGCGCAGTTCGGTCTGAAATCCGTGGACGTCATCATGCCCAGCCACATGCACGACGACCATTTGAACGGCTTCCCCCACCTCGTGCGCCATCATGGCGCTAAAGTGTGGTGCTACCAGAACATGGTCGATGTCCTGCAAAACCCCCGTGGCTACAACCTGGGATGTATCCTCGGTGAACCCATAAAAATCGACCGGGCGTTTCAAAACGGGGAGACGTTCAAGTGGGAGGAATACGAGTTCCAGGTTTTCCATTCGCCCGGTCACACCGAATACCAGATGGCGATGTTCGTGACCATCGACGGCGCGCGCGTGGCCTTTACCGGCGACGCCTTTTTCCCCACGGGAAGCTCCGACAGCCTGCTGCGCCACAACTTGATCTTTCGCAATTGGGTGGAGAACGATAGCCACGTGAAATCCATTAAGACGATTCTCGAACATGAACCCAACATTGTGGCCCCCGGCCACGGCAAACCGTTTTTGAGCAATAAGGCGGACCTGGAGAATTTGAAGTATCGACTGGAGGGCCAACAGAAGTATTTCTTCGCCGCCATCGCCGATCCCGACTGCAACTTCGGGCTGAACCCCAGTTGGGTTAGGTTTTATCCCTATCAGCTCCAGGCCAAGGCGGGCTCGAGCGCTAACCTTGAGCTGCGGGTTCGCAATTACCGCTCGCACCCCATGCGTCTGGAGGCTGCGACTGGTCCTGCCGGCAGGCTGGAAGGCGGCACCGGAATTATTGGATTTGACCATTCCTCCCGGCCAGGATGGCTCGGCGGCCTTTTCGGTATCAATTCCCGAAGATTGGGACCGAGCAAAGCCACGCGTCGCCCTGGCCGCAGACATCAGGGCAGACGGCCAATATCTGGGACAAATTGTCGAGGGCGTAGCCGATATCATGTTCAGCGCGTAGGATCTAAAGCGCATGGCTCTTGGCGTGCAATCGTGGCTTTTCTCGGCGAATCGCCCTTTATCCACTTTGCGCGCATTCAAACGCACAATTCCCACTGGAGGAATCATGAAGCAGCGATGCTGGCTAATCGTTTTAGTTCTCCTCGTCACGCCCCTGTTGCGGGCCCAGAGTACGCCGGACCAGTTGAAACCCATCTTGGAGAAACAATTACAGTCGCCGGATTTGGCGGAGTTTCAACTGCAAGAGTATCTGATGAAGCGCGTTCCCAAACTCCCGCCCGTGACCACGCCGGAACAGTGGACCCGTGAGGGCGAGCAAATCCGCAAGCGCGTACTCGCGAGCGTAGTGTTTCATGGGTGGCCGAGTGAATGGGTTACCTCGCCACCGCGATTCGAAGATATGGGAACCATTCCTTCCGGCAAGGGATATCGAATGCGGAAACTGCGCTATGAGGTTGTGCCGGGATTTTATTCCACCGCCATCCTTTTTGAGCCGGAGAACCTCCAGGGCAAGGCGCCAGCGGTGCTGGACGTGATGGGGCACTATGGTGAGATTGGCAAGGCGCAAGAGTATCAACAGAAGCTGTGCATCAATGAAGCGCTGCGGGGCATGATCGCATTGGACCTCGAGTGGTTGGGCATGGGTGAACTCAATGACAAGCAAAACACCCATTGGTTTGGTGGGCACCTGGACTTGGTGGGAGCGAATCTGGAGGGACTGTTCTACCTGGCCATGCGCCGCGGGCTCGATTATTTATGGCAACTCCCCAATGTGGATCAAAAGCGCATTGCGGTCACGGGATTGTCCGGCGGCGGCTGGCAAACCATCATTTTGAGTTCGCTCGACGAAAGGGTGAGCGTATCCATCCCCGTCGCAGGGTACACGACGCTGGAGGGAAGGTTGGCGCTTGCCCCGGTTACCGAGGCTGGGGACATTGAGCAAAATGCTACGGACCTTTTGGTCGGGCAAGATTACTCGACCCTGACGGCGATTCGGGCCCCCCGGCCAACGCTGGAGATTAACAATGCCGAAGACGATTGCTGTTTTCGCGCCGCCATGGTGAAGCCTTACATCTTCGAGGCCGTGCGGCCCTTCTTCCGGTTGTATGGTAAGGAGGATGCCTTGCAGTTTTACGAGAACACCAGCATTTCGGCGCACAATTATGGGATTGATGACCGCGAGCAAGCCTACCGGTTCTTGGTGAAACAGTTTGGCTTGTCCGCCGGCGACCTGGAAATCGAAGTTGGAGAAGACATCAAGACCTATAGCGATTTGGCCGTGGGCATACCGCAGGATAACCTCACAATTCTGGGATTGGCCAGGAAATTCGCGGCGGGGATTACTCGGTCAACCATTCCAGTCGGATTCTGCCGGCCGGGCGGCTTGGGCGGAAACGGAGAGGGGCAAGCTGCAAGAGGTCCTTCGCTATGATCCGGTGACCGTGCAACAGGCTTGGGCGGTCGCCAATACCAAACACAACGCCATCGAATCGGTTTCATACCGCTTTCTGCTGAGCAACGGCCTTAGCGCCACGGGAGTTTGGTTGAAGGATATTCGCACGGCGGAGGGCGCGCCTTTGACCATCGTGATTAACGATAAAGGCAAGAAGGGTGTGGCCGCGGAGGTTTGGGACCGCATGCCGGAAATTGCCGACCGCATGGATCGAAGTGAGCAGGTGCTGGTTCTGGATCTTGTGTTCACGGGGGATGCGGCTGCCGGAGGGTCCCCTGTTTCTGTTTCCAGAAATGCTGGCGTCAGCGGGCAGCCGCTCGCTGGGCCTGGAGGCTGCACAACTGGTTGCCGTCAGCAATTGGGGGCGCGACCGCTGGCACGCTCCCTCTGTGCGTATTGAGAGCACCGGTATCCGCAGCCAGGTGGAAGCGCTCGCAGCTTCGGCGCTTACGCCACGCCTGTTTTCCGAGGCCGCCGTGCAGGGAGGGATGCACAGTCTTGGTTATCTCCTGGATAAGCCGGTCAGCTACGAGGATTTCGCCGACCTGTTTTGCCTCGATTTGTATAAGGACTTCGATTTGGATCGCATCATCGTGATGGCCGAACCGGCCAAAGTCCTTGAACACAATTTTGTGGAGGAAACGGCGGGAAAGGAGTAGAGCCTTTTCGATCCCACACGCTGGAGGCTGAGATGTTGAGGCGGCGGAATTTATCGTGATCCCATCGGGGCGCCGCCATGTGGCGGGGTAAACCCGCCGCTAGGGCGTCAAGCTGGCCGACTATCGCGCCGGGTTGAACATTGACTTCTCGCACTGGATTGGTCATTCTCACCTTATGCTGAATTTTTGGGATATAGCCGAACTATGAAAAAGATTCTGATTTACGATACGACTCTGCGCGACGGTTCGCAGGGCGAAAACATCTCGTTCTCCTTGGAAGACAAGCTCCACATCGCCAGGAAACTCGATGAGTTGGGAGTGGACTACATCGAAGGCGGTTGGCCCGGCTCGAACGCCAAGGACGTGGCTTTCTTCCAGCGCGCGCAGGGAGCTGAAACTGAGGCATGCCAAACTCGCGGCGTTCGGCAGCACCTGCCACCCGCGCCACAGTGTGGCCCACGACCGGAATTTGCAAGCCTTGATCGAAGCCGGTACGCCGGTGGTGACGATATTCGGGAAGACCTGGGACCTCCACGTAAAAGTGGCCTTGGGTGTATCGCTCGAAGGAAAATCTCGACCTGATTCGGAATTCCGTGGCCTTCCTGAAATCCCATGGCCGGGAAGTGATCTACGACGCCGAGCATTTCTTTGACGGGTACAAGGCCGACCCGGCGTATGCCCTGGCGACGCTCCAGGCCGCGGAAGAGGCGGGCGCCGACATCCTGGTGTTGTGCGACACCAATGGCGGCACGCTGACCTCCGACATCCGCGAGCGTTTCGAAGCCGCCGCCAAACAGGTCAAAGCGCCTCTGGGAATTCACACGCACAACGATTGCGAGATGGCGGTTGCCAATGCCATTGCCGCCGTGCAATTGGGCGCCGTGCAGGTGCAAGGGACCATCAACGGCTATGGCGAACGCTGCGGGAATGCCAACCTGTGCTCGGTGATTGCCAACCTCGAACTGAAGATGGGAATGCGCTCGATTGGCAAAGAGAACCTCAAGCATCTTACGGAAGTCTCTCATTACGTCAGCGAGCTGGCCAACCTGCCCCCTCGCCAGGATCTGCCCTACGTCGGCAAAAGTGCGTTTGCCCACAAAGGCGGCATTCATGTGAGCGCGGTGATGAAAGAGACCTCCGCTTACGAACACGTGGACCCGGCGGTGGTCGGCAACGAACGGCGCGTCCTGGTTTCGGAGCTTTCGGGCAAGAGCAATGTGATCTACAAGGCGGTGGAGCTGGGCCTTAAGATCGACCAATCTTCTCCCGACGCCAAAGTGGTGGTGGAAAAGCTCAAGGAGATGGAACACGACGGCTACCAGTTTGAGGGCGCGGAAGCGTCCTTTGAAATGCTCTTCGACAAGCTGGTCCATCACGCCAAGGATTTCTTCGAGCTGGATGGATTCCGCCTGATCACGGAAAAGAAGGGAGCGGGAGAGCCCTATTCGGAAGCGGTCATCAAGCTGCGCGTGGACGGCAAGGAGGAACACACCGCGGCGGAAGGCGTGGGCCCGGTCAGCGCCTTGGACAGAGCCTTAGGAAGTCACTGACCACTTTCTTCCCCTGCATCAAGGATATCCGCTTGACCGATTATAAAGTTCGCGTGCTGAACCCCAAAGGCGCCACCGACGCCAAGGTTCGCGTGCTCATTGAATCGAGCGATGGCCATGACACCTGGGGAACGGTGGGCGTTTCTGAAAACCTGATCGAGGCCAGTTGGCAGGCTTTGGTGGATAGCATTACCTACAAACTTAAAAAGGAGTATGGTTATAAGCGGAAAGCGAACGAAGGGCCGCGCGGCGGAGTAAGGCGTGTGAAGTTGCGAAGTTCGGCTGTAAGTGTATACATGCGAATTTCGTCATATCCGGACCACCACCTTAATACCAGATCGAACCTTCGCGGAGGGCAAATTGAAAGCACTCGTAAAAAGCAAAAGAGAACCGGGACTTTGGCTCGAGGACGTGGAAACACCAAAAATTGGGATCAATGACGTGCTCATTCGTGTGCATCGCACGGGAATTTGCGGCACGGATTTGCACATTTATCAATGGGACGACTGGGCGCAAAGAACCATCAATGTTCCCTTGGTGATCGGGCACGAGTTTGTGGGTGAAATTGCGGAGGTCGGCTCGAACGTCGCCGATTTTTATCCCGGGGACATCGTGAGCGGGGAAGGGCACGTGACTTGCGGCCGGTGCCGGAATTGCCTGGCGGGCCGGCGTCATCTTTGCGCCCACACCCAAGGAGTCGGGGTGAACCGGCCCGGCGCATTCGCGGAATACATCGCGCTGCCCATGAGCAACATCTGGCGTCACCCCCCTACCATTGATAAGGACATCGCGGCCATCTTCGATCCCTTCGGAAACGCCGTTCACACCGCCCTGTCGTTCCCAGTGCTGGGAGAAGATGTGCTCGTCACCGGCGCCGGTCCGATTGGCCTGATGGGTGCGGCGGTGGCGCGGCACGCGGGCGCTCGGTACGTGGTGATTACCGACGTCAACCCCTTTCGGCTGGGGTTGGCCAAAAAAATGGGCGTGACCGTAGCCCTCGAACATTCGCGAACGTACTCTGCCCCAGGTGCAAAAGCAATTAGGCATGCTGGAAGGGTTCGACGTAGGGCTGGAGATGTCGGGCAACGGGGAAGCCCTCCGCGACATGCTCGCCAATATGAGCCATGGCGCGAAGATTGCTCTTCTGGGCATTCCTAAGCATGAATCCGTGGTGGATTTAAATCCCATCATTTTCAAGTTGCTGACCATCAAGGGAATCTACGGCCGCGAGATGTATGAAACCTGGTACAAGATGACCATGATGCTTCAATGCGGGCTGGATATCAGTCCCGTGATTACGCATCGCTTCTCCTGTGACGACTTCATCAAAGGCTTCGAGGCCATGGACTCAGGCGAATGCGCCAAGGTCATCCTCAACTGGGTCTGAGGCTCAAGGCCATTGATTGGGCAGCGCTTCATACGGCGAGCTTGAGGGTCACGATTTCCCAAGGTTTAATTTCGAGTTCCAGCGCGCCTTGGGAGGTGATCGCGACAGGTTCGGGTTCCTCCTCGATCAGGTTGGTCTGCCACGCCTTGCGTATGGGTGGCGCGAGTCGTACGCGGGCGCGGGTAAATCGGCCCTCTGCTTCGTAGAATCGCAAGACCAGGGAATCGTCGTCTTCACACTTTTTCAGTGTCGTCATGATGAGGTTGCCGGGTTCAAGGCGCAGGAATTCTCCCGACGGCGGCAATGATGTCCGCTCGCCTTCCCTCCCGGAAGCCACAAAGGCGAGAAGAGGGAAGTTGAAGGCGATGCCGTCGCGATAGCGCTCGCGCCATCCGCCGCCGTGGGGGTACAGCGCCATCCGGAAGCGATGGTTCCCCTCTTGCGTGAACCAGTAGTCGGGGTTCCATGCCAGGCTCGAGCGGGTGGAGAGCAGCACGTGCTGGAGTATCGGGTAGGCCACCGGATTGTCTGTCTGGTCGGCGAAGAGGTGGACGGTGCAGTCGGAAGCGGCCAGGCACCCGAACTCCTGGAATCGATCGGAAGAGGCGTCAATCCAATTGATGGCTTCGCGGTAGGGCAAGGGCCGGTCCCCTCCATAAATCCCGGGGATAAACTGGCAATGAACCGGCGGTGGCAGGAGGGAGAAGTCGAGTTCGTCTTTGCCCATTTCCACCGTGCCAAACGGGACCTCGTAGCTCAGCCGGAAATCCTTGGCTAAATTGATCGGAAACGCCACCCGCAATTCGCGCGACTTGGGTGCCATCCCAGTCGTGGATGTCCACGTCCATTTCCACTCGGTCGAGTCGCGGATAAAGGCGGAACGTCTGCTGCAAGCGGAAGTGCGCAAACTGCGCCTCGTGCATAGCGGCAGCGAAAACCGGCCCTCGCGCCGAAGCTCACGGCGCGGAAGTCGTGATGGCTGGTTTTATCGAAGTCCTCCATGGTGACCGACTCGATGATCTTCCCAGGCGAGGCCGGGAGCCGTGAACTGCAAGACTTCGCCCCCGAAGAACTTGTCGGTCTTCAAAATTTCTTGCTTCCGGCGCTTATCGTAGAGGCTGGCGAGGCCGCCGGCGCCGATGACGGCGCGCAGGGTATCGTTTTCCAGGGTGTTGTCAGTCACGGCGTCCACGCCCGGGTCCGGCGAATCCGCGGGCTTCGAGGTGATAAGTTCTATAACCCACCGACGGGACATCGTCAGCGATGAAGGTGATTTCCGCATCCGCTTCGCCCGGGGCGCCACTCGCGAACTGGTAAGGTATTTCCTCGCCGGCGGAGTCGCGCAGACGAAATGATTTCCACCCCGACGGGTTTTGCCACGCGGCATCGCGCCACATCTGTCCGCTGCCAGGAGAGCGGGTTGTAGACGACCACGGTGGGCTGATCGGTGGACGTGCGTGGAACCCCGCGCGTCAATTGGGTCGAGGCATTGAAAAGCAGTTGGTCTGCCAGTGTAAGTGATTTCAGGTACGACTCGACGTAAACGCGGTCGGTCTCGGTCCCCTTGTTCCCACCCCAGCCGTGGTCGGGCCAACAGTTCGCTTGCCAGGCATCTTGGAAAGTCTTTCGACGGGATAAGCCCACGGACGTCGGCTCTTTTGCATCAAGCCTGCGTACAATCTTTCTGCCGCCAGAATGCGGTTGTGAGCCTCGCGGCCCGCCAGCAAACCGGTGCGATGGCCAGGCTCATCGTAGTACGCCCAACTCAAGGGCCAATCGCCTTTGACGGTTGGGACGTTGGGTTCCTTGCGAGTGAAATCCTCCAGCGTCCCTTCCGCCTCCACAAACCGAATGAGCGGAGGATTGATCTGCCGGCTGGGCTGCCCGCGGTAGTGTTGATTCCACGCTTCCGCAAACCGCTTCATCGCCGCGTTTTGCTCATGCACGAAAGGTGGCAGCGAGGGCGGTGGCGGGAGATAATCCGAATTGAAATCAAAGATCATTTGGGGTGGAAATTTGCGGCGAACCGTAGTAATCCTCGCGCTCGCTGGCGAATTGCAACCACCCCTGGTTGCCCTTGGGATTAATCAGGGGGTCGACGTAGCGGATGGCAAAAACAAAGACCCGTGATCCGTCCGGACCCTCCCAATTATAAAAACCCCAGGGAAAGCGCCCTTGCAGCACATACTTGACCCCCGCCTTGCTGAGGATTTGCGGCATCTGCAAGGTCATGGCCGGCGGGTCGGTCTTGCAGTAGTGAATGGTGTCGCAGCCGGGAAAGTTTTTCCTCAGCCATCGCCGCCCCAGGTAAAATTGCCGCACCAGTTTCTCCGGACCGACGTGGACTTCCAGGTTCTGAACATAGCTTGCTCCCCACACAAATTTACGTTCGCGCATTAAGCTGCGCCATCTCCTCCCGTTTTTCCGGGTGCCGCTCCAGGAACTCGATCAGGTAGGCAACCGATTCCATCGAATAGCGGAAGTCCGGATACTTCTTCATGATCTCCATCGCTGGCAGGATCAACTCCGCGGAGCGGTAATCCGCGGTGACCTTCTGCGTGTCGAGCCAGCCGAGGTCGTTGTGATTCGTTGCCAGCAGATCGAATGTCCCGCCATCAAAGTAGGAATGATAGGCCGGCACCTTCAGCTTCTGGCCGACCTTAAACGCGGACTGGCTATCGCGGATGGCGAACTCAAGATCCTGGTCTTCAAAAGGGGAGAGGATCCAGATGTTCTGGCGAAGAGCCGATCCCGCCGGCATGGTGTCGAGCTGGACCGTCATCAGAATTTTCCCCTCCAGCGAAATTTGCAATCGCGCGTCACGAACTTCCGCGCCCGGATTGATTACCGCGAGGGTGGCGGATTGCACGGGGATTCCGTCGTGGACGTCATACATGGAGTAGACAGAGAGGTCAAACGAGCGCACATGCGGCCGGGCAAAGATTCGCACCTTGCCTAAGCCCGTTCCTTGACGGCCGTCTTCCGGCCAAATCTCGTCGATCGTAATGCGGAGGGATTTTGTCCTTTGCGGCTGAGGGAAGGTGATGATCTGAAAGTTTCTGGACGGGGCAAGTTCGGCGCTGACGGAGGCGCCCCCGCGGAGCGAGCAAGTCACCCGCCGCGGCGCCTGCATGTTTCCCTCGCGCGTGTACGGGTCTAAGACGATGTCATAAGGGACGGGTTTGGCCAGCAGCCAGATTTCACTCACGCTTTTTTCTTCCGGAAAAATGATTTCGAGCCAGGCGCCGCGGGTTTCCGTATCGGTTTCCCAATTGGATTGGAGATTGTCGCCAAAAACCCTAGCGGGAGGGAAGCTGAAAGGTGACAATTTACTGACCGAGGAACCGCTCGCTGTCGCCCCCAGACTGGCGTCAGCAAGGTTCGGGTTATCCTCCAAGCTTTCGCCTTCAGATGCGGAGAGTCGCAGGGGGAAGAGCATCGGGCCGAAGCCTGCCCCCGATGCCCAAGCCGTGGCTAACGCCCCACCCTTTTTCAGAAAATTGCGCCGGTCCATAGGTGGAATTCCTCCCCTCGTCCAAGTTCCGATTTTAAGATGCAGGTCTCGTCTCGGCGTGCATGTTTTTTGACACTCTTTCTAGAGTTCCTTAGCATATCGCCTGCCATGAAGCCACCCAAGCCCGCGCGGTGCGAATGGTTCATCCGTCATAGCGGCTTGATTGCCGCTCAAGAAGGAGAAATTGTTTGTGAAGGCGTGCCCTGTGAAGAGGCCTAGGCGTCCATCGATTTTCCGTCGGGACAGAAAACAGCGCTAATTCATTCGCGCTCTTGGCGCTGCGGGTGTGTGCTTGTGCATTTCTGCCTTTTGTTTGTACATGAGGGCGTCGGCGCGCGCCAGAACCTCTTTGATGCTTTCGCCGGGTTGCCACTCCACCAGACCGAGGGCAGCGCTCATCTCGACTTTCGGCCCGTCCGGTCCGAGTCTGGAGGGTGTAGCCGCCGAAGACCCATTTTTGCATGCGCTCGACGTGCGATTGGGCTTCCGCCAGGTTGCCATCGAGGACCACGATGAATTCATCGCCGCCCCAGCGCCCCACCACGTCCGTGGCGCGCGAGGCGGAGCGCAATTCCGTGGAAAATTGCTTCAGCAGATCGTCGCCCGCTTCGTGCCCGTAAGTGTCATTGACTTGCTTAAACCCGTTGAGGTCCAGCATCACCACGCAGAAGGGCTGCTTCGCGGCGATGCGGCGTTGCACTTTGGTTTCGACTCCCTGGCGATTGTCCAGTCCCGTCAAGGCGTCATGGGAGGCGCGCTGCTCGGCCTCTTCCAGCTTCGTCTGATAGGTGGAAACCTGGGTTCGCAGCGCCGCCACGGATTCGCGGCCGTCCTGCTCCATTTTATCCACGCAGGTTTTCAGCTCCTTGGCCCCGCGCACGATCGCCGCCCGGATTTGGGGCAGGTCCTCGAGCTTGGCGAGCGCCTGGAGCCGCTTGGTGAACTCGCCGAATTGGGCGGCGTAACGCTGATCGCGCTCCGCCACCGACTCCGCCGCGCGCGCCAGCACCATCAGGATTTCCTTCACATCGCCGGCGCGCTGCTGGAAGTACTCCGCGGTTTGCTCTCCCCATTCCTGGAGTTGCTGTTCCACGTGCCCTTCCGTCTCCTTGACCAGGGGGGGAGTGATGGTCTTGGCCAGGCTTTCGGCCAGAAGCATCAGGCCGCGCTGGAGGCCGGGGCCCAGCGCTGGGCAGGCCCGAAGTCCGCTATTTCCCATGGCGCCCAGCGCCGCCCGGTACGCCTCCAGAATCGCGGCCAGAAGTTCCTCCGGGCTCGGCGGGCGGTACTTGTTCAGTTCGCTCGAGTCCAGGTCCAGGTACTTTTTTATGGAAATCACCGCTCGCCCATCCTTCCCGCTCCTCGAAGAGGTCGGATGCCAAGAGCGTTTTGGAACCAGGGCCGTCCGCGACTCGCACTGGTGCGGCGCCTCAATCCTGCCCGCCTTCTTCATCGGCACTGCCCGGTCAAAACTTTAGCAGGGGCGGCGGGGGCGTCATTAGCCCCAGTCGCACAAGGACTCGACGAATGCCGCGGACCCATCGCGCAGCCAGCCGTCGAGCTGGGCCGGTTCTTTGAGTTGTTGTCCACGCTTACGGGGCACGGCCACAAACCGGCAGGGGAATTCCGGCAGGCTGGTCATGTCGCCCCACAGCTTTTCAAACTGCGCCACGGGCAAGACATCTTCCTGACCTTTTCCCCAGCGTTTTTTGACGTCCTTCAGCGTGATGTAAGTGGGCATGCGCGCGGCGAGGGGGCGCACGGCGTTGTTCACTTGCTCGATGTGGGACAAATTGTCGCGGCAAAGCCCGAACATGCTAAGGAGTTGATCGATATCGATCCAATAGGTGGCGCTGTTGTACCAGGAGAGCTGGGATTCGATTTCTTCGCTGGGAAGCGCCAGCCCTTCGATCAGGCGCACGCGGCCGTCGACGCGGGCCAAGCCCCCGCCGCGGTCTTCCACTTGCCGGGCAATGACCTCGGTCGTCAGCGCCGCGCCCTCGGCAATGTGGTAGCCTAGCAAACCCGGGTCGACATCGGCGCCTACGGTATCGATGTTGTGAACCATGAGGTACTTCAAATTGGGCCTTTCCTGGAGCAATCGCAGAAGCGTGCCGTTGCGCAGCAGGTTGGGCACTTCGTACCAGTGGCCGACCGGGTGCAGGCATTGCATGGGCACGTTATCGGTATAGTCCGAGCCCTCGCCCATCTGCCGGGCCCACCCGATGAGCGTCGCGCGCAGGCTGTCGCGAACTTTTTGCGCCTGCTCATCGAGCATTTGCTGCGGCAGCTCTTCCCAGGCAAAGCGCAAGTCCCTTTCCATGGGCACAAATCGCAGCCCGATGGAGCGTCCGGGTGAAAGCAGCAAGGGTCCGGGGTAATCGTAGTTGCGCTCATGGCGAAGGTGCGCTTCGATAGCCTCGTGCGTCAGGTAGCTGGTGGTGATGACGTGCGGCAGCTCCGTGCCGCAGAGGCGGCCGGTGCGCCGGCTGCGGGCCAGATGGACTTCGATGAAGCTGCGGTGCTGGCCGCCCAATCGGCAAAAGGGATTAAGCGCCTTGACAATACCCGCGCCTTTCGTCCAACGGCTGCCCGCCCCGCCGGCAAACGATACCACCGCGACCATTCCCGCCACCAGCGCCTCCTTGCCGATTTCGCGGTATTTCGCCGCGACCTCTCCCGTGGCGTCAAAGAGATCTTCGGCGCCCACGTCGGTGATGCGGCTGCTGACGGGAAGGCGATTTTGCGCCAGGCCCACGCGGCCGGCGCGCAAGTCCGCCTGGATCTGCTCATGCTCGACGCGGTCGAATCCATAGGCCTCGAGCAGCGCGCCGAGGCTTTGCGCGCGTTCGGCTTTTTGCGGGCTCTGGGGGATGAGGTGCTCGAAGACGTGCTGCACCATCCCTTGAAATTCCGGCACGGTGTGGCAGGCAGCGGTGAAGTGTTCCAGCTCCAGGCGGCGCGCGGGCGAAAGCAGGCGGGATTCCATGCGCAGAAGCGAGGGTACGGCCATCGGGTAATAGCCCGCCGGCATCAGCGCCGAGTCGCCTTCCAGGAGCATGGCCCGAGTGCCGTGCTCGTTGATCGCGAAATCGTAGACCACGGGTTCCATGGCGAAGGGCGCGGCATGTTCCATCTGCCGCTTGGTGTCGCTCATGATGGCCTGCAAACGGTCCTGCGCCGCGGCTTTCGCCGGCGGGGCAAAAAGAAAACCCATGCCTCCGCCCGCCATTCCCCCGAGCATCCAAAAGCCCCAGAAGTCGTCGCCTATTTCGTCGCGCACGCGGTGAATCAGCGTGTCGGTGTAAAGATTTCCGGCCCAGGGAATTATGGATTGAATCGGCCCGTCAAAATTGCGCTCCGTACACGCGCCCAACCCGCGAATGTCTCCGCTCTGCAAGTGGGCCATGAGGTCGTCGAAGATGTGGCCGGCTTCGCCCCGGGCGTGCCACTCAGTTTCCGAACGCAACAGGTATTTTTCCGTCACCATCTCCAGAATAGGACCGACATCCTGCGCCATGCCGCCGTGGACGAGCACCAGGCTTTGCTGAAGCTGCTGGCACGTTTCCAGTGACACTTCCTGGGGGCCGAAAATCTGGTGATTTGGCAACAGCCGGCCGCGGCTGACGCCGAATTCCGGGTCACCCTCTTGCGCCGGGACCCCGTGAATCAGCTTGATTCCCGGCCATACCCCGCCGGAATCCTGCCAGCCTCCTCCCGAGCCCCCCAACCATTCGCCCAGAATGGCGCGCGCGGCCACTAGGCGGCGGTCATCCTCGCCCAAGCCGCCGGTGAGGGTGCGGATCTGATGGGTGGCGCGCATGCACAAGGAAATGAGGCAGGCTAGAAGGGTGGTCGATACCGCCAGGCGCGAGCCGCGGGGAATGTCATTCACCTTACTGACGATTTCGATGCCATGGCCGGACCGCCCCGTCAAATGGGCCAGTACGTCGCTGAGAGGTTGCGTGGCGCCTTCCATCCCCGGGGGCACGATGCCGGAGGCGATTACCGCCGCCTTGAGCAAGCCCAGGTAGTCGTGCGCGAAATCGAAAACTTCCGCAATCGAGCTGAGGTCCGCGCCGCACTGAAGGTCCACGCTCGCCAGACGCAGGACCGGCTGATCGATGACGCGGAACCACGCTTCCACGGGAGGCTTGGGGGCGCCGGCGCCGCGCACGCTCAGGTCGATCGAGACGTTGAGCACGCGGGCGCCCTCGGGGAAGTCCATGCCCAGAAAGAAAATGTCGCTCCAGCCGCTGTGGCTCAGGTCCATGCGCACCGGCGTGGCCTCGTGCAGAATGGGGAAGAGATCGTCGGGAGTCTCGCGCTTCACCAGTTCGGGGCGAATGCGCAGCGGCGCGTCCTCCGGATGGGCGGCGCGGAACATCCACTGATTGCCCCGGACCGAGCGCACGCTGCGCCGCACCTGGTCGGCAAGAGTTTGAAAACCGAGCGACCGGTAGCCTGCGGCCAGCGCGCTGGAAAGGGCAGCGCTCGGCCCCGCGGCGGCCTGCGCGGCGAGGAAAATATCCAGAGCTTCCTCGAACCGGCGCTTCAGGAGGTGGGTGTAACCCGCGAAAGGAATCAACGCGCGTGAACCTTGACCCGGGCGCGAGGGGAGGTGAAAGCGATGAATGGCATAAAGGAAAAACAGGGCCCGCACGCGTTCGTAGAGATTGTCGCTCGCGCGCCGGAAACGGTCGAGCGCCTCGCATTGCCGCAGCAGTTCGTCCAGCGTCGCCGCCCGGCACAGCGCGTCCAAGGATTGATTGCGAGTCTCGGCATCAGGAGCGGTTATGACATCAGTTAACAGGCTCACGGCTTGCCTATTTCCTCCTTGATATTTTTTCTTCTGCGTCTCAGCGCGAGTCATCACTTGCTTGCCACGGTGTGCGGCTCGCCCTCTGGAAGCGGATTGGTCATCTCGCGCACCGCCAGACGATCTTACCTTAAATACCGGCATAACGAGCAATGAACACCATGGCGAGGGTGGAAAAAGCGGCGCCTCATCCCCACCCGGCCCGCCGCCTCATGACGAAATGAACGCCCTCGCCCAAACGATGAGCCCTTGCCTTCAATTGCCGTATGGTCTCATGACTCCAGGCGGGGGCGTGTTTGATTAGTTTGGCGAGTTGTGCACGGTCGCGAGCGCTCAAGGCGCGGGACAACTGTCGAATCACAAAGTCTTTATTCGTGTTGGCCCCAGCCGCGCGGATCGCCTGGAGAGCCAGATCTGCCGGGGTGCCTGCTCCGGGGAACTTCGATGGTCTGGCGCGTTTCAACTGAATGGTTTGGGCGCCGATCTTGACGCGATGGGCGGGGCCGTCGGTGAGATACACCAACTGAGCGGGGACTTGGTCGCTGAGCCCCAGCAAGTTCGCCGCGCGCGCCCGATATCTGCACCCGGCTTCCCGTCTTCGCTGCCAAGAACTGCACGGAGGGCCGGAAGGTTCGCAATGGTTGACGAGTATCCGTTTTTAACGTATAGTTAGCCTGTGCAAACAGTCGTCGAAACAGAGTCCTATCTCCGCGACGCAAGGGCGACGGGAGTAACCGACCATGAACGATTGCGGATCGTGGATTTTATCGCGGCGAATCCCGATGCCGGGAAGGAAATCAAGGGTACCGGAGGTGCACGCAAAGTTCGCTTTGCGGGTAAGGGTAAAGGCAAAAGCGGGGGTTACAGGGTTATCACCTTTTACAGTGGTGAAGACATTTCCGTGTTTTTGCTGAACGTGTTTGCAAAGAACGAAAAGACCGACTTGTCGCAAGCAGAGCGGAACGAGCTCAAAACCGTACTTGCTGCCCTTGCCAGATGCTTATCGAAGGAGAAAATGACCATGGCCAAGAAACTGACCGCAGGACAACGCATGATTGCCAGTGCCAAGCAGGCCCTGGCATTCGCCCAGGGGGAAAACCACGCCTGCGTTGTCCACATCCCTCGCGAGATCGACACGGCGCGGATTCGCAGGAAAATCAAAATGAGCCAGAGCCAGTTTGCGGCGTATTTTGGCGTAAGCGTCCGGACAGTACAGGAATGGGAGCAAGGCCGGGTGGTGCCTTCCGGGGCGGCACGGGCATTCCTGATCGTGATTGACCGTGAGCCGGATGCCGTGCGTCGCGCCCTGGTGGATTTTGCCGTCAGCGGCAACCAGGAACATCAACCCGCGCACCCGTAACACTCAGCGGCTCTCAGAATGCGAAATCTCGACTTGTTCGTTTTCATACCATGAGAAAAGGTGGTAGTGGTGCAGTTTGAGGTTGTAGCGGCGAGTTTATCTCGCCAAATGGCGGCGTAAAGCCGCCTCTACCTCAAACTGCGGCACGGCTGAAAAGGCCGCGGAGTTTCCCTGCTAGCAGTAGGAAGACTCCGCGATGCTAAAAAGCTGGTGAACGTAGTGCCTGCCCCGATGTGCAAGGGCCGTCGCGACTAAGCACGACTAGAATGCCCGGCACTATGGATGACTTGAACCCTGCCGATTTTGCCGCCCTGCAGCCTTACCTTAATCCCGTGCGGGTGAAACGGGGCCTTCGTGAGAAGGTCCTGGACGATCCCTCGGGTCTGTTTCCCTGTGGGCTGGTCCTCTTTCAGGATAACTGAAACGTCTGCTCCCCGCGCCACGTCACTTCGGTTCCGTCCATCCATGAATCTTACTCCCTTCACAGCTTCCTCAAAAACTTCCCTCGGGCTATATATCACAATAATCCATCGGCACAACAAAGGGGATGAGAGAATTCAGCAAGCGCGAACCTGCTTCGCAAGGTCTGCGGCTTTGCGGCCTTGTGCCCCGCGGGGCGGGCGCGTAAGTATCGCAGTGTGCCGTCGGCGCCTGCCGTTTCGGTACGACCGATTGGGCTTGGTAACGTTAGCGCCCTCCTTGCCACTCGCGGGCGCACGCGGATTTAAGGATGAAAGGCTCGATTCCGAATGAAAAGCCGCGGACCTAAACCGCAGGTCCGCGCTACTTGCTTCCAAGGTTTTCTAAAGAGAGAGCATCCGCCAGCGGCCGTGCAGCGGGTGTGGTATGATCATCGTGGAGGCCGAATTTGAAGACAAAACTGCATCCCGCGCGGCGCCGAAATCGCAAGCGCGGCGCTCCCGCCGATCGTAAGGCCGGCATCATCGCGGGCAAGACGATTCAAGAACTAGCCCGGGAACGTGGTGCAAAGCCATTCGACCCGAACGCGTTCGCCCGCATCGTGCCGCCCGACGAGGACATCGGCGCCTTCGTCGAAGAGATCTATCGCGCCCGGACGTAACCGTCTTTGATCAGCGACCCGCTAAACATCATCCTGCTCGACACGGACGTTTTCTCTTACCTGATGGAGCCGGGCGACCCGCGCGGTCGGCCATATCTCCGCCATGTGGAGGGTCGCACCACAGCTCTTTCATTCATCACGGTTGGCGAACTGCTCTTTGGGGCCTTCTGGCGTGGGTGGGGAGAACGACGAGCGGCCGAACTTAAGAGACGTCTTGAGGCGGCGTTCATCCTTCCGCTTGACCACGAGACTTCGCTCGCGTACGGACGCCTGAAAAGCGGACTGCGCAGGCAGGGTCGGGTCTTGGCGGATAATGATCTATGGATTGCAGCGCTCGCCGTGCGCCACTCCGTGCCACTGGTTTCAAACAACCTCGCGCATTTCCAGCGCGTGCCTGGACTTGTTCTGATATCGAAGGCTCCGAAATGACCGGTCGCAAGCCGCAGTCGTCAAAGGGGCGAACGAGGCGCTCCAACAATTCCGGCATCTGGCGGAATGTCCTTACCCGTCTCAGTTGCATGGTGCGAAATCAACCTTGAACGAATACTGCACCACTTCGATTTGCGGTTTCTGATTGATGGCGGGACGCACGTCGCGACGGAGCTTTCGAGCTCCTCCATGAACAAGGATGCCGCGTGGTTTCGCGGGTGGCGCATACATTGGGGTTCATGTATGCGACCCGATCCTCGCGATGCGAGCCGTCGACGTGACGCAGACATAACGAGCGATGTCTGCGCCACCCAGACTTAGGTTGCGTCCCGCCCGCGGAGACAGGAACGGTGTCAAGCAGAAACGGTGTCAGGTACCGTTTCGAGAGCGTCCGAGTTTGCGCAGGAGGTCTTCCAATCCGAATTGCGCAACCGCCTGAGAAATCTTTTCCCCCGAGAAAGGGCACCTGACACGATTTTTCCGGGGCTGGCGCAGACTGCCGACTGTTGCAGTCTGCGATCCCGAAGGGACCTGTCCATTGAGATTATCCAGATCGGGATTACGAGAAACGCAGACACTGAACCGCGTGTCTGCGCCAGCCCCGGTTACGACGCCGATTTTATTGGTGGTAAGCTGAGCTTTTCTTCCGCGGTACCCGGTTGGACGTAGTTGCGTGCGATTACGGCGTGAGGTTTTTCTTGGCCTTGCTGAAGGCGGACTCTTCCAGTTCGACGCGCTCGCGCAGAACGCGTTCGACCCAACTCTCCAGGTCGGTGGCGCGATGCAAGCGGGCCAGGAAAGCCGCCCGTGCTGCCAAGTCGACGGGAATCGAGAGGGAAGCGGGCTCGGCTCGTTTAACTCGGACCGGGGCTTCCCAAGCAGAATCGTTTTCCGACTGCGAAATCACCCGCCGGTCGATGGATTCTTGACTCCGTGACGGCGCTTTCTTCTCGAATGTCTTCATAATGGCGAGAAATCTTCCGGCGAGAATCGTCGCCAATCGACCACACACCATTGTAATACGCTTCATCGGTGCGACGAGAAACATCGTAATGCTGCTCAAATTTGGGATGATCCGTGGAGGAATCCGTCGGTCGCGAGACCCGTCCGCCGACGGGCTGACGGACCCCTCCACGCTACCCCTCTTTTGCCAAAGCCAATTCGGTGGAGAGGGCAATTGAAATTCCAGACCGCCCGGCGACCCGAAGGCGGAAGCCCATCAGATAAGCCACGCTCCACCGCCCAAGTGTCTGGTAAAATAGCTCTGATGTTAAAACACTTGAGTGCCGAAGATATTTTCCCCCTCGTCGATTGCCTATCGCCCGAGGAGCGTCTCCGCCTGCTTCGCTTCCTCAGCGCACGGCCCGCGGCAGACGATCGAGATACCTACCGTGCCCTGCCTCCCCGAAACGAGGAGTTCTCGAGTGACGAGGACCTGTTGGCGTGGGACGCTGAAGGTTGGGAGGAAGTCCGTTGAACCGTGGCGAAATCCGTTGGTACACATTTCAACCACCGGACAAGCGTCGCCCCGTCCTCATCCTGACCCGGAACGAGGTGATGGATCACTTGCACGAAATCATCGTCGTGCCCGTGACGCGCACGATCCGCGGATTATCAACAGAGGTTCTCCTGTCGCCGGATGATGGAATGCCGGTTGTCTGCGCCCTCAACTTTGACCATCTATCTCTTGCCCAACGTAACCGTATCGGAACAGCCCTTTGCAGTCTCCCGGAATCGAGATGGCCGGAAGTGCGGCGGGCGCTTCTTGTCGCATGCGGATTCACGGGCCAAGAACCTGACCGATCATGAGGCCCTATCAGAAATGCAGAAACTCCTGTGGCGCGACCGTCCCGCTCCCGCCCGACAACAAAACGCAAAGCCGGGAGTCGCGCGAAACGGACCTGGGGTTGGATTGCCGCAGCGCACGGGCTGAGCCTGCCCTGAGCGCAGTGAAGGGATGCCCATGATCCAGCGGGCAGGATGCCCGCGCTACTACTTGCTGTCGGACACGGGTGCTTCGACATAGACGAGCTGAAAAATGCTAAGGCCACCCGCCGTCTTGATATCAACAATGTGTTTCTTCTCTTTGGTGCCCGCCTGCAGGACGGTCTCTCCGCTTTCCGGGTGTTCCTCCTGGCAGTCCAGCTCATTGGGGGGGGTCTCTTCCCTGTTCGCCCGCTGCCTTGGTCGAGTCGGCGCAATTCCAGACTCTGCCGTACTTGGCCAGCGCTTTGCGGTAGAAGGCCGCAACTTTTTCGGGGGTATCATTCGACTCCAGCTTCAGCACGACCAGCTTGAAACCCGAGCCGCCACCCCACAAGCCGAGTTGAACCGCCGGGCTGTCGTCGGAATTATCTTTGATGCGGACGCGCCCCAGGGTACAAAGGCAAACCGACTTCCTCTGCACTCGCCGCTTTGCTGGCGATGAATCCAATGCTTCCGCTGTCTATTCCGGGGCCGGACCGCGCCCGAGTCCTGCTTTTCTTGTGCGGACAGGGGCAGAGCCGCCGCCAGGAGCAATCCGATGGCGGCAACTTGAACTGCCTGGAGCCACTTGCACGCTGCGCTCCGACCTGGCATTTTGAACTCCACTTTGACTTTTCATTTCGAACCTCCCACTGTACCTCTATACGCGGCGCAATGGAGAGGAGTTCTTTTCATTTGAACGAAGGGGTATGAGGGCGGACATCCCGCTTCTGTATTTGGCATCGTCAGTGCACTGCGGAAAAGCAGGTGCCGCCACCGGCTACCGATCAAATTGCCCGGCGTGGTTCGGCGCGTGCAATGAGGGAGAATGGGCGTGCAGGGTCGCTTCCGGAGCGGCTGTGGGGCGGGAACGCAGGCACAGCTTTCGATGGAATCGATTGGCGACGCTATCGTATTGAAGATTAAGCAGATAGATCGCACGCTTACGGCTCGAAGTCAATCCAGGAATCGCCCGCGGTGGCTTTTGGGGGCAGAACCGCTGCCGCGTCAATCCTCGCACCGATGTGAGGCAATGCCCGACACTCGTCTCGAGGAGGATAGGGAAATGGCTTCTACCATTGAGCAGCGCGGTCCACGGCTGGGCCTTGAGGAGCTGAAACAAGCCGCCGCCGAGATGCGCGCGGTCGACCTGATTGACATTTTTGCCGCCGGGTCGGGCCACCCGGGGGGCACGCTCTCCATCATGGATATCGCCGCAGCGCTTTATCTGCGGGTGCTGAACCACGATCCCCAGGACCCCGCCTGGCCCGAGCGCGACCGCGTTTTCTGGTCAGCGGGCCACAAGGCTCCGGCGCTTTACGTGGCGTTGGGGAAGGCGGGATATTTCCCCTTGGACGACACCGTGCTGCTGCGGCAGTTCGGCGCGAGGTTCGAGGGGCACCCAAATTGTCTGAAATTGCCGGGCGTGGAAGTCTCCAGCGGCTCGCTGGGCCAGGGCTTGGGAGTGGCGGTGGGCAACGCGCTGGCGGGCAAGACTGGCGGGCCGGTCCTACCGCGTCTATTGCATTATGGGCGATGGCGAGCAGCAGGAAGGAAGCATTTGGGAATCCGCCATGGCGGCGGGGCATTACAAGCTGGATAACCTGTGCGGAATCATCGATAAGAACGATTTGCAGATTGACGGCCGGGTCCGCGACGTGATGAACGTCGATCCCCTCGCGGAAAAGTACGCGGCCTTCGGGTGGAACGTCCTGGAGATCGATGGGCACGACCTGGGCGACATTCTGTCGGCCTTTGAGCGCGCTGCCTCCACTGCCGGGCGCCCCACCGTGCTAATTGCTCATACGGTGAAGGGAAAGGGCGTTTCCTTCATGGAAAACCAGGCGGGCTGGCACGGCATCGCGCCCGACCGCGAGAAGTTTGAAAAAGCCATGGTCGATCTCGCCACGCCCAGCGGTGCCCGCCAAGCGGCAGGCGGCCATGCTGGCGCAAGCCCAGGCGCACGCTCTAAAGCGCCGCCGCCAGAGCGCGGGCCGAGCTGCCGCAATTCCCGCACGATTACTGGTGGAATGCGGGCGCCGCGATGAAAGTTGACATGGACCCCACACGCATGGGCTTTGGTCGCGGTCTGGAAGTCCGCCGGAGCCGATGAGCGCGTGGTGACCGTGCACGCGGACATCTCCGGCTCGATCAGGATCACGGATTTCGAGGCCAAGCATCCCGAGCGCAAGAATCGAGTCTTCAGCGTGGGGATTGCCGAGCAGAACATGATGGAGGTGGCCGCGGGCTTGGCGAAAGAAGGACTGATCCCCGTCACCGGTACCTACGGCGTGTTTGCTTCCGGCCGATGCTGGGACCAGATCCGCACCACGATCTGTTATTCCAACTTGAACGTCAAAATTGCCGGCGCGCACGGAGGCATCTCCGTGGGCGCGGACGGAGCAACGCACCAGGCGCTGGAAGAGATTTCCTTGATGGCCGTCCTTCCCCATATGCACGTTGTCGTGCCCTGCGACTCAGTGGAGACGGAACGGGCCACGCTGCTATTGCCTGCTCGACCTGAACGGGCCGGCTTACATTCGCTTTGCGCGTGAGGCTACCCCCGTCGTGACCACGCACGAGACGCCGTTCAAATTCGGCGTCGCCAACATCATCCGCTATCGCGGCGCAAAGCCGCGCTTCCTCGAGGCGTTTGAGACTGTGCTCTCTACGGACTACCAGGGCGAAGGTGAGGAGGTATCCATTGTGGCCTGCGGGCCCATGGTGCCGGAAGCGATGCGCGCCGCCTGGCTATTGAAGGAAGAGTGCGGAATTGAGACGCGCATTGTGAATGTGCACACGGTGAAGCCTCTGGATGTGGCGGCGTTGGTGCGCGCGGCGGATGAAACCGGCCTGGTCGTGACCGCGGAAGAACATCAGGTAGGAGGTTTCGGCAACATCGTAGCGGGAGCGATTCTCCAGAACCGGCAGAATTTCCAGTTGCCGCTTTTGCTCGATCGGGTGGGCGTCCCCGATTGCTTCGGCGTCTCCGGCAAGCCCTGGGAATTGATGCAGTGGTTCGGCCTGAGCGCCGAGCACATCGCCGACGCGCGTCCTGAAACTCCAAGCCAAACGCGCCACCGCCCAACGTTTGGCGGCGTGAGGGTTCATCGTCTATCAGGTGGCCAGCGCCGCTGGCCGGCGCCGAACGCCGTTCGGCCCTACATCGCGGGCAACATTCTTGCCCGAGAACATGTGCTTACCCGTTCTTTTGTCCCTCCGCACCTCGGCGGTAGGAAGGCTCACGGGAATGGGCGGCGAAAGATCCAGGAGAGACAACCGGACTGGCGATGCTGACTCGAGAACGAATTCTTGTCAGGGTTGTGCGGTTTGTCACCGCAGTCGGTATGACTCTGCCCGTGGCATACGTTTTATCCATCGGCTTATCGGATGTCTCGGATTTTCTCGCGCGGCTGGACGCCTTAGGTTGGATGCTTGATTACGCCATAGTCTTCAGCGTCCCCTGGGAGGCCATCGCCACGCTCCTCGTCATCGTCCGCTGGCGGGACCTTCCCCAACGGTTTTGGATTCTCTACTGCGTGAATGGGTTCCTGGCTTACATATCCCTGCCCATCTACCTGATGCATTTTGGGATCTTTCTGTAGTGCGACATTGATGGACAGAATGGACAGGATAAAGAGCGCAATAAGAAATCCTGCATAGACTTCGGTCCTCGTTTGGAATTGTTGCTTTATACCGGATCCTATCATGTCCATCGTGTCTATCTATGTTCAATCTCTCCATTCACCGAAACGCCTCTTTATTCACCACATAGGGAATGCTGGCGGGATTGCCGCTGCATTCAAGCACATCCATGAGGCCGTGGATGCAGCGGCCGGCCATGCCCTTGTGGGGGTCGGTGGAAAGCCGCGTCACACGTCCGGCGCTGGCAAAGTGGGAGAACAGGCGCAGGCTGTTTTCCAGTTTGGGATCGCGCAAGGGCGAGTCGGCGGGCAGAGGTTCCTTCTCATAAACGTCGAGCGCTGCTCCGGCGATCACGCCATCGCGCAGTGCCGCCACCAAATCCGTTTCATCCACCACGGGTCCGCGCGAGGTGTTCACCAGAAACGCCGTGGGCTTCATCAACCGGAAGGTGGCGGCATTGAACAGATGATAAGTGGGGAACTGGCCATCGCCCGCGCGTACCAAAGGCACGTGGATGCTCACGAAATCGCTGCCGCGCAGAGACTTCTTCAAAACTCGCGTAACGAATGGTCCGCTGCACGTCGCTGAAGCCATTGCGAAAGCGCACGTCCATGGTGTCCTGAATCTTCCGCGCGAAATCGGGCTGTTCAATTCGGGCGTTGAAGCAGAGGAAATCGACGTCGAACCCCACCGCCTTTTTGATAAACGCTTGGCCGATTCTTCCCGTGCCAATCACGCCGATGGTCTTGCCCGTCACCTCGTCGCCCAAAAAAGGCAGGTAGGGATGCCACGTGCCCCAGCGGTGGTCGCGCACCAGTCGCTCACTGGGGCAGAGCCTGCGCGCCACGTTGCCCAGAATGAACAGGGCAAATTCCGCGGTGGCTTCCGTCAGCACGTCCGCCGTGTTAGTGAAAGGAATCTTGAAGCGATTGGCATCCGCACGGTTGATGTTGTCAAAGCCCACGGCATATTGCGACACGACCTTCAGTGTGCCGCGGCCGGCTGCAAAAACCTCCGCGTCGATCGGGTCCCGCAACGTGGTGATGAGTCCGTCAATGCCCGAGCGAACTTTGTCTATGATCAGGCTCTTCGGCGGCGGCTCGGGTTCTGGATAGACTTCCACCTCATAGCCGCGCGCGCGCAGGATTTTGAAGGCCTCTTCGCCAATGTCGCAGGTGGCAAAGATGCGAACGAGCTTCGGCGGTTCAGCCAAAATCCCTCCTACTTGAATTTGATTTGCTTTTGCTGAGCGGATTCAGCCGGCGTATGAAAGCCCGCTCATTTGATTTCGAAATCGATAAGTTATAGAGATAGCCCAAACAGTTTGCGCGTTGGAGCTCAAACCGCCCATCGGTAAACATAGGAATCCTCGAATGGGCGCATAGGTTTGGCTCGACCTTCCAAGGATTCGGGCCATGGAGTACCCACCGCAATCTTCAGCTCAATGAAAGCCGGGTCTCGCGTACCCACCAACATAATATCGTCCAATGATAGGCTGGTTGCTTCCGCTTTGCCCAGAGCCTTTTGGATGCGAGTGTAGCCATAATGGGGGCCTTTTGTGTCGGCTATCGGCGAAACAATCACCAGCTTCCATGTTGTTCTATCAGGCCAGTAATACCACAGGGCTGCGGGCACAGGAAACCGCCGCGGAAACGGTTGAGCGTCAAGCTCTTCGAGCAATTTGCGGCCGTCGTCAATTTGCTGTTCTACCAAAGCCGTCTTATACATCGGAATACTCCATGCTGGGGATCGGAAACTGCTTTCACGATAGCCCGTGCCATTCTTTGGCTTTGCAGTTCGTAGCGACTCTCCACGGTCCAGTCCTTAACGATGGTCCAATTCACTCCAAATTGTGGATCGCGCGCTTTTTCTTGATCGAATACTTTCAGAAGGTTCGCTTTTTTCAAGAGTTGTTCAAGGTCGTGACTATAAATCTCCCTCACAAAAGCCGGTTCAGGAGGGAAATCGTACTTGCTTCGTCTGCTTTGCCAAGCGGGCCTTGAGGGCGCATTCAATGGAGTACCCAGCAAGGTAATATGCTCCAGAGAACTTGCGGTTCCTCAATAGGACCTCCGCCTCTTCTAACCGGCATTGTGCCAATTGCCTGAAATCCGCCCGATTCATAGAATACACCAAACAAGTAATTGGAAGAACTCGGTCTCGATACGCTGGTTCCTTACCTCCAGAGTACTGGGCCAAAACTCAGTGCTTTAACACCCCTCAACTTAATCAGAGGCCGCGAGAGCATATCTTATTGCCGAATCGCCCGATGGACCAATGAACTGATGGACCGATGATCCGATTTCTTACAGGTTTTTTTTCGTCCAAGTCTCCACGCGCTCCAGCGCCTTCTGAATATTCTCCACGGAATTGGCAAACGAGAAGCGCAGATAACCTTCTCCCCAGGCGCCGAAGGCCGTCCCCCAGAGGCAGGCCACACCGGCTTCGGTCGAGCAGCGCGTCAGCCAGCGCGCGCGATGATTTGCCGGTTTGCCGGATGTTGGGGAAAACGTAGAACGCTCCGTGCGGCTGGCGGCAAGTGAAGCCGGGAATGCGGTTCAGGCCGTCGACGATCACGGCGCGGCGGCGGCGAAACTCCTCGCGCATCGCGTCGACCGAATCCTGCGGGCCGCGCAGCGCCTCAACGCCGGCAATCTGGGTGAAGCTGGCGGTGCAGGAATTCGAGTTGGTCATCAGCAACGTAACCTGCTTGGCCAAGTCGGCGCGCATCACGCCGTAGCCCATGCGCCAACCGGTCATCGCGTAGGTTTTCGAGAAGCCATTCAGGATGATGGTCTTCTCCTTCATGCCCGGGAACTGCGCGATGCTCGTGTGCTCGCCTTCGTAGATCAGCCGGTCGTAGATTTCATCCGACAGGACAAAGATATCGCGGTCGGCCAGCGCCTTCGCCAAGCGAGCGATTTCGGCGCGGCCCATCACCCCGCCGGTGGGATTGTGCGGGCTGTTCACGAATAACCAGGCGCGTGCGGTCCGTGATCTTCTCCAGGATTTCGTCCACGTTCACGTCAAAGTCGTGGTCCTCGCGCAGGCCGTAGGGAACTTCCTTGCCGCCCACGAACCGGATCATGGATTCATAAATCGGGAAACCGGGATTGGGATAGAGCACTTCGTCGCCATCCTCGACGAGCGCCAGAATGGTGAAAAACATGATGGGCTTGCCGCCGGGCGTAATGACTACTTCGGACGGGTCCACGCTGATGCCAAGGTGCTGGGCAACATCGGCGGCCGCGGCTTCCCGCAACTGGGGAAGTCCTGCCGAGGGGCCATAGTGCGTCCAACCCTCGCGCAGAGCGCGGGTCGCCGCCTCCACGATATTGGCAGGGGTGGCGAAATCCGGCTCGCCAATTTCCAGATGGATGATTTCTTTCCCCTGTGCTTCCAGCGCCCGAGCGCGGACGAGAACCTCAAAGGCACTCTCCGTTCCCAGACGATTCATGCGGCTTGCCAAACGTAAACTGCTCGAAATTGTGGCCATGGCTTGCCCCCCAGTTCGCTATGAATAAGAGCCACGGTAAAGAGTTCCAAGGCCCGACAGGATATCTCTTGGGCAATTCAAAGTCCAGACTCGCGATGGACTCGCGATGGACGTAATGTCAACTTTCGAGAACTAGAAGGTCAAAAGGCAACAAAAATGCAAAGCAATCCCGATTTGGTGTGAACCGTAGTGAATTCGGGGGGCACAGAAGTCTCCGCCGATTTGATCTGACCGCCCGTCGGAAGGAAAACATAGGAAGACCCAGGAATCCGGCTGGAGTTGTCCCTTGATGAAACCTTGTGCAGCGGAGGCTCATCTAAACAAAGCTGTCTGCTCGCCATATGCCTCCGGGGAGGGTAAGAGATGTACCTTGGCACATCAAGCAGCAGGGTTATGACTCACTCGCGCCCGCAAGTGGGGCGCATCACCGCACCATTACCCCAATCCCATCACATCCTGGAAGACATTTTGGCCGATTCCGTCACGCGGAAAGTTCTTGCGTGGATGACCCGGCGCGATCCGGACGGCAAGTGCTTCTTCATGCGACTGTGCGAGAACTACGATAATCCCAACGCTGACTTCTGGAAGCGCCTGAAGTGGAGCGTGCCGAACCGGATCATCGATCTGGCCCTTTGGAAGGCCAAGCTTGACAAGGAAACCATGAAGCAGCGTCTCTTTCACCATCCCCCCACGGTGAAAGCCCTGACGCTGACGGCCAAAAGCATCGCGACTTACGGCTTGACGGTTCCACAGCGCTACACGGCGCCGATGTTCCCGGTTTGGAACATCACCCAAGCGTGCAACCTGACCTGCCAGCATTGTTACCAGAACGCGCACAAACGGCCGGATGCTGACGAGCTGACCACGGATGAAAAGCTCGACCTGATTGACCAGATGGGGGAGGAGTTTGTGCCCTTTGTGGCCTTTGCGGGGGGCGAACCGCTGGTGGCGCCCGATCTTTGGAAGGTGCTGGAACGCTGCCGCCAGACGGGGCATCCATGTAACGCTGGCGACCAACGGCACGCTGCTGACGCCGGAAATGTGCGCTCGCCTGAAGGCCGCCAACGTGAAGTATGTTGAGGTCAGCCTGGACAGCATCGACCCGGAAGTCCACAACGCCTTCCGCGGCCAGCCCAAATCGTGGGAAAGGACCGTGCAGGGAATTCGCAATTGCGTCGCGTCAGGTATCAGGACCGGAATGGCTACCTGCTTCACCCGTAACACCGCTCACAAGGTCGACGACACCATTCAATTCGCCTTGGACCTGGGCTGCAAGACGTTTTCGCATTTCAATTTCATCCCGGTGGGGCGGGGCAAAGAGATCATGCAAGAGGATTTGACGCCGGGACAGCGCGAGCTGCTGCTGCGCCGGCTTCAGGAGCACCTGACCGAGGGCAAGATCACGATCGTCTCCACCGCGCCGCAGTTTGGCCGTTCCTGCATCGTCTATGGCCCCGAGGAAGGGTTGTTCGCCACCGGCCACGCGGGCCGCGGGCCGGGCAAGAAGACCATGGTCCTCTCCCGCTACATCGGCGGCTGCGGGACGGGCCGCTGCTACTGCGCCATCCAGCCGAACGGCATCATCACTCCCTGTGTTTATATCTCTGACATCAAAGTTGGCGACATCCGCCAGAAAAGTTTCCACGAAATCTGGAACAACGAACTGTTTGACACCCTTTCCGACCGTGAGGATCGCGGCGACCACTGCGGCGTCTGCACCTACCGGCACTACTGCGGCGGTTGCCGGGCGCGCGCGCTGGCTTATACCGGCGACATTCAGGCGGGAGACCCGGGCTGCATTTACAATCAGCACCAGTGGCAGGAGCTCACTACCGCGGCGGGCTTGGAGGATGGTAGCGAAGACGAGATGCAGTTTGCGCTTGAAGTGGCAGGGAAGGCGGCCGAACTTGTGCAAATCACTGCTGCTGCCACGCGGAGTGGAGAACTGACGGGAATTACGGAAAGGGAAAGGCGAGACATCAACGAGCTGGCCGCGAGCCTGAAGGCGAAGTCGTCGCGCTTGAATAAAGCGGCCTTAACCTGGCGGCCGGCCTGCCGGAGGAGGGATGTAAGCCATGGCGGAATCCGACCAAAGGCTCTTCCGAAGGGAATGGCGCCCATCGGGCGTCGAAGCGAGAAGCGTCGCAGGCTACGCTCTCGGCCATCGGTGATGTGTCGGTCGCGGCCACCGAGGCGGTGGGCCGGGTCGCTGCGGCGCCGCGCCAGTACGCATTGGCTCCCAATTTTCGGCTTCCTGGTTTTGGTGTATATCGCCGGCAGCGTGGTGGCGATTTACACGCACAAGTCCGCGCCCTGGGTGCAGGCGTTCGTCGCGCCGCTGCTCCTCGTGCTGATTGCGACGATCGAATTCTGGCGACGGCAAGTGTGGAAGTTCCGCGCCCGCGATTGGAAATTCAAGGAGACGGTTCGGCAGGACGCGCTGAATTCGCTCGCCCACGAGACGGCCAATGGCTTGAACGCTATTCGCGCCAACCTCGCGGGATTTGACGAGGCGGACTCGCTGCCCGCCGCCGCGGGTCACCTGAAGCAGGTGGAGCAATCCCTGGGACGCATCGATGGGGCGCTGGCAAAGGCGGTGGGCGAAACCTCGCCCAAACCCGAGTCAGGTTCCAAGGCTGTTTTGGGGGCGTCGAAGTCAAAAGCCGCATAGGGCTTTGCAGCACGAACGGCTCGCAAATTAAAGTCACAAAGCAAAACCCCAAGGGCAAAACTCGAAGCCCGGTGTTTTCCCTCTTTACCCTTTATCCTTTATCCTCTACCCTTTCATGGTGACGACCACGAGGACCGCCTTGCAAGTCTGCTGACAGACTTACTCCTCCCTCGCAGGAGAGAAGATGATGACCGAAACAACGCGACGCAAATTCCTCCACGATGTAAGTGTCGGGCTGGGGACAGCCGCAGTGGCAGGCTCCGCGCCGATTCGGGCCCGCGCCTCAAGCCTGGCCGCGGCAGAGGCAGAGGGCAAGACTTCGAGCGCGGAGGGCCAGAGCATTTCCACCGCTATTGACTTTCGTTACTCGCCGCTCTCCTACCAGACGGCATACTGCTACCCGGACGATCCTCACAAGAGCCTGATTGGCCAGCGCGGCGAGCTGCGTTGCGGCCACCCGGGCCAAGGCGGCGGGATCGCTTACTTTCCCGAAGTGGTGGAATTTTCCCTCGCGGGGATGGAAGACAACCACGTCGGCTGGCAGCGGCTGGAAGCTCCGGGGATTCCCATCGTCCACACGCGCCTCGACCGCCCCGATGCTTTTCTGCACCTCACGACTTTCGCGACGCGGCGCGAAGGCGAAGGCCGCGTCGACAACGTGATTCTGGAAATCGAACCCCGCATTGAGCACAGGCTGGCAGCGGTTCCGCTGGTGATTCTGAAAACCAAACGTGAGGTAAAGCTACAGAGCACATCGGAAGGCGCCGCGCTGCGCCTGGACAATGAGAAAGCGCCACCGTTTCTGCTAAGTGATGTTTCTTTTGCAAGTCCCCAGGTTGGCGGGGTGGAATTGACCTACCCGATGAATGCCGCCGTCATTTCCGCGGGCCAGCCCTTCCGCTGTTTCCTGCGCTTTCCCCAGGAAGGGCAGGGCGTGGAAATGCTGAAGGACGGTCTTGCCCATCCCACCCAATTGCTGTCCGAGGCGCGAGAGTACTGGGAAAACTGGAAACCCTTTGACGGAAATGTTTCCCTCAAATTTCCTGGCGCACACGGCGAATTCTTGACGGCCTGCGCGCGGAACATTCAGCAGGCACGAGAAGTGAAAGGCGGCAAGCTGACTTTTCAGGTGGGGCCCACCGTATATCGCGGCCTGTGGGTGGTCGACGGCAACTTCCTTCTGGAGGCCGCCCGCTACCTGGGTTACGACGCGGCCGCGCAGGAGGGACTGGAAGCCACGTGGCAGCATCAGGAGGCGAGCGGAGGCGTGTTCGCCGGCGGCGGCAATGGCATGTGGAAGGACACGGGCATTGCCATGTTCACATTGGTGCGGCAGGCTGAACTCAGCCAGAACTGGAGCTATTTCCGTTCCATGCAGCCCAACGTGGCGCGTGCGGTGAAGTTTCTCCAAGCCAAGCGGGATGAAGGCAAGACCGACGGCAGCGTCAATGGCCGTTATGGGCTGCTGGCGCCGGGTGTGGGTGATGGCGGGCTGGGAGGCACTCATTCCGAATTCACCAACACCGTCTGGGTACTCGCGGGATTGAAAGCCGTCACGGAAGCGGCAGACCGGCTGGGTCTGCCCGACGCGGTTGGCGCCAAGCAGTTTTACGCCGAATTGCGCTCGGCTCTTTTTGCCGCAGCGCAAAAGGAGATGCGCCGCCATCCTGATGGGTTCGAGTACCTGCCGATGTTGGTGAACGAAGACCCCTTGTGGACTGCGCCTGACGAATGGGACCGGCCCCGGCCGCAAACCGCGCAATGGGCGCTCTCCCACGCCATCTACCCGGGCCTGGTGTTCGATAAGAACGATCCGATTGTGCAAGGTCACATCCGCTTGATGCAAGCCTGCACTCAGGAAGATATTCCCGCCGAAACCGGTTGGCTGCCGCACGGAGGCGTATGGAATTACAACGCGGGTTTTGTGGCCCACGTCTATTTGTGGGCCGGACTGGCGGACTGGGCCCGCTCGACCTTCACGGGTTATCTCAACCACGCCTCGCCGCTCTATTGCTGGCGTGAGGAGCAGCCTGTGCGCGGGAGTCTGACAGCGGAGTACGTCGGCGACATGCCCCACAATTGGGCGAGCGCGGAGTGTGTGCTTTACCTGCGCCACATGCTGGCGCTCGAAGATGGCCGCGACCTGCGTCTGCTCGCAGGTGTGGGCGATTTCGAATTGGCAGGCGGGGAACCCCTGAGCATCGTTCAGTCCCCCACGCGTTTCGGCCGGATCGATCTGAGCCTTGAACCACTCGATCGGCACGATGGCTGGCGCTTGAAGTTCCGGCGAGGCACTGGACCCGAGCCCGAGAATGTCCACATACCCGCAACCCTGGGCAGCGGCTGGAAGTTCGACAAGGTCGCCGGCGCAGAGGTCCGCCGGCAAGGTGATATCCTTCTCGTGACACCGAGTGCCGCTTCTTGGGAAGCAGTGTGGAAGGCTTGAGGCTGTCCTTCCGGACCCGAGGTAAGAAGTTGGCGCTTGGTATGTTAGCGTGAATGGTTCACAATTCAGCATGGAGGAGATCAGTCTTTGCTCTATGGCCAAGTCTAAGAACGATCCGGCGGTTGCTCCGGTTATTGATCCCCAGTATCTGCTGTTATCGCCTGCGGGCCGCCGAGTCCAAGATTCATCGCTGGGGTGTTTATGCGGATCGAGAACATTCCCGCCAACCGCAAGGTGATGGAGTACCGAGGCGAGAAAATCGGACCGCGGGAGGCGAAGCGGCGCGCGAAAACGCCCTACCTGTTCGTCCTTGACGATCACTGGACCCTCGATGGCGGAGTGGGAGGCTCGGGCGCGGAGATGGTGAATCACTCCTGCCAGCCCAACCTGGTGTCGCGCATTATGAAGGGCCATATTATCTATATGAGTCTACGCGCAATTCGCAAGGGCGAGGAATTGACCGTCGATTACAACTACGACGATACGGATGAAACCATGCGCTGCCTGTGTGGACACCAGAATTGCCGTGGCATCATCAATCGCAATGATTGATGCGCTGCCGCCGGGCGCTTCCCAAGCTCGCGTTGAGGGGGTTCATCTTCCCCTCACGCCGCGGGAAGGCGGGGGACGACTTGCAACTGCCGGCCGTGTTTCTGGGCGTCGACGACGGCGATGGCGGCCATGTTGACGATTTCTTCCACGGTCGAGCCGCGCTGGAGCACGTGGACGGATTTCGAAAGCCCCATGAGGATGGGCCCCAGCGATTCCGCGCCGCCGATACGCATCATCATTTTGTAAGCAATGTTGGCGGCCGCGAGATCAGGGAAGACCAGCACGGTGGCGCCACCTTTGAGTTGGGAAAAAGGATACTCCTCCTCGATGATTTCCGGCGCCAACGCCGTGTCGGCCATCATTTCGCCGTCCACCATGAGTTCGGGATTCCTTTCCAAGACTAATTCCGTCGCCCGCCGCATCTTTTCCGCCAGCGGGTGATTGGTGCTGCCGAAATTGGAGAAGGAGAGCATGGCCACGCGCGGCTCGACATCGAATTCGGTCGCCACCTCCGCGGCCAGCAGCGCAATTTCCGCCAGGTCCTCCGCCGTGGGATCGATGTTGACGTGGGTGTCGGCGAAGAAATAGACGTCTTTCTTGGTGACGATGACGAAAACCGCGGCGACACGGTGCACATCAGGCCGGATCTTGATGATTTGCAGGGCGGGCCGGATGGTGTCCGGGTAATTCTGGCTGACGCCCGCCACAAAACCGTCCGCATCTGCCATATGCACCATCATGGCGCCGAAGTAATTGGGGTTCAGCATCTGCTCGCGGGCGGTGCTCAGGGTCACGCCACCCCGGCGCCGCAGGCGATAGAATTCCTGCACATATGCTTCAAAGCGCGGGGAATGTACCGGATCGATCACCGCCGGGCGCATGTCCTCGAATCCCAGTTCGGTCAGCCGCTTTTCAATGACCTCGGGGCGGCCGAGGAGGATGGGATAGGCGATGCGCTCCTCGATAATCTGATGGCTGGCGCGCAGCACTTTGTCGTGCTCGCCCTCGGAGAAGACGATGCGCTTGGGCGCCGCCTGAGCGCGCTCGCGCACGTTCTGCATGACTCCGTAGGTACGGCCCAAACGGCGGGCCAATTCATCGCGGTAGGTCGTGAGATCGATTTGAACCTGCGCCACCCCCGTACGCATAGCGGCTTCCGCCACCGCGGCGGACACCCAAATCAACGCGCGCGGATCGAAAGGTTTGGGGTTAATGTATTCCGGCCCGAATTGCAACCGGGCCAAGCCATAGGCCCGCAACACGGAATCCGGCACATCTTCTTTGGCTAACGCGGACAGTGCGTGCGTGGCGGCCACTTTCATCTCTTCGTTGATGGCCCGCGCCCGCACGTCCAGCGCCCCGCGAAAGATCCCCGGGAAACCCAGAACATTGTTGACCTGATTGGGAAAGTCGGAGCGGCCCGTGGCCACAATGGCGTCCGGCCGCGCCGCTTTGGCCTTTTCGTAACTAATCTCGGGAGTGGGATTCGCCAGGGCAAAAATGATCGGCCGCGCGGCCATGGCTTCGAGCATTTCGGGCGTAACGCAATCGCCCACGGAAAGGCCCACGAACACGTCCGCGCCTTCCAGCACTTCGGCCAGCCGGCGCTTCGAGGTCTTGACGGCGAAGCGCGAGTTGTAAGGATTCATGCCCTCGGCGCGGCCCTCGTAGATCACCCCGTGGATATCGCACATGGTGATGTTTTCCTTGCGCACGCCCAGGCGCACGTAGTGCAGGGCGGTGGCCAGGCCCGCTGCGCCCGCGCCGCTGAAAACCACGCGCACCTGATCGATTTTCTTGCCCACCAACTCCAACGCGTTCATTAGCGCCGCGCCGGAGATGATGGCCGTCCCGTGTTGGTCGTCATGAAACGCCGGAATCGACATGGTCTTGCGCAGGGCTTCCTCAATGTAGAAGCATTCCGGAGCTTTGATGTCTTCCAGGTTGATTCCGCCGCAAGTGGGCTCCAGGAGTTGGCAGAATTTGATGACATCGTCGGGGTTCTCCGAGCCCACTTCCAAATCGAAGACATCGATATCGGCAAAGCGCTTGAAGAGCACGGCCTTGCCTTCCATCACCGGCTTGGAAGCGTGCGCGCCAATGTTGCCCAGGCCGAGCACGGCCGTGCCGTTCGAAACCACCGCCACCAGGTTGCCCCGCGCCGTGTATTCAAAGGACAGGTCCTGATCCCTTTGAATCTCTTTGCAGGGCTCGGCCACGCCGGGCGTGTAGGCAAGACTTAAATCCCATTGGGTGCGGCAAGGCTTGGTGGGCGTCAGTTCGATCTTGCCCTTGCGGCCCAGTCGGTGATAATCCAAAGCATCTTTGCGGCGAATTTCCATGAATGGTTCCTTCTTGTCCGAATTTCTCAGCACGCCGTACTGCCTTTACTCAGCAGTTGAAGGGCCAGCGGGCCATCGGGGAATTGACGATTTTTGATTGACACGGTTGGCGATCGGTGACTCGAGGTTCACGACCTTGATATTCGATTCTCGAGTTCCACCTGAGATTTTCGATTGCAGATATGCGCTTCAATGATTCCGGCATCGGACATCGGACTGCGGACTTCATTTCTCGCCCCATGCCATTCATTATCTCCATTTTCAATAACCCCCTTCTTTTTCAGCAACATCGTGGGAAGATGACTATAACTCTTGTGTTTTCATCAACATCGCGAAAAGGCGAAAAGCAGACATTTTTACTACATGTGTTTTCAATAACTTACAGCAGTTTAGCCGCATTTTTCACCCCCTTTTTTTTGACGACCCTGGCCATCGCGCATCTACTAACTATTTTAGTTTCAATAATATAGATTTTTCCGGGTTTTTTGCTGTTCATTGCTAACCCCTTCTTTTTCTAGTATATTGTGGGAAGCCGCGCTCTTTTTTTTTGCCAAAACTCCCGATTTTCAAGTTAACTCTTTGTATTTGAATGAGATAAGGCGTTAAGACATTGTGACGCTAAAACGCTAACCCCTTATGTTTCTAATATATCGTGAAAAGCCGCGGCCATCCTTGCAGCACTGCCATTCGAATTTGTCCGGAATCTCCCTGTCCGTGTGGCCTTCATTAACTCCCGTTCGCCGGGCGGGCATTTGATCATCAAAAACATTTTGTCATCCGCTACCATTGGCGCATGCTGGAATCCTCCCTCGTTTGCATGATCCACGGATTTCCGTCCCTCGCGTGCTTCCGCCGGAATTATGCCCTGCGGACTTGGTAGGTTGGGCTGGTAGGTGATGACGAAGGTGGGAGAGTTGTGCGCGGACATGACAACACCTCACAGCAGTACATCTTTAAATGTACTCCCCCTACGCTACCGTAGTCAAGATGAATCTACTATGATTAGAGGCTACAAAATGTCGCAGGCGGAAAAGTCGAAGGTTCCTCATCGAAAGTCAAAAGTTGGAAGCCGAAAGCCATCGTAGCGCACCTCCGCCGGAAGCTGTGAAAAAATCCCCGAACGAGCAAAAGCATCTCGCGCAGAGGCCGGAAAGAAAACAAAGCAGTTATTTAATTCGAATTTCTGCGTCTCAGCGCCTCTGCGCGAGATGGTGTATTTTTTCACACCTTCCCGTTGAGGTCTGCGGTACTTCCTGCGCAATTTAAGTGAATTTACCGTGGCGAAGAAGCCGTCGTGGCACGAGCATCCTGCCCGTGAGCAGCCACGGCCAGGATGGCCGTGCCACAAGCAGGCGGTGCGTAGCCGTCCGTGTTGGCGATTTGCGGTTATTCCAAAAAAGGAACTTCTTACCGCAGAGGCGCGGATGCGCAGAAATTCGAAAACGGTGAGTTTTTTCTCTGCGCCTCAGCGCTTCTGCGGTTAGGATAGTCACTCTTGACAGCGAAAGGCACGAACATGCCACGATTGGCGATTCGTCCCGGGGAACATTTGGCCGAGGAATTGAAGGAACTCAACATGAGCGCGGCCTCGCTGGCACGCCAGTTGCGAGTTCCAACCAATCGTATCACCCAGATTCTAAACGGACGCCGCGACGTCACGGCCGACACGGCGCTGCGCCTGGCGCATTTCTTTGGCGCCAGCGCTGAATTCTGGATCAATCTGCAGAGCTTCTACGATCTGCGCATCGCTGAGCAGGAAGCCGGAAAAAACATCAAGGCCCTTCCCACCCTCAAGCGCATGACCGCCGTCCACGCATAAACCTCGCCACCGAATGCATTCGTGTTTGACTCGGCGGGTCAGGAGTATTAGATTACGCGCAAAATGAAGACCAAAAATGGCAATTCAGGCTGGGAGTTCTGCATGGGGGTTGGCCTTACCGCAGCGGGAGACGATAGGGCAAAAACCTTGTGGCGCCGCACCACGAGGCCCCATCATGGGGGCGCTGGTTCTTCACCCATTTATGAAGCAAAGCCCCTGAGGAAGGGAGAATCTGGATAGAGGGAGAATCCTATGAATCGAAGAAAGTTTATGGCCAGAAACCTGGGGGGAGCCATGGGCTGGCTGCTGATGTCCCGCTGGTCTGCGACCGGCTTGGCCTTAACTGGAGAGACATCCAACGCCACCCCATCGCCTTTTGAATCGCCGGACCCGGAGATCATGCGCCTGGCTGACGATGTCTTTCGTCAATGTGTCCTGGGTAAAATCAGACCTCCGGAGGGCCTCCTAAAATCCCATTGGTTGCAGGCCGGCACCGGGAAGGATTTCTACGGGCAATGGATCTGGGATACCATGTTTGTGCTGGACCTTCTCGCCATCCTGCCCGGTCAGCAAGGACTCATTCGCGAAATATTTCAGAACTATTGGGATTTTCAGGAACGTTGGAACAAAAAGCGCCCGGATTATGCCCATGACATGATTGCCTGCATGCTCGAACCCAAGAACACCCAAACGTGGAGTGATTATCCGGCCTATTCGCAAATTCCCATTCTCGGCTGGGGAATGGAGCGGGTTTTCCGGCGCAATGGCGACAAGGACCTCCTCCGGCAGAGTCTCGGGCCGCTGGAAAAGTTCCATGAATGGTACTGGCGCGAACGGGACGTGACCAATATCGGCCTCGCCGCCGTAGGGTCGTATAGCGGGATAACCCAGCAGGCGCGTTATGAGACCTTTGATTTCGAGTGCAACCTCGATGATCTCAAGCTCACGCCCCACCCCGTACGCCATGGCAGCGGCGAAGGCAAATGGTATGGCGACATCTGCCTGCCCGGCATCACCAGCTATCTGATCAGTTCCGAGCGCAGTTTGGCTCGCCTGGCAAAGGCCATGGGCGATACCGCGATGGCCCAGCGACGCCAGGAACGCATCGCGAAATCCGTCGCGGCGGTTCGCCAACACATGTGGGACGAGGAGAGCGGAACGTTTCTGGCGGTGAACCGGGATACCCTGGAAAAGGTCAGGGTCGCGACCATTGGAAGCTGGATGCCGCTCATGGCAGATGTTCCCACCCCGGAAATGACCGGGCGAATGGCGAAGGCCTTCCTGACGGAGCATTGGCAGACGCCGCTGCCCATCCCCACCGTGGATCGGAAAGACAAACGCTGGGTTCCGAACAGTTATTGGCGGGGCAATGTCTGGCCCGCCCCTAATTATCAGGTCGCGAGCGGTTTCGCCCAGCATGGCTACCCTGAGATCGCCAAGGACCTCGCCGACAAGACCGTGGCCAACGCCCTCAAGAACGGCATCAGCGAGCACTACGATTCGATAACGGGCAAACCACTGGGAGTTCCCTATCTTGGCATGACCTGCACGATCTTGACACTGATGCTGGATAAGCTATCGAGCCATGACTTGAGAGTCAAAAGCCGGTAATGGGCTGGAGGGTGCAAACCCCGGTCGTTTGGAATCTGCCCACTTTGTCCACGCCTCCTAACCGTGGCCTGTGCTGGGTTCTTAACGGTCGCCGACATAGAAGGTAATGTCGGCGCCACCCCTGATTTTGGGGGCCGCGCCACGCTGGCTACTTCAGGTGACCAAAGTTGATGAGGGCGTTGAAAACCAGCGCGTAGGAGCCGATGGTCTCCCCGCGGTAGACAGGGTTGTTGGCGAAGAGCAGCACATCTCCCTTGCCGAAGTGGGCCGCAACGACCGCCGGATGCTCGGCCAGGGGATCGCCATTTTCGAGCAGACCGGACAAAAGCAGGTCCTTCATCGCCGCGTAGCGCAGAATGACTTGGGGCCGGTATTCGCGCCGGAATCAGGAACGGGTTGTTACGCTCCTGTTCTTCATTGAGGGGAGTGGCTTGCCAGGCTTTGGGAGCCGGCAATGGCGGAGCTTTCTCCGCGGGCCGCCCTTCCGGAATGTCCTCTTCCTCCGGACCTCCGCGACCGGTCGGGCGCTTGTATTCCTTCGCGGTGAGGATATCGCGGTTCACGGTGAGATTACTCACGGTGAAGGCCAAGCCATCGGCGCTATACAAAGGTACCGCGCCGTCGTAGCCATACGCGACCGGGTGCTTGTTATCCACCACCGCGGAATTCAAAACGCTGCCGACCACCTTCAGGGTTTTGCGCGGCGCCACAAAGACTCCCGGCGCCATGCCTTCGTCAATGGCAAACTCGGCCGTGTCTTCCGAGGTAATCAGCAAGCCGCCTTGTTGGACGAAATCCTTCAGATGGGCCACGCCCGCTTCGCCTAAGCCGGGGCGCAGGTCTTCTGTCGAGTCCAGTTTTCCCAGATTGGGAGTAAGCGAGCTGGTTTGCCAAGGCAATGGATTTCCCCACATCGGCAGGCCGTCCACAATCTGCTGAACGGATTCGCCGGCCCCCGGCGCGAAGACAATGACATCGTATTTCGAGCGCAGATCCGCCTCTCTGGATACGGTTTGCGTGCTGATGTAGGCGAACGGCACGTGCAATTTATCGAACGCCAGGCGCCACCAACCTTCCGTTTGGGTGTCGAGCCAGGTGTGCATGAACGCAATGCGGGGAGTTGCGGCAGAGTGAACCTTTACGGAGGGTGGGCGGGCAATGCTGACGGCAGCCAGATCGAATTGCTGCAACCAGGGCTTCAGTCTTGACGCTTCCACGCGGCCGATGATGAGCGAACCGGCTGCGAACTTGTGCCCGTCGCTTTCAAAGTTTTCTTCGCAGATCGATACATCCGCGGAACCCTGCAACGCATAAACCAGCGAAGCCAGACTGACCTGAGCCGAGTTATTCACAACGTAGAAAGGTCCTGGCCCCGACTTCGGCCGCCGGAATTTGGCTGAGGTCGGGGACCGGAGACATCGGCGCGGAAAGGATGCTGCGGTCGGTGACGCGCGACACCTTGGCGTTGAAAAGATCTCCAAAAGACCAGCCGGTGTCGTCGTAGGGCGTCTTTCTGCGGGTCTTCGGGCGACCAGAACTGGCGATCGAGCAGAGCATCGGCTACCCGCGAGAAGGGCTGGTCCATGCGAATGATAAAGCTGCCGGCAGGGAACGTTTGGGAGGTAGGCGGTGGCGGCGTGCCCGGCTTTGGTTCTTCTTCCTCCTTGTGGGAGGGCGGAGGCAGCGCGACCGTTGCCGCTTGCGTCAGGCGCTGAATCTCGACGTGCTGTAACGCCAGCACATTCAACAACTGCATCTGACGGTTCCAAGACCGGTCATCCTGCGCCAGCACGTAAGCGGCAGGCCCCTCGTTGCCGGGCTTCTCGACCGAGCGCTTGCTTTTCAAGTAGAAGTTGTTCAGGAAGAAACTTGGCGTTTTGCGCGAAGTAGGAAAGGGTGGAAAGCAGCGCGGTTTGCTCATAGTTATTGTTGTCGCGCTGGGACCACAAAACGGTTGGGTAGGGCGGATTGGGCCGGTACCACGTGCGCGAATACTGACCGGGCGATAACACGCGCTTCTCGGTGTCCGCGCCGCCGTTGCCGAAGGTTTCGTACAGGCGGCCGATGCCGTTATGCAAGCCCGCCAGGAACATCAGGTAGCCGGGGCTCCAGGTATCGAAGTTTCCATGGGTGAACGCGCCCGGCATGCCAAAACTTTGCATGCGCGCCATATTGTCGGACGCGAGCATCGACCACTCGTCCGTCAGGATGGGATCGATCCAGGAATTGTAAGGTCCATCACCCACCGTGTTGTCGTAGAGAAACGGCACGGACTCGTGCAGGTCGTGAAGGACTTGCGCATGCCACTCAAGATAGGTATTCAGAACGTTTTTCGTAAGGTCGAGCGTCATGGCCATGGCATCGCGATTGTTGTCGTGGGCGACATAGTGGCCCCAGTAGGCCAGGCGCGGCCGGTTCTGGCCAGGATGCGCTTTATGCCATTTGTAGATGTCCACCATGCGGTCACGCCCATCCACTTCCACCACGGGGGTGATCAGCGTGATCAGGTGAGTGCGAATGTATTGCACGTAGGGAGCGTTGTCTACCGCCAGCCGGTAAGCCAGTTCCATCAGTGCGGTGGGCGCGCCGGTTTCCGGTGAATGGATGGCGCCGGTGATGTAGTAAACCGGAAACGAGTGGCTGATCAGGGCCTGCGCCTTGGCGTCATCCTGTTGCAGGCTCCTGGGATCGGCAAGCTGCGCCAGGCGTGCGCCGTTCTCTTGGGCATGAGTAAGCAGCGACTCATCGGCAACCGCGACGGCGATCATCTCGCGCCCTTCCTCGGTATGGCCGATCGTGAAGACCTTTACCCGCGGACTGGCAGCCGCAAGCAATCGAAAATATCGGTAAGTCTCTTCCGCATAGGGCAAAACGTCGGGTGCGCCGGCCACATCGCCTAGAACCTTTCGCGGGAGTGGGGATGGAACTGGACGCCGGAAGGTAATCGGTAAGAGGCGAATTCAAGGCTGGCGCGGTGGTGTACTTCCTGATGAGCTGCGTGTAGGATTCGTCGATGGCCTGCTTAGGATCGCGCTGAAATGTTTCGGTCACGGGAGTTTGCGCGCGGAGGGAAAAGGGAACGAGGGTTAAAGTGGCCATTCCCAGCATGGCGCAGAGCGCCAAGAATCGAACAGGCAAAGCGAGTTGCAGATCCTTGTGGGCCATGGCAGGCCTCCTCCGAGCCCCGCGTGTGTTGTCTCCGCGATGTCGACGTGCGCGGTGAATTTCGCACGGAACTCCATCTCGGCGCCGGGTGAGTGTGATGGCTACCCCTACGAAAATGTGCGTGATTTGTTACGGGGGCGGTTCGCGAACCGCCCCTACGAAAACGCGCGTGACTGTGGCCCCGCGCCGACAGCTCGTCGGACGCGAAAACTCTCCCTGACTCATGCTGCTGTCGGCTTGGCGGTGCGGGGGGCGGACTGCTGAATTCCCAGCACGCCGACTTGCGCGTGGACCACGGCGATCGCGGCCATGTTGACGATCTCTTCCACCCCGCAGCCGCGCGCCAGAACGTGGACGGGTTTCGCCATACCCATCAGGATGGGCCCCAGAGCTTCCGCGCCGCCCATACGCATCATCAGCTTGTAGGCGATGTTGCCCGCTTCCAGGCTGGGGAAAATCAGCACATTGGCGTCGCCTTTGACCCGGGAGAAGGGATAATCCTCCGTGACCAGTTCCGGGACGATGGCCGTGTCCGCCATCATTTCGCCATCCACAACGAGGCCCTCGGCTTTCAGCTTGACGAGCGCGGTGGCGCGTCGAACTTTGTCGGCCAGAGGGTGGCGGGTGCTGCCGAAATTCGAAAACGATAGCATGGCCACGCGCGGCTCCACGTTGAACCAGCGCGCCACCTCCGCCGAGAGAATGGCGGTCTCGGCCAGATGCTCGGCGGTCGATTCAATGTTGACGGTGGTGTCTGCGAAGAAGTAAACGTCCTTGTGCGTCGCCATCACGTAGAGGCCGGAAACACGGTCCACCCCCGGGCGGGTGCGGATGATTTGCAGCGCCGGGCGAATGGTTTCGGGGTAGTGCTGGCTGACGCCGGCGATGAAGCCGTCGGCATCGCCCATGTGGACCATCATGGCGCCGAAGTAATTGCTGTTGAGCATCCACTCGTGAGCTTCCGTGCGGGTGATGCCATAGCGATGACGCAGCCGGAAGAATTCATCCACGTAGGGAGGCGAGGCGCGTGGAAGCGGCAGGATCGATGATATCCACCTTTACCTTGCCCAGGCCCAACTCCTGGAATTTGGCTTCGATCACGGCCGGCCGCCCCAGCAAGAATGGGGTGAGCAATGTTTTCCTCCACCAGGCGGACGCTGGCGCGGATGATCTTCTCGTGCTCGCCCTCGGAAAAGACGATGCGTTTGGGCGCCGCCTTGGCTCGCGATTGAATGTTCTGCATCACGGCGTAGGTGCGGCCCAGGCGCCTTTGCAGTTGCTCGCGATACTCGTCGAGGTCCACGGTGATCTGCGCCACGCCACTTTGCATGGCGGCTTCCGCCACCGCCGCGGATTCCCAAATCAGCACGCGCGGGTCAAAGGGCTTGGGGATGATGTACTCCGGCCCAAATTGCAGCCGGCTGATGCCGTAAGCCCGCAGCACCGAATCGGGCACGTCCTCCTTGGCGAGCGCCGCCAAAGCGCGCGTGGCCGCAAGCTTCATGGCCTCGTTAATGGCGCGCGCCCGCACGTCCAAGCGCGCCGCGGAAGATGAAGGGGAATCCCAAAACATTGTTCACCTGGTTCGGATAGTCGGAGCGGCCGGTGGCGATGATGACGTCGGACCGCGCCGCCTTGGCTTCGTCGTAACTGATTTCGGGAACGGGATTGGCCAAGGCGAAAACAATGGGATGGTCGGCCATGGAGCGCAGCATTTCCGCGCGTGACGCACTTGGCGGCCGAGAGGCCGGCGAAAACGTCGGCGTCCTTCAGGGCCTCGGCCAGCGTGCGCCGCCCGGTCTTGGCGGCGAAGCGCGCCTTGTACGGGTTCATGTTCTCTTCGCGACCCTCGTAGACCACGCCCTTGGTGTCGCAGAGGATGATGTTCTCGCGCCGCACGCCCAGTTGAACGTAGTGTTCCGCGCAGGCAATGCCGGAGGCGCCGGCGCCGTTGAAGACAACACGGATTTTGCTGATGTCCTTGCCCACCACCTCCAGCGCATTCAGCAGCGCCGCGCCGGAAATGATGGCCGTCCCGTGCTGATCGTCGTGAAACACCGGAATCGACATCGTCTTGCGCAGGGTTTGTTCAATGTAAAAGCACTCCGGCGCTTTGATGTCCTCCAGATTGATGCCACCGAAGGTCGGCTCCAGAAGCTGGCAAAGGCGGATGACCTCGTCGGGGTTCTCGGAATTCACTTCCAGGTCGAAAACGTCGATGTCCGCGAAGCGCTTGAACAGCACGCCCTTGCCTTCCATAACCGGCTTGCCGGCCAACGGTCCAATGTTGCCGAGACCCAGGACCGCGGTGCCGTTGGAGATCACCGCCACCAGGTTCCCGCGGGCGGTGTATTCAAATCCCAACTCGGGCTTTTCGTGAATTTCCAGGCATGGCTCCGCCACGCCCGGGGTATAGGCCAAACTCAAATCCCACTGGGTACGGCAAGGCTTGGAGGGAACAACCTCGATTTTGCCCTTCCGCCCGAGGCGGTGGTAATCAAGCGCGTCTTGTTTGCGAATTTCCATGGCATAGCCCCCTGTTCGACAATCCGTCTGTTCTACCGGCGCTCTTTGTACACCTTTGCGCGGCAGGTTGCAACCTCATAGAATCTGACCTCATAGAATCTGAGCTCATAGAATCTGACCTCATAGAATCTGACCTCATGGAATTTGAGCTACGTCAGGGCTTCCCTTTGTCGAACCCTGAGGGACAGACATACCTTATCGGCGCCGGGAATAGCTTGGTAACAAGTTGTGACAGAATTGGATATTTGTAGTTTGTGAATGCTTGGAAAGATGGTGCCGCGGGACGGAGTTGAACCGCCGACGCCAGCCTTTTCAGGGCTGCGCTCTACCACCTGAGCTACCGCGGCACACGTGAGTCTTGTATGACCGGGCCGAGTCACTACCCACCGCTGCGGCAAGCAGAGGCACTGGAGTGCGACTCAAGTCCGTGTCAACATTCTCAGATGGATTTGGTTCCTTGTCAAGAATTGAACCACTGGATCGAAACTAACGCCCGCCCCAATCTTCCGGCGGGAAGTCGATCCCCCAGAAGCGGCGGGCATCAAGCCACTCGATTCCGATCTGTCCGGCCTCACGCGTCCCGGCTTGGCCCAACCACACGATTTGAAACTGTCCCGTGTGGCCATGGTCGAGGGTATGGACCGTAAGGGTCTGGCCCATGGAGTACGGGCGTTTGGTTTCCAAGCACGCCCCGAACTTACTAATCGTGATGGTGACTGTCTCTTCGCTGAACGCAATCCCTTCCGGGTCAATTCCACTGATCTTCGCGCGGCAGCGGAATTGGAGCCGCGAAGACCGCCTCTTTTGAAGATCGGGTTGGGTAGCCATGATCGTCCTCCGTCCCTTGACGATGGGAAGTTGGTGGGACATGCAGCGGGACTGGCGCCAGCGGCCAGTCTCCCCCGCCCGTTCATACCCCTGGCGTCGGCAAAGGCGCAAGAAGAAAACGTCGAACCGCCGATTCGTTGGGGTTGATTAAACATAGGGTAGCGCCGACCTTCCGGTCGGCACGTGCTGAGCTAAAGCTCAGCGCTACGGCACCCCATCAACCTGGCCAGAGGCCGCGACGCGGGCCCAGCGAAGGCCGCAGGCTTAGCGCAGGGATTGATCCACTTCCTGCAGCCAGTCCGGCCGCTTCAGCACCTCGCGGGGGCGCGCGCCGTCGGGCGAGCCCACGATGCCATCCTTTTCCATCATGTCAATCAGCCGAGCCGCGCGTCCATAGCCGAGGCGCAGGCGGCGTTGCAGCAGGGAAGTCGAGGCCTTACCGGATTCCACCACGATGCGGACGGCATCTTCGTAAACGGAATCAAGTTCCGCGGCCTCTTCCTCATCCACGGGCACTTCCTCCTGCTCTTTGTCGCGAATGGGTTCCAGGAATTCCTCGTTGTATTGAGGCTGCGACTGGGATTTGCACCAATCGACTACCTTCTGCGATTTCCCCTTCGGTGACCAGCGGCCCGTGCAAACGCTGGAGGCGAGAACTCGCGGGCGGCAGAAAGAGCATGTCGCCGCGTCCCAACAGGGCTTCCGCGCCGTTGGAATCCAGGATGGTGCGCGAATCCACCTTGGAGGCGACGCGGAAGGAGATGCGGGACGGCATGTTGGCCTTGATCAAGCCCGTGATCACATCGACGGAGGGCCGCTGCGTGGCCAGGACCAGGTGAATCCCCACGGCGCGCGCCATCTGCGCCAAACGCGTGATGGATTCTTCCACGCCCTGCGGCTCCACCATCATCAGGTCGGCGAGTTCATCGATGACGATCACGATGTAGGGCAGGGGGCGCTCGCGCTCGCCATTGTTGTCAAACAGGCTCAGGGTCGATTCCGGCTCGAACATTTTGTTGTACTGGTCGATGTTGCGCACGCCATGCTCGGCCAGCTTGCGCAAGCGATCGTCCATCTCCATGACGGCCCGGCGCAGGGCGTTGGCCGCCCGTTTCGGTTCGGTGACAATGGGGGTCAGCAGGTGCGGGACGCCATCGTAAAGATTCAATTCCAGCCGCTTGGGGTCAATCAGGATCAGCTTCACTTCTTCCGGCGTGGACTTCATGAGGACGGAGATCACCATGGAATTGATCGCCACACTCTTGCCGGAGCCCGTCGAGCCGGCAATCAGCAAGTGGGGCATTTGCGTCAGGTCGCCGATGCGAATTTTGCCGGTAACGTCTTTTCCCAGGCCGAGACTCAGCCGGGAAGGCGACCCCAGGAAATCGTTCGACTCCACCAGTTCGCGCAGGTGAATGATTTCGCGGTGCAGGTTGGGCACTTCAATACCCACCGTGGATTTGCCCGCGATGCGATCGATCAGGATCGACTCCGCCTTCATGGCGAGGCACAAATCGTCAACGAGGTTGGTGATGCGGCTGTACTTGATGCCGGCTTCCGGCTTGAATTCGAAAGTGGTGACCACCGGCCCCGGGTGAATCTGGGTGACGCTTCCGGTAACACCGAACTCGAGAAACTTCGCGGTCAGCCGGGCGGCGCGTTCTTTCAATTCGTCTTCATCGATTCCTTCCGCGTCCTCGGGAGGCCGCAACAACGTGGCGCTGGGCAGTTTGTACCCGTGCGCGGCGCGCCCCACGATCTTCGGGGGAGCGCTGGCGGGCGAAGGCTTGGGCATCCGCACCACGGGCGGCAGCGGCGGGCTTCTCCGCGGTTTCCGGTTTTGCCGGGGGAGCGGCCGCAGGAGCGCTGGCGGGTGGCATGGTGATGGGTTGTCCCGGCGCGGCTTGCCGGGCGGCCACCTTTTGCAGCAGCACCGGCGGTTTGCCGGTCACGCGTTGCCGCTCCATCTGTTTGCGCAGGCGTGCCGCGGCTTTGGCCGCGCGCGCCTCCTGCCAGGCGCTCCACCGCGCTTTGAGGGGGGTCAGCACGCGGCTGCCGTGCGTTTGCAGGAATTCCGCCGCCCAGCCGAAAGAGAATCGGGTGACCAGAAACAGCGAGGCGAGGAAGAGGGTAGCGGCCACAATGCTTGCGCCCAGGCGGTTGAAAGTGTGGATCGAGCCCCGCCGCCGCTAAATACCCCAGCAGTCCGCCGCCCCGCAAAACCCCGTGAATGGCCGGCGTGTAGGGAAAGAGTTCCAGCAGCGCGCCCAAAGAAACCAACAACATCCCGGCGCCCAGCATTTTGGTGCGGGGCGCCTCAAAGGGCCTTGCCAAAAGCCAGCGCACGCCCACTACCAGCAGAGCGAGCGGAAGCAAATAGGCGACCCAACCGAAGAATTGAAACAGGCCGTCCGCAATCAACGCGCCGGCGGGGCCAATCCAGTTGTGCGGCAAAGTTCCTGTGGCCACCGCGGTGTTTAACGAGGGGTCTTCGGGCAGGTAAGATGCCAGGCTGAGGAGGATCAGCAAGCCGGCCACGCCCGTGAGCAGTCCGATCAACTCGAGAAGACGCCGCGAGTCAAGCAGCGGTGCTTTGGAGGTCTTGGAGTTTGCTTCCTTGGTCTTCGAGGAAGACGCCGGCGATGGGCTACCCATCGGTTGCCTCACTTTCAGAAACAGTGACGAGTGGCGAGTGACGAGTGACAAGCAGAGCCACCTCCGCCTCTTACCGAAACGGTTGTTCTTGCTCGTTACTTGTTGCCTTTCACTGTTCTCTATCGAGCCGGCGCATAACAGGCCAGTGACAAGTGACCACTGACGAGCCAAAACGACTCTCCCTGGCGGGGACCGTTCTGATGCTTGCTCGCCACTTGTCACTCGTCACTGGTCACTGCTCTTTCAGTGACGCAATCCCCATCCAACCGCCAATAGTACCACGCCCAGTATGACCCGGTAAACAACGAAAACGGTGAAGGTCCGGCGCTCCAAATAGCGGATCAGCACGGCGATGACGGCATATCCGACAACTGCCGACACGATGATCCCAAACAGGAAGGGCATGCGCATGTCCGCCGGCAGGCCGGAGTGGTGAATCTCCCACGCCTTCTTGAAGCATGCACCGGCAATGATGGGTGTCGAGAGGAGAAAGGAAAAGCGCGCCGCCGTTTCGCGGTTCATGCCGCGAAACAGGCCCGCGGCCATGGTCGAGCCCGAACGCGAAACTCCGGGGATGACGGCAAACGCCTGCGCCACGCCCACGATGATGGAATCCAGCAAGCTGACTTGGCCCAGGTCATGATCCTCGCTGCCCACCCGCTCGCCCGCCCACATCAGCAGGCCCACGATAATCAGCGCCGGGCCGACGACGAAGGGCGAGCGCAGTTTCTCGTCCGCGGCGCGCTCAAACAACCAGCCTGCAATCCCTCCCGGAATCGTGGCGAGAACGAGGAACCAGAAGAGCTGGCGGTTCTCGCCGAGCAGGGTCATTGCGCCCGCTGCGGATTTTGGATTTTGGATTTTGGATTTTGGATTCAGATCCTGAACAGCGGCTGAGCCGGGCATCGTCCCTCTCGCGGCGTTGTCCCCGCTCATTCCCAACACCATCTTGATCATTTCCAGCCAATAGCGCCAGAAGTAGACAAGCACTGCGACCAGCGTCCCCGCGTGCAGCGCAACGTCAAATGTCAGGCCGGGGTCTTTCCACTTCAAAATCCACGGAACTAACCACAAGTGCGCCGTGCTGGAAACCGGAAGAAATTCTGTCAGGCCTTGCACGATGGCGAGAACGATGGCTTGGTAGAGTGGCATGTGGCTCCTGATGGTGGATTATCTATTTTGGATTTTAGATTTTGGATTCGCCATTGCCACCTCTCCGTGTTAGCAGCGCTAAACTTCAGTCCAGCACTTTAGTTCACACTGCCGACGGCAAATGCCCAATCCAAAATTCAAAGCGACTTCGACTCCCCAATCCAAAATCCGAAATCTAAAATCCAAAATTGTCACACTTCCAGGATGACCGGCAAAATCATGGGCCGCTTTCCGGTTTCCTGATCGAAGTGCCGGCGCAGGGCGGTGCGGATTTTCTCCTTGATCACGCCCCAGTCGCTGACTTCCTCGAGGTTGGATTTCTCGATGGTGCGCATGATGACTTCCCGCGCGCTTTCCACCAGGTCGCGCGCTTCCTCGAGGGGCACAAATCCGCGCGAGACAATTTCCGGCTGGGTTTCCAGCAAGCCCGTGTGCTCGTTGATGGCGAGGATGGGAATCACGATGCCGTCTTCAGAAATGTGGCGGCGCTCTTTGAGGATGATCTCTTCCACTTCGTCCAGGGTGCCGCCATCGATGCAGATGCGGCCGACGGTCACGCGGCCGGCGCGGCGCGCGCCCTGCTCATCGAACTCCAGGACGTCGCCGGTCTCGAGCAGGAAAGTTTCCTGCGAAACCGCCGCCAGTTCCTTGGCCATTTCCATATGCCGCCAAAGTTGCCGGTACTCGCCGTGGATGGGCACAAAGTACTTGGGCCGGACGATGTTCAGCATCAGCTTCAATTCTTCCGCGCTGCCATGTCCGGAGACGTGGACCGGCGGCTGGCTGCCATCGTGGTAATGCACACGCGCTCCGCGCCGGTAGAGGTGATCGAGCATGCGGAAGATGGCCTTCTCGTTGCCGGGAATCACCCGGGCGCTCAGCACCACTTCATCGCCGGGCTCGACCGAGACCCAGCGATGGCTTGCCACCGCCACGCGCGCCATGGCGGACATCGGTTCACCCTGGCTGCCGGCGATGACCACGGCAACCTGTTTCGGCGGCAGCTTGCGCAAGTCCTGCGGCGGCACCAGCATGCCGGGCGGCACATTCAGCTTGCCCATCTGCATGGCAATCTCGGAGTTCTTAAACATGCTCCGGCCCACAAAGCAGAGCTTGCGGCCGTACTCATGCGCCAGGTCGGTGACGATCTGCAAGCGATGCATGGAGGTGGCAAAGCAGGAGATCAGCACGCGCCCCTTGGCGTCCCCGATGATGTGCGACAGGCGCTGCCGGACGGCGCGCTCCGAAGGCGTCAGGCCCGGGCGTTCCACGTTGGTCGAATCGGAGAACAGCGCCAGCACGCCGTTCCGCCCGTAATCGGCGAGCGTGTGCAGATCGCTGACGTGCTGGTCGGTGGGCGTGGGGTCAAGTTTGAAATCGCCGGTGTGAATCACCGTGCCGAGCGGCGTGGTGATGGCCAGCGCGCCGGACTGAATGATGCTGTGCGTCAGGTGGATGAACTCCACGCGAAAGGGTCCCACCTGGAACGGCGTGCGTGGGTGCATCTCCCGCAGGTCGGTGCTTTCCGCCAGATCGTGTTCGACCAGCTTCGATTGCGCCAGCGCCAGCGTGAAGGGAGTGCCGTAAACCGGCACATCAACTTCTTCCAGCAGATAGGGCAGGCCGCCGATGTGATCTTCGTGGCCGTGGGTCAGCAGAATGGCGCGGATGCGTTCGCGATTCTCGCGCACGTAACTGAGGTCGGGGATGACGATGTCCACGCCGAGCAGTTCGGCGTCCGGAAACATGACGCCGCAGTCGACGATGATCACGTCATCGTCAAACTCATACGCCATCATGTTCATTCCGAATTCGCCCAGACCCCCGAGCGGAATAGCTTTCAACTTATGGTTTAGAGATGGAATACGTTCCTCCTGTGTGTCATCCTATGCTAACACACAATCTTGGAACGCGCCGTCGGCAGGGCGTTTGCTCCAGGTTATTTCCGCGCCGCGCGGCAAAGATTCCAAGCCGCATCATCGCCCCGCCCAGTGGAACGCTAGCCCAGATATCTGACCATATCTGGCCTTTTCCGCCACTCGCCGCCGGCCATGGAGGTCTCTTCTGGCGGTCATTTTGTCAGGCTTTTTGGGGGTTCCTACGGTTTCTTGTAACTGGCTTTATTTTCAGTATGTTACCAGGTTTGATGGGAGAAAAAGCCCTCCTCCGACCCTTTGCTTTCAAGCGGTTCTCAGGTTTGGGCGATTGTGCGGTCTGTGGGCATAAAGTCGCCATGCAATCTGTGGCCGGTGAGGCTAGTAAGATGTGGCATCATCCATCCCTTCCGGCTCCGCGTGCGGGGCGACGAGGCGAAGAATCGAGCCGGGAGTTTGGCCGACGTCCTGCCCATGCCAATCACGGCCAGAGCCTCCCCGGCGTGAAACGAAGGGAAGGCCGCAGTCCGCTCGTCACCTCGACTTTCTCCGCGCCGGGCGTGCTGACCTGCCGGCCCACGGTGTGGCTCGACCGGACTCGATTCTCACGGAGCTACTATAGCATATCTGCCTAAAGTTGTCAAGCGAAATTATTGACGGTTGTGCTACGGGTCCCCTGGCAATCCGCTGACGGCCTCAGTCTCTGGTGAGAAATCCGGGCTAGTTCTTGTCTCCCAGCCCGTGCTGATTTCCGCAGAGCTTGCACAGGGTAGGGGGCTCAGTATTATCCACGCGGTGTTTCACGGGCTTGAGGGTGCGCAGGTAAGCGAACATTGCTTTCAAATCATCATCCGTAAGATTGCGGTAATGCCACCAGCCCATAATCTGGTTGAGCTCCCGCGCCTTGACGTAACCGGTCCGGAGAGTCTGAACAAAGAGAGCTTCATCGTAGTAGGAAATCCCCGACGGGTCCGGCGTAATATTGGGGCTGGCGACCCTGCCCCAAGGGCCTTCCAAAATGAATCCACCGGCGAATTCCAGCCCGGGAATAGCCTCTCCTTTGGACTGCGGTGTATGGCAGTCGCTGCATGCCGCGATGGTCACCAAATACTTGCCACGCTCCAGGGTATTGGTGATGTCCGGCTGGGGAACTGGTTGGGTAATGGGCTGCGTGAGGCTGTGGATGAGATATTTTACCGGGAAGATGATTTCGGTTGGGGGGAGCGCCTTGTGCACGGGCGGGATGGAACGGATATAAACGATGACCGAGGCCAGGTCTTCGTCCGCCATCAAGCGAAAATGCTGGTAAGGCATAAGGGGGAATAGGGCGCGTCCGTCATGGCCAATTCCCTCGCGAATCGCGCGTGCCAATTGGTCGTCGGTTCAATTGCCAGCGCCGGTTTCAGGGTCGGGTGTGATGTTGGAGGGAACGATGCGGCCCGGAAGCCCCGCCAAAGGGAATTCGGCGTAACCTGCCCCCCGTGTGCCCTCCACCAGGGGGGCGTCATGCTTCTTCCAGTCATGCTCCCCGTGACAATCAAAGCAGCCGAGGTTTTCCACCAGGTATTGGCCGCGGTCCTGTCGCGCCGGAGTTGCCTCAAACTTACGTTCTGTTAGCGGGCGTGTTTTGGGGCCGATAAAAGGCCTCCAACCGATGGTTGCGGAAATGCCCGCCACGACGAGCAGGGCGACGATGAGCAGGGCAATTCCCAAGACTTTTTGTATCCGTCTCATCTGTTATCCCCCAGGCCAGAATTTGTGATACCTGAAACATGGTTCCGTTTACCATCTGCGCCGGACCAGCCGCGGGCTTTGTCGCCACCGCTCCCGATGGGAAAAGATTTCCGGGAGCTTGACAATCGACCGGCTGCAAACCTCTCCACTGAGGATGTCCGTAGCTGCCGCCTAAGCAGCTTGAGCGTAACAACTTGCTTTGAATTAAAAGTATTTGTTGGTCCTAGCCCGCCTACCATGTTAGCACTACGGGGGTAGGGTGAAGCAACACAAAAATGCGGCTTCGAGGCGTGGAGTTGACTTAAAGGTAGCGAGTCAGAGTGCGAGGATGCGGCCAGTTCTCCCTGATCCGCACGTAATTTAGTGAAAGGGCGAAAAAATCTTATGGGGAGTGCATTTTTCTCTTGACATGTTATAGAGATTATGTATATATTGTGTCTATGTCCGCTCGCATCCCAACGCAACAGAAGTCGCCTTTTGAAATCGACGCTCGGCCCTTGCACGAGATGTCCAGTCCTCACGCCGGGCTGCTGGCCACCTCTCGCGCCTTTCGCTCGCTCGGCATTCCCGCTCTGGCCGCGGCGCATCTCCAACTCAAGCAGCGCCAGCGCGGGTTTGACGAGGCGCAATACCTGGAAGCAATCGTCCTGCTGCAGACCGCCGGCGGCGATTGCCCCGAGGACATGCAACTGCTGGGGAATGACCCCTGCCTGGAACGAGGCTTGGGTTTCCCGCTTCCCAAGGTGAGTGCGGTGCGGGGTTTTCTCGCGCGCTTTCACGATGAGGCCTTGGAAGAATCCCGCCCTCCGCGCGCGGTGCAGAAGAGTTTCATTGTGCCCAGCAGTGCGCCGGTGGAGGGATTGCAGGCGGTGCAAGCCGGCGTGGTGCGCCGCATCGCCCAGCTTTACGCCGAGCAGCAAACCGCCTTGCGCATCGCCACGGTGGACCAGGATGCGACGATTATCGAGAGTCACAAGGCGGCGGCGCAGGCGCACTATGAAGGCGGCCGAGGCTACCAACCCATGGTGGCGGTCTGGGCGGAAGCCGATCTGGTGTTGGCGGACGAGTTTCGCGACGGCAATGTGCCCGCCCAGCAGGAGCCGCTCACCTGCGCCAAGCTGGCCTTTGCCGCGCTGCCGGAAAATATTCAGGAGCGCTATTTTCGCGGCGACTCCGCCTGTCACGAGAACGGCTTGCTGGGCTGGCTTGGGCATCCGGACCGCGCCCAGGAACCGGGGGGCCGCATTGGCTTTGCCGTTAGCGCCAAGCGCAGCGTGGAGTTGACCGCCGCCCTCACGCAAGTTCCCGACTCGCAGTGGCGGACCTATGATGGGGAAGCCGACGGCACGTTGCGGCAATGGGCGGAAGTCGATTTCGTCCCGGGCGAACGTGGAGAAAAGAAGGACACCCAACCCTTGCGCTATGTGGGCCTGCGCCTGCTCAAGCCGCAAGGAGGGCTCTTCGCCGACGGCTCGGACCGCCATCATCATGCGGTGATTACCAATCTGGAATGGGCCGGGGACCGGCTGCTGCGGTGGCACCGGGAGAAAGCCGGCACGGTCGAGCACGTGCACGATGAAGTCAAGAACGAAACCGGCGGCGGCCACCTGCCGAGCCAACATTTCGCCGTCAACGCCGCCTGGTTCAAGCTAGCGTTGTTGACCTACAATCTGGCCAGCGCCATCAAGGGGCTGTGCTTCGCGCCGGAAGAACGCACCGCGCGCTTTAAGAAGTATCGACTGCTGCTGGTGCATCTGGCGGGACGGATGAGCCGCTTCCGCTGCAAGCTGCGCCTGCGCTTCTGCGCCCGCCCGGAAGCCATCGCTCGCGTGCAGAAAGTCTGGACCGTCTTCGCCCTGCCCACCCAAGCCACCGCCTTCACCTAAACGCCGAGCGTCCACCCCCACCTCATCCCCCTGTCAACTTGCGCAAGTCCTCCTCGGACGGCCTGCAGGTTTCTTCCTTGGCCGTCGCCCAGCAGTACCCGCGCCCCTTCCCTCACCGACCCAATCCCCTTTCCGCGTAGCCAGCCGCTCCTGGGTGCAAATAATACCTGCCACCCACAACGCGCCCGCCTCGTGACGCACAGAAAATCGCGTCAACGTCGCCGCTGCCATTCTTACGTGCGGATTTGGGGTTCTTCGAGGGACTTGTTTTCGATGGTTCTTCCATCGTATGCTCTGAGCCACGGCAACGCATCCGCAGAAACAGGGAGGTACACGTGGTGAGGGCTTGGTGGGCGATCATCATTTTCCTGGCAACCAGCTTGGGCGCCGCGGCATTTCCGCGTCCTGCCAGCAGACCGGTGACGCACGACGATATTCTCTATCTCTTGAACAACTACGTGCCCAGCCAGAGCGTGACGAATCTGGTAAAGGAAAACGGCATCGATTTTGATCCGGAGGAAGATTACCTGAAGAAGGTCCGGGCCGCCGGGGGAAAAGAGGACTTGGTCGGGGCTACTGCGTGACGCCCACGGAACCGGCCCGCGCCCCGCCGTAGTGCGACGTTCAGACGGGCGAATTGCAGGTTGAGCAGCACTTGTCCCGAGCCTTGGACCTCGAAAAACTGGAATCCTACCCCCAAGCGGAGCAGGAATATCGCGCCGCCCTGGCCATTCAATCTCAGAACAGCACCCTGCACGTGGGTTTGGGCCGGGCCCTTGCCAAACAGGAGAAGTGGGATGAAGCTCTGGCGGAATATCGCGAGGCGATACGTTTAGACCCGAAATCCGCGGAAGCGCACGCTGCCCTGGGTTTGGCGATCAGCCTGCGAGGTGATCCCGCCACCGCCATCCCCGAGTTGCGCGAGGCAATCCGGCTGAATCCCCATGACCTGCAAGCGCGGAACATTCTGGGAGCTTCGCTCTTCAATGTGCACGACCTTGCCGGCGCGTTGAAGGAATTGCACCAAACCGCCGAAATGGCGCCGGACACCGCCGCCGGCCACTACGCGAGCGCTCAGATCCTGCTGCTGGAAAAAAGGGATGCGGACGGCGCCATCGCCGAATTTCGCGAAGCCATCAGCCTGGATCCGTACACCTGGTTTCCGCACAATGATTATGCCAACGCCATCTCGGCCAAGGGTGATTGGGACGGCGCCATCTTCGAGTATCGTCAGGCGCTGCGATTGCAGCCCGATTCCGTGCGTAGCGCATTCCAACTTGGGTTACGCACTCGGCAACAAGGGGGACTTGGCAGGCGGGACCGGCGGAAATCCAAAATGCGCATGCGCATCAATCCCAACACCCCCTGGCCGCACCTGGTGAATGGCCTGATCTTGGCTGATCCAGAAAAAGATGCCGGCGGCGATGGACGAATACCGCGAAGTCATCCGCCTCGATCCCGACAACGCTTACGCCCACTTGCTTCTGGGCGCGAGGGTTGGCGGGGAGTGGGGATCTCGCCGGCGGGGTGAACGAAACTCGCCAGGCCGTTCGCCTGGAGCCTTCCAATCCATACTACCACAACCAACTTGGTGTCTTGCTCAACCACCAAGGGAGACAACGCCGGGGCGGAGGCGGAGTATCGCGAAGCCATTCGCTTGGACCCCAAGTACGCCATGGCCCACGCGAATCTGGGCGCGCTGCTTCTTGAGCAACACAGTCTGACGGAGGCGGTGAAGGAGATTTACACGGCTTACCAGCTTGACCCGAAGAATCCTGAAATCATCGCGCTCTATAAGAAATACACCGGCGGCCTTTTCTAATCACCCGCGCGTGTCCGCCCGGCGGGCCGAGTCAGGTATTCGAAGATGCCGGCAAGGTCTTCCAGGGAAAGTTGCTCGGCGCGCAAATTGGTGGCTTTGCCTGCTTCCTCGAGCGCCTGCACGATCCGGCTCCGCGGATAGATGCCTGCCAGATTGTTGAGCAGGTTCTTCCGCTTCTGGGCAAAGCAGCGCTTCACGAATTCCAGAAATTCGTCGTAAGCTCCCTGCGGCCATCGCTCGAACTTCGCTTTCATCCGAAATGTCACCAGCGCCGACTGCACTTTCGGCGCCGGGGAGAAGGCTCCCGGTGGAACGGCCAGGGCGATTTGCGGCTGCGAGTAGATTTGTGTGGCGATGGTCAGATATCCGTAAGTCGCGGGTTCCCGGCGCCGCCGTCAGACGCTCCGCCACCTCGCGCTGCATCAGCAGACCCATGGCGCGGATCGAGTCCCGTTGCGCAAACAGGTGATGGAGGATGGGTGAGGTGATGTAGTAGGGGAGGTTGCCGAAAACAAATCCTTGCGCGATACCCTCCTGCCGGCACAGTGCGGCAAAATCGACGCGGAGCACGTCCGCGCAGGATGATCTCCACGCGCGATTCCTCCTGGAAATCCTCCTGGAGCCCTTGGGCGAGCGCCCTATCGATTTCGATGGCGATGACCTTGCGCGCGCGTTCGGCCAACAGCGCGGTCATGGCGCCGCGTCCCGGACCGATTTCAAAGACCACGTCGCACGGCCTCGAGGGGCAGCGCCTCCAGAATCCTGGCTCGATACCGCTGGTCGTGGAGAAAATGCTGGCCGAGTTTGGGGCGATGGCGACTGATTTTGGATTTTGGATTTTGGATTTTGGATTCACCTCTCTTCTGCGTGCATCATAACACGGTGACGGTGAACCCCTGAGCGTGCTCCGTCCGGTAATTCCGGCCGGGCAGGAGACCTCCGCGTTTATCCGGCCTCGAAAGATTTAACGAGGAGCGCACGGAAGGCCTCCGCCGCTCCCTTCCCAATCCAAAATCTAAAATCCAAAATCCAAAGTGCGAGACCAAAGTGCCGAGACCTTGACTTTGCCGGGGGCATCTTCTAACGTAGCGAGGTTTGGTATCTTCATTCGCACTGAAAGGAGAGGCGGCGTGAAAGTCGCATTCGTCGCATCAGAAGGCGTCCCGTTTTCCAAGACCGGTGGGTTGGCCGATGTGGTGGGGGCGCTGCCCAAGGCGCTCGCGGCGCTCGGGCACGAGGTGGAAGTCATTCTGCCTCGCTATCGCATTACCCCGCCGGGCCCGGCGTGCCCCACGCGCAAAGTTTGACCTTGCCGCTCGGTTCCGGATACAAGTTCGCGGCCGTGCAGGACGGCGGCCGCGCCCACCAAGTGCAAACTTACCTGATCGATTGCCCGGAGTATTTTGATCGCGACGGCCTTTACCAGCAGAAGGGTGAAGACTATCCTGACAACGCGCATCGTTTTGCCGCGTTCTCGATGGCGGCGCTGGAGTTCCTGAAACACGGGGCGACTTCCCCTGACATTATCCATTGTCACGACTGGCAGACGGCGCTGGTGCCCGTTTATCTTGCGCAATCTATATCAGGATGACAGCTATTTTGGCCGGACTTCGGTAGTGTTTACCCTTCACAACCTGGGTTACCAGGGCCTTTTCCCGCCCCATCTGCTGCCCCAGATTTCCCTGCACGCCGGCCTCTTCACCATCGACGCGCTGGAGTATTACGGAATGGTGAACCTCCTCAAAGGTGGTATTATCTTTTCTGATTTCATCACCACGGTCAGCCGCAAGTACGCGGAGGAAATCCAAACCCCCGAGTTTGGTTACGGCTTGGAGGGCGTGCTTTATTCGCGGGCGGACCGCCTTCAGGGGATCCTGAACGGTGTGGACTATGCGGAGTGGGACCCGGCGACGGACAAGCTCCTGGCGGCGAATTACACCCCCGCCAACCTGCAGGGCAAGGAAGCCTGCAAGAAGGCTCTGCTCGAAAGGATGGGCGTACAGACGCCGGTGCTCCGCCGGCCGGTGATCGGCATTGTTTCGCGGTTTGCTTCGCAAAAGGGATTTGACTTGATCGCCGCCATCGCCGAGCAATTGGCGGCGCTCGATCTCTACGTCGTGGCGCTGGGCACCGGCGAGCCTGCGCACGAGGAGATGTTCCGGACCATGGCGGCGAAATATCCGGAAAAGTTCCTGGTGAAAATCGCTTACGACAATACCTTGGCCCATCAGATCGAAGCCGGGTCCGACATGTTCCTGATGCCCTCGCGTTACGAACCTTGCGGGCTCAATCAGATTTACAGCCTGAAGTACGGCGCGGTGCCTATCGTGCGGGCTACCGGCGGCCTGGACGACACCATCGAGGCTTTCGACGGCAAGTCCGGCACGGGTTTCAAGTTTCAGGAGTATTCGCCCCAAGCCTTGCTGGCCACGATTCACGCCGCCTTGGAGGCTTACCATACGCCCGAGATTTGGCATCGCTTGGTGCAAAACGGCATGAAGAAGGATTTCTCGTGGACCACTTCGGCGCGGGCGTACTCGCAAATTTATGAAACCCTCGGAAGGCCAAGGCTTGATCGGCGCAGGGAAGCGATTACGTTTCGGGTAATTCCCTCAACCTTGGAGGTTTCTTGCGGATGGCAGGCAGTCATACATTGGAATTTAGCGATCAGAATTTTGAGGAAGACGTGTTGAAATCCTCCCAGCCGGTGCTGGTGGATTTCTGGGCGACTTGGTGTGGGCCTTGCCGGATGATGTCGCCCACGGTGGACGCCATTGCGGCGGAATATGCTGGCCGCGCCAAAGTCGGCAAGCTGAACGTGGATGAAAATCATCACGGTCGCCAGCCGGTACGGGATTCGCAGCATCCCCACGCTCCTTCTTTTCAAGGCGGGGCAGATTCAGGAGCAAGTGGTGGGGACCGCGCCCAAAGACGCGATCAACGACATGCTGGATAAGTACCTTTAACCGCTAACAGCTAACCGTCGACAGCTGACAGCCGCAGAGTTACCGTCGGCTGTGGGCTGTAAGCTGTCAGCTACGGAAGAGCAGGTCAGAATGTCAACCAATGTGGTGGTGCGTGGGTGTTCAGTGGGGTGATGAGGGCAAGGGCAAAGTGGTGGACGCCCTGGCGGAGCACTTTGATATCGTTGCCCGCTACCAGGGAGGCGCCAACGCCGGTCACACGGTGTTGGTGGGAACGAAGAAATATGTGCTCCAACTTCTTCCCACCGGCATCATTCGCCCGGATAAGGCCGCCGCGATCGGAAACGGCGTGGTGGTGGATCCGGAGGCCTTGCAGCAGGAAATTCGCAAGCTGGAAGAGGCCGGCGCGAGCGTCGACCGCCGGCTGAAGGTGAGCGACCGCGCGCACTTGATTCTGCCTTATCACCGCGCGCACGAAGTTGCCGCCGAAGCCGCTCGCGGCGCGGGGAAAATCGGGACCACCGCCAAGGGCATTGGACCGGCTTATGAAGACAAGGCCGGGCGGCGCGGCTTGCGCGCCTGCGATTTGCGCGATCCGGCGAAGTTCCGCGAAAAGTGCCATGCCATCGTGGCGGAGAAAAACCGCATCGACGCCGCGCTTTTCGGAGCGCCTCCCCTGAATGCCGAGGAATTGGCGGACCAGTATTTGCAGGTGGGCGAAGGCATTCTTCCGTACCTGGCGGATGTTTCCGTCTACCTCAATGCGGAAATGGATCGCGGCAAACGCGTGCTTTTTGAAGGCGCGCAGGGAACCTTGCTGGACCTCGACCACGGCACCTACCCGTTTGTGACTTCCTCGAGTTCGGCGGCCGGTGGAGCTTGCACGGGGACCGGCGTCGGGCCCACGCGCATCAACTCGGTCATCGGTGTGTCAAAGGCTTACGCCACGCGCGTCGGAAGCGGGCCTTTCCCCACCGAGGCTCCCGGGGTGGAGGGGGAAAAGATTCGCGAGCGGGGAGGCGAGTACGGCGCGGTTACCGGACGCCCGCGGCGCTGCGGATGGTTCGATGTTCCTGTCGCGCGCTATAGCGCCCGCATCAATCATCTGGATGCGCTCATCATCACCAAGCTGGATATCCTTGATCCCCTGGCGGAAATTCCCGTGGGGGTCGAATATGAGTACAAGGGCAAACGGTTTAAGGATTTCCCCCCGGAAATCGAAAGCTTGGAGCAGATGAAGGTTCACTACCGCACCGTTCCCGGCTGGCAAAAGCCCACTTACGGCGCCCGCGAGCTTTCGCAACTGCCGCCGCGCGCGCAGGATTACCTCAGTTTTCTGGCTGACCAGGTGGGTGTGAAAGTCGCCATGGTTTCAACCGGACCGGAGCGCGAGCAGTGCGTCTGGCTGGATGATGCCGTCGTGCGCAGCTCTTAATTTTGGATTTTAGATTTTGGACTAGAAACCGGGTGAGGCTGCTAGTATTTCAATCCAAAATCGGAAATCCAAAATCCAAAATTCCATGCTTTCCTTCGAGCAGGCGCTTAACATCGTCAAAGAGAAGCTGGCCGCGGCGGACCTAAGGCCGGGAACGGAAGTTGTGCCTCTGGGCGAGGCGTGCGGCCGAGTCCTGGCGGAGGACGGTCGTGGCGGACCGTGATTATCCGCCCTTTCATCGCTCTATCCGCGATGGATTTGCCGTGCGCGCGGAGGACGTGGCTGCGCTCCCCGTCGAACTGCATTTGCGCGGGGAAATTCGCGCGGGAGGACATTTCACCGGCGTCTTAGGTGCCGGTGAGTGCGTCTCCATCATGACCGGCGCGCCGTTGCCTGCCGGCGCGGACGCGGTGGTGATGGTGGAATACACGGAATCGCAGGGCGACAGGGTAAAGATCCAACGAGGGGTTCGAGCCGGGGAGAACGTTGTTCAGCAGGGAAGCGAAGCCCGCGCGGGGGCAGGCGTTTTGCCGCGGGGCCGGCGGTTGGGCGCCGGGGAACTGGGGCTGCTTGCCACGGTGGGAAAATCGCCTGTGCCGGTTTTTGTTCGGCCCGTGGTGGCCATTCTTCCTACCGGTGATGAGGTCGTGCCGGTCGAGCAGCGGCCCGAGTGGTTCCAAATTCGCAACAGCAATTCCGTCTCTCTTTCCGCGCAGGTGGCTGCGGCGGGCGGGATCCCTCGCTGCCTGGCGATTGCGCCGGACCGACCGGAAGCTTTGCGCAGCCTGATTCAGGAAGGATTGAAGGCGGACCTGCTGCTGCTGACCGGCGGGGTTTCGGTGGGGAAGTACGATTTCGTGGAGCAAGTTCTTGCCGATTTGGGCGCGGAGTTCTATTTTCAGAGTGTGGCCCTGCGGCCGGGAAAGCCGCTGGTTTTCGGGCGCGTCGCGGGAAAGTTCTTTTTCGGTTTGCCGGGCAATCCCGTTTCGACTTACGTGACGTTCGCGTTGTTTGCGCGTCCGGCGCTCGCGGTCCTGGGGGGCGGGGATTTTGAGACGCCGCTTTTTCTGCGGGCGCGCCTGGGTAAGCCCTTTCAGCAACGAACCGGGTTGACCGCGTTCCTGCCCGCGCGCATGGATCGCTCGTCCGGCGATCCCGTGGTGAGCTTGGTGGGCTGGCAGGGCTCGGGGGATCTGGTGGGAGTGGCCGCGGCCAATTGCTTTGTCGTCGTGCACCCGGACCAAACCAGCCTGGCGGCTGGGGATTGGGTTGACGTGATGCCTGAAGGAGCAGTGAGGTGGAAGAAATCGGTTCGATCGGCCATCTGAAGACAGATGAACCGATTTCCTGATCATCGAGTCATTGGAACATTTGCCGATTGAAGGGCAGATGAGCCGATGGACCGATGAACCGATTTGTAGTGTCCCATAAACATGGGTAAAAAACTAAGCCATTACGACTCCGCCGGCCGCATCCGCATGGTGGACGTGTCTTCCAAGCCCGACACCTTGCGCGAGGCGGTGGCCAGCGTGCGCGTCAAGATGAGTGCTGCCGCGCGGCGCGCCGCCCGGCACAATCCCAAGGGTGATCCTTTGGAGATTGCCCGCGTGGCGGGCATTGCGGCGGCCAAGCGGACCGCCGAGCTTATTCCTCTTTGCCACCCTCTACTCTTGAGTCATATTGATGTTCAGGCGAATTTCTGTAAGAATGGCGTAGAGATTTCATCCTCAGTTCGCACCACAGGCCCCACCGGAGTCGAAATGGAGGCCCTAACCGCGGCGGCTGTGGCGGCGTTGACGGTCTACGACATGTGCAAAGCGGCTGACCACGGCATGGAAATTTCCGAACTCCGCTTGCTCGAAAAGAGCGGAGGCAGGAGCGGCATTTATCACGCCAAAGGGAGGCGTGCGCTGTAGGTTCTAGGTTTTAGGTGTTAGGTGTCAGGAAAAAGCGAAATTCGAAACTCGATATTCGATGGTGGACTTGCGAGTTTCGAATTTCGAGTTTTGAGTTTCGAATGTGACACCTGGCACCTAACGTAAGGTTACGCAAGTGTCGTCAACTCTCAAAATCCTCGTCGTCGATGACAACCCGACGATTCTCCATCTCATGTGTCAGAGCCTGGAGAAGTGTGGCGAGATCATTACCGCCACGGATGGCGCCGATGCTTTGATGAAGACGATTGATACCAAGCCGGATTTGATCATTTCGGATTACTCCATGCCGGTCATGGACGGTCGCGCGCTTTTTGACAAACTTCGCTCGCGCAAAGAAACTCAGAACATTCCCTTTGTCTTCCTCGCCTCACAAAAGGAAATTGATGAGCGCCTGCGCATGGTTTTGGAGGGCGTGGAGGATTACTTCGTCAAGCCCTTCTTCACGCGTGACCTCATGCAGCAGGCGCGCCGCATCACGGCGCGATTGCTCCAGCAGCGCATGGAAAAGCAGGGCGGCGCGGGCATCAAGGGACGGCTTGCCGAGATCAGCTTGATTGACTGGATGCAGACGCTCGAACAGGGCCGCAAAACCTGCGCCCTGATGCTGCGCTCGGGCGGCGAGGAGTGTACGCTCTATTTCCGCGATGGCCAGGTGAACCACGCCGTTTGTGGCGGACTGAAAGGCGACCCCGCGGTCTTTAAGGTTCTCACCTGGATGGATGGTGACTGGGAAGTGGATTTCCAAAAAAATTCTCCCGAGCGCACCACCACCATGTCTACCCAGGGCCTGATGATGGAGGGCCTGCGGATGATGGACGAAGCCAAGCGCGACGCGGGGTAGGAAGAAAAGGACAAAGTGTAAATGGTAAAGGGTAAAACTGTTCGTCCTTTACCATTTACCCTTTACCATTTACACTTTGTCCTGCTCCAATACCTGATAATTGGAACCTCTCTTTTAATGCCCTCTCAATTGCGTGCCCACATTCTGGTTCTGAGTGACGCTTCTTCGCGGGGCGAGCGCCCCGACCTGTCCGGCCCGGCGGTCCGCGATGTGCTGGAAGCGCGCGGATGGCACGTGGCCGCCATCGAAATTCTCCCCGACGATTTAGATACCATCCGGCAACGGTTGGAGGCCCTTACCGATGCGGATGACTGCGACGCCGTGGTGACCGCGGGCGGCACGGGCGTGGGTCCGCGCGATGTGACTCCCGAGGCAACGCGCGCGGTCATCGAGAAAGAGATTCCTGGTCTCGCGGAACTGATGCGCGCGGAAGGCATCAAGAAGACGCGGCGCGCCGCCCTGTCGCGCGGGGTCGTAGGTGTACGCAAGGGCAAGCTCATCGTCAACCTTCCCGGCAGCCCCCGCGGCGCCTTCGAGTCGATCGAGAGCATTTGGGATTTGCTGCCGCACGCCGTGGACCTCATCCAAGGCCGCACCTCCCACCATGAGTAGCCGGTAACGACGGATAAACTGCTTTAGTCGCTGTTCCAATTTGTTATAATCCAAACCGTCAGAATCCGGGACGGATCGATTTGGAGATCCGATGGATGGTTTGCTCCAACCCGCTCACCTGTTTTTCATTCTTCTCATCGTCTTAATTTTGTTCGGCCCCGGCAAACTCCCAGACTTGGGGCGCGGCATTTCGAATTTGCGTGGCGAATGGAGCCATCTTCGCGGCGCACTCTTCATGGCACAAGGGGTTGACCCGAAAATCGGCCGCGATGTTGGCGACATGCTCCCGGAAGAAGATTCGAGTCGCATCGGGACATTGTACTTATGCCTACTCGCCATCCTGATCGGCAATACGCTTTACTTCCTTTTTTCGCCTATCTTTCCTGCCGCTGCCCGCATGGACACAGGATTAAGCTCCGGACTGCCTGCCCTCGTTGACCTCTGGATCTGTTTGCTGGTTTTCGGGTTCCTAAATCTGTTGAGGATTATACGCAAGAAAGGCCCACGGTCAGGAAAGCGCTGAACGCTACCCCTTGAAGACGTCGCACAGGGTGGAGGTGGATGGTGGCTGCGATGACTGAGTACCGAAACAAGGTAGGTGGCGTTTCAAGGCATTTCTTGCTTTTGGCGCTGACTTCTCTCGCTTTCGTAATAGGCTTCGTCTCAGTATCTCCAAAATTCTCCACTGCTCTTGCGCAGCAGGGTCCTGACCCTTATGGAGTCGGTGTGTCCGTTATCGTTGGTTCGACGAAAGCATGTCCCATTTTCATCGGCGACGTGAGAGCAAAATCACCCGCCGAACTAGCGGGGCTAAGTTCCGGGGACCGCCTGTTAGAGGTTGACAGCAAAAAGGTGCAGGGGATGCCACTGCCCGAAGTGGCGAAATTGCTTCGCTCGGATCAGCCCGGACCTGTAACTCTCAAACTTTGGCATAAGGGAAAAGTATATGAAGCGCTCGTTCAACGAGAGAAGTACTCATCCATTCTCGCTGGAGCGGGGTTGAAATCAGCAGGCGGGTTTCTGGTCCCTCTTGATACTACCGAAGTCGAAGTCAAGCGAATGACGGAAAACGAGCAGCAGCCAATTTCCCACCGTGTCTTCCCACTGCATTATCCGCTAAACACTGACCTTTACTACGGTGGCTTCGAAATCTTCATTTTCGCACACCCACCTCAGGTAGCGGTTGGTGGTCTTGAGCAGGGACCGGCCTCTCGATCTGGCATCCACCAAAGCGACGTCATCCTTTCGGTCAACGGAGTCGATCCAACCGGGAAAAGCCCGGAAGAGCTGGAAGCACTGTTTTCCAGCGATCAGCCCAAGTCTTTCAGGCTAGTGGTCGATCGCGTGACAACCACCAAAACCCTCGAGTTTCAGCTTGAAAAGGTGTCGGATGTCTTGAAGGAGAACCACCATCGTTTGGTCAGTGGCACTCTGCTTCCAGACGGAACTGCAGACGAAGACGTGCACTGCTTCACCGAAAACTCCAGCAAATGAGATTGCTGTGGTTCCTTTTCGGGTATTTTCCTGTTTTTAAATGAGAAATCTCCACCACGGCTTTTGCTTTCCGGAGTAATTGGATGGCTTGGCTGCCGAACATCGGGGTTGGCGCAGACCTTGCTTTTTAGGTCTGCGATGATCGCGCCGCGGCTGTAGCGCTGACCTTCAGGTCAGCACGATGGGGAATCAAAGGCTGCCGACCTGAAGGTCGGCGCTGCAAAACCTATCCTGACACTCAGGTCAGCTTCACCTTCGACGCCTTCTGATGGAGCGACATTTTGTAGGCTCTGAATATTCATATTTCTCTTGACAAGGGTATTGCTCGGGTACACAGTGAAGGGGTGTTAGAACCGAGGCGGTGCCATGTCGCTGCGTAAATCTCCCACCCTGACTCCTGCTTTGTTAGCCTCCAATCGCTGCAACGCGAAGAAATCCACCGGTCCCAGGACGGCGCGGGGGAAGGCTTTCTTGCGGCTGAGCCGGTTTCGGCACGGACATCGTTCGCCGGAATACATCAGTTTCGTTAAGGCCCTGGCGGATGCACCGCTCGGCCAGGTGGCGAGGACGGCGCGGACGCTTTTTTCATCCCACCTGGTATTTCCCGCAAAGTATGTGGAGATAGCGCAGACGTTTGTCCAGGCGGATCTCGAAATCTGTAAGGAGAGGTTGAGGGAGTGTTTGCAAAGGAAGCGGCGAGGAAAAGAGTTAACGTTTGTACGTTCGAAGCCGGAATGTTATTGAAAACAAAAGTTGGTGAAATTGCAGGTTTTGCCGAACCCGTCTAGTTATTGAAAATAAAAAGACTTACATTGGTTACAGGCAAAATTGCTATATGTTTATGAAAATGCAAGAGATAATCAAATAGCAACGACCATTAGAAAGGCGGCAATTTGTCCAATTGCTGCACGTCATTGAAAATAACTGGCTTGCAAGATTCTTGATCAATTTGCCAAGATGTGTATGAAAATGCAGGAGATGTTTGCGCCTCGCAATCCAGCAGGGAGGGCACAAACGCGAATTACGAACCTTCTTCTTGGGGTGGAGATCTGTCTAATGCGGCTGAAAAGGAGCCCTCACCCGCCCTCTTCCGTCGGGCCCACTCTGCCCAAGGGAGAGGGGCTGGACTTTCAGCCCTCGTCGGCCACCATCGACCGTTCCGAAAATGAAGGCTCTCCCACCCTGCGCCAACCGACGTTATCCCAGGCTGCTGCCGCACCTTATACCAGCGCAGCGGAAAGAGAGCGAATACGCCCTTGGCCGACGCTTGGGATGTCGGGTTTTGTGCTCGGGCCTGGACCTAATCTGCATCTCGCGAATGCACGTGGAATCAGTGGATATGCGCTAATGCGCTTGACCATGTCCCAAGTCGAGTGTAATCTTACGTGGCGATACGAAGCGGCATGGATGCACTTAACGAGCCGGGGGAATCCGTCAACTTGAACAACCGCTTGCTCATTGTCGATGACGAAGCAGGCGTCTGCCTGCTGCTGAAAGAATGGCTCACCGAGACGGGGTTCACTTGCCAAACAGCTTTGAGCGGCGATGAGGCGCTGGAGATTCTGCAGGAACACGAAATCGACGCCATCATTTCGGATTTGAGCATGCCGGGAGTGTCGGGGTTAGAGCTTTTGATCAAGAGTACGGGAGACGTATCCCCATACCGCCTTTTTGATGGCCACCGGCGTGGGTGATATTCGCTTGGCGGTCCAAGCCATGAAGCAAGGCGCCGATGACTATCTCATGAAGCCGTTCCAACTCGATGCGGTGGTGGCGAGTGTGGCGCGGGCCTTGGAAATGCGGCGCCTCGAACGTGAGCTCGAAAATTACCGCACGCGCCTCGAGGAGATGGTCGACGAGCGGACCGGGCAACTCCAGGCAGCCCTGGAGCACATCGGCCAGATTTACGACGAGACCTTGGAGGCCTTGGGGGCGGCGTTAGACCTGAAGGATGGAGATACCGCCGGGCATGCGCGCCGCGTGACCCGCTACTGCCTGGAGATCGCGAAAGCGATGGGTTGCTCCGAAGAACAAATGCGCCAACTCAAGCGGGGGGCCTACCTGCACGACATCGGCAAGATTGCCATCCCCGACGCGATCCTGCTGAAGCCAGCCAAGCTGACGCCTGAAGAAATGTCCGTGATGTGGGCCCATCCCTACATCGGCTACGAATTCGTAGGGCGTATTTCCTTCCTCGCGGAGGCAGCGGAAATTGTGCTGACTCACCACGAACGGTTCGACGGTTCGGGTTACCCCCAAGGGCTTATGGGAGACGAAATTCCCTTAGGAGCAAGGATTTTTGCCGTCGCGGATACGCTGGACGCTATGACCTCGGACCGACCTTATCGGCGCGCTCTTCCCCTACTCCGCGGCGCGCGAGGAAATCCGGCAACAGTCGGGACGGCAGTTCGACCCCAGAGTAGTGGAGGCATTTTTCTCGCTCCCCGAGCATATCTGGGGGAAGATCCGCTTGGAAATCGCCGAGTCCCGCCCTTCTCCGAGAGCCATGAAAATAGAAAAGCTGCCGCCGTCCGCAAAGCGGCATCTCATCCGTTGGAACGCGCCTTGATCCCCTCGCCGGGATGGGCCAGTGAACTAGCGAAAAACTGCCGGAAAGTGAAGACGAGCTGGGCCCGCGGCTGGGGCTAGTGCCGTGAGCAAGAAATAAGCAAAAAAGATGACGAGACCTGCGAGTGAAAACTCGGCACCGTGTGCTCTGCGGGACGGGGAAGCCGACCTTTTCTTTGCCCTTACCTCCCGATCTGCTCTGCATCGCCGGTTTCGATGGTTATTTCAAGCGTCTGAACCCTGCCTGGGGAAAAACCCTCGGCTTCACGATCGAGGAACTCCTCTCGCAAACCCTGCCTGGCAATCGTTCACGGGGAAGACCGTGAACGGACCGACGCCGCATGGAAAGAGCTTACGGCGGGGGCGTTGACCCTGGCTTTTGAGAATCGCTGTCTCACGAAAGATGGTTCGTACAAGTGGCTCTCCTGGGACGCTACTTCCTTGCCTGAGCGCGGATTGGTTTACGCCAGTGCCCGCGACATCACCGAACAAAAGAAACGGGAAGAAGAGGACTCGCACCTGGCCTCACATGGTGAAGATCTTCGACGGACGCCATTATCGGCAGAGACTCTGGAGGGGATCACCGTCTCCTGGAATGCCGGAGCAGAGCGAGTCACTGGATACACGGGCGAGGAGATGAAGGGGCGCCCCCTCTCCTCGCTGCTCCCATCCGGCCAGTCCAACGAGATGGAAGAGATCCTTGCCCGCATCCGGAGAGGCGAGCGAGTTGCGCAGTACGAAACCCATTGGGTGAAGAAGGGAGGTGCGGCGGATTCAGGTTTCGCTGAATGTTTCGCCGATCCGTGATGCAGCAGGAAAAATCGCCGGGGCTTCCACCATCGCGAACGACATCAGCGAGCGCAACCAAGCGGGGGAGCAGTTGCGACATGAACGGTTCGCGAATGCGCTGCTCGAAAGCGTTCAAGTGGGCATCGTCGCTTGCGATGAGCGGGGGGTTCTGACCCTCTTTAACCAGGTGGCGCGAAGTTGGCACGGCCTTCCCGCTGAGCCGCTGCCGGCGGAGAAATGGGCTGAACATTACGGGTGGTGCCTCCCGCATGGAAGAATTCCTTTGAAGAAGCAGGAGGTGCCGCTCTTTCGCGCCCTCGAGGGCGAACGGGTCAGCGACGTGGAGATGATGATCGTTCCCAAACAAGGCGAACCTCGCACTGTATTGGCGAGCGGCCGGCCCATTCTCGATTCGGAAGGCAACAAGCTGGGAGCCGTGGCGGCCATGATCGACATCACGGAGCGCAAGTGCCTCGAGCAACAATTTCGCCACTCCCAGAAAATGGAAGCTGTGGGTCGCCTCGCGGGCGGGGTTGCCCACGACTTCAACAATTTGCTTACGATCATCACCGGTTACGGCCAGATGCTGCAACGGAATCTGGAGCCGGGCAGCTCCATGCGGGCTTATGCGGAGGAGGTTTTGAAGAGCGGAGAGCGAGCCGCCTCCCTGACGCGTCAGCTCCTGGCATTCAGCCGTCGGCAGGACTTCTCTCCGCGGGGGCTGGATTTGAACACGTTGGTCGGCAATACCGAGAAAATGCTTCATCGCTTGATTGGCGAAGATATCGAGCTGGTGACCGTTCTGCCTGCCGGCCTCGGGATCGTGAGAGGGGATCCTGGCCAGATCGAACAGGTCATTTTTAACTTGGCTGTGAATGCCCGCGACGCGATGCCCAACGGCGGTAATTTGACGCTGGAGACGGCCAACGTTGAGCTTGACGAAACGTACGCGCATGGCCACATCCCCAGTTAAGCCTGGGTCCTACGTGATGCTCGCCGTTACCGACACGGGGTGCGGAATGGACGCCCCAACCCAAGCCCACATCTTCGAGCCGTTCTTCACAACCAAGGAGCCGGGAAAGGGGACAGGCCTGGGTCTGGCAACGGTCTATGGGATCGTCAAGCAGCACGGAGGAAATATATGGGTGTATAGTGAGCCGGGCCAGGGCACTGCCTTTAAGATATATTTACCTCGCGTCGAAATGGGTGCCGCGAAGGTTGAAGAGCGCCGGGCAGCGGCCCGCGAGCTTCGAGGTTCAGAAACCATTCTTGTGGTCGAGGACGACCAGGCCGTGCGGTCGCTCGTGGTGAGGCTGCTCAGGTCAATGGGCTACTGGGTGCTGGAAGCAAGTCGAGTGGATGAGGCGCTGATGGTATGTCTCCGGCACAAAGGGCCGGTTCATCTCCTGCTGACCGATGTGGTCATGCCCCAGATGAGCGGACGAGACCTGCTCGATCACATCAGGCCGTTGCGTCCGGACATTCAGAGTGTTGTTCACGTCGGGTTACACAGAAGAAGCCCTGCACCGCAGGGTGCTGCGAGCAAGACGCGGCCTTCCTCCAAAAGCCGTTCACCGAAGAAGCCTTAGCACGCAAGGTGCGCGATGTGCTCGACGAAGGCAAAGAAACGAAACGACACCCCCCTTCGAATCGTTGACGATGCAGAACGTCTTAAGCCCCTGCGCATAGTCGGCGCAAGGTGTGGTGGGGTTTAATCCGCGCGGCGAGTTCGCTTTCAACCGCTGAATGCGATTCTCGCAGCACGGGCCCTGGATCGTCACGGCATGTTGGTCCTGAGGGATGATTTGGGCGGGGACCTTGCGGTCGATGATCCGGCAAAAGAGGCAATCCACCCTTTGGAACTGTTATTTCATAACAGATCCTCAGTTCACCCTGACGACAATAGTCTCCTGCCGCCAAATTCGCGCTGCGAAGCTTTTCCGCTAATTCCCGCGCCGCACCCTCGGAACTTTCGTGGCCCACGCAAACTCGGTAGAAGGGACGGTTGCCGCTGGTCGGAACGGTGATAACCACCGGGCCATAGCTCGCCCCCATGCGTGCCCTAAATGGTCGGCATTGGCGGGGTCGCGAAATGTGCCCACTTGCACGGCAAAGGCCTTCGTTTGTTCGGTAAGTCCGACTCTTGAGATTCCGTGCTGGATAACTTAAGGGTGGATTCGCGGTTGTCCTTGACGGACCCTGCGCCCCCCAAAAGTCTTGCTGGACCCTCGACAGAGGCGTTTTGCACTTGTGGTCATACTGGCAAGATCTTGCGGGCTCTTTTGCGCAATCAGATCTGACCGAAGCAAATATTCCGTCTGGTCCCGCCATTGGCGGTGCGAATGTCCTGGGCGTTTACAACCATTGAAGAATTGCAGGTGGCAATCCAGATTGCAGGGCCAAACCCGCCCTCTTGGTCTACTTTCGCCACATCTAAGTTTGTGCGCGAAGTCCCGGCATAGACCTTCATGGCTCCATCGTATAAATGCAAATCATCCGCGGACAGAGAGTTTCCCTGTGCCCCGTGGGGGTTCATCACGATTGCCTGATTGCCATCTGAGGCCGCCCTGCCGCCGGAGGAAGTGGCGTTCGGCCCGATTTGGGGATAGGTGAACGTCTTGGCGCCAATGAGCGTGATGGTGAAATCTCCGCCGTCGAAATCAGGGTCACTAACGCCTTCCACGCCAACCACCATGCCCGTTTTCCACGATGACGGCAGTTTGGCGTTAGCCGTGAATGTCACGATATTCGATCGGCGCGAGATCGTTGCGACGAGGGCATGTTCTGACGTCGACCCTTGAATCTGCGAGTGCCTAATGAAGTTGCGGCTTGAGGATGAACTGATAAAGATCCCCGGCCCGCAGCCCACAGATTTTGATGCCCAGAACCCGACATTATCGAACACATTATCCCACGATTGCCCGTTTGCCGGATTTCTGTTGGAGTCTGTCCCGACCAAAGCCGGTAGGCAAGAGGTTATAAAGATGTTTTCAAAGGTTATTTGAAATGTGGAACTCAGCCAAATTCCAGGATGCTTCGAATCAGATCCGCCGGCGGCGATATGGGTTTGGTAGTCATGACCGAGCGCTCCGTCACCGGTTCGCATGCCCCCTACAAAACTAATGGCCTTTTCTTTTCTCCACCCGGCTGGGGGATGTGCATAATTTGGGTCTGTTGAACCCATGATCCAGATTCCGCAGCCTGCGGGATCCCTACGCGGGCAGGCGCGCAGCGGGACGCCGTGACCGCCATCCAGCAGGACAATGGTTCCACCAGGAATAGCGTCATAGCAGGACATCACATCCTGCTTGGCGTTCCTGAAAGTCAATCCATCTGCTGAGTCATTCCCATGAGGGTGAGGCGTAGCAGATCGGCGTGGAAGGGTTTGGATCCAGCGATGCAATACTTGGGTCATTTCCAACCGCGAAGGCCTTGTCTGCCAATCCCGCGTTCCCGTCCACCCTCGCTTGGGGGAGAATAAACAGTACGAGCACAGGAAATAGAACAACTAGCCACAAGCAAAATGCTCCGTTCATAAAAGTCTTAGACGGGATTTCTTACTTCGATTCCCGACCGACCGATAACATACACCTGACCGACACTGAATGGAATGTCCAATCGAGTTATCAGTATTGGGTGCTTCCCCGGACCACTCAGCCGGAATTAACTCCGTAGGGGGCCCCCGGCTCTGCCGGGCAAGCTGCAAGAGTTTGGTAGATACCGGAGAATCCGGGAGGGGGGACCCGTAATGATGTCATAGGGGCCTTGGCCGGACCTTTCGCCAGTGTGGGGCTTACGATATCCCAGGATAACGCTGCGGTTTTAGCGCTGGCATCCTGTCGGCAGATTCTGCCATGATGGCGGTGCTATGTTGTCCACGCAAAAGCCGGACACTACTTTAGTTGACCCACGCCTGGAGTTCTGAGATTCTGAAAGGGTGGGCCATCCATCCACGCGCATGGAGCTAAGCCTCCGCGAGTCGAGTTTCCACACCGCGCGCGGGGTAATGTGCTCCCGGTCCGCAAACTGATTGAAGGGGGCAAGTTCAGACCGCATGACGGTTTCCGCCGAAAGATTCCAAAAAGCGAAGATTATCTTTCGCAAAGATCACACCGAGGATTTGTGGTCCATCCGGGTTCGCCCCGAGCATCCCCTTGCCTTTAAACCGGGCCAGTATGCGACGCTGGGAATCGAGGAGGAGGGCAAGGTGGTGGAGCGGGATCGTACTCCATCTGCTCGAGCCCGCATGAGGCGGAGGTGGAGTTTTTCTTTGAACTGGTAATGAAAGGCCGGGTTACCCCTCCGCTTTACCATCGCCAAGTGGGTGATACGTTGTTGATGCGGCGTAACGCCAAGGGAACCTTTACCTTTGATGGCAAGAGCGGCCACAAGCAGCATCTTCTGGTTTGCACGGTGACGGGGGTGGCTCCTTACGTCAGCATGGCGCGAGCGCTGGCGCGCGAGGCGCGGCAGGGACATCATCTCGATGCCAAGCTGGTGGTGCTGCAAGCCGCCAGCCGCTCCTGGGAATTTGCCTATCGCGACGAACTGGAAGCCCTCGCCCAGGAGTTTCCGTGGTTCAGCTACATCCCCGTCATCAGCCGGCCCTGGGAAGACCGCGGAATGGAAAGGGGAAGTCGGGCGAGTGGAAGACATTCTGCGCAAATACATCGATGAGCTCAAGCTTGAGCCCCAGCACACGACGGTCTATCTCTGCGGCCACCCTCAGATGATTGAAAACGGCAAAGGGATTTTGCGCCGGCGCGGCTTCCCCAAGGAATCCATCCGCGGGGAGGTTTACTGGGCGCCGCAGAGAGAGCAAGCTAAGCCCTAATGGGGCAGGGCTGCAAGCCGCGGGGCAGCCTGCGGTGGTGGGGCGGCCTGGATATCCAGACCGGCCAGGTGCGAAATCATTTGCACAGCCATTTCCGCGAACTTGATATGAGTGCTCGCAACCGTGAGAGTGAAATTCTCATGCCGCTGCGTCAAGAATTCGGCGCGCGAGAAAAGGATCATGTTGCGGTGTCTGGCCAAGGCGATCTCGCCATAATCCAGGGATTGGGCCTTGGAGTTACGGAAGAGGCGCGATTCAATCCAGAGCAGGCGCCGCGAGGTTAGCAAAACCCAGGTCCGGCGCGGTCCGCCCGGGGAGCGCTTCCAGCCCGGCAAGGCTCCAAGTAACTCCTCATTCCGCTCCAGCAGGTGACTGAATAGCTCCAGCCGTTCCGGCGCGATTTCCAACAAGCTTTCCTTCAGATTCGTTGGATATTTCCTGCGAAAGACCCATCGGAAGATTCCTCCCAAGGCTGAACCGGCAATGCTCAGGTCAAACGCCAGGGTCCTCAGAATGCGGGGTCCGAGGAAAGCGAAGAACACAACGAAGATGATGACGATCGCCAACATGATCCAAGGCGCGTAGACGGAAAGGAGCGTCGTGGTGAGAACTGCCGCGTCTTCGCCCAGGCTGATGGCAAAGTTCGCTGTCCCATAGCTCTTGGAGGTGCTCATCAGACCGCAAGCCGGATTTGGTGGAATGCGCCGCGGCCGCCAGCGTTCCGCCCATCGCCATGGCCAGCGCAATTTCCAAGGCGTTGTTGGTGTTTAGAGTTGCGCCGGTGGCCAAAGCTCCAGCGATGGGGCGCAGCAACGTGTGAAGGAAGTCCCAAATATTGTCGAGCACCGGAAATTTCTGGGCGAAAATTTCACAGACTGCCAGTGCGCCCAGAATAAAGACGGCCTGGTCGGATACCAGCCACGCGAATCGTGGGGAAAGATGAATCACCTGGCCAAATCGCGCAAAAAGGGCTAGAAGAAAAAGCGGCAGGTAGGTGTTGACGCCGCTCGATAAAGCCAACCCCCAAGGAAGTCCACTGATCATCCACACCCCGCGCCGGACAAAGCCCGCTACCCTGCATTCTCACATTGCCCGTGAAGGGGGTCAAGTGGTGCCGACTCGCGCGGGGTGAAAGGCGGGAAAGTCCCACGGGGGGCAGGGAACTGAAAATACTATGGTAAACTCGGCGGCACGACGAGCCGGGTCTGGTGGCGAGGCGTGGCCCCGACTTTCGGGCAGCCCGGTTGCCGCGCTGAGATCTTTCAAGGTAAGAGTGATGCGATCTGATCGACCGAAATGAGAAGCCTTTATGCTGGTTTCGTATCTGAACCAAAACTTCCGCATTTTCAGACGTCTCCTGAGTGAACTCCTCATTCGACCCCATTTGTCTGCACGCCTTCCCGTCTCTCCGGGGGGAGCCCCGCTCGGTTCAACCCACGAACCGGCGTCACGGCTTGGCCCGGCGGTTCCCCGTGGACGCCGGTCGCATACGACTTCCGTCGCCGCGTTTTCCGTAACGATGTTCGTGAGCGCGGCGTTACTTTTCCTGGTGGAGCCGATGTTCGCCAAGATGGCGCTCCCGCTCCTGGGCGGGAGCGCCGCGGTATGGACGACTTGCCTCGTCTTCTTTCAATTGACGCTACTGGCGGGATACGCGTACGCACATGCGTCAGCGAGGTTGCTGGGAAAACGCACGCAGGTTGGGGTGCATGCGGCCGTTCTGCTGGCCGCCTTGGCATTGCTGCCGGTTCATGTGCCCGGCGGATGGACCCCGCCCGTGCAATCCAATCCGGTATGGTGGCTGCTTCGGCTGCTGCTGGTGGCGGTAGGCTTGCCCTTTTTCGCTTTGTCCGCCACTACCCCCATCCTGCAAAAATGGTTCGCCCATTCCGGGCACCCCTTCGCGGGCGACCCGTACTTTCTTTACGCCGCGAGCAATTCCGGGAGCTTGTTGGGTTTATTGAGTTACCCGTTCGTGCTCGAACCCTTGCTGCGATTGAGCGATCAAAGCCGACTCTGGGCCTGCGGCTACGGAGTGTTCCTGTTGCTCGCGGCCGGGTGCATTTTGCTGGTCTGGCGCGCGCCCAACGAGGTTTCAGCCTCGGTGTCCACACTGCTGCCCGACGCGCGGATTGAAGCAGCGGCCACTCGCCACGCTGAGGGTCCCACGCCGCGCCAGCGGTTGCGCTGGGTGGCGCTCGCCTTCGTGCCCTCCAGCCTGATGCTGGGGGTTACAACTGCGCTCACCACGGATGTTCCCGCCATTCCTCTCTTCTGGGTTCTCCCCCTTGCGCTTTACTTGCTCAGCTTCGTGCTGGTGTTCGCGCGCAAACCTTTCTTCTCGCATCGTTGGCTGAGCCGGCGGCTGCCTTTGCTGATTCTGGCTGCCACGATTCCTATCGTTTTGAAGGGCGTGCTGCCGTTTATGGTTTTGCTCCTCATTGATCTGCTGGCCCTCTTTGCTGTCGCCATGGTTTGCCACGGGGAAGTGGCCCGCAGTCGTCCTGCCACACAGCATCTCACTGAGTATTATCTCTGGATTTCCGTGGGGGGAGTGCTCGGCGGTGCTTTCAACGCCCTGTTGGCGCCGGTGATCTTCAGCACGGTATGGGAACTTCCGATAGCGCTGGTGCTGGCCGCAATGCTATGCCCGGCGATCGACGGGGTAGAGGGTACTCCCGGCGCACGGCGGCTTGACTACCTCTTGCCTGCGGCGCTGGGTGTCGCTGTCGCCGTGGCGACTCTGGAACTGCAAGCAAATGGCGTGGCCCCCGGGCGGCTGTTTAACCTCATTATCTTCGGCCCTGCCGCGATCTGCTGTCTGCGCTTTGGCGCGCGGCCCCGGCGTTTTGGGTTGGGGGTGGCGGCCTTAATCCTGGCCAGCCAGTTTTACGCCGGGCCCTTTGGCCACATTCTTCACAGCGAACGCAGCTTCTTTGGTGTTTACCGCGTTAGCAATGATGTCGAAAAGAACTGCCGAGTACTATTTCATGGCGGCACCACGCATGGGGTGCAGAGCCTGGATCCCAGCCACGCATGTGATCCGCTGGCCTACTACACGCGCAGCGGGCCGATTGGCCAGGTCTTCGCGGCCTTTCGGGAGAGCCCGGTGGAGAACGAGGTGGCCGTCATTGGGCTGGGGGCGGGCGCCATGGCTTGTTACCACCAACGCCGTCAGCAATTCACTTTTTATGAAATCGATCCTACTGTCTTACACATCGCCCAAAACCGGCGTTACTTCACCTACCTGTCTGATTGCGGATCCCCGGTGCGCGTGGTGCTGGGTGATGCGCGCCTGTCGTTGCGCGCTGCTCCTGCGCATGGATATGGCATGATAGTGCTGGACGCCTTCAGCGGTGATTCCATTCCCACCCACCTATTAACCCGCGAGGCCTTAGCCCTTTACTTGAGCAAGCTGGCATCGAATGGTGTGCTGGCCTTTCACATTAGCAATCGTTACCTGGACCTGCATGGCGTGTTGGGTGATTTGGCCTACGATGCGGGCTTGTCCTGCTTGGCGAATGATGAAGCGCACGTCAGCGAAGACGAGACGCGAGAGGGTAAATTTGCTTCCTGGTGGGTCGTGATGGCCCGCAATTCGAGCGACCTGGAAGCGTTGGGGAATGACCCGCGCTGGCGGGCGCTCCCGCCAATGCCGGGTTCGCGAGTCTGGACGGACGATTTCTCCAACATCGTGAGTATCCTCAGGTTCAATTGACGCACCGTTGCAGAATCTTTTCTCGTCTCGACTACACTTTGCTGCGGAAGAGCGTTCGCAGTTGTTTCCACACGCTTTGCAATGCTATTTCCGTGTCCAGCTCCATTTCGCACGAAACAAGAAGCAGGATAATTGGGAGGGCCACTTTGAGTTTCGCCGCTGCCGTTTTTTCGCGGTCGTCGACTATCTTGCGAATTTCGACGAGCAGGCTTGAGCCTTCGTCAGGGAGGGCTTGAGAACTGTGCCGATCAAGTCCATCGATGGCGTGCGTAACATCGGCTAAAGATTTTTCCGCTTCACCCGCTGGGATCTGGTGCAGGTTTACCCGCCGCGCGAGAAGATCGGCGTATTCCTTTTCATACCTTTGGATATCCGGCAAGACTTCCCTCTTGAAGCGTTGACGCAACTCGATGGCATTCGGGGTTCTCGCACACAGTGCAATCTGTTCTTCGTATTGGCTGCGTTTGTCGTATTCGATATCCAAGATTTTTTCAAGGGCACGGATTCTTTGAGTGTCCCACCCGGGATCGCTCATTTCTGCCTCCTTCAACAGGCGCGCCATGAGTTGGTGTGCGTGTGAGGCGACGGGACGAGGATTGGCCGTGGCCGAAGGGCGTTGATCCTCGTACAGACCAATTCCTGCGCGGCGAAGCGAGCCAACTTGGCGCGGCCCGCCGAATTCGTCCGGTGCCAACTTGCCCCGTGTTATAATTTCCATGCTTGAGGGCTGCGGCTCGGGCATTCAGCGGGCGGCACGCAATTCTAAACCTCCGGGGGAAAGCTGGAGAAGAACCCATGGCAGTGAACAACTACGAACAGGTTTGGCACAACGGCAAATTCATTCCCTGGGGGGAGGCCACGATCCACGTTTCCGCGCACGTGGTCCACTATGCTTCCTCCTTGTTTGAAGGCATTCGTTGCTACGACACGCCGCACGGCCCGGCGATCTTCCGGTTGAAGGAGCACACCGACCGCTTGGTGAACTCGGCCAAGATTTACCGGATGGAGTTGCCTTTCACCCGCGAGCAACTGGCGCAGGCGATGGTGGAGTTGGTGCGCGTGAACAACGTCAAGCACTGCTACATTCGCCCGGTGGCGTTTCGCGGCGAGGGCGAAATGGGTGTCAATCCCCTGAAGAATCCCATTGAGATTTACATCCTGGCGTGGGCCTGGGGGAAATACCTGGGAGACGAAGCGCTGCGCAATGGCGTGGATGTGTGCGTTTCCTCCTGGCAGCGGATTGCGCCCAACACTCTGCCGGCCATGGCCAAAGCTGCGGCCAATTACATGAACTCCCAGCTCATCAAGATGGAAGCGCTCACCAACGGCTACACGGAGGGCATTTGCCTCGACACCAGCGGCCATGTGAGCGAAGGCAGCGGTGAGAATATCTTTGTCATCCGCGACGGCAAAATCTATACGCCGCCGCTCTCCGCTTCCGTGCTGCCGGGCATCACGCGCGACTCGGTGGTGACGCTGGCGCTCGAGATGGGCTACCCGCTGAGCGAGCAAAACATCTCGCGCGAAATGCTCTACATTGCCGATGAGGTCTTCTTTACCGGAACCGCGGCGGAAATCACTCCCATCCGCTCCGTCGACCGCATCAGTGGTCGGCAAGGGCCAGCCCGGCCCTGTCACGCGCGCCTTGCAGGAACGCTTCCTCGCCATCGTGCAAGGGCCAGGCGGAAGACAAATATGGTTGGCTGACCTTGTGCAACCAGCCCGTGGCAGCGGGCCACTGAAGGCGGCGCCACCTCGCTGAGTCCGCTGGGGGAGGGCGCAAGTCTTTACTTTGACACCTTCGGCCGTGTGCTAACTTGAACGAAAATCAGGGGACAGCTTCAGAGAGGGTTCCAGATGGCTAATAGCGCCGAGGGTCTGAACATTGACACGCTGCTTCGGACTGCCTGCGAGAACAAAGCTTCCGACTTGCACCTGAAGGTCGGGAACTATCCTTATCTTCGTGTGGATGGCGAACTCCGCGCGCTCACCCAGTACACGCGCATTTCCAGTGAGGACATGCTGAACATGGCGTTCAGCATGATGACGAACCGGCAGAAGCAGAAGTTCAAGGAAAATGCCGAACTCGACATGGCCTACGGCGTGGCCGGCTTGGGCCGTTTCCGCGTCAACGTCTTCCAGCAGCGTGGCAACGTGGGCATGGTGCTCCGCGTCATTCCCACCAAGATTCGCACCCTGGAGGAACTTCTTCTGCCGCGCGTGATCGACAAGATCTGCCAGGAAAAACGCGGCCTGGTGCTGGTGACGGGAACCACCGGAAGCGGCAAGTCCACGACCCTGGCGGCCATGGTGGACCGCATCAATTCCACCCGCACCGACCACATCATTACCATCGAAGATCCCATCGAGTTCCTCCACCGCGACAAGAAGGGTTTTGTCAACCAGCGCGAAGTGGAAGTGGATACGCCGAGTTTCGGCAGCGCCCTGCGCGCCGCCCTGCGCCAGGACCCCGACGTCATCCTGGTGGGCGAAATGCGCGACCTGGAAACCATCCAGACGGCGCTCCTGGCCGCGGAAACGGGCCACATGGTGTTCTCCACCTTGCACACCATGGACGCCACGGAAACCATCCAGCGTATTATCGCGGTTTTCCCGCCCCCGGAACAAAAGCAGATTCGGTTGCAGATGGCGAGCACCCTGAAGGCGATTATCTCCCAACGCCTGGTTCGCAAGGCGGACGGCATTGGCCGCGCTCCGGCGGTGGAAGTGCTGATCGCCACCGAGTATATTCGCGATTGCATCATCAACCCCGATAAGACCCGGCATGATTCACGACGCCATTGCCGTCGGGCGTCTCCCAATACGGAATGCAGACTTTTGACCAGTCGCTTTATGACCTTTACACGCAGGGGCTGATCACGCTGGACGAAGCCTTGGGCAATTCCACCAATCCCGACGAGTTCAAACTGCGCATCGCCGGCATCAGCAACACGGCCGACGCCGCCCGCGAAGAGATGGAGAAAGCCAGCCAGGTTGACCGGTTTGCGAAAAGGTAAGCAGGCCCCGCCCGATCCCCTTACGGCGGCGCTGCGCATGCTGGCGCGCCGTCCCTATTCCATCGCCGAAATGCGGCAGGCCCTCGAAAAGAAATATCCCCAAAGCGGGCAGGTGCCTGAGGCCATCGCCCGCCTGCGCGAACTCGGCTACCTCGACGACCGCAAGTTCGCCGAACAATACGCGTATTCGCTTGCCCAAAACCGGGCCTTCGGGCCCCATCGCCTCCGCCGCGAACTGAAAGCCAAACTCGTAAACTACCAGGAAATCGAGCCTGCGGTGGAACGGGTCTATCAGGAAACCCCGGCTCAAGCGTTGCTGGAACAAGCGCTTGGCCAAGAAGCTCCGCACCCTTCGCCTGCCCCTCACGCGTGCCCGGTTCCACTCGCTCTGCCAAAGCCTGATGCGCCTGGGATTCAACGCGGGTGATATTATAAAAGCGGTGCGCGCGCGGCCGGAACTGGCTCCAGTCGCGGATGAGGTTGAGCCAGTGGATCTGGAAACTTCGGGCGAAGAGCCGGATCCAGAGCAATCTTAAAGCTCTTGCCACGGCGCCGTCGAGCCAGAAGCAAAAGCAGGCCTCCGTGTCCTCCGACCTTTAACATAGAGCCCACGGAGTAAAGACTCAACACAGAGCACACAGAGGTAATCCTGCCTGCCTCCGTGTTCTCTGTGCGAAATTCTTCTCCGTGCTCTCTGTGTTAAATTCTTTACTATGACATCAAACGAGATCAGAACCCGATTTTTGGACTTTTTTGCAACCCGCGGCCACCGCGTGGTGCCGTCATCGTCGCTCGTTCCGGCGAATGACCCGACTTTGCTTTTTTCCAATGCCGGCATGAACCAGTTCAAGGACGTGTTTCTGGGCCGCGAGCGCCGCGATTACTCGCGCGCCACGACCTCGCAGAAGTGCGTGCGCGCGGGCGGCAAACACAACGACCTCGAGCAAGTCGGCCGCACCACCCGCCATCACACCTTCTTCGAGATGCTCGGCAACTTCTCCTTCGGCGATTACTTTAAGAAGGAAGCCATTCCCTGGGCGTGGGAACTTATCACCAAGGATTTCGCCATTCCCGCGCGAGAAACTTTACGTCACGGTGTTCCGGGAAGACGACGAAGCCGAGGGAATCTGGGCGCAGGACAGTTGGCGTGCCGCGCGACCGCATTTTCCGCCTGGATGAGCACGATAACTTCTGGCAGATGGGCGACACCGGCCCCTGCGGGCCGTGCTCGGAAATCCATTACGACTTGGGCCCGGCGGCGAGCGACCAGGGGCACACCGACTGCAAGTTTCCTTGCGACTGCGGCCGCTACGTGGAGTTGTGGAACCTCGTCTTCATGCAGTTCAATCGCGACGAGCAGGGCGTGATGACTCCGCTGCCGAAGCCTTCGATTGACACGGGCGCGGGCCTGGAGCGCCTGGCGAGCGTACTGCAAGGCAAGCTCTCCAACTTTGAAACCGATCTGTTCCGCCCGCTGATTGACGAAGCCGCGGCGCTCGCCAACGTCGAGTACGGCGCGAACCACGATACCGATGTTTCGCTGCGCATCATCGCCGACCACGCGCGCTCGGCAACGTTCCTGATTTCCGACGGCGTGCTGCCCTCGAACGAAGGCCGCGGCTACGTGCTGCGCCTCATCATGCGCCGCGCCCTCTACCACGGCCAGACGCTCGGCCTGAACGAACCGTTCCTCTACAAGATCAGCAGCCGCGTCGTGGACATGATGAAGGATGCGTACCCCGAACTCGTCGAAACCGCGCACACATCTCGAAGGCCATCAAGATTGAAGAAGAGCGATTCAGGCGCTCGATGGCACATGGCGTGGAACGGCTGGAGGAGCGATGTGGATGGTTCTGTTCATGAATACTCCCGGCGTTATCCCTTCACCCAATGGGATTTGGACCTTGAACATGATTAGGCAACAGCGGCCTTCACTCGTCTATGGCGGGACGCAAGCCTTCAAGCTTCACGATACCTTCGGTCTGCCACTCGACTTCGTCAGAGAATATTGTCAATAACCTAGGTCTAGGCTTCGATCAGTCGTGGGCTACGAAGCGGAAATGAACAAGCAGCGCGAGCGCGCCCGGGCGTCGTGGAAAGGGGCTGAGAAGAAAGTTGCCTCGCCGGTGTTTTTGAAGCTGGCGGAAGACGGCAAGACGGTCTTCGATGGCTACACGCAGACCACATCGGCCGATTGCCGGATTATGGCGCTGGTTGTAGAACGGCGAAGCCGTCAGCGAGGTGAAGGCCGGAAGCGAAGTGGAAATTGTTCTCGACCACACACCGTTCTATGCCGAGGCGGGCGGGCAAGTGGGCGATACGGGCCATTTCGTTGCGCCGGCGACGGACCACGAAGTTGCGCACATTCAAAATACGTACCATCCCGTGAGCGGATTGATTGTCCACAAGGCCGTGGCGCGCGAGGGGCTTCGGATGGGAGACGTGGTCACCGCCGTGGTCGATGCCGAGCGGCGGGATGCGACGCGGCGGAATCACACCGCCACGCACCTGCTCCACGCGGCGCTGCGGAAGACACTGGGGACGCACGTCAAGCAAGCCGGTTCGCTCGTCGCGCCGGACCGCTTGCGCTTCGACTTCACTCACTACACGGGTTTGGGTGAGCAGGACCTGCTCGACATCGAGGACTTGGTGAACGAGCACATCCTCAAGAACGAAGAGGTCGTGACGACCGTCATGGACCTCGACACGGCGGTGAATACTGGGGCCATGGCGCTGTTTGGGGAAAAGTACGCGGACCAGGTGCGCGTGCTCACGATTGACGACTTCTCGAAGGAACTCTGCGGCGGCACGCACGTGCGGCGGACGGGTGACATCGGCCTCTTCAAGATTGTTTCCGAAGGCAGCGTGGCGGCGGGCACGCGTCGCATCGAAGCGTTGACGGGCACCGGTGTACTCGAATACTTGCGGCGCCAAAGCCAGTCGCTCGCGCAGGCTTCCGAGGCTCTGCGCGCGAAACCCGACGAATTGATCGAGGCCATCGAGAAGCTCACCGAGAGTGAGAAGAAGCTCCGCAAGGAACTGGAAGCGCAGCAAATGAAGCGCGCGGCTTCCGCCGCCGGCGACCTGGTGCAGCAAGCACGCGAGATAAAAGGCGTGCGGGTGGTTGCGGCGCGGGTTGAGGTGACGGACCGCTCCGCCATGCGCCAGATGGTGGACGACCTGCGCGGGAAGTTGCAATCCGGCGTGATCGTGCTGGGCAGCGTCGCGGACGGAAGGGTTTCCCTCATCGCCGCCGTGACGAAGGACCTCACCGCAAGGCTTGACGCGGGCAAGATCGTAAAGCAGGCGGCGACTTACGTGGAAGGTTCCGGCGGCGGTCGCAAAGACCTGGCGGAAGCCGGAGGCAAGAACCCCGCGAAGCTTGACGAATCCATCCAAGCCGTGCCGGGCATCATCGAGCAGATGCTGTAACCTTAGCCAAGAAGTATTTCACCGCAGCTTCCCATGGGCCTGAGGTCTCGCCACTGTCAATGAGAATGATCGAAGCGCGGTGGACTGCGGCGGCTCACGCCGCCTTCGAAAAACGCAGGAGGAGGAACAAGACGGCGTCGAGTCGCCGCAGTCCACGGCGCTTCGGCACATTCATTTTCATAGCAGAGGTCACAGAGTTCATGGAGAGCAGCCGGAGAAAAAACTGTGTGTTAACAAAAATGGAAGTGTGATCTCTACCCGCGCAAGCTGAAGTGCTTTTCTCTGTGCTCTCTGCGCCTCTGTGGTGAATCTTCTTTCCGCCGCACGCAAAGAAATCCCCTATGGAAAAGACGGAGCGTTGTCTGCGCGGGCGCGCGGTTGTATATTACTGCCCGACCTGAGACATCAGGTCAACGCAATGAAAATTGAGAAGAGGGGTTGGCGATGCGGCGAATCAGCGTGGCTCTAATTCTTACGATCCTGCTGGTGTTCGGCAGCAACGCACACGCGCAGGCACCGGCGGCTTTTCGGGTTTTGTGTGGCGTCACGGATGCGACCCCGACGCGCTGGGACGGGTCGCTGAAGGTCAAGAACGCGGGTCCGTTCACTTTGGAGGGCTGGCGATTTGAAGGCGACGACAGTGTGAACGGCAATCATTTTCATTTCTCCACCCGTGCTGCGCGCAGGTTTGGCGAGTCCGAGGGCGAGAACCGACTGTGGCCAACGGCCTCATCATTACTGCCAGCGCGGTGACGGAGAGCAGCGAGTTTGTACTTCAAGACGGCGCAAGGGGAATTCAGTTTTCGCGCCTCGGAGATTCCTTACGCCACGGGGAATTTACAAGCTGGACGGACGCGTTTATGTGGACCGGATCCCGGTGGCGGCGCGCCTGACGAACACTCGCGAAGAAGAGGATTATCCCTCCATCGCTGCGGGCCCGAATGGCGACGTTTGGCTGGCCTACGTGCAGTTCCATCACAGCCCCGACGCGGACAAACTCCGCGCGGCGATTTCCGAAGCGCCCAAAGACTTCAAGCAGTATGCCGAGCCCACGGGCGGCGACCAGATCTGGGCGCGAAAATACTCGGCAGGGAACTGGGGCGAACCGATCGCCATAACGCCGCCGGGGCGTGACCTCTACAAGACCGCCGTCGCGCGTGGACGGGAGCGGGCGCGCGTGGGTTTTCTGGTCAGAAAACGACGGGGGCAATTTCGATATCTTTGCGCGCGCCGTGGATGCCTCCGGGGCCAAGGAGCAAGTTGCGGATTTCGAAGGAGGCGGGCGCGGATATTGATCCGGTGGCCACCACGGATGCGAGCGGCAGGGTGTGGGTGGCGTGGCAAGGTTGGCGTGACGGCGTCGCCGCCATTTACGTGGCGCATCAGGAGGGCAGTGGCTTCTCCCAGCCCGTGAAGATTTCCAATTCCAGCCAAGAATGAATGGGACCCTGCCATTGCTGCGGACAAGATCGGGCCGCGTGGCCGTGGCGTGGGATTCCTACCGCAATGGCAATTACGACGTCTACGCGCGCACTTATTCTGGCGGAATGCCTGGGGCGACGAGATTCCCGTTGCCGCCACGGCGCGCTACGAAGCATATCCTTCCATTGCTTATGATCCGAGCGGACGACTTTGGATTGCCTACGAGGAGGGCGGCCGAGGCTGGGGAAAAGATTTTGGCGCCTATGCTACCTCCGGCATTTCCCTTTACCAGGGGCGGCGGATCGCGCTGCGAGGGCTGGAGCCCGATGGCCGCTTGGTGGCGCCCGATGTTTCCTTTGAGTCGAGAGTTGGTGGGCGCGCCGAATTCGCGGCCCGACCTTCCGGGCCGGCAAAGCGACTCGGAGAGCTTTGGACCCCGACGTCGGCAAGGCTTGGCACCGGGCCGACAGTGACGGCGCAGCGAACTACTTCCGCCAGCCGCGAAGAACACGCTGCCTCGCCTGGTGGTGGATGGTTCGGGGCGCATATGGCTTGCGTTCCGCTCCCCTCATCCCACTTGGTGGAATCCGATTGGAACGGTGTGGACCGAGTACCTGGTTTCTTTCAATGGCAAGGAATGGACCCGGCCGATCTTCCTGAATCACACGGACAACATTTTGGACAACCGCCCGGCCCTGGTGGCGGTCGCGAATGGCAAGCTGCTGATGGTGAATTCGTCCGATGGCCGGCGAAATCTGAAGCCATCGGAGGGGAATTCAAATCAGTATGGTCTGACCCAAAACCCGTTTGCCGACCCCTACGAGAACGATCTTTGGAGTGACGAGATTGATTTGGGGCCGGCGGCGAAGGCCATTTCGGTGGTAGCGGCGGGCCTTGGCAGCAGGCCGGAGCCGCCGACGTTTGACGCGGCAAACGTCGCGGCCATCCAGGCCATCCACGATTACCGGGGCGGGGCCGGAGGGAGATCTGCGCATCGTGCGCGGCGAGTTCCATCGCCATAGCGAAATTTCCATGGACGGTGGCGACGACGGCACGCTCATCGATCAATGGCGCTACATCCTGGACGCCGCGGCGATGGATTGGGTGGGCTGCTGCGATCACGATAATGGCGGCGGGCGGGAATACTCCTGGTGGATCACCCAGAAGCTCACCGATGTTTTCTATTCGCCCGGCAAATTCGTCCCGATGTTCTCCTATGAGCGCAGCGTGGGATATCCGGAAGGCCACCGCAACGTGATCTTCGTGCAGCGGGGAATCCGCCCGCTTCCGCGCTACAAGAGTTCGACTATCGCGAGCGCGCCCCAAGGAGACCAACCCGCGCACGCCGTCGACACGCAGATGCTTTACGCCTACCTGAAGCAGTTTGACGGCATTGTGGCGTCGCACACCAGCGCCACCGGGATGGGCACGGATTGGCGGGACAACGATCCCAACGCCGAGCCCGTGGTGGAGATCTATCAGGGCGATCGCCAGAATTACGAAATGCCCGGATGCGCCCGCGTCCCCCCGCGAGCAGGACTCCATCGGAGGCTGGCGGCCGAAGGGTTTCGTCAATCTGGCCTTGGACAAAGGTTACCGGTTGGGGTTTGAGGCGAGCTCGGATCACGTCTCGACCCACATCAGCTACGCGAATCTCTACGTCAAGGATGTGACCCGCGAGTCGGTTCTGGAGGCTCTCAAGCAGCGCCACGTTTACGCCTCCACGGATGACATCCTCGCCGACGTCGAGAGCGGAACGCACATGATGGGCGATGAATTCTCCACCGCGGATCCGCCCACGCTGAAGATCAAGCTGCGCGGCACCTCCAAATTCGCCAAGGTCACCATCATTCGCGACGGCAAGTTTGTATACTCGACTTCGCCCAACACGCAGGAGGTGGAATTCTCCTGGCGGGATAATCAGCCCAACAAGGACAAGACCAGTTATTACTATGTGCGGGGCGAACAGGACAACGGCGAAATCGTTTGGGTTTCGCCGATGTGGATCAAATACACGGGCCAGTAATTATGAATTATGAATGATGAATGATGAAATGATCGCGATCTTCGCCTTGATCATATCGAGCACAAGAGGGACGAAAGCCACCGGAGGGCAAGTCGTTTCAATTCGAATTCATAATTCCGAATTCAGAATTCATAATTATGAGCGAAGCCTGGAAAGAGCGGATTGTCTATTACGGCTTTGCGGCCGTGGTGGGCGCGCTTCTGCTGCTCAATTTTCTGGGCATCTTCAAGACCTTCTTCGGAATTGATACCGCCATCCTGATCGCGCTGCTGGCGGGTTATAAAACTTTCTACAACTCGCTTTCGGCCTTGCTGGAGAAACGCATTTCCGCGGATCTGGCGATTTGCGTCGCGGTGGTTGCCGCCTTGTGCGTGGGCCAGAACCTTGCCGCCGCGGAGGCCATGTTCATCGTGCTGGTCGGCGAGGGACTGGAATCCTACGCGGCCGGCCGCACCACGGACGCCATTGAGCGCTTCGTGGAGCAGATGCCGCGCACGGCCACGCTGCTCCGCAACGGCCGTGAGGAGACCATTGCGGCGGAGTTGCTGGTGCCGGGCGACTTGGTGCTGGTTCGCAGCGGCGAGCGCATCCCCGCCGACGGCGTGATTGACTCCGGCGTCTCCACCGTCGATGAAAGCTCGGTGACCGGCGAGCCGCTGCCTCAGGACAAGGCGCCGGGTGACGAGGTGTTCTCCGGCACGCTCAACGGAAATGCCCTGCTGCGGATTCGCGTGGCGCGCAGCGGGGCGAATACCACGCTGGCGCGCGTCATCGAACTGGTGAAGGAAGCGCAGCAGCGGCGCTCGCCGGTGGAACGTCTGGCGGACCGCTATGCGAAATTCTTCCTTCCCGCGCTCCTCTTGGCGGCCGGGCTCACGTTCTTCTTCACGCGCGACTGGCTGCGCACCGTGGCGGTGCTCATCGTTGCCTGCCCGTGCGCGCTCATCCTGGCCACTCCCACGGCGATGGTGGCGGCGATGGGCGGATTGGCGCGGCGCGGCATTCTGGTGCGCGGCGCGGCCGTGCTGGAGCGCGCGGCCAAGACCGATGTGATCGTCTTCGACAAAACGGGAACGATCACGGAAGGCCGCTTCGCCATTCTCCGGATTCTGCCGCTGGCGGGTTCCGAAGATGAGCTGCTGGCCCTGGCGGCCACGGCGGAGCGCGCTTCCAGCCACCCGTTGGCGCGCGCGATTGTGGAAGAGGCCGCGCACCGCAATTTGCCCGTGCCCGAGCCGGAGGAGGCGGAGATTGTTCCCGGCCGAGGCGCAACGTGCAGGTTGGGTGGCCGCGAGATTCGCGCCGGCAACGCCGCGTTTCTCGCCGAGGCTGGAATCGCTGGGGCCGAACCGCTGCTGGAGGAAGCTGATGCGGCGGGCGCCACGGCCATCCTGGTGGCGGACGGGCAGCGCTTGGCCGGGCGCCATCCTTTTGCGCGACCAAATTCGCCGCGGTGTGGCGGAAGCGCTGGCAGGCTTGCGCGAGCTGGGCCTTGAGGATCACATCATCCTGACGGGCGACCGCAGGCGCGCGGCGGAGGTGATTGCGCGCGAGGTTGGGATCTCGCACGTGGAAGCGGAGTTGCTGCCCGACGCAGAAGCTCGAACGCATCCAGGCGCTCACCTCCGCGGGCCGCCATCCGGCGATGGTGGGTGACGGCGTGAATGACGCCCCGGCGCTGGCCAGCGCCACGGTCGGCATCGCCGTCTCCGGCGCGAGCGACATCACCGCCCAGGCCGCCGACGCGGTATATCTTCCCCAATCCCTGGAGAGGTTGCCGGAATTCTTCCGCGTCAGCCGCCGCGCGGTGAGGACGGCGTGGCAGAACATCATTTTGTTCGCGGCGATCTTTAATGTCGGCGCGGTGATTCTGGCGGCGACCGCCGTCATCGGCCCGGTGGGAGCGGCCGTAACTCACCAGCTTTCTTCCTTCCTGGTCATGATGAATTCGCTGCGGCTGCTCCGCTCGCCCTCCGGCGGCGAGTCGAGGCTTCGCTACGTGTGGGCGCGTCTGCTTGCCGTATCTGCGGGTGCCGCACATGGGTGACCGCCGTGCGCGAAACCGCTCGCCCGGTTTGAATTCGGGTCGTCCTGGGTTGGCTCATTGCCAACTGGTCGCGCCTGCGCAAGCCGCTGATGTTCGCGGCCCTGGCCCTGTATGTTGGCAGCGGGTTCTACATTCTGAGCCCCGATGAAAGCGGCGTGATTGAAAGATTCGGACGCAAGCTGCTGCCCTATCGCGAGCCCGGCCTGCATTACAAGCTGCCCTGGCCGGTGGACGCCCTAACGCGCATCAAGGCGCGACGCGTGCGCGTGGTGGAGATTGGATTTCGGACCGTGGCCAGCACACCCGAAAACGAGCCCGCGTCCTACGAATGGAATGCGCAACACAGCACCGGCCGCTTCCAGAAAGTGCCGGAGGAATCCGCGATGCTGACCGGCGATCAGAACATGATCGAGCTTTACGCCACGGTGCATTACGTTCCCGCGCATCCGGACGATTTTCTGTTTCGCCAGTTGGATGGTGACGGAACGGTGCGCGCGGCGGCGGAATCGGTGATGCAATCGGTGGTGACCTCGTCGTCGCTCGATGATGTGCTCACCGAGGGCCGGCGCCAGCTTGAGCAGCGCGCGCGGGACGAATTGCAGCGCCGGCTCGATCAATATGGCGCAGGGGTTCAGGTTTTGGAGGTGAAGCTCGAAGATGTGCATCCGGCGCTGGAAGTGGTGGATGCGTTCCGCGAGGTTTCCGACGCTTTCGAAGAGAAGAACCGCCTGATCAACGAAGCGGAGGGTTACCGCAACGAACAGTTGGCCCTGGCGCAAGGCAACGCCAAGGCGGCGCTGGAAAACGCCCGCGCTTACAGCCTGGGACGCAAGACTCGCGCCGAAGGCGACGCCAGCCGTTTCCTGTCCGCGGAAGCAGCTTTTCGCGACGGCGCCGGAGGCCACACAGTCGCGCCTGTATTTGGAAACGATGGAAGAAGTATTGCCCGGAAAGAAGAAATTGATTATCGACACCAGGGCCGGCCGGCGGCAGTTGATGCTGTTGCGCGACGGAATCGCCTTGCCCAACGGGCTGCGTCCTTTGCCGGAGTAGGGAATACGATGACTCAACAAAAAGAAAATCCTCGCTCGCGGCCATTGCCGGTGGGCTGCTCCTGGTTTACCTGACGTTTTACACCACGCGGGAAACGGAGTTCGCCCTGATCACCCAGTTCGGCCGTCCCGTACGGACGGTGGTGAACGCCGGCCTGCACGTGAAATGGCCGTTCCAATCCATCCTGCGTTTTGACCGCCGGCTGCGCGTTTACAATCCCCGGCCTTCGGAGTTCCTCACCCGCGACAAGAAGAATCTGGTGATTGAAAACTACGTCGCCTGGCGAATTGAGGACCCCGACCGCTTCGTGAAAAGTGTGGGCGACACTGCCTCGGCGGAAATGCGCCTGCACGACATCATCTGGTCCGGCTTGTCCGCCGCGCTCGGCACGCTCGACCTGGAATCGCTGGTCTCGGCTTCTGCGGACAAGGTGCAGGCGGCCGCCATGCTCGATATGCTGACTACCCACGCCGATCTCGCCGCCCTGGCGCAATATGGCATCCGCGTGGTGGACGTTCGCATCAAGCGCTTGAATCTTCCGGAACAGAACAAGCAGAGCGTGTTCGCCCGCATGCGGGCTGAGCGCGAGCGCATCGCCATGCAGTACCGCGCGGAAGGCGAAGAGCAGGCGCTGGTGATTCGCGCCGACGCCGACCGCGAGAAAGAGGCGATTCTTTCCGCCGCTTACAAGGACGCCGAGACGATTCGCGGCGAAGGCGACGCCGAGGCCACGCGCATTTACGGGCGAAGCGTATTCCAAGAATCCGCGCTTCTACAAACTGGTGCGCACCCTCGAGTCCTACAAGAAGGTGCTGGACGATAAGACGACGATCATTCTGAATTCGGATTCCGCGCTGCTGAAGGTCTTGACCCAGGGCGAGGCAGGGGTGAAGTAAGGCCGAACGGTGTTCGGCCTTGGCTGGCTCAGGCAGGAGTGAAATGAGTTCAGTGTTGCTGACCGACTCCTGAGGGCAAGCGGCGCCGGCGCTCGTCCCTGCGCCGCCGTTGGGCGCTGGGGTTGCTCGGGGTGTGGCTGCTTTCGGGAGTTTTTCTCGTGGCCCCCGACCAGCAGGCCGTGGTGACAACGTGGGGAGCGGTGACCTCGCCGCGAGTTCTGCCCGGCCTGCACTACGCGCTGCCGTGGCCGATCCAGCAGGTCTACAAGCTCAAGGTTCATCAGCTTCGACGCACGGTGATTGGCGGTGACGTGGCGGATATTCCCCTGGGACGCTTGCAGCCTGCCGCCTCCGAGTTCCTGAGCGGGGACCAGAACCTGCTCAACGTGCGCGTGGTGGCCCAGTACTCGGTCAGCGAACCCCGCGACTATCTCTTTCAGGCCGTCGATGTCGACCGGGTGGTGGGCGCGGCGGTGGAGTCGGAATTGGCCCGCCGCCTGGCGCACACCGCGGTGGACGACATCATGACCACGGATAAGGTGGCGATTCAAAATGATGTGCTGCTGGCCGCGCAGAAATGTTTGGAGGATTACCGGGTCGGCGTTTCACTTTCCAGCATCAACATTGAAAATGTCGCCCCGCCGCCCGACGCTGCCGATGCTTTCCGCGATGTGGCGGGGGCGCGCGCGGACGCCATGCGCTTTGTGAATGAGGCGCAGGGGTACGCCAACGATCTCTTGCCGCGCGCCCACGGCGAAGCGGCGCAAATGGAGCAGGCGGCCCAGGCTTACAAGGAAGGGAAGGTCAACCGGGCGATGGGTGACGCGGCGAGGTTTGACGCCGTGGCGGCCGAGTACGCCAAGGCCCCGGAAGTAACCAGCACCCGCGTCTATGTGGAAGCCATGGAGCAAATCCTTCCCCAGTTGCGCAAATTGATTGTCGATTCGAACGGCAATTTCGATCTTTCGATCATCGGAAAAGATGATAGTTCCGGAACTCCCTCGAAATGATCCGTCGAATTGACCCCAAGGCCGTCGTCACCGTGGCGGTGCTGCTGGGTGTCTTCGCTGTCGCCCTGCTGCGCTCGAACCACTGGCAGTTGCCGTCTTCGTGGAAGGGCTGGAGGGCCATCACGGCCAAAGCGCGCTCCCGCCAATCCCGAGGACGGAATTTACGCCATGTTCGACGCCGCTCGCGCCGGCGACGCGCAAGCTTACCTCGACTGCTTTTCCGGCCCACTCCGCGACCAGTTGGCCGCGACCGCGAAGGAAGACTGCCAAGTTCAAAGCGTATTTGATCGGCCAGAATTCCGCCGTGCAGGGCATGGCCGTCACCGTCACCGATCGCCCCAATGCCGATGAAGCCCGGGTGCGCGTGGAGTACGTCTACAGCGACCACAACGAAGTGCAGAACGTCCACCTGAAAAGGGAAGGCGCGCGCTGGAAGATCATCAACATTGATGGGGCGCAGCCCGTCCAGCCACTTGTGCCCTATGGAACCAAGGCGACGGATTAGGTCGCATTCTCCTTGGGTCCGGGAGGCAAAGGGTGGCCTGTGGCTGCAATGTAAGGGCAAAAAGCAGGCGTAAGGCTCAAAGCCCCAAGATGAACACCGGCAGCGGCCTGCCGTTGATGGGTTCGGCCGGCAACGTTTGGAGCCGCTGCACCGTGGCAGAATTGGTAGAGTCGACTCGAGGAGTGAGCGATGCAGAAGAACCTTCAATTCGTCACCGATGCTGAGGGGCGCAATACTGCCGTCATTCTCCCTATCAAGGAGCACGAAGATATGATGGATGGCTTAGCGATGGGCCGTGCCGCCCGTGAAAGCAAAGCTGAGACCTGCCGGCTGTATAAAGATGTGGTGAAGGAATGGCGCGCGGCTGGCGACATTGCATGATTTCAATTCAAGCGCGTGGGCTTGACTTCTTGTTGCGGAACGTGACCTGTAGCGAATCCGGGCGGAACTGGCTGAGCTCAATTTTATTGCCATCGGGATCCTTGACAAAGTGAAGCAAAGAGTCTGCCCGTTGGACCCTCGGGAAAATCGCACTAGACGGGAAGGCTACGTTGAAGCATGAAAGGTTCGCGTGCCGTCAACGTTCGTGAAGCGCGCGCTTGGAGTTTATCAAACCCTCGATTAAGATGGGGTAGCAGGACATCTCCAAGGCATCCGACACCGAACGACGGGGGAATGATCATGGACATCGGGAAAGAATCATCTAATCCGGGAACGAATGCTTCTGGTTTCCGTGCAAGAGTCAAGGCGAGAACGGCTCGAGTGGGCGTGATCGGATTGGGTTATGTGGGGCTGCCCCTGGCGCTTTTATCTGCCAAGGAAGGGTTTCCGACCACGGGGTTTGACATTGAACCCAGCAAAATTGAGAAGCTCCGGCGGGGAGAGAGTTACATTAAGCATATTTCGGCTGCCAGCGTCTCAGAGGAAGTCGAAAAGAATCACTTTCGGGTCACGGACGATTTCACCAGGCTTCAAAGAGATGGATGCCATCATCATCTGCGTTCCTACCCCCCTCGACAAGCACCGCGAACCCGACCTTTCTTTCGTCCGGAATACGACGGAGGTCATTGGTGCGCACTTGCAGCTTGGCCAATTAATAGTGCTGGAGAGTACGACTTACCCGGGAACCACCGACGAAGAGGTGCTGCCCATTCTGGAGAGAGGGGCGCTGCGGTGTCCCGTTTCTCCCTACACGACCGACGGCGTCACCGTGACGGCATCCGATAGAGTGGAGCCGGACTTCTTCCTGGCCTTCTCCCCGGAGCGCGAGGATCCTGGAAACAAGAAATTCCAAACTCGCCAAGTCCCAAAGATTATCGGTGGCGTGAATGCTTCCAGCGCTTTAGCTGCGCAGGCGCTCTATCAGAGCATCTTCGAACACACTTACCTGGTCAGTTCATCACGGACGGCGGAGATGGCGAAGCTCCTGGAGAATATTTACCGTTCTGTGAACATCGCCTTAGTGAACGAACTCAAGCTCTTGTGCATGCGCATGGGCATCGATATCTGGGAAGTTATCGAAGCGGCGAAAACCAAGCCTTTCGGGTTCAGCGCTTTTTATCCCGGCCCGGGTCTCGGAGGGCATTGTATTCCCATCGATCCGTTTTATCTGACCTGGAAAGCACGCGAGTATGAATTTCCTACCCGCTTTATCGAGCTGGCGGGAGAAATCAACACGGCGATGCCCCACCACGTCGTGAATCAGGTGGCGGCGGCGCTGGGCCAGCGGGGAAAAACCTTGCACGGCTCCCGAGTGCTGGTCCTGGGAGTGGCGTATAAGAAGGACATCGATGACGTCCGGGAATCGCCCGCATTGAAGATCATGGAACTGCTCGGCGCTCAGGGAGCCCTGGTTGCCTACCACGATCCGTTTGTTCCGCGCTTGGGCAAGATGCGGAAATACGACTTCGGTCTGCAATCCATCCCGCTGACCGCGGAAGCGCTTCGCGCCCACGATTGCGCGTTGATTGTGACCGACCACAGTGCGGTTGATTATGATTGGTGGTCGGCGAAAGTTCTCTTGTCGTGGACACACGGAACGCGACCGCCCGGGTGACGCATCATCGCGAGAAGATCGTTCGGTGCTGATTTCGCCTCCTTTCGCGCTCGGCACGCGTCTTCGCGAACCTCATGGCCGCCGTGAAGAACTGCATTGCCAGGCGCGGCCCTTCATCAAAGCCCGCTCCAGATCTACCCTTGCCCAGTCTCCCGGCCGGGCGATGACCCGTCCGGGGAGAGGCCCCAGGTTTCGGGGATACTGCTATTAGTGCATTCCGGAGTTGTGCGCCGCCGCGAGTGCTGATGGCACGCCAAATAAAAGTGGGATCACTCTCTCGGCCCGGTGGTGGCCGCTTCGGTGCATCAAGTATGCAATCCCCAACCCCGCTCCGACGCCGGCAACCTTGAGGGAAATCAGTGCCCCCTGAGACTGCGCCAGGGGATTCATCTCGCGGGCCCCCGGAACCTGCAGGGCTTGATGGGTGGAAGCCACGTCAGCCGCCATGATGAGTGCGTTGGCGGCCAGCAAGGTAAGGTTCTTGGCATCGAGGAATCGATGCACGGGAACGGGGCGCTCGACAATCATGGGGTTGGCCGCAGCAGCCGTGGCGGACGACGGGATCAAACAGAGCCCCATCGCAAGAACCAGAGTAAATACTCGCTGGTTAGACGTCATCATTCCCTCCCGGTGTGCGCTCAGAGTTCTCAAGCACAATCCCTATATCGGCGGGTACCCTTCTTCTCTTGATACTTAATTCCTAGGGAGAGAGCGTGAGGAGTGACTAGGCAATGTAAGAGGGCTAGTAGCCTGATGAAAAACATCTATGGAACGTTGCCGTAGGGTCGATTCCCAGGCGGCAACCCCACTAAATTCAACGAAGGCCGGCAAGATGCCGGCACTATGGAGAGAGGATGTCGCGCCGGCATTTTTACCAGGCTGATAGGGCAGGAGTTCCCAGGAAAAGCAGCATCGGTTCGGAAGTATAAGTGCTAGCTCCAGGCTACGGGTCTGCGGTTGGCGGCAGTCGGGCCCAAGTTGGTGGCACCATCCATTCGGCGCGACGGACTGATGCAGGCCGAGTTAAAGCTGTCTTGTTGAACTGAATTGCTTGGCCTTGGATAATGAAAGGAGGGATAATACCTCGTGCGGGACTTAAAGATCTCAGGACGTGCTTGACAATCGACTTGTGGACTTGAGTCCTGTGCGAGCACGTCGCCAGCTCGGAACATACGCCAGGACCAGTTGGCTGCCATTGTCCGTCCAGGAGTGACCCTGGGAAGCCGTGGCGCCGCCTGCGCAGTCTCCCGGCAGGTCTACTGCAGTGGCTAAAGTGGCTTCGGTTGCAAGGGATGGCGCCTTGTACATGACAAATGAGTGATTGCTTCCGTGCCTTGGCAGGGGATGATGTATACTTTTAAGTAGCTCCTGGGGGTCAGGCTGGCGAGCTGGTTGATCTATGATGAAGTGAGAGGGATTATTGGCAGACCTGGACACCAAACAGGCTTGGTACGCTCTTTATACTCGCCATCAGCACGAGAAGAGCGTTCATCAAATCCTTACGGGAAAAGGGTTTGAAGCTTTCCTTCCCCTCTATACAGCCGCTCACCAGTGGAAAGACCGCGTTAAGCGAGTTTCGCTCCCCCTCTTCCCGTGTTACGTGTTCCTTCGTGGACCCCTCTCGCAGTGGCTTTCGGTCCTTACCACTCCAGGCGTTCACACGGTGGTGGGATTCGGCGGACAACCGGCGAGCATACCTGACGTGGAGATCGAGGCGATTCGGAGGGTGGTTGAGAGTTCTGTCAAAGCAGAGCCGCACCCCTTCCTCCGATGTGGCGATCGGGTCAGGGTTACGGCCGGTCCGCTGCGAGGGTTGGAGGGGATCTTGGTCCTCAAGAAAAACTGGTGGAAGCTCCTCCTGTCCATCGAAATGTTGCAGCGATCAGTGGCGGTGGAGGTTGACGTTTCCATGGTCCAGCGTGTAGGCGGGCGGGGTCCCGAGGTATGAGCAGTCCGGGGGGATCCCTGTCCAGCTTGCATTTTCCTGCCCAGCCCCGGTGAGCAGAATTACAGGTTCTCCACGGCCGATGAGCCTTTGAATGCACCCACTAAGCGGAAGAGCGCTCCGACGAGTGCTCGACTCAAAAAATTCCATGCTGACTTTGCGCCAGGATTATAATAACTTGTTAGAGGGTAGTGAGTTTCTGCTACACGACTCGCTTTAGGGGCCTGCTCGATTGACTCAGGAACAGTCTCAACGACATCTGTGGACGGGGGCCGAATCTGCCCTGAGTTACGCTTCCCCTTGGATGCGCTTCCGCACGCTTGAACTCGCTTTGCAACCCTGGTGGCGTAGCTGGGTCTTCTTGCTGGTGGTGGCACTGGGCGTCGTGTTCCTGGGCGGGGAGGCTTTGCGCGCAGCCTTCGTCGAGATACTCGGCGAATCTGTGGAAGCGGGTACGCTCCAGAGGGCGGTTACGTTGGACCCTGCCAACCCTGAACTCCATCACCGCCTGGGCATGGTCCTTTGCAGACTCTTTAGCAGAAGCTGACCGGATCGAAGGACTAAAGCACCTTCGCCGCGCCACGGAATTGGATCCGTACGCGGCGCGGTACTGGTCTGACCTCGCCTGGGTTTGTGAATTGGCTGGCGACACGGCCTGCGCCACACAGGGAGTCGAGCAAGCCGTCAAACTCAGCCCAATGACGCCGCAATTGCATTGGGTTGCGGCAAACACCTTACTGCGCGCGGGTCAAAGGGATGCGGCCATGGCGGAGTTTCGCCGCTTGTTGGAGCTGGATCCGACCTACGGGCCCGCGACCTTCCACGTTTGTCTGGGTTCGTTGGGGGATCCTCAACTCATCCTGCAGAGGGTTTTGCCTCCGGGGAAGGATCCCGGCCTGAAAATGGCCTACCTGGACTTCTTGAGTGCGAACGAGCTTGCGGACCTGGCCCATCAGGTCTGGGTGCAAACGGTGGAGACTGGGACTCCCTTTCCCTTCCTTATGGCCACGCCTTACATCGAGCATTTGCTTGAGCTCGGCCGGGTTGAGGAAGCTCAGGGGGCGTGGCGGGATCTGGAAAAGTTAGGAGTCGTTTCGAACCCTGCGGCCGATGAAGAGGGCAATTTGGTCTTCAACGGGGATTTCGAACAGACGCCGTTGAATGCCGGCTTGGATTGGCGCGACCGGGTGGGCCCCTATATCGCGCTCGATTTCTCGGACGAGGCTGCGTACACCGGAAAGCGTTGCTTACGCATCGACTTCACGGTAAGCCGCAACGAAGAGTATTTGCCGTTGTATCAATTCGTCCCCTTACCTCCGAACCAAGCTTATCCTGCTGACCGCCTATGTGCGCTCGCAAGACATCACTTCGGATAGTGGGCCGCGTTTGCAGGTGCTGGATACGGTTCATCCTCGCGGCCCGAAGGTGGTGAGTGAAACAACCGTGGGAACGACTCCCTGGCACCAGATCAGCCTCAAGTTTTGTACTGGGACCAGACACAAAACTCGTGCAGCTTTCCGTCATACGGGTGCGTGGCCGGACCTTTCCGACCGAGATCACGGGAAGTTTCTGGCTCGACACCGTGGTTCTTAAGGCGTTGGGGCCGGCAAGTGAAAGTGCCTGTGTGGCGTCCGACCACTAACCGCGCGGCACGATTCTTATTTGATTGAGATGGCATCCCTTTTACATGAAACTCGGGGATTGGGGACACGTGGACCCGAACCCCGGCATTCTCCTTCTGCCCGGATGCTGCTCGGGTTGACGCTGCTTCGCCGCGCCTCTCCCCTTTGGCGCCGTTTATACCTGGGCCTGGGCGTCCCTCACCATTTTGATGCTGTGGTTCTGATTCTGTGGATGGTGGGAAGCATTCAGCAGGGGAGGTTGAGAATAGGCTATTCCCCCCTATACGTGCCCATGGCCCTATTTTTTGCCCTGGGGTTGGTGCAGTTGTTGCTTTCATCTGACCCTCACTCCCATCGCCACGAAGGAGTCGCTTACTCAAGCTCGCCACGGACTTCGCTTTATTCTTCGTGGTGATCCAGCTTTTCTCGGCATCTTCCGCCGGAACTTGGCGCAGGGTGGGAATCGCCGTTGCTGGTCTTCGGTTTTCTATTCAGCTTTCTTTCCATCCTCCAATTCTTCTGGAACCCCGGCAGGATCCTCTGGGTGGGCCACGATCTTGGGGAGCCGTTTCGGCCCTTACGTTGATCGTGACCATTACGCGGGCTTGATGGAGATGGTGTCGCCGGTCTCCGCCGCTTACGTTCTTTCCCGGCCGAAACGCGACCCGCTGAGTGGCCTGCTCTGGTTTGCCGTTCTGGTCCCGGTCGTCTCATTACTCCTCACCGGCTCGCGCGGAGGCTTTGTCTCGGTCTTAGTGGAGATGGCGATTCTGGGCTGGATCGTGATATGGCGTAATCCCCTCCCGGGCCGGCGAATGCGAGTCGCCGCGACGGGGTTGGCGCTGGTGGCCGTGGCGGCGCTCTTCATTCTGGCTTGTTCCGACCTATGTCCTCAATAGACTCGGAACGATCAACAACTACGTGCCCGAGGCCAGAGGTGGGAGCCGGCCGACTCTTTGGAGGAACTCTCTCGGGATCTTCCGGGACCACCCTTGGACTGGTGCGGGAATGGGCAGCTTCGTGACGGTTTACCCGCCGCATCAAACCGTATGCGTCAGACCTGGTGACTGAGCACGCCCACAATGATTATGTCGAGGCTTTGACAGAGACGGGCTGCTCGGCGGGGTCTTGATTCTCGCGGCGCTGGTATTGTTCATCCATATCGCGTTCAGGAATCTGGTTGTGCAAGCAGAATATGAGCCAGGGTGGATTCAACTGGGCGCAGCGATTGCGTGTTGCGGTCTGCTCATCCACAGCTTTGTCGACTTCAACCTTCATATCCCCGCCAACGCGGCATGGTTCGCATTCTGTGCTGGTCTTGCGAGCCTTTCCGGTCGAGGGATCCCCCGAGCAGGAGGAATGACTGAGTGAGTTAGTTTAAGGCTCGATTTGAGTCGATATAGAGTGAGTGCCTGGTGCGGAGCCGGACATAGGCGGTCGAACCAAGGTGAAAGCGCGCGGCGGGTGTTGAAGCGGAAGTGTGGAGATGTAGTTTCCTACTTGCTCCTCATCACGAAGACGCCGTCCCAACTCCCTCCGGGGGCTGCGCCAGGAGGTCATGGCATCGTTTGATGAAGACGTGACTGGGGCCGTCTTGCGGATAGTCGCGAACGAGTTCTTGGAAGATGTCGGTGGCGGCTTTCCATTGGCCGTTCCGGTAAGCTTCCAGGCCCTTGGCAAAGCGGCTTACCATATCGCCGTACGGGCGTGAGTCTCTGCGAGGCCGAGCAGTTCGTAAACCTTGACGGGTTGTATTTTTCCTTTCACGCGAATCAGGTCAAGCTCACGGGCCACCACCTGATCCTTCACATGGAGGAAGGTGCCCTCACTGATAATGAGGTGGGTTCCGAACTTGGGGTTGATGCCCTCCAGACGGGATGCCAGGTTGACGCTGTCGCCCATGACGGTAAAATTCTTTCGTCTTTTTGAACCCATATTGCCCACCAGCATGGGCCCGGAATTGATGCCAATGCCGATGTCAAGGGGCGGTACACCTCGCGCCTGCCAACCCGTTTGCAGTCGCTGCAAGGCTTGAAGCATCTCCAGCCCCGTCCGGCAGGCGCGGATGGCGGAGTCGGTCTGTGGATAGGGGGCTCCCCAGAATGCCATGATGGCGTCGCCAATGTATTTGTCCAGGGTTCCCCAGTTCTTGAAAATCAGCTCAGTCATTTCCGACAAGTATTCGTTGAGCAGGTCCACCAACTGGGCAGGCGTGAGGTTCTCGGAAAGGGCAGTAAATCCACGAATGTCCGCGAATAAAGCCGTAAGCTCCTTTTCTTCTCCTCCCAGCCGGAGGCCCTTCCGGGCTCGTTAGCATCTGATTGATGAGTCCGGGATGCAAGTACTGGGAGAAGGCTGACCGGACCTTCTTTTTTTCGCCCTCCTCAAAAAAGAACCGGTAGCTGACGATTCCGGCATAGGTGACGGAGAGTGTCGTCATGGGCAGAAAATCAGCGACCCACATCCGGTAATGCGCGAACAAGTAATAGGTCAGCCAGAAAAACAGCAAACAGGGAACCGCCCAGAAAGCCGTGGCGCGCAGGGGATTCAGGACACTGAACAGAAGTCCCCGCTCCCAGGCTGAACAGAATGATGAAGCCGATGTCGAGGAGATACTCAGCGCAGACCGCGCCGGATAAAATGTTGATAGAGAATATCGTCGATCATGTTGGCGTGAACTTCCACGCCGGGAAATCTTGCTTGGGCTGAAAAGGGGTGAGCGCCATACCGCTGATGCCGGCGCGGTGAGGCCGATGATCACCAGCCGGTCATCGAAATCGCTCGGTGGCAATGGCGCTGCGACGACATCCGCCAGGGAATAGGTGGGGAAGGTGCCGGCCACGCCGTCATAATCGAGTTGGACGAAGCCCGGGGATCGGTCGGGATGGTGAGCTGGCCCAGGACGATTTTCTCCACTCCGCTCGGGTTGAAAATGAGCTTGACTTGGTCGAGCGAATTGTTGGTGTAGGCCAAGGCGGCGGCAACGTCCAGGGAGGGGTAGAGGTTTCCCTGAAGGATTCCACCACGGCGGGTTCGCGGCGCACGATGCCGTCGGGGTCCGGGACGATATAGAAGAACCCGAAGTTCTTGGCGTTGGCCGCAAACTCCGGCAGATTGGGGGAAGATCGTGGGCTTCCGGGACCCCGAAATTCTTCGCGTATTCCGGGTGGATGACTTGCGGATAGGCTTGGTAAGAAAGCATGTCCAGGAATTGCTTCAGGCGTTCCTGGTTTTGCGACTTCGCCTCCTCGGGGGAAATAAAAAAATAACCCAGGATGGCGTTATCGAAGTGGGAGAGGGCGTCGGCGAACTGCCGGTCATTGTCGGCGGCGGCCTCCCGGGACTTCAGTTTTGACTCGAAGGCCGGGGTGCGCAAGGGCGGGGCGACCAGATGTTCGTAGTCTTGCCGAACCGACCGCAGCGCCTCCAGACCCGAGTTGGCGTCGACTTGCGGGAAATTCATATCGAAGGCGATGACGCGGGCATGGGCTTCCCGCAGAAAGTCAACGGCTTGGGCAAAGTAGCTGCGCGGAAAGGGCCAGCGGCCCAGCACATCCTGGCTTTTTTGATCGATGGCCACGATGACCACGGCCGGGCCCGGGGCGCGCGCCCCGCGCAGTTGGAAGCGAACGTCAAGCGTCTTCAGCTCAATGTTGACGAGGAACTGAAGGAAGGGATTGGGATGGGGCCGCAAGTAGACCGCTCCATAGAGCGCCACGCTGACGATGCAGAGCGCGGCGCTAATCAGAAAAGCTGCCCGATTCTGCCGCCTAAATTGAACCGTCCGGGAGGCGAATTGTGCAAGCTTTGCCGGCATGAATTGAATTAGATTTGCTGACTCAAGAATGCAGAGCCTTTGCTCGAGATTCTTGAAAATGCCCGGTGAACTGCACCTAAAAAGAAATGCGCCCCAATTAATTTCGGGACGCATCTCAGAAGATCAGAACTATCAAGGTCTCCGACTACGGCGGACTTTCGGAAAGCTCAAGGCCTTACCGGAGAGGTCGTGCCTGCGCCCCCCAACACCACCCCGGCGACGATAGCACCCGCGCCAACGGCGGCGCCGATGGCCACGATGATGCCGGTGCTCAGGCCTGCTCCCGCTACTCCCGTTGCCGTGTAATGGCCGTCGCATGCAGCAAGCTCGCCATCTCGGCAGGATCGAGCACCGGGTCGGTGGGAGGTGCGCCGGGTAGCACAGTCGTACACTCGTGCTTGTGCACTCTAACTGTCTTGGTAATATTCGGGTCGGAGCTCTTGACCACCGTTGTGCCCTCCACACCGCAGACCCGCGTGCCCTTGTCATCGGTCTCCGCCACATAAGACGGTGTCAATGGTTCCTATGACCGCACTCTTGGTGTGGAGTTCGAATTTCCCGCCCGGGGCGGTAATCTTCTGCACGTTCGCCTCAACTCTTCCCACGGTCATTTCAATTTCCGTCTGTTGCGCCTGCGGATCGTGCTTGATGATTTTGATCGTCGAACGGGCGCCCACATTCAAGGTCGATCCGTCCAGCAGCGCGATCTGCGCCCGGCCCGTTTGCAGCGTGCGCACCAGGTCATTCCAGTTGATCACCGTATTCAGTTGCAGGGGGAGCTCCTCAGTTTGTCCTTCGCGCTGGATCACGCCTTGGGGAATTTCCTTGTTGATTTTTCCCGCCACCGGTTGGCCACCTTGCGGCCCGGCCTCGATACGAGCTGACTCGCCCGGGTGCAGAATCACCGGAGCGCCCAGCGCATGGATTTCCGCCAGCCCACGCTTAACCGAAACGGTGGCAGTTCCCTCCAAGGATGCCATCTCACACTCTGCCCCGCTTTGTGCGTCCCCCTTCACCAGCACGTATCCACCGGGGACGGCGACTTGGACGGGATCTACAACCTTCTCGTCAACCACCAGGGTTCCGTGGCGCAGCATCAGACTCGGCGCCGAGTCGCTGGCGAGCAAAACCACTTGCGTGTCCCCCATCAGCATGGTCGAAGCCGGAGATCGGAAACGCAGCCATGCCGACCCTCCCTGGGCGGTAGTAATCACATCCCCAGGCAGAACCGTTGTCCCACTGGAGACTCTGGCGTCTCCCACGGACACCCCGCCCTTGGTCCACAAGACCCCAAGCCATTGGGCATCCGGGCCCGCTCCCATCAGCGCACTGGCGCCTGCCAGGACAAGAATCGCGAATAACACCCACCGTTGCTTTTTCATGGTAAGACTCCTTCTCGCAGGGTCCTTCCGGCAAAGGGATATAACGTCGTCATTACCAAACTGTCGGCCACCCGTTGAAAACTCGCGCGCTGGCCTCCTTGGAACTGAGTTTTCGCCTTCCTTTAATCCTACCTCAGTACCATGAATTCATACGACAGTCAAGCACGAATTCGCGGGTTACTCAGGATGCATATCTTGATTCGATAGCGCCGGGTTGGCATAGTTGCTCAATTATGGCGGGCCCCGCCGGTAGCGATGCCATATCGCGCCTACGATCGGTCTGCGGTCGGCATTTTCGCCGGTTTGTGCCTTAAACGCCTTTCTCCTTTATTTTCATCAACATCGTGGAGAGAAGGGTTTAACTCGTTTGTTTTCATCAACATCGTGGAGAGGCGGAAAGCGGGCATTTTTTCTACATGTGTTTTCAATAACTTAAGGCAGTTTATCGCTCATTTTTCACCCCTTTTTTTCTCTGACCCTGGCCGCTGGTGATAGAATAACTATTTTAATTTCAATAATATAGATTTTTCCAAGATTTTCGCCATTCATTGCTAACCCCTTTTGTTTCTAGTACATCGTGGAGAGCCGCGCCCCTTTTTTCGCCCCGGCTCCCGTATTTCAACCTAACTCTTTGTATTTGAATGAGATAAAGCTTTAGACATTTTGACGCTAAACACTAACCCCTTTTGTTTCTGGTACATCGTGGAGAGCCGCGGTTTTTTCTAATCCTTCCCTCTGACGCTCATAGCGTTTAATCTTCAGCAGCAGGTTGGTGAGCCGCCGGACTTCCCGCAAGTTGGAATCCTGCATTCGCCGCATGAGCCCGCGCGTCAGGGTGGGTGGGGGCGATCTCCGCGGCGCGTTCGTAGGGCGTCGGACCCTTGCGCGACTCCTCCCGGGCGGTCTTGCGCTGCGCCGCGCAAATCTCCACTTGCCGCGTGAGGATATTCTCCAAAAGCTGGCGCGGCCGCTCGCGCGCCTCCCATTCCGCCGCCTGGGTAGCGTCCGCAGTCCTGCTGGGCTTCCGGAGCTTAGGGCGGCGGCGCACTGATGATCCTTGGCAGGTCGTCTTCGTCCGCGCTCAGACCAAAGATTTCCTTGATCCGTCGGAGGGCATGGCGCGACTGCTCGTCGGGGTCCAAGCGCGTCCTCGCCCGTACCCGGCGGCTGAAGCTGGTAGAAGAGGGCCAGAGCGATTTCGCCCATGTCCTTCAACACCCCCTCCTGGTGCAGGCTTTTCATCTTCTCCAGGTCCGCGGGAGTGGTAACGTAATGCTGGTGCGCCACCGATTGGGCGAGCCGCCGCAAGCTCTCCTCCGTCATCTTCAGTTGCATCATCTGGGCGTGCCGCCGGTCCTCCCGCCCGCTGCTCACCTCCTGGGCCTGGCGCACGGCGTAGCCTTCCTGCATGCGGTCGGCGCGATTCATCAGCCACAGGGCCCGCGCCAGACGGATCACCACGCCCTCCTGCAAGGCGCCGGCGGGGTTCCATTCCTCCCAGAGTCCTTCCAGCAGTTCCTGGAAGTGGGCCGGCTCTTCGCCCAGGGCGCGCATGGCGATCTCCTCCTTCTGCGCGTCGAACCCAAAACGCCGGAGGGCGGCGCGAATGCGCTCGCGGCGCTCGTCCGTCACCGGACCATTGCAAAGTTTCTGGTTCTGCCGATTCGCGGCCACTTTCTTCTCCGTCATTTCGGGTTTTTTGACGAGCGACATGGAAACCTCCAGGTGCCAGGTGTCAGGTGTTAGGGGCGGGACTCGGGGCTGGGCTTCCCCAACGTGTAGCTCGTAGTTCCTTACCCCCGGCACCTGGCACCTGACACCTGGCACCTAGCCCTCGGTGCGCAATTCCACCCCCGGCACAACTCTCCATCATGTAGCCTATCACGTTGGTGGCCAGAATCGGTGGGGGCACGTACGGGTTCGCTTAAGATGGGGAGATTATGTCTGATTTTTCTTTCCAAATTCCTACGGGTAGGAAAGGGCAGCGCGGGATCGCCAATTGCCGAGTGGGTCGTAGGGGCGGTCCGTGAACCGCCAGCCCGCCCGAGCCCGGTAAGGGGCGAAAGAAATCACGGCCAAAGTAATCGTGGCGCGGACCTTCATCGCCGAGCTTTCGGGAAAGTCCGGCGGCGCGATCATTCGTCCTGCCGGCACCCTGCGAGACCGAAGCACCCTGCCGCGTGGCTACTGGGAAGCCAAAGACACCCAGGACGATCTAGACACCGAGATCAAGAAGAAAATCGCGCGCGGCTACCTCCTCTCCAACATCATTTTTGAGGATACCCAAACCGGCGTCCTGTTTCAGAACAAACAGAAGATCAACGGGCCGTACAGTCTCGGAAACCCCAAAGCAGCGCAGATTTGCGCTAATTCCTTTGTTTTCAACTTATGATTTCGGGATAGCAGCATTCCGACAATATTTCCACGACATTTTCTGGATTTCAAAAAGGCGCACCTAGTTAGGAATGACCGTAGCTAATGCTCAAGCGGGTTCCAGCCGATACTACATTGGAGTTCTGATCGGCGCAAGAATCCGCTTGCATGTTGTCCGCTTGCATGTAACATGAGTATGTTATATTACATTACCATGGCGCGTGGGACTTCAGGTCGGATAGTCGTGGAAATCGACCCCGAAGAAAAGAGGGAGCTATACGGCGCCCTAATTCAGGACGGGTTTACCCTTAAAGACTGGTTTCTCCAGCAATCGGCGCGGTACCTACGGAACCGCAATCAGGTCCCGCTTTTCGTGCCAGCGGCCGAGGCAGACCAGGGCGTGCTCCCCCCCATAGAAAACGGAGAGTTCGGGGAGGCCGCGGCCCCGCCTCAAGTCCAAGAACATCCCTCCGCGGGAATCGGCCATGAACTTCATCGTGAACGAAACCAAGCAGAAGCTCCGTGGTGGCTACTACACACCCCTTGACCTAGCCGCCTATATAACGCGCTGGGCGCTCGAGAAGCGCCCCGAAGCCCTACTTGAGCCGAGTTGCGGTGATGGGATCTTTGTCCAAGCACTTTCGGAGGTTGGTTTCTCAAAGGCACTCGCGTTTACGGGGTTTGAGATTTCGAAAACGGAGGCAATAAAAGCGCAAGATCGCTGCCGAGGCGTGCCTCGGTTGAGCTGGTCAATTTACGGAGAGGACTTTCTTGAGTGGGCGATCAACGAAATGTTGACTCGTCAGCCCACATTCGATGCCGTGGTCGGGAATCCGCCCTTCATCCGCTATCAGTATTTACCGCAAGAATCGCAGCGTAAGGCCGAGGCAATCTTCAAAATACTGCACCTGCCGTTCACGAAGCATACTAACGCTTGGGTGCCATTCGTTCTGGCGTCAATCGCGCTACTGAAGCCGGGCGGTCGGCTGGGAATGATCCTCCCATCCGAGATTATTCATGTAACTCATGCTCAGTCGCTTAGAACGTACCTTGGGTTGACATGCAGCCGGATGCTGATTATCGATCCTGAAGAAATATGGTTCGACGGCACATTGCAGGGTGCCGTGATTTTGTTTGCCGAGAAAAAGCGGACCCTCGCGGAGCACTGCGACGGTCTCGGGATCGTGAAAGTGAGCGGACGTGAATTCCTGAATGACGACCCCGCCGAGCTCTTCAACGACACTGCCAGAATGAATGGGAAAACAGTAGTGGGGAAATGGACTCGGGCGCTACTTACGGCAGACGAACGAGGCTTGCTCCATACGCTTTGCGAACGACCGGAGGTTCATCGCTTCGACCAAATTGCTGAAGTTGATGTCGGGATCGTGACGGGGGCGAACAAGTTCTTTCTTGTAAATAATGAAACCGTTGAGCGGTTCACGTTACAGGCGTTCGCTCACCCGATGTTCGGACGGAGCGAACATTGCCCCGGCGTGATCTATGACGAACGCCAGCATCAAGAAAACGCGCGTGCTGGGATTCCGACGAACTTTATTTGGTTTAAGGGTGCTCAGGCTGCGCCGAGTAAAGACGTGCTCGAATATATCCGGCTCGGCGAAGCGCAGATGCTTCACACGCGTTTCAAGTGCCGGACCAGGAAACCGTGGTACACCGTTCCCTCCGTATATGCCACAAAGATCGGGATGCTCAAGCGGGCGCATGACACACCGCGTCTGATCTGCAACCGACTCGAAGCCTACACTACAGATACAGCCTATCGAATCAACACGACTGGGTGTGCCCCGGAAAAGCTGGTCTATTGCTTCCTGAATGCGCTTACGGCTTTGAGCGCGGAACTCGAAGGGCGGCATTACGGCGGGGGGGTCCTCGAATTAGTGCCGAGTGAGATCGAAAAGCTGCTAGTGCCGCTGCCTTCGTCGGTTCGCCCGGAGATTCGGACGCTCGACACGCTGGTCCGTCAGTCAAGCATGGCAAACGTGCTTGAACAGCAAGACAGGATGGTTTTGGGAGCGCTGGGACTCTCTAATTCAGACCAAGATCAGCTTCTCGCCGCGTGGCTTCGCTTGAAGAATCGCAGGCAGCGCCTCAGTGCGGAGGAAGAGGCTAGTCAATCTCAATCGTAAATTCGGGCGGGGCCGTGTCCTTGCGATAAAGATACAAAATCCGTCCGAGTAAATCGGGTCTAGCCAGATGTTTTTTCGCGTCTCCCCAATGAAGCTGGGTCATGAAGTTTTTCTCCTCATAAGTTGCCGACTTCTCATCGGTGTTGTGGGATAGTTTGAGGTCGAACACTCCATAATTCAGGTTCTTGACCACTAGTTTGAATTTCGCCTGGGCACGTTCCCACTTTTTCGGCGGGGGGTCTGGTGTCCATTGCAGATCAGCAAAAACTTGATCTCGGAAGTAGTGGCGCTGATCGATGTTGGGGAGCGCGCCTTTTTTTAATCCCATTGAGCCTGTGGGGTGCGTGCCTGCGCCCCTGGGAATGCTGAGATCGCGTCGAATCAGTGGCTTGCTCTCCCAAACCAGATATTTGGCGACCGAGAGGGGCTGGACAACAGGCACGGCCCCAGCCGGAGCTATGGCAGGTTTCAAGGCTGCGACTGGCTTAGCTACTGCACTCTTGATCCGAGGTCGAACCACCCGGGTTAACTTCATGCGCGGAAGATTGTCACGCTCGCCCTTCTTCACGCCGCTAATGGTCGATGGAGCAGGAATCAGGGTTTCATCAGCAAGACGTCCCGATGCGAAGAGTTCATCGGCGTGTTTCTCGTCCTTGACCAGGAAGACGTGCTCCGGGTGCTGCTTGAGCATTTCAGCGAAGGCGTTTGTTACGTTGTCGCTGAATTTCTTGTCCGCCCCGTCCGCGAAGTCGAGCTTCACGCGCGCGCTCAACTCGATGTTGTTGTGCAATCCGCCGAATGTAAGGTTCGCGCTTCCGATGATGACCGCCGCCTGGTTGGCGTTGGCTGCAAAATAGAGTTTTGGATGAAAAAGGATGTCACGGGAGCCGGTATCAACGGCGTATAACTGTACTTTCATCGCCAGCAGGCGCTTGACGGCCTGAATCGAGGTGATGTCATTTCGGATGCCGACAAAAAACCTTGCTCTTGCGGCAACTGGCTTGATCGCCGCCTCTACTGCTTCAAGACCGGCTTCCTTAACGAATGCCACGCTTATGACAGCTTGAGTCGGGTTTGGAAGCCGCAGTAGTTCCTGAATAGCCGCAGCATGGTTCGCCGTGGTGACAGCCTGAAGGATGAAATCAAGTTCAGCCATTTGCTATTGTCCGGAATTCCGTCTTGACTTCGTGGCCGACCGATAACATACGCCTCATTGCCTCTGAATGCAACGGTCCAGCCTGGTTTCGGCTGCAGGGCTTTTCGCGCCCACCAACGTTCTCCGATTCAGGGTTAGTGTCCTAAAAGTGTGTTGTCATTGATTTCTAATGCAGCCGTATGATTGGTGGGGCTGCCGGAGAGCGATCACCGCCGGCTCTTCTTTGTGGCCTTCTTTCTAGATCACCCTAAGGGCCGCCTCCTTGACCGGAGAAATGTGTTCTCCGTTCAAGGGGGCGAGCCCAATAAAGGCGCGTCTCAGAGAGGAGAAACCATGAAGACACAAAAGTCATGCCCTGGCTATCGGGAAGTATATTGTCGTTGCATAATTCGTAACGGCAAGATAATTTACCCGAAAAAGGCTAAGGTTTTTCATTTTTACGTGAAAGCGTAAGGGTGAATTGACTTAGCCCTGCCTCCGACAGCCTCTCCTCCCGAAGCAACTTTACACCCTGTGTCAAGATGGCGCTAATCAAAGGTCACTATTGCCTCCGGACGGCATCACGCGTAAGTTGATCGCATGTCCAGGTTGGGGCGTCTGTTCCTTTATGATCGCGGCATCTTCGTGATCGTGGCCTTCCGGGTACCCCCTACGTCGTCAGGGTTGACGAAGTCAAAGAAGCGCATGGCCTTGAGTTCGTCGCGGGAATCACCGAGGGTTGATTCCGGAGCCGGATTCAAGCGCAAGAAGTAGCCGTCGGGGGCGCTTCCCAAAGCGCCCCTACAAAAACCATGGCCCCCTACCCACGGGGATGACCTGACCAGGGAGGGGGCAGCGGTGATCCTCGGTGATCCTCGGGAGTTGGCATTCAGCAAAGACCTTGTTACAATCCACGCCGGTTCGTCCTGACTTCCCACCACGGGTTGGGAAGGGCGGGGTGTTAGAGGCTGCGGAAAAACGCTTCACTGCGGGAAGGTACTTTACCGGACGCGCCGTGAAGCGTTTTTCCGCGGCCTGGGAAGCCGTACCCCCGACGCATGAAGGGGAGTGTCTTAAAGACGCTAGAGAAAAAATGGAGGGAGGCTTACACCATGCCTAATCAGCCATGGAGTCTTCACCGGCGGGATCTTTTCCGCCTGGCGGGCGCCGGAACCGCCGCAGTGCTGTCGGCCGGGGTCGCTGGCGCGGCGCCGGGCGTTTCCCCTGATCCCGACACCACCGCCGCCTGGGAAAAAGTGAACGATACGGACCCGGGCCGAAGCCGGCTGTGGGAGCAGCGGAAAGACGTGGTTTAACGAAGCCAAGTTCGGCCTGTTTATCCACTGGGGTCCGGTCTCGCTGGCCAGCATCGAGATCTCCTGGCCGATCATGGAACCCGATCCCACCATGAAGATCAGCCAGGAGGAATATGTCAATCTCTATAAGAGATTCAATCCCGTGCAATACGACCCAGATGCCTGGGTGGAGTTGGCCCGGCAGGCCGGCCAGCGCTACATGGTGCTGGTCACCAAGCACCACGATGGCTTCTGCATGTTCGACAGCGCTTTCACCGACTACAAGATCACCAATACTCCTTACAAGAAGGATATTGTGAGGATGATGGGAGAAGCCTGCGAGCGGCAGGGTATGCCCCTGGGTTATTATTACTCGCCGCCGGACATGCACCATCCGTGCTTTCGCGACACCAGCAAGCCGGCCAAGGATAACTGGCATGGCGAGCCCGCCCGGCCCGAGTGGCCGATCTATCTGAACTACATGCAAATGCAACTGCGGGAGTTGATGTGCCGATACCGCTCGCCCGTGGTCATCTGGTTCGATGGCCTCAACCACCAGGAGAAATACGACGGCTACCAGGTGGTGCGGATGATTCGCGAGATGTCGCCCGGCACCCTCGTCAACAATCGCATAGGCGTTCCGGGTGATTTCGGCACGCCGGAGCAATTCGTCCCCGACCGCATTCCGGTCAAGGGCGTCGAAATCCAGGGGCCCGACACCTCTCAGCAGAACAATCTTCCCGCCGGGATGCCCAGCCGCGAGGAACTGAGAACCTGGGAAACCTGCATGACGATCAATGAAACCTGGGCCTACAACAAGAACGACACGAAATACAAGTCCACCCAGGATCTCATCCGCACGTTGGTGGACGTCGCCAGCAAAGGGGGAAATCTCCTGCTGAATGTGGGGCCGACACCGGAGGGAACGATTCAGCCGGAGTTCCAGGAACGCTTGCGAGGAATCGGGCAGTGGCTTGCCGTCAATGGAGATGCGATTTACGGCACCACCTTCGGGCCCCTGCAAAACCTTTCTTACGGCCGAACCACAGCCAAAGGGGACGTGGTCTATCTGCACATTTACAACTGGCCCGGTGACGGCAAACTGGAAATTCCTGGCCTGAAGAGGCGGGTGCTTGACGCGCGAATGCTGGATGGCGGACGGAAGCTCGAATTCAGCCAGTCCGCGGGAGGGATCACTCTTCACCTGCCCGCCCGAGCTCCCGATGCCGACGCCACGGTGGTCGAGATTAAGGGGTAGGGTAGTGTCCAGCAAATGAGTGGAGAACGTAGCGCCGCCATCTTGGCGGCATTTGCCGGCAGGATGCCGGCGCTACATTGGGCCTCGCGGCCACTTTTTCAACATCCTGCTCAAGAAGGCACAACACTTGCTGTGGCGGCGGGATCGCCGGCGCAGTCGTTAGGGGAAAGGTATGCAAAGGACAGCAAATTGCTTGACGAAATTGGAGCGCATGAAACGGACCTTGCGTCACGAGGAAGCCGATCGGGTGCCCATCAGTGATTTCTTCTGGGGGGGCTTTCTGAGCCGGTGGCGCGAGGAACTCGGACTTGCTCCCGACACCGATATTTACCGCTACTACGACCTCGATTGGATGCAATTCAATCCCAATCTGGATCCGCACATCAAGCCCTTCGAAATTGTCGTGGAGAACGATGAGGAAGTCGTCGTCCGCACCGGGTTCGAAGCTCTCATCCGCAAGAAGTTGGCGTATCCCATGCCTGATTTCCTGAAGTTCGAAACCGACACGATCGAAAAGATGGAGGCCTTCCAGTTCGACGATCCCTGGGACGAGCGCCGCTACTTCCGCGGAGGCGATGACCAGATCAACGGCGTGGGCGATGGTTTCGTGCGCAATCTGGCGCCCTATGTGGACCGCCTGAAAACGCCATGGCCGGACTTCCCGATCTTCGGGGGAGTCTGCGAAGCCCAAGAGACCCTCTGGCGTATCATTGGCTCGGAAAACGTCATGCTGTGGATCGGATTGTACCCCGATGAGATCGGGCGGTTCGTGGAAAGGATCAATGCCTTTGCCCTGGAGATTACCAAGGCCCAGATCAAAGCTGCGGGCGGAATGCTCGACGGCATGGTGATCTGGGGCGACGTGGCCTATAAGAGCGGAATGTTCTTTTCCCCGAAGTATTGGCGGAAGTACTTCAAGCCGGGCGTGAAAGCCATCATTGACGAATGCCACTCCCATGGATTGCCGGTGATCTATCACGGCTGCGGCAACGTCAACAGTATTTTCGAGGACTTTGTTGAAATCGGCGTTGACGCCTACAATCCGCTCGAAGCCAAAGCGGGCATGGACGTCATCGACCTGCGTCGCCGCTTCGGTCATCGCATTGGCTTTTGCGGCAACATGGACGTGGTGGCGTGGGCGGAAGCCAGCCCGGAGGAACTCAAGCGGATTGTGTTGACCAAGCTGAATGCGGCCAAAGGGGGCGGCTATATCTTCCAGTCCGATCATTCCGTTCCCAGTAACGTGCCGGGGCAGAACTATGATTATGTGGTCAAGCTGGTTCGACAGTATGGGAAATACCCGCTGCAACTGGGCGAGTTCGACATCGCGCTTTGAGCCAGGGCGTCAGCCGCCGGGTATCCATCGCCGTCTGGCCACTCTTCCAATTTGGAGCCAATCACATGACCTCACGAGAACGAATTCTGACCGTCTACAATCACCGCGATCCTGATCGGGTGGCCGTCGATCTCTCCTCTCATCCTTCCTCGGGCATCGCCGCCATTGCCTATGCCAAATTGCGCAAGTATCTTGGACTCCCCGCGAAGACCCTGCGGGTTTATGATCCCATTCAACAATTGGCCCTGGTTGACGGCGACCTTCTGGAGAAATTTGGCGTTGACATTATCGATCTCGGGCGCGGTTTTGCGCTCGACGAAAAATCGTGGGCGGATTGGGTGCTGCCGGATGGCACGCCCTGCAAGATGCCCGCGTGGGCTTTGCCGGAGAAGGTGGACGAAAGGTGGGTATTGCGTTCCAAGAGCGGACGCGAGATCGCCCACATGCCGAAAGGCGCGCTCTATTTCGACCAAATCTATTACCCCTTTGCGGATGAAAACGGGCCTAAGACTATTCCGGAGGCCATGCAAGAGTCCATGTGGCACGCCGTCGGCTGTCCGCCCGGTCCTTGGGTCGATGCGGCGCAATTGCGGGAGGGAGCCCAGCGCCTGCGGCAGAGTACCGATCGAGCTATTCTGGGCGGGTTTGGTGGCAATCTGCTGGAGACCGGGCAATTCCTTTATCGCAACGACAACTTCTACATGCTGCTGGCGGCCGAACCGGAGAAGGCGCACCAATTCCTGGATGATCTGGTGGAAATTCACTTAAAGAACCTGGAGCGATTTCTAGGAGCGGTGGGAGAGTTCATCGACATTGTCCGGTTTGGGGACGATCTGGGAATGCAGAACGGCCCGCAAATCTCGCCGAAAATGTACCGGGAATTCTTTAAGCCTCGCCACAAACTGATGTGGGCCCGGGCCAAGGAATTGGCCAACGTGAAAGTCATGCTCCATTGTTGTGGCGGGGTCCGCGAGCTGTTGCCCGATTTGATCGACGCGGGATTGGATGCCATCAACCCGGTTCAGATTTCTTGCGCCGGCATGGATGCCAGGGAGCTCAAGGCGGAATTCGGCAAGGACATGGTTTTTTGCGGCGGCGGTTGCGATACCCAGACCATCCTACCCTATGGCACGTCCGGCGAAGTGCGCCGGCACGTCAGGGAACAAGTACAGATCCTTCAGCCCCGGGGGAGGCTTCATCTTCTCGCAGGTACACAATATCCTGGCCCACATCCCTCCCGAGAATGTGGTGGCCATGTACGAGACCGTCCAGGAAGCGGCCGCGGCGGCTTAGTCGCCATTCTTCACGACGCACGGACGGAGCTGCCGGAAAAGCGGGGGTTCAGGAGGTTAGCCCTCGCTACGCGTCCGGCCGCAGGCCACGTGCAGCGATTATTTTACAGGGAACAACTGGAATTTCCCATTTGATCCTGCCCTTTGCCAGCGATTCCGCATGCGAGGTTGGAGGTGGGCGAAATAGTTAGTCCGGGCGCAGGGGAGGCGGTCGGGCAGATTCGCATTGGCATTGTTGGCGGGGGCAGGGCGGGAAAATACGCCCGGTGGGGTCGACACTATGGTGAGATGGGCGCAACCCGCCGCACGCCACAGGGATATGGGGCCGAAGCGCAGGGCGGAATTCCGGGAGGGGAGGGGAAGACTTTTAGGGGGATGAACCCTCGGCGAAGCCGGGGTCCTGGCAGAGTTCGCGGGCCATGAGGCGTGCCCAGTAGCGGAGTGTTCTGCCGCGCCGGACGGCCGGTTTCAGATTGAGAACCCAGAAAGCATGAAAGAGGTTGTAGGCCAGGAAGGCGACGAGCAGAAACGACTCGATGGCCTGCGGGTGGTGTTTATACACATGGTCGGAGTGCCACTCGTTGGCGAGTTCGTTGAACCCATAGTTCTCGATGTCCCAGCGACGATGCCCGAAGCCGACGGCTTGTTCCGTCGAGGCCTGCGCGGCCGGTAGCGTCGTGGCCCAAACCCACTCGGTCGTCATCGACTCAACCTGCATGGTAATCTGGCGGCGCACCGAGTAGGTTTCTCGCGAACGGATGACCCGCAGCGGAGCGTGGACTTGGGGCCAAGTGGTGAAGTCCGATACGTCCCACCACTGGCAGTGGCGCGACCGATACTTTCCCGCTTCGGGCGGAGTCAGCGCAAACAAACCGCAGGCATCCTGGTAAAGGTCCCGCCGCTCGTCCTTGAGAACCACCAGTGCGTGCTTACCGTGGGCGAGCAGAAGATTGAAGAAGGGGGCCTGGGCATAGAGACCATCGGCCAACAGCAACTGAAAGGCGCGGGGGTAACGGGCCAGGACGCGCTCCAGCAAGCGGCGGGCCGTGGTCACCTCGTCTTCGCCGGGCCGTTGGGGTTCCAGATCGAGCAGGATGCGCAACTCCGAACCCGTCAACAACTGCAGCGTGACGTTCCGATGGTAGTACTGAATCCTCTCGCCTTGCTCGGTGTGAATCGTCCGCTGCAAGCATCCCGAGCAACGACGGCGATAGCTGGCGTGGGTCTCGTGACCGTCGAGAACCGCCACGCTCAGTCCGCCGATGCCCGGCAAGGCTTTGTTCCGCTTCAGGCGGGAGTAGACATGATGCAGCCCCTCGCGCAGTTCCTGGGCGGCGAGACCAGCGTGGACGCGCCCCAGGGTGTCGCTACTGCCGGGCGAACGTCCCAGCCACCGTTTCCAGAACCGCGCGAGGCGGTGCTCTTCCAGCGCGTGCAGGCTGCCCAAGCGGGACCAGAACATCACCAGGCTGGCTTTCAGGAGAACGGCCACCGGGATACGGGGTTGTCGTCGGGGATCATGGACCGCCGCGACGATCCGTTCCGAAAGACCGTAGACGGTCTCGCCATACCGGATCAGGCGTCGGAGAACGGCATCACCCCTTGCGATCGAGCAGCCGCTGCCACTCGATCTCCGAGAGTTCCTCCAGCAGTTGCTGGATTTCCTGATAGCCCTGAACGCTCTGGCGGATGCGCGCTTCCCACTCCTTAGGCACGAACCCCTGGCGCGGCTTGCCTCCCCGGCTCTGCACGAGGTACAGCGACGCGTGCAGTTCGCCGTGGGCACAGCGACAATTCGGTTTCCCGCACCGGCGCAGACGAGGCGCCAAGGTGCCGCGGAGAAAGCGCTGGCTAGCCCAACTTTCGCAGTTGAGGCGACAAGCGCCAGCTAAGTAGTTTATTTTCAGCAAAGCGGTCTCGAAGGTCTACACTACATTTTGAGCTGCACCTGTTGGTCGGTGACGGTCTCCGCCGGCTTGATGCGTGGCGGAGGTTGCGACGGCAGTGACAGGTGAAGTTGGTGGAGCAGGAGCATCTGCTCTGGTTCGGGTTGCGTATAGCGCGGCATGATCAGCCAGCGCCCGTCGGTGGTGGGCAGGCAGACATCCAGCATTTGAATTGTCGCCAATTTTTCCAGCACGCCGCGGGGTGTCAACCCCGGAGCGCAGGGGGCCAACCGGTGCCGGAGCGTGACCGACAGGGCGTAAGCCAGGAAAGCCACGAAGATGTGGGCCTCCACGCGCTTTTCCACTTGATGATAAATCGGACGCAGTCCCAGTTCGCTCTTCAAGGTTTTGAAGGCAGCTTCAATTTGGGTCAGTAAGATATAGAGTTCCCAGAGCACTTCCGGCTTTTCTCCCAGCAGGTTCGAGCGCAGCAGATAGTGGCCGTCGCGCAACTCCGCCTTCCGCAACTTCTCTTTGTCCAAGCGAAAAGAAAACGTCTGACGGGTGACTTCCTCTCCCTCTTGGGGCAAGCCGATCGGCACGAAGCCGAAGGCGCGTCCCGCTTCCTTTTTAGCCGCGCCGATCCGCAGCAGCAGTTGATCGCGTGCCGGAGCACTGCGGCGCAGCTTGCGCAAGGTCTTTAGCAAGCGCACCAACTTGCGCCGCCGCATGGCACGTTCCTTGGCGTGCCTCCCCGCGCTCTTGGCCAGCACGTACAGTTCGCCATCCGCGGCGAACAACTTCACTTCCACCGACTCACGCACTTTCTGCCAGGGCAATTCCAGCCAGCGCTTTTCGTACTGCTGAATCTTGCCGCGCGGCGTCCCCACCAGGTAGAAAACTTCTCGACCCCCGGTGCGCATTTCTTCCAGTACTTCTTCCGTAGGAACCCCCCGGTCCATCACCCACACCCGCCGTGCCCGTCCATACTGCGCTTCGATCTTGTCCAGAAATCCTCGCAGCGTGGTGCGGTCCGAAGTGTTGCCCGCCAGCACTTCATAAGCCAGCGGAAATCCTTCCGGCGTCACCACCAGCGCGATCACCACCTGCCGGCAATCGCCGCGATGATCCCGGCTGTAGCCATGCTTCGCCTTGGGAATCTCCTCGCCTTCCCCTTCGATGTAGGTGCTCGTCAGGTCGTAGAGCAGCACATCGAAGCGCGCCTGAAACAGCTCTTGCCAGCGTTGCCGCAGATGATCGAACAGCGCGGTCTTGTGTTCCCCCAGGCGGTCCAGACATCGATACAAACGGTCCTTCTCCGCTACGGCAAAGCCCGTGCCTAACAGATCTCCCAGGGCGCTCTGGTCAAACCCCTGCCGGTGCAAACGGAACTCGCTGCCCGGCGCCACCAAGCGGCTCACCACAAGCAGCTCCAGCACCTTCGCCCACGGCACTTCTTCCCGCCCCTTACCCAAACGATCTTGCCAAAACGCGCTCAGCCCCAATTGCCGCCACAGTTCGCACCCCAGCCAATAGTTGCCAAACGCCCGCGGTCGCCGCAGTTCCATCTCCTTCAGCTTCACCTGCACGCCGTCCAGCGCGTCGGCTGGCAGCGCCCGGTCCTCGGGAAATAAACTCAGGCTCGCCGCCCGCTGCTCGGCTTCATCAAACACCTCCAGCGTCTTGCGCCACGCCGCCTGCTGACTGTCGTTGATCTCGCCCAAATACAAAACCCGCCGCTGCACCACCCGCCCCGAACGCAGCCGCCGACTCTCCTCCACGCTCCAATAGCGGTGCTCCTTGCCGTCTTTGATTCGCTTGTTCGCACGCAGGTACATGGCTGGCCGCCATTGTGCCAAGCTTGAGCGGAGATGAAAAGGGGGTAGGTCTACACTACAAGCCCTTTTGTACAACCCCCATTGAAGTTTCAAGAGTTACCGCGATGCCCACACCGAATTTCACCTGGAATGGCTCCGAGCTGCGAAAGTCGGGCTAGGCCGAAGTTCCAGAGGCTTTTGACGGTATTCTACTGACTCGGGGAGAGATAGGGGCAAAATCAATTTCCCGTTACTGGGAACGTACGGATCAGTTCGTACGCCCGTGCTTGGAGCGGCGTGGGCTCTGGCAGTTGCTTGCAGGTGAGCGTCACCTCTCCCGATTGAATCTCGTAGGTCACTCTCGCCCGGCTGGCCAACTCTGCCAACAGGGTTCGGAAGCTGTGCACGGGGAACCCGTCCACCGTTTGACGAGACCGCTTTTTGGCCTCGGCCGAGGCGGAGGGTTCGGCGGGCAGAATCGGATCGCGTCGCTTCCGTTCCTCTCTTCCCTCCTCATCCTCGAACAACAGCGGCGACCATGCCCGGCGCAGGTGCCATTCCACATAATAGGCGAGCAGGCATAAGAAAATATGCGCGGGCACCCGCTCCTCGGTGCGATGCCGAATGGGTCGCACCAACAGGTCGATGCCTTTCAGACAACGAAACGCCCGCTCGACTTCCGCCAGACTCTTGTAGCTGCGCACGGTGTCTTCCGCCGAGAGGCGCTCAACAGGTTCGCTGGTGCGCAGCACATAAATTCCGTCCAATTGCGTTTCCTGATCGATGCCCTCCTGGCGGCGACTGCAAGTGAAACTCCCCTCGCCGATCTGACAATCGAAATGCTTGCCCACTTTGTAGCGCCCCAGGACCTTGCCCACCTTCAGCCCAATCTCCGCCGCCGTGAGCGGCTTGTTCTTCCGTCGCGCCACTTCTTTCGCGATTTTCGTCAAACTCTTCTCGGTGGCCTCGATCAGCGCTTGCCGTTTGCGCGCCCTCGCCTCTTCCAACAAGGGGTTATGGCAGACCATGAGCCTCTCCCCCGGGTAGTCGGGCGAGGTGATCTCGGCCAGATTCTTCTGGTCCAGCAGGGAGAGTTGCAAGGCCCCCTTGGCCACCAGTTCACGAATCGCCCCACTGGTCAGGGCGGTGATCCATCCGCAGCCGGGATGCTGCTGCAGTTTGTCAATCTGCGGTTGCGTCAGCATCCCGCGATCTCCTACCAGTACCACCCGCTCGAGCCCGAACCGCTGCCGCAGCTTCTCCACTTGATCGCCGACCGTCGTGGGGTCGCCGGTGTTGCCGGCATAAACTTCTACCGCCAGCGGACGCCCCTCGCCATCCGTCATCACCCCGTAGACGATGATCGGGAGATGCTGGTCCCCGTCGCGGTTGTGGCCAAAGTGCGCCAGCGGGCAAGTGCGGCCCTCATAGGAACTGCTCGTCACGTCGTAAAGTACCAACCCGCCTTCGGTGAGGTGCCGGGCGGCCAACTTCTTCTCGATGCGCTCCTGGCGCTCCCCCAGCCAATCCATCGCGGCATAGAGCTCGTCTTCGGTAGCATCCGCTACTTCCCGATCTTCGGCCAGGGTGGTGGTGTGCCAGGCGCGGGTGGTGGCCAACTTCGAGCAAGGATCGATCAGCCGTTGGACGATCATGGCCACGACGAGGTCCCGTTGGCGGCAACGCTTGGAAGCGATCACCGCCTCCAGACCGAGTTGGTGGAGCATCGCCAGGATCGCTTCGACGTGGCCGTGGGGAAGCGTCTGGCGAGTCGTGAGCAGATCCTCCGGGGAGACCAGGGCCTCGTCCCGCAGCACGCGGCGTAAGGCTTCGATCTTGGGCAGCGGCCAATCGGAGAGGTTGGCCAAGGTGCGCTTCACGGTCTTCTTGCCCTCGCGCCAGCCTTGGCGGAGGAGGATGGCGGGGCGGGAGTTGCGGTTGGGGACGGTCTCGATGTACATGGGAGCCATAATACATTGTAAGGCTATATTGTCAAGAAGAAATTACCATTTACATGGGAACATGCTGCAACCCCGCATCCCTCCCAACTCTTGTCAAATCAAGGCTTCGCCTAAGATTCAGGGCTTATTGTCAGGGGAACTTCGGGCTAGAGACCATCTGCGTCAGGCGCGAACGGCGTTTTCGCTCGCCTGCCGGAAGACGGGAGCGGGATAGTGGAGGGTTCTTCATCTGATACATTAATAGTATATCAGGCAGAACCCGCGTTGTCAAGCAAAAAGCGAATGCGAATCTGCTCGGTGAGCGGGGACGGGGGCAAAGTAGTTGCAATTTCAGAGGGTTAAATCAGGTGAAAAAGCACGCATGCGGAATCGCTGGCCCTTTGCCGTGCGGCGCTTGAACTGGCGTGCGCATCTGGACTCGGGAAGCGTTCCCTCGCCTCATCGAACCCCAAGAAGGTCCGTTGATTATCCCTCCTCCTCCATGTATCCTAATAGCATGCATGAAGACACACGATCATCTAAGCGCCGGACGGAGCGTAGGCGGGTCCGAATGGCTGTGACTCTTGTGATAGAAGGTGACGAGGCTGAATACCTCGCGAATACCGTTGACCTCTCCTCTCATGGCTTATGTCTGCAATCCGCGGTTCCCCTTGCCCTGGGCCAGCCTGTGGGTCTCCTGCTTGGTACCGAACCCGACTGCTTCGTTAAAGCGCGGGTCGTCTGGATAGGCAAGGCTGATCCGGCCCAACCTGGCAAGGCAGGATTCGAATTCTTGGACTTCCTTCCGGGCCCCGTGTGCTGAAGTTCGAAGAGGTCATACCCTGCGTTTCAAAGAAATTCTCCCTGCGGAAAGAGCGGCGCTACGGCAGGCGAGAAATCGATCATCAGCGAGCCTCGGCGCGCGGCGGTGTCTGGAAATTCTAGTTCAGATCGGGAGGTGGGGCCGTGCGAAAGCGACTTGGACATTGCGGGTGGGCGTTCTTGGTATTGGCGGGAATGGTTTTGTTTCTGCCTGGCTGCGAACAGAAAACCATCAACCACATATTGACTGACCCGCACCGCTATGCAAACCAGGAAGTTGCCGTGGTCGGTAAGGTGGTCAGGAGCTACTCGGTCCTGGGTCATGGGGCTTACGAAGTTGATGACGGGACAGGCACATTGTGGGTGGTCTCGAAGACCGGAGTGCCGCGGGAAGGGGTGCGGGTAGGTGTGAAGGGGACAATCCGCGACGGCTTCAATCTGGGAGAATTGGGGCCCATTTTGAAATTACCTGAAGCTGTCAGTTCCGGCGTGGTTATGATTGAATCTGAGCACAAAACAAGGGACTAAATTGTAAAGGGAGGGGAAAACCAGGCGCGAGAGGCACGCAAGAATCAGCAGCCACAAAAGAGACGTTCAGGGCAGTAAGTTATTGGTGAGATCAGTGGCCCGAGCGTCCAGGAAATGGCTGGACAACGAGCCATCTCGAAGCGCCGGCATCCTGTCGGCAAATGCCGCCAAGGCGCCGGCGCTACGTCGTCCACCCAATTGCCGGGCAGTCCGCTAGCATCGCCTTAGTGGCCGCCGCCGATCTTGACCGTTGTGGTGAGCGGCGTGCTCTGGGAGGACCCTCCGACGTACACCTTGTAATCGCCGGGGACAAGTTCCCAACGTTCTTCTCGACATTGAAGATGGACAGATACTGCGGGTCAACCGTTACGGTAACGGCCTTGGTTTCACCCTTAGCCAGCGGGATCTTCTCCCAACCGATCAGGCGCTTGAAAGGTTCACCCGCACTCGCCGGCAATAGGGCGTACACCTGCGCGACCTCCGCGCCGGCACGCTTACCGGTATTGGTGACGCTGAAGGTCACCTTCAAATCCTTCTCCGCTGCTGCCGTCAGGTTCGAGTAAGCGTAGGTGGTGTAGGAAAGGCCGAATCCAAACGGGAAGAGCGGTTCCTTGCCCTCCGCCTCAAACCACTTGTAGCCGACTTTCAACCCTTCGTCATAGTTGACATCGAAAGGCGGAAAGTGGATATTGCCAGGATCGTTTTCGCTTGGCCGGCACGTACTGCATGCCTGCCAGGGTGGGATGGGGAAGGTCCGCCTCGCTCTTGGGGAAGGTCACGGGCAGCTTCGCCGAGGGGTTAACATCGCCGAAGATAATATTCGCCAGGGCTTCAGAGCCGCGAATCCCCGGGTACCAGGCCTCCAGGATCGCGCTGACCTTGTCGATCCAGGGCATGGTCACGGGCCCGCCGTTTTCCAGCACGACGATGCAGTGCGGATTGGCGGCGGCCACCGCGGCAATCATCTCGTCCTGGGTATGGGGCAAGGAAAGGTTTCGCACATCGTGGCCTTCACTTGTATGTTGATGGACGAACAGGATGGCGACGTCGACTCGCGGCCGCCACCTTGGCCGCGCGGGCGATGTCGATGCCATCATCGAACGTTACCTGCGCGTTCGGCAATCGGGCGCGAATGACTTTAAGCGGGGAAGAAGGGTGCCAACCATACGGGTTGCCGGGAACGGCGTTTCCCTCGGCGGGATTGACCTGGTCAGAACCGCTGCCGGAGAGCACCCCGGCCTCCGCATGCTCGCCGATGATCGCCAGCGATTTGATGCTGGAGGCCTTCGAGCGGCAACTGGCCGTTGGCGTTCTTGAGCAGCACGATGCCCAGTTCGGCGGATCGCTGCGCCACCTCCGCCCCGGTGAAGGGATTCACGGGTCTCAGCACCGGCGGGTTATCGAATACCCCCAGGGCAATTTCCGTCCGCAGGATGCGATGCACCATGTCGTTCAGGCGCGCCACCGGGACATCGCCTTTTTCCACGGCCGCCTTGAGCGTATCCCCGAAATACTTTCCACTGGGCATTTCCTGGTCGAGACCGGCGAGGGCGGAGGGGAGCGTGCTGTGCGCCGCGCCCCAATCGGTCATGACCCAGCCTTGATAGTTCCATGATTTCTTCAGCACGTCGGTGAGCAGGTACGGATCTTCGCAGGTGAAAGTGCTGTTGAGCTTGTTATAGGCGCACATCACGGTGCCGACGTTCGACTCCTCAATGGCGATGTGAAACGCCAGGAGATCCGTTTCCTGCATGGCGCGCTTATCGATCTTGACGTTCATGATGAAGCGGCCGGTCTCCTGGTCGTTCACCGCATAGCGATTGATGTTGCCGATCACTCCCTGGGCCTGCGTCCCCTTCAGTTCACTGCCCAGCATCTTGCCGATGAGGAGAGGATCCTCCCCCAGGCATTCGAAGTTTCGCCCATTGCGCGCCTCGCGAATGATGTTGGCGGTCCCCCCGAGCGATACGTTGAATCCCAGGTCGCGAATTTCCTTGCCCAGCAACGCGCCGAAATCGTATGACGCTTGCAAGTCCCAACTTGCGGCGTTCGCCAGGGCCGAGGGGAGCGCCGTAGCGTATCGCCCGGTGCGGCCGATGTTGGCGACGCCGGACCTCCCATCGGACATCTGCAAGTCGGGGATTCCCAGGCGTGGGACCCCTGGGACGTACCCAGCGCCGCCGAGCCATTTCTTTAACGCTTTGCTCGCCCTCGTCTCCATGCACGAGAGAGAGCTTTTCTTCCAGCGTCATCTGTTGGATCAGCAGGTCGGCGCGCTGGTCGGGTGACAAACTCTTGTCAGACCATGGTCCCTTCGGCGCAGGCGGCGGCGCCTGATCGGTCCATTCTTGCGCAACCGCGAAAGGAATGCTGGTTAAAAGTGCCACTACGATGACTAGAAACACGGATTTGCTTACGAGCTTATATTTTGTAAAGCATTTCTCCATTGATGTCTCCCGGACATGGCTTACCGCGCGTGCTGCGCGCGATCTTTGGGTTCATCGTCCTATAAACCGCAACTCCTGGGGAAGGCTCTTCCCACTTTCGTGGGGAAGGTTATGCTACGCGGGCAGGAAAAACAAGGGCACGTTCATGGCGCGTTTATGGCGCGCAGACGACTGTCCGTTGAAGGCGCGCAGGGTGGCGGAGCCGCAACTTAACGTGTCTTGTCAGGGCTGGGCTTGCCCTGCCTAGGGCGCCCAAGGGGTGCCCCTGGAGTTTCTACATTTATGTTGGCCCTACCCTAACGCCCGCAAGCCGACAGCGCAGGGTGCATGCACGGTTTGGCGACATACGTCCAAGTGACGAGGAATCGGTAAACCCTTCGGCGTTACTCCCGATCAATCCCAGCGCGCGCTACGCAATCACAAACTTCCTCGAAGACTTCGGGGCGTTTGGTGGTGGCAAGGGGATTTCAACAGGAATCTGTAGATACTAAACGCTGCGCCGTTACTAGCGGGTGAGGCGGACGCTTCAACATCCCAGACGGCGACAGGCAGGACTGATCTGCCCAGTCCGAGGCCAATCCTGCAAATCTCAGCGATCTGGTTTGACGCTGAAATTCGACTACTTGATGGGCGAGTTTAACGGTAGGTGCACGGCCGCCGATAGTTGTCGAGAACAATTGCTCATAGTGGTGATCTTTCGCGAGATTACTCAGCGGGAGTCCGCCGGGAGGTCCTCCCAATCGAGCCTCAGCCGCATGCCCTTCATCATGGCGATGCCGGCGCATCTTGCCGCTCCTGAGTTTGTACGGTGAACAGTTTGAATTCCGAATAGGCGTGGGTGTTGCGGAAGCTTGCGTCGGAAAACTTCGTTTCCACCTCCACCTCGAGCGGTAGCCAGAGTCCCGACTCCGTGCTTTGAAAGTGTACTTCACCGAACTTGATGCGCGTGGTCTGTGATTTGAGCTTGATTTCCGGCACAGATATCACTAGGCCTGTCCACATTCGGGTGATCTGATCGGTGGCAGGGTCAATCCACGCCAAGCCCTGTGTAAGGACGGACACAGGCTTTGCATCACCTACTGTAAATCGGGCACTCCGCGGCGAGGAGGGCTTTTCCACAAACGCCACAACGTACGTCGCGCGCTTCTCGATCATCTCCTGCCCGAGATACCGAAACCTGCTGTCTGGCTGATAAAAGGGGTGGAGGTTGAGGGGCATCGAAACAAACCCTTCGGTGATCAGAAACCCGTTGTCGAGACCACCAGGCTTTACCACCCGGCCCTTGGAGTCCGTCCGGAATTCCTCAAGAGCGACCTGCTTTCGATCCGGGCTCGCCAAAGCCAGGTAGCGAAACTCCTGGGTGATCTGGTCCTGCACGGATCCGGTGATCGGCGTCAGCCCCAGCGTGTCCGATACGTATATATGCCGCCGCTCGATCACCTGCTCGCGGCATGTCACGTTGGGAAAGGTGTTGAACAGGATGGCGACGTTTGCCCCCACTTTTTGAAGAATCGAGGCCAGCAAATCCTGGCTCGGGGCAGGCTGGAGATTCTTGAGTTCCGGTACCTCCCGGACAAGTTCGGCGGTTGGGATATCTACCAGGGACGGCGCTGGCGCGGCCAAGCTCCCTGATTCGGCGCGCTTCGGGGGAGGAGTTGTCGGAACACTTCCTGAGGGCGGAGGGGCGGTCAAGCTCATTAGTTCGGTGTGTGTCGTGGGAGCAGTCGTTACAATATTTATCGGCGATGCCCAATAACCGGGCTTGGCTCGAATCATAAGGCCCTTACCCCTGACCTGCACTTTGATGGCGCGGTATTTGTTGTCTGTTGCCGGGTTCGAAGAATCATAGGCCAGCAGGTAATACTGGCGCCCGTCCGCAAGGGATTGGCGTAAGCCTTTCAGAAGGTCGTTGCTATCGTGATAGAAGATGCCGCCCGTGGCCTCCGCAAGGTAGTTCATCGCGTCCTGGTTTTCACTGGCCGACGTTTCTGTGGCGCTTTGAACGTCGGGCAGGACGGCTCCTGGCTTTGCTTGAATGTGTTGACTGGCATCGAAGCCGCCGGCCGGCAGGGCATACAAACCGCGCGAATCAAGGGTGTAGAAGGTCACATTCCGGGCGGTTGCCAGCCTGATGATCGCTCTCATCTCGTCCAGCAGGTAGTCGGTTTGCTGGTAGAGCAGCATACTGGGTTTTTTCGTATAGGCTGCCATCATCTCGAAGAGTTCGCGCCCGGGCTGCAAATTGAAGCCATCAGAAGCCAGTATCATGACGCGTCTCCCCGGCATTCCGGAAAGCTGTTCCGTCAGGCCGCGTAGATCATTTACGAAATTTCGGGTGAGCCTGTCGCGTTCTTGCGCAGCGGCATTTGCCCACACAACAATCGGATCTGTAGAGCTTCCGCAGGGTTCTCGTGTCTGTTTGGGTCCTTGGCAGTGATCTTCCATCATGCGCATCAACTCAGCCTGTTGTTGGGCAAAGTTCGACGCTTCGCTGGATTTAATGGCTCCGGTGAGCTCTTTGTTCCCGAGAGCGGCCAAGACGACCTTCGGATCCCGGGTCAGGTTTTGGATGACCAGGGCCGTGCGGCCCAGCGCCACGAGGGCGTATTGCGAGTCGGAGCCTTGCTCTTCCTTGAAAAGTTTCTTGAGCGCGGCGCGAACCTGACCAAAGTCCCCGAAGGAAGAGTTGAGCGTATCCAAGACGATCAGGTACGTATGAAGAGGAGGAGACTCGCTTCCAGGCGGCGGTAGTGCGACGGATTTGCCTCGCAAGTCCGAAGGAGAAAGAATGGACCCGCTTTTAGGGGGTGGTGGTGCGACGACTCGCGGCCCCGGCCCGGCATCGGAGGGGAACAGTTCCGGCGCAGCGTTTTCCTGGGTGGTGAAGGCTGCCAGTTTCTGCTTAACGCCATCCTCGAACACTTGGAAATCGCTGGCCTTGAGGTCCGTGACGAAATGGCCCTTCTGGTCGGTCACAATAACCGGCACCAGAACCTGCTGCACCTGAACCTTGATCACTGGCTCGTGATTACTCGGCGTCGGTTCCTGTGCCATGACCGTGCTGGCTAGCGCGAAGCATGCGAGCGCCAAACCAAAGTGTCGAGCCGTTCGGTTATGCCGGAAAAACGTCCAAGAGAGAGTATGACACGCCGGGCTGGCCTGGTGGTTTGTCGAACGTTCCCCGACCCCGATGCGTAGTGCTTCCCCCAACAGGAACTTGGGTTTTTGAAGGCGGAGCGTGGCCCCCGCGCCCGGCCTTGCGTCCCGTTGCCAGGCTTGCCACGGCGCGACCACCATGCATGAGAATCTCCTTAGAGGCGACAACCTTGCCGGTTTCCTGCCCAGTATGCAACCGGACTTCATCGCGGATCTCTCGCAGGGACCATTTTACATCTTTGATGCATGGATTTGGTTAATTGCTGTCTGCCATACGCCGTGGGAAGAGCGAGGGCAGAGCGACGCCGTTCAACTCCTGTATCGCGCACTCGGAAAGTAAGCTTTGCGTGGTCCGCGGGGCGGATCGTTGTCCCGAACGGGGTTCGAGGAAATAGGTCCAGCCTTGTCACCAAGGGTTTACCAATAGCTGTCGATAACAGCCCTTATCACAAGCAAGCAGGATTGCCCCTGAACCACGTTCGTGGAAGCGCCCGCTCCGCTTGGCCGTGTAACGGCATCACCATGCTGGTGTCCGGCGTCCCCTGCCATCATGACGTTTTGTCACCTTCGCCGACCAGTTTCGCAGCCCACTTCCTACGGGTAGGAAATAGCCGGGGGGAATTGTTAAATTTTTTCCTACCGGCAGGAAATTCCGCCAAAATTCGGTTGACAACATATCTTGTCTTTGAGCTAGCCTTAGAAGAGTGAGGAGCGCGCCGCCGGCCGGTGGCGGGTAACCAACCCCGGCGCTAATGCGCCCCCCCTCCTGCCCGTAGGAAAACGGCCCGGAATTCCCTTGACAAGACACCTGGGCTCGGGATTAGGCTGGGGGGAGGGACGGGGTCGGAACGCGGCAGCCCCACCGGGTCGCCCGGAGGACAGGACGAATGCCCAGACCGAGGCGGAAAACGCCGGACAATTTATCCGAAGCAAGGGAATTTCCATCATCGCGGCGGAGGGGGAAAGTCGCGTGGGGAGCGAGCACTGAAAAAAAAGATGTTAATAAATTAAGAACGAAGCCGGAATGTGTATGAAAACAAACGAAACAATGACAATTTACCCGACAAAAAAGGTGACATTTCTACACAACCGAGCGACATTTTCTACCGAAGCACACGTATTTTACTTAAACCGCCGGTTTTTTTGTCACTTTTCGAGCGCTGGGGGAACGAACCACGAATTCAAAATGCAGTAAACTCAAGGCCCCTTCTGAGTCAGGATGGGAGCCTTGGGCGCGCCTTGATGGGCGCCTTCACCCCCAGAAGATACGGGTATATACCAAGATGTATATGAAAACACAAGGAGTTAGGCGAAATTCGAAGTATGGCAGCAAAAATGCACCTCGCTGAATTCAGGCTACTTATCGCATCGCGGAGCGACGGGGCGCAGAAAAGGGGGCAATCAAGAAATGAAGGTATATCCCGTGATGTTATTGAAAACAAATATAGAAAAAATGTCAGTTCTTGCCTATGCCGTGATGTTTATGAAAACAAATGCCTTATATTGATGAACCCATGATATGTATGAAAAGAAAGGGACTTGGCTAAAACCGGAGGTCGAAAACTGGGCAATGGTGCAGTTTGATGTAAAGGCGGCTTTACGCCGCCATTTGGCGAGGTAAACTCGCCGCTACGACGGTGCGGTGGAGAGCCAGGCAAGCATAACTCGGCGTTGCGCCGTTGCTGGTCGGGGGACCGGCAACAACTCATATGCATGGCGGTGCGGCCCGAGACGTAGAAACTCCAGGGGGACCCCAAGGGGCGCCCCTATAATAGGCGCAAAATGTTTGCCCCAAAAACAAGAAATTAGGGTATTGCTAAGCAAGGCGGTCGAAGTGCCGGTGGGAGGCTTGGGCTGCAGAGAAAATCGCCGGCCACGGTGAACAACGTCTCTGGTGGCGCTTAAGAAAGTGCCTATATCCTTTCGGAGTATTTCTGTGAAAAGCCTTACTGTGCTTTCCATGTCAATGTGCTTGACGATGGTTCTTGTGTCTCAAGGCGTCGGACGGGCGCAGTCGAAGCCGCCGGAGCCCTATCCGTTTTCTGCCCAGGGTCATGCGGCGCTCGCGCGCCTGAGGGGGCTGGAGACCCTGCCCGCGAATGACTGGGAGTATCACGTCGGGAATGTCGTGAATGGCGAACTCGCCAATCTCGACACTCACGACTGGAAGACCATCAGGATTCCATTCCTGCGCCGACGAGCGAGATATGGCTGCGCCGCTGGGTTGAGGTGCCGCAAACGCTACATGGATACAATCTGGCGGGCGCCCGCATTTGGTTCAAACTAGATATCTCCGGCAGCGGACCGGGCCCCGAATACGCCTACCAGACCGTTTACTTCAATGGCCGACGGATGGCGGAAGGGACGCACCTGGAGAAGCAGTTGCTCTTTGACCGGGCAAAGCCGGGTGATCGGGCGCTCGTAGCCGTAAAGATTCTTACGACCCAACAAGACAAGAGACTGGAGGGCGCAGATTTGCGGATAGGCTTCGCGGCGGGCCGGCCCGATCCTGGGGACCTCGAAGCCGAGTTGCTCTCTGCCGCCGAACTGCTCCCCGTCGTCACCCCCGACCCAAGCGCTTTGCAAGCGCAGGAAAAGACGCTTGAGTCCGCGGCTAGTGCCATCGACATACCGGCGCTGGACAGACAAGATCAATCAGCCTTCGATGCTTCCCTCGAAACTGCGCAGGCGGCTCTTGAACCCCTTCGGTCAATCTTGCGCCGGTACTCGGTGAGCATGACGGGAAACGCCCATATCGATGCCGCCTGGCTTTGGACGTGGACCGAGACAGTCGACCAAGTCCATTTCACCTTTGCCAATGCCCTTCAGATGATGAACGAATATCCCCACTACACTTTTGCGCAGTCTACCACGCAGTACAGCGAGTGGATGGAGGAAAAATTCCCCCGGCTCTTTGCCGAGATTCAACGACGCGTCAAGGAGGGCCGCTGGGAGATGGTCGGCGGCATGATGGTGGAGCCCGATTTGAATATGCCGGACGGTGAATCCGCAGTGCGCCAACTTCTCCTGGGCACGCGTTACGTGCAGCAAAAGTTCGGCGTCGACGTACACGTCGGCTGGAATCCCGACTCGTTTGGTTACACCTGGCAACTCCCGCAAATTTACAAGAAATCCGGCATCGACTACTTTGTCCTGGAGAAGATGGTGGAAAATGAAACCAACCCGCTGCCGCTAAAACTCTTTTGGTGGCAGGCGCCGGACGGTAGCCGGGTGCTTACTTACATCCCGCACGACTTCGTGCTGGAGATCGAACCGGTGGATATTGCCGCGAACCTTGTAGAGGCCGTGAAACTAAACCCCGGCCAGACGGATCTGCTGCACCTTTACGGTCCCAGTTTTGGCCGCCTCGCCGTTAGCCTGGCACGCGATGTGCTCGGCGCGGGCGTGCATTGGGGGCAGGCCGACAAAGTATTTCCAAAAATGCAATTCGGTACCGCCGAGAGTTTTTTCCAAGGGGTGGAGACGAAGATTGCGCCGGCGCCTCCAAGCTGGAATTACCGGGTTCTCGCCAATGGCAACGGCGCGCTGCCGGCCCCGCCCTCGGGCAAGGTGGCGGTCCCCATCTGGAATGACGAACTTTACCTTGAGCACCACCGCGGCACGTATACCACGCAGGCACAGCACAAACGCAACATGCGCGAGAGCGAAGAATGGCTGCTCAACGCGGAAAAATATTCAGCCCTGGCCTGGCTGGGTGGGCTGGACTACCCCGGTGCGCGGTTGACGGAGGCCTGGAAGAAAGCGGCGTTCAATGACTTTCACGACCTTGCTGCGGGGTCGGGCCTTGGCGTGATTTACAAAGACGCCCAACGCGACTACGACATGATCCACTGGGCCACGAACGAGGCAACCGGCAATGCATTAGCTGATATTAACCGTCACATAGATACTCAGGCTCATGCGGGAATACCCGTAATGGTTTGGAATCCGCTCGCCTGGGACCGGACCAGCATTGTCGATGTGAGCGTACAAATGCCGGACGCTACAGCGAGCGGCGTCTCCGTCTTTGATGCGGACCGTCACCTGCTGCCTTCCCAGATTCTGTCAAGCGACAGGGAAACAAATACTTTTCATGTGCTGCTGGAAGCCAAGGATGTGCCGTCACTTGGCTATGAGGTGTTGCACGTCGTTCCGGGGCGGGAGGCCTTTGACAGTGATCTCCAGGCGAGTGGAATGACGCTGGAGAACTCGCTATTGCGGGTGGTGGTGGATTCGCACACGGGTTGCATCACCAGCCTGTATGACAAGAAGGCAAACTTTGAGACGCTGGCGGCGGGCGGATGCGGCAACCAGTTGCAGGCATTCAAAGACACGCCCCATAAGGATGACGCATGGAATATTGATCTCGGGACGCTCGACCACTTCACGCCTCTGGCGCAGGCGGATTCCGTGAAACTGGTGGAGAAGGGTCCGCTCCGTGGTGTAATCCGCGTGAAGCGGACTTGGCAGAGTTCGACCTTTGTGCAGGATATTACCCTCGATGCGGGTTCGGACGAAGTGGACGTGGTGAACGACATTGATTGGCACGAGACGCATGTTTTGCTCAAGGCGGCCTTCCCGCTCGCGGCCTCGAGTAACATGGCGACCTACGAGATTCCCTATGGCACGATCGAGCGGCCCACCACGCGGAATAACCGCTGGGAGCAGGCGAAGTTTGAAGTGCCGGCCTTGCGGTGGGCCGACCTGGGGAACGGGCAACACGGCTTCTCGCTGATCAACGAATCGAAGTATGGTTACGATGGCAGCGGCAACGTGCTGCGGCTTTCCTTGTTGCGTTCGCCCGTATGGCCGGATCCGGATGCGGACCGTGGGCATCACCACTTCCGTTATGCTCTCTATCCGCACGGTGGGGACTGGAAATCTGCTCTCACCGTCCGTCATGGCTATGAGTACAATTACCGGTTCCAGACCATGCAGGTTGAGCGGCACACCGGCGCATTACCTTCCCGACATTCTTTCGTCCGCCTCCAGCCCAACAACCTGCTGCTCACGGCCATGAAGAAAAGCGAGGACGGCAACAGCCTCATCCTGCGTTTCTATGAATGGGCCGGCAAGAATCAAGAGGCGGAAATCACCATACCCGCCGGGGCGTCCGCGGCAACCGAGGTGAACCTGATGGAGCGTGGGCCCAAGGGCGTTAAGGCGAAGCCCCTCGCAGTTTCCGGCGGCCACTACATACTTCCCGTCGGGCCCTATTCGATCAACACCGTGCGTATCGACTATGCCGATCGTGGCGCCGATTTTTGGCAAGCTCAGAGGTCGGCAGGAGACAAGTAGAAGTATTTATCGCTTGGCGCATCGAGCTGGAGTGACCGCCTGGGAGCCGGCCTCACTCATCAAAGCGCGCGCTTCGCCGGCGGTGTTTGACTGAAACTGCAAATGATTGGCTGGCGGAGAGGGTGGGATTCGAACCCACGTCACGATTACTCGTGAACACGCTTTCCAAGCGTGCTCCTTCAGCCACTCGGACACCTCTCCACGGCTTCGCGCCGCGTTTGCACCTGGGAGCAATGCTCCCAGAGGACAATTCAGATTCGCGGCAACCCCACCAGTATAACATTAGGGGAGCGGAACGGCACTAGACGAAGAAGGGGGCGGCGAACAATTCGGGGAGATGGTTCTTCAGGCGGACGACGACGGAGAGGCCCAGAGCGTTGGCATCGTGCAGGAAGGGAGCGCGGGCGAATTCCCCCTCGGCGACCACGTAGTCGGCAAAGCGCCGGCCGGCGTTTTTAACGGTGCGACGCAAGAGCCGGCGGGCGGGGCTGTACTCACTATCCCCGGGGCCGTACGGTTCGACATCCATGGGGAACATCCGGCCGGCCCACCACGCTGAGCAGGACCAGCCGGTGAGGGTAACCTTGGATCTCCTTTTTCTGGTTCCGGTAGGGAGGGCACAGATCACCCACCTTTTTACGGGATCGTCCAGCGCTCACAGCCCGCGTAGTAGGCGGTCGATACGAAGCAGAATTGGGCGCGCAACGCACTACTCCGCGGCAGCAGACACGACAAATGCTAACTTGTTCATTAATATTCACGATGAAAAGGACGCGGAGTTATCCAGCTCGAAGCGGGATTACTCCGCATTGCAAAGCAGTAAGTTCTTTTTTTAGCAAAATTCTTGCTCGTCTCGTAGGGGTACCCCTACAAGATGGGTTTGGTTGCGGCGCGGACTATTGTGTTGGCACCACGTCGCCCTCGCCCGGCGCCAGGAACAGGTTTGCCTCCAGCCCGTGCTGCCGGGTGTAAAGGTCGTAATAGCGCCCGCCCAGTGCGAAAAGCTCCGCGTGGTTGCCCCGCTCCACGATGCGTCCCTGCTCCACCACCAGAATCTGGTCGGCGCGGCGGATGGTGGAGAGCCGGTGGGCGATGACGAAGGTCGTGCGCCCCTGCATCAGTTGATTCAGTCCGGCCTGAATCATGGCCTCGGACTCGGAGTCCAGCGAACTGGTGGCCTCGTCGAGGATGAGGATGCGCGGCTCCGCCAGTAGCGCGCGGGCAATGGAAAGCCGCTGCCGCTGCCCGCCCGACAGCTTCACGCCCCGTTCGCCCACAATCGTGTCGTAGGCTTCCGGGTAGCGCTCGGCAAACTCGTCCACGCGAGCCGTCCGGCAGGCAAACAGAAACTGCTCCTCGCTCGCCTCCGGCCGTGAAAACAGAATGTTCTCCCGAATCGTGCCATCGAAGAGAAACGAATCCTGCAGCACCACACCCAACTGCGAGCGAAAGGTGTTCAGATCCACGTGGGAAAGGTCCACATCGTCCACCACCACGCGGCCCTTGGTGGGCGTATGGAAGGCGCACAGCAGGCTGATGATGGTGGACTTGCCCGATCCCGAAGACCCCACCAGCGCCGTCACCATTCCCGGCTCTGCCAGAAAGCTGATTCCGTGCAGCACCGGCTTTCCCGGGTCATAGGCAAACTCCACATCTTCAAAGCGCACCGTGCCCTGAATGGGCGGCATCTTTACGGTGCGCCCGGGGCTCTGATTCTCTTCCAGTTCGGCCATGATCTCGCTGGTGCGGTCCAGGCCGGCAAAAGCCTCCGTCAATTGCGTGCCGATGTTCACAATCTGGAACACGGGCGCAATCATGAAGGCGAGAAACATGTTGTAACTGAAGTAGTCGCCGACCGTCCAGGTGTTCCCCAGCACGCGATGCCCGCCGAGCCACATCACCACCGATGAAACCAGCCCCAAAACCGTCATGGACGCGGCAGAGAGGGCGCTGGTCATGGTCAGCGACTTCATCACATTTTGCAGCAGCCGCTCCACACCGGTAGCGAAAACCCCGGCCTCACGCTCTTCGGCGTGATAGCCCTTGATGACCCGCACTCCGCCCAGCGACTCGGTCAACCGTCCCGGTAACCTCCGCATTGATCTTGCCCCGCTCGCGGAAGATGGGACGAATCACTTTGAAGCCATACTGCAAGACAAAGACGAACGCGCCGATCACGGTGAATACCGTCAGCGTGACGGTGACGCTCAGATGCAGGAGATAAAGAAACGCCAGCACGGCGGTCAGCAGGCCGCCCACAAACTCCACCAGGCCCGTCCCCACCAGGTTGCGCACGCCCTCCACATCGGTCATGATGCGCGCCACCAGCGTGCCGGTGCGGTTCTCATCGTAGTAGGCCACCGATAGCAGGCCCACGTGCCGTTGCACCTGGCGGCGCATTTCCGCAATCAGCCGTTGGCCGGCTTTGGAGAGCAATTGCGTGAGGGAGAAAGAAGTGATGGCCTGCACCACCATGGCCGAGAAGACCAGCGCAATGATGCGGGGCAAGCAGGTCGGGTCGAGGATGCTGCGGAGATAAGCACTCTATCCAGCAGCGGCTTCGAGGTATACGGCAACACCAGGCCGGCAACGCGGTTGATGGCCATCAATCCCAGCCCCGCGAGCAGCAGCCACTTGCGCGGCACCACCAGGGCCCAAATCTGCGGCCACAGTTTCTTCAGGTTGGGCTTGCGCTTGGGTAACTCCGCCTGCCCCGCTCGCGCTCCGCGCCCATGCGGCGTGCGCTCTGCGCGCATGCTCATGCCCATCCCACCGCCCCGCATGGCGCCCATGCGCTACACCTTCCCCGAGCGCCGAGCGCCGCTACCGCAACTTGCGATGTTATCGCCCATGCGGCTCGCCTTCCCCCGGGGATTCGTCAGCTCACGCTCCGCCAGTAGTTCCAGCAAGTGCGTCAGCACCTCGTCGCGGTCACGGCCGTTCAGCGCCAGGGCCAATTGCGCGGTGAGCAGTCCGTAGCGGGCGCCGAGATCATAACGCCTTCCCGTGTCTTCCAGCGCCAGGTACTGCTCCTGCCGGGCGAGTTCAGCGAGAGCGGCGGAAAGCGTGACGGCGCGGTTGGGCTCAGCTCGCCAGCATCCGCCCCAGCAGGTCCATCAACGTGGGAGTGAAAACGTGAATGCCAAAGAAACAGAGGTAGTAGCCCGCGCGGATTCCCGGCACCATCAGGCGTTGTTCGGCTTCCGTGGGCGTCGGCTTTTCCATGACCGTTTCCACGCGATAAACGCCGGGGCGGCCGGACATGCGGCGTCCCGCCACCGCGCCAAATCTGGGCGAGCAGACTTTCGCGCGTGGGCTGGACCCCGGAGGCGGAACACGACTCGGCTTCCGCCAATTCCACCAGGCGCTCGACGCCGGGCTTGGCGGCGCTCACATAGAGGTGATCGCCCACCATGTGCAGGAAGGGCTCCTGACCCACAAATTCCCGCGCACAGTAAATGGCATGGCCGTATCCCCGCGGCGGGTGCTGCTGAGGGACGAATCGCACCGCGCCGGCGAGGTCGCCGGCGGCTTGCGCGTAGCGGGCCTCGTCGCCGGGCCACACCACGACGCAGATTTCGCCAATATTCGCGGTGAGGGCCTGTTCAATCAGGATGTTCAGAACGGATTTTTCCACTCCGTCCTGGATGAGAGTCTGGAGCGGAAGCGCCCGCTGATTCCCTCCCGCTGCTGTGATGACCGCCTTTCTGATCCGCACGTTTTGATGCTCCTGTTCAAAACTGGTGATGTGGCACGGCCACTCCTGGCCGTGGATGGCACAGGCAGGAGTGCCGTTTTACCCCGCGCCGTTTGCATAGGCATTATAACCGACGACGAAGGGGGACATGGGCAAGAATCGGGTCATCGGCTCATCGGGTCATTAAGACATTGGGCGAGTGAGTGAATTTCGAGTTCCGAGTTTCGATCTTCGTCTTTCGATCTGAGCTTTGAGATTTGCGATCATGTGCCGCGGCCCTAACCAAACAGGTCGGCGCGACGCCTGCTTGCTTTACCAGGTGTAATGCACGGTGTAGGTGACGGTCTTTTCGGTATCCGTCGGCACCTCAGACCGAAACTCGATGGTTTGGGCGTCGGTCTTGAGATAGTCCGAGGATTTTTCTGTGATGGCCCAAGTCTGGCCGCGATAGAGGTGTTCGACCACCCGCACCACGACGGGCTCCTTCTTGTGGTTGCGCAGCTTGATTTCGAAAGACTCGTCCATCATCCGGTGGGCCATATCATTGCGGAAATCCGTACGCCGGCGTTCACCCTTGATGTCAAAAGCGTCGCCGGTGAAGACGCGAATCATTTCATCTCGCGGCGTGTGCTTGATTTCATTCTCACCCGTGAATTCCCGGTGGCCATCCGTATCCTGCCGGTAGAAACGCACGCGGCCCGCCGGCAGGGGCATCCCCAAGTGGTTGGCTTCCGAGTTGTTGAATTCGCGCATCACCCCGACGTCGGGATTCGAATCCGTTCCGTATTCGGCGTTGGATCGAATGCTCTCGGTGTTCCAGCCGCGATATCGGTTCTGATCCACCTTCATTCCGTCATAAACATAAACCCGTTCGGACTTGATTCCGGCAGCGCGCACGAATTCAACCTGTTTACTCTCCTGGTCGTGCAGCGTGGTGGGGCGGTGCAGTTCGTAGAGGTGGTATTCTTCAAAAGTCTTCTCGGAAACCTGCAGGAGGAATGCCGCCCAATGTTCCCCCTATGACCATCCTCCGGCCGCGAAACGGTCGGCAATCGCGGGTTGTATTTTATTGACATTTCCAGCCATCAGCTTGATTCGAGCGCTGTCGAAAGTTTTGCCGGTTTGATTGTGGATGGTCACCCAGCCGACCATGTCAAGCTGATCGCCCTCCTCGGGCGCGACAAGGTTGTAATCCGCATTCCAGTTCATCTGGCCGGTCACATAGCTGAACTCGGCATTCACCTCGCCAGGCTTGTCCGTCATCAAAACCCAGTTGAGCATCGGCTTCAAAATCGTGTCGTCGGTAAGGGTTGGGAACAGGGGGATTCCGGGAAGGTCAAAGCGCAACTTGCCGTCGACCTCGATGATCGGTTGCTGCATCCCGGTAGGAGTTTCCGCGGTAGGGATTCCCATAGGGAGCGTTGGGGCTGGGGCGGGACGTATCCGCTGCGAATGATCTTGCCCTGCACGGTCTCCGTGTGGTCGCCTCGCTGCACGAGAAATTCAAGGGTCTTTCCTTCGTACAGGGAGAGAAGGCGCTGCTGCGAGACGGGGTCGGCGCGGTAATTCTGCTCGAGAATCTGCAAGGTGCGCGCTCCCGTGGGGTCGCGGAGAATCACCGAATCGGGCTCCAGGATAGGCGGTCGTGTCGGTGAACTGAATGCGATTCTCGCCCGGCTTCAGATCGAGGGGAATCAGCACTCGGACCACGGCGAAGTTCTGGTTGTAAATCGTAAGTTGAGGTTCGGCTGCCCCCGCGGGCAAAATCCAGAGACAGAGGCCACCGCAATGCGGCCAGCCAGGCGTAATTTCATGTATCGGCTCCTCTCCCGGACCACCCGTTTGCTATGGGATTATGAACCTAATTTGGAGGGAGAGGTTGTCCCAAAGTGCTGATTTCGAAAATCGCAAATCTCAAATCGAAATTCGAAACTGGAAATTCGCTCATTCACCCAATGTCTCAATGACCTGATGGGCCGATAAGCTGATCTTCCGATCACCCCATATGTGCCACAGGCGATCAATGCAGGCCGAGGAAGGCGTAGCGAAGAATGAACAGTCCGGTGAGAACCCAGATCAGGGGACTGATTTCACGCCGTTTTCCGGTGGCGAGCTTGAGAAAGGTGAAGGAGATCAGGCCGAGGCTGAGGCCGGTGGCAATGCTGAAGGTGAGAGGGGTGGCGACCAGCGTCAGGAAGGCAGGGAAGGCGTCGGTGAAGTCGTTCCAGCGGACTCGGGCCACGGCTCCGCACATGAGGGAGCCCACGATGATGAGCGCCGGGGCGGTGGCGAACGAGGGGATGGCGGCAATCACGGGAGCGCAAAACATGGCGGCGAGGAAAAACCCGGCGATCACGAGATTGCCCAGGCCCGTGCGCGCCCCCGCCGCCACGCCCGCGGCGCTTTCAATGTAGCTGGTGACGGTGGAGGTGCCCGTCAAAGATCCCATGATCGTGCCGAGCGCATCGGCCAACAAAGCGCGGCTGGCGCGCGGAAGTTTGCCGTCGCGCATGAAGCCGCCTTCCTCGCACACGCCGATCAGAGTGCCCACGTTGTCGAAGAGATCGACAAAGAAGAAGATGAAAATCAGGTCGCCGAGGCCGAATTTGGCCGCCGCGCGCAGGTCGAGCTTCAGGAACGTGCCGCCGGGGTGCGGGAAGCGAAAAGAGATGCGCGGGCCAATGGGTGAGGCCGACAGGAATTCCCGCCAAAGCCGTGGCGGCAATGCCGATGCAGGATGGCGCTGCCCACGCGCCGGGCCATGAGGCTGGCAATCACCAGCAGGCCCACCGCCGCCAGGATGACTTGCGGGTCGGAGACTCGGCCCAAGGCCACGTAGGTGGAGGGATGGGCGACGATGATCTTGGCGTTGCGGAAACCGATGAAGGCAATGAAAAGGCCAATGCCCGCCGCCGTGCCGTACTTCAGGCAGTCGGGAATGCCATTCACAATCATCTCGCGCACGTTGGTGAGAGTGAGCAAAAGGAAGAGCATGCCGGAGATGAAGACCACGCCGAGCGCCGTCTGCCAGGGCACCCCGCGCCCGATGACAATGGAGTAGGTGAAGTAGGCATTCAGCGACATGCCGGGCGCGAGCGCGATGGGATAGTTGGCCCACAGTCCCATGATCAGCGTGGCGAGCGCGGCGGAAATGCACGTGGCGAACAGAACTCCTTCCACGGGCATGCCGGCTTCGGAAAGGATGCGCGGGTTGACCACGACCACATAGGCCATGGTCGTGAAGGTGGTCAGGCCCGCCAGCAATTCGCGGCGGACCGTGGTGTCGTTTTCCTTGAGGTGAAAGATGCGCTGAAGCAGAAGGCATTTCTCCCTGATGAGGATGGGCCACTATAGGCGGGGAGAGCGTTTTCGTCAACGGGGTAAGTGGAGCGCAGACCTGCTTGGGAGCACGCCATAGTGTGCCCCTACTATGCACGCTTCACCCACGCATTGCGCTTGCAATTCCAGCGGCGCTTCCCGTATTGTACGCCATGCACACTCCGACAGAATCTGATACCGCGAAGAATCCGCCTCCCCCGGCGCCGGCCATGCCGAACGGTACACCTGCGGCAGGCTATGGCTTGCGGCGGGAAGTGTTATCGCCCATGGAGACGCTGGCGCAATCCGTCTCCACCATGGCTCCTACCACCACGCCCGCCGCCACCATTCCGCTGGTTTGTGCCTTGGCCGGCAATGCCACCTGGCTTGCTTACATGCTCGCTATGGCAGCCATACTGCTGGTGGCCTGGTGCATTGGACGCTACGCGCGCTACTCGGCCTCGCCCGGATCGCTTTATACCTACGCCGCCATGACGCTTCCTCCCTGGCTGGCGGCTACCGTCGCCTGGAGTCTGCTGCTGGCTTACGTCGCCACCGGTTCCAGCGTGATTGGCGGCTTTTATCATTACGCCATTCTGCTGCTCCGTCACGGCACAGGGCAAGCGGCCTGGGCGGTGGTTCTGGCTATCCTCGTCACCGGCGTTTCCGTCTGGATCGCCTATCGCGACGTGAAGATCTCCGCCCGGCTGATGCTGTGGGTGGAAGCTTTGTCCGTCCTGGTCATCGTTATACTGGTGGCGCTGCTCCTGTGGCGCCATGGGATGCACTGGGACTGGGATCAACTGCGCCTGCGCGGCTCGACCGGCAGCGGTTTGCGTCTCGGCCTGGTGATGGCGCTTTTTAGCTTCTGCGGCTTCGAAAGCGCGACGACGATGGGCTCCGAGGCGCGCAATCCCTTGAAAACGATTCCGCGTGCCGTGATGCTAACCGCCATCCTGGGGGGAGCTTTCTTCACGGTTTGCGCGTATGCCGAAGTGCTGGGTTTCCACACCGTCGGCCAAGATCTGGGAACGAACCCCGCCCCCATGCACGTCTTGGCGGACCTGAGTGGAGTGCCGGTGTTTGGATTGCTGATTGACGTGGGGGCGCTGGTAAGTCTGTTCGCCGGAACGCTTGCCTGCATTACCGCCGCGGCGCGTGTGCTGTTGTTGATGGCGCACCACGGCCTGGCCCCCCAATCATTGCGCTCCACCCACGTTCGCAACGAAACCCCCAGCCACGCGGTTGTGGTCACGGGCCTCGCCGCTTTGCTTCCTGTGGTCGTGCTCGCGGCCCGCGGAGCAAGCGGATTGGATGTGTACGGCTGGCTCGGATCGCTGGCCACCTACGGGTTCATCGTGGCTTACGCGTTGGTCTCGGTCGCGCTGCCGCGCTACCTACGCCAGCACGGGGTCTTCCCGCCCAGCGCCGTAATTATCCCCGCATTGGCGTGTGCTGCCATGGTGTTAGCGCTGGTGGGTAATCTTTATCCTGTCCCCGAAGGGACTTACGGTAAGTTGCCCTATATTTACCTGGCGTATTTGGCGGCGGGGTTGATGTGGTTCTTTCTGCACGGCCGTAATGCGCAGCGGACGAGCGCGGAGGGCTAAGGCTGTCCCTCGGCATCAGGCTGCGCTACCAGCAGCAGGGCGATGCCGAGCACCGTGAACATACGGAAAGCGGCTTCCTGGCCGTTCCAGGTTTTTGACTGCCACATCAGAAACCACTCGCCTCCCACACTCAGGAAGGCCACAAGCCACATCGCCAGGCCCAGAGTCAGCCCCACAATCGCCACCCTCTTGGCTTGATGGAACTCGCCGGCAGGGCTCGCGAGCGCCTTTGCCAGCCGCAGCCCTCCCCACCAGCATAATATCATGGTGAGCAATTCCCAGAAGATAACGGAAAGATAAAAAGCGGTGTGCCACCCCGGCGAGGTCAGGGCACGCCACATTCCGTGGTTGCCGGGGAAGGTCGTGTCCATCATGAGCACGTGGCGGACGAACTGGTAATTGGAGCCGTAGTCCGTAACATTATTGAAGATAACTAGGGAATAGAACAGGGCCACGGCGAGGATCAGTGCGACTTTGGCGATGCGCAAAATCATGATTTTCCCTTAAACAAATTGACATCATAACCTTGACAACCCATGAATACTTAGGAAAACCTATGATAACCCATGGGGCGCGATGATTACCATATCTCATTGAAATTTAAGGAGATAGAGAATTGCCTGCGCCGGGCGCCTACCCCCCGGCCTTCTTGGCGGTCCTGGGGTTTCCAATAGGAATATTTAATTCCCGTCATCAAAAAATTCCACTGGTTTTTTCCACGGGATTGGAATATTTTCCTATGTTACCCACCGATTACAATTATTAAGCCGGGAATAGAGCAGGACCGGCGCATAGAAAAAATATCGACCCAGGAGGACAATAGATGACCACTCCGCGCGGGAGAAAACGAGTTCTTGGAGATATTGGACTATTCTCTTTCTTCCTAGCGTCAGCATTTCTGATGTTTGTCACATCTACACGTTTAGTGCTGGCCCAGCAAACCTTGGGAGGGATCAGGGGCACCGTAACCGACCAGAGCGGCGCCCTGGTGCCGGAAACGGCTCGTGACCGTTGTCGGCGACGAAACCCACTTGACGCGCTCGAAGAAATCGAACGCGGAGGGCGGATACGAATTCGCGGACCTGCCCATCGGTACCTACACCCTTACCTTCACTCATGAAGGGTTTCTTACTGACACCATTCCCACTATTCTGGTGCAGGCCAATCGCACCGCCACGGTGAACGCGTCGCTGAAGGTCGGGCAGGTAAGCACAACGGTCACGGTGGAGGAGAAGTCGCCGTTGATGAATGCCGTTGACACCACGAACGGCTACGTTCTGGAAAAATCCCAGATCCAGTCCATCCCCCTGCCCACGGGCAGCTTTACGGGGCTCGCCATTCTTTCTCCCGGCGTCAATGCGGAACTTCCCAGCGGCAGCCGGCGCCAACGCCGGCTTGGGCAACCAGCCGATCTGGGCCAATGGCCAGCGCGACACCAGCAACAGTTTTCTGTTGAATGGAGTGGACGCCAGCAACATTTTCAATGGTAAGAGCACCAGCCAGGTGGCTTCCGCCCGGATTGTCAACAACACGGGCGTCGCCTTGGTCTCCAGCACGGGCATCGGGGTGATTCAGACCACGGCATCGCCCTATCTGGCCATTGGTCAGGCGCTGCCCACCCCCGCTCCGGAAACCATCCAGGAAGTTCGCGTGAATACCTCGATGTACGACGCCCAGCAGGGATCCACCAGCGGCGCGCACATCGACATGAGCACGGCCTCGGGCACGAACAAAGCGCACGGCGGCCTTTACATCCATCATGGAACCGACTGGCTCAACGCCGCGCCGTATTTTTTCAACGCCGATCCCACCGTACCGCAAGACCAGAAGGTTCCGGCGCTCCATCGCGAAGTGCTGGGTGGCACACTGGGCGGGGCCCTGATCAAAGACAAGCTTTTCGGCTATGTCGGCTACCAAGACCTTCACGACGGCGACGGGGAAATCGGCATTTCGCGGCTGACCGTTCCCTTCGGACTGTCCGATGACCGTTCGGCGGCTGCCCTGGCGCAGATCGCCAACACTAATTTCAACATTCCATATGGTAATCCGACGATATCGGCGAGCCAAATCGATCCCGTGGCGCTGGCGATGCTCCAATACAAACTGCCCAACGGCCAGTATATGATCCCCAATGATGATGGACACGTCCCCACGCTTGCCATACCGGGTAATGCTTACGTGCCGGGAACGGCGGTATTTTCCGCGCACCAGTTGGTGAGCAACCTCGACTGGAACCGGACCCCCTCCGATATTATCTCCGTGAAATACTATTTCCAGGACGATCCAACCGTTGCTCCCTACGCCTACTCCATGGTTGCCGGGTTCCCCCAGACTTTGACCGCCGGCAGTCAGGTGATTTCGCTCTCCAACATTCAAACGCCCGCGCCCAATTTCAGCATCATCGAAACCATTGGGTTCGCGCGGGAGAATATTTACAGTTCCGTCGGCCAGCCTTTTACGCCGCAACAGATAGGTCCAGGAGGCCCGAGCATCAACACCTTCGGCTCTACCCGTTTTCCCGGGATGAGCATTGTCGATATTTTGGGGAATAACTCTCCCAACAACGTCAACGGTGTACCGCTCGGGGATGCAAGCATGAATATCGGCCAAGGGTCCGCTTCCCAGGGGGCCTTCACGGGAGTTACACAGAACCGCTTTATGCCTTCGCTCAACGCCACATGGAACCAGGGCAGGCACACGGTGAGTTTCGGAGGAAGCTATTCCTATACCCAACTCGCTGCGCTCGATGACCGGACCGGCAATGGCATTATTGCCTCACGCGGACTTTTCGGCAGTTTCTGCAAGGAATTCCAACCCCCAACTTCATTTTCCAGTCCACCGCTTTCCTTCTGGGCAACGCCAGCCGCTACTACCGTGCCAATCAAACGGGCGAGTATATTCAGGACAAATTCCAGATCCGCCCCAACCTCAGCCTGACCGGCGGCGTGCGGTTCGATTGGGATGGCGGCCTGACGGAGAAATACGGCCGGATCTATAACTTTGACCCCAACCTTTACAACTATGATGCGGCGACCGACACCATAACCTCGAATGGTTTCATCATCGCCGGAAATAACAAACAGTACCCCAGCAAAGGTGTAAGTGACACGACCCTTACCGGCCGGCAATGGGGCATTGCGCCCCGCCTGGGTGTTGCCTGGACGCCCAAGGCTTTTCACGACAAGATCGTGGTCCGTAGCGGCGCGGGGATCTATTACGATCGGGGCGAACTTTTCACCTATCTCTCCCCCGGCTACGCGGCGGGCGAAACCACCGCCGGGCCTTTCGGCGTCAACCAGAGTCCACCTTTCGTGAACACGTCATTCTGTCCCAGTATCCCTGCTTCCTATCTGGGCTATATTTCCACCTGTAGCACCACACTGGAGAATCCCTGGGGACCCCTGGGACCTGCCCCCACGGGCAATCCCGCCAATGATTATCTGCCGAATGAAGCCGCGATCCTCGCCAACCCCGCTCAGCAACTTCCTTCTTTCGCCACTTACGACCGGGCGAACAAGCTGCCCTACACGATGAACTACACCTTCGACATCCAGTGGCAGCCGCGCCGGGATTTGGCCATCGACATTGGTTTCGTGGGCAATTCCGGCCGTCACGAGGTCATGCCCATTCCCTTCAACCAGCCGGGGATCGCGACACCCACCAACCCCATTCATCGGCCAGTACTACACGTACGGCTACACGGTTCTCGATCCAAAACTGGAATCCCATCTCGTCTGCCCGATGGACAGGTCCATGTTGTCAACCTATGAAGGCGGCAACGACGACCTGCGCGTTCCTTACATCGGCTACTCCGCGGAATCGGAGAGTTACAAAGCCATCGGCGTTTCCAACTACAACGCTTTGCAGACGCACGTGGAAAAGCGGCTGAGCCACGGGGTGCAAGTGGGCTTCTCCTACACCTGGTCGCACGCCTTGGATGAGCAGAGCGCCATGGGCCTTTTCTATAACGGCAACAACCCCTGAACCCGCACAGCGCCTACGCCTCGTCGGACTTTGACCGCACGCATGTCCTGAACTTCAACTACCTTTACCAATTCCCCAGCTTCGTCAAGGGGAATGGGCTGGCGGGCAAGATCGCCAATGGTTGGGCCATTCAAGGGATCGCCGTGCTCGAAAGTGGCCAGCCCTATAGCGTGATCGATTACACGGGCGCCGTGGGCAGCATCTTTTACGGTGTAACCGATGGAATCATCAACCCCATCGTTCCGCTTGCTCCCGGTTGTACCTCCCGCAATGCGGTGACCGGCGCCACGGGAGCGGGCGCCACGCCGGCGCTCAAGGCAAATTGCTTCACCTTGCCCTTGCTTCAGCCCGGTGACTTGGGTGGGGCGATTCCTCCCGGCGACACCTTTGAGACCAACTTTACCTCGGGCCGGCGCAACATCTTTCGGCAAGCCTGGCAAAAGCGCGCCGACATTTCTTTGGTTAAGGATCTGAGGATCACCGAGCGGGTCACGCTGAAATACACTCTGGACGTCTTCAACCTCACCAACACCGCCAGTTTCGATATTCCCATCGATAACGTTTCGCAGAATGTGGGCTACAACGATTTCCCCGCCGAGGGGACAACACCTTTGCCCACGAGTTGCTCCAGCTCCCAACGCGGGGTTCTACAACTGTCCCGCCGGCCTCGGAGCCGTAAACAAGACCATCGGAGGGCCGCGGCAGATTCAGATGTCACTGCACCTGGCGTTCTAAGATGGATTCTTGCTCGTTGAGTTGCGAAAGGGCGAGGCTGCTGCTTCGCCCTTTCCAACCATTCTATTCTTCGCCGATGTCTTCGTTCCAAACCTCGGGGTGGGTGCGGATATATTCGGCCAGCAGGGAGGCGCACTCCTCGGAATCAAGGTCGATAACCTTCACTCCCAGCGAGCGCAGCCAATCGAGGCCGCCCTGGAAGTTGCGGCTTTCGCCCGCCACCACGGTTCCGAAGCCAAACTGCCGAACCAGTCCGCTACAGTACCAGCACGGCGCGAGCGTGGTGACCATGATGAGCTGGCGATAGCTGCGCTGGCGGCCGGCGTTGCGGAAGGCATCCGTCTCGCCGTGCATCGAGGGATCGCCCTGCTGCACGCGGCGATTGTGCCCGGCGCCGATCAGCCGGCCGCTGGCATCAAAGATCGCGGCGCCGATGGGAATGCCGCCCTCCGCCAGACCCTTGCGCGCCTCCGCCACCGCCACCGCCAGCATCTCTTTGTAATTAGGTTCGGGTGTCATTCCTTTCTTATACACCACCAGGAATCATTTTGAACAGTGGGTAGGGGTAGAGGGTTGGGATAGCCACTTATCGGCGCATCGGTCAATCGGGTCATGGGGCCATCTACTGAGAATTGCAAAATATAGTGACAATTACGTGCGTAGCGCGGGCATCTTGCCCGCTGTCTCGGGAGCGTCCCGCTCCCGCCCAGCGCGCGGGCAGGATGCCCACGCCACAGCGGGCGAGACGCCCGCGCTACGAAAACAGTTCGTCACTATATTTTGCAATCCTCAATAAAACCAACACCGTGATCAGCCGATGAGCCGATGAGCCGATGAGCCGATGAACCGATGGCTCGATCTCCCGATGGCACGATCCCCGAGTCTTCGCCCTATGCGCGCGAACCTTGCCAAGGGTATCATGCTAAGGTTTGGGGTTTGAAGCCGCAAGGATCGAAACTCGAAACTCGAAACTCGAAACTCGACACCAGTTTCGATTTTCCAGTTTCGAGTTTCGTCTGTCAATTTCATCGGAGGTTTCAATGAGCAAGCTGATTCTCCCCCACGGGAGCAATCAATTAACACCCCTTCTTTTGGAAGGCTCACTGCGGGAGGAGGAGAGCAAGAAAGCCGCAAAGCCTTAAAAAGGTTCCCATGACCACACGGGAGACGAGCGATCTCATCATGATGGGAATTGGCGCGTTTACTCCCCTGGAGGGATTTATGGGCAAGGACGACTGGCGGGGTTGCTTGTGAAACCTACAGCCTGCCCAGCAAGAAGGGCCTTTTCTGGCCCATCCCGATTACCCTCTCCGCCGCGGAAGACCTGGCTGGTTCCATTGCGGTAGGCGAAGAGGTGGCGCTCTGGGACACGGAAACCGAGTCCATCATGGGCACCATGAAGGTGACGGAGAAGTACTCCATCGATAAGGCAGTACGAGTGCCAGCAAGTGTTCCGCACCACGGATTCCGCCCACCCCGGCGTGCAGAAGGTCATGGAGCAGGGGCCGGTGAACCTGGCGGGGCCGGTGAAGGTCATCTCGGAATCATATTACCCGGAGATGTTCAAGGGGATTTATCAGCGGCCCGCCGAGGCCCGCAAACTGTTTGAGGAACGTGGGTGGAGCACGGTGGCCGCCCTGCAACTCCGCAACCCCATGCACAATTCCCACGCCTACCTGGCCTGGATCGCCATCGAGGTTTGCGATGGGGTCTACGTCCACCAATTGGTGGGCAAGCTGAAGCCCGGCGACATTCCCGCCGAAGTGCGCGTGAAAGCCATCGACGCGCTGGTGAACAAGTATTTCCGGCGGGATCGCGTGATTCAAGGCGGATACCCCATGGAGATGCGCTACGCAGGACCCCGCGAAGCCCTTCTGCACGCCGTGTTCCGCCAGAATTATGGCTGCACGCACTTGATTGTGGGGCGCGACCACGCCGGCGTGGGCGATTACTACGGCCCCTTCGATTCCCAGAAAATCTTCCAGGAGATTCCTGCGGACGCCCTCAAGCTCCGCCCTCTGTGCATGGATTGGACTTTCTACTGCTACGAATGCGGGAGCATGGCGTCAATGAAAACCTGCCCCCACGAGAGTAAGGCCGTGATCGATGAAAACGGCAACTATAAAGGCGGCGCGCGCTTGCTGCTTTCGGGAACCTTACTCCGCAAACTGATGAGCGAGGGAAAGCCGGTTCCGCCGGAATTCTCCAAGCCTGAGGTGATTGCGATTCTGAAGGAGTATTACGACGGTCTCGAGGAGAAGGTGGAAGTAAAACTCCACGGCTTCGCTACCGGGGAAGGGAAAAAATGAGTTGACTACCATGGCGCAACCACCCCCGCGCTCGGCGTGCCACCCCTCCTGAATCAGGAGAGGAGTTGGGTACAGTGCTCCCCTCCTAAGTTGAAATGCTCCCCTCTATTGAGCGCTGCACAATTGAGTGACAAGACCCCCTCACCCACCGCCTTGCGGTCCCCCCTCTCCCCCAAGGGGGAGAGGGAATAAGAATCCTCAGTTTTAGCGCTGCAATCGTGATTTTCTCTGCCCTCTCCCCCTTGGGGGAGAGGGGGGACCGCAAGGCGGTGGGTGAGGGGGTCATCTGTCACCTTATTATGCATCAGTCAGTAAGTTGAGGAGGGGATAAAGGGTTGGTGCTAATTTAGACTTCAAGCATTCCAGGAAGGAGAAGTTGGCATGGCCGCGCCCGCTACGCCCGGAGGGTGTGGTCGTGCTTCCGCTCGACCTCTTCCTTGATCGTGCACAGGGCATGGTTCCACACCACGTCGTGCACGAATTCTGGAAACAGCACTCTGGCGCCCCTCCACAGAACCCGACTCGCGAAGCCCTTGCCTCTCTTGTAGTCGAATGCCGCGTAAATGGAGAGCCGGCGGTTTCCGTCCTTGGTCGGTGCGACGTTGAAGATGAGTTTCCCGTGGTCCGCCAGCCGCTCGTCGACCTGATACAGCAAGGTCTCGAAGCCGACTCTTTTGGTCAGCCGCAGTTCCGCGCCCAATCCGAGGAGCGGTATCCTGTATCGAATCACCGATCCGACTTGGTTGGGCGCCCCCTGGATCTGTCGAACTGTCGACGAATCGCAGCTTGAGGAACCTCGCATGGGGTTGGCCGAACTTGGCCAGCTCCTGCCATGATCTCTTCCTCGGAGCCCCGGATCTTGATCGCGTACATCCGTTCGAAGTCAGGCGACTCGCCAAGCTCCATTCCCAGGCTCTGAGGCCAGTGCTTCCTTGAGCGCTTCGCGCTTCTCCTTCAGCACCACCGTCGGGTAGCGTCCGTACTCCCCCCATTTCAGACCGAAGAGCGCCTCGAACGCCACGTTCCTCAGCGTGACCACCGCACCGGCGAGAACGGATCGCAGCACGCCGTAGCCGCACATCTCCCGGAACACTTCCCGATAGTCGGCCGTGCCGCTGGCGATCTTCCACAGCACCACGCTCAGGGGCCGGCTGCGCTCGTCTCGCACCTTGCACTCGGTGGCAAACGCCTGGTACATGATGCGGCTGACCACCGGCATGGTGAACGCCACCCGGCTCACGCCAAATACCATCCGTCCGAAGCGATTGTCTGCCGCCAGCCACTTGATGGCCTTCCCGTATCCCTGGGCGAGAGCCTGCTTGTCGATTCCCTCATGGAGCACGGTCTGCGCCAGCCGGCTCGCCGTCACGTGGGCCGAGAACAGGCCGTCTTTGTTCAACCGCGACCCGACCGCGTCGCCGATGATGGCAAACCGGTCGCCGAAGGGGGACTTGGCGGTGGTCACGGTCATTCTGGGAGCACAGGCACAGGCGAGGGGAGCCGCCTCGATGCCTGGCAAGATGCGGTCGATCTGCGGCAGCGTCAGAAAATCGTGGACGATCTGCTGGCTGTCTCGCGGCAAGACCGCCTCGTCGATACACTTGCCGATCATGGCGACGGTCAAGAACCTGCCCTTGGGAATGAGCGCGGTATGCTCGAGGGCGAGGTGCTTCGAGCCGTACTCGATGAAGTAGATCTCCCGGTGCATATTGCGCTGCGAGATAGTCCTCGCCCACGTCGAGCTCGAAGATGAAGGCCTTTCGGGACTTGCCGGGAACGAACGCCGGATTCAACCGCTGGACGCGAGGCGATCAGGGCATCGTCACCATAGTCGAGGCCACAGTGCGCATTGATTCCGGTGGCGATGGTCACGAAGCTGGCCTCGAGCGAGATCCTCTCTCCGGATTGCGTTCGCACCGTCAGGCGGGGCATCCCCGACGCGGCATAGGCAATGGCCTGGACTTTGCCATACAGGATGCGCGCGCCTTCCTTGACCGCCTCACCCAGCAGAAACCCATCGAACCCCGCGGGTCTGCCGCTCCTTCTGCCGGGTAACGAGCCCCTGAATACCGAGTACATCCGCATGTCTTTGGGAACTCGAAGCCGGAAGTTCTTCCACTGGCCCTGTATCCAGACGTAGTCGATGCGCCCCTGGATGATCTCCTCCGGAACGACCAGACCGTGCTCCTCGAGGATCTCATTCAACCTCGGTGAGATGACGCCCGCGCAGAAGTTGCATCCCCTGCATTGAAAGTCATCGGCGCCCAGGTCGGTCGGACCACGCTTCTCGACGATGACCACCTCGATGTGTCGATTGAGACGCTTGGCTTCGCGAAGAAGATGGATGGCGAAGAACGAACCGGCAGGTCCACCGCCGACGATGGCAACGCGATCGCCGTTCTGGAGTTGCCTTGATGGAATTGACATCGCAGTCGGCGCTTTCTCCAGCGCGGAAAGCCGACGAGTTAAACACCCCCCCGCAAAGCGGGTGGCTTGATGAGTGGGGCGCCGCGAAGGGGGTTCCCCGTAACGTTCGATTTACTTCCCTGCCGGCCGCCGTCAGAACCCCGAAGGGGTTAAAAGTCAGTAGCCGTGGGCAAGGGCACGCTTTTGGTGCCCGCCGCCCACGGATCGCGCCCCGGCCTATCCTACCGACCCCGAAGGGGTCGAACGGTTCGGCCCCGTCAGGGCCGAAAGGTTTTCATGAGCATCGGTACCGTAGGTTTCACCTACGGCTACTCACATTGTTCCCCTTGCGGGGAACCGGGCAACGGTCAAACCTCTCCGAGTCGCACTGGTCAAACCAGTGGCTTAACTTCGTGACAGTTATTCCGCAGCATGTAAGGGCGGGCGAAGCTTCGCGCATATTCATCGATGATGGCATCCAGGTGTAGCGCGGACCCCGTTCTTGGGGTCCGCGGTTCCAGCTTAGGTGCGGTTCAGAAAATGAATCGCGCCAGCAGGTACACGGTATTATTGCTACTCGCGTTGCGACCCGCACCGTCATAGTTAATTATGGCGCCATTGAAACGGGTATAGCCGGTATATTGGACACCGAGTTGCAAATTCTGCATCGGGTAATACGAGAAGTTGGCGGTATACCCGGCGCCTCTGGGGTTGCCATTGGCACTGCCGGTCACCGCACTCTGTACATACAGCAAGGGATCGACAGTCCCCCCGGTATCGAACCAACCCAGTGTGCCCGAAAGGCGATTGCCGAAATGGTATTCGGCATTGGCCAAAACCGTGTCCAGGTGGTGGCTGTTCTGTTGTGCTCCCCCCGCCGCGAAGGTTGCGGCCAAAGTTGAATTTTCGCGGATATACGTGCCGCGCAGCGAGAACACATCCTTCCTGACCACCGTGCGATCAATCTGAAAGTCGACTGCGTAGTCCGTGTAATCATCTTCGGGACCGACAACGGCGCCGGGAGTCGACGCCATGTGCATACCATAGGTGCCGACCTCATACTGGGTCTTCGGCGTCGATTCCTGCCACGCCACGCGCCAATAGGGCGCCACCCCCCGGATGTTGTAAGCAAGACCGCTTCCGGGATTAGGTTGAGGAGCGCCCACGTGGTCCGACCGGTACAAGGTTCCAGCCAGATACAAATGATTGTCCCACATGGCGTAGCCACCCAGTCCTGCGACGTCCTGCGCCAGGGGGCCGTTAATGATGGGAGTGGCGGTTGGAGTGGGTGCGGAATCGCTCGCAATCCACGGGAAACCCCATGCCGGCGTATCATTCCAGAGGTCCTCTACGCCCGGATTGTTATTGAGGGTCAGGCCGTAATCGAGCTCCTTGCCACCGACGTTCCGCTTATTCGCGTAGCGGATATCCGTGTTATCGCTACTGAAATGGTCATCTTGGGCATTATAAGTTATCTGAAGAAAACTCCCGACGTGGGTTGCCCAGGCCCCCGCAAGAAAGACCGTCAGGTCTTGCGGAAATTCAAAACTGCCATTCTGGGTTCCCGGCTGAGGTGTTTTCGTTGCTGTCAAAGAAGTCTCGAACATCGCGGAAAGCGGCAGGGAGGAGAGAACATCAAGCCCTGCGCGGCGCTTATTGGAATCGACCGTGATCCCTTTCTTGTCTTTATCTTTATCCACGTAACCGAGCAGCTTGAACTTTCGCCCCGCCGGGTTGAGTTCCGGAGGCGTGTAGTGGCAGCCGCTGCATGGCAAGCCCGTCTGTCGGGCATAGCTGGGAACAGCCCGCACGTTGGTCGGGTTCAGTGTGGCCAGAAAGGCGACAGAAAGCGCAGGAACTGACGCCAGCAAAGAAATCACCACTTTTTTCATAGCACTCTCCTTGTTACGTTCTATCTCACCGAATATTGGGGTCCGGGCCGCGCCGGGGCCTGGTAAGGCGGTTGGGCGATGGCGCGGTAAAAGGCGATGACCGCCTCGATGTCATCTTGACTGAGCGTTTTTCCCCAGGGGGGCATGGAAGCTGACTTCCCCGCCGCGGCTCCACCCAACGTGATGACATTCCGCATGAAATCGTCGCTAAGAGCGTTCAGCGTGGCGCCATCGTTGGCCAGCGGAGGATTGGGATTCAGGTTCGAGCGGTTCGAGGGGCCGGCGGGCGTTGAATCCGCGTGGCACCACACACAATATTGATAGAACACACGCTTGCCTTGCGCCTGCTGATAGTTGAGCGGGATCACATGCGTCGCGTCATTCCAATCCGGTTCGCTGTCGTAGGCGCGCGCGAGGGGATCGGGTGAGGCCGCAGCGCGGTTCTGGCGGCAAGAAGTGGCCAAACCCGCCATCAGGATGAGGGCAATGAGGAGTGCACAGCCAGGAGTGGCTGTGCCACTGGTAGCACAGGCACTCTTGCCTGTGTCTGCGCGGAAGGCCCTAGGCTTTCCGCACCGCCGCGCGGCGGTGCCGCGTTGACCACTCGGAGAGTTCGCGAATTCAGACAGCCGAGTTTTCATTGGCCCTTCCCCGATCCGCCGCCGGCATGGACGGGGCTGCTCTGTTTGAGGGTCATCAGATAAGCGGTCAAGGCGGTGCGCTCCTCGTCAGTGAAATCTCGATGGGGCTCAATCGCCTCAGGCGCCAGAGACTGCGGATTCTTCAGCCATTCCTCGGCCCAGGCGGCGTTGATCCAGTTGCCGACGTTGGTCAGATTGGGGCCGACGTAGCCACCCGCGGAACCGATGGTGTGGCACGACTGGCACTGATACTTCACCTCATAAAGTTGTTTGCCGAGGCTCGCCATTTGCGGAGTGAATTGTTTGGAATCGACGCTGGCCAGATTCACCGCGGGTGTCTGCATCACCATGCTGAGGTAATCCGCCAGGACGAAGACTTCTTCGTCCGTCATGTTGAATTGCGGCATGCGGAAAGTGAGCGTGGGGCGCAGGGTTTGAGGATTTTTCAAGAACTCGGCAATCCACTTTTTCTGCGCGCGGCTTCCTTCGTTCGTCAGATCGGGCGCAAGCGTTCCGCCGTAACCGTTAAACCGGTGGCAGACGTAGCATTTGTAGCGCTCATAGACTTCGCCGAACGCTCCGGCGGGGCGAAACTGCGCTTGGCGCGCCGGGAGAATCAGGCCTTCCAAGCCCGCCGTGGTGGATTTCCCCGTCATGCTCAAGAGCGCCGTGGTGAGGGCATCCAGATCGCCGGGAGCGAGCGAATACTGCGGCATGCGCGCCGCAACATTCACGGAGACCGGATCGGTGATCTTGGCTTCGATGTAGGCGACCGGCGTGCGCGGGATCTTCGAGTTGCCGAATTCCAGTTGCGAAACGGTTTTGCTGCCCAGGCTTGCCAGGTCCGGCCCGAAGTCCGTCTGCGGCGCCAGGCCCTTGATGGCATGGCAACTGGAGCAGCCCTTTTCCGCGAATAAGCGCCGCCCAAGCTGGACCTCATCGGGGGCAGGCGCCTCGAGTTTCGGGACGTCGCTGAGCAGGCTGGGATCGGTGAGCTTCGATTCGATATATTGCGTTACGACATACAGGTCCTGGTCGGACCACTGATAACGCGGCATCTCGGCGTGGGGCAGATAGGACTGCGGGTTGCGCAGCCAGGCTGCCAGCCAATCCGGATTCACCTTGCTCCCCACTTTGGTGAGTTCCGGCCCAATGTCGCCGCCAATCAATTTGGTTTCGCCGGCGCGGGTGACCGCGAGCGAATGACAGGTGGTGCAGAACATCTGCCGGAAGCGCGTCTCGCCTTGATCGATCAGGTCGGGCCGTTTTTCCCACGCGGCCACCGTCTTGGGATCAAATTTGTAGGGTGGAATGGGTTCGCTCGCGAGCGTGCTGAGATAACCGGAAAGGGCGCGCAGTTCCTTTTCGCTCAGCCGAAACTTGGGCATGCGCGGCTCGTCTTCGTTTTCGTAGCCGTTAACGAGCACGCTGCCGTCGCTCGCGGTGATGATGCGCGGATCTTTCAGCCACTTATAAATCCAGGCGCGGCTGACCTTGGTCCCGATGTTCGTGAGGTTCGGGCCCAGCATCGCCGGCCGCTCGATCCCCTGCAGACGATGGCAGCCGACGCAATTGAGCGTGGCAAGAAGCTTGCGGCCTCGATCGAGGCGCGGTGTCTGCGGCAGTTCGGCGCGATGGCAGGCTCCGCAGGAGGCTTGGATGTAGCGGACGGGCAGGATCGGCTGTTCCCAGGCGAGTGTCGTCTCATGCGCGTCGCGAACTTCCGTGGCGAGGCCCTGGCCGCGATGGCAAACCACGCATCCCCAATCCCGCACGCGGTGGGGAATGGGCGGGTGCGCGCGGAAGGGTTGCGGCACGGAAGCATCCGCGAGACTTGGCCGCGTAATGCCTTGATGGCACGTCGTGCAGCGATCGACCACCTGCATTTGCGGAATCCAGATTTGGTCGATCTCCGGACGGAAGTCAGCCAGCAGGCGCTTGGTATCCGGCCGCGATCTCGGCGAAGCGGACGTAATCCCTCTCGTAGCGTCTCCAGGCGCTCAGGTAGTCGCGAACCGGCGAGATGGCAAGGACGATAAGGAATACCACGCTCGAAACGGCGAAGATCAAACGCAGGCGTTTTGTGACTTTTCCCATCTCTTCAGCAGGCATTTCAGCTCCAGGGCCAGACCCAGGACCAACCCGGGCCCCTGAAAAAAGTCCCTACCGCCGTGAGCGTCAGGGCGACGGCGATGAACCAGGTCATCACCCACCACGGCAGCGGCCGCGACCCCAGGAATTTCTGGAATCGCGAGTCGCCGGTGGGATTGAAATAAGGAATCAGGCCGAGCGCTCCCACCAGAGCGGTGGGAACCAGCACGGTCCATGCGTCGTAGAGGGCGAGCAAAACAAAAAGTACCGCGAAGACTCCTACATAAATCTGCAACCGTCGGCGGCTACGGTGCGCCCAGAGCGGCTCGCCTTCGATATTCACGTCAAAGTAAGGAATGACCACGAGCGCCAGGACCACCAGCGTGGGGAGCAGAACTCCGGCGACGAGCGGCGGAAAGTAATGGAGCAGTTCCTGAAGTCCCAGAAAATACCACGGCGCCTTGGCGGGATTGGGGGTCAGCAGCGGATTGGCCAGTTGCTCCAGCGGCGCGTCCCAGAAAAGCGCCAGCACCACAAGGACAATCGTGAGAAGTTGAAACGCGATCGTTTCCCGCAGGATGACGTGCGGGAAAGACATGAGCTGCGGGCCAACCTCCTCTTTCACCTTGGCGGAGGTTTTGCGCGTGATGAAGACAATGCGCCGTGGCTGCCGGAGGGCGTCCGAGCTTAAGCCCACTTCGTAAGTATTCTTCTCACTCATGATCGTCTCGCACCGTGAGTCCGCCGTCCTTTTGAATTCTCCAGAAATGCATCGCGATAAGGCCCACGGCAGCCAGAGGCAGGATCACGCAGTGAAGAACGTAGAAACGCAACAGCGCGTTCTGCCCGATGATGTGGCCGCCGAGCAACAGGAAACGAATGGGGCGCCCCAGCACCGGAACGTAGCTGATGATGTTCGTCCCCACCGTGATCGCCCAGAAAGCCAGTTGATCCCAGGGAAGCAAATAGCCGGTGTAGCTCAAGAAAAGCGTGACCAGCAACAAGCCGACACCGATCACCCAGTTGAACTCGTGCGGAGGCTTGTACCCGCCGCGATAGAAAACATGGAACATGTGCCAGAACACCGCCACCACCATCGCCTGAGCCGCGAGGCGGTGAAGATTGCGGAGAAAGACTCCATTCGACACCACGTAAATCAAATCTTTCATGTCGCGGTAGGCGTCGGGGACGGCGGGATGGTAATAAAACATCAGCAGAATTCCGGTGATCGTCAGCACGACGAAGAGGAAGAACGAAATCGACCCCAGATAGTACGTGGCCCTGACGCTCAGGGATTTTTCGCGCACCTTCACGGGCATGCATGTGCAGCCCAAGATTGCCGAACACCGCCAGGCTGCGGGTGCGATTGGTGCGCGCCGGGCCACGCCGAAAGATCGAGCGCCAGACGCGTGTTTGCCGGAGCTGTTCGAGCCGTTGATGGGTCCAAGCGGTTGTGGCCATGCGTCCTCAGACTTTCAGAATCTCTGTTTCCTTGACAACTTCGAGCTTGTCGACCACCAGAGCTCCGTCCTCACCCAGCACCAAGGAAAAATGCGGAAGCGGCCGGGGAGCGGGCCCGGCTTGCACGGTTCCCGTTCTCTGGAATTTGCTCCCGTGGCACGGGCAGGCGATCTGGTCGGATTCCGGCTTCCATTGCGTGATGCACCCGAGATGCGTGCACACTGCGGACAACGCCCACATCCCTTTGTCCGTCCGGACGATGTAAACCTGCTGGTCCTGAAGGTAAGTGACGGAATTCACCGGGTAATCATCCGGCGAGCCGGCGCGGAAGGTGGTGGGCGGCTCAAACAGAACATTCGGTGACGCATACTTCACCGTGACGACGGCAGCGCCGAGCCCGGCGATGGTCAGAGCCCCACCGGCGATTTCATTGAAGAAATCGCGCCGGGTGACTGCGTTTTTTTCTTCCGGCTTTCCCGGAGCCTTCGGTTCACCGGGCATATTCGACTCTCCCTGGTCTCTTCCTGAGCGCCGTCAGGGTCGTGGTCAAAGACCTCAAAACCTTCCATGGTGATGGTGTGCGCAGGGCAGCGTTCAGCGCAGAGTCCGCAGCGGATGCAGATGGTTTCGTCTTTCACCATCACGGAGCCTTCCGTGGACGGGAAGTTCGCCGGGCGTCAGGTGTTGAAAAGTGATGGGATCGGATCCCACCGCTCGCCACGATCTGCTGCTTGTCCGCGTCGGAGATGCTCAGTTGACTGAGCGGCACAAGTTGCAGGCAATTCTCCGGGCAGACGTCCACGCAGCCGCCGCAAAGGATGCACTCCGAGCCTTGGGTTTCGTTGCCGTCGAAAATCGTATTGATCCAGCACTTGAGGCAGCGGGAAGCCTCCGTCGCGAGCCTGTTCCTCGGTGTAGCCGGTCTCCACTTCCGCCACGCCCGTGCGGCGGTCCAGCGGAATCGTGGGGATGGTGAGCCGCGAGTATTCGTCGTAGCCCGCCGCCATCTGGTGATGGTCGAGCACCGTGATCTGCACATAGCGAGGTTGGGGCTTCCAGTCAGAACCTTGCAGGTAACGGTCGATTTCCTCCGCGGCCTTCTTGCCGTCGGCCACCGCACTGATGATGAGGCGCGGGCCAAAGGCGATGTCGCCCGCGGCGAAAACGCCGGGCGCCGTGGTTTTGAGCGTGTCGGGATCGATCTTCACCGTTCCCTGCCGCGTGGTCTCAACTCCGTCCTGGGGCTTCAGGAACGAGAGGTCGGAGGTCTGCCCGATGGCCAGGATCGCGGTATCGACATCGAGAATGCTCTCCGTTCCGGGCTCGAAAACAGGATTGAAGCGGTGCTGGGCGTCGAATACCGATGTGCAGTGAATCGTTTCGAGCCCCGCCAGCTTCCCGTTCTTACCGACAAACCCCCGGGGGCCGCGCGAAGGGTGAATTTTCAGGCCTTCGTCGAGGGCCTCCGTCAATCTCTTCCTCGAAGGCCGGCATTTCGGCGCGGGATTCAAGGCACACCATGTGAACTTCCCGCGCGCCCAAACGCAGGGCGGTGCGGGTGACATCCATCAACTCCTTCATGGCCACATCGCGCTCCGGATCGGTGAGCCGGTCAGGAAGAAGGGATTTGCTGAGCGCATCGAGCGTCTGGGATTGCTGCTGGCGGAGCGCCGTGCGCGCCACGTCAATCGCCACGTTGCCTCCGCCGATCACCACCACGCTGCTGCCAATCGAAAAGCGGTAGCCGAGGTTCGCGTTGAGCAGGAAATCCGTGCCGGTGATGACGCCGTCGAGCTCGCGCCCGGGAAGCATCAGCTCGCGGCTGCGGTGCAGGCCGATGGCCAACAGAATGGCCTTGAACCCTTCCGCCCGCAGGTCTTCCAGGGAAAAGTCACCCAGGCGGCTGTTGAGGCGCAAGTCCGGCCCCAGGGCGAGGATCTCGCGAACCTGCGCCTGCACCACGTCGCGCGGCAGGCGGTATTCAGGAATCCCCAGGTGCAACATGCCCCCGGGCACCGGGGCGGCTTCAAAAATGGTGACGGGATAACCCCGCAGGGCGAGGTCATGCGCGGCCGCAAGGCCCGCCGGCCCGGAACCGATCACCGCCACGCGCTCCGAGTGAGTCACGCGGGGCTTCTCCGGGTGGAGATCCACGGGGTTGCGCGATTCCGGCCCGTGACGCTCCGTGACAAAGCGCTTGAGAGCACGGATGGAGATGGGCGTGTCGAATTGCCCGCGGCGGCAGGCAGTTTCGCAAGGGTGGCCGCAAACCCGGCCGCAAATCGAGGCGAGCGGGTTCGGACCACGGGCGTAGCGGTAGGCTTCCTCGTACCGGCCTTCCGCGATCAGCGCCACATAGCGGCCGGCTTGCGTGTGAACCGGACAGGCCTGCATGCAGGGGAAGTTCGACTCCAGCCAGTCCAGGTCAACGAGTTTTGTCTGCTGCTCGGTCACGCTGCTGCTCCGCTCGATTTGCAGTTTTCCCGGGGCTCTCGCCACGGATTTGGAAGGAGGTGTAGCGCGACCTGCTTTGTAGGTCCGCGGCTTTTCCTTTCGCCCCTCGGGGACGAGCCGCGGACCTAGAAAACAGGTCCGCGCTACTCCGACTCCGTTCCCAACTCATTCCCCTGGCTTAGCGGGTCACCGTGATGTCGACGGAGGCCGATCCACCCGCGACCGAGACGGATTGCGTTGCAGGCTTGCCCGCCTCGCTCCACGTCTTCAGCGTGTAGCTGCCGTCGGGAACATCCTTGATCTCAAAATTGCCTTCCTTATCCGTCACGGCGAAATAAGGCGTGGGAACGACCACCACGTAGCCGGACATCTCCGGGTGCACGTTGCAGAGCAGCGGGGCGACCCCGAGATCGTTAAACGTGAACGACTTCTGCTGACCCTGCGGCCAAGTGCCCATGTTGTGAGCAAGCTTTTTGTTGCCGCTATGGAGGGCCAGTAAACGTTGTGCCCCACCGGATCGCTGTTCAAGAATTGCACGGTGGTGCCTTTCAGAACGACGAGCACGTGCGGAACAAAGGTCATGTGCTTTTGATCCTCCACGGCGGGTTTTGAGGGCGCAGTGAACGTCTTGCCAGGAATGGCGTCAACATAGACGGCGATGTCTTCCGCAGACCGCAGGCCATGGGCCGTGACTTTGCCCTTGATTTCCCCGGCAAACGCCAGGGCTCCGAAACTGAGCAACAGGAAGCTAAGCGCAAGAACCTGGTGTAGATTTTTCTTCATGTTTTCACCTCAAATTCAAGATACTGACGGTTCTCCATCCAATCGGAGCACGTCGTCAGAAAGCGAAATCTAGTCCCATCACAAGCCCGTTTGGTCGGAAGTCTGGGTAGTTCCTGGGATGTGCTGTTCCCGGCAGTACTGGTACTCAAAAAGCGCCTTGACGTTGGTGCGAAGGCGGACTTGAAACCCGGGCGTAACGATTTCGCTGTGCAGGCAGCAAATGTCGCTTAGTGAGTCAGAAAACAGAGGCTGCGCATCGTCTGACGGATGGAATGAGCGCCCCTAGTACCTGCAAATCGTGGACATCGGCAGCCTCTTGTCAAGAGAATACCTGCACCATTAGGGTAAGGATAAATGGAACAAGGTATCGGGTCAGTGATTGGCAACCATGGGCATTGTGACCTGCGTCACAACCGGACTGCTAGAAATCGGACATAAAGCCCGACAATAGGCATTTCGGACTTAATTGCCGCACAAATTCGCATTATGTTGATTTTTTCACTTGGATGAACATGTGGCTTGGGACATAATAGCACTAGCAAGGTGACCACATGCCCGATGATGCACCACGCGGCCCCTACAATTTGAAGGTCATCGAAAACTGCTTTGGGTGTGTCACAAAAGAGGAAGGGCTATTCTGTCAACTTCCCCACAGCTGCGCTGGCCGCGCTTAATACTCTCCGCCAAACTGCTTTTTACCCCAAAGGGGCATTGTTGTTTGTTGAGGGGCAACCGACTCGCGGGCTCTTCCTCATCTGCGCTGGCCAAGCGAAGCTCTACGTGAATTCCGCCGAGGGACAGAGCCTCACGCTGCGGATCGTGGAGCCAGGTGAAGTACTCTGTCTAAGCTCTCTGATTGCGGATGAACCCTACCCCGCCACGGCTGAAACGTTGTGTCCCAGCCAGGTGGGCTTCCTCCCCCGTCTGGCATTTCTTCAGTTGATGCGTGCTCATCCGGATGTTTCCCTGCGGGTGGCCAAGCATCTCAGCATGGAAATCAGCAAAGCCTGGCAGCAGACGCGCATGCTGGCGCTGGCCCCGGATACGCACGCCAAACTCACTCAATTCCTTTTCGAATGGGCAGACAAGCACGGCCAGGTTACCGCTGACGGTCTGCGCATCACACTGCACATGACCCATGAGGAAATCGCCCGCAACATCGGCGCCTCCCGCGAAAGCGTTAGCCGCATCCTCAGCGATTGGAAGCAACGGGGAGTAATTCGTGTGAGCCGGTGGAAGCATGACCATCCCCAACCCTAAGGAATTTCGCGAGGCCATGGCTCCCGTGCATTCAAAATAGAGCAGAAAGGCTGCAAGTAGTCTCTCCCGGCAGACCGCGGCGTGCGATGATGGCTCCGGAGATGAACTCGACCCTGCCGAAGTAGTTGACCCGCCTTTTCTTGTCCCCACAAATCCGAGCACCTGAGACAGGGGAAGACCGTCATCGATATCGGGATGGTGGTGCGCGCCGCATTGGGAGATGATTCGGGCGCAAAGCTGATCGAACAGCGCAGGTTTGATTTCGCCCCGGCTGGTAAAGCACGCGAAGTATATCTGGCTGCTGCTGGCCGAGAGCCATGTGACGCGACGGCTGTTTCGGGCCATGCTGGGTAGGATCGCAGCGTTGCCGGTACCGACGGGATAGATAGATGCGGGTCAGGTCGGCAGCGAAGTCTCTTTACAACGCGTTGGGCTAAGGAGAGGTGTTGCAAGAGTGGGCCGCAGATGGCGCAATTTCGGCGGGGCTGGTTCGGAATCTCGCACCGTAGGGGCGATTCGGATGAAAATTGTTTCACATTAACGCATGCCGGAATTGGGGTAGTATAATGACCACTACTTTATTGTAGTCATTAAGGAAATTCCGAATACACTGACTACCGTCTTCGAGTCCAAAAAGGAAATTTCGACTGGTATGCTTCGGGCGCCTGTAATTTATGGGGGGTGCCGCCACTGACCAGCTTCAGGAGAGTGCGATGAATACTATACTAAAGTTGGGTTCACGGGGGGATGACGTTAGGACATTGCAGGTCAAGCTGAACACCGCCCTGATTCCGAGCCCCAACATCGTGCCCGATGGTTCCTTCGGCGGGGCGACACGCAATGCCGTGATTCGTTTTCAGCAGGCCCAGTGGCTGGTCGATGATGGGGAGGCAGGGCCATCCACATGGAATGCGCTCATGGGCACCGAAGAATATGATCCGATTCTCCATACGATTCCGTTCATCGCGCAGCCGACAAACAGCACCTGCTGGGCGGCGTCCACTGCCATGGTTACTCGCACGACCGTCCCGGCCGTAATTGCACGAACTCCTGCCGATCTGATCCTGGCCGACGGAAGTTTGGCTAATTTCTCCGAGAGCCTTGATCCGATGACAGGTTCAGGACGTTTCGCGCGCGCCAACTTCATGACGGTGGTTCCTCCTACATCTTGGATGCCGTCAGCGCTCATGTCCATGCTGTCGCGCGGGCCGCTGGTGTTTGACATGTTATGGGACGCGGCCAGTTACGTGCAGGGAGCAGGCAGTTCAGGTCACATGATCGCGGTTGTCGGCATCCGCGGCGACAACGACCCATCTGGTAAGGGAACTACGCTCCGGATTTTTGATCCCTGGCCACCGAGGCAGGGGAAAAAATACTCCGTTGGCTATTTCAAGTGGATTCAGGAAGTGCCCACTCGGACCTATCACATCTACCACAAAGCTTGAGCGCACCCACGACCTAGAACAGAAAAGGCTGTGGCTAACCCGGCGAGGTGGCAGACCATGGTGCACCCAATTTGCACCAAATTGAGAGGGTAACAAAAGCGAGATTCCTCTAAAGATGGAATGCGAGAGATTAGGTGGAGCCGACGACCAGATTTGAACTGGTGACCCTCGGTTTACGAATCTGGCAGCACTCAGGTAACTCGTTGATTTTGCGGCACGGTTGGCGACCCAAAAGCACGCAAAAGCACGTTCGGAACGCTCAAGTTGTACCGATCTTGTACTCGTTTGTGAGACTGCCTTCCAAGGAAGTACGTGTACAATGGCGGGAGGGTCGAAGGAAAGAAAGTCGGCTCGATTTCCTGCGATTATGTGCGCCCAAGAATCATGGTAGGCCCGTGGGAGTTCAAACCCCAGACCTCTACCGTGTCAAGTTGGGTTGTGGGTTGGAATTCTCCCCAGGATCTCGGTGTATTCCCTTCAATATGTCAAGTTTTATTGCAAAAAAACTTGACGAATTTACCCCCAGAGTCCTATATTGAGGCCATGGAAACCTTTACCTCATCCAAGGCTGGCTCGCGCGCCATCACCAGCTTGGTCCGCCAGCGCATCGCACGCAGCGGCGACCGACTATGGCGGCTCGAAGACTTCCGAGATCTTCCCTTTGCCGCCGTGGCACAGGTCCTCTCGCGCCTCACCCGCCGGGGGACACTCGAGCGCCTGAGCAAAGGGGTCTACTACCGCACCCGTGAGACTGCCTTTGGCAAGAGTCGGCCAAACCCCGCCGCAATCCAGAAGCTCGCTTCCCGCCGCAAAACCGTCTTCCCATCAGGCATTGCCGCTGCCAATCTACTGGGATTCACGACACAGAGCACAAGGCACAACGAGGTTGCCACCAGCGCCTTAAGCCTCCCCCGCAAACTCATTGGCAGCAGCACGGTCATCCACACACGCAGGCCAGAGGCGTGGGCGAGTCTTTCCCAGACCGATGCGGCCCTACTCGATTTCCTGAGACGAGGGGGTAAGACGAGCGAGTTACCGCCAGAAGAAACCATCCGTCGAACGCTGATGCTACTGTCCGAAAAGGGCCGCTTTGAGCGACTCCTCAAGGTTGCCGCCTCCGAGCCTCCGCGAGTGCGCGCCATGCTTGGCGCCTTGGGTGAGCAACTTGGAAAGACCTCACCTGCCCTTCAGCGCTTACGGGCTTCGTTGAATCCGTTTTCCCGATTCGACTTTGGGCTACTAGCTGGGCTGCCGCACGTCCGGAGTTGGCAGGCGAAGGAGCGCCGCTCACGTGAAACTGTTTGAACATCCCGATTTCGAGCAGGCAATACTGCGGGCGTCAGAGCATTTTCGCGAGCAAGGATTGCGCCCAGCCATCATCGAGAAGGACTACTACGTTACGGAAGCCCTGCGAGTCATCGCCGCCGGCGCCGGCGACAAGGTGATCTTCAAAGGCGGCACCAGCCTGGCGAAGGGCTGGAACCTGATCCAGCGGTTTTCTGAGGACATCGACATCTTCCTTGATCCACTTGCCTTCCGCCCAGAACTGGGGAAGAGAGCCATTGATCGCGAACTCAAGAAGCTTCGCGACAGCGTCGGTGCCCACCCTGCTCTGATGTTTGTTGCCAGAGAGAGCCAGACCATCGGCGGATTCGGGCGCAGCGACCGATTCTCCTATGCCCAACGCTTCGGCGGGCCCGGCGAAGTCGCTCCCCGCGTGCTGCTTGAAGCCGGGACTGCAAGCGGGCGCGAACCCACCGCCATCGTCACGCTGCGGTCCTACCTCAGCCAGTCCCTCCAAGGCAATGGCCTGTCAGTGGGCGCCGAGGACGAGGGATCGTTTCCCATGCGCCTGCTCCACTTCCGGCGAACCTTCGTCGAAAAGATGTTCGCCATTCACAGCAAGGTGGAGTTGCTCAAACGCGGGGGGCAGGCGCTCGGAACCTACGCAAGGCACTACTACGACCTGTTTCAACTGGCGGCGCAGCCAGAAATAGTCGCCATGCTGAAGTCCGCGGAGTACACGACCATCAAGGTGGATTACGACCAGATCAGCCGTGCGCATTTTCCCAGGAGTTATTTCCATCCCGACGACATGCGATTTGCCAAGAGCGATGCGCTATTTCCGCCCGCAAACTTGGTGGATATCATCAGTGCCGAGTATGACGCACAATGCCGGATGCTTTGCTATGGCCCGTATCCCTCGTGGGCCGAGGTCCAGGCCCGACTCCTTGAGCTGCGAGACCTTTTATAACCGTGGCGCACTTAAATGTGTTCTGCGACCTTATTGCCTGCTTGAGGCGCATTCACGTTTTCACTCGGGGCACCCCATCCCCGCATCTGGGGGCAGCATTACTCGGACTTGACCCCTTCGTTTGGGGCCCGAAGGGTTTCAAACAGGAGGCGCTGATGAAGACTTGCTAAACCGTTGTACGGTCAAAAGCTGTACCCAGGGTTCGAATCCCTGCCTCTCCGCCAGTCTTTCAAGTGCTTGAAGTTAAAGACCAAATCCAATCTAAATCCGGACACCGTGACCAGACACGCTTTCCCGGTTTAGGCTGATTTAGGGCCCTTTCGGGACTAACTCTTGCCGTAGACTTGCCGTAAACTGCACCGTCAGGCGGTGTATGGTTGACGGCATTTCGTACCCACGTGCCCTCACGCGCTCGCCTAAGACCAGGCCACGTTTCGAAGACTCACGTCTGCCCTTCGGGTCATCCGCTGACGGGGACAGTCCGTGCGAGCGGGCATCGGTTTGTTTCCCATGAAAGCCGCTGGGTGCCGGACAGATTAGGGGCGCAAGGACGTCGGTCCTCCGCGAGGAGAAGTATTTTTCCCACTTTTAGTTCTTGGCCCTGGCGAGCGTGGACCGATTAAGGCACCAAACCATCCGAAGAGCCCTTCGAAAGAGTAATTTGCCTGCCGTAAATGCGAAGTTTCAGTGATTCCGAGCGAGCGACGGCATACTCCGAAGAAACTTTGCGACCATCTCGGCAGCGGAGTGCCAAGCGACAGAAAAACTTGCTGGACGAAGAAGGCCAACCCATGACTCCCCCGAAGTCCTCGAACCCCGTTTCGGGGGATGTTTATGTGATGGGCCTTCTATTCGATTATGGACGGGGCCTCGTATTAGGCGACACAATCGGGGCAAACGAACAATTCAGTTGCTAGAAGTCAATTCAGAGTACCTCAGGCATCCCTTAGCAGAGGACAATTTCGGTCCTGCCGCGCTGGCCCCGGGCTCGATTTCCATGCAATGCGCGTCCTAGAATTTTTCCGTTCTGGCTTTTTCCGCAGTACCTCGGTGCGTGACTTCTCACTTACGAAGAGCTCTTATGGGATGGCATTGCGCCGGAACCGGCACGGGTGTATGTTACCCCCATCTTATCAATGCAAATGGAAGTACGAAAATAAATGGGCAAGATTCGAGTCAATGAACTAGCACGAGAGCTTTCGGTTAAGAGCTCGGACGTTCTCGAGTGTCTGCATTCCCTGGGTGTTACCGACCCACACTCACACTCAAGTGCACTCGATGACGACATCGCCGATAAAGTGCGGACGCACCTTCGCTCCACTAACCAGGCCGCAAACGAATTCGACCGCTCGCCGGATCTCGGAAATGCCGTACCCGGTGCCATACCCAAGGGTTCCGGACAATTCACGCTTAAGCCCTCGGAGCCGCCGGGGCCGAATTTGCATCCTCTGACCCGTTCCATCGAGGAGATTAAAGCGTCCGCCCGAAGAGCCCTTAATCTCCCCCAGTTCGAAGCGCCGTCGGGCGGAGGTCGCATTGCTCCAGCGTCGCACTCTGACCAGGTGCGGATGGAAACCACAAGACTGCCAGCACCAACGTTAATAGCCGGGAAAGGGCCCGTGCCTAGACACTATATAAAGATTCTTCAGATCCTTAGACCATATGCCACGAGCGCAGGGACGCCCGAGTTTAACTGGCAATCTAATGTCTTTGATGACATCAGTAACATGGGAAAAAGCCTCATAATCGAGCCTCTTCCTGTCAACGAGCGGGGAAGCCGGATTGCGCTGCATGGAAGTAGCTACTGTTGCGAAGCGGGCGTTGATCGAGACCGTGAAGACGCACTCTTTGTGTTTAGAATCCAGCGGGCGCGATTGCCACGACTGGGTACTCAGAAATATGAAGGACAATTCGAACTTCTGACATCGCGATTTGCGCAAGGTAATTTGGATCCGATTAAGGCGTTACTTTCTCCTGCGATGCGCGAAGCCCCTATTCAGCAGGAATTACCACCACCCGGTTACGTTGAAACTGAGCCCTCCGAGCAACTCGCCGCCATCTTGGCCCAATGCCCTGAGGAGGTTCGCCGCGCTTGGGGCCCCGGCGCTACACCTGCCTCTTTATCATCGACCGCCGAGTTCATCGAAGCCTTTCGGCAACCATGGATCAAATTCAGGTTAGAGCGGTATGCGCGGCTCTCTCCGCGACAAGAATCTTTGGTAAATGAAACGCTTAAGCCAACCCAGCTCGGAAACAGGGAGCGCTGGGCGCTCCTTGCAGTGCTGGACCTGAGAATGCTCGACGAATTTGTCAAAGACAATGTCACGAAGTCCGGTTCTGTGTATGTCCTAGTGCATGGATTGCTCAGGCAGCTTGCTGCCTTGCCTATTTCTTCGTCTGTGCGTTCACGCGTATGGACGGCGATGCTGTCAGGGATGGACAGAACTTCCTTTCTCCGACAACTCAAGGAGTCCGCAGCCTCACTGAATCGTATCCGTGGTGAGTCTGCGATAGAAGCCCAACTTTGGGAAAAGAGTATACTACGCCTGCTTAAGACACTTGGGGAAAAGGATAAAACATTACTTGAACTGCACTTCGAACTGCCTGCAGGACGCTCTTCCTCTCAAACACCTAGTGGACTGGTTAGAACGGTTGGAATTTCGCCCTGAGCCGGTCGAGGCGCCCGGCCCGACCGCAGCGACGGACGCAGTGGTGGGTCCCGATCAATCTGAAGCTGAGCAGCCAACGCCTTTGGCCCAGCTCCGGGAAGCTACTCCTGAAACAGCCTCGCCGGATGCTGTCAATGAGATTGGAAAAAGGACTACTCTCGATGAGTGGGTCCTCGCTCGCCAAGTTGCCGATGTGCTCGCTCTCGAACAATCGATGTCCCAGATTACGCTACGTTTGTCGAACCTCGGCAAGAAATTGCCTTCCGGATCTCTAGTCGAGCGACTCCCTCAATTGGTGAACCTTCTAAACGACCTAATTGCAGACATCCCCAAGTGGCTGGAGTCGCTCCCCAACCTGGAAACGCTGGCCGCTGACTATAAGGAGGCTGCCGAAGTGTACCGAGAAGCTGCGGTGATTCTCGGGAAAGAGGTCGATGCGATTATCATGTCGACCAAGCTGACCCCAGCCGATCTCAGGCAGGCTCTGAGCCTCGGAAATTCACTCGAGAAACTGCCTGGCCTGCCGAGGTGGGTCTGGGACTTGAAGGACGCAGCTGCGATCCCCGCTGAAACGGAAAACGCTAAACGAGGTTGGATCAAGCGGCTAATTGTTCCCGAAATCCGAGAACGGGTGACTGCTTTTCTGGAGGTCTTCCGAGAGACGGAAGAGGACAAATCACCGCTGTTGCCATTTGTACCTGCGCCTGAAGGCAATGGAGAACCGGATCCTAACACAGACATAAGAAATCATGTCAGAACTTGGCTTCAGGATTTCAGTGGGCTCTTAGCACCGTTGCCTCTGGACGTGCGAACTCAATTTCAGAAGCGGCTCACCTCTGCGAATGAGTATCAAAAGCTGATCTACTGCGCCGGAGTTTTCAAGGATGTAAAGGATCGCCTTGCGCCGGCCACTTGTGTGGAGTTGGTGCAGTACCTGCTCACATTTGAAGATTTGGAGCAACTATACTTTCAGGGCGACTTATACCGAAAGGCCGTCGAAGAAATAGAGTCCTTCATGGGAGAAGATGCCTCACAGGCCTCCTTCACCCTGCTGAAAAAACGGGCCCAACAATCTGCGATCCAACAGGCGCCAAAACGTCAGGTAGACGGCGCCGCGGCATCGGTAGAAATTGAACACAATTGGGTCGATCATCCGAGAAAAAGAGCTCCACTTATTTATTTTCCGGATTCCTCGCGACCGTTCGGATCCATTACCGTTCCCCTGACTCTCAAGACGAAGCACAGAAGATCGTGGACTTTTGGCTTGTCTGTGGATGTCAAGACCGGGCATCGTGACGCATGGCCGGCAAATTGGGATGCAATATCCCCTCGCGAGCTGGATGTGAAGGAATTTGATTGGCGAAACGATCTTCAATCTCCCGAGGTTGGTGTTTACTCAATCAAAGTGAGAATTCCAATCCGTCGGGACCAAGGACGCGGTGCTGGACTCAAATTCGAGGTTAGTCTCGTTGATCGCCAAACAAATGTACGAATTGGTGAAACCCAGATGTTTGAATGGGAGGTGATAAACGAAGCACCGACAGCGATCAGCCAAGTATGGCCGCAGACGACAAACCCGCAGCAAGTCGAAAAGAATCCTATTGGCCCTCAGCGTAAGAGTGAGGAGATTCTCCGACATATTGGAGCGCATGGATCGTTTGCCATCATGGCCCCCCGGCGTTTCGGCAAAAGCACGCTTGTGGAGTATTTGAGAAGCCGAGCACAGCAACAAGAGTTCGTAGTCCCAAAAATCCCCAACTGCCTAAGCTATCTCAGGTCGAGCGGATTTGATTACGAACATTTTTGGAACGACATTTCTGTCGAACTTCAAGAAGAGCTCGGTGCGTCTATCACCAAACCGCTTGTAGATGGTCTTCCGAACGAAACTGCATTCGACCATCTTCGCCGGGCCGCCAAGGCGAAAGGGAAGAGGGGAATAGCAATTTTGGTTGATGAGGCGCAGGTATTCTTCCCTAGGCGAACAGGCATTGGACTAGGTGATCTTCTAAAGGACCGAATCGAGAGGTACTGGTCTCGGCCGGACAAGCCGGGCTTGGCACCGCTAGTGATGGGCTTGGTCGGCCTGCCTAGTCTTCGGGAGCGAGCAGGCGCAAACCTTCTCGCCCTTTTTTATACGTATGACAAGGACGTACTGTCGGAAGACGAATTAAACAACCTGATCCTCTCAGGTACTGAGGGCCAACTCCATACAACACGGGAAGCCCGGCGACGACTAGAGAAATCCGCTCGGAACCTCTAGTAATTCTGAAGGCGCTTGTGATTCGGCTTGCGGAGCGTGCATATCTCGACGAACGTACCTGGGTGAATTCTGACGATGTAGTCGCAGTCGAACGGCATCTCAAGCGTGAGCTTCAGGAGGGAGAAGCGGAAGACCTCGCCGTTTACGTTAAAGATGCTCTGAATGATGCCGAGACTGTTAACGAGTGGATCCCTAATGCTTCGCTCGCACTAGCCATTGCCCTCGCGTCGGCCAAGGACGCCGAAGGTCTCGTCGGCGAGTTTGTACGAGGAAGCTAAATCACAATTGAAGTCGTGGTGTGAATCATTGAAGGTGAGCACATCAATTCAGCAGTTGAGCTACGATCAGGATCAATTCTCTGACCATCTCGGCATTCTTCAGGAGCGCCGAGTATTTGTCAAAAATGAGTTTCCTTCTGAGCTGCTTGAAGCCTGGCTTCTAGGACTAAAGCGAGATATCGACTTGAATCCGAGCCGCTGGAGCGAAACGATAGTGTGCGCGGCTATCCGCCGGATTAGACTCCCAGAGCCACTAGAAATCGTGGGCAGTTTTGAAGGAGGGCAGGCGAGAGTTTGGACGTGCATTTTGGACGGTGAGAAATGCGCTGTGCGTAAGACTAAACTGGAGACAGCCGATGATCGCCAACGATTTATTGAGGAGAAAGAAATCTTAGACCTTGTAAAGCAAAGGATTTCGAAGGGGGAACCCGGCCACGAATACATCTTCGCAATCAAGGATGTCGGGTTGTCCTCAGAGTCCCAGTGGGAGGGACTTCTGGTTTATCACTGGATTGAGGGATGCGACCTGTCGCAGAAGATAGGCAAATTAAGCGGCCCATTCGTGGCAGAGTTAGGAACGAAGCTAGCCAGGGCACTCCGGTTTCTACACTCCGCTGAAATCCTGCACCGAGATCTCCGCCCAGGAAACATAATCCTGTCCGAACAGAACTATGATCCCAAAATTATTGATTTCGGCTTTGCACGACGAATCACCACCGGAGGCCGAACCCCGATGTACGACAAGTGGGCTGCACCCGAAGTACAGCGCGAGAGCCCGATGTGGACGACGGCTTCCGACGTTTACAGCTTAGGGGCAACATTACGCGCAGTGCTTGATCCTGCCGAAGCCAACGGTTCGATGGCAATACTCTTGGAAAAGTGCTGTCATGCCATAGCGGGTGAACGCCCTTCTGCTGCTGACCTCTACGATCAGTTTTGGCATGTGGCAGGTGAACTTCGTGTAGAAGTGAAAAAATCAGATATGTGGAAACGAGTTAATGACATGGCCGTTCCCGACTGTAAGGCTTATCCGCGATTCAAGGGAGTCCTACATAAGTTTCGGCCCAAATTCGAGGCGCTCGCCCTCGGTTGTAGTAGGGATGAATTTGATCGGTCTCGGGAAATTGCAGATTTTCTAAACCAAGTACTAGAGGCACTCCGCGGCGGACTGAGTCTCGGTGCGGCGAAGAACGAATTGCACGGTGCGCTGGCAACCAACGAGGTCGATTTCTTGCACTCCTTACGAACTTTCGGGTCTCACGGAAGCAAGTTGAATAAAGAACTGGTCCTTGGCCAGTTTGGTAATCCTACTCCGGAAGGAATCCGGGCGCTAACGCTAAACGGCACGAAGCAGATAGCTGAGTATCTCTCTGCCGCGTCACTGTTCGGCATCGTCGAATCTTTACTGTAGGTCGGGACCCGAGTTGATTACCTTGCTGCCACGAAAGCCGCACCTGAACAATGGCTCATCTCACTTTCATGGAAGGTTCCCTCGAAGAGCCAGACAACTTAGCGCCTCTTGGTCCGAGCCGCTCAGCCTTTAACAAGGCCCGTTGACAGTACGTCGGCGAGTATTTCTTCTACCCTCAAATCAGGCATTCCACGAGTGCCACCAGACACCCAGGCAACGGCACCTTCACCCAAGGACAGACTCTACTAACTTCCGTCAGGTCCAGTTACCGGGCCTTGATAAAAGGATACCCTCAAGCTCACACCACGACAACCTGGACCTTTCGCGCTATGTTCTTTCCGCTGGGTTGCCGATTTTGGCGGACTTGTTCGGAATTTGTAGGCTGTTGGTTTGGTTCAGAATCTGAGGGGGTTTCCGACCAGAGAAGCAAGTCATCGAAAGTGAAAGTGGGCATGGCGGCCCCGGAAGCACTTTGCCCGAGTGGGACAGCCAAAGCGAGAAGTATTGCGGAGGCGGCGACTGGACCCAATTGAAGCCAGTCGCGAGCAGAATTCCCCACAACAGGTTTCAGACGGTGCTCATGAACGTCCGTCCTTGAAGCGAAGGAGGACCAGTTCCTCGAGAACGCTCCTCACAAATGTCTTGGCGGCGAGGGGTGGCATCGCACGCGTCCGGTTCTTCGGCCAAGGAAATCCAGACCGCCGCGAGAGGCCCGGCCGTCGCGGCGTCGATCCAAACACAGTCGCTCGGAACCATGCGCATTCCTCGGCTGCCGCTCGGCCGCGCGCCGCAATCCACGCTTCCGATTGCGGGCCGAGTTCTCGTACCACTTCTTCGAAGGTCTGTCGCAGGTTCCAGGCCGCGGAACCGAGAGCGAACAGATCTAGGGCGCGAGCAAGATGAGGCCTCTGCCTGGCAGCTGTCCAAATCTTCCCCAAGGAAACCTGGAGGGGGCGGGTGCCGTCTCCTCGGACTTCCGCGACGGCGCGGTCGAAATCATCCTGATCCCAAAAGCCCTCACGGTTGACCAGTATGGCGGCGCCCGAATGGATCGGTAGACGCACGGCATAACGCAACCGCGCTGCAGTGTTCAGTTGTTGTAAGACAGCCGCCGCCGCCCAAGCTACTTCCTCAGGCGAGGAGAGGGGGTCAAAAACTTCAGGTGCTTGCAAAAAGAAATGATCGCCTATCCGGACGATTTCAAGACCGCTGTCGTCGAGTTCACCTGCGAGAAGCCGGATCTCAGGTGGCGGGCCGTAAAGGAGGACCGCCCAGCCAGCCTTTGGGCGATTTGCCAGAGTGGGAATCGGCATGTTTAATTGTACCCAGTGCCTAAGGGTTCAGCAATCGCCCTA
>CAWELY010000041.1:0-218912 GCA_963810005.1 uncultured Acidobacteriota bacterium
ATCACGGTTAACACCCGGCTGGTCAAGGGAGTGAACCGGTTCGCCGTGATGGCCAGTGGCGAGGGCGTCGGCACCAGCCTCTCCGACCCGGTGGAGGTCACCTACGACGGGTCAATGGACCCCAGCCGGCTGCACATCGTGGCCTTGGGCGTGGGCAGCTACGAGGACGAACAGCGAAAGCTCAAGTATCCCAAGCCCGACGCATCGCGGATCAGCGAGGTACTGAGCGCCCGGGGCCTCGACGCCGCGGGCAAACCGGGGCTGCGGTGCTTCCTGGCGGACGATGAGGTGACCCCGGAGAAGATCGAGGAAGCCTTCAAGAAAGTCGCCGCGGCCGTGCGGACCAGCCCCCAGGACAAGGTCGTCGTCTTCCTTGCCGGCCACACCGGCGTGTTCAACACCAACCGCTTCTGCCTGCTCTTGCCCAAATACCCGTTTCCGGCGGACGCGCCCATCGTGGTCGCCGCCCGCGGAGCCGTCCCCCCCGCCGACGCCCCGCTCGATCCCGAGGCGGTGCTGCCGTACTCGGTCGTGGCGCTGAACCTGATGCGGCTGAAGGCCCTCGACCGCCTGGTGATCGTGGACGCCTGCCAGGCCGAGGCGATTCTCTCCGATCCGCAGGTCGAAGCGATCCAGGAGTGGATGGAAGTGAACACGCGGGAGTTGTGCATGTCGTACCTGATGGCGGCCCGCCGCGGGGCAGCTTGCCTTCGAGGTTGACCCACTTGGCCACGGCCTGTTCACCTACACCCTGTCCGCGGCCTGGGGCTCACTCGAGCCCGGCAAGGAGCCACGGCAGATCGCCAAGCTGAGCCTCCCCCCCAACGCCGACTTCAACCACGACGGCATCGTGACCACCGCCGAGCTCATACGCCTACGTCAACCAGCACCTGAAAAAGATCGCCGCCGTCTTCCCCGACCTCGTCGCCAGCCGCGAAGCCGAGGAGCTGCCCGGCCGCCCGCGCACCCCCGCCGGCATGCTCGAACAGCACCCCGTCCTCCAGAGCTTCGGCACCCCGTTCCCCCTGATCCCTCTCAACTCCCCAGCCGGCCAGCACAAGCCGCCGGCAATTGATGGATTACAATATCAACACAATCAAACGCTTCGGAATAGGTTCCCGGCCTTTCACTTTTGACCTGATCCATATGCCCTTTGCCAAGTTGATGGGGGGTCATTATACCGATAGGCTTTCGACAAATCCAAACGCCTTTTCTGGCCTCCCACTGGCGCAGACCCCACCGCGAACGATCACAAAGTTCGACGGTGGTCAATGTAATGCCCTGGGGACCGCCGTGACGGGGACGATTTCACCTGCAACTAGCGGCTGTTTGCGCTAAAATTGGGATTCTTTCGGGCAAAACATAGACCACAAACCATCTCAGGACTCATTTCGGAAGGAGGGAATCAATTATGAACACACCATTTACCATTCTGGGAATCGCCGGCAGTCTTCGCAAGGCGTCATTTAATCGCGCTGCATTGCGGGCAGCTCAACAATTGGTTCCGGACGGGGTGAATCTCGAAATCTTCGACCTTGCGGGGATTCCACCTTTTAATCAAGATGAAGAAGCCAACCCGCCGGAGCGCGTTACACAGTTAAAGGCGCGCATTCGAGCCGCGGATGCCATCCTTCTCGTTACCCCGGAATATAACTACTCGATCCCCGGAGTTCTGAAGAACGCCATCGACTGGGCTTCCCGGCCTTACGGCGATAGCGCTTGGGAGGGGAAGCCGGTGGCCCTCATGGGCGCTTCCGTCGGCGCGATGGGGTCCTCGCGGGCGCAATACCACTTGCGACAAGTGTTTGTGTTCTTGAACATGTATCCGCTCAACCGGCCGGAGGTTATGATTACCAACGCCGCCCAACGTTTTGACGAAAAGGGCAACCTGAAAGATGAGGAAGCGAAAGCGCACATTCGGGGTCTCTTGGTAGCTTTGGTGGCCTGGGCGAAGCATCATGAGGGCGGACGGCGCGCCACCGCCGCAGGCGCGTAACCACGGAAACCTGCAGAAATCTTCGACCTATGATTTCAGGGGGAGGACGCATTGATAAGTCAGCGGCTTGACGGTCGGGTGGCAGTCGTCACGGGCGCCAGCAAGGGCCTGGGCAGACAGATGGCGGAAGCCCTGGCGGAGGCGGGGGCTACCGTGGCTCTGGTGGCTCGCAGCAGGGAATTGCTGGAGGGCGTGCGGGCGGAGATCACTGGCCGCGGCGGAAAGGCGTACGCCTTCGCCAGCGATGTCAGCGTGGAAGCTGACGTGGAGTCGGTTGCCCGCGAGGTGCGCAGGCAAGCCGGCGTTCCCGACATTCTCATCAACAACGCGGGCATTAATATGCGCAAGCCGCTTCACCAGTTCACCCTCGAGGAGTGGCGCCGCGTGATGTCCACCAACGTAGACGGACCTTTTCTTTGCACCCGTGCCTTCGTGCCAGGCATGATCGAAAAGAAATTCGGCCGCATCATCAACGTGGCGTCCACGATGGCCCACGTCTCGCTGCCCCACCGCGCGGCCTACAGCGGGAGCAAGTTCGCCCTGCTCGGCATGACCAAAGCCCTGGCGCTGGAGTTGGCCCCTTACAACATTACGGCCAATGCCATCAGTCCCGGGCCTTTCGCCACGGAACTCAATCGCGCTCTGGTGCAGGACCCCGCGCAACTGGCAGACTTCACTTCCAAAATCCCCTTAGGCCGTTGGGGGAATTTGGAAGAAATTGGAGCGCTGGCCGTGTTCCTCAGTTCCGACGCCTCCGGGTTTATCACCGGCACCGACATCATCATCGATGGCGGTTGGACGGCGCAGTGAACCCGCCCCACCGGTAATGGCCGGGTTTTCGGTTCGGCGCTTCGCGGACGAAGATTCGGTCCCAGCCGGGGTAATCTTCGCGGCTTTCCCTCCCGGTAGGCAAGGAAGAGCCCATTTTGTAAAATTCCTTCCTACCGGCAGGAAATGGGCCGATTTTCTAATTGACAACAACCTTGCCTATGTGCTAGGCTAATATTGAAGGGGGCGGGTGCGTTGAAGGGCGCCCTCACCCCCCGGAAGATAACCATGCTTGCCATTATGCCCATGAAAACACGGGGACTTACTGGAAATAGGGGCAAGTTGCCATTAATGGTATGCATATGATAACAAATGATTTATCGGAAAGAGGTGAATGCGGCGCCGAAAAAAGGGGGACTAAAAATTGAAGGATAGTGCCATTATGTTATTGAAAACAAATATACAAAAAATGTCGGTTTTGGGGCTTGCCACTATATCTATGAAAATAAAATGCTTATTCGACTCTTGCCATTATGTGTATGAAAATAAACAATGTTAGCTCACGCCCCAAATCGAATATAGGGGTAGAGGCAAGCGCCAGAGACCGCTCTAGATTTGTCCCTCGACCGCTCCAACGATCCAGCCGAGGGCTAGGCGGGCGCAACCCGGCCTCGTACCGCGGCGGGTCGAGGACTCGCAACAATCGAAGCGTCGAGGCAAAGGACGAAAAGTCACGCGGGGCGAACTGAGCACCCTAAAAGATGTTAAAAATGAAGGTCGATCCGGAAATGTCTATGAAAACAAAGGACTCAGCGACAATTTGCCCGACACAAAAGACGACATTTGTGCCCGGTTGCACGCCATTTTACAAAGAAATGCACGTATTTTGCAGAAATCGTCGGCTCTTTTGCCATTATTCGAGCTTTGCAGAATGAGCCGTTCGCTCCAAAATCTAGAAACTCGATCGGTCCGAAAGCCGTTCGGCCCTACGGCCCTACCCCCCTGCCACGCGGAATCCCGCAAGCCCAAGTGGCATGTCAAATGACGGGTTGGCGACCAAGTGGAAACCGTGGATGCGTCGGAACGATCTACGTGGCCACGCGTCAGCGTTGGACGGTGAACAGCGGCGGGGAAGTCTTCGGGTCTTTAAGCGCGGGGTTGAGTGAAAGGTTCTCCCCTTCCGACAGCAATATCGCCTGATGCCACGCAATATAGCCGTCATGCCTTACCTCTATGGCGTGTATACCTTTCGGCAGGTTCAGACTGGCGGGAGTGTGGCCGAGCGCCACGTTGTCCACAAAGATCGAAGCGCCTGAGGGCGTCGAATTGATGTGCACGGTGTTCACGCCAGTCCTCGTTATTTTCTCGGTGGTCTTTTCGGTTGTCTTCTCGGCTGCCGCCTTCGGCTGGGCATCGAGATTCGGGGACGGAGGCTCGGGAATATCCTTCTGCACAGTCTGGGGGACTTGTTTAGCCACCGCTCCAAGCGCTGAGCCGATTTTGGCGCCCAGAGTTCCTACGGCACTGGTGGTAATAGCGTATTCGGCTGCCGCCTGTGCCTGCATGCGGAGCGGGCATAGTACCAACGTTGCAACGAGGACCACGACCCAACGCAGGATATACGGTTTCATAGGGTCTCCCATGACTCTGGCTTTTGCAGTAATCAGCTCTGAGGATCATTAACGCACTTCATGGAGCCGAAGTCAACCGAACGTCGGCGGCGTCCCGATTCCAAATTAGGGCCACAGCTTGGGGCAGATGCAAGATCCACGTTTTTCACCTGGGAACAATCAGTGCCATACTGCGCCTAATGTATAATGCCAGACCGATGACTGACCGCCCGACCTTCGAGACAAAACCACTTTCCGGCTGGGGCCGCTATCCGGTGGAACTTTGCCACGTTTTTCGGCCGGAAAAGCGCAGCGAGGTGGCAGCCACCCTAGCATCGGGACTGCAATCCTCCTATATTCCTCGCGGCTTGGGGCGCAGTTATGGCGACGCCGCCCTCAACGAAAATGCCGGCGTAATCTGGCAAGTCCTGCTCAACCGCTTCCTCGCCTTCGACAGTGCTTCCGGCGTCTTGGAATGCGAAAGCGGCGTGAGTCTCGCCGAAATCATTCAATACTTCCTTCCGCGCGGCTGGTTCCTGTCGGTGACGCCGGGGACAAAGTTCGTGACCGTGGGCGGGGCCATTGCGGCAGACATTCACGGCAAGAATCATCACCGTGACGGATCTTTTTCCAACTTTATCCTGGATTTCCGGCTGCTCACTCCCAGCGGTGAGGTTTTGTTGTGCTCGCCGACCGTCCATCCCGAGATTTTCTGGGCGACGGTGGGCGGCATGGGCCTTACGGGGGTCATCCTGAGCGCGCGGTTGCGGCTGCGGCGGGTGGATTCGGCCTATGTCTTCGTGGACTTTCACAAAGCGCCGAATCTCGAAGAGGCTTTGGCTACATTGGAAGCTTCCGACGAGGATTATGAGTACTCGGTGGCGTGGATTGACGCCCTCGCCACGGGCAAAACCATGGGGCGTAGCGTCCTGATGCGGGGCCATCATGCGCCGGCGGCTGAACTGCCCCTGCGGCTGCGGAATCCACAATCCGGAATCGGAAATAATCCAACCATCCCGACCCAGCCTAAATGGAACCTTTTCATCGATTTCCCATCAGCGCTCTTGAACCGGTTGACCGTGCAGGCCTTCAATACCGCATACTACGCCGTTCGCCGCACCGCATCGCGGCAACTGGTGGGCTTTGAGAAGTTCTTTTATCCGCTCGATTCCATCAACCAGTGGAATCGAATGTACGGGAAGCGTGGCTTTGTCCAATACCAGATCGCGCTTCCGCAGGCGAGCGGCCGCGCGGGCCTTCGCACCATTCTGGACCGGCTGGCGCGCTCCGGCCGCGCGTCGTTTCTGGCCGTCCTGAAGCGCTTCGGCGATGGCGGCAATGGTCTGCTTTCCTTTCCGCTCCGCGGCTACACTTTGGCTCTGGATATTCCCGTCGCTCGCGGGCTCGTTCCTTTTCTCCATGAACTCGACCGGATGACCCTGGATCACGGAGGACGAATTTATTTGGCGAAGGATGCTGTGCTCCAAGCCGAGGATTTTGCCGCGATGTACCCCAAGCTTGAAGCCTTTCGGGCCATTCAGCAGAAGTTGGACCCTAAGCGATTGTTTTCGTCGTCGCTGGCCCGGAGGCTGAGAATTGTCGATTGACGATTTTCGATGGGTTCAATCGACAATCGTCAATCAGCAATCGGCAATTCACGAGGTGAATTGTGCCGACCGTTTTGATTCTGGGCGCCAATGCCGGCATCGGCCGGGCGTTGGCGGCGGAATTCGCCTCGCACCAATACGGTCTGATCCTCGCCGGGCGCGATCTGGAAGAATTGCAATCTCTCGCTGCCGACCTGAACTTGCGCCACAACGTGAGCACCCGCGCCGGGAGAGTGGATATACTGAACTTCGAGGCCCTGGAAACGTCGCTCGCGGCGTGTATCGGTCCTGACGGCGATTCGCTGGAGGGCATCGTTCTTTGCACGGGCTACCTGGGAAATCCAGAAGCGGCGCAGACGGATTGGAAGGAAGCACGCCGGATACTGGATACGAACTTCACCGGATCCGCGCTGGCTCTCAATATCCTGGCCAACCATTTTGAGCAGAAGCGCAGGGGGTTCATCTGCGCAATCTCTTCGGTGGCAGGGGACCGCGGCCGGCAGAGCAATTACCTCTATGGGTCCGCCAAAGGTGGGCTTACCATTTATCTTCAAGGCCTGCGTAACCGGCTTTACCCCAGCGGCGTCCATGTCATCACGGTAAAGCCGGGTTTCGTGGACACGCGCATGGTTTTTGGGAAGGGCAAACTGCCGCTCGTTGCCACACCCCAGGCCGTAGCGCGGGATATTTACCACGCGGTGAGAAAGCGAAAGAATGTGGTTTATGTCCCTTGGTTTTGGCAGTTTATAATGCTCATGGTGGGTTCGATTCCAGAAGGGCTTTTCAAAAAGCTCAAAATGTAACCTTTGGCACGCTCTTTGCCGTCGATGCTGGGATGGCAACCACAGGAACAGTGTGGAGGTGCCCTCGGGTGGCAGCCCTCGGTACCGGAGAGTGAATAGGAAGAGCACGGCATTGTAGTAACTTAGTACACCGCCATTGCCTCTTAATGCCCCCGCCAGACCAGAACCGTGGAGCAATTATCGGAACTAGAACCGACAGAAAATGGCAATCGACCCCACAAATCGGCAGACAATTATTGGCAGAGTTGGCTTGCTGGGAGCAAGCATCGGAATCGTCCTCGGGCTGTTCGAGGCTGGTTTTTTGCGGACGACTGAATGGCCTTTAGCCCTTCAGAAGCCCCATGTTGCTCCCTACTTCTGGTTCTTTGCTCCTCTCCTTGCCTCGTTGGTTCTTGGACTTGCTGGGTCTGCTGGCAGGTTTTCTCGCCACCTTGTTGCGCTCCCGCTTCCTCGGAATGCTGATGATCGCCGGCTTGGCTGGTCTCGCGGGCGGCTATTTCTGGCTAGTGCTCGAATCTTACCCCTCGGCACGCGTGTGGTTTATTTTTCTCCGGGAAGTGATCACCCCCAGCCTGGTATTTGCCCTGGTTTTTGCCTGCACATTAGCGGTGCTTTGGACCACCCGGAAGCCTGGTTCCCCTTTGGGCGGCATTGGCCAACATCCCGATCCGACTTTGGTCAGGGGTAGTCCTGGGCCTGATGGCCATCCTGGCAGTCGCCGTTGGATTCGCCACCCTCCCCAATCACCTATTGGCCTCTGCCGCTCACCCCGCGGGCCGATCGCCATCGCCCAACATCGTCCTGATCGTGTGGGACACCACGCGGGCCGACCACTTTTCTTCCTACGGATACTTTCGGAACACTACGCCGAACACCGATCAGTTTTCCCAGCGCGGGAGTTCTTTTCGAGAATGCCATCGCTGCCTCGTCATGGACACTGCCCGCCATGGCCTCCATATTTACCAGTCTTTTGCCCCACCAGCACGGTGCCGGCGCAGATACACCTTTGGGAAATGGGCCGAGGACTTTGGCGGAACTCCTCCGCGTGGGTGGCTACGAGACAGCGGGGTTTAACGCCAACCCTCACTTCGGTGCGGCAGCGTGTGGGCTGGCCCGGGGATTTGAAACTTATATCGACAGCTACAACCACCTTGGGATACAGCCTTGATGCCACCCGCTTCGGACACGACTTCATCAAACCTCTTACTGAGGCATGGTTCCATCGCAGCCGCTTTAACCAGTTCAATGCCCACCAACTGAACGAGCAGGTTTACCACTGGTTCGATCACCGCTCCGACCGTCCGTTTTTCCTGTTCGTTCAATACAATGATCCGCATGACCCCTATGAAGTTCCCTCCCCCTACGACCATCTCTATGGACAGATTTCCAGAGAGACCAAGTCGCGGTTGGTGGCGGCGAAGCTTAATCGCTTCGACTTTTCCGACCGACCAGCGGAAAAGCCTGGCCGCCGCATACGACAATGCCCTGACCTACACGGACAGTCAGATGGGAGAGTTACTCCAATTCCTGGAGCGTTCTCCCCAGTGGTCCAACACCTACGTGATCATCACTGCCGACCATGGGGAAGCTTTTGGCGAACATCACACCTATACGCATGGCTGGGACCTGTATCGTGAAGTCGTGCACGTGCCGCTGATCGTCGTGGGCCCTGGGGTTCCCGCCGGGGCACGGATCACCGGCACCGCCAACGACGCTGCAGATTTTCCCGACGGTTTTGGAATGGGCAGGGTTAAAGCAAGCGGTGGTACATCAATCTAGCCTCGTCACGTCTGTGGGATGCCCATGATGTGCCGAAGACGCCGGATGAGGTCGCGCTGTCAGAGATCGTTGATGCCACCGCGCCGACTGGGCCGCGGGGCATGATAAGCGTTACGACCCGCGAGTGGCAGCTTATATACCGGCGGCGTGTAGCGTCGCAGCAGACTTTATCATTGGCCCACGGACCCCTTGGAGCAACATGACGTTTCGGAACTCCCGGAGAACCAAGCCACGGTGGAAGCCCTTAAGGCCAACATCTTCTCGCTGGTGGAAAGGTCGTACCGGCCTTGGCGCGACACCCGCTACCTAGAGGCGCTCGTGGGACCTGATTTCTCCCCCGATGACGAGGCCCGCAAGTCTGCCCGGTTAAGTCCGGGAGATTCGCTGCTTCCTCCCGCGCCCGGAGCCCTGCAAGCCCTGTTTCCCCCCAACCCGGAGACGACCCAGTCCAAAGCCAGGAAACCCGACGAAGACTTGCTCAGAAGCCTTCCCTACGGCGGCGAGCAATGACTTGCGCTTCCCCGCCGGCTTCCCAATTTGGAGGCATGCTGACACGGAATAACGTTCGTCAAACACGCAAGGTGTTCAGGAATCCTGCCTGGCCTTCATTTCGGAATCAGGGCAAGTGTGTAATATTGGTAAGTCACATCCCAATCAAATTCACTGCCGGGCTCGATCGTCATGTCGATGAAGGGTTCCACGGCCAGCACGCTGCGAATCGACCACAAGGCCATGTGCGTCAGCGGACGGTTTCCCCGGATGACCATTCCGGCCCCCACGCGGCGATTCTCAATCCGGACCTCATTGTCGCTGGGGCTGTCGCTGAAGCCCTGCAGGGGGACATACACGACATCCCGATCCGCGAGCGCCCTCAGGTAGATGAATTGGTTCCCCCGAATCTCCGCCACGTTCAGGTTCGGCGGCTGGGGGGAATGAATCTGGAAAGGAACCGTGACAGTGAAATCCGGGCCGGTGGTCTGCCGGTCAAGCACCAGAAAATTGTGACCGTACACGCTGCTTTGGATGGCCCGGCGGCCGGTGTTTTTCAAATGGTGCTCCAACACCATCTCTGGCTTACCGGCGACGAGCCGCACAGTCTTACCATAAATGTAACCATAGCCTGTGGCGGGGTCGGTCAACTCGTGGGTGAACTCGACGGAGTCGCTATGCGTTTTGACCGTCCATTTTCCCGGGTCCACCATCTCGTACTGCTTGAAGGCATCGTACTTTTCGTTCTCCTTGCGAAGCACACCCACGCCGATCTTGATAAGGTACCGCCCACCTTGGCCTCGTCAAATCCCAGGGCGCTATCGCCGCTCTTGAACTCTTCCACGGGGCCCACGATGGCGCAACATGTGGAGGTGACGATCTCATCGCCCATGAACTCGAAGTCGTGAACTCGCGGATCCACTCGGGTGTACCACTGCCCGTAATAATTGTGCCCCTTATATTCAAGTGATGAAACGATCCCGGACCAGTCGAAGCGCGTCCCACGATAAAATCCCTGGTGGGCATCGGGTAGATAAAGCTTTGCATGAAGCTGGCGGTTGGCAATCTCGGCCTGCGGATTTTCTGATGCCGGCGGATTCCCACCGCCCGCAACTCCCAACACCACAGGCAAGGCTAGCACTGCGGTCAATCCTATTCCCAAAAGGGTGCTTGTCATTTTCAACCTTTGTTTGTTTGCTTCCAGCGTGGGAGTGAGCCCCCCGGCAGTCGGGGTCCTCTTCCCCCCATGTCGGGCAACCTCTTCTCAGGGAGAGGGTTTCAACTCGCGCCAATCAAGCCAATTTCCGCATAACGCGGGGGGGCAGCCACCACACGAGCCGGCCCGGCGTTTTCGGCGGGAATTCGCTGAAGGTGATGAGACAGCAACCGCCTTTCTTGAAGGGCATATTGGCATTGCGCCCGGCGCCGATCAGCCGCGCTGCCAGTTCACCCAAGTCCGGCTCGTGGCCCACCACCAGGACACGCCGGCGGTTCGGGCGCTTGGCGAGAAAGGTGATCAACGCTTCCGGGGCGCCGCCGGGGCCGAGAGCCTCGCAGCAGTCCAGAGGAGGCTTAGAACCGAGCGCGTCGGCTACTATCTCGGCGGTCTCCACGGCGCGCACGAGCGGGCTGGACACAATCCAGTCCGCCTCCATTCCCGCGCGAACCAGACCGGAGGCGATTTCGCGCATCTTCTGCTTGCCTTCGGAGGTCAGCGGCCGCTTGGCATCGTCCATGGCGGTGGCGGCGTCGCGCGCCGTGGCCAGGCCATGCCGCATGATATAAAGCTCATAGTCTGCCGGGAGCCCTGCCCGGGCCTCATCATTTTCCTTGTTGCTCATAGGTTGCTTCCCGACCGAATTTGGGGCGGTGAGTCCGTTTGCTGCCCAGCCGACGAAACGCGTCCGAACGCTACCCAGTTGCCTTAGGGTGACATCAAATCGCGCCGCAAAATCCCCCTGCCCACAACAGAGTTTTGCAAACGCTTAGAGCGCGTCATTGGAATCGTCCCAGGCTGCCTCCGCCCACAAGGCTTCGAACTCTTCCGTGTAGGCCTCCACCGAGTACACGTCCCGAAGGACGAGCAGATTCTCCTGGTTTTCATCTTCTGATTCAAGCGTCCAATTATAACTTCCGGTGAGTACGGTTTGCTGATCCAGGATTACGAATTTGTGGTGCATCTTGGAGCCGCGTCCCTGCCGGCCGAAAGCCAGGCGAAAAGGGATGTGGGCTCCGGCCAGGAGTTCCTGTGTGGTACGGCTCTCCCGGTACTTATTCCCGTCCACCAGCAGGCGAATGCGAACTCCGCGGGCGGCCACTTCTTCCATCGCCTGCGCGAGGCCGGGATGGTTGAAGCGATAGAGCGCCCCGTCAATGGAACGCGACGTCTCGCGCAACCGGCTCATGATGACGTCCGCGACGGACTCACTGCGCGCAAATTTTATTTCCATGGCCACCCTTCAAACCAAGCAAGGCAATTCTATTTGGATTCGACCCGCGATTCAAGCACGGATATAGTGACTATTACATACAAATTACCAAAGTTAGTTTACAAGTTTGTGAAGATTGTGGCGGCATCGCAGGAAGGAAGACGGGACATTGACCACTGCTACACGGCTAGCATGCGTCAGGTGTACCGCCGGCTTCGTGGGTCAGACTACTCCAGCGGGATCAGGGTTTTGTTCTGTGCAAGCCACTGCTCAAAGGTTTGGAGCGACGGGTTCATGCTTCGGGCGAAGGCAAGGCTGCGCGCGCCGCAATAGTACTCCTCGAAATCACACTTAAACTGGAACATATTTCCGAGGTCCTCGGCGCCCGGGAAGCCAAAGGTACGGTAAACCTCCGGCGGAACAGAGTTATAACCCACTTCCCTGCCCAGCGCCTTGCTGAACGCAACGGCCATCTGGGAGCCCGTCAAATGCCCGCCAGCGATGCCGACGGTCTTGCCAATAAACTCACTGCCCTTTTTGAAGATGCCGTATGCACATCGCCCGATGTCCTCGGCGGCGATCCCGGGAAGCTTCTTGTCGCCCATGGGAAGCGTGATCGCCAACTTCCCGTCCGGTCCCTTCTTGGGGCCCATGCCAAAGTAAATGAAATTATCCCAGTAGAACGAAGTCAGCAGGAAGGTGGTAGGAACGGCAAGGTCTGTAAAGATGTGGTCGGCTTCACCCTTAGTGTCAAAGTGCGGAATCTTGTACTTGCCCATGAGGGTAGGCATGCGATTGTCGCTGAGCGGCACCCAGCGGCGGGAATCTTCGAGTGTGGACCAAATTACGTGTTGCACGCCGGCGTACTTCGCCGCTTCCGCCATGGCGGCGGCGTTCGCTAATTCTCTGTCCGGGGAAAAATGGTTCCAAAAGAAGGTAACTGCATAGACTCCATAGACCCCTTGGAAGGCGCGCTTCAGGGTCTCGACGTCGTCCACGTCTGCCGTAACCACCTCGGCCCCCAGTTTGGCCAGCGCTTTAGCCTTATCGGAGGTGGGATCCCGGGTGATGACACGCGCGGTGAAATCACCCGCCGGCTCATTCAAAATGGCGAGGGCTAGACCTCCACCCTGCGCTCCGGTGGCCCCCACAACGGCTATGATTTTCTTTTCCGCCAAGAGATTCTCCCTTTTGAGATGGCTGGCAAGATGCGCTGCCGCCCTGGATTCTGGGCGGCTTCTGTAGCTATCCATCTACCTTCGAGGTTAGGGGAAATATCATTAAGTGTAGGTAAATCCCACGGTCCAGGACCCTCCGACAAGAATCCCTCCCAACCCCCAAGGGTCGAACCCGTTGTCCGCTACCTCGGCGTCAAACGAGATTCAACCTCTTCGAGATTGACGAATCCTCGGTCGCATCGTTCCCGTAGGCTCCACCCGCGCTAGCCGGCTAGGATCAATCGACTTCATATTCAAGAAATTTCGAATTCTCTTTTCGGCGATCTACTTTACTGAGTGGAAACGCTTTTCGATCTCGGCCCAATTGACCACGTTCCACCAGGCGGCAACGTACTCAACTCGCCGGTTCTGATACTTCAGGTAATAAGCATGCTCCCAGACATCGATGCCCAGGATGGGGAATTTGCCCTCCATAACCGGACTGTCCTGGTTGGCGGTTGAGTAGATATCGAGCTTGCCGCTGTGGGCAACCAGCCATGCCCATCCCGAGCCAAATCGGCCCATGGCGGCGGCACTCAATTTCTCTTTAAAGTTGTGGAAGTCACCGAAGGCGCTTTTGATGCCCGCTTCAAGTGCTCCGCTGGGTTGCCCGCCGCCTTTGGGGCCCATGATTTGCCAGAACATGGAGTGGTTAATGTGGCCGCCGGCGTTATTGCGGACAGCGGTCTTGATCGATTCGGGGACAATCGCCAGATTGTTCGCGAGCAACTCCTCGAGACTCTTGTTCGCCAGTTCAGGCGCTGATTCAAGGGCCTTATTCAGGTTGGTTACATAGGCGCCATGGTGTTTTCCGTGATGGATCTCCATCGTCAACTTGTCGATCGAAGGCTCCAGTGCATCGGGAGCATACGGCAGTGCGGGTAATGTGAACGGCATGTCTCCTCCTCAGGTTCTGAAAGTATCGAAGGCGCGCCACCTCATCTTCCCATGGGAAGTGAACCCACCGCCGGTGGGTGGCGCTGCCCTCGGCAACAATTTGGAATGTCTCTTAAAACAGCCCGAACGGTGTAGCCCTGAAGTACCAGATTAAACCATGCACACGGGACTGTCAAACAATGCAGGACTACTGAAAGTACTTTCCACCGTCGACTACCAGGTTCTGACCGCTCATCGCGGCCGCCGCAGAACTCAATAGGAAGAGCATGACAGGGGAGACGTGCTTCGCTTCAATCAAGTGTTTGACGCATTGGTCGCGAAGCAGCGCTTGCTTGTCTTCCTCCGTCACGTATTTGCGGAGTTGTTTTTCCGTCATGATCCATCCGGGGCTTATCATGTTGACGCGGATCCCCTCCGCCCCCAGTTCGCGTGCCAGGGACCGGGTGAAACCAAGGATTCCGCTCTTAGTGGCGTTGTAAATCGTGAAGGGTTCGAACCCGAACATGTAATTGGTGGTGCAGATATTGACGATACTTTTACCTTCGCCCTTCCTGAGGAGTTCAAGGCAAGCTCTGGACATGAGCAAGAAGGATCGCAAATTCAAGGCCCACATCCGGTCGCAGTCTTCCACCGTAAGCTCATCGAATTGAATCCTGTCGTCGTTCGCTGCATTATTGACAAGGTAATCGACGCGCCCCGCAAGTTCGCGTACATAGGCCGCGAAGGCCATGATCTGGTCTGGCGCAGTCAGGTCCGCCTGAAAGTAGTGGGCGTACCTCCCCAAAGATTTGGTGGCTAATTGGCCCTTCGCGGCGCTTCGGGAACAGAAAAAGACCTCGCAGCCAGCCTCAGAAAGGATGCGGCAGAAATCATATCCAATGCCTTCGCTCCCGCCCGTTACCACCGCCACCCTGCCGACAAATTCACTGGCATCCATCATGATAATGCCTCCCTTCGGTTTCGTGCCTACGTCTGCCCCGTTTTCTACAGGTTGCCTTGACGAAACCGCTTCGTAGCGTATCACTAATCTCTTACAAGTCGGTGTCAAGTGGGCTGCGAAGACGATTGACGTTTGCAGAATCTTCTGCAGGGGAAGCCAAACTTCGTGCATAATCGCTGGAGTCGTGGCCAATACAATCTTCCAACTACTATCTGACTTCTTCGCACGCTACGGGTACTGGGCAGTCTTCTTTGGCGTGATGTTGGAGAACATTGGCGTCCCTGTTCCCGGTGAGACTGTGCTACTGTTTGCCGGGTTTCTCGCCTTTCAAGGCAAGACCCACATTCTTCCGGCGATCCTTACCGCCATGGCTGGGGCCACCACCGGCGCCATTCTTGGTTATTCGCTGGGTTGGTACGGCGGGACATCTGTGGTCAATCGTTTGTTGGGGCGTTTCCCCCGATTTCGAAAAAAGTACGATGAATCCCAAAAGATATTCCTGAAGCACGGCCCCTGGGCGGTTTTTGCGGGACGGTTCATTACGGGCTTGCGCGTATTTGCCGGAGTCCTGGCTGGTGTTTTGCGCATGCCTTTCTCGACCTATCTGTTCTTTAGCTTTGCCGGTGCGGTTTGCTGGGCGCTCGTCATCGGTTACATCGGTTTTCTGTTTGGAAGTAGCTGGGACAGACTAGTCAGCTTCGTTGGCCACATGGACCGCATCGTTCTGGTTATCATCGGAGGGGCGGTGGTGGTGCTGTTTCTGGTTCACAGGGTTCGGCGAAGGAAACCGGCATGACGCGCGCCGACCTATCGGTTTTCCAATCTCCTCAAATCGTCCTTTGCCGCCTTGAAGTTGGGGCCGGAGCCGAAGCGCGGTTGTCAACTCTCCTCGCGCCTCCGCCGCCCGGCCCTCCCTCTCGAACACGAGCCCCAACAATCGGTGCGCCTCCGCGTAGTCCGGCTCCTCGCCCTCTGGCTCCTGCGAAAGATATTTCTTCGCATAGCTCTCTGCCCTTGGAAATTCCTTCCCGATTTCCAATAAAGCCTGGGCAGCTTCATAAAAAGGGCGCAGGTCATCGGGAACGTCCTTCGCCGAGTTGGCAAGGATTTGGTCAACGTCGCTCCACCGTTGTTGGAGAGCAAAAACCCGCGCCAGGATCCAGTGCGCCTCAATTTGCTCGGAATCGAGCTGCAAGGCGTACTCGGCCTGCTTTGTGGCCTCATCATATTTTGCGTGGGGGGATTGACTATAAAACTTCGCCAGCGCCGTATGCGCGCCATAACTCCTGGGGTTTGCTTGGACGGCTTTCAAGAAGAATGCTTCCACCTGGGCCGGGTTCTTTTCAAGATCCGCGAGCTCTGCATGGGCCAGATATCCTTCACTGGCGTTGAGCAGGGTGATTTTATCTGCCAAGGCGTGTGCTTCATCCTTGTCCCCCCCATCAGGGCCGGCGCCTGAAACTTAAACTGCATCATGGAGTCAAGCGCGTCCAAATTCTTGGGATCGAGTTCTATGGCGATCTCCACTTCTTTGCGGAACTTTATCGCCAGCGGTCCAGCCGAATAAAAACTGGCACGAGCTGCCATCTCACCGAAAATCTGACCCAACTTCAGGTGGTAATTTGAATTTTTGCTGTCAAGGTCGACGGCATGCTGGGCGAGCGGTAGCGCTCCGTCCAAATCTTTGAACGACATTTTCACTTCCGCCAGCAGGTAACAAATCCGGGGATCGTCGGGATGGGCTTTCACCTGTGGTTCAAGCATGGCGCGAGCTCTCTTCCAGTGGCCCGCTTGGATAAGCGCTTCCACGCCAGCTACCTGGCCGCCCGGGGTTGAACCGCTGGCAAAAGCCCGCCATGCAAACAGTGGCCATAGAATTACGGTTGCCAAAAAGGAGGCAGAAAACAGAAGAATTGAAGAGCGGGGTTTAGTGCGCAGCAAGCCAAGCCTCCCTGATGGCAACTTGTTCAGGCGTCGCCGAAGATAAAGGGATGAGGGAATACCGGCTGCGCAGCGGTGGGTCCAGCATCACCGTAACTCTTTCACGGCGGCCGTGCCGTTCAACATTGATCGTGACACTAGCCCCCACCGGGTAGGGTTTCAAGCGGGTGGGTAGATCCTCCGTCGCCAGAGATTGATCGTCGATGTCGATTAGCAAGTCATCGCGGCTCAGCCCGGCCCGGTCGGCGGCGCTGCCCGGAACGACCGAAACAATCCGCGCCCCCCGGATTTCGGGTTGGACCGAAACCCCCAGTGATGGGGGGGCGTCGGCGGGCGTCTCCGTGAGGAGCTGAAGACCTCCTAACGTCAATGTTTCCTGATACGGGAGGGCGTCCGTTCCGCTGACGTAACGCTCGAAAAATGGCGCGAAGTCTGATCCGGTGACGAAATCAAGAGCCTCCACCACGTCCTTTTCCTCATAACCCCGGCCCGGTCCATAGTAGCTTGTGGCCGGGGCCTCGTAGAACTCGTGATACATGTAATGCATAACATCCAACAGGGACTTACGCCCTTGCGTACGCGAACGAATTTCCAGATCCAGTAGCATGGCCAGAAGCGCGCCTTTGTTGTAGTACGAAATTGTTGTGTTGGCGAAATTCGTTTCCTGCATCTGGGGCGAACGGTCAAAGAACCAGGCACTGAAACTGGATGATTCCACTGACATCAGCTTTCTCCCGGGCTCTCTGTCAAGCGTGTACATCTCATTTGCCAGACGGCTCAGGAATTGGTCGCGCGCCCAGAGTCCGGATTGAAGGAGGAAGAGGTAGCCGTAATAGCTGGTGATGCCCTCGGCGACCCAGAGCGAACGCGAGTAATTTTCGCGGGTGTAATCGAAAGGTCCTAATGCCGCGGGACGAAGTCTTTTCACGTTCCAGAGGTGGAAGAATTCATGCGCCGCGGTCTCCAGCGCTTCCTGAGTACTATCACGGACACTACCCTGAATGATGATTTGAGTTGAATTCAGATGCTCCATGCCATCTCCCATAGAGATGTCCGGCACAAAATGGAAAATGAAGAGATAATGCTCGAAATCCGGCGTGGGCATGACCGTCATTTCCGCATGTACAATTTTCTTGAGCCCGGCGATAAGACGGGTTCGATCGCCGTCATCGTCGTTATAAGTGTGCACCGCAACCTCGATGGTCTTCCCCTGCTCCTGAAACTGGTCGAGGGTGCAGTTCGCGGAGATTTCCAGGGGCGTATCCACCAGACGATCGTAATTGGGCGCGTGAAACATTCGCTCCGTTGCGGAGGTCTGAAACCCACTGACAACTTTCCATTGAGCCGGAGCCTCAATGGTGAGATCGATGGGGTCTGGTTTGTGCTCATCAACGTACATGAAAACCGAGGGGCCATTTAGGTTGGCGTGCTCGCTGTCAACCTGCGAGAACGATCCCGTGAGATCATTCGCGAAAACTTGATAATGGACGTGTACGGTTCCGCGGGCTTCGCCGGCATTGACGCGCCATGTCTGCTTGTCAAGTTTGATCCATGGCAGGGGATGGCTGTCCGCACTCTCCGCAGAAAACTCCTGAACGTTCTTGGCAAAATCATAAATCGCATAGCGGCCGGGCGCCCAGGCCGGGATAACAAATTTGAGCTCATTCGATTCCACCCGGCGGGCAACGATATCAATGCCCACCATGTGGGTGGTTGGACGGTCCACTCGGACGGTGTACGCAAGTTCAAGTGGCCTCGAGGCAAGCCCTTGAGCAGCCCGCAAATCGCCGGTATGCGCCGGCGCGACGAAGAGCAGTAACAGGAGCGCATGAAGGAACGGTAAGCGCTTTGGGGGAATTATCCAGCGCGGCTTTCCACGGTCTGGCGCAGCGTTGCGCCGCAACGGTAATCTCATTGTCGTGTGATCCTTTTGGCTCGCCTGAAGTTCTCGCCCTGCCAGTTCGATCATCGGCCAGGCTCCAACACGAGTTTGTGTGCCGCTCCCTTTTCAACGGCGGCATCACTGAACAGCATCGGAAAACTCTTCCCGCTGTACCAGGCCGGAAACTGGTCGCGATAATAAGGGCTGAATACCTCGCCAGATTCCCCCAACGTAATGTTTTGAACAGACTGGTCCAAGTCGGAGAAATCTACCACCATGCGCATGGAGGGTCCCAAGCGCCGAGTTGTTTGCTTCACCGTGGTGCCGGTTCCCGCCTGCGGGAAGGGACCGACATCCAGCCATCGCCCCAAGAACGGCAACCCCCCACTCAGAGGATGGTGAAAGGTCAGGGGAATGGTATCACCCCATCTCCAGGCGGCATGATTCTGGCTGTGAACCAAGGCGGGTATGTGGCCTACCCCTTCCTCCAAACTTTTCATCAAGGTCATGTCGAAGTCTGCATCGCCCGAGGGAAGCCAACGCGTGAGATCTTGCTCCAGTACATTCTGAAGGAATATTGTGCTCATGGGCCAACGGTATCCGGAAAGGTTGTCGCCGAGCTTCGGTTTCAGGATGCGGGCAAGCAAGGCGCTCCGGGTGACCTCCAGGGCCAGCGTCGCGGCGGAATCCATTTGCGCTTCGCCATCCCAGCCCTTTAAGGCATTCAGGGCAAACTGGGCGTCGGGGCTGGAAGGTGGATGCTTCACGGCCGCGGCGAGCAGTTGCTTGGCCAGCCACTCATCTTCGAGGGTCGTGATGTCGGTTTGAATCCGCAGCATGTCGGTGGCAGTGAAGTTGCCCCTCGCGCGCAGGAGTTGAAAGATTCTCGCGGTGCGGAACGGGGCCTCCCACTTGGCGGTGATGAAATACGGATAATCGTCAGGAACAATCCGGCCGTTGGCGGTGGCAATCATCCCACTCGGGGGATTAAAGGAGTGGGGTAGGGCATCAAACGGAACGAAACCCGTCCAATCATAGTCGTCGGTGCTGCCGGGCACGGGGACGGCGCCATTCCCGCGTTTGCGGATCGGAACAAGTCCCGCGGCATAGTAGCCGATGCTACCTTCGGCATCGGCATAGACAAAATTCTGCATTGGCACCTTGAAGCCCCGGAGTGCCTCGGTGAACTCCTGCCAGTTGCTCGCTTGATTTATGTGCAGGAAGGGCAAGCTAACCGCGTGCGGGCTAAGCAATGTCCATTGCAAGGCAAGGTTGCGGCCGCCGTCGTGCGATACGACCGGTCCGTGCCGCGTGACCGTAACAGTAAAATGGTAGTCGGGCTTGTTGCGGATCTTAATGACCTCATCGCGGACTTCGGCATCCACCCATTGGCCATTGTGCAGATACTTCGTCGGGTCGAGAACATTGAAGCTCTCAACGTAAAGGTCTTGAACGTCGGGCGCCGTGTTGGTCGCACCCCAGGCAATATGCTCATTGTGCCCAATAATGACAAGTGGCAATCCTGGAAGGCTGACTCCGGTTACATTGAGCCCGGGCGCTTTGAGATGAATCATGTACCAGATGCTGGGGACGCTGTGGCCCAGGTGGGGATCGTTCGCCAGAAGCGGCTTACCGGATTTCGTGCGAAACCCGTTTATAACCCAGTTATTGCTCCCCAGCCCACCAGGAGATTCCATGCCATCCAGGAAAGATACATCGGCATGAAGGTTGTCCGGAAGAGCTTCATGATCCAGACTATCGCCTACTGGCTTCGAACTCTCGTGCAACGAAGTTGGTACGTCGGCAACTGGCACGTCGAGTGCAGAGTGGTCAGGGAACACATCGGATGCGAGATCTTTCCCCAACTTAGCGGTTATATGCTCGCGCATTAAATCACTCTCCCAACTCTGGCTAAGCGCCGCCGCAAGGTTCAATGCCGCAGCCACGGAATCGATTTCGCGCCAGGGTTGGGGTTGGTATCGCAGCAGTAGAAATTCCCAGGGCAGGCGGTCGCGATGGCTTTCGATGAAAGCGTTGACGCCGCGGGTGTACGAATCCAGAAGACGTTGCTCGTCCGGGGAAAGGTCAGCGAGTGCCGCTGCCGCCACTTGTGGAAAGCCCAGGGTGCGGCTTTCGATGTCCAGGCGCAGAGTGCCGATGACCAAAGATTTCTGAAAGCTCTCCCTCGGCGTTCCGGCGGCTCAAGTCCATTTGCCATAGGCGATCTTGAGCCGTGACGTAACCTTGAGCGAAAAGAGCGTCCTCAAGAGATTGAGCTCGAATGTGCGGAATGCCATGCGCATCTCGCAGAACTTCCACCCGCGCCGAGAGCCCCGACACGGGAATCGCTCCGTCAAGGACTGGAAGGCTTGCACGCGTACGGCTGCGGAGCCAAACCCCACCACCCGCAAGGGTGAGCAGCAGGACAATGAGGACTGAAAAGAACAAACGCCTGAGGAAACGCATCATGTTTTATTGGCTTGGCAGGCCATCCGGCGGAGGATCCCCCTCTGCAGTACAAGGGGCTCCCCCCTAATGAATCTCTCACGAAACACTGAATGTCCAAGGTGGAGCGCGTTCAGCGTTCTTAGCAAACTAGCTCCACCATACAACCAACGCGCAGGGTGACCGCCAAGTAGTTTAGCAGCCCGTCGGCAGTTGGGCAGCCACATATTTGACTGCTGATGGAAGGTTTCGGACACGCCCACATCCAGCCCGCAGCATAAATGGCTCAGTGTTTTCCCTGGCGAGGCGGTAGGGGGGCACAGTTTGTTGAAATCCCTTTGGGTCGGAAGGTAATTCCCCGCTATAATAAAAGCAAACCCTTATCCCCTACCTCAGCATCAATGAAATAGGGGTTTCATATAAGGGTTATGGTGGGGTTGTTAAAGAGCGGCGAGAGCGATTGCGTGAATCATCTGCCCACCCGCTTTGATAACCTAAGGGAATGAATTCCGTCTAATAACCGAGGGCTTGGTTTTAAGATGCCCGGGAATAACCATTGGGCGAGCTGACACGGCGGTAGCGGGCTCTATTGACGCGTCGAGGAGGATATATCCGACGCGAATGCAACGACCGGTGTGGCACCCCGCCGGGCTAACCGGTATTGAGATTCAGCCGGTCGTCTGAAGACTTAAGGAGGAAGATCTGATGCATATTGACAAACGATTCTTGCGGGAAAACTTAGGCGGATTGAGTCTGACCTTGATTGGCATATTGACCTTGGGGCTGTCCTTTATGCTTTACCAGGGGAATCACCTGTTTCCGGATTTTGCGTTGGCCCAAGGGAAAGGATTGGAGGGGCCTGATATCGACGTCTTGGAGCGGCAGAACCAAGCGTACGAACGAATTGCCAAGGCGGTTACGCCCGCAATTGTGGCGATTCAATCCACTCAGGTTACTAAATTGCAACAATCACCTTTCATGAATGACCCTTTTTTCCGGCAGTTTTTCGGAAACATCTTTCCACAAGTTCCGCGCGAGCAGCGCGAACGCGCGCTGGGCAGCGGCGTGATTGTATCGCCCGACGGATACATTGTGACAAATAATCACGTGATCGCCAAGGCCACGGAAATCTCCGTGACGCTCTCCGACAAGCGTACGTTCAAGGGCAAGGTGGTGGGAGCCGATCCCCAGACGGATGTTGCCGTTGTTAAGATTGAGGGGAGTGGGTTGCCCACCGCGCCCTTCGGTGATTCCGACCAGCTCAAGGTTGGCGACACGGTCATGGCATTTGGAAACCCCTTTGGCCAGTTTTTCACCGTGACGCGGGGCTCCGTGAGCGCGCTCGGGCGTTCCGACATGGGGATTGAGGGGCCGCAGGGTTTTGAAAACTTCATCCAGACCGACGCCGCCATCAACCCGGGGAACTCCGGCGGAGGTTTGGTAAATATTCATGGCCAAGTGGTGGGCATCAACACTGCGATCCTGAGCGGCAATTCCGGGCCAGGCGGGGAGGGTGGTTCCGTTGGCATTGGATTTGCCATTCCCTCGAACATGGCGAAACACATCATGGAGGATTTGGTCAAGACCGGGAAAGTGAGCCGCGGGTATCTTGGTGTTCATATCACCGGCTTGGATGAAGGTTTGGCGAAACAATTCAAGGTGCCGGATACCGCCGGCGCCCTGGCAGATGATGTGACCCCTGGCGGCCCTGCGGACAAAGCCGGGCTCAAGAACGGGGACGTTATTCGCAAACTCAACGGCCTGCCTATTGGGGATCCCGGCCAACTCACTGCCATGGTGACGAACCTCAATCCCGGTAGCGTGGCCACGTTGGACATTTTGCGTGACGGCGAACCTTTGACGCTCAAGGTGACGCTCGGCGAGCGGCCTTCCGACCTCAGCGCTCATGCTGGTGGTGGAGGGGGCGGGGGAGGCGTTCAGCAGGGCGCTCTGCGTGGAATTGACGTGGAGAACCTCACTCCCTCGATCCGCGATCAGGCGGGTATACCTCCAAATGTAACGGGGGTGGTAATTGCCCAACTCGACCCGAACAGCCCGGCCGCACAGTACGGCCTTCAGGAAGGCGATGTAATTGAAAGCATCAATCGCCAGCCAGTGCACAACGTCGGAGATTTCAACCGTCTGGCCAGCCAAGCGAAAGGCCAAACCCTGCTGCGAATCAATCGTCAGGGCAATGGTATCTTTGTGGTAATCTCCCCTGACGGAGACGGTGGTGATGGTCAATAATTCCAAGGCCCGGCCTTATCCCACCGGGAGATGAGGCCGGGCCTGACTTCGCGGGTGCGCCATAGCCGGTTGAGGCATGATGCAGAGCGCCGCGAAGGTGAAGAGACCCTTGACTATACTTTTTTTGGCGGTCGCGGCAGGAATTCTAATTGTTGTCGTCGGCCTCAGGGCTCTTGAGCATAAACTCATCTTCTTTCCGCCTCTCTACCCTGAGGGCTTCCCACCATTGCAAACATACGAAGGCGAAGTTGAGGACCTTTGGTTGCAGGCATCAGATGGTGTCAAAATCAACGCCTTCTACCGTTCCAACCCCGCATCGAAACAAGTCCTCCTCTGGTTTCATGGGAACGCGGAGAATCTTGGGTACGGCCTTGGCCAGATGAGGGCACTCGCGAAAATCGGGGTCAACATCTTGGCGCTCGATTATCGGGGATACGGTAAAAGCGAGGGAAAGCCGAGCGAAGCGGGTGTTTATCGGGATGCCAACGCGGCCTACGACTATCTTGTAAAACAGCGGCATTTCCACCCCGATAACATCATCATTCATGGGCATTCCCTGGGGGGCGCGGTGGCCGTTGACCTGGCGATGCGCCGGCCGTGTGGAGGGTTAATCGTCCAGAGTTCCTTCACCCATGCGCGGGCGATGACCCGGGAAATATTCGCTCTACCGCTCATTGAGTATGTGGTGAGATCCCAATTCGACTCACAAGAGAAGATTCACGGTGTACACGTGCCGATTCTGATCGTTCATGGCACGCGAGACGACGTCGTGCCGTTCGCCATGGGGGAACAACTCTTTGCAGCAGCGCCTGAGCCCAAGCGCTTCTATCCCATCGGAGGGGCAGGCCACAACAATCTGCTGGAAGCTGGTGGGGAGGAATATATGGATTGTCTCCGGCGGTTCATCGCCGAATGTGCGCGGGAGACGAAATAATCAGCAAGGCTCTGTAGCGCCTTTGTAGCGCTAAGGTTAAGGCCCGCCTTTCCTAAACCCTTACTAAGAAATCCACGGAGGCGGGGTCTCAGGAAATCAGCAACCCCGACAAGGTTATACCCAGGCCGGCCACACCCATCAGAATTCCCAATTGCCAGAACTCCCTCCGCTTGGTCAGCAGGGTTAGCGACGCAATTACAATGGCGGCATCCAGGCACACTTCGCCGAGGTCGAAGCGGTTGGCCCGGCGCTGTGCGGCGGCGCCTTCGCTTTCGAACGAATGAGCTTCTTTGTCGATCTCCTTCAATTCTTCCTTGTAGCGTTCCACTTCCTGGCTGTATTTTTCCTTCACTTTCTCGGCGAGGGCGGCATCTTTCGCTGCGGAGACAGAGAGGAAATCCAGGAAGAGCTCGTAGCCATGCTCCCGGATATTCTTAGCCTGATAATATGCCCACTGGTCCGTTGCCTTACTTTGCAATAGAATCTCTTCCGTGTGGGCACGGTGCCCTAACAGCGTGGTTGCCGCCAACACCACGGCCAGCACGGCCATTGTAAAGGTGACGGGCAAAAGCGAAGGATCGTGCGCGGAGTGTTCCGCGTGCTCCTGCATCTCGTGGATATCGTCGATGTCCATTCGACCTCGCTAGGATTGACGCGCCCCAACCGCCGGGGCTTCAATTTGTAAGGTGAAAAAACGCTCAGGCATTCCCGGACTGCACTTCTACGCTTTAACGCCTGCTTCAGGCTTCGCCGACCCCCCAGCCCGGGGCGCCGCAGCCGTTGGCCCGGGCGTCCCCGACCCCCCAGCCCCATGGCACTTCTTGTATTTTTTGCCGCTCCCACAGGGGCAGGGATCGTTACGCCCCACTTTCTCCCGCCGGATGACCTGCTGGGGTTTCTCCACCGCCCCCGCGCCGACCATTTGCATTTCCCGCTGTTCGCGCCGTTTGCGCTGCTGGTATTGCCTGATCATTTCCTCTTCTTCCTCGGGCGTGCGCATCAGGAAGAGGTAACGCAAGGTCTCATCTTCCACGCGGTCCATCATGGCTTCGAACATCTCGAAGGATTCGCGCTTGTATTCGACCAGGGGATCGCGCTGGCTGTAACCCCGCAGGCCGATGCCTTCCTTCAGGTGGTCCATGGCCAGCAGGTGATCCTTCCACTGTCCGTCGACCACCTGCAACATCACCATGCGTTCGTGCAGCCGCATCCGCTCGGCTGTCCACACCTGCTCGCGTTCATCGTAGTGTTTGTGGACCAGGTCTTCCAGTAGCGAGGTGAGCTCACCGAGGCGTTTCGGATCCAGCGGAAGCTCATGCTTCTTCAGGTCGATTCCAAACCTCCCCCAGAATTCCGTGCGCAGGCCGCTCATGTTCCACTGGTCGGCGTGCTGGTCCTTGGGACAGAATTTCTCCACCAGCCATCCCACGACGCGGTCGGCAGCGTCCATGACGAATTCTTTCTGGTCGGTCCCTTCCAGCAATTGGCGGCGCAGTCCGTAGACGGTTTCGCGCTGCTTGTTCATCACATCGTCGTATTCCAGCAGATGTTTGCGCGATTCGAAGTTCTGCGCCTCCACAGCCTTTTGTGCGGCCTCGATTCGTTTCGAGATCAGGCGGGACTCAATGGGCACGCCCTCTTCCATGCCCAGTTTGTGCATGATGCTGGATATGCGCTCGCCCGCGAAGATCCGCAACAGGTCATCTTCCAACGAGAGGTAAAAACGGGACGAACCCGGATCGCCCTGGCGGCCGGCGCGCCCCCGCAACTGGTTGTCGATACGCCGGGCCTCATGCCGCTCGGTGCAGAGGATGTGCAAGCCCCCCAATTCCACCACGTTCGCGTGTTCGGCATCGGTAACGGACTTGAAGCGGTCAATAAATTCCGCCCACTGTTTTCTCCAGGCGGCATAGGCCTCCACGTAGGCGCCGAAGATATGCGTCCCGGAACCTTCCGGAGGCCGCTCGGGGGGGTCGGGGTTGATACCCTGTTCGCGATATTTATCCGGCGATTTGCCAAATTCCTCGCGCGCCATGGTTTCCGGATTGCCGCCCAGCAGGATATCGGTGCCGCGGCCTGCCATGTTGGTGGAAACGGTGACCGAGCCGACGCGCCCGGCTTGCGCCACAATCAACGCCTCGCGTTCGTGCTGCTTGGCGTTCAACACATTGTGCCGCACTTCTTTCATGGCCAGAACTTCGGGTATGCGCGCCGGCGGGCAACGCAACTCAATAAGGCAATCCAGAACGGACAGATATTTCTCGTCCGTATCCTTGGCCAGGCCTACCAGGTTGGAAAGAATGGATTCATCGGCAGGGGGCAATACGTTGTAAGGGTACCCGCGGGGCGAGCGCTTCAGGATGGCATCCAGGAACAGCTGGCGCGTACCGTTCGAATCTGTCAGCAGGGTCTTGTAACGCCCCTGATTGAGCATTTCCTTGATGGTGGAAATTCCCACCCCGGCGCGAATCAACCAATCCAGCCCCGGATGGGGGACCTCCGCCAAGCGCTCCAGCCAAATTTTCAGCTTTGGACCTTCCAGGCCCGCGGCCTTGGCAGCCTCTTGCAGGCGGGCGGGCACCACGCCGGCTTTTCTTAGTGCCAGGCTCAGCCGCTCCGACTTCTCGATAGCTATGCTGCCCACCAGCACCGGTTGGCCGCGCAGGTGATACTCTTTGATTTCCTCGATCACCGCGTTGAATTTCTCGCGCTCGGTGCGGTAAACCACGTCGGGGTATTCGTGCCGGATCAAGGTACGATTGGTTGGAACGATGATGATTTCCAGGTTATAAATCTTCTCGAATTCCGCCGCTTCCGTTTCCGCCGTGCCCGTCATGCCTGCCAGTTTCTTGTACATGCGGAAATAATTCTGGAAGGTGACCGTGGCCAGGGTCTGGTTTTCACTTTCAATTTTGACGCCTTCCTTGGCCTCGACAGCCTGGTGCAGGCCGTCACTCCAACGCCGGCCGGGCATCAGGCGGCCGGTGAATTCGTCCACGATAATGACTTCCCCATCTTTCACCACGTAATCGCGGTCCAGCTTGAAGAGCGTGTGAGCTTTTAGCGCCTGCTGGAAGTGGTGGTTGTATTCAATGTTGGCGGGGTCGTAAAGGTTCTCGATCCCCAACAACTTCTCGGCCTTGGCGATTCCGGAATCCGTGGGCGTCACCTGGCGGCGTTTTTCGTCGACTTCGTAATCTTCTTTGTCCGTGAGGTGAGGAATGACCTTGTCCACGCGGAGATACTTATCGGTGACTTCGTCGGACGAACCGGAGATGATCAGCGGGGTGCGCGCTTCGTCGATCAGGATGGAGTCCACCTCGTCCACGATGGCGTAGTGGTGCGGACGCTGGACGTAGTCCTTGAGGTCGAACTTCATGTTGTCGCGCAGGTAGTCGAACCCGAATTCGTTATTGGTACCGTAGGTAAGGTCGCAGCCGTAGGCGGCGCGCCGCTCGTCATCGCTCAGGTCGTGGACAATCACGCCCACGCTCAATCCCAGCAGGCGGTAGATTGGCCCCATCCAGGCCGCGTCGCGCTTGGCCAAGTAGTCGTTCACGGTCACCAAATGCACGCCCTTGCCTTCCAGGGAGTTCAGATAGGCAGGTAGTGTGGCCACCAGCGTCTTGCCTTCGCCGGTCTTCATCTCGGCGATCCGGCCTTCGTGCAGCACCATGCCACCGATCAGTTGCACGTCGAAGTGCCGCATGTTCAGCGTGCGTCGCCCCGCCTCGCGGCAGAGGGCAAAGGCTTCGGGCAAAATCTCGTCGAGCGTTGCCCCTTGGGCCAGGCGCTCCCTGAACTTGGCGGTGCGCAAGGGAAACTCGGCGTCCGGGAGCTTTTGCATCTCGGGCTCGAGGGCATTGATTTCCGCTACCCGGTCGCTCAGGCGCTTCAACTCGCGCTCGTTCTTCGTTCCAAATACTTTACCTAATGCGAATTGTAGATAATTACCCATAGTCTATAGATTGCTTCCCCGCTGTAACTCCAATCCTTCTATTGTAAGGCCCGGGGCCCAAGTTGACAAGGAAAGCGGCGCTCATGGCGGACCGTCGGGTGATCGGGCCACCGAGTGATTGCACGATTTGAGGTCTGAGATTTGAAATCTGAGATTGGCTATAGGTGATGGTCGAAGTCAGTCAACACCATCGTCTGCCCCCCCCGCCCCAGTTGCGGAAATGGAGTTGCCAGGGGTCAGCTTTCAGCCATCGGTTCACTACAGGGTCATACCGGTCCCGGTGCCGGGGGGAGCAATTTCCGCCGCTCGTAGCTGTTGAAGACGACTTGCGTGATGAGCAGCAGAACTGCGATTACCACCAGAATCCAAATGCCGGATCGTACCGATTGGTGTTGGGCGACATAGCCGACGGCGCGAGGAGCTACCGCCCCGCTCAGTAGGGCGAGAGCCATAAGCATGCCGAAAACGGTTCCAAAGATGCGCGAAAAATACGTGCTGGCGGTTCCTGCGGTGGTGGGAAATATCGGCGCGTAAGCAAGACCGCAGAGGATAATGCCGGCGGTGGCCAGCGGCACGTTAGGCGCCAGCACTATGAGCAGGAGACCTACGATCGCCCCCATGGAACAGCCCAGCACCAGTTGCGGCCCGCGTACCCGCTTGACCACCTGGCTGGCCATCAGGCGGCCCAGCATCATCATGATCCAGAATGCCGTCAGGATGATTTTGGAACTCTCGGGGGAAGCGGCCAAGTCTCTCTCCAAAAATGTGCGGGTCCAGCCGGCAGTGGAAACCTCGAGCGCGGTATAAAAGAACAACACGCAGGCAAGAATGATGACAGCGGGATTGATGGCCACCGACTTAGCCTGGCCCCAGTCAAATCCTCCCGCCATGCTCGCCGGGGGGAATCTCTGTGCTAGCGCCACGAAAGCCACCAGGCCGACCAGCAGCGCTACAAACCACATCGTGGCCACCAATCCCAGGCTGCGAGTCAGCACCGCCACCAGCAGAGGGAAGAAGAACGCCCCCACACCGAAGAAGGTGTTTCCCAAATTGAGCGCGGAGGAGGGATTCGTGGGGTAAAGGTCGGGGATGAGCGTGTTGGCGGCGGCCATGGCGGAGCAACTTCCCAGGCCGAGCATCACCAACAGCGTGCCGAGCGCCGCGTAGCTGGGTGTATAGGCCATTCCCACCAGCGCCGCAGCACTGCACAGAAATCCGGCAGCCATCACCAGCTTCTTGCCGAAACGGTCGATCAGGGGCCCGCCAGGAAGACCATGGGAACCTGCGGAAGGTAGAGAAAACTGAAAAGCGTTCCGCTCCTCGCCAGGTCAAATCCAGAGCGCGCGCTTAGCTCCGGCAAAGTCGCGCCCAGAAAGGAAGTCATCACGCCGAAAGTGAATAGACCCGCGCACGCCGTCCCCATCAGGTAAGGGGTGGAAGTCTGGTTCTTTGCGGTCATCGAGGTTTGACCTTTCCATCAGTTTAGGAGACCCATCGCCCACACGGGGAAGGTCGGCAGCACCGGCCTGGACCGGATCGCGCTCGCCGCCATCATCCGCCATGAGGGATCGGTACGGCGGAGGCATTATAACCGCATTTTGAAAATTTCCATCTCGGGATAAAGGCTGGCAATAATCAAGCCCGTACCTTGACGCCGGCAAGTTCCTCCAGGAACGTGACAATTGCGGCGTAGTCCATCTCACCTTTTCCTTGGGCCTTGGCAGCCATGTAGACCTCTTTCACTGCGGCCAGCACCGGCATGGGAACGCCCTGCATGTAGCCAGCTTCGGCGGCCAATTCCAGGTCTTTATGCATCAGCTTGAGCGGAAAGTAAGGAGTGAAGTCGCCCTTGAAGATGAACGGGGCTTTGAAGTCGGTAATGCCGGAGCGCGCCATGCTGGACTGAATGATTTCCAGCATCGTCTCCGGCCGAACTCCTGCCTTGGCAGCGAGCACGAAGCCTTCGCAAAAGACTTCGACCATCGTGGCCTGGATGGTGTTCTGGGCGAGTTTTGCGGCGAGGCCAAGCCCGTGCAGGCCGCAGTAAATGTGTTTCTTCCCAAGCAATTGAAGGATGGGCATGGCGCGGTCGAAGGTCTCGCGGTCGCCGCCGATCATATAAGTCAGCTCGCCTTTTTCGGCGCCATGCTTCGAGCCGGTAACGGGGGCATCAAGCCAACTGGCGCCCTTGCCTGCCGCCATGCATGCCATCTTGCGGCTGACGGTGGGGCTGATGGTGCTGGAATCGATCACCATCGCCCCGGAGCGCAGCGTCTCAAGAATACCGTCCTTGCCGGTCACCACTGCTTCCACCGCAGCCGAGTCGCTTACAATCATCATGACGATGCCGGCATCGCGGACGGCGTCGGCAGGCGATGCGGCCACACGGGCGCCCGCCGCCTCAAGGGCAGCGGTTTTTCCCGGTGTGCGATTGTAGACCGTCAGCTTGTGGCCCGCTTTGGCGAGGTTCAGCGCCATGGGCTGGCCCATAATTCCAAGTCCGATGAATCCGATTGATTCAGCCATGAGTTCCTCCTGTGAAGATAGGGGTTAGGGATTAGGGATTGGGGGTTAGGGATTAGGGGTTAGAAGCTGGAAATTGGGTACAAGGGCTTGGGAACTGCCCGGGCATGTTTCTTCCCTAACCCCCAAACCCTAATCCCTAACCCCTAGCTCATGTACCATCCGCCATCCACATTGATCGTTTGTCCGGTGATGTAACCATTCCCTGCCAGCATCACGGCCACATCCGCGACTTCTTCGACTTGGCCGAAGCGCCCCACGGGTATCAGGTCGGCTCGCGCGCGCGGGTTTGCCGCCACCATTTGGGTGTAGATCAACGCCGGCGCGATGGCATTTACCGTAATGCCTTCACGCACCAAAAGGTTGGCATAGGAGTGTGTGAGTCCCAGCAACCCGGCTTTGGAGGCGGCATAGTGTGGCCCCACCACACCACCCGTATGCGCGGCCACCGAGGAGAGGTTAATGATTCGCCCCCAGTGTCGCGCGCGCATCCCCGGCACCACCTGCTGCGTCACGAGGAAGGCGGACTTAAGATTCAGGGTGATGAGTTCATCCCAGTCTTCTTCGCGGATCTCCTCAAGCGGCTGGGGTCGTGTGACCCCGGCGTTGTTGACCAGAATGGCAATCGGACCCAGACTCTCCTCGACCGTTTTTACCAGACGTGCGACTTCGGGGGATTTTGCGACGTCCGCTTGCACGGCGAGCGCCCTCCGCCCCGAGCGCCGGATGAGTCCGACCACCTCTTCGGCCTCCGCTTGATGCTGAAAGTAATTGACGGCCACATTCACGCCGGCCCTGCCGAAAGCTTCGGCGATGGCCCGGCCGATTCCGAGACTGGCGCCGGTTACGAGAGCAACTTTTCCAACGAGATTGTCCATGGCGGTGGTCGTAACTCAGACCCCAAAGTCGAGCCAGATGCGTACGTCGCGCACGTTATTGTCGGTAAACCCGGTATCGAGCGTATCGCCCAAGGTGCGGAAGAACGAGTATGCATCGCTCCCCTGCAAGTACGCGTCCGGATCCAAGCCTCGGCCTTTGGCTCGCGAAATTGACTGCCCATCGGCCACTGCCCCACTTGTGGGACTATTCCCGTCGCGGCCGTCGGTGCCAGCGCTCAGCGCCACGCGGCGCTGCCCGGAAATCTGCTGCGCGGCGTAAAGAGCGAACGCCTGATTGCGTCCGCCCATACCGGGGCCCGTGACGGGGCACGTTACTTCCCCGCCTACCACCAGGCAGAGGGGCTGCCCCTTGTGCGCCGCTGACAGGGCATCGAGTGCAGCGACGTTTGAGTGCACCACCTGCCTGAAATCAGCGTCCCAGGTTCCGCGATCAATCTCGGCCGAGAAACCAAGCTTTTGGGCCGCCGAGAAAGCTGCATGCACCGCATCGCGGTTGGCGAGCAGGGGAAAATAGTGCGAATAGGCAAAGCGGGGGTCACCCGGCTTGGGAGTCTCGGGCAATTCCCGGCGCTCAAAAAATCCCCGGATACTTGGGGGAAAATGTTGGGCAAGGTTATTTTGTTCCACAAGCGCGTAAGCCTGCTCGGTAGTGGACTCATCGGGCATGGTCGGACCGGAGGCCACCATGGAGGGAAGGTCATCGGGCACGTCGGAAATGAAGATCGTCAGTTGACGCGCCGGGTAAGCGCGCTCGGCGAGCCTGCCACCCTTTACCGCGGAGATGTGCTTGCGCAAAACGTTAATCTGTTCGATGGGCAGGTGAGAGGTCACCAGGGCGCGATTGAACTCCTTCATGTCCGCGAGCGTGATGCCCGCGTCCATCGGTTGCGCCAGGATGGCGGAGCCCCCGCCCGATACCAGGAAGATGACGGTGTCTTCGCGCGTCAGATGAGAAACGATTTCCAGTGCGGCGCGCCCGCCCGCCATGCTACCCATATTTGGATAAGGATGACCGCCGACGAAATACTGGAAGTTAGCGAGTTTCTTAGGCGTTTCGGCCGGCGCCACTGAGACTCCGGCTTCAATCCTCCCGCCCAGGATTTCGTGCAGTACGGTGGCCATGCGGTTTGCCGCCTTGCCAAAGGCCACCACGCGTGCGGGGCGAACAAGGGGATGCGCCTCTTCCCCGGCGATGAGCGCGCCGGCCTCAAACTTCAGTTTTGCCAGCATGGCGTGGCGCACGTCGATCGCCGCCATGGTCTCATGAAAAATCTGCTGCGCCAGTTGCTTGCCGTGCGAATAATCCAGCTTCGCCGGAGACGCGGATTGAGTCGAAGTAGTCATTGCGAAAGCTTGCCGACAAAAAAGCAATGTCGGCGCCACCCGCGTCTGAGTATACATGCCGGGGAGTTCAAGAACAACTCCGGGCAACCCAAGCAAAAATCTTCGGGCGCATCTGCAACCGAACCTTACCTTATCCTGGCCTGTGATTTCTCCGGGTCACAAGCTATTCAATCGGGAGCCGCCGCTGGCAGTGCTCCCTACTGCCTGTTCCCTCGGGCTTCAAGAAATAGCATGCAAAACGAAAAAGGCCCAGGTGCAAAACCTGAGCCTTTTTCAATTTAATCCCGGCGACGACCGACTCTCCCACGCAGTCGCCCGCGCAGTACCATGGGCCCTGGAGGGCTTAACTTCCGTGTTCGGGATGGGAACGGGTGTGACCCCTCCGGTATGATCGCCGGAAACTTGTAAGAGCAGTGACAGTGATGCAGTGACAAGTCAAGCAGTCTTCGGCTCGTCACGGGTACTAGCTCGTAACTGCTTCTGAATAGTGTGGCGTCCGTGTAAAGGCGGGACATAGTCTGCTGAATAAGTGCGGCTGTCTAACTAGTCAATTGTCACTGACACTCGTCACTGCTGTTGATGTACTGAGCAGATTTATGGTCAAGCCGAACGGGCGATTAGGACTGGTCAGCTAAACGCATTACTGAGCTTACACACCCAGCCTATATACGTCGTAGTCTTCGACGGCCCTTCAAAGGGATTGCGTTCGTGTAGCACGCGAACGCGCGCCCTTGGGAGATCGAATCTTGGGGCGTGCTTCCCGCTTAGATGCTTTCAGCGGTTATCACTTCCAGACTTCGCTACCCAGCCGTGCCACTGGCGTGACAGCTGGTACACAAGAGGTCTGTTCATCCCGGTCCTCTCGTACTAAGGACAACCCCCCTCAAATCTCCTACGCCCACACCAGATAGGGACCGAACTGTCTCGCGACGTTCTGAACCCAGCTCACGTACCGCTTTAATGGGCGAACAGCCCAACCCTTGGAACCTTCTACAGCTCCAGGATGCGATGAGCCGACATCGAGGTGCCAAACCGCTGCGTCGATGTGAACTCTTGGCAGCGATCAGCCTGTTATCCCCGGCGTACCTTTTATCCGTTGAGCGATGGCCCTTCCATACAGAACCACCGGATCACTAGGTCCGACTTTCGTCTCTGCTTGACTTGTTGGTCTCGCAGTCAGGCTAGCTTATGCCCTTGCACTCGACGGCTGATTTCCAAACAGCCTGAGCTAACCATGGAGCGCCTCCGTTACAATTTAGGAGGCGACCGCCCCAGTCAAACTACCCGCCTAGCCATGTTCCTGACCCGGATTACGGGTCGAGGTTAGAACCACAGAATCATCAGGGTGGTATCTCACCGTTGGCTCCCCCTGCCCCGAAAAGCAAGGTTCAAAGCCTCCCACCTATCCTGCGCAGACAAACCCATAGTTCAAGGCTAGGGTGTAGTAAAGGTGCACGGGGTCTTTCCGTCTAGGTGCGGGAAACCGGCATCTTCACCGGTACTACAAGTTCGCTGAGTCACTCGCCACGACAGTCGCTCTATCGTTACGCCATTCGTGCAGGTCGGAACTTGCCCGACAAGGAATTTCGCTACCTTAGGACCGTTATAGTTACGGCCGCCGTTCACCGGGGCTTCAGATCGAAGCTGCCGGGGATTGCTCCCCATGACCTCTCCCTTTAACCTTCCGGCACCGGGCAGGCGTCAGCCCCTATACGTCGTATTCGACTTAGCAGAGACCTGTGTTTTTGTTAAACAGTCGCAGAGCGCGATTCACTGCGGCCGCCTCGGGCTATGAACCCTAGCGGGGCACTCCTTCTCCCGAAGTTACGGAGTTAATTTGCCTAGTTCCTTAGCAAGTGTTCTCTCAAGCGCCTTTGGATATTCACCTCGTCTACCTGTGTCGGTTTGTGGTACGGTTGCGACCAGAACTGCTTAGCGGATTTTCTTGGCAGCGTGATATCACGGACTTTACAGGGCCTAAGGCCCTTCGGCTCACACCTCAGAGTGGCTTTAAACCGACCCGGTGGATTTGCCTGCCGGATCCTCCTCGGAGCGCGCATCGCCATCCATCAGACGACTCCGCTAACCTCCTGCGTCCCCGCATCGTCATAACGTTCCAATCGCAGTGCCGGAATATTAACCGGCTGTCCATCAGCTACGCCTTTCGGCCTCACCTTAGGGACCGACTAACCCTGAGCGGATTAACCTTTCTCAGGAAACCTTAGACTTTCGGCGCGGAGGGTTCCCACCTCCGTTATCGCTACTTATGCCGGCAGGGTCACTTGAATACGGTCCACGAGCCCTCACGGTCCCGCTTCAAACTGTATTCAACGCTCCTCTACCAGATGCAGACCCTCGCGGGTCTGCAAATCCGCAGCCTCGGTAAATGGCTTGAGCCCCGTTACATTATCGGCGCAAAGGCGCTCGACCAGTGAGCTGTTACGCTTTCTTTAAAGGATGGCTGCTTCTAAGCCAACCTCCTGGCTGTCTGAGCGACTTCACTTCCTTTCCCACTTAGCCATTGCTTCGGGACCTTAGCTGGCGGTCTGGGCTATTTCCCTCTCGACAACGAAGCTTAGCCCCCGCTGTCTGACTCCCGGACTGTGCTTCGCGGCATTCGGAGTTTCGTTGGATTCGGTATCCGTTAACGGACCCTAGTCCATCGAGTACTTTACCACCGCGAGCAATCATCCGAGGCTAGCCCTAAAGCTATTTCGAGGAGAACGAGCTATCACGGAATTTGATTGGCCTTTCACTCCTACCCTCAGTTCATCAGAGCTGTTTTCAACCAACACCTGTTCGGGCCTCCGGCCGTTGTTACACGGCTTTCACCCTGACCAAGGGTAGATCATCCCGCTTCGCGTCTATTGCCCGCCACTGAACGCCCTATTCAGACTCGCTTTCGCTACGGCTCGCTCCCCCTTGCGGGATCATCGCTTAACCTTGCGACGGACAATAACTAGCCGGCTCATTATGCAATAGGCACGCCGTCAGGCTTGCCCGCCTTGCGGCGGACGTTGCCCTTCGACTGCTTGTAGGCATACGGTTTCAGGTACTTTTCACTCCCCTCGCCGGGGTTCTTTTCACCTTTCCCTCACGGTACTGGTTCACTATCGGTCGCTAGAACGTATTTAGCCTTACGGGATGGTCCCCGTGGATTCCCGCAGGGTTTCTCGTGCCCCGCGGTACTCAGGAACGCGCGTGAGAGTCCAGTCAGCTTTCGCCTACGTGGTTATCACACTCTATGACCGGCTTTTCCAAGCCGTTCGACTAGCCGCTGGATTGATAACTCTCTGGTTCTACACCGACGCACGCCCTACAACCCCCAGCCCTCCATGAGACAGTGACAAGTGGCTCAGTGACGAGTGACAAGCAAGATCAAATCGCTTGCTCGTCACTTTTCACTCACTCACTCTTCACTGCTTTATGGAAGACTGGGTTTGGGCTCTTCCGCGTTCGCTCGCCGCTACTAGCGGAATCACTATTGTTTTCTCTTCCTCCAGGTACTGAGATGGTTCACTTCCCTGGGTTGGCTCGCACCCGCCTATGTATTCAGCGGGCCGTTACCGGGTTTTTCCCGGTAGGGTTTCCCCATTCGGACATCCTCGGATTAAAGGGTGCTTCCCCCTCCCCGAGGCTTTTCGCAGGTAGCCACGTCCTTCATCGCCGTCTAGCGCCAAGGCATCCACCGTACGCCCTTAGTAGCTTGACCATAATATCTGCTCAACACATCACCACCAGAAGTCAGGAGCTCAGAAGTCCAGAAGCCAGGAGAAAACCCCCTAACCCCGAACCTCGAGTCCCGAAACCCGGCGTCGTCTTGCAGATTCGCCTTTCTTACACTGCCCGGATCCAATCCCGGACAGTTTGCAGCCACCAGTCTCCAGCTTCCAGTCCCTGAAGAGAGCATTTGATTGCTCCCACCGAGAACCGACACTGAGCACTGACAACTGCGACTACTAAGTAGACGCCACACTATTCAGTTTTCAAAGAGCGCCGAGTGCCCAGAGCCGACTCGCGTCTCCCTGGGCCTCTTCCTGCAACCTTGCGCCCGTCATTCGACGGGACCGCTAGGATGCTGGGCTTGATTCCTCCCGGATCACCGGGCGAGACCAACCTCAACAACCTAGCGAAAATCCTCTGCGTTCCGCTCTCGAGAGCGCAGAACAGTATCTTGCGCGCCTTTGCGGCCGCTGGGTTCGATTGCTTTGAGCTTCGGGGATTGAAACAGGCGGGAGGGTTTCTTACTAGGGACCCACTTGCCTCAAGCCCTTATCCGAAAGCCTTTCGCGTATCGACCTCCGAGGAGTTTCAACCGAGACGATGTGGAGCCTCAAAACAAGCTCGGCTGAAACCAAGAATCAACCGTGCCCCCTCTACTTCGTCCACCTTCGTACTGGCAATCAGAAATACTACCGTAACATTTCTCTTAATTGCAAGGATTTTTTTTGCCACCCATAAAAAATTTCCGCAGCGCCTTCGGACGCCCATTTTCCCCCGCTGGGGCGCAGCTTTCCGCGCGGAAACAGTAAGGATGAGCAAAGGCATTATACCATTTTGTTTGCGCTCATGGGGCCGAACCTTTTGAGCGTCCCGCATTAGGGCGCGGCGTGACCGCCTCCACGCAGCAAAAGTTGCTTGCACACTCACCATCATTGGATTAAGAATCAAAGGGGCGTGATTCGCTCGACGCGCCTACGTCGCACATAGAATTTCAATCATCAAGTCGCAACCCGTCATCGAATAAAGAGGGGGGATCTAATGGTCGTCGGCGTTCCCAAAGAAGGTTTTCCCGGCGAGCGGCGCGTCGCGCTGGTTCCGGCGGTGGTACCCAATCTGATGAAGGCCGGTTTCCAGGTTCTGGTGGAAGCCGGCGGGGGAGCGGGTGCCGGCTATCCCGACGCCGACTACGTGGAGAAGGGCGCCAAGCTCGCCGCCTCTCGCCCCGAGGTTTTCCAGGCTGCCGACATCATCGTCCAAGTTCTCAGCTACGGGTCGAACGACGCCACGGGCAAGGACGATCTCGCGCTCTTTCGCCGGGACCAGGCGGTCATTGGCTTCCATCGTCCTTTTGGCTCGATGGAATCGGCGCAGCAACTCGCCGCCACCGGCGTCACTTCCTTTTCCGTCGAATTGATGCCGCGCATCACGCGCGCGCAAAGCATGGACGCGCTCTCCTCCATGGCCACGATTTGCGGCTATAAGGCCGTGCTGCTGGCTGCGGACCGATTGCCGCGCATGTTTCCCATGCTCACCACGGCGGCGGGGACCATTACCCCGGCGCGCGTCTTCATCATTGGCGCCGGTGTGGCGGGACTTCAGGCGATCTCGACGGCGCGGCGCTTGGGCGCGGTGGCCTCCGCTTACGATCTGCGTCCGGCGGCCAAGGAACAGGTGCAAAGCCTCGGTGGGCGCTTTATCGAATTGCCCATCGAGGCGAAGGACGCCGAAGACAAGCGGGGCTATGCGAAGCAGCAGGACGAATCTTTTTTTCAGCGGCAGCGCGAATTGCTGGGGCGCGTAGTGGCGGAAAGCGACGTGGTTATCACCGCCGCGGTGGTTCCTGGCAAAAAACCCCCGGCGCTCATCACGCGCGAGATGGTGGAGCGCATGGCGCCCGGATCGGTGATTGTCGATTTGGCCGCAGAGCGCGGTGGCAACTGCGAGTTGACGAAGGCCGGCCAGCGCATCATCGAACATGGCGTGACCATTATCGGTTACGTCAACGTGGCGAGCACCGTGCCTTATCACGCCAGCCAAATGTACGCGAAAAACCTGACGGCCTTCCTGCTGCACTTGGGAAAAGAAGGTAAGCTACAACTGAATCTTGAAGACGAGATAACGCGCGAAACTTTGCTGACGCGGGGCGGCGAGGTAGTGAACGCTCGGGTGCGGGAATTTTTCTCGCTGCCGCCGTTGGCCGCACAAAATAGTTAGGAACCATTTTTTTGGTGTGCTGAGGAAATTTTGAAAAGAAGGGGGAGAGGGCGAAAGTGATTGTGGATAGTCCAAGAATCCCCACCATATTCCATAGTTATTCGCCATCCCCCTGTCCCTGGCCACGGACAATTTGTCCTAGACGCCTGACCCTGAGGAGGACTTTGTGTCGTTCGACCTGATCAATAGCCTATATGTCTTCATGCTGGCGGGGTTCATCGGATTCGAAGTCATCCGGCGAGTCTCGCCGCTATTGCACACGCCGCTCATGTCGCTGACCAATGCGCTTGACGCCATTGCGGTGGTGGGCGCCATTGTCATTGCCGGTGAAGCCAAGACCACGTTCTCGACGGTGCTGGGAACCATTGCCATTGTCGCGGCGATGAGTAACGTGGTGGGCGGCTTCTTAATCACCGACCGCATGTTGAAAATGTTCAAGGCCACGAAAACGAAAAAATCATGAGCCCATTTGCCACTCAACACATTATTGAAGCTTGCTATCTGGTCGCCACGGCGCTATTCATCCTGTCGCTCAAATGGCTCAGCGCCCCCTCGACCGCCCGGCGCGGCGTGTGGGCCGGCGAACTGGGCATGGTGCTGGCCATTGGCGGCACTTTGCTGCACCACGGCATCATCGAGTACCAGTGGATCCTGATCGCGCTGGTGCTGGGCACGATCATCGGCGTCCCGCTCGGCATGGTGCAAATGACCGCCGTGCCGCAGCGGACCGCCCTCAGCCACGCGTGCGGCGCCCTCTGCGTAACCCTGGTGGGCACGGCGGAGTTCTACCTGCGCTCGCCCAACGTTCCGCGCTTCATGATGGCGGTGCTTTGCCTGGAGGTCATCCTAGGCTCGCTCACCTTTACGGGCAGCCTGATGGCGACCGGCAAGTTGCAGGAAGTCCTGCCGCAACGCCCCATAACTTATCGCGGTCAAAATTTCGTCAACCTGTCGCTGCTGGGAATTTCCGTTCTCCTCGCGGTGTTCCTGGTACTCCACCCGGGGCAGAAGGTTTTGTTTCCGCTGATTGTCTTCATCCCCCTGGTTTTCGGTGTGATGATGATTGTTCCCATCGGCGGCGCCGACATGCCCACGGTAATCTCTCTGCTGAATTCCTACGCCGGACTTTCGGCCGCGGCCATGGGATTTGTCCTTGACTCGAAACTCCTCATCATCGCCGGCGCGCTGGACGGTTCCTCGGGGTTCATTCTCTCCGTCATCATGTCGAAGGCCATGAACCGTTCGTTCTCCAACGTGCTCTTTGGAGCCTTCGGGCAGGTGCAGGCTTCTGCTGCGGCGACAAAGGAAGAGCGCCCCGTACACAGTGCCACCGCGGAGGAGGCCGCCGGCATTCTGGCCGCCGCCAACACCGTGGTGATCGTGCCCGGCTACGGCATGGCCGTGGCGCAGGCTCAGCACAAGGTGCGCGAACTTTTCGACGCACTCTCCAAACGTGGAGTGGACGTCAAGTTCGGCATTCACCCCGTCGCCGGCCGCATGCCCGGCCACATGAACGTGCTACTGGCGGAAGCCGATATTCCCTACGACCGGCTGCTCGACATGGACTCGATTAACCCGGATTTCCCGCAGACCGACGTGGTGCTGATCATCGGCGCCAACGACGTCACCAATCCTGCCGCGCGCACCGACCAGTCAAGCCCCATCTTCGGCATGCCCATCCTCGATGTGGACAAAGCGCGAACGGTAATGGTGATCAAACGCAGCATGAACCCCGGCTTCGCCGGCATCGATAACCCGCTGTACTACTTCGACAAAACCCTGATGCTCTTCGGCGACGCCAAAGGATTTGTGGGAGACATCGTCCGCGAACTCACCGGCGGCGGACACTAATCAATTTTGGGTGTTCGATTTTGGATTCGAGGAAAGCGCCCTTTTCGTGTTTTGTACCATATCCAACCGTATCAGGCTATCATCTTCGGATTCTCAGGAGCGGCGGCTGCGCTACGACCACGACGACGCAAGGGGCGGCTCCTGCCGTCCTCCGTTTGTTCGATGCCGGGAGGTTCAAAGCGGATTCCAAAAAGGCCTCCGTCCTCTGTGGCATCCGTGAGACGTTGGGATACCAAGTACCTATCTGCATTGAAATCCGCTGATGACAACTCAGCCAAGACATCTGAGTTCAGGGTGACGATATATTGAAATCCGATTTTCTCGGCCAGCCGTGCGCCGACGGCCAAGGCTCGAGCCGTCTGACGCGGATCGACTCCATCGAAAAGATGGCTGTCATGGATCAAAAAACCCGGCCCGATTTTCTGCCTGGCACACATTAACTGAAGCATCATGTCGAAGCAAAATATTTCCATATTTCCGATACCCCGACTCCGATCACCGGGTATAGCGATTCGAACCTCCGGCCCATTGTTTTTGGCGTGGAACTCGATGCGCCCGGACTCTCCGTACAGTTCCTCAACGATGGCGCTGAATCCTCTGATCGCATCGTCAAGAACAGCGCTTCTTTCCTCAAACTCTTGCCGTAGCCTCGCCACCAAGTTGACACGTTCAGATTCGAGGGAAGAGCTTGTTGACTCTAGTTGGGCTGCCGCCTCGTACCTGCGGCGGAGAGCCTCAACCTCGCCTTGGAGTCTCCCTTGCTCTGCCTGTAGGGCTATGAATTGTTCTAGTGCACCATGTGACTTCAACATTTCCATCAGCTGGGACCGCCGCTGATCAAGTCCTTCCCGCCGCGCCTCGCGATTCTTCACCCGCTCCGAAGCTGCCGAGTATTCCCCTTGCAAGTAGCTGCGGCGGTTGCGCATTACGGAATCGTGGAAAACCAGAACATCCTCGTACCGTCGCCGCACCAGGTCAGGAAGCACAATGCCCGCCTCTTCATAAAGACGAATCAGATCGTCTGGAGCGGGCGGCGATTCCGCCTCCATCGCGGCTTCGAGGTTCGCAATGTAGGCGCGATCAAGAGTGTTTTCATCGGAAACCCCAGCAATCTCCCGCGTAATCCCGGAAGCTTCCTGCTCGAACGCGTGATATTGTTCGTGGACCCGAAAAGATGATAAATTCCCGACAATGCGCTTTAGCTTCTCGTCCGCGACAACAAGACGAGACCGTAGCGAAGCCGCTGAGTCAAGCACGTCCGTCAATACACCTTGCCCGACAATTCGCTTCAATTCGCGAATCTGCTTCTCCTTTTGCCTTACCGCTTCCCACTGTTGAGCGATCGTCCAGTCGAAGCCGATTAGAAATGCCAACGCGATTTGAGCGTCACCGATCTGTTGCATGCTGGTATTGTTGAGCGGGTCTCGCATGCCTCCGCTGTTCTCCCGCCGTACGAAGTATGAAAACAGAGAACGGAAAGTGGGCCGTCGTCCGCTTCCCTCATCTTCTTCGGAGTCAGATTCGTCATCAATGGCGAAAAACCCACGTCCCAATACTGTCCGCCAATCCGTGTTCTTTATGACCTTGCGGGGTGGGTCATCCTCGGCCTGCGGTTGCTTCGGCCATTTGGTGGCATCACCACGCTCCAAGATGATTTTCGATGGCTCAGAGCCGGAGCGTGAAACTTGCACGACTTGGTCGAAGACATCAAACTCTAACCCATACGACGACGGTATAAGTTCTGGTGCCCTGAATATGGAGTCCGCGCGGCAGTTTCCCCCACAAATGAAATGAACCAATTCAATGAAGCTTGTCTTCCCCGTGCGATTACGAGTCTGTTGTTCGGTCGCGTCGGGCATTTTATCTGAAAGTAGGATGTTGAGTCCCCTCGCAAAGTGCAGAGTTTTGAATGTCTTGAGGGAGCTAAACACACAATGAATCATCGGGTCGCCCTCCGGTGAGTCCGGCGAATTTGGCCATCTTCAAAATCGATCGCGCCGCACAGATACAACAAGTCGAGCGAATGAAGAAACCATTCATACGGAACTGATTCGAGAAGGCTGCTCTTAGGGTGCCGCACTTGATCCCATAGCCGTGATACGGTCTTGGGCCTGTCCAGTCGTCGAAGAACTTCTGCGCCCACGGAGAGAAGCGCCCGGTCAAGCGCCAGACCTTTGGTAGGAAGAATCATGACAAGGTACCCGTCAATTCGGGCGGCCGCTCAAAAATCTCGCACGCCTCAAAGAAAAACGCCAGAATGGCAAGTGTTGCCGCTTGATGTGATGGGCTCGCGACGCCCGCACCGGCAATGAACCTCTGCAGCCCGGCGAAAATATCGTCTGGGGCGCGGCCCTCTCCTTTCAACTCCTGATAGCGCAATCGGAACGCGGCGGCCGTGCGATCGTAACTGGTTTGATCGGCAATACCACGGAGGTATTTTTTCACGAGCTCAGAACGCGTCATGCCGGCCTTCAACAATGTCCCGACGGCTTGCGACAACTGGTTATATTCGAGTTTGTCAGCGGGGACGAGTCTTACATCGACCGCTCGCGGCTCGGGCAGAAGAGCGACGTGCTCCAGCAACCTTTTCACATCCTCAAGCCGCAAATCTACCATCTCCTTCCGGCTTGGCGCAGGACCGAGAAGCTTCGAGATGTCTACCTCAGATAGTTGCTTGAATTCCTGCCGCAGCTCACCATACCCCCACTGGGCAGCGCACACGGGGGCATGTGCCGTACTAAGATCGAGAAGGAGTTTCAGAATGTCCGCTGGAAGGCCATCGATATTGTTGTGCGTAAAAAACCACTTGTCGAAATAATCCTTCCAATATGGAAGCGCTCCGGCGAAATCCTTATTGATCTTGGCCTTGCATTCCGTCATCTTCATTTCGCGGGGTGCATAACACTGAAAGAGGTGTCGCTTGGAAGCGAGATAGCCGTCGTTTTTGTGGTCTCCGAGGTTCCCCCAAGGGCGGACGCGAACAAAATCGCCGGGATATCTCATTTCCATGACGGTTGAGAAGAAGTCCTGAAAGACATCACCCTTAGACTCGACGTACCGAAGGCGAAAGAGGTTTTCGTAGTATGCTGTCGTTAGTTCTTCCAAGGATCAGGCCTCACTTGAGAACTTACGTGAGCGCGTACACGATCGTCTATTTGGATACCCACAGCGGCCACTACTTCCGCCACATCTGAAAGGTCTATCGGTGCATCTGCGGGCCAGCCGTCATTATGTGTCGCGTCTCTTCGGTTTGCCAGTCCCAACCTCAACCTGCATGGCTCTCACCGCACACACGCCATCATGCTCCCCCGCCGTTGCGCGAGCAACATAAAATTCGAGCGGCACCCGGCGCTGACCTTGGCTGCTACTTACCCAGGACAGTATCGATCCCCGCGAGCACTAATTGCAGTTTAGAGGGTGGAAGCTTGCCCACGCGTTTGGTGAGGAACGCCTTATCGATACTGACGATCAGGGAAATATTGGCGACGGAATCTTTCGACAGGCCGGTGTGACGTGCCCGCAGGTGGACATTCCCCGGGGCCAAGGCCCATTTGAGATTGCTGGTCAGCGGAACACAGACCACGGTGGAAATGCGACTCCGATTTAATGCATCACCCTGCACGACGACAACCGGCCTGCGGAATCCCGGGCCGGAGCGCGCTGGGGCGGGAAGATCCGCCCACCAGATCTCGCCTTGGGAGATTACCACTCGCTTCGCTCCAGGATGCGGCGCGAGGCTGCCGAAGCGAAGGGATCATTCGCTTCGCCCACCTCCGCGCACGCCCGGTTCATCGCCTCAGTGACCTCGTCCGGCGCGTGGCGGGCCAAGTATTCCTTGAGCGCATCACCATACAGCCGGCTGCGTGACTTCTTCGCGCGGCGCGCCAGACGCTCCGCGCCATGGTAAACGTCGTCAGGAATGGATACGGCAGTTTTCATACCCTGAGTATAACCACATGTCCACCGGGCTGCAAGCGGACGGTTTGCCGGGGGTGTGCGACATAGCAGCGAAAGGGGCGTAGCGCGGGCATCTTGCCCGCTGTCGGCGGGAGCGTCCCGCTCGCGCGATGTGCGCGGGCAGGATGCCCACGCCCCAGCGGGCAGGATGCCCGCGCTACAAGGCACGCCCGTTTGCCGGAAGCGAAGTGGCCCGGGTCTGCCCATCATCGTGGTTACTCGCTGCCAAGAAAGTGCAGCAAGGCCTCGTTGAATTGCTTCGGGTCCTGAAGAAACGCGAAATGGCTGGTGCGCGGCAGGATGAGCTCGCCGGCGCCGGGAATGAGATTCGCCATGTGGTCGGTATCTTCGCGCCTGATGAACTCGTCACGGTCGCCATCCACGATCCAGGTGGGCACGGTGATGCTGCGCAATTCAGCGTCAGAGAAATTCGGCTCGCTAGTCCACATCTTGTCCAATTGCTGGCGGAAGGCACTGAACTCCCCCGGCGTCGGCGAGAGCTTAATGTATTCCTCCTGGGTACGGCTCACATAAGCGGCAATGACCGGGCTACCCTCCGAACTCTTCCCCCCCGCAAGGTTGGAATTTGCCCCGAAAGCAAACAGCTTGCTCAACCTGTCGGGATGATGGATGGCGATGTCGAGGCCGATGATCCCTCCATCGCTCCAACCCACGATGGCGGCTTGGGGGATGTGCAGAGCATCCATCAGCGCAAGCACATCCATCGCCATCAGGTGATAGGTGATGGGCTCGCGGTTGCGGGTGCTGCGGCCATGACCGCGGCTGTCAACCACGATCACTTCAAAGCGTGGGGCAAGCGCCGGGATTTGAAGTCCCCAGTAGTTCGAGTTGGCTAGCCCCCCGTGCAAGAGAATCACCGGAGACCCGTGGCCGAATGCTGCGTACCACATGCAGATGCCATTCACCGGAATGATGCCGCTGCGGTCCGGCTTGGGTAGCGCAGGAGTGGCCGGCAAGCGCTCCCAAGGGTTCTGCGCGGGCGCGGGCAAAGCCACGGTGAGAATGATTAGCAGAAGAATAAGAAGGCGGAAACTACGCATGGAGATAAAGAGAATTGACATAGTTTTGGAATAGGCAGCGCGCGCGGGCTATTGCTTGCCCACCCGGGAAGTATAGAACACACTTCTCACCACGGCAACCGAGGGCGCTCCGATCCAAATTTCGGAGTGCGGGAGCTTGGTCCCGCTTTTTCCACCGCTGACTCGTCAGCGGTGAGTGAAGCGCCAAGTCGCGGCGAGCAAAAGCGGCGTCGAGCCGCCGCACTCCGAAATCTTACTGACAAGTCCATGCTCGCTTGCGGATCGCGCGCGAACGTGGCACGATGAATATGGAGAAGATGCCAACAGGGCGGCGGCCACTATGTTGATGAAAACCGAAAATCAGCCTGTCGTGGTCAGCACGGGGCAGGAGGTGGTTCCCATCAAACGTGTCTCCCGCGCCCGATTTGCCATCGCTTTTGGTGTGGCTGCCATCTCGGATTTCTTATCGATGTGGACCGAATTTGCTCCGCCCCTCCAGTGGGCGCTTGATTTAGGAACGGCAGGCCTGCTGTTCCTGATTCTGGGCCGAAGGTGGGCCCTCTTGCCCGGGCTGATCGTGGAAGCCATTCCCGGGATGGGAGTTTTCCCCGTGTGGGTTCTCGTCGTGATTTCTATCATCGTTTACGACGAGATCAAAGGGCACAAGCACTCAACCCTCCGCGAACGACTTTAGCCTCGACACGGCCTGATCCCACTGCGCGGAGACGAGATCGAGGTATTTCTTGAGTTCTTCCATCGGCTCGGGGTCGAGTTCAAACCGGCTTTCGCGACCCGTACGGACGCTGTGAACGATTTCCGCCCTCTCCAACACGCGAAGGTGCTTGGTAATCGCCTGCCGGGTAAGCTCGGACCCCTCTGTTAGCTGAGAGATCGAACGAGGCTGCCCCTGGCAAAGCTTCACCACCAGCGATAGCCGCGTCGCGTCGCCCAGCGCGGCAAAGACGGATGCACGAGCCTGCCGCTTGGCGGTCATGCTGCTACGGTTTCTGTGCGACATAACTCTCAATATTCTTCATTTGCGCTGTCCACCCGCCGTCATTCATGCGGAAGGCTTCCAGGCGGCGGTCGCTGGGGATTTTGTCGAAACCGGACTCAATGAGCAGAAGCAGTGTGCCGGGCGCGGTCTTCTCCAGCCGGAATTCGACAAGCGTGGGCGTCTCCTGCGAATAATCCAATTTGGGATCGACGGAATAAGGGTGCCAGGTGAAGGAGAAGAGCCGTTCGGGCTCCATCTTCTGCACCGCCGCCTCCCATTTGAGGTGTTCGTAGCCAGGGTAGGTAATATAGCCACGCGAGATCTGGCCCGGCACGAACGGGCCCTCCAATTTCACGCGGAACCACTCGCCAAACTCATGGTGGTCGGCGAGCGCCCGCCAGACGCGCGAAACCGGCGCCTTCAGTTCAATTCGTTTCTCGATTCGATCAGCCATTGTTGAGCAACCTCCAGGTTGCAGATTAGCGCCCTGGGGTGGGACACGCAACCTTTTTGTTGCGCTTTTCCGCCTGAGCTTGGGGCTACCATATTTCGAATTGAAATTCCCGGTAGGCGTTGATCATTTCAAAATCGGCGCGGTCGGAGGTGATCAGCCGGGCGCCGTGAGACCGCGCGGTGAGCGCGATAAGCACGTCGAAATGCAGGTCGCGGAGCTTGTCAGGCGAGAAGCCTTTGCCGCGTAAATTTGCCCCAGCAGCCGGCCAGACTCCAGCCAATTATTCTCCGTGGGCGTCAGGATGCGATGGTTCTTCTCCAGCGCTCGCAGGAACTCACGCTCCGCCGGTGCGGTTGCGCCCCGCCACAACTCCGCCAAAACCACGGAAGAAGTCCGGATGAGGCCGGTCAGTGATTCGATTCGCTGCTCGTGACATCCGGTGCGCAGATGATCGATGAAGATCGAAGTGTCGAAGATGACGAGGTTACTCACCGTGACCCGCGAAGGAGAGCTTTCCCGCGTGCTTCCGCATCAATTCCTTGAATCGCTTCAGCGCCACAATCTCCCGGAGCGCTACATGCACGGCCTCGGTCCGGGATTTCGCGCCGAGGACTTTTCGCGCTTCGTCCGCCAGATGGGTATCCAGCCTTATCGATGTGAGTGTCACCGCCATGTAAGCCCCCCAACCTTTGTATATATAGCATAGCGGAATCGTATGTACACGTCAAGCTATGGATGGAGGGCGCGACATAAACGTGAAAAAGCGGAGGTCGCGCGGACCGCCGCCTTGGGGGACCGCGGCTCTTCCTGCGCAAAAACCACAAACTGGGACCCTACCAGTCACCCGCTCCGCTATTCCGCAAAATATGTTTACAATGAAACGGTGAACTTGCCTCGGCTCTTTTCCTTGAACCTCGCGCTGGTCGCGCTGCTTGCGTGGGCGGCGGCGGCCACTGACCCGCCCCAAGATCCCAACGCTACCGACCGCAAAGACCTGATCAGCGCCGTCAAGCGTTTGGAAAAGAAGCTGGGCTTTCGCCGGACCAAGAACTTCCGCAAGGAATCTGCCGAATCCGCCGTCGCCTATCGCTGCTACTACACCGGCAAACTCGAACTTCCCGATTCCTACTCCGGCCTCGCAACTCGTGCCGGGAACGAAGGCCGGGTGCCCCGTCGACACGCAAAAGTACGATGTCTTCTTCTACCCCATGGACGCGAGCGGCAGCGGCAAGACGCCCGTCTCCGCTTCTTTGGCGCACGAGTCAATGGAACGCTTTCTGGTGGTCGTGCCGCACGAGGATTTCCACGCGAATAAGGAGTTACGTAAACTGCCGGCGGCTTGGGGCGAAGCGTCGGCAACCCTGATCGGGTTTCTCACCGGCGTCGAAGTGGCGCGGCAGAAGTTTGGGGAGAATTCGGAGGTCTATCAAAACCTTCAGCGCGAGCCGGAGCTTTTCGCCCGCAAAGCTGAAATCGTGAATCGCTATCACGCCCAGTTGAGCCAGTTGTACGCCGCCGCGCGCGCCGGCCAGATTTCCGAGCGCGACGCGCTCGCGCAAAAGCAGCAGGCTTTCGAGGAATTTCATCAGGCGTGCATGGCCATCAGCCCGGAGCCGAAATCGTTCAATCGGTGTCTGGGCGCCAACAACAATGCCGGGCTGGCCTTTGATGAGACCTACACGAAGTATTATCCGCTGATGTATCAGGCTTATTTGGCACAAGGCCGCGCGCTCAAGCCGACCGTCGAAGCGCTCGCAAAGGCACTGAAGGTCTCGACGGAGGCGGAGGCGTTACGCAATCTGCAAATGCAACGGGAATAGACGGGAAACGTTTCGCCTATCGCCCAGTTTTCCGGCTTAAGGGCGTTTCGACACAGAGTCCACAGAGAGTGGCTCACAGAGGACACGGAGAAGAGCGGGGTTTCTCCGCGGCCTCTGGGAGAAACGCTTTGTAGCGCGAAACGAAAATCGTCAATCGGCAATCGACAATTCCATTACCTCGGCCAGCTCCTCGGGCGTGAGCGCCAGCGGATTGCCTTTCATACTGCTCGCCTTGGCCGCTTCCGCGATGAGCGCCGGAACATCTGTGTTCGCCGATCCCATAAGCCTTAAGGGGCGGGATTTCGAGTTCCCGGCAAATTTCCCGCGTCCATGTGATTCCGTCCTCGGCGGTGGCGTCTGCGCCGCCCCGTGAGCATGCGCGCCACTTCCTGGTAACGGCGCAGCGCATCACTTTGGGGTGCGCGAGCACGCAGGGCGCGCAAGTTGATTTCCATCCCATAGGGCAGGATGGCCGCGCAAATCGCTCCGTGCGGCGCGGGAAACCTTCCGCCCAGCGGCGCGGCAAATCCGTGTACGACTCCCAGGCCGGCGTTGGCAAGGGCCAATCCGCTGAGCAGCGCCGCAAGCGACATATCGCGCCGCGCTTCCGGGTCATGCCCCTGGTGAAATGCCCGCCGGAGTGAACGCGCTGGCGAGCGGAATTCCCTGCACGCAGAATCCGTCGGTCATGGGGTTCGAGCGAATCGAAACATAGGCCTCAATCAACTGCGTCAGCGCGTCGAGCCCGGTGCGTGCTGTAATCGCCGGCGGCAGGCTGAGAGTCAGCTCCGGGTCCACCACCGCTAGGCGCGGCAGAAGGAACGGGCTGCGCAGGCTGACTTTCACTTGCCGCTCGGGCACGCCCAGCACCGCATTGCGCGTCACCTCTGCGCCTGTCCCCGCCGTAGTGGGCACGGCGATGAACGGCGCAGCAGGATTTTGCAGGGCCTGCCCCTTGCCCACCACCTCCAGATAATCCATCACCTCGCCGGGGTTGGTAAGCATCGCGGCAATAGCCTTTCCCGCGTCGATCACGCTGCCTCCGCCCAAGGCGATGACCACGTCGCACTGTTCCCGGCGCGCTTGCTCGAGTCCCCGGACAATCAAGTCGATTGTGGGTTCCCCCTCGACGGCGAATGTGAAGCTCTGCGCGCCGGCGACATGGAGGTCCGCGAGAAGCCGGCTCGCTCGCTCCGGCGGGTGGCCGGTCACTACCAGCACCCGGCGTCCCCAGGTTCTTGCCGCCGGCGCCACCTGCCGTATGGCGCCTTCGCCGAAAATGATGCGTGTCGCGGTGGCGAACTCAAATGACATGAACATAGGTGTCAGGTGTCAGGTATCAGGTGTCAGGGGTTGAAGAAAGGTTAGAGGTTGTCCCGAGCCCCTAACACCTGGTACCTGACATCTATCTATGTAATCTGCGTAATCTGAGAATTCTTACGGGCTTCACCAACCTTCCTCACCCGGGAACACATTCGAGTATTTCACACTCGAGCGAGGCTCCGCCATCAGGGACTCCATCCGGTCGCGCCACGCGGCGTAATGGGCGGTCGCCTTGTGCGCCGCCGTGGCCTCGACGCTCCGATAGACCTCGACCAGGACGAAGCGGGTGGGATCGTCATTTTGCTGCACCACATCAAAGCGCGCGATGCCCGGTTCCTTGCAGGCTCTGGCGCGCATTCTCGATCGTCGCTTCTTTAAAAGCCTCGATGCAATCGGGCTTCACTTTCACGTGCACATGAACGATTAGCATGATTTTGCCTCCTTCATTTCAACCCGAAGCTCGCTACCCGCCACCAATGGCGTGGATCGCCGTGCGTCCGATAGAGATGCAGGCTTCGCACCTTGAACTGAACGTCGAGCCGGGGTCCCATCTCCGCAATCACTTCTTCCTTTAATCTCCGCGGGAAATCTCCGTACAGGAGGCTCAGGTGAGGCATAAAGGGAGGCTCGCGGTCATGGCCAAATGCCTGGCAGGCGGCTTGATGCGCTTTCCGCAACGGCTCCGCGAGCGCCGCGTGAACGAAAAGGCAGCGAAAATATTCGTCGAGGAAATCGATCGCTTCCAGACGGAGGGCAAAGGGCCGGAGGGCGGCGGCGACGCATGCGGACTGGCGGATCAACTCATGGCGCGGACCCACGCACCCCCCCAGCAGCGTGACGTGCGGAGAAAATTCCGGCGCGCCATACCGGGCACTCAATCGGTGGAGAATCCGCGACAGGCGATCGCACACATCTCCTGTCGGCATCAACCACAAAGAGTATTTTTCCCCGCCAGGCTTCTGCGACACGGCCGAACCCCGTGAAGTGTAAAGGTCAAAGGGTAAAGGCTCAACGGGCATTGCTGCACACTTTACCCTTTATCATTCACCCTTCACCCTCCATGCTCCGCGCAGGCGCTCACGGAGACGCAGCTACTGCCCCTCTTTGAGCTCTCGAATCCAGAGATTGCGATACCGCACGGGATGGTGGTGATCCTGCAACAGGAGCGGGAGCTTTTCCGGCGTCGGCTTATAGGGCGGACGGTCGTGGTTCACGGTGGGCCCCGTCATTTCCACGTGATCTTGCACCAGCACGCCGTTAAAGAACACGGTGACATTCGCTTTCCGCAACAACTTCCCACTGGCATCGAAACGCGCGCCGTGAAAAACGATGTCGTACGTTTGCCATTCGCCGGGCTTCCGCGCCGCATTGACCAGGGGAGGATACTGGCCATAAACGGCGGCGGCTTCGCCGTCGGCATAGGTCACATTATCGTAGGAATCGAGAACCTGAATCTCGTAAAGCCCGTGCAGGTATACTCCGCTGTTGCCGCGGTCCTGGTCATGGCCGTGGGGCGGGTTGGGCGCGGCCCATTCGACGTGCAATTGGCAATCGCCGTAGGAGGCTTTGGTCCGGATGTCCCCCGCCTTGGGCACCGTGGCGAAATAACCATTTCCTACGGTCCACTCCGCCGGACCCCCTTTGGCGCTTTCCCAATTGGACAAATCCTTGCCGTTGAAGAGTACGATGGCATCCGAGGGGGGAACCCCCGGATGATCCTGGGTGCTAAAGGTCCCCGGCGTGATGATCGGCGGCTCCGGCCGGTTGCGATCATTAGGCCCCCATTTTTTCAAATCATCTTGGGGCGCAGCCAACGGCTGGGTGGTTATCGCCATGGTCAAAAGCATGGCGAGTCCCACCGCGCTTCCCACTAACAAAAGTGCCTTACGCATAGTCTGTTCTCCCTTCCGATATATTGGTACGGTCCGTTCGCGCGAGCGGCGCTATTGTACCCTGCATTACCGGGCCAGGGGTGGCTGTTTTTTCCGGGTTATGCCTCTGGCGCGGGCCGCGTTTACGTTCGCAAGCGGTTCCAGAGGGCGGTGAGTCCTTCGAGCGTAAATTCGGGTGACTGGCAATAGTTGATGATCTGGCGCTCCATCGTATCCACGATCTTTACACCTTCCGGAATCCTGTCGGCCAAGTCGAGCGGGATATTCGTCACGCCGTGGCGGTCACCGTGCAGCAGGTCACCGGGCCGTACGGTCAGCCCACCGACGCGCACGGGGGTTCCCACTTCCACGATGTGTACGTAAGCGTGCGAAACCGCAATGTGGCTGGCGAAGAAATGGAATCCCAGAGGCTCAACTTCGTCGAGATCGCGCACCGAACCATTGGTGACCGCGCCCACGCATCCCATGGCCCGGTGGATGTTGGCGTTGACTTCTCCCCAAAGGGAACCCAACCCGGGAGGATCGTCAAGATCCTCCACCACAATCACCCGCGGCGCGGGCGCCTTCATAACATCTTGCCAATGCACGCTGGGAGGAATGGCTACGCCCTTGGCGCCGGGCGTCACTGACTGGATCTTGAGGGTCACGGCGTATCCCACCATGACGCCCAGGTTGGGAATTATGCAGCGAATCTCCGGGCGCATAAATCCTTCGTTGCGAGGGCGCACATCGAAAACTTCGATGGCGTTTGCGACGGTGGGGGTGTTGAATGCCCGCAAGCGCTCGAGCACGGCAGGTTCTAACGGTTCCATGGCTATCTCTCCTTCGTCCAGAACGATTGGTTCGGGCGGCAGACATTATAGTGGCGTCGCCGCAAAAACTATATCAATCTTCCGGCGATTCTAATTTACCTATCGAATCAAATGGCCGCATGTTATCATCCGTGCCGCTACGAAGTTAACTCATGCTTGGATATCACTGCGTGGAACCAATACCCCACCGCTGACCTGGGAGAGCGAGGAACCCATGAGAGAGAACAAGTGTTACGCAAGAAAGCTGATCTACGCCATCATGGTGCTTTTACTCGGCGCGAGCGCCGCGACAGCGCAGAGCAAATTTGATCCGCTCAAGAATGGATTTGAGAATCCACCCAATGGCGCGCGTCCGCGGGTGTGGTGGCACTGGATGAACGGCAACATCACTAAAGAAGGCATCAAGCTGGACCTCGAGTGGATGCACCGGGTGGGACTGGGCGGCTTCCAGAATTTTGACGCGGCCTTGGATACGCCCCAGGTGGTGGAAAAGCGCTTGGCGTACATGACGCCCGAGTGGAAGGATGCCTTCAAGTACGCGACCACCCTCGCCGATCAACTGGGGTTGGAAGAGGCGATTGCGGGTTCGCCGGGCTGGAGCGAGTCGGGCGGCCCATGGGTCCCGGGGTCGCAGGGAATGAAGAAGTATGTCTGGAGCGAGACGCGCGTCGAAGGCGGCAAACCGTTCACGGGTACGTTGGCTCATCCGCCCTCGAATACCGGGGCGTTCCAGAATCTGGGCATTGAAGACGAAGACTCCCAGCATTTCAAATCGCCGCAGTTCTACGCCGACAGCGCCGTCGTTGCCTATAAAGTTCCGGCCAGCGATGTGCGCATCGCCGATCTGCAGCCGAAGATTACGTCGAGCGGCGGCCGCATCGACGCGGCCCTGCTGAGCGACGGCGACCTGGTGAAGACGACGGCGCTGCCCAAGGCACCTGAGGGCGAGAAGGCTTGGATTCAGTATGAATTTCCGCAGCCGCAAACGATTCGCGCCCTGACCATCGTTTTGGGCGGCAGGGGGGGCTTCGAAGGTTTCGGACCTCCCAGCGCAGACACCGGTCAGGCCTTGGAAGCCAGCGATGACGGCGAGACTTACCATGTCGTGGCAATGATCCCAAAGGATGGGACAACGGAGCACACTATTTCCTTCGCGCCCGCTACCGCGAAGTTCTTCCGGGTCACGTTCAAGACGGTGCCGCCACCGCCCTTTCCGGAAGGTTTCGATCCGGAGTCGATGGGCTTCCCTATGCCGAAGCCGCCGAAGGAATACGCCATCGCGGAGCTGGTGCTGCACTCGGGAGCGCGGGTCAACCGGTTTGAAGACAAGGCCGCCTTCACTCCCGTGCTCGACCTCTATCAGTTCGCGACATCCCCAGTCGTTACAACCGACGCCGTGGCAAAGTCCGATGTGGTCGACCTGACGTCGAAGATGCACGCCGACGGTACGCTCGACTGGACCCCTCCCGCCGGCAACTGGGTCGTCCTCCGGTTCGGCTATTCCCTGTTGGGAATCACCAACCATCCGGCAACCCCCGAGGCGACGGGCCTGGAAGTCGACAAGCTGAACCGCTCCTATGTGAAGAAATACATGAACACCTACCTGGACAGCTACAAGCAGACGGTAGGCGCGGATTACATGGGCAAGCGTGGCATCCGCTACGTGATTAACGACAGTTGGGAGGCTGGTTCGCAAAACTGGACCGACGACATGATCGCGAAGTTCAAGGAACTCCGTGGCTATGATCCGCTGCCCTGGATGCCGGTTCTCGCCGGGGAGGTAGTGGAAAGCGCCCAAGCCAGCGATCAGTTCCTGTGGGACTTTCGCAAAACCATTGGCGATTTAATCGCGAATGAGCATTACGGCCAGTTGGAAGCAACGCTGCACGAGTGGGGCATGGGCCATTACGGCGAGTCGCACGAGGGCGGACGCGCCTTTGTGGCGGATGGTATGGAAGTCAAGAAGTTCAACGAAGTTCCCATGAGCGCTATGTGGACGCAGCGGCCCGGTGTAAACAAGGAGCAATACGACTACAACGCCGATGATCGGGAATCAGCATCCGTGGCGCATATCTATGGTCAAAACCTGGTCGCGGCGGAGTCAATGACGGCTGCCGAGGCCCCTTGGGCGTGGTCGCCGGCAACCCTGAAGCCGACGGCGGACCAGGAACTGCTGAACGGAATCAATCGCTTCGTCATTCATGAGTCGGCGCATCAGCCGCTGGTGGGCAAGGCGCCGGGAATGACGCTGGGGCCCTTCGGGCAATGGTTCAACCGCAACGAAACCTGGGCGGAGCAGGCGGGTCCATGGGTGAAATACATTGCGCGCAGCAGCTTCCTGCTTCAGCAGGGGCACTTCGGCGCGGACCTGGTTTACTTCTACGGCGAAGATTCCAACCTGACTGCAATCTTTGGGGATAAGTCGCCGGACGTGCCGGCAGGCTACGGCTTCGACTACATCAACGCTGACGGTTTGATTCACATGTTAAGCGCGGCTGACGGGCGCATCACCACCAAGAGCGGCATGAGCTACCGTGTGCTGGGGCTTGATCCCTATAGCAAACACATGTCGTTGCCGGTGCTGCGTGCCATCCACAAACTGGTGGAGGATGGCGCCGTGGTGGCCGGTGGGAAACCGACCAACGATCCCAGCCTTGCCGACGACCAGGCGGAGTTCAACAAACTGAACGACGAACTGTTTGGCGGCGGCACGGGCGTGCACAACGTGGGCAAAGGCACCGTGTACGCGGGCCAGAGCCTGACGGATGTCTTCAATGCGTTGAAGGTGGCGCCGGACTTCGACTACACCAAGCCGGAGAGCGACACGCGCCTTCTCTTCGTCCATCGCAAGCTGGCCGATGGCGACCTGTACTTCGTGGATAATCGCAACGACCGCGACGAGGCGGTGGACGCCATGTTCCGCGTCACGGGCAAGGCGCCGGAACTCTGGCATGCCGAGACCGGCAGTGCGGAGCCCGTGTCTTACCATATCGCCGACGGCCGTACCACTGTTCCATTACATCTGGAGCCCTGGGGTACGGTGTTCGTAGTCTTCCGCGAGCCGACGAAGGAAACTTCGCGCACTTTGCCCAAGGTGGTGGAGACGGAACTCGCAACGGTGGAGGGCTCGTGGAAGGTGGCCTTCCCGCCGGGCCGTGGCGCGCCGGCATCCATCACGCTGGACAAGCTGATTTCGTGGACTGACAGTACGGATTCGGGGGTGAAGTACTTCTCCGGAACAGGCACTTATACCAAGACCCTTCAGGCTTCGCCGGACTGGTTCAAAAAGGGGGCGAAGTTGTGGATCGACCTGGGCGACGTGAAGAACTTGGCGGAGGTGACGGTGAACGGCAAGCCGCTAGGCCTCGTGTGGCACACACCGTACCGCGTGGATGCCACCAGCGTGCTGAAGCCAGGCGCGAACGAAGTGACGATCAAGGTGATCAACGCCTGGGTCAACCGGCTGATTGGCGATCAACAACCCGACGCGACGACGAAGTACACGTTCGCCGATGTAAAGCCCTACCGGGCGAACTCACCCTTGCAGGCTTCGGGACTTCTTGGGCCTGTGCATGTTTTATCCACGGCCGCACAGTAAGGACCTCGGGAGCGCCTACTGATAATTGCAAAATATGGTGACAATTACGTCCGTAGCGCGGGCATCTTGCCCGCTGTCTCGGGAGCGTCCCGCTCCCGCCCAGCGCGCGGGCAGGATGCCCACGCCACAGCGGGCGAGACGCCCGCGCTACGAAAACAGTTCGTCACTATATTTTGCAATCCTCAATAAGAAACTATCTTGATGAGAGACCCCCGGACCAGAAGACCCATCTACCGGGGGTCTTTCATTTGGAGGGACTGCCAGACGGCCATCCTGAGGGCTCGAAGCCCTGGCTTGCATTGAGCTCCGACATGCGTCGCTCAATTTCCCCCTCAATGTCAGAGCCTTCATAAAACCAGAGGCGTCCGCGGACGCGAACGGTTTTCCGGAAAGGGCAGTCCGCCAATTGCGGATCGGCGTGCAGACAGGGACAATTGGGGTTCCCCCAGGAACGGCCCGGGTTCTGCCAGGCGGTCAGGATCCAGCGATTGCCTCCGGCGGAGTGGACGGCGGCGACGGACTGGCGAAGAATCTTATTGTCGTTCGTTTGGGCATTGAACTCCGGCGCGCCCTTCAGCATGACGCAGACCTGGGTGCGCAGGTCGGCAGATGCGTTCATACCGGTTAAATCCCCGCCACTGAAGTTGCGTAGCCACAATTCCATATCCACACTGCTTTCCCTAGGCCGAATCTGCCCTCCGAACGTGACGAAATTCGGGAGCGTCCACTGAGAGCTCAGACTTCCGTCCGCGCCACGCTCCCAGTCAACGTTTTCCAGAACCACATTCTTGTCGTTCCACACGGTGGGAACGTCAGTGTGGGCAAGAAACATCAGGCCCAAATTGGAAAAGATCGCCTCGGGTAGGTCCACCACGACGTAACTTGTGGGGTCCCAGGGCAGGAAAACGCTGGCCTTGGTGCCGCGCATCGGAGCGATAGCGCCATCCTGAAAGCCAATCCGCGGGTGCCGCCCTCCGGGGTAGGGCAACACTCGAACTACTTTTCCCGGGGAGGCCGGGGGCGCGGGCGCATCGAGGCCGAATTCCTGGGCCTGCTTCCGAACTTCCTCTTTGCTCATGCCACACACACTGGCGGCCTCAGCCCACGTGTAGCGATGGTAGCGGAGCATGTTCTCCAGCCAGAAACGCAAGTCGGCGCGCGTGGCTGCCATCTCAGGGGGAAGATCCGGACACTCGGTCTTCACCTCGGGGTATCGCGCTTTCAGCAGGGGATCATCCGGGGTTTGGGCTGGGAGGTACGGCCGCAAATCGCCCAGCGCCAACACGCGGAAACCATTCTCTTTAAGGAATGCCATATACTGGCGGAAATTCTCCGGAGGCGTGTAGACCCAGGGGTGGGCCAGGTCGGGAACTCCGTGGAATTGCACCACGACAGCCTTCCCCCCTCTCGCGTTACTCACCACCCTCTGGAAGTACTCCAATGTCCAGTCTGGATAGGCATCACCGGCAGTGGGAACCAGCAGGGGATGGTGGCGCGCGGGGTCGAAAGCGGGACCGGGCTCCGAGGCGCCATACTTCACCTCCGGTTGCATCCCGCGTCGCGCCAGGAGGTAGCCTTGATTTATCAAAACCTTCACCGCCTCGGGACCAAAATCATCGCCGGGGTAAGCGAAGGTCGAGGGGCGGGGAACTCCCACTTTCTTCAGTTCGCGATCCACAAGCGCAAGCTCACCCTCCAATAGCGCCGCGCCGCGGGGGGAGGAAAAACTGCCGTGCGTCCACGAATGGTTGCCAATCTCAAACCCCATCTGGTGGAGCTCGGAAATCTCCTGCCAGGTCATGAAATTCTCTTGCTCGCCCATCCAGCGGTGAGTCACGAAGAAGGTGGCGCGAAATCCCAGTTCCTTCAGCAACGGGGCGACGAAGGTCCGGTGGGATTTCACCGCGTCGTCGAGAGTTAAGACCACGGTCTTATCCGGGATCGGAACGCTTGGTGGTGTAAGGGGTAAAGTCTCGCCCTGAGCAAGTCCGCGAGCGAGCTCCAGCGCCGCCGTGGCGCCGGCGCTGCACCCAAAAAACTCTCTTCGGTTAAGCCGATGGTTCCAAGGCATGGGGCTTCATACCTCACTTGATGTGACAACTCGCCAAGCCGCGCTTTTCCAAATACTGCTGGTGGTATTCCTCCGCCCGCCAGAATTCCGCCGCCGGAGTGATTTCCGTGACGATCCGTCGCTGGTACTTTCCGGACCGATCGAGGTCATCCTTCGACACACGGGCCGCGGCTTCCTGTTCGAGCGAGTGAAAGAATATCACAGTGCGATATTGTTTGCCATAGTCCGGCCCCTGACGATTGAATTGCGTGGGGTCGTGATTTTCCCAGAAAACCTTCAAGAGGTCTGCGTAGGAAACTTGCGAGCGGTCGAAAGTTACCTCCACAACTTCCGCGTGTCCGGTTTGATCCGTGCAGACGTCGCGATAGGTGGGATTCTTGAGCTGCCCGCCCATATAACCCACTGCGGTGGAGGTGACTCCGTGAACCTGGCGGAACGCCGCCTCCACTCCCCAGAAACAACCCGCCCCGAAGGTCGCTTTTTCGGTTGCTACGCTCATAGTCCTCCTCGTGAATACATTCGGCATTTCAGATCCTATGCCACGTGAGGTGTTTTTTCCACGACCAAGAACCTCAGCGTCCGGCCATCATTGGATGCGCGCCAGGGATGGAGGGATCAACCGAGGGCAAGGCCCGCGCCAATCGTGACCGACGGCGCCTCCGGCCATCCTGAGTTCAGATAACCCGGAGGTGCGGCGCAAGGCCCATAAGGGGTTTCGGCACGCGGCGCCGCGTTGAATGTAGGCCAGATATGTTGTCTGCGGGGAAGATCGAGGCGTTACCCGCGAGCGGTGAACAAGTTAGCGGCGCGGTTTCATTCCCCGCATGGGCTCTCGGTCCCCACGAAGGATCAAAATGCTGCCCTCCTTGATAAAGGAGGGGTGGTCGACCCCCGCGATTTGCCGCGTACTCACCACCCCCGAGCCCCCACGTCGGCCGAGGAGGGGAGCTACATTCGCATGGCCCAGGACCACTGGGGCTCACCACAATGACCGTTCTGAAGGCGTTTTTCCGCCGCCTGTCATGTCGGCTTGATTCCTTGGCAGATTTCGCCGGTATGGATAAGGGGGATGGGCAGCGGATCAGCCCAGGTCAGGCCACTTTCGATTCTGGCAAGGCCGGCAGCTTGGTCTTTAGTCAGCCACAGGAGGAGGGTTCCGTTCGTTCTTAGGCACTGTGCGGCGAGGGGAACGAGCACCGCCAAATTCCCAACAGCGCGCATGGTGGCAAAGTTGAATGCCGGCGCGGGTGAGGCGCGAACCCAATCTTCCAGGCGTTCACCGCGCACAGCGACTTGGGTGAATCCACAGGTGCGGGCAGTTTCCTTAAGGAAGGCTCGCTTCTTGGCTACCGGCTCGAGGAGGGTGACGGAGATCTGGGGGAAGGCGATTTTGAGGGCCAAGCCGGGGAAGCCGGCGCCGCTGCCGATGTCGAGCAGATCGCCATGAAGTTCCATGTGGCCTGCTAGGAAGAGGCTCTCCCCGAAATGGCGCGTCACACACTCTTCCGGGTCGCGGATGGCGGTAAGGTTGATTTTCTGATTCCAGCGGAGAAGCAGGTGAAGATAGGCGAGGGTTTGGCCCGCCTGGGTGGATGAAAGGTTCAGGCCAAAGGGTTCAAGGAGTTGCCGAAGGCGCGTTTCATCGAGCACAGGGGGATTGTAGATGGTCCCTTGCCTGGACGCAAGCTGGGAAGCAGTCCGGTGCCAGGATCGCCACGTGTATTGTGGGTTCCTGGCCTGTGAGGAACATTTCACTGTTAAGGCCCGTTGCTGGGGACGGCCATTGAGCAAGGGGTGATCCATGTTTCACGTGGAACACTCGAACTTGAAAGAGGGCATCCATACTCTTGTGCGCGTACTCGATGGCGGGAGGAATCCTGCCAGAAGTTCTGCCAGAAGTTATTGACTCCTGAATCGCCACGTGCTAGTGTGGCGCGGGTTTCCCAAATAATCTCGGTTCCAATCAGGAGATGCCATGCAAGGTTTGCGGGCTCTCGTTTGTTCGCCGTTCCTGGACGCGGGGCATCGAGCGCCGCCGCATCCTCGATGGCTCTATCGCCTAGCCCAGTCCGGCTATGGACATCCCCGATGGGCACGACGGGCGATTCCATCCCAAACTCTAACAAAAGGAGTGAGTATCATGGCCAAGAAACGTGTAAAGATCGCGGGCAGCGAGCGGGCCCAACTTCATGGGGCGCGCTTGGTCGGTCCCGCCAATCCCCAGGAACGCATCGAAGTCACTCTTCTGCTCTCCTCAAACCCGCCTCCTCCGCGGCGCTGCCGTCACTGGAGCGGACCGGCAATGTCAAGCCTCATGAGCGAACCCACCTGAGCCGGGAGGAATTCGCGGCAAAGCACGGTGCCGACCCTAAGGATATCGCGAAGATTGACGGCTTTGCGCACGAGCACGGTCTCGACGTTGGACCAGTGAATTTGGCCGCGCGTACGGTAATCCTTTCCGGAACCGTGCAGGCGATGAGCGAAGCGTTCAATGTAACCTTGCAGATGTACGACCACCCCAGCGGTGCCTACCGCGGGCGCACCGGCGCCGTCGGAGATTCCCGGCGAACTGGAGGGCATCATCCAGGGCGTGTTCGGTCTCGATAACCGTCCCCAAGCCAAGCCCCATACGCGCCATATTCATGAGCAAGGAGGCGCGTGGCACAGTTCCCAGCAAGGCGTTTCTTACCTGCCGACGCAAGTGGCGAAACTCTACGATTACCCCGCCACGGTGAATGGTCAGGGGCAGTGCATCGCCATCATCGAGCTCGGCGGTGGGTACAAGACCAGCGACCTTACCGCTTACTTCCAACAACTTGGCATTAAGACACCGCAAATCAGCGCGATTTCAGTGGGAGGCAGGGCATAACAGCCCTACGGGTGACGCCAACGGTCCGGATGGGGAAGTGATGCTCGATATTGAAGTGGCCGGCGCCGTCGCACCGGGAGCTCAAATTGCCGTTTACTTTGCTCCGAACACCGATGCAGGCTTTCTCCAGGGCATCACCACCGCCATTCACGACAGTGTCCGCAAACCTTCGGTGGTCTCCATCAGTTGGGGAGGACCGGAGGCCTCTTGGACCGCGCAGGCCATGACGGCCTTCGATCAGGCCTTCCAGGCCGCCGGCGCGCTCGGGGTAACGGTCACCGTCGCCGCGGGCGATGACGGTTCATCCGACGGCGTCAAGGATGGGCTGGCGCACGTGGATTTCCCCGCCTCCAGCCCGAACGTCTTGGCGTGTGGAGGCACGCGCCTGATCGGGTCCGGCCAAACCATTACCGCCGAAACCGTGTGGAATGATGGAACGTCGGGTGGGGCGACGGGCGGCGGAATCAGCGCCTTCTTCATCCCACCGCCTGCTTGGCAGTCCAACATCAACCTCCCGCCTTCCGCCAATCCTGGCGCCAAGCCGGGACGCGGGGTCCCGGATGTAGCCGGCGACGCCGATCCGGTCACCGGCTACCAAGTGCGCGTGGATGGGCAGAATACGGTGATTGGCGGAACCAGCGCTGTCGCCCCCCTGTTTGCCGGCCTGGTGGCGCTTTTGAATCAGAGCTTGGGCAAATCCGTCGGCTTCCTGAATCCCTGGCTCTACACCACCGCTGAATCCATACCCGGAGCCCTCCACGACATCACCTCCGGCAATAACGGCGCCTATCAAGCGCGGACCGGTTGGGATGCCTGCACAGGGCTGGGAAGCGCCGACGGTGCCAAAATACAGGGTGCCTTGACCGGAAAAGCCACGGTAGCAAAGTAAGATTGCGCCGCGAACACAGTCGACCCGGCGAGTATTTGTTGAATTCAGAATGGCGCGGGGCTTGCATCACGCCCCGCGCCCTCAAAATTAAATCTTCCCCCTCCCATGCTGTTTCACGTGAAACATCTGGTTATCTTACATATCATATACTTTCTATTCAATACCATAGAGTATATTTACGGACCCCACTTTTTCGTTCCCATGGAGAAATCTGACATCGTGTCGGTGGATAATCCTTGTCACAATTTGTTTTCGGTAGCAAAGCCTGTGCTGAAATCGTTTTGGAGTAGGAGTTGGCAGCCGCACCGTGTTAAGAAGCCTCGTGCCACCGCTTTTCATTATTGTCTTTTACCCTTCGCCATTTGATTTTCTATGGCGGCTCAGCGGCATTGGGCCACAGCATTCCCATCGTTTCAACCAAGCTCGCGGATTTTCTTGCCGACTTCGCCCTAAGCTGTGTAGGATGCTTTTATGGCCGCTGTTCACTCGTGCCCTGCGGCCCGAATGACAGGGTGGAATTCCGCGCTCCCGATATTTCCGAGAGGTTGCTGAGGGTTGACCGGCACAAATTCCAGTCTCGATACACGCGTTGGGGTGGTGCTGTTTCAGTTGGGCGGGCCCGACTCGCTCGACGCCATCGAACCCTTTCTCTACAACCTGTTTTGCGACCCTGACATCATCGACTTCCCTTTTGCGCGCCTTGCGCGCGAGCCCCTGGCGCGGCTGATTTCCTCGCGGCGCGCCGGCAAAGTCCGCAAGCACTATCAAGAAATCGGCGGCAAGTCACCCATCGGCGAGGTGACGGCGCGGCAGGCGCGGGCGCTGGAGGCGGAACTCAGCAAATCGTTTGTGGCGCGCGTGGTGGTGGCCATGCGTTATTGGCATCCGCTGACGGAAGCAGCGATTCGCGAGCTTGCGGCTTTTGCCCCCGAGGAGATTGTCCTGCTGCCGCTCTATCCGCAGTATTCCTCCACCACCACGGGCAGCAGCCTGAACGAGTGGGAGCGCCAGTTCCCGTCCCAGCAAGCGGCGACGGTTCATGTGGTGCGGGATTTCCACGATGATCCCCTCTACCTCGACGCGCTGGTGGAGCGCATCGAGCAGGGCCTGGAACGCTTTCGGCGCTCCAATGGCCACGCCGCGCGCGTGCCCTCGGACGTCCACCTGCTTTTCAGCGCGCACAGCATCCCCACCAGCGTGATCCAGCGCGGTGATCCCTACCAGTTGCAGATCGAAGCCACGGTGATGGGAGTGATGGAACGCGGACGCTGGGCCAACCCGCACTCCCTGTGCTATCAGAGCCGGTCTGGCCCCGGCCGTTGGCTTCAGCCGTTTATCCACGAAACTCTGCAAGAAATCACTGCGCGCGGCGCCGAGCGCGTGCTGGTGGTGCCCATCGCCTTCGTCTCCGACCACGTCGAGACCCTGCACGAAATCAATATCGAGGCGCGTAAACTGGCGGAGAACCTGGGCATTAAGCAATTTGAAACTATGGAAGGCTTGAACGATTCTCCCGCCTTCATCGCCGCCCTCGCCGACTTGGTGCGGCGCAAGGTCAGCGCCTGCGCGGCAGCGTAACCCGCTCAGTCTGCCGGCGATGGTTTATAAACTCCTCTTGCGTTTTACTCCCAGAAGGCGCTTTTATAGGGGCATGAGAAACCTTATCCGCAGTTCTTGCCTATTGGCAATGCTCTTCGCCGCGTCCGTCCGGCTGGTCAATGCACAACGGACGCCTGCCCCCGCTGACACCCCGGCGCCACCGTGGCAGGCGGCCTCCGAGCGGGATCATCAGCGGACGATGGACTTGTTGCACATCCAATCAATCCGGCCGGGAGCCGACAACAACCACCCTGACTCGCCGAACGCGGTCAATTACGACGAGTCCAAGGGCAATCCGTACGCGAAGCTGCCGGACCCGCTGGTGTTGAATGACGGCAGCAAGGTGGCCACGGATGCCGTGTGGTGGAACCAGCGCCGCCCGCAGATCGAGGAGGCAATTCGAACGGGAAGTCTACGGCCGAGTTCCGCGCGACACGCCGAAAGTCGAATTGGCGAAGTGACCAGCCACACCGAGGGATGAACGGCGACGTGGCGGTAATAACCAAGAAACTGACGGGCCACGTCGACAATTCCTCATATCCGTCCATCACCGTGAACATCGACCTCGACGCTGACCACGCCCGCCGAAAGCGCGCGGTCCGGTGCCGGTCGATCATGCAGCTCGGTTTCGATCCCGCCGTGATGCGCATGATCCTCGAGCGCATGGCTGCCCGGGGCGTGCAGCCTCCTACCTTCGCCGCCCGGGCCAACGTGGCAACAACAGATTCTAGCCTTGGGCTGGGGATACGCCGAGTCTACATTCCCACCAGCGCCCAGGCGGACAACGGCGCCGGGTTGACGCAAGGGATTATTGGGCTGTGCAACCACGGTCAGCCCCGCCAGTTGGATGATTGGGGCGCATTGCGGGCCTGGGCCTGGGGAGCCAGCCGGGCACTCGATTATTTTGAGACTGACAAGTCCGTGGATGCCCTCCGCGTGGGCCTGGAGGGTCACTCCCGAATGGGCAAGGCGTCACTGGTCGCCATGGCCTTCGACCACCGCTTCGCCATTGCCTACATCAGTTCCTCGGGAGTGGGCGGCGCGGGCCTTTATCGACGCAATTTCGGAGAGCGCCTCGAGAACGTGGCCGGAACTGGGGAATATCACTGGATGGCGGGCAACTTCCTCAAGTACGCCGGACCCCTCACGCCCGCCGATTTGCCCGTGGACTCGCACGAACTGATTGCGTTGTGCGCCCCGCGCCCCGTCTTCATCAGCGGTGGCGCCACCCAGGGCGATGGATGGGTGGATGCCAAGGGGATGTTTCTGGCCGCCGCCGGCGCGGGACCTGTGTACAAACTTCTGGGAAAGAAAGATTGGGCACCACCGAGCTGCCCCCCATCGGCACGCCGCTCATCGCGGGCGATATCAGCTTCTGCCAGCACACAGCCGGGCACACTGACGCTCCTAATTGGCCGGTCTTCCTGCAGTTCGCCAGCCGATACCTGAAGGAATGACGTTAGGCTTCTTTGGGGGGCTGCGCATTGGGACAAAACGGCAACCCTGAAGCGCCCGGGTGGAAAAGCATGACGGCAAGTTAGACCCACGCTTCCTGCTGCGCGTCGCGCGTTGGAGTGCGGCGCGCAGCGAGACTTCCAGGCGGTGCGAATAACCAACGTTGACGCGCATGACAAGCCCGCGCGCTTCGCTCTTGCACTTTTAGCCCTACTGCGTTGTTATATATGCCATGAAAAACCTGATCCACTATGCTGTCCTGTTCGCCACACTCTTCGCCGCGTGCGTCGGCTTGGCCGACGCCCGGGGCAACGGGGCGCCGCAAACCAAGAGCGACTACCTTGTTTACGTCGGCACGTACACCGGGCCCGAAGAGCCAGGGAATCTACCTTTTCAAGCTTTCGACGGCCACTGGAGAGCTTACGCCACTAGGCTTGGCGGCAAAAGACAACCAACCCATCCTTCCTCGCCATTCATCCCAACCACACGTACCTTTACGCGGTGAATGAAATTGACAACTACGGCGGGCAGAGGTCCGGCAGCGTCAGCGCCTTCTCCATTGACCGCAAGACGGGCAAGCTAACCCTGCTGAATGTCGTTGCCTCCGGCGATCCCGGCCCCTGCCACGTGACCGTTGACCACACCGGCAAGTACGTGCTGGTGGCCAACTACGAGTGGGCAGCGTGGCGGCCTTTCCGATTCTCGCCGACGGCCGTTTGGGCAAGGCCACGGCCTTTCTGCCGCACACGGGGCATAGCGTGGACCCGCAGCGCCAGGAAGGGCCGCACGCGCATTCCATCTATGCGTCGCCCGACAATCGCTTCGTGGTCTCGGCGGATTTGGGGACCGATCAGGTATACGTTTATCGCTTCGACGCGACCAAGGGAACGCTCACGCCCAACGATCCGCCTTCCGCCGCAGTTCCTCCCGGCACCGGCCCGCGCCACATCGCCTTTATCCCAACGGCAAGTTTGCGTATGCGATTGAGGAGATGGGTTCCAGTCTGACCGCTTTTTCCTATGACGCCGCGCGCGGCGTGCTGCATCCGCTCGAAACCATCTCGACCTTGCCCAGCGATTACAAGGGTTACAACGATCTGCGCGGAACTGATGTTGCACCCGAGCGGCAAGTTCCTTTATGGCTCCAATCGCGGCCACGACAGCATTACGGTTTTTTCCATCGACCCCGTCACGGGGACGCCAACGCCCATCCAATACGTCCCCACAGAGGGCAAGACGCCGCGCGGCTTCGGCATCGACCCCACGGGCTCCTACCTGATTGCCGCCAACCAGGATTCCAACACCCTGGTGGTGTTCCGCATCGATGCGAAAACCGGCCGCCTGACGCCCACGGGGCAAAAACTGGATGTTCAGTCGCCCGTGTGCGTTGTGTTTGAACCGGCGGAGTAATCGGCTCATCCGGCCATGGAGTCATTTTGGATTTTGGATTTTCGATGAGATTATGGGGCGCTGAAAAGTGGGATGTCGTGCGCCAAGATGTGATTTGGCGATCCGCGCCGCCTTTTTCCCCGAGGGGGGCGAGGGAGGCAAATCCAAATCCTCTCCTCCCAAGAAGCCTGTCACATTGCGATATGACGTGAATAAAATTGACGGCCGTCAAGGCTACGATTTTTTTGTAATTTTTGTCTATCAATTGTTGACAGATTTACCGAGCTTCAACTATAGTTCTGGTTTCTGGGCTTGCAGGAATTCTTCTAAACACGTTATCACGATAGCCAGCCATCGAGGTTTCGGTTATGGCGAATGTGAGTGATCCGACCACTCCTACTCCGACCCAGGCCCCTGTCCCTGCGGTCGCGGCGGCTGCCAAGCCCGCTCCCAAAGCCGCGTCCGCCCAGACCAAACCTGCGGTTGAAGAAGTTTCTCCCTCCAACAAATTGCGGCGCCGAATTATCTGGAGTTGTGTTTGGGGATTTCTCGCCGCCAATCTTCTGATGTTCCTCCGCTTCTTTTTTCCTCGCGCACTTTTCGAACCCAGCACGGTTTTCAAGATTGGTTATCCGTCGGATTTCCAACCGGGCGTGGATGAGCGTTTCAAGGCCCAGGACCGCATTTGGGTGGTTCGCGAAGGCGACCGCATCTTCGTCATCTTCGGGCGCTGCACGCATCTGGGCTGCACGCCGGACTGGAAACCGGCGGAGCACAAGTTTAAGTGCCCTTGCCACGGCAGCGGATACACGCCGGAAGGAATTAACTTTGAGGGACCGGCGCCCCGACCCATGGACCGCGCGCACGTGGAGCTGGACGCGACGGGGCAGATTGTTGTTGACACCAGTCGCCTCTATTCCTGGCCCAAGGGGGGCGTGGATCAATTCAATGATCCCGGCTCCTTTGTGAATGTTTAGCGGCAAGAAATAGCGTTCAGCAGTCAGCGCTCAGCAATCGGCCAATGCCTTCGCTGATAGCTGACCGCTGAAAGCTGATAGCTTTAACCGGAGAAATTGATGGCTGACGAGCACAGCGGAACTCCTCCCAAGGAAGCGCCGACCGAGACTTCCAAGAAAGGGATCGCCGCGGTCCTGGACGAGGTGCGCGAGACCACCGAGGTCCTGAAAGGCAAGGCCAAGGAGGATCTCGAAAGCCTGAAGCAGCCGGAGAAGACTGCGCTCTTCAAATCCATCTTCCGCGTCAAGCACGACGACAGTTCCCGCAGCCGCGCCTTGGGCGTGCTCTCCAACGTTTTCCTGCACCTGCACCCTTCCAAAATCAATCGCGACGCGGTGCGCTACAGTTATACCTGGGGGATGGGAGGCATCACCTTTTACCTATTCATCGTCCTCACCCTCACCGGCGTGCTGCTGATGTACTACTACCACCCCACCAAGGGGCAGGCGTACCGCGACATTGTCTACCTGATGAGCGATGTGCCCTTCGGCTCGCTGCTGCGCAACATGCACCGCTGGGCGGCGCACCTGATGGTCATCACGGTGTGGCTGCACATGTTCCGCGTCTTTCTGACGGGTTCGTACAAGAAGCCGCGCGAGTTCAACTGGTGCGTGGGCGTCATACTGCTGGTCCTTACCCTGCTGCTCTCCTTCACCGGTTACCTGCTGCCGGACGATCAACTGGGCTTCTGGGCGGTGACCGTGGGCACGAACATGGCGCGCGCCACGCCGCTGCTCGGACACGAAGGCCCGTTCGGCGCGCAACTCGGCATGACGCCTTACAACGATGTGCGCTTCGCGTTGCTGGGCGGCTCCATTGTGGACGCCAATGCCCTCTTGCGCGCCTATATTTGGCACTGCATCGCCATTCCCCTGATTGGGAGCGTCTTTATGGTTGTGCATTTCTGGCGGGTGCGAAAAGACGGCGGCATCTCCGGCCCCGCCCCCGTCATGCTGGAGCAGGAAGCGTTGAAGATGAAAGTGCTGCCCTACGTCGATGCCGCAGCATACAGAAGGACAGTGACAAGTGACGAGTGACAAGTGACAAGTTCGCGGAAGAATCGATTTGCTCGTCACTCTTCACTCGTCACTTGTCACTAGGGTTCAACTATGGACTGGCATCAACTCTGGGAAATCACCTCCGCTCCCGACAACGTCCCCATCGTGGCGCTGATTGGCTTGGTGCCTTTCTACACGTGGTACGGGATTCGGCAGGCGCTGGCCAACGACCGTCTGATTGCGCAACTGGAAGCCGACCCGCAACTCGCCAAGACGCATCACCGCAAAACGCTGCCCTGGAAGCCGGGTTGGACCAAGGAAGTTCCGGTTTGGCCCTTCCTTCTGCGCATTGAGTTCCTGGCCGCCATCATCGTGACCGTCATCCTGATGGTGTGGGCCATCACCCTCAACGCGCCGCTGGAAGAACTGGCGAATCCCAACCTGACGATGAATCCCGCCAAAGCGCCGTGGTACTTCCTGGGGCTTCAGGAAATGCTGGTCTACTTCGATCCCTGGATGGCGGGCGTGGTGATGCCCACGCTGATCATCGTGGGCCTGATCGTGATCCCCTACATTGACGCCAACCCGCTGGGCTCCGGCTACTACACCTGGAAGCAGCGGCGTTTCGCCATCAGTACGTTCTGCTTCGGCTTCATGCTGCTGTGGTTGCTGATGGTGGTGATCGGCACCTTCATCCGCGGCCCGGGTTGGATGTGGTTCTGGCCGGGGCAAACCTGGGACCCCAACCGCCAGGTGTTCGAGGTGAACCGCGATTTGCCCGACATGTTCTTTATCACTTCCGCCTGGGGAAAGACCATTTTCGGCGCGCTGGTCATGGGCATTTACTTCGCCGTGGCGGGCGGAGTGGTTCACAAACTCATCACCTGGAGCGATTTCAATAAGAAGATTTACCAGAAGATGACCTTCTTGCAGTACATGACGATGCAGGTGTTTTTGACGATTATGATGTTGCTGCCGATCAAAATACTTATTCGGCATTTGTTTAGAATTAAGTATATCTGGGTAACGCCGTGGTTCAATCTGTGAAAAGCAGTGACAAGTGACGAGTGACAAGTGAAGCAGGAAGCAAATCATCGGCCCATCAATTCTCAAAGTGAGCACCGGAATACCGATGAACCGATAGCCGATGACCGATCCTGTTTGTCCCTCGTCACTCGTCACTTGTCACTCGCCACTGTTCTTGGAGGTTCAGGTTGCCTGACACTCCCGAAAAGGATCCCGTCACCACAACATCGCTCGCCACACTTTTGGTGATTTCGTCTGTGCTCCTGATGCTGACGCTGGTGTGGGCGCTCTACAACGAGTTTTTCGGCCTGCGCCCGTGGAAGAGCTACCAACGCGAATTTGCCCGCCGCTATCACTCTTTCCTGTTGAAGCAGATTCCCAAGCAAAAGGCGGCGGAAAAGGAAATCCTGGAGTCGGCGGAGTATCAGCAACTCGACCAACAGCTCAAGACCCTGGAAGACCAGGTGAAAGCCAAGTCGGAGGAGGCCGACAAGCAAATTGCCATACTGGACGCGCGCTTCTCCGCCCTCACCGAAACTTTCACCACGGCGCGCGCTTATGTGGCCACCCAGGTCTACGCAGATCGAGCATACCTCGCTGGGCGGCAAAGGCCTCGATTGCAAAAGAGACTGGCCAAATACGAAGCCGGGCCGTTTGAGCTCGCCCTGCCTTCGCTTCCCGACGGGCGGCGCGTGCAAGGCACTTACACCTTCCAGCAATTGCAAGAGGAGTTCAACCAGCGTCCAGCTCGACAAAGCGAAAATGCTGGAAGAGAAGTCGGCGCTGCTGCGCCCGGTTTCCGAGCTGCGCAAGAAGCGTGACGCCTACCTCACCGACCACCTCAACGGCCTGACCGCCGAGCAATTGCGGGGACTGCTCAAAAAGGCGGAGGATGCCGCGGTGGATATCCGGCAGATCAATAATCCCGATGCCGGCATTGTCGATCGTTGCGAGTCCTGCCACGCCGGCATTCGCGAACCGGTGGTCATCACCGCCAAAGATATGGGCGGAAAAGCAAGTCTTCGTCAGCCACCCCGACCCCGAGCTGCTGACAGCTTCACGACCCGGAGAAATTCGGCTGTTCGCCCTGCCACGGCGGCAACGGCATGGCAGGTGGAAAGCGTCGAGACGGCGCACGGCAATTATGAGCACTGGCTGTGGCCGCTCCACCCCAAGGAAAATGTCGAGGCCGGCTGCCAGCAATGCCACGCCATGGACATGGTGGTGGATCACGCCCCGGTGCTGAGTTACGGCAAGGAGCTCTTCCAGTATCGCGGCTGCGTGGGCTGCCACCGCTTCCAGAACTACGATCCCGAGCCGGAAGAAATTGCTGTCCGTGCAGCAGCAGGTACTGCTGCTGGAAACTCAGCGCCACGACGCGCAGCGCGACATCCAGCGCGACATCCAGATGGGCGACTCGGCTCCCGACAACGACACGGCGCGGATGTATTACACCCAGGCGGACAAGCTGCGCGTCTCCATCAGCGACATCGACGGCCGCCTGGAGCAACTCGACCGGCGCTCCAAAGATTTACTGCGCGACATGAAGAAAGTGGGGCCGGACCTTAAGGAAGTGCGCGTAAAGATCCATCCCGACTGGATCCCGGTCTGGATCTCCAATCCCCACGCCTGGCGGCCCGGCACGCGCATGCCGCGCTTCCGCCTGGCAGATGACGAAGTGAAAGCGATTGCCGCCTTCGTTTGGCAGAGCGGGATTGACGGCACGCTGCCCCATCAGGCGCCCGGCGACCCGGTGAAGGGCAAGGAGAGCTTTGAGACTCGCGGCTGCATGGGCTGCCACTCCCTCGACGAATCCAATCCCGGTTTCGCCGCCAACCTCTCGCGCGTGGGCGAAAAGGACAACTACGATTACCTGGTGCGCTGGATTCACAATCCCCGCGAGCGCACGCGTCCCTACTGCCCGTTCGAGAAGCGCGACCTGACGGAAGAAGATTACAAGCGCCACGATTTGCCTTTCGTCTTTGACCTGGACCACAGCAAGTGCCCGAATGACGGCCACGAACTCCAGGTGGAGCAGGAAACCATCATGCCCAACCTGCGCCTTCCTTGGAGGAAGCGCGCGATATCGCCAGTTACCTGAGACCCTGAAGACAGCAGGATCCGTCGTCGTACGCGCGCGCCGATTACTTGAACGATCCCAGCCTCAAAGCGCAAGGCCACGCCTTGGTGCAGCGTTACGGTTGCGCCGGCTGCCACGAAATCGCCGGAATGGAAGATGAAGGCCGCATCGGCACCGAACTCACCAAGGAAGGCTCCAAGCCCATCGAGCAGATTGATTTTGCTCTGCTCACGGCCAAGGCGCGCGAAAAAGGCTGGTACGACCACAAGGGGTTCTTCGAACACAAGCTCGAGAAACCCGAAGATCTATGACACCGGCCGGGACTGGAAAGACCGCGATCCCAATGAGCGCCTGCGCATGCCGAACCTCGACATGAAGCCGCAGGAAATTTCCGCCCTCACCACGTTCCTGATGGGCGCGGTGGAATCGCAAGTCCCCCCGCGATACTGGGACACGCCGGAAGACCAGCGGCGCGACATCCAGGAAGGCTGGTGGGTGGTCAAGAAATACAACTGCATGGGTTGCCACCAGTTCATGGTGGGACAGTCAAGCCACCTGATGACCTTGGCGCGCTATCAAACGCCGGAGTGGAAAGATCAGTTGCCGCCCAAGCTCATGGGCGAGGGGGCGCGCGCCAATCCCGACTGGATGCTGAAATTCCTTGCCAATCCGGCGATGGACCCCAAGGACACGGATCGCAACGGCGTACGGCCTTACCTGAAAGTTCGCATGCCGACGTTCTTCTTCTCGCCCATCGAGATTCGCAAGCTCGTGCGATTCTTCCAGGCGCTGGCGGGCCAGCCCATGCCCTACATTCCGCCCAAGCTCGATCCGCTGAGCGACCAGGAAATCGCCATGGCGCGGGCGCTGTTCACCAGCAAAGCCGCGCCTTGCCTGAAGTGTCATGCCACGGGGGACGCCACGCACGACAAGTTTGCCACCGCGCCGAACTTCCTGCTGGCGCGCGACCGGCTGAAGCCCGGATGGGCGCGGCGCTGGATGCTCGATCCCTCCATGATCAGCCCCGGCACCGCCATGCCTTCCGGCTTGTTCAAACCGGTCGCCGACCACTACGTCTTCGCCGGTCCTACGCCCGATATCTTCAAGGGCTACGACGGCGACCAGCCCGAATTGCTGGTGCGCTACCTGTTCGAGATTACGCCGGAGGAGCAGCGCCGCTTGATGGGGATGAGCGCGGGGATGATGAGTACTTCGGAACTCAGAATTCAGAAGCCAGGACTCAGAAGTGAGAAGCTAGAAGCTAGGAGTAAGAAGTCCGGAGTCAAAGGTAAGTGACGAGCCGAGTGGTGTCCTATTTTGATCGTCGATGTCTATATGCGAAGTAGCGCCGCCCTTTAGGGCGGCATATGCCGGGCTAAAGCCCGGCGCTACATAAAAGAGGGATATCGGGTTTAGAATAGGATAGGCGAGGCAGTGGCAGTTTTCTTCTAACTTCTAGCTCCTTACATCTGACTCCTAATTCGAAAGGAAGGTTTTTCCCATGAACAAGCGAAATTGGATTTGGCTCTTTACCGCTGTGATGGTTCTGGCACTGGTGGGGTGTAGCAAGAAAGAAGAAACAGAAACACCCACGGAAACCACCACCGCTCCTGCGCCCACGCCGATTGACCAGTCAACGGTGGGCTCGGTAACCGGCAAGATTTCCTTCGATGGCGCCAAGCCCAAGCAGCAGCGCATCATGATGGACCAGGACCCGGTGTGCGTGCAGAAGCACAGCGGCCCGGTGGTCGCCGAGGACGGCGCAGGTGAATGACAATGGCACCGTGTCCAACGTGTTCGTTTACGTGAAGACGGGCGCCGAAAAGTACACCTTTGCGCCTCCGGCGGAGCCCGTCACCCTTGATCAGGACGGTTGCATGTACAAACCCCATGTGCTGGGCCTCATGGCGGGCCAGACGCTGAAGATCGTTTCCAGCGACGCCACCACGCACAACATCCACCCCATGCCCAAGGACAATCGCGAGTGGAACATGTCGCAGGCGCCCGGCGCCGCGCCCATCGAACAAAAGTTCGCGCGGCCGGAAATCATGGTCCCGGTAAAGTGCAACCAGCACCCCTGGATGCGCGCGTGGATCGGCGTCACCGCCAACCCGTTCTTTGCCGTGTCGGGTAGCGACGGCACGTTCACCATCAAGGGGCTGCCGCCGGGGGATTACACCATCGAAGCCTGGACCGCGACGTTCGGCACCCAGGACCAGAACGTGACCGTCGGCGCGAAAGAAACCAAGACCGTCGATTTCAAGTTCAAGGCGTCGTAGCCACGCTAAAGTAGATGCGAAGCTTTGGAGTGCGGCAGCTTGCTGCCGCTTTGGCTCAAGCCAGCTTGCTGGCTGGAAATTGGGCTCGCGGCTGTAATCCCCGCGAGCAAGCTCGCGGGGGGGAAAGCGGCAGCAAGCTGCCGCACTCCAAAGCGGGCTGCGCCCGCAAATGCTTTAGTGGCTCATGCGGTCGAGGGGCGTGCGTGGGGCGCGCCTCCTGCCCACTTGCACGTGAAAAAATATGGGAAACGGACATAATGTCTCTTGCAATCGGACAGTTTTTCCGTCACATTAGTCTTTTATCCCTTTCTCTTTCTCTTTAATTTAGGGCATCTCTTCTTAAAACTGAACTGGCAAACGTTAGTCCAGAGTCTGGGGTCCGAAGTCCGGTGTCTGGCTTCGGACTCCAGACCCCGGACTCCGGACCTCCGACAAGAAAGGATGACTTATGGGGCTGGCGATTGCGCTGGTGGTGGCTATTATCACCCTGCTTTCCGGTTACTTCTTCTGGGCGCACACCTGGTGGTTCCCGATTGACATTTCCACGCACGGCGCGGCGATCGACCACCAGTTCATGCTGACGCTGATCATCACGGGGATCATCTTCGTGGCGGCGCAATTCTCCTTGGCCTATGCCGTCTGGAAGTATCGCGCCCGCAAAGATGGCCGGAAAGCCACCTACTCTCACGGCAACAACAAGATGGAATTCACCTGGACTCTTGCCGCCGCCATTCTCTTCATCGGCCTCAACATCATGGGTTACAAAACTTGGGCCAGCATCCACTTTGTGGGCGCACAGCCTGGGGCCATGCAAATTGAGGTTTGGGGACAGCAATTCGCCTGGTACTTCCGCTACCCCGGCCCCGACGGCAAATTCGGTCCCGTGCATGTGGAGAAAGTGGACGACTCGATGGGGAATTTTCTGGGACTCGACCGCGACCATGACGCCGATTCCAAGGATGACGTGGTCACCGCCACGCTGGCGTTTCCGGTCAATCGCGAAGTGCAGTTGATCCTCCGTTCCAAAGACGTAACGCACTCTTTCTTTGTTCGCGAACTGCGCATGAAGCAAGACTTGGTTCCGGGAATGGAAATTCCCATTCACTTCACGGCCACCAAAACCGGCCGTTACGAACTTGCCTGCGCTGAACTATGCGGCCTGGGCCATTACAAAATGCGAGCCTTCGTGGACGTGATGACCGAGGATGACTTCCAGAAATGGCTCCAGAACATGACGGCGGCGCAGTAAAGGAAAGTCCGGAGTCCCGGGTCCGAAGTCCTGAGTCCCTTCCTCCACCAAGGAGGGGTGGACGAACGCCGAGGTGGTTGATCTTGACTCCGGACCCCGGACCCCGAACTCCGGACTGAAAAGGCATGGAGGATACTGATGGCTGAGACACACGCGGAAGCGATTCACCGGCACGAGGCTCCGAAAAATTTCATCTGGAAATACATCTTCAGCCTCGACCACAAGGTGATTGGCATTCAGTATTACTTCCTGGCGCTGTTCAGTGTGTTCGTGGGCCTCACGCTTTCCATCTTGATGCGTTGGCACCTGGGGTGGGCGACCGCCAGCGTACCGCTGCTGGGTAAACTCTTGCCCGTCGCCGCTCCCGGGGGGGTCATCAGTCCTGAATATTACCTTTCGCTGCTCACCCTGCATGGCACGCTGATGGTCTTCTTCGTCCTCACCACGGCGCCGCAGAGCGGCTTCGGCAATTATTTTCTGCCCATCCAAATCGGCGCGGAAGATATGGCCTTTCCCCGGCTCAACATGATGTCTTTCTGGATAACGCTTCTGGGCCTGGTGGTTTTGATGGCCACCTTCTTCATCAGCGACGGCCCACCCATTGGCGGTTGGACCTCCTATCCGCCGCTCTCCGCCGTGGGAGGCGCCGCCGGACCGGGCATGGCCTTGGGGGAAACCCTCTGGGTATTCTCCATTGCCATTTTCTGCGTCGCATCTATGCTGGGGGCCATCAACTTCATCGCCACCACGCTGGACCTTCGCGCGCGCGGACTGTCATTGATGAAGCTGCCCCTGACTTGCTGGGCATGGTTCTTCACCGCCATTCTGGGCTTGCTTTCCTTCGCGGTGCTGCTGGCGGCCGGCGCCTTGCTGCTGCTCGATCGCCTGGGGGGCACAAGCTTCTTCATTCCGGGCGGGCTGATTATCAGCGACAAGGTGTTGTCGAATCACACCGGCGGCTCGCCGCTGCTATGGCAGCACCTGTTCTGGTTTTTCGGACACCCGGAGGTCTACATCGCCATCCTGCCGGGAATGGGCGTGACCTCGCACATTCTCTCCACCTTTGCGCGCAAGCCGATTTTTGGCTATCGGGCCATGGTCTTTGCCATGGCGGCCATCGGCATCTTGGGCTTCACGGTTTGGGGCCACCATATGTTTGTGAGCGGCATGAGTCCGTACTCCGCCTTCGCGTTTTCGATTCTCACCATGGCCATCGGGGTGCCTTCCGCTATCAAGACGTTTAACTGGATTGGCACGCTTTTGGGCGGCAGGATTCGTTTCGACACCCCCATGCTCTACGCCATCGGTTTTGTCTCCATCTTCGTAAGCGGCGGACTTTCCGGTATCTTTTTGGGCCAGCCGCCCATCGACATCTACTTTCACGACACCTACTTTGTCCTCGCCCACTTCCACCTGATCATGGGCGTCGCGGCCATCTTCGGCATGTTCGCCGGAACCGCTTTCTGGTTCCCCAAAATGTTCGGCCGGATGATGAACGAGACGGTGGGGAAGATTCATTTTTGGATAACTTTCGTCGGCGTGTACGCCATCTTCATGCCCATGCACTACCTGGGCTTGGAAGGAAATCCCCGGCGCTACTCGGAGTTCATTGACAACTTTCTGCTGCCGCTGATCAGCCTGCACCGGTTCATTTCCATCGCCGCGTTCATAACCGGAGGGGCGCAACTGCTCTTTTTCGGCAACCTGTTCTGGAGCATGTTCCGGGGCCAGAAGGCATCGGAAAATCCCTGGGAAGCCACCACGCTGGAGTGGACCATTCCTTCGCCACCACCCTTTGACAACTTTGCCGGCGTGCACCCGGTGATTCACCACGGCCCGTATGAATTCGCGGTGCCCGGGGCGGAGAAGGATTATGTGATGCAGAATTCGACGGAAGTTATTAAGGCGGAGGGTTAGTTGGCCTCAACAATCCTAACACCAGCGAAACCCGAATCCTCCGAAGGATATGGCAGCGGGCACGGCCCGGGCGGCAATGGCTTTGGCGGAGGTAGCGGCGACTTTGGCTTACCGGAGTATCGGGTTCCGGGGCGCACCTACCAACTCGGCATGTGGTTCGCGCTTACGGGCATTGTGATGCTCTTCGCGGCCTTCACCAGCGCCATGGTGGTGCGCCGCGGGATGGCGTTCGACTGGGTTTCCATCGCCGTGCCGCGCTTGCTTTGGGTGAACACCGGCATTTTGCTGGTCAGCAGCCTGACCCTGGAATTTTCGCGCCACGCCCTGAGTGACCACGCGGTGATGAACTTCATGCGCTGGCTCGGGGCGACGGTAGCGCTGGGCGTCGCTTTCCTTGCCGGGCAACTGGTGGTTTGGCGCGAACTCGCGGCGCGCGGGGTTTATCTGGCTACCAATCCCAGCAGCTCGTTCTTTTACGTTTTGACCGCCGCGCACGGTGCGCACTTGCTCGGCGGCGTTTTGGCGCTCGGCTACGTGGTGCTTCACGCTGGCCGCATGGCGCGTGGGCGCGAGCGCCGCACCGCGCTCGATGTCACCGCCATCTACTGGCACTTTATGGACGCGCTCTGGATTTACCTCTTCTTCTTGCTGACGAGGTGGGCGTAGGGAATTGACGATTTTCGATTGACGATTGAAAGAATCGAGGGTTGGCAATCGGTAATTGACGATTGATGATGGACGATTGACAGAATTGACGATTGACGATTAATGACTGCCGATTTTCGATTGCCGAGATCGAAGATGGCAATCGGCAATCGAAAATCGGCAATCGGCAATTCTCTTGGGGGGAACCGGCATGGCAAGTCAGGAAGCAATCAACACCGGCCTGCAGGGCGTCCGGGAATCGGCGTGGGGCGGCGGCGTGGCGCCCTTTGCCACCGGGTCGAAGAAGCTCGGCATGTGGCTCTTCATCATGTCCGACGCCATCACCTTCGCCGCCCTGCTGATGGCTTATTGCTACGTGCGCGTGGCCAGCGACAATTGGCCGACGCCGTTTGAGTTCTATCCCGCCCTGGTCAAAGCCACGGTGATGACTTTCATCTTGCTCTCGAGCTCGGTGACCATGGTGATGGCCGTGCAGGCGTCGAAACGCGTGCAGCGCGCTTCCGCGGTCAAGTGGATCCTGGCGACCATGGCCGGCGGCCTGCTGTTCGTGGTCATCCACGCCACCGAGTGGGTGGGACTGTTCGGCGAGGGGGTGCGGCCGTTTCATAACCCCTGGGGATCGCCGCTGTTCGGCGCATCATTCTTCACCCTCACCGGTTTGCACATGACCCACGTCTTCTGTGGCGTCATTTACTTGGGAGTGGTCGCGGGCTGGTTCGGCAAAGGCAAGCTGGGTGCGGAAGATGTGGAAGTGGCCGGTCTGTACTGGCACTTCGTGGACTTGGTGTGGATGTTTATTTTTCCGCTTGTGTACATTCTATCGATCAGGTTGGGATAAAGGGGGTAAACGATGACTAGCGCGACGAGACGAATTTGGTTCCTTAACTCGCTCGTGACTGTTCGGGTCGGGGCATCGGAGGGCAAGGATGGCCTCTCGGTTCTCGATCATCGAGTGCCGTTCGGGGATTCACCTCCGCTGCACATCCACCACACGGAGGACGAGGTGTTCCACATTCTGGAGGGGGAATTCCGCGTTCAGATGGCGAACGAAACGGGACGATACGGCTCGGGCGCGGTATTCCTGGCGCCCAAAGGTATTCCGCATACGTATCGTGTCGAATCTTCGGCAGGTGGCCGCTTTGTGACGGTGACGGCACATGGCGATTTCGAGCAGTTCGTGCGCGCAGCAGGGCGAGATGCTGAACGCGACGAACTGCCGTTCCCCGTCGGGCCGCCGCCCGCCGACGCGATCGAGCAACTTGCATCGTTAGCGCGCACGTTTGGGATTGAATTTGTCGGAGGCCCGCTTGAGTGATGACGGAATTGTTTACATCACGGTAGCAATTGTCGATTTTCGAAGGAGGCACCATGCGCACATCTGCTGAACACACACACGCCGAGGGGACCACACGGGTTTTCCTGGTCGTCTGGTTCTGGCTTCTGGCGCTCACCGGGGTGGAGGTTTTTCTCGGCTACGAGCAACTGGAATTGAAGCTGATGCTCGTCCTACTGATGGGCCTGTCGGTCATCAAGGCGGCGCTGATCATTGCCTACTTCATGCACCTTCGCTACGAGCGGCCCAGCATGGCGGCCGCTCTGATGCCGGCGCTGGTCATCGTGATTGTGCTGATGAATATCTTCCTCCCCGACAGCCTGCGGCTGCTGCATATGAGACCGCATTAGAGCGCAAGGCTAAGGGATGAAGTATGAAGGGTGAAGGTTCAAGGTTGTAGATTGGAAGATTTGGCGATGGTTTTTATCATCCTGATCAGGCGCAATTGGGAGAGATCATGACCACGAAAAAAAATCCGCCCCAATCGGCTCGCAGGGCCGGGGCTGGCGCTACCCGCCTTCGACCCCACGCTGGATATCTTCATCCTTCATCCTTCACACTTCATCCTTCAGATTTCTGCGCACCGCCCTTTGCCTGCTGATTATTGCTTACTGCCTGCTGCCTACGGTTCTCAACGCTCAGGGCTGCGCGATGTGTTACACCAGCGCTTCCGCGGCCAAGGCAGGCGCCAAAGAGGCTCTGGCCAACGGAATCTTAATTCTGCTGATACCGCCGATGGTGTTTTTTGCCCTAATCACTGTGGTAGTCTATATGTACCGGAACAAGTTTCGAGAGACTGTCCGTCGTCAGTGGTCGCGAATTGTCCGTTGCCCGTAGGTCTAATGATCCGGAGTTCCGGCGATCGGATGAACCAAGCGCGGAAACGCCGATTTGGTTTTTGGTCACCCGATCCGTTGCCACGGACAACTGACCACGGACAAAGGACACGCAAACTTCAGGGGCAAGGTAACGACCATGACGGAAAACCATCCTTGGCTTCATCGTTACGCGGCGTTCGTCGCGTTTTGCACGTTTCTTCTGATTATTGCCGGCGCGCTGGTGACCGGCAACGACGCCGGCCTTTCGGTTCCCGACTGGCCCACGTCCTTCGGCACCTTCCGCATGCCGCGCATGGTGGGAGGGATAAAGTTTGAGCACGGCCACCGCATGATTGCGGGAACGGTTGGCATCCTCACCATTATTCTGGCCATATGGATTTGGCGCCAGGACTCGCGGCGCTGGGTTCGATGGGTGGGCTTTGCGGCCGTAATGGCGGTGCTGGCGCAGGCGATATTGGGCGGCATCACCGTGCTGTTTTATCTGCCCGTGGCGATTTCCACGGCGCATGCGACCCTGGCGCAGATTTTCTTCTGCCTCGCGGCCAGCCTCGCCTTCTTCACCAGCCCCGACTGGCATTGGGACGAGGCCAAGCTGGAAGACCCCTCCACGTCCCTCGCTCCAGCATCTCACCATGATCACCACCGGCGTGATCCTGGTGCAATTGATTCTGGGCGCGGTGTATCGTCATTCCAAAGATGGAATCATCGCCCCGCATGTGGTGGGCGCCTGCGTGGTCACGCTGCTGGTGGGCTGGGTTGTTTCCACCGTCCTGATGCGCTTCGCAAAGCAGCCGGGCTTGCTGCACGCCGCGCTGCTCCTGGGGGGATTGCTGGTGGCGCAACTCTTTCTCGGCATCGGTTCGTACTTTATGAAGATGGCAGCGCGGAGCGCTCCGCAGCCGCTGCCGCCCGTGGTGGATATCACCACCGCGCACGTCACCGTGGGCGCGCTGCTTCTGGTAACGAGCCTGTACCTCACCTACCAGGCGCGGCGGTTTCTCGTGACGCCCAAGCAGGAAATGAAGATGGCGTCCACGCCGCATCAGGCGACGACGTGAATGGCGCTCGTAGCGGCATCTGCCTCGTGGGTGCTCGAGAGGCCGCTCGATTCGGCGCTACGGATGGGCGGCGCTACAATGCATGCCGCTACGATCAGGGCTAAGGCAACTCATGACGCAAGGCACGCAAAACACGGTCGGGCTGGCGCAGGGCGAAGCTCTGCAGTCGGTACGGGCACGCCATGGCGTGCCCGTACGTGGCTGGCCCACCTGGCCGACTACTGGACGCTGACCAAGCCGGAGGTCAACTTCCTGGTGCTGGTCAGCACCCTGGTGGGATTCTACCTCGCCGCCCCCGGCGCCCTGAACGGATGGTTGCTTTTCCACACGCTGATGGGCACCTTGCTGGTGGCCAGCGGCACCGGCACGCTCAACCAGTATCTCGAGCGCCGCACGGACGCCTTCATGCGCCGAACCGCCAACCGGCCTCTGCCGGCGGGACGTTTGAAGCATCAGGGAAGCCTTGTGGTTCGGAATTCTGCTTTCCGTCGCCGGCGGGGCGGAACTTTGGATCGCCGCCAATCCGCTCACCAGCGCGCTGGCGCTGGCGACCCTCGGCACCTATCTGATTTTCTACACGCCGCTCAAGCGGAAAACGCCGCTTTGCACTTTGGTGGGGGCGTTTCCCGGGCGCCATGCCGCCGCTCATCGGCTGGGCCGCGGTCCGCAACGGCTTGAGCGGCCAGGCCTGGGTGCTTTACGCCATCCTTTTCTTATGGCAGTTTCCCCACCTGCTGGCGATCGCCTGGATGTATCGAGAGGATTATGCCCGCGCGGGATTGCAGATGCTGCCGCGCCACGACCACGACGGCCGGGCCACCGTGCGGCAGATCATCGCCTGCACGCTGGCGCTTCTGCCCGTGAGCTTGATTCCGGCCTTTACGGGACACGCGGGAAAGGTCTATCTGGTGGGCGCAGGAATTCTGGGGGCGGGGTTTCTGTATTACGGCGCGCGCATGGCGGCCCAGCGCACCAACGTCCTCGCCAAGCAATTGCTGATGGCGTCGATTGTCTACTTGCCGCTGGTCTTGGCGCTGTTGATGTTCGATCGGACGCGGTACGGAGCATCGGTTGTCACGTGGTCCGTTGTCAGTGGCACGTCGTAGGCGTCTAGGGATGAGCTTCAGCAGTGAGCACTCAGCTTTAGGCGATTTGCTTACTGAACCTTGATCCTTGCGGCGGGCCACTAACACGGATCGGCCACGGACGTCCCATACTACCTGACGCCTGACTTGCAAGCTTTTCTTCCAGCTTCTGAATCGTGGAATCTAACCAGACCAGCAACGCCTGCTCGGCTTCTTCACGCTTTCCGGCTTCTTCCAGCTCCGCGATGCTGTTGCCTTGCTCGTCGAGCGGGATAAACTGGCAGGGGATGTCTTCGTCCTTGTGGTCTTCGGGTACCCATTCCCACAGCAGGCATTCGTTGCAAGGATGCTTTTTGACCTGTTCGGTGACATTCAGGCAGGTGATGGAGTCGCGGAAGAGGCGCTCCTCTTTCCAAGGCGTGCGCACGGAGCGGCCATACCCGCCGTCCTTTACAATGTCCCTTTGCAAGTTTAAGTTGCTCTATAATCTCTTTGAGGTCGGGCGCCATGGTTTCTGCCTCCTTCCAGCGCTCTGGTGGAGAAAAGTCTCAACAGACCAGACACTGGTAGCAATCAGAGCAGTGCAATTGCGTTGCCATAGGAAATCAATTGATTTTAAGCAACTTATCGGGCGCGCAAAGGCAATTTCAGCTTAGAAGGTATGGGTCAAAAAGCCCATATTCGTCGGCACCGACGAGGGTTTTCCCAGTTCCCATCACTTTTGGGGTGACTGGAATTTGGTGGGTCAGTTTGGTGTAGGGGCACGCCATGGCATGCCCTACGGTATGGGGGAGGGGCGCGGAACCATGTTTGAGGATATCTTCTTGTTGGTCTTCTGTTCCATCCTGGCCGTCGGGGGATTGGCCACGGTCGTGTGGGAAGTTGCAACCGGCCGATTCTTTACCATCGACGGCCTTTGGTTAGCCTTGATTAGCCTGACCCTATCGGTGGTCTTCGGGGGAAACATCGCTTGGTCGATTTACACGGGCGAATTTCAGCGCATTCTGCATGAGTTCCGAAAAGGGTCTTCCTCCAAGCGGTGCCGCGGATAAGACGGCCGCAGGTCACAAATGATACATTTTCTCCCCTTGGTTGATGCCACACTGAACGCCGCCAGCGCCGTGCTGCTGGTCTGCGGCTTTTACTTTATCCGGCAGAAGAACATTCCCGCGCACCGGGCTTGCATGCTTTCGGCCTTCGCGACCTCGGTTCTCTTTCTCATCTGCTACCTGACCTACCACTACTTCCACGGTGTAACGCATTTCCCCGGACACGGTTTCGTCCGCACCTTTTACCTTACCTTGCTCGGCTCGCATACGATTCTGGCCGTCGTGATCGTTCCCCTGGTGCTGACCACGCTATACCGGGCTTGGCGCCGGCGTTTCGACCGGCACCGCCGCATCGCCGTCTGGACACTGCCTTTGTGGATCTATGTTTCCGTCACCGGCGTGGTGGTTTACTGGATGCTTTACCAGATGAAATTCAGTTAAAGGCACAACCAAATAGGCAGGGGCCCGCGGCGCCGGCCCCAGGCCGAACGCCGTTTGGCCCTGCCGGGTCACGGCCCGAGCCTGCCCTGAGCTTGGCAAAGAGAGGACCGTGCCACGTCGTGTACCCACGGCCAGGATGGCCGTGCCACGTCCCCCGCGTGAAACACTTCGCCGCATCGATTATCGACAGTTTCCGGTGAGAAGGTGAACCCAATGCTGCCAGGGAAGGTTTTCAATGACCCGATGAACCGATTCTTTCTTGAACCCTCACCCGCCCTGTGCTAGCCTTAACACGCATGTAATCTTACCGAAGTGGAGGTGACTCACCATGAGCACTCCTACCGAGGCCGTCCGGGAGCAATTGATGGCCGGCAACGAGCAATATCGGCGTCTCCGCGAGGAACACGCCCGTTACAAGATTCAGCTCAATGAGCTTTCCGCCAAAGCGCACCTTTCCGATGAGGAGCAGGCGGAAGAAGTGCGCTTGAAAAAGCTGAAGCTGCGGGTGAAGGACCAGATGGAATTGCTGGTCCGGCAGGCTCAGACCGTCCACTAGGCAGTTCGGCATCGGCGTGGGCTCAGGGTTTCGGGTCAAGCGGCCTGGCCACCAAAGCGGGCGCTGTTGAAGTGTAGAAAAATGGCGGCCTCCCCGGCGCGGTGGGGTGGCGAGGGGCGGGTGTATAATACCTGAACGGGCCGCTCCCGTGGCACGGGGTCCCGCCCGTGAGCCCTCACGGCCAAGATGGCCGTGCCACCACAAGAGGTCCATGGTAAAGGACGGCTACTGGTACGGTTTGCCGCTGGTGTTGATCGCCGGCGGCCTGATGGGCTTCTGGCTGCACCAGCGAAGCCTTTTTCTTCTGCTTGTCACCATCTTCTTTGCCATCCTTTCCTTCCTGGTTCTCAACTTTTTTCGCGATCCGGAGCGGGCCGTTCCCACTGAGCCGCACGCCATCGTTTCGCCCGCCGATGGCTTGATCGTTCAGCTTGCCGAGGAAGAATTTGAAAGTCGGCCCGTTCGCCGGCTGAGCATCTTCATGTCGCCGCTCGACGTCCACGTCAACCGGGCGCCCATCGCCGGCAGCATCAAGGCCATCAATTACAAAAAGGGCTCGTTCCGGGTTGCCTCGCAGGATTTGGCCTCCATCGAGAATGAGCAGAATGTGTTCACCGTCGAGGGTGAGCAGGGCGTCGTGGTGGTCAAGCAAATCGCTGGCTTGTTGGCCCGCCGTATCGTATTCTGGAAGCGATTAGGCGATTCGCTCGCGCGTGGCGAGCGCGTGGGAATGATCAAGTTCGGTTCGCGCGTGGACGTGCTGGTGGCCCCCACGGTCGAGTGGCGTGTCAAGGTCGGAGACCGCGTGCGGGCAGGGAGCAGCATCCTTGGAACCACAACCCCGACCAATTGAACGCCGCGGCGTGCGCCGCGGCATGTATGTTCTCCCCAGCCTTTTTACCGTGGGCACGCTCGTTTGCGGCTACTACGCCATTCTCTCCGCTCAGCGCGCCGGGGAATTGCTAGCCGCCGCGGCTGCCGGCACTGTGGCTTCCAAAGCGGCTGAGCTTAGCGCCTTGGCCGCTGCCGCGCTTGATAACGCTTCCAAAGCCATTGGCTGGGCCATCGTATTCGACGGCCTCGATGGCCGCATCGCCCGCATGACGAACACCGCCTCTCCCTTCGGGCGCGAGTTGGATTCCTTGGCCGACGTCATCACCTTCGGTGTGGCGCCTGCCGTATTGGCATACGTTTGGGGGGTGCGCGCCATCGGGGATCTGGCGGGCACGGAACTGTTCATCCATCACATCCATGAAGTTGCCGGGATCCTTACCTTCGCTTATGTTATTTGCGGGGCAGCGCGCCTGGCCCGATTCAACATCGATACCGTGAAGCCTACCTCCGACCGGCGATTCTTTGTCGGTATGCCCATTCCCGCCGCCGCGGGATTCGTCGCCGCCGTGGTCCACTTTTATAAGCAGCCTTTGACGACATGGCAGATCTCGCTGGCTTGGCTGGTGATGGTGGGGTTTCTGGGTTTCCTCATGGTCAGCCGCATGCGCTATTGGAGCTTTAAAACGCTCGACCTTCGCAAGCGCCGTTCTTACCTGGCCATCATCTTCATCGGCCTGATCATTGCGGGCATTTGGCTCTACTCCGAACCCGTCCTGCTGACCTTGGGCATCACCTACGCGATTTCCGGCATCGTCCTGCGGATTACGGCGAAGATTCGGCCCCATCCCCCTGCACCGGAAGAGGTCCACGCCGCATGAAACCAGGTAAGGAAGGGTACCGGGTCGCGGTGGTGGGAGCTTCGTCCTTACTCGGCAAAGAACTGGTGGCCGTTCTGGAACAGGGGAAATTTCCTGTTTCGCGATTGTTGACCTTTGAAGCGGACGAAGACGAACCCGAACTTCCCATCATTGACCTGAATGCGGCTTCCGCGGGCGTCGTCGAAGACCACCAAATCAACGAGGGGGAGTTGGACTTCGCGTTCCTCTCCGCGCACCTCGGTCAGTTGCCGGCTTTCTTAAGCTCCTGGCAGCAGCAAGGGAGCACCGCGCGCTGCTTGGTCATTGACGTGGTGGGTGGAGCATTGGGTGAAATCGGCGATTCACCTCGTGGCCCGGCCGTAGCCGGCGATCTGGTGGGCATACCTTTTCTCGATCGCCGCTACCCAGTGGCGGGAGTGCATTCGGCTGCCGGGCGCATTCACGTCTCCGCCCACCCTGCCGTTATCGTTATCAGCAGCCTGCTGCTGCGCCTGGCGGCGCGCTTCCCCCTCAAGACCGCAGTGGCCCACGTCTTTAGCTCGGCGTCGGAGTTCGGCTCGCGCGGTGTGGAAGAACTTCAGCGGCAGATGGTGAATATCCTGAGCTTCCAGAAAATTCCGGATAAGGTCTTTGGCGCCCAACTCGCGTTCAATCTGCTTTCGCGCTTGGGCAGGTCAGGTAAGGGTGAGATGATGGCGCTGGAAGCCCGCCTGCGCCGGCAGTTGCACGATTATCTGGGCGAGCGCGTCCCACGCCCCGCCGTGCGGTTGCTCACGGTCCCGGTTTTCTATTCCGCGGGCATCTCTCTTTATGTTGAAACGGCAGAGCCGGTGACCACAGAAGCCGCCACTGCGGCGCTGGCCGGTGAGCGCATCAAAGTTCGGCGGTCCACCCTCGACGCTCCCACCCCGGTCGAGGTCACCGGTTCGAGCGATATCCTGGTAGACAGCATTTCCATCGACGCCGAGCATCCCAACGGGTTATGGCTTTGGGCGGTAGCGGACAACCTTCATCTGGCGGCCACCAACGCCCTGGAACTCGCCGCCAGTCTGCGCGAGCAGGCCCGCGCCTGAGGACTGATTCGCGAATTGCCCAGCGCGGCAGAGCCGCAACCCAACGTGTCTTGTGGGTCGGAGTTCGCTGTCGGCGCCCTTGATGCCGGCGAAGCCGGCCTTGGAGTGCCATAGCAGCAGCTAGCGCTTTTCTCGTTCTGGCGGTGGCGCGTTTGCGGCATGAAGCAAAGGCGGAAAGCGGTAGCTGCTGCTACCGCACTCCAAAGCGCTTCGCGCCGGCGCAAACCATGACTTGTCTTAAATGGGATGGCAGAAACTAGAGAAGAACGAAACGCCAAATTCGAAACTCGAAACTCGGCGCTAAACGGGACTCGCGCCGGGCGGTCGGCCCCGACTGCCCACTGCTTGATGCCTACTGCCTACTGTCTACTGCTTACTGCCTACTGCCTACTGTTCTTCCCCGCGTGCGGCTACCACGTAGCGGGTACCGCCACCCGCCTTCCGCCCGACGTCAAGACCATTGCCGTGCCGGCGTTTAAGAACCTGTCTACCACTTTCCACATCGAGCAGCAGCTCACTTCCGCCGTTACGCGCGAGTTCTTGGAACGCACGCATTTCCGCATCTTACCCAACCCCGCCGACGCTGATGCCGTCCTGAAGGGGACCGTTAAGAATGTTCGCGCCCACGCCATCACGTTTGACATCAACACCGGCCGCGCCACCTCTTTGCAGGTCCAAGTCATCGCCGACGTGAAACTCGAAGACGTCCACACCCACAAGATATTGTTCTCCAACAGCAATTACGTGTATCGCGAAGAGTACCAGGTCAGTGAATCCCCCTCTGCCCTGTTCGAAGAAGATAAGCCCGCGCTCGACCGCCTATCGCGCAACCTGGCCCGCACCCTGGTGACGGACATTCTCGAAAATTTCTAGCCGGGATTAGGCCGCACCCGGAAAATCAAGCCGCTCCCCGGTTCGCCACATCGATGCTCACCGGCCGCCCTTCCTGCGCGGATTGGTAAATCGCCTGCATCACGGCCACGTCCTTCAAGCCTTCGGCGCCGTTGGGCGCGGGCTCGCGATTACGGCGGACGCAATCCGCGAAGCCATCGAGCTCCAGCGCCAGTTCATTCATGACCTGGTAATTTTTTTCGAACCACCGCCCGCCGATGCGGCCATAGAGCCGCCGCTCCTCATCGTACTGGTAGGCGGGAGCAAGCGTGGCCCAGCCTTTCTCACCCACAATGTGCAAGAACGATTCCGTGGCGCCGCCCCAGCTCGCCGTTCCCTGCATGATCAAGCCGTCGGGGAAATTGAGCCGGAAGGCAATGTTCTCATCCACTTCCTGGAAGACCTCCGGGGCGACGGTCCACTGGTAAGCCGACGCTTCCACCGGGTCCTTTCCCGTCAACCATCGCGCCGTGTTGACGCAGTACACCCCCACGTCGGGAAGGGCTCCGCCACCCGCCAACCCCCGGTCAAAGTGCCAAGCCGCCCTTCCGCCTCCCGGGCGCAGATAAATGGAAAACGACGAATGGATAATCTTCAGCCGGCCCAGTCTGCCGCTGTCGACCAGCAATTTCAGATCGAGCGAGGCGGGTTCAAAGTACTTGCGATAGGCGATCATCAAGCGCACGTGGTTCGAGCGGCAGGCGTCGATCATCTGTTGGCACTCGGCGACGCTCGTGGCCATGGGCTTTTCGCAGAGGACGTGTTTGCCGGCGGCCGCCGCCTGCACGGCGAACTCCGCGTGCGTGCCGTTGTTGGTGGCAATATAAACCGCGTCCACCTGCGGATGATCCAGGCATTGCGCGTAGCCGTTGTACGTGTAGATGTCGCTCGCCCCAAACTTCTTGGCCAGGCGCCGCGCCTTGCGTTCGTCGCCGCTCACGAGCGCCACCAGTTGGGCTTTCCGGCTGTTGCGGAAACCGGGCAACACCGCGTGTTCCGCAAAATGCCCTAGTCCCACCACCGCATACCCGACTCGACCCAAAGCTCCCATGTTGGTTCTCCCTTCCTCCAAGGTATAGACAAGACTCTGCTTCGATTATCAAGGGTTTGTCAAGATGAGGTAGCGGCGGCTTTATGCCGCCATGTGGCGAGGTAAACTCGCCGTTACAGTACCCAATGGACCCACGGCCTCAGTGGGCACCGAACAAGGCTTGAGAAGTGGGGCGGGGTATAATAATATGCGCTTTGCGATAGGCACGAGAACCCGATTTGGTTCCTGGCAAAAGTATGCTGACATGTCCCAAATGCCATGCGGGTATTCCCGAGGGGATGCGGTTCTGCCTTCAGTGTGGCGCCTCTGTGGCGCCCTACCTGTGCCTCGCCGCGCCTCCCCCACCAGTGCCCGGGACTGCTCCCCGACAGCCGCCGCGTAGGGCGGCACCCACAATCCCGCTGAAAATCGCGGCCACATCGGTGATGGCTTCTCGCGTTGGCGCTGCCACACAGCATCCACGCCCCAGCCTCGGCAACCTGAGGGTGGAAGTCGATGACGAAACGTTGAAGGAATCCTTTGCCAGGCCGGTTGCACAGACGGGCGCGGTGGTCTGCCGTTTCTGCCGAGGGCCGCTGGATCTAGCCGGGGACTTCTGCGACCAGTGCGGCGCGCCGGTGGCGGAAGCCGCGCCCGCCGGAACTCTCAAGCCTGACCCTCCGCCCACTGCGCCTGAGGTTCCGCCACCCGCTACGGATACCCTGCCGCCCAGCACGCCCGCGGATTCCTCCGCCGCAAGCGCATCTGCACAGCACCCCGGCGTGGCGGCATCGGCGCCGGCCATGCCTGCCGCGCTTATGGAGCCAGTGGATCCCGCGCCCACGCCAGGACCCGGTGCTCCCACGTCATCATCCACCCCGCCTGCCGAAGAACATCCGAGGGGCTTCGTAAGCCGGCTCAAAGGACTGTTCGAGAAAAAAGGTTAGTGCCTTGCTGGGAATGCGGTAGGATTCCTCGCGACGCTCATTTGATTTCATTGCGGAGGACCTCATGGACCGAAGAACATTTCTAGGAACTATCCCCCTTTCCGCCGCGGCGCTGAACTTCCCCGCTGCGGCAGAAGCCCGTCAAACGCCCGGCGCCGGCGAGAAGGCAAGCGCCTGGCCCGTGGTGCCGCCTGGCGTTCCCTACTTTACCCGGCAGAAAATGGAAAGCCTGGTGGACACATCCGTCCCGTTGGCGGGTATTCCTTATCAAGTCATGGTCTACAATTTCCCGAGCTGGCATCCCAGCCCGGTCATGGAGAAGGATTTTGGCAAGGGCTGGACCGAATTCGAAACCCTGCGGCATGCCAAGTCCTGGTTCGAGGGGGAAATTCAACCTAAGGAGCCCCTTTGGGGAATATATGATCCGTCGGACCCAAACTCCTTCAACGAGGCGGACCCCGGGTGGGCGGCGCGTGAAATCGATCTGGCGACAGATTCCGGTATTACCGGCTTCATGATTGACTGGTATTGGCATGAGGGAATGATGTTCTACCATGAACAACTGGAACAGGGCCTCCTGCGCGCGCCGAACCGGCAGAAGCTGAAGTTCGCCTTGATGTGGGCAAACCATCACTGGTCCAACCTCTACCCAGCTCCTCTCCAGGGGAAGGAGGCGGTCCTCTATCCGCAAACATATAGCGAAGCGGACATGGACCGCATTACCGACTACCTGCTGGAGCATTACCTTCGCGAGCCGAATTACTGGCGTATTGACGACCAGCCGGTTTTTGCCATCTTTAATATTGAGGGCAATGGGGGGATATTGAATAACTTTGGCGTGGAAAAACTCCGGGCCATCCTGGACCGGATGCGTAACCGCGTCGCGAAGGCGGGATTAAAAGGCCTGCACCTCCAGGCGAGCCACATGTACGAGGCCGGGAAGACGCCGCTCAAGGAGCTCGGGTTTGACAGCGCCACGCACTATCATACCTTTGCCGGCGGGCCACCGGGAAAAACCAGCGAGTATGCCGAGGCGTTGGAAAAGAGTGTCAACCTCTGGAAATCCACTGCGCCCAAAGTGAATCTTCCCTATTTTCCGGATTGCCCGGTGGGCTGGGACAACAGCCCGCGGTACGGCAAAAACGCCCATATGTACGTTCATAAGACGCCTGACCAGTTTGAGCTGCAATTGCTGGCCGCGAAATATTTCGTGGCGGCGCGGCAGACGAAGCCTCCGGTCATCTTTCTTTCCGCCTGGAACGAGTGGACAGAAGATCATTGCCTGCTGCCCGACGCCGTCTATGGATATGCCTTCCTCGACGCCGTGCGCCGCCAGTTCCGATCATGAGTGGCTTCGCGCGGAGCAGGCAGTGCGGGCTGCCCGTGCTCTGCCCGCACTGCCTATGGAGCAAATTCCAGACCTCGGGGGCGAGGATTGTCCCTCCTCTGGCACCGAGCGTGCTTCGAAAGGGGCCAGGCCTGCTTGCAGAGGGCAAAAAGTAACAGTATGTTATTATTTGACCCAGTGGCCTCGACGATTTCACGAGTTTTGCCGCTACGTCGCCGGAGGGGTTTATGGAAATTCTTGAGAAGGCTGCGCGCGCGCGCCCGGGCTTTTCCCCAACACATCGTTCTTTTTGAGGGCGAGGAGGACCGCACGCTGGAAGCCGCTCGCCTGATCGAAAAGGATAAGCTGGCCCACGTGACACTGCTGGGGGACGTGAACAAGATCAATTCCCGTCTGCAAGCCTTGGGGATCACGCTGGAAACCTCCCAGTTTCTCGACCCCGCATCCAGCCCCAAGCTGGGTGCGTACGCAGAAACCCTCTACCAGCGGCGGCGCGCCAAGGGAATGACCGAGGAGCAGGCGCTCCAAGCCGCGCGGCTGCCGCGCAACTATGCCGCGCTGATGGTGGCAGCCGGAGACGCCGACGGTTCCGTGGGCGGCGCCCTGAACACCACGGCGGACACGGTGCGCGCGGCGCTTCTTGGGCATCGGCGTAGCCCCGGGCGTCTCGCTGGTATCGAGCTTCTTCCTGATGCTCTCGCCGCGCAAGAACCTGGGCGTGGACGGCGCGACGCTTTTCGCCGATTGCGCGCGTGGTTCCGCAGCCTACCCCGTCGCAACTCGCGGACATCGCCATCGCCACGGCCGCAAACGCGCGGGCGCTTCTGGAGGCGGAACCGCGCGTGGCGCTGCTCTCCTTCTCCACCAGGGGAAGCGCTGAACACGCCATGGTCGACGCGGTCCGGGAAACGCTCAAAATCGTCAAGCAGCGCGCGCCGCAACTTGCCGTGGACGGCGAGCTCCAGGTTGATGCCGCCCTGATTCCGGAAGTCGGCGAGCGCAAGGCCCCGGGTTCGCCGGTCGCGGGACACGCCAACGTGCTGATCTTCCCCGACCTGAACGCCGGCAACATCGGTTACAAGCTGGCCGAGCGCTTCGGCGGGTGCGAAGCCATCGGGCCTATTCTGCAAGGGCTCGCCAAACCCGCCAACGACCTTTCGCGCGGCTGCAAGGCGGAAGACATTGTCGTGGCCGCGGTCATCACCGCCATCCAGGCCCAAAGCCTGAAGCGGGACCAGCAGGCCGCCTAAAGAAAGGCCTGGCTGTCCTCTGCCCGAGACGATTCCTAAATCAATTCTTCCTTCTGATTTCCGCGTCGTCAGGACACTTGACGGATTCATGGTGCTTGACCTGCCGCCGCAAATTCCCTGAACGATAACCCTACCCGCGGCGATACACGATGCTGCCGGCGAACGATGGTGGCCGTGACCGCGCCGCGGAAGGTGCGGCCGTCGAAGGGAGTGTTGCGGCTTTTCGAGCGGCCTTCGGCCGCGTGGTAGGTCCATTCCAGATTCGGATCGAAGAGGGTGAGGTCGGCCGCTCCGCCGATCTGCAATCGGCCAAGCGGCTGGTTGATGATGCGCGCGGGGTTGGAGCTGAGCAGCGAAACCATGTGCCACAAGTGAGATCAACCCCGTATGCACGAGTTCGGTGAGGGCCAGGCCCAGCGCCGTCTCCAGCCCGATGATGCCGAAGGGCGCGCCGCGCGTCGAGGGGCTTGGCTTTCAAATCCGGCGCGTGGGGAGCGTGGTCCGTGGCGATGGCATCGACGGTGCCGTCGGCAATGCCGGCGCGAATCGCTTCCACATCCGCGGCGCTGCGCAAGGGAGGATTCATCTTGGCGTTCGAGCCGTGGGCCAGCACCGCTTCGTCCGTAAGCGTGAAGTGGTGAGGAGTGACTTCGCAGGTCACCCGCACGCCGCGGCGTTTGGCTTGCCGCACCATGTCGAGCGCGCGCGCGGTGGAAAGATGCGCGATGTGCAAATGCCCTCCGGTGGCTTCCGCCATCACCAGGTCGCGCGCCACGCACACGTCCTCAGACGAGTTGGGAATCCCGCGCACACCGAGCTTTTCCGCCACCGGCCCTTCGTTGATCACGCCGCTCGCGCTCAGGCTGGGGTCTTCGCAGTGGTCGCTGATGGGCACGCCCAGGTCGCGGCTGCGCTCGAGCGCGCGCCGCAGCAGGCCCGCCGTTTTCACCGGACGTCCATCGTCGGAAAAGGCCACCGCGCCCGCCGCCACCAGCGCCGCGAAGTCGGTAAGCGACTCTCCCTGACTCGCCATGGACACGGCCGCCACCGGGAACACCCGCGCCAGGCCCAGGCGGCGTGCTTTCTCGATTTGCGCGGCCACCAACGCCGGTTGATCGATGACGGGCTTGGTGTTGGGCATGGTCGCGACGGCAGTAAAGCCTCCGGCCACCGCGGCGGCCAAGCCGCTTTGCGAGCGTTTCCGATGCCTCGCCGCCGGGCTCCCGCAGGTGCACGTGGATGTCGACAAAACCGGGCGCCACCACGTTCCCGCGCGCGTCGAGCGTTTCATCCGCTCCGCCCGCAAGGTTCGGGCCAATCTCGCGAATCACGCCGTCTTCAATGCGGACGTCCAACGCCCCGTCGAGATTGTCTTCCGGCGACAGAACGCGGCCGCCCTTGATCAGTATGGAAGCCATGAGGTCCTCAATAATATGTGTAATTCGGTAGGAGCGAGTATAGCACCGACAGAGAGCAGTGAAGGTCACCGCGGCGAGTGAGTCACCCCGAATCAGGCTGGCGACTACTAAAGGGAATAGCGGCAGCAGGCAGTCCTTCACCGGTTGGTAGGTCTTGCGGTGCTCGGAGCAGGGACCGAAGCGGGCGAGCGCAGTCAGGTGATCGCGCGTGCCGTAACCTTTGTTTCTGGCGAGGCCGTATTGCGGAAACACGCCGTCGAGTTTTGCCAGGTGCTCGTCGCGCGCCACCTTGGCCAGAATCGACGCGGCGGCAATGGAAACCGAACGCGCGTCGCCGTGAATGATGGCGCGGTGGGGAATGCAGAAGTCCACGCCGTCCTCGCGCAGCGGCATGGCGTCAGTAAGGATGAAATCGGGCGCGGGACTGAGAGCCTTGAGCGCCCGCAGCATCCCTTGCCGCGAAGCTTCGTAAACATTCAGCGCATCCACTTCCTCGGCGGTGACCGCCACCACCTGCCACGCCAGAGCTTTCGCGCGGATTTCTTCCGCCAGCGACTCGCGCCGGCGCGCCGTGAGCTTCTTGGAATCGTCGATGCCGGGGATCGGTTCTGCGGCGGGGTCGAGGATAACCGCGGCGGCATAAAGCGGCCCCAGCAGCGCCCCGCGCCCGGCTTCGTCGCAACCGGCAATGAACCGGCGCCCCTGGCGCAAGGCCAGGGATTCAAGCTGGAGCGTGCATCGGAACTCGGCGGGATCGCGTGGACGTGGCATGATGATCGGATTCAGTTTTATCCGCGCCGCGGGTGCGAACGCAAGCGGGAATTGCGCGTGTGTAGCGTCGCAGGGCGAGACGACAGTATCCGCGCCTATCTTTTCTGCAAAGCCTCTTCGACCGCGCGCAGCATCATGACGTCTTCCTGGTTATAGGCGAGCACTTCTTTCTTGATGGCCTCGTCCCGAGTGGTTTCGTATTTCTTCCACATTTCGTCGGCCCATTTGCCGTCTTTCCCGGGAAGTTTTCGCTTAAGCCCCAGGCTCTGCTCCACCACCTTCAGGCCGCCCCAGAGGCCTTTCCTCCAGCATTCCGGGCACAGGTCCACGTGCGCGAACTCCTGGTCAAGCACCACTCCCAGTTGAGCTGCGATCACCGGGAAAATCGAACCCCACATAACCCTTCACCTTGTCGGGAATCGACCGCCCGTTGTAGGTCACCAGCCGCTCCACTCCTTTGAGCACCAACATCAAGTTGGCCCGCGTCACATCGTTCCCCAACAAGTTGAATGAAAGCATCGCTCTCCCCGTCCAGAATTCTTACGCCAATGACCGTAATCCGGTGATGCTTGTAGTCCTTGAACAACCGCTGATCGGTGAATGTCCCGTCGTAGCTGGTTTCAATGTCAAGGTAGGCGGTTTTCATGGTTTCCCTTCTTAGGACCGGATTTCTACAAGTTGATGGGCAAAAATCCCAGGTCATCATTTCTTGATAAATCTAAAGTGCAACTTTAGATTTCTCAACAGTTCGCTGCGACGTTAATTTTCCCGCCCCAAGAACTTCCGCGTCTTGCGCGCTGCCTTATCGCCTGGTTCGACAGAGCGCGCCAATTGTACCGCATCAAATCCGAACTTCTCCCGAACCTTATCCGCCGCCTTGAGCACTTTATCAAGCTTCTCGTGCTGCGGCGCGTCAATCAGGCTGCGCTGGAAAACGGCGCGCCCCAGATTCGACGTGCGCACTCCTACCAACCGAATCTTCTGCTTGCCGTTCCAGGCGTTGGCCAGCATCCGCAGCACGTTCGAGAAAATGACGGAATCGAGATTGGTGGGCTCGTCGAGCGTCGTATCCCGCGTCAGAGTTTTAAAAGGGGCAAAGCGCAGCTTCAGCCCTACCGTGCGCGCAAAGAGGCCGTGGTCGCGTAGGCGCCGGCCCACGAGTTGCGCCAAATATGAGAGAGTCCGCTCCACTTCTTCGAGGTCAGCGATGTCCGTGTCGAAAGTGGTCTCATGGCTGATCGACTTGGGCTCTTCTTCGTACTGGTAGGCTTCAATATCCAGGCCGCAGGATTTGGTGTAGAGCCAATCGCCCGATTTCCCGAACCGCTCCCGCAATTTCTCCCGCCCCATCTGTTGCAGGTCGCCAATGGTCGCGATGCCCAGCGAGCGCAATTCCGGCTCCGTCACTTTTCCGATGCCCGGCATGCGGCGAATGGGCAGCGGGGCCAGGAACCTCGCCTCGCAACCCGGCAGAACGTAAAGGAGCCCGTGGGGTTTCGCCTGGTCTGAGGCGATTTTGGAAACGAGGTGGGAAGTTGAAAGGCCGATCGAGCAATTCAGGTCCGTCCGCTCCTTGATGGTGCGGATCAGCCGGTCGGCGCCGCGAAACGCCGAACCGTGCAGCCGCTCGCAACCGGTGAGGTCAAGATACGCCTCATCGATGGAAACCATCTCGACCACGGGCGTGAATTCCTCGAAGATCCGGTGGATCTGGCGCGAATACTCGCCGTACTTGTGATGCTGGCCGCGCAGGAAAATCGCGTGCGGGCAGAGCTTCTTCGCCGTGCCAATCGGCATGGCCGAATGCACGCCGAACTTGCGCGCCTCATAGCTCGCCGCCGCCACCACGCCGCGGCCATCCGGGTCCGCTCCCACGATGACAGCCTTTCCCTTGAGTGAAGGATCTTCAAGCTCCTCCACCGAAACGAAGAAGGCGTCCATGTCGACGTGGAGAATTTGGCGGAGCATGGCAGCAAGAATTTTACAGGGGACTGGGTGCTGGGGGCCAGGGGCTGGGAAAATCCGGCGTGCAGCCGGGACCACTTCTCCATGGATCTCCCGCCTGGGATATTCCTTCCCCCAAATGACAGCAGACGCCCGGGAGCCTCATACCCTTCTGTCAGCCTTCCGGATCACCGTCGGATTTGAGGGGCCTTGTTGTCGACTATCGTGGGCCTCAAGTCCGGGCGGCAACGGCGCGATGGTGCATCAAAAAAACAATCCCGGCCACGAGCGGTGGCCCACAGAGAAGGAGATTTGTGGTCGCGCGACTGGGGAAAGGCAGTCGCGGCGGCGCCCAGAACGCATAGGCCACTCCGATCAATAATCCAGGCTACGGCGAGCAGAGCGCCTCCCCCGCGTTCCCAGCCCCACGGCACCAGCGCCAGGATCAGGAAAAGAAGGCCGATGGCCGCCCAGGACACCGTCATACGAGCAGGCGTTTTAAACGCCCGAGACTCAACCACAAAGAAGAAGACCCAGAATCCGGCCCACAGCAGCGCAAGCGCGCGAGCGATGATCACGGAATTTCATGGTAAACCCCCGGGACGAAGTATGTGCGTTTCTCCCCCGCCGGCAACGGAATTCGGTTAATCTGGGCGTCCACGGTAGCCGTTTCTCGCCCCGCCTCCTAGACCTTTCAGCCGCCTCCGCGCTTTCCTCGCGCTCACCACGCGCGGTAATTCCCGCCAGGTCGGGCGTCACTTGGATTTCGCTCCATTCGTCGCCCAGCAACGCCAGCACACGCTCGCGCATGTTGTAACCGATTTCGACCACCACGTGCCCGCCTGGCTTCAGGACCTGGAGCGCTTGGGGAAACAGGCGAGCATAGACTTCCTCTCCGCGCTCGAGGTCGCCGCCCCAGGCAAGGCGCGGCTCGAAATCGCGCACTTCACGCTGGACCTTGTCGACTTCGTGCTTGCCGACGTAGGGAGGATTGGAGAGGACGAAGTCAAATGTTCCCGCAAAGTCGGGTTCCAGCAGCCGCTTCAGCAAATCGCTTTCCAGAAACTTGACGCGCTCCGGCATGCCGAGACGCACGGCGTTGCGCGAAGCCACTACCAGGGCGGCGCGCGAAATATCCGCGCCGAACAGAATCGCGCGCGGGAATTCTGAAGCCAGCGCCAGGGCGATACATCCCGACCCCGTGCCAACGTCCACAATCCGCAGGCGCGCGTCCTTCGCGTGGCCATGCCGGCGCGCCAGTTCCAGCACACATTCCACCATGTGCTCCGTCTCCGGCCGCGGAATCAGCACGTCCGGCGTCACCTCAAAATCCAGTCCCCAAAATTCCTGGTGGCCGGTGATGTATTGAGTGGGTTTGCCCGTGGTTCGTTCCGCGATCAGTTGGGAGTAGCGCTGGAGGGCTTGCGGCGGCACCTCCTCTTCTGTGTGGGTATGGAGGTAGGCGCGGTCGCGCCCCAGAACGTGCATCAGCAGCAGTTCCGCGGCGAGTTGCGCGGAGGGCACCTGATGGGCAAGAAGGGTTTGGAGTCCTTGCCGAAGTGTGGCGCGGAGCGGAGGCATGGGGGATTGCCGATTGTTCGATTGTCGATTGACGATTGCCCGTCATCGGTTTTCACTAGTCAGTGCTCAGTAAATGGCATTTCCTGAAAACTCAGAACTCGATGACCGAAGACTTCCTCTGGTTCAATCGACAATCGTCAATCGAAAATCGTCAATAAGAACTTATCCGGCCAGTGCGGAGGGCGCTTCGTCCTCCCCCGGCTCGCGCTTGGGAGGTTGCTTCAGTTTCTCTGCCTGGTAGTAGGCAATGAGCGCGTCGACGATGTCGTCCATTTTGCCATCGATAATCCGGTCGAGCTGATGCAGGGTCAGCCCGATGCGATGGTCCGTCACTCGATTCTGAGGATAGTTGTAGGTCCGGATCTTTTCACTGCGGTCGCCCGAACCGATCATGGAGCGGCGCTCCTCGATGATCTGCTTCTGCTGGTTCTGCAACTCCAGTTCGTAGAGCCGCGAGCGAAGGACGCGCAAGGCCTTGGCGCGATTCTTGATCTGCGACTTCTCATCCTGGCAGGAAACGATCATTCCCGTCGGCAGGTGCGTGATGCGCACGGCGGAATAGGTGGTATTCACCGACTGCCCGCCCGGCCCCGAGGAGCAGAACGTGTCAATGCGAATGTCCTTGGGGTCGATTTGGATTTCCACTTCGTCCGCTTCCGGCAGCACCGCCACGGTGATGGCCGAGGTGTGAATGCGTCCCTGCTGCTCGGTTTCCGGAACGCGCTGCACGCGGTGGACGCCGCTTTCGTATTTGAGTTTGCTGTAGACCTTCTGGCCTTCCACCAGGGCAATGACTTCCTTGAGGCCCGCCCACTCCCGACAAGCTCGTGGAGAGCACCTCCACGCGCCAGCGTTGCGACTCAGCGTAGCGCGTGTACATGCGGAAGATCTCCTGGGCAAACAGCGAGGCTTCATCACCGCCCGTGCCGGCGCGGATTTCCAGCACCACGTTCTTCTCGTCGTTGGGATCCCGGGGCAGGAGCAGGAGTCTCAGTTCCTGTTCCACCTTCTCCTGGCGCTTCTCGAGTTCGAGGAGTTCCTCATGCGCCATCGCTTTCATTTCCGGGTCGGCAGAAGACTCGTCCACCAGCGCTTTCGTATCCTTCACCGACTTGTTGATCGTCTTCCACTCTTGAAATTTCTCGACAATCTCCGTAAGGTCCGCGCGCGCCTTGGCCGTTTTTTGATAGAGTTGGGATCCGCCAGCACCTCGGGTTTGCCGAGTTGCTCCGTCAGCCCCTCGTACTTCGCTTCGATTTCCGCGAGCTTGTCCAAATAATGCATAGAAAAGAGAACTCAGGAGCCGGCATACGGCATACAGGGACTCACGGCCTCGAACTCTCCCCCTGCCTACCGTCTACCGTATGCCGTCTACTGACTCTACGCCACAATCAGTTCGCCGCCGCGATTCTGCTCGAGCGTCATGGCCGTTTCCAAGGCCTTGATGGCGGTTTCCAATTGGCCGTCGTCAGGCTCGCGAGTGGTGACGCGCTGAAGCCAGAGGCCGGGCTGCGATGCCCATTTCCACAGCTTTCCCTTCGACTTCGCGGCAAAGCGGATGAACTCGTAGGAAATGCCGGCGATCACCGGCAGCAGAACGATCCGCCCCAGGAATCGCAGCCAAAAAGAATGAAAGGGCAGAAACATGTAGAGCACCATGGCAATGCCCATCACCACCAGAAGAAAACTGGTGCCACAACGGGGATGAAAACGCGTGCAAGCGCGCGCCGTAGCCACATCAATCGGGCCCCGCTTTTCAAAAGCCCACACCACCTTGTGTTCGGCGCCGTGATATTCAAACACTCGCTGGATTTCCTTCCATTGCGAAATCAGGACCAGAAAGCCCAGGAACAAGGCGATCCGAATTGTCCCGTCCAGCAAATTGAACGTCACGTTATTGTCGGTTCGCAGGTACCGATGGGTTATGCCGGTGGCCAGATAAAGCGGCACAAGCTTGTAAAGAACAATGAAAAAAGCCAGGGAGAAAGCGACATTGGCGGCCAGCATCCAACCGCTCAGTTCCGCGGGCTTCTTGGGCTTTGCGCTCTCGGCACCCGCCGCTTCCGGTTCCTCCAGCGCCTGCTCGGCGGAGTAACGCAGCGCGCGTATTCCCAGCACCAGCGCCTGTCCCAGCACCCCCAATCCGCGCAAGATGGGGTACTTCAGCCAAGGGTGCCTTTCCGAAGGTCGGTCCAGGTACGCCTGCGTCACCGCCAGCGAGCCGCTGGGCTGCCGCACCGCCACCGCATAGGAGTGCGGCGAGCGCATCATCACCCCTTCGATAACCGCCTGCCCGCCCATCAGAGCTTCTTCCGGCGCCTGAAGAAGGGGCAGCGTGATCAGCCGAAGCGCCTGGCGTGCCGTCCTGTTTAAAGCAGTTAATAGGGAAGTCATCACGAAACAGTTCCGTTTACCCGCGTGGGGGAACTTCACACCGCAGTCATTTCGAAGGCTGAAACCCAGCGTCCCGACGGTTGCACAGAAACGCCCCCGCACCCCAAGGCTATGCCAGAATAACTGCAATTGCCAGGGGGTGTCAAATCGCGGCCAGACAGTTTTGTTTTTGCGGTGCTCGCGCTATAATGGCGGCGCTTGCGTTTCAGTCAAAGGATGAGCACCTGCCGAGGCCCCGCCCATGATCGCTCCGCTATTACGCCTGGGTGATGTAATCGACGACTATTGTCCGCGTTGTAAGCTGCTGCTCAATCATGCGGTGGCGAGCATGGTGGAAGGCAACGTGGTGAAAGTCGTTTGCCAGACCTGCCATAGCGAACATCCTTACAAGAACGCCACGGTCCCGCCCAAGAAGAAGGCAGGCCCGAAGGCGGCATTATTGGATCAGGTACTGGCAAAGGTTGCGCCCGCCGCCCCGGACCCGACGCCGGTAGAGAAGCCCCCGGAGCCCGAACGAAGCCGCGGAGCCCCGCAAGAAAAAACGCGCCGCTGCCCCCGCCCGCTATATTTCCCGGCACGCCACCCGGCCTCCGCGCGGCAAGCGCTAGCCGTCTCAACTATTTCGGCCAAGCCTCCGAACTTTGCTCCATACGAACGGAGCTGCGCTGGCCGCGAACTCTCAGCCGCCGGTTCGCCCGATCACCCGGACTTTGTCTCGCGAAATCAGCTCGTATTCAGTCCCCCGCCACTCGATTCGCCGGGTAAATCCGGCCACAACAAAATTCCCCAGCATGATCCACGGAACCAGCGGCGATAATTGCCAATAGCAGGAAGCACGGCTGCCGATTTCCGTGGCAAAGAGTTCCCGCGCGACGAGGGAGCGAATATAGCCTTTGCCCGCCCCGAGCAAAAGAACCGCTAACAAGGTGGCCGCCACCGCGACGCGCTGGCATGCCGTTGCGCCTGGCAATGCCAGCACGATCAATCCCAGCGTGAGAGTCCCGCAGTAAAAGAGGTACGTGGCGAGCCCCAACTTCCACAAATGCGCCGCGTATACCCGCGTGATGATGATTTGGCGAGTCGACCAGCGGAGAAATTCCCGCAGGCTCGATTCTTCCCGCGATGCCACCAGGCACCGGGGCTCAAATGCGATCTTTCCACCCGCTTCGCGAACCGCGCGCGTCAGGGCGTAGTCGTCACTTACGGTGTTCGCCCAGTATCGTTCCGCAATCCCCAGTTTGTGAAAATCGGCGGCGCGGATCGCCATCGACCCACCCCACGCGAAGTTGTGATCGTGGTCGCCCATCATGGTGGCGATCGAGGTGTCCCACGCGGCGCGCAGTCGCGAGACAAAACCCTCCCCCGGCAGATACCATCGGAAGCCGGTGCTGACGGTGATTTGAGGGTTGGCGAGTGGCGCCACCAGCGAACGCAGCCAATCCGGCGAGGGGGCCGCATCGATATCCGCAAAGACCAACACCTGAGCGGCCTGATCCACGGCCTCGACTCCGCGCAGCAGATTGTTGACCTTTTCTCCTCGCCGCTCGGAGACGCCCGCCACAACCAGTGACGCTTGGAGATTGGCGGATTACGCCGGATGCAGCCGGCGCCTCCAGCCGTTCGCGCAGGTTTTGATAAGCTGAGTCCTCCGCGGTGGCGACGACGAAGACAACCTGATAGTCCGGGTAGTCCTGATTCAGAAACCGGTCGAGATTCGCATCAAACCCCGCATCCACCCCCTTGCAGGGAATCACCACGGCGGCGGATGGCGTATAGCTTCCCCGGCGGGCTGTTTCGCCTCCTCCGGACGAACCGGAGAAAGCGAATCCCATCCAGCGAACGCCCAGGCGCTCTGCACCAGCAGCAGCGCGCCGGCCACGAAAAAGATTTTCACGGCCCAAAGCATCAGCAAATTCCCGCCACGAGATGAAGTTAAGGTGAAGAGCCCGACCGAGGGCGAGTGTACCATAGCGATCCGCCGGTTGCCGCCTGATGTGGCACCGTCGCCGCCCGGCTAGCAGTTCAAGCGGTCGGATCCTCGCGTTCGGTAGCGTAAAGTCTCGATGCCGCACCCGCGCGAGTTTCTGTTAAGATAGTTCTTCTTGCCCCGAGGGGCAGCACTATGTTTGCGCGCCACAATCGGCTGATGGGCGTCATTTTTCTTTTCGCCGATGTCCTTCTGGCGCTGGCGAGTTTCGGGTTGGCGCACGAGATTCGCTCTCACCTGGCGAGCGTGCGGCCTCTTTACCCACTTTCGAATTACCCCTGGATTATTCCTCTAACCGTCGTCATCGTGGGTCGGCGTCGGGGTGGCGGCAGGAATCTACCGCGAGGTCCACGAGGAGGATTTGCGCCGCGCTTTCGCGGATCCCCTCAAGGTCGGCCTCGCCTCCACCATCCTCCTCTTCGCCGTAACTTTCGCCCTGAATTTGGAATTCATCAGCCGCCTGCTCTTGGGAATCTACGCGTTGATGGATTTCCTGCTGATGATGATGTTCCGACTGGTGGCTGGCGTTTTGCCGCGCCCTTGCGACGAAGCGTCGCGGGCTTTCGCCATTTCCTCCTGGTGGGTGACGGTCCCGAGGTGGCGGAGATTGCCCGGACGCTGGAAGCGAATGAAACTCGCGGGATGCGCTTATTCGGCTTCGTTCGCATCCGGGACTGGCCCCCCCGGCGCTTGCTCCTCACGGCCTCGCCAGGTCATATCCCGTGGTTCCCCTCCCGGAACTCCCGGAGTTGCTGCGCCGCCAGGTCATCGACGAAGTGATTTTTGTGGTGGCCAAGGAGGACCTGGAAAAGCTCGGAGACACTTTTCTCGTCTGCGAAGAAGAGGGGGTCAAGACGCGCGTCCTGCTCAGCTTCTTCCCCCAAGCCATTTCCAAAGTTTATCTCGAACGCTTGGGCTCAAAGCCCCTGCTCACTTTTTCCGCTACGCCCGAAGACGAATCCCTGTTGCTCAAACGGGGCCTCGATTTCATCATGGCGCTCATCGCGCTGGTGGCGCTTTCCCCGCTCCTTCTGATTCTGGCGGTGCTGGTCAAACTCACTTCGCGCGGGCCCATCCTCTTCTCCCAAACGCGTTGCGGCCTGGGCGGGCGAAGATTTACTCTCCACAAATTCCGCTCGATGCGCGCGGACGCCGACCTGCTTCGAGAAGAGCTCGCGGCCCTGAACGAAGTGGACGGTCCAGTGTTCAAGATCAGGAATGATCCGCGCTGCACGCCGGTCGGACGCTTCATGCGCAAGTTCAGCCTGGATGAACTCCCTCAGTTAGTCAATATCATCAAGGGGGATATGTCCTTTGTGGGTCCGCGCCCGCCCCTTCCCGAGGAAGTGGAAAAGTACGAGCGCTGGCAGCGGCGCCGCTTACGCATGCAACCCGGACTGACTTGTTTGTGGGCGCTGGAAGGGCGCAGCAAACTCAGCTTCCGGCGCTGGATGGAGCTGGACCTGGAATACATTGACCACTGGTCAATGCGCTCGATTGGAAAATTCTGCTGAAAACAATTCCCATCGTTCTGGTGGGCCGCGGCGCGAGCTAGAATTCGCCGCCGAGAGCTGCCGCGTAAGCCTGCAAGTAAGGCCCGCTTTTCGTTATCCCAATTCAGCTTTTCCTCGATGCGTTTTCGTCCGCGCGCTCCCAGTTCCGCGCGCAGGCTCTCGGAATCCAGCAGGCATGCGATCTTTTGGGCGAAGTCTTCCGGGTCGTCATTCCGCGCGTAGAGGGCGGCGTCACCCGCTGAGCGCCGGCCTTCCGTGAGGTCGTAAAGCACCACGGGCAGACCGAACGCCATGTACTCCAGAATCTTATTCATGGTTGACTTGTCGTTCATGGGCGTAGCCCGGTCGGGGGCCACGCCAAACGCCGCGGTTGAAAAGTAGGCCGCAACATCCTCATCGGGTAGCCTGCCGGTGAATTTCACCAGGGCGTCAAGCCCCTTCTGGCTCGCCAGCACTTTAAGCCGCGGGAGTTCGGGACCTGCGCCGATAAGGACAAACAGAGTGTCTTCGCAATTCCGGAGCTTGGTAAGGAAGGCAATCGACTCGAGCAATAGATCCAGTCCATCCTGATGACCCATGACGCCGAGATACACGACCAGATGGCGGCGGCCTTCCTTGAGCTCGGGTTGCGGGGGACGTATTCGGATTCTGGCTCAGGTCCGGGCAACTCCGCACCACAAAAGTGCGCTCGCGACTCATGCCTCCGCGAGTCATCGCCACTTCACGGTAGGACTCGTTGGTGGCAATGGAAACGTCCGCGGTTCGGAAAGTCAACCGTTCAGCCCAGCACACCAGCTTGTATCCGAAATCGCGACGCTGGAATTTGGCTTCGTAAAGCTCGGGGTTCAGGTCGTGGTGGTCGAAGATGAATCGCACGCCGAAAAGTTTGAAGAAGAGCCCGATCAGGAAAATCGTGTCGGGCGGATTGCAGGCCTGGAGGACGCGGAAGCGGGTTCGCGCGTAGACCCGCAGTGAAAGGAGGAATTGGGCCGCGAGCGCCCAGGAATACTCGAGGAGATAGCCGAGCGGCCCGGAGGCCTCCCAGAGCCAGTGCCGGTAAATTTCAATGCCTTCCAGGGTTTCGCGACTCTTTTGGAATCCGGAACCTTTCGGGCAGATGACGGAAACACGATATCCGGCGTCGCGCAACGTGCGTGCTTCCTGCCATACCCGGCGGTCGATAGGGACCGGCAAGTTTTCGACAATGATGCAGACGGCGGGCCGTTCATTGGGCATGCCGGCACCACAATTCAAAATTCACCAAAGCCCAAAGTTGCTTTTGGCGGTCGCGGACGCCGTCAAAGTGTTCGCGAACAAATTTCTCCATGCTGCGGGCGTTGAAATACCCGCGCGCCGCAGCCTCCGGAAGAAAGGAGCAAGTCCCCAACCAGGGACCGCAAGGGTTTCCTGAACCATTCACCCACCGGCACGCGGAATCCGACCTTGCGCCGGAACAGCGCCTCTTCCGGCACATACGGCCGTAGCGCGTCCTTCAGCAACGCCTTGGTTCGAAAGCCGCGCGTCAGCAGGCGAGTGGGAAGCCGCGCGGCCAACTCCACCAGGCGCTGATCGAGGAACGGTCCACGTTCCTCAATCGAAGCGGCCATGGTCATCAGGTCGCCGCGCAAAAGCAGGTTATCCGGCAACCACACCTTCAGGTCGGCGTAGAGCATCCGCTTGAGGGGCGAGCGATCGCGGACTTTCTCGAGATAGCTTGCAAAGACCCGGGCAGGATGTGCAGGGTCGACTTGCGCCAGAAATTCCGGGGCGAAGAGGCTCTCCCGCTCGTCGCGCGAAAAGGAGGCAAACCACGTCGCCGAACGCTCCGCCTCATCGCGAATGGAGAGCGCCTCGAGCGCGATTTTCACCCGGCGCTGCCGATACGGCAGCCAGCGAATGAGCGCGCGGGTGACTCCCCGCGGCAAGGCTGAAACCAGGCCCGCCAGCCGGTCGGCGGCATACTTGGGGTAACCGGCAAACAACTCGTCGCCGCCTTCACCGGCCAGCACAACCTTGACGCTTTGTGCCGCCAATCGCGAAATCAGGTAGAGCGCCACGTCGGTGGGTTCGGCGATGGGCTCATCCCGGAACGCCACCAAGCGCGGCAGTTCGTCACGCAAGTGCTCCGGCTTGACGCACGAGTTCATGATGCTCCGTCGAGTAGCGGCGGGCCACCGCGCGCGCGAAGGGCAACTCGCTATACTCGGGTTCGTCGAATCCCACCGAGAAGGTGCGCAGCGGGCGCGCGCCGAGTTCGGCCATGAAGGCCACCACGGCGCTGGAGTCTGTTCCCCCGCTCAGGAAAACTCCCAGGGGAACGTCGGCGATCAATCGCAGCCGCACGGACTCGCGCAGTTGCTCGACGACTTCGGCGGCAATGTCCTTGGGAGGCTTCGCCGTTTCTTCTTCCGCGGGAATATCCCAATAAGCATGGCTGTGCACACCCCTAGGGTCAGCAACAAGGAAATGGCCGGGCAGGAGCTTTTCCACACCCCGGTAGAAGGTCCGTGGGGCGGGGATGTAGCGAAATCCAAAGAAGTCGTAAATCGATTGCGGGTCGATTTCGGGCGGCCGCGGCAGCAGTTCGCGCAGCGTGCGCAACTCCGAAGCAAACGCCAATCGGCCCGGTTCTAAACGGTAAAAAAGAGGCTTCACTCCCAGGCGATCACGGGCCAGCAACAGCCGCCGCTTGCGGCTATCCCAAATGGCGAACGCGAACATGCCACGCAAATGGTCAAGGAAACTGAGGTCATACTCCTCGTAAAGATGCAGAATGGTTTCGGTGTCGCTGTTCGTCCGGAACTGATGGCCCCGCGCCAGGAGGTCCGGGCGCAGATCGCGATAGTTGTAGATTTCACCGTTGAAGGTAATCCAGACGGACTCGTCCTCGTTGGCGATGGGCTGGTGGCCGCCCGGCAAATCAATGATGCTCAGGCGCCGGTTCCCCAGGCCCAGCGCGCCGTCCAAGTGAAAGCCCTCGTCATCAGGCCCACGATGCGCCATCGCGTCCGTAGCGCGCTTCAGCGCAACCGGATCAGCCGGCTCGCCCGTACCGAAATTGAAAACTCCACAAATGCCGCACATAAGAGCAGTGACAAGTGACGAGTGACAAGTGGCGAGCACACTCGTCACTCGCTTCTTTGCCTGCTCGTCACTCGTCACTTGTCACTCGTCACTGTCCTTTCAAATCCGTTCCCACAGGCCGGGTAGAGCAGGTGGAACAGCGTCATGACCTGTGGCCGTGGGTACGATCGGCCATCCCGCAAGAAGCCGTAGTCACCCGTCGTGTAGGCAAAGCTCCCATCGGGCCGCTGCCGTCTGGAGGATGCGGGCATAGCAGCGCGCTCACTCAGTCCCTGCGCGCCACGCCGTCTCGATGCGAACGCCAGTCGCTCGACAGTCGCAATTTGGCCTCCCACAGTGCCGCGGCCAGAACGGCGGTGAAATAATCCGTCTCCGGCTTCACGTGAAAGCAATCGGCAGCGCTCGCGCCCGGTCTTGGGTAACGCCTTGGGCAAGGAAGCCTGCGAGCGCCGAGAGGATGCGGTGCGATCCGGGGATCGGCGCGCAGGGCGGCAGCCCAGGCGAGCTTCAGAAATTGAAATGCATTGTATTGGTAGCAGAGGTAATGAACGCGGCCCTTCTCATACGGGCCGTCCACAATGTAGGGCAACTCCCCGGTGGGAAGCTGCGCATTCGCCAGGAAATCCAGCATGGCATCCACATGCTCGACGAAACCGCGCATCACCCGTGGCCTTCCACAGCCGCAAAAAGAGCCACACCGCCTCCACCGAATTGTTGGGGATTTTCCCTCGCGGCTTATCAAAGTAGTTAATAGACTCTCCCGGCGTGTGGGCTTGAAAGCCGATCGCTTCTCACCAGGTAATCGTACCAGCGAACCGCCGCCTGGAGGAATTCTTTTCGCGGTTCGCGGGCATAAGTGGCGAGAAGTCCAATCGCCCCCCAATCTCCCTCCACGGTGGCGATCAGATGCTTGCGCTCGGGCAGCGGGTACAGCCAGAAACCTTCGGGCTGCTGCAAGCGGAGCGTCGCCTCCGTGCTCTCCAGAGCGAGAGCGCGATATTTTGGTTCTCCCGTCGCTTCATGGAGCATCCAGTTGGACAAAATCCAATAGCCCTGCGATTGCATAAAAACGTAATCGTCATTCCAAGGGACAAAATCCAGCGCGGCCTTGAAAAACCTCCAGAGGCGGAGATGGAAACGGACGCCGGCGTCGGGGCCATGAAGCAGCCCTTGAGAGTAATGGCGTTTCAGCAGGTGCGCGTGCAGGCGCTCGGCGGCGTGGATGAGTTCTTGGTGGGCGGGCATTCTCTGCTAATTTTTAATTTTAGATTTTGGATTACCGGGGCGAGAGGCAATCGCCCTGGGGCCAAACGCGGTTCCCCTCAAGGTTAACAAAATCGAAAATAGATTCCTTTCGTTATCAGGCGGTGACCACGAATTCGGTTAAATCACGCGCGTACTCCAGGAATCCGCCCTCATTCCTGTCCCTTCGCATCACTCCGCTCGGCCCAGCGCACCCGTACCCGTCCTGGGTCAACTACCACGACGCAACCCGCGAGGGAATCCACAGGTGTTTGGAGGAAAAAGTCCTCGATGAACTCGTTAACCGTGAGTGGCCCCAAGCTTCGCGGCCGAAAGAGAATTATCCCCGGGTGGCTGCCCGGCGGGTATTTGGTTAAATTACCGAACTCGACGTCCAAGGTGAGTAGCAGGCGACCTTCCGACTTGGCCGCAGCGGCGATTACCGCATCGGATTGTGAAAGCAGGCCCTCATCTGCGGCTGAGGCAACATCGTGACGGAGTGGGGACAGAACACCCTTGAGATGCCGGGAGAGGTTTTTCGTCGAGTTTGAGCTTCATGCCCTCGCTGATACCTTCCAGGTGTTCTCCTGAGCCAGTTCGGCACCATACGCCAACGCGGCGCGGAGGTCATCGCCAGTGAGCTGCGGGTAATGGTCCAAAATCTGCTCTGGGTTCAACCCTTCGGCGAAGGCGTCAAGAATGACCGCGACGTAAACCCTTGTCCCGCGGATGCAAGGCTTTCCCCCGCACACCTGGGGATTGACCGTCACTCGAGCTAGCAACTCATTTCTGCTCATGGATGCTTCCAATGCCGCGAGTTGTGCTTTCGCAGGGCGATTACTAGCATAGCATTAATTTTCGCGCTTTATCGAGGCCATATCGGATGAGCCGGGTGTGCCGGGTGTCGCATGCTCATAAAGATCCCGGCAAACGAGCCGAGCTTGGCCTGCCGCCCGGCAGGGCCGAACCACGCTCCCCCCCAGGGATGATCTGACTGATCGGTGCTGGGCACTAAAACCCGCCAACGCCGGCTATCGCCGCAAAGCCCCCGCGTAGACCTCAACGATCTGTTCCGCCACAGCCTCTATGGAAAGTTTGCGCATCCGGTCGCGCCCGTTCGTGCGCCCGCCGCGGCGGCAGACTTCGATGATCTTCTCCGCGATCGCCGCTGCCTCCCGCCGGACCAAGTAGCACCCGACGGTGGCGCCCATCGTTTCGGCGGCGTCGCCCACATCGACGGAAATCACGGGCAGGTTTGTTGCCATCGCTTCTTTAACCGCATTGGGTGAACCTTCCAACATGGAAGCCATCACCAGGACATCGGCGGCGTTCATATAGAGCGGGACCCGCTCCTGAGGCAAGCCGCGAGCGACCAGGAGTTCCAAGCCGGGAACCTGTTCGCGCGCAAGGGAGACAGCGGCCTGAATGAGATCAAAGCGCTTGCGGGCTTCCCTGGGGTTATAGGGAAAGAGTACAAACTTCTTCCCGGGGTCGAGGCCCAGCGCTTTGCGCGCCTGCTCCTGCTCCATGGGCCGGAATAAATTGAGGTCAACGCCATTGGGAATGATGTGCGCGGAGGGCAGGCGCAATTGGGAAGCCATTTGCCGCGATTTCACGATCACCGAAGTGGTCATGCGCCCCAGAATGAATCCCGAGATTCGCAAGAAATGCCCGGCGAGGGTAATCCGCCCGCTACGTGTGGGCCGGCCCAAAACATCGTCACCCATAAACGACACGACAACCGGCACGCGACACTGCCAACGCGCCACCCACCCGGAGAGACCAAAGTGCGCGTGGATCAAGTCGTACGGCATCACCCGCAATTGCCTGCGAACCTGGCGAATGCCGCGAAGGTAATTCCAATGGGATTCCCGGCCATTAATGAAGAGAACGTCAAAATCAACCCCGAGCGGGCGGAGAGACTCCATTTGCGCCTTCACGAAGCTGCCGTAACTCGGATCAGCTTCCGTCGGCCAAAGGTTGGTGACCACCAAAATGCGATACGAGGTCATGGGGATTCGGGCTCTCGGGTATCAGCATGCTCCGGGGAGATACTGGCGCCAGGCGTGTTGGATGCGGGGAAAATGAAATTACGACACCCGCTTCAAGTAGCCCCGTGGATTGAAGGTGATAAGGAAGTACTCGCGGCCGGCATCGATTTGGAACCGCGAATCCTCGCGCACGAATTGCTCCACCGCCGCCAAGGGGCCGTCCACACTCCCCAAGCCGTCGCCGGCGCGGAAGAGATCAATGACGGTATCCTCAACAATGAAGTAGCTGCCCACCCCTACGAATTGTGCGTAGGCCCGCAAGTCGCGCAGGACGTGCTCGCGCGAGTGGTCACCGTCATGAATGACCATGCCTCGGCCGCCGTGCGCAATCTCCGCAACTCGACCCAACGTTTCCGGCGCCAGGCTGTCACCCGTGATCAAGTGAATGCGCGGGTGGTCAACCTGAAAAAGCGAATGATCAATGTCCACCGCGATAACTTCGCCCCGGCCGAGGAGGTCCAGCATATTGGCCAGGAATTTTGTACTCCCCCCTTCGGCGTTCCCAATTTCAATGACGAAGTCTGGCTTCACTTCGTGAAGGATTTGCTGATAGACCCATGCATCCAGGACCATCTTGCGCGCAATGGTGCCCATCCAAGTGACTTTGTCGAAAAGCACCTTCTCGTGGTAGCGAATCATCCACTTGCGGAGGCCGCGGTCCCAGAGATGGCGATAGTCCGCGCGCATGGGATGGAGCCACGACGCCACCTTCTTGAAAAAAAGTCGTGGGTCGCGGGCCAATAGCTTTAAGTTGCGGGCCAGCCAAGATTCACGGGATTCTGTAGGCGTCACGGGTTGCATGTTCACATTAGGTAACAGGCGCATGCCTGCCCCCCGGTTCTGCGGACCCTATTCTAGCATTTCTTTGCGAGCACGATGATCGGCGCGATGGAAGGTTTACTCGACTACCCGCGCGGTGCTAAAACTACGGGCACAGGGCGAGCGGGTAGGAAGGGTTAGAGTACCGCCGAGGAAGCGCTGTCGGATCCCTCCGCACCCTTCTTGAGGATGTTCCACCAGGCTTTCGGCAAGGCATGCGTCCAAACGAGCGCGGCAAAGAAAGCCAGACTACCTGCTCCACAGAGCAAGCATAAATAAGTGAAATCTCCCAGCCCGGAGGCGGGCCCGGGGATCTCCCGTCGCATCACCCAAATCACCACGGCGGAGAGTAGCGCCCCCAGAAGGACCTTCGAGGAGAAAAGCGCAAGGGATCGGTCCAGAACCTTCTGCAAATCGCACAGGTTGCGACGGAAAGCCAGCCCCACCACGGCCAATGCGCTGCTGAGCAAACCCAAAGGAATACCTTTCGCACCCAAATGGAAGACGGCCACATAGAGAAGATCAAAGCCCACATTGAGACCGTAGAGGAAGAGTGCGAGCCGGAGATAAATCCCAGCCTCGTGACGGGCGAACATGTGGAAACTTAGAATTCTTATGAACGCATAAGGCAATAAGCTGATGCTGTAATAGAACAAAACCATGGCCATGAGGCGGGTCGCCTCTGGGGTGAAGTTTCCGCGCTGAAAAAAGAGGCGAATGATGCTGTGATTGAGCAATAAGCAGAAAACCGCCATAGGAGACAGGAGCACCAGACTAATCCTCAGGGTTTCTTGGAAAGTCCCGCGTTCTTCCTCATGATCCTTGCGAGCGACGGCTCGAGAGAGAGCCGGGAGGGCAGCCGTTCCGACGCTTCCTCCCAGCAGTTCGGTAAGTGCGCCCTGAATCTTGAAGCCGTAGTTCAAAGCCGTGAGCGTCCCGGCTGGAAGAAAGGAGGCAATGATGCGCTCCACCACCACCACACCCTGCCAGGCTACGGCGGCCGTCAGTTGCGCGGTCCCGGCGCCGCGCAGGTTGCGAAATGACTCTCCCCGTGCGGTCAGCGTCAACGAATATTGCACCGGAAAAACCACCAAAACCCGAACGCCCAAAATAAGCACCTGAAGCAGGTACCCCGCCATAAACCCTACCACGATGCTATAGAGCCCGAAGCGGTGAAATGCCAAAAGAATAACCACGATGGAAGTGCCGTTGCGGATGAACCCTGACGCCGTCGAGAGCGCGAAATGATGCCGGCTGAGAAGAAAAGACCGCAGCACTTCTCCGATCCCGGCGGGAATGATAATGAGGAAGAGCCAGCGCGAGAGTTGCGTCGCGACGGCATCTTCTTCGGGCGTGAACCCCGGAGCAATGCCGTGAATAATCCACGGCGACGCCACCACGCCCACCACCGCGATCGCCCCCAACCCGAGAGCAAGAATATTGACAACGTAACTGAAACCGCGCCAGATTTCCTTCTCGTCCTGGCTTGATTCCAGCGAAGCGAAGAACGGCACCAGAGAAAACTGACCGGTTGCCGTGAGCAAGTTGGTGATGACGTACGGGATCGTGTAAGCGACGTAAAACGTGTCGGAGCGTACCGAAAGCCCCAGATTGGCGGCGATGCTGGTTTCCACCAGGATTCCGGTCAGCCCGCCCAGCAGGTTGAAGAACGCCACCACCATCGAACTTTGTAACATCCGCTGCTTAGGGTTCATTTAGCTAGGTTCCAGGTGTCAGGTGACAGGTTTCGGCCAGTCGTCCCTTCGGCTCCCTCGTGTGCCCCGATAGCATCCGACCTAACTCGGTCGCCCTACCCAGGGCATCCTGCAATACTTTAGTAATATACAACCAATCCCTTGCCTTTCCCCGGAGCATTAGGTCCCTATAGCCTTTGACCATCTCAAGTCTCCTCCCCCGGGTTCAATGGAAATCATCAGGAGCTTATACCTGACGCCTGGCACCTAGCAGCTATAAAGGGCGTAGAGGTGACGAATAGAAACACCATGAGGACCGGCGAGGTGCCGAAGTTGAATTCGAAACAGCCTTCCACGAGGAAGGCCAACCAGGCGGCGAGAGACGCGTCGGCGATCCACCTTTGCGGTGAAAGCCGCCGCCGAAGTTTCCAGGAATACCAGCCCAGCGCCGCCATAAGCCACACCCACGAGGCCAGACAGGGTAATCCTCGCTCGGCGCCGAATTGAAGAAAGTCATTGTGAAAGTGGCTGTGATAGCCCACCTCGGGAGTTTTCCCCGGCGGCAGGTAAAGATCGTACACTTCCTCGATGTTGTTGGGGCCCACTCCCACCCAGGGGTGAGTGCGAATCATTTTTAGTGCGACGCGCCACATCTCGAGGCGGATGGATAGCGCCGGGTCCTCGGTGGGATGCATCGCCCCATGGAGCCGCTCTCGAACCAGCGACGGCGCCCCCACGTAGGCCAAGGCCAGCAGGATCGGCAAAGCCCAGAGCCACTTTGGTCTCCATCGAGTCAGAAGGTAAATCCCCGCCAGGAAGCAGCCCAACCACACTCCGCGGGTAAAATTCAGAATAATAGAGACCGTGACGAGCGCGAGCACACTCCACCAAAAAACCGAAACGCGAAATTCGAAATTCGAAATTCGGGGTCCAGCTCCCGAGTTTCGAATTTCGATTTTCGAGTTTCGACCTTGGGAGAGCAGCAGAAATCCCAACAGAAAGGCGAAAACCAACATCTGCTGTCCACCAAAGTGCATCCAGTGTCCCATAAACCCATGGATTCGAGTTAACGTCAGGTAATAGTAAAGCTTGCCGGGATGGTGCGCCCGCGCGTCGCGGTACTGCACGACGAATTGCGCGATGCCGACAAGGCTGGTCAACAAGGACACGAGAAACATGCCCTGCAAGAGGCGGCGCAAGTGCTGCGCGCTGACCACCAAGTTTATTGCCAATAGCCAAATGAGAAATAAAACAAGTTTTCTAACGGCAAACCAACCCGCTGCGGGGTTTGCCGCGCAGAAAACCGAAACTACTGATAATACGCAAAAAAGTGCGAGGGGAAGCTTGACGGGTAAGAAAAGGACCCGTGGCCGTGCTTTGAAGAGGTGAATCACATAGAGGATTCCGGCGCCCGCCAGGAATGCCTGCGAAGCGGCAAGCGAGATCTGAAGGGTCAGAACAAAGAGAGTGAACAGGACGGAGGCCCATCGTACAAAAGCGGGCCTTGGCAGGTCGCCGCACGTCCGTTCCAGGATGTTCTCGAAGCTAATCACAAAGATCTTAAGACTTTATTGGAATCGGAGGAGGAATTCAAGATGTGGCGCCAGGTGCTAGGTTGGCGGGGCTGGAAACAGAAAAGCGTAAAGTGCGAAGGATAAAGGGTAAAGCATGAAGACAATTGTCCTTTATCCTTCATACTTTATACTTTAGAATTCCCCGGCAATTCGCCCCTTAAGTCCCGATATGACATCGTGGGCCAGGAGGCCAATCAACAACGGCCCGGTCACCATCACGTTACGGTTGTATGCGAGTGCCTGTGTAACGTGTCCATGAAAGAACGCGGCCAGCGCCCGCGTGCTGCCACAGGCGGGGCAGGCGGTAAGACGGAATAAGTGCTTCCACACGCAGATGTCGGGCCCCCGCGCCAACATCTCGGGTGGGACCGCCACGAAAACCGCCAGCGCCAGTGACAGTACCATCCACCGAGCTATTCCCTTACAAAAACCCGCCATGGACCCTTACATCCGCAGAGGTTTGCCGGTGGAATCCGGCAGTTTATTCATCGCAATCAAGATCGAATCCACCATGGACCAAATCCCGCAAGCGCCGCCCGTCACGAGCTTCAGCACACCCAGTCCGGTGTAACCCAGGTAGAAACGATCGATGCCCAGCCACCCCAGAAAAATTGAGAGCAGCAACGCGGACCCCCAGTCCTTATCACTGGGTTGGCTGGGAGAGACATACCGCAAGGGGCGGCCCTGGGCATCCGGAAGTTTCTTGAGGATAATGAGGAACAGATCGACAAAAGCCCAAATTCCGCAGCCGCCCAAGGTTACCAATTTCAAAATTCCCAGTCCCATATAGCCAAGGTAAAAGCGATCTACACCGAAGACTCCCAGGAACATCGAGAGCAAGGTAGCGGTGGCAAGATCTTTGCCGCCGGCCAAAACCACCCCACTGCCGCATTGCGCGCAGATTTCCGTATGGGGAGCCATTTCCTGCCCGCATTGGGAGCAGAAGCGCGTCCCCGCCAACGGGCGCTGGCCGCAGTTCACGCAGAACTCGGCGTTATCGGCAAGCTGTCGTGCACAATTCCGGCAATACATGATTAATCCTCGTGAACGGATTTATTGCCACTGCGCTTGGGTACTTATAGTGCCTTCGAAGGCAGTCGAAATTCACGCGAGGCCGATAAATTCATGAAAAAGGCGATAGATCGCGGCAAGGGTCGCCATCCATGGGACCCTGACCGCACGCCTTAATTCGGCGTCCCCGCGGCCGCGGGAGTCAGGGCCACTTCGCGGGCCGCCCGATCCGTATCTACGGGCGCGGGATCTTTTTCGAGGCCTAACTCCACGACCTCCTGAATCGTCTTTACGTAGTGGAGCGTCAAACCCTCGAGCATTTCGGGGTTCAGATCCTCGTGGACGTTCGGCTCGTTGTCGGCGGGGAGAATCACTTCGAGCACGCCTGCCCGTTTGGCCGCCAACACTTTCTCCTTGATCCCACCCACGGGCAGCACTTGTCCGCTGAGAGTGATTTCGCCGGTCATGGCGAGCCGCTGCCGCGAAGGCCGCCGCGTGAGGGCGGAGACCAGGGCGGAAACCATGGTAACTCCCGCCGAAGGCCCGTCTTTGGGAATGGCCCCGGAGGGAACGTGAATGTGAATATCCTTCGACTGGAAGAATTCCGGATCGATCTTGTAATCCGCCGCGTGGGAGCGGACCCAGGCAAGCGCCGCCTGCATGGACTCCTGCATGACCTGGCCCACGTGTCCGGTCATCGTGAAGCCCTTGCCGCCCTTCATGGCATTGGCCTCCACGTAGAGAACGTCGCCGCCCGTGGGCGTCCAGGCAAGTCCCACCATCACCCCGGGTTGGCGGGTGCGCTCCACGATTTCGGTTTCCAGGCGGTAGCGTGGGATTCCCAGAAAATCCCGCAGGTTGTCGGCCGTCAGCAGAAGCTTTTCCGGCTTGCCCTCGGCAATTCGGCGCGCCTGCTTGCGGCAGGACGTGGCGATTTCTCTCTCCAGATTCCGCACCCCGGCCTCGCGCGTGTAGTGCCGGATCATGCTGGCCAGCGCGCCCGTGGAGAATTCAATCTGCTCGGGAGTCTTGATCCCGTGCTCGTCGGTCTGCTTCGGAATCAGGTGCCGGATGGCAATCTGGATTTTTTCCTCCTCGCTGTATCCCTGGAGCTCCAGCACCTCCATGCGGTCGAGGAGCGCCGGGGGAATGGTGTCCAGGACGTTCGCCGTGCAGATGAACAGCACCTTGGAAAGGTCGAATTGGACATCCAGGTAGTTGTCACGGAAATGCGAGTTTTGCTCGGGATCAAGAACCTCCAGCAAGGCGGAGGAAGGATCGCCGCGAAAATCGCGTCCGATTTTGTCCACCTCATCGAGCATGAAGACCGGGTCGCGCGTTTCGGCCCGCCGGATGCCTTGGATGACCTGGCCGGGCAGCGCTCCAATGTAAGTCCGCCGATGGCCGCGAATTTCCGCTTCGTCGTGAATTCCGCCCAGCGACATGCGCACGAATTTGCGATCGAGCGAGCGCGCAATGGATTTTCCCAAGGAAGTTTTTCCCACGCCCGGAGGCCCGACAAAGCACAAGATGGGGCCCTTGAGCTGGGGCTTTAACTGCAAGACCGCGAGATAGTCGAGGATGCGCTCTTTGACTTTTTCCAGATCCCAGTGGTCTTCATCGAGAACCTGCTTCGCTTTGGCAATATCCACCCGGGTATCGCTGACTTTGTTCCAGGGCAGCGCCACCAGCCATTCCAGGTAGGTGCGCGTCACGTGGTAGTCCGCCGCCGCCGGCGACATCTTCGCCAATCGCCCCAGCTCCCGGATGGCCTCCTTCTTGGCCTCTTCCGTCATTCCCGCGGCGTCGATCTTCTTGCGGAGTTCTTCGATTTCCTGCTGCTCGTCGGCCTCGCCCAGTTCCTTTTGAATGGCCTTCATCTGCTCGCGCAAGTAGTACTCACGCTGGCTCTGGGTGACCTGGTCCTGGACGTCCGATTGAATCTTGGAGCGGAGTTGCAGCACCTCCACTTCCCGCGCCAGTTGCCGGTTCAAGCGCTCGAGACGAACCTTCAGTTCGAGGCTTTCCAGGAGTTCCTGCTTTTCGACGCTGGAGAGCGAGGGGAGATTGGCGGCGATGAAATCCGAAAGCCGGCTGGGGTCGTCAATGTTCATGACCACGGTTTGCAGATCGTCCGACAGCGTGGGGGAGAGCTGCACGACTTGTTGGAACATCGTCGTCACGCTGCGCACCAGGGCGTCGAAGTCCGATTCCTTGCCGCCCGGGATAATGTCCGCCAAGGGTTTTACGCGGGCGCGCAGGAAGGGCTCCGTCTGGGTGACTTCCTCGATGGCGATCCGCTGCAGGCCTTCAACAAAGATAAACAGACTTTGGCTGGGCAGCTTGATGATCTTGTGGACGAAGGCCACCGTCCCAATTTGAAAGAGATCGACGGGTTGGGGGTTATCAACCCGGGGATCGCGCTGGGAGATGACCCCGACATACTTCTCGTCTTCTTTCAGGTCGTTGATCAGCTTGAGGGAGCTGTCGCGTCCCACCGTCAGCGGCAGGATGGCATTGGGGAACAGAACGGTGTCGCGGACGGGAAGAATGGGCAGTGTGTTGTAATCAATGGGAGCTTTTTGCTTGGAAGCCATTGCCTGAGAACCTCATTCCTATATTCACAGCCGGCGCGGACGGACGGCTAAGAGTTGGCACTTTATCACGTCATGGTAGCAAGTTGATAGGCCTTACCCTTGCTTTTGCTCACGGCAGGGCAGGGCGCAGGCTCGGTAGCGTCTTCATCCGCGGCGCCACACCTACGGCTGAGTTATTAGATGCGGACTTGGCCTGCGGCGACACTCGCGCGAAAGGCGGTTGCCCCACATGGGCCGGGCAGGGTATCTTGAATCGTTGTCTCCCCCCGGGAGAAAACGGCATGATTGAGGATTTAGCGCGCGCCCTCCACGTGAGCAATGGGATTTTCTATACGCTGTTGTTCGGGACATTGATCATCGGCTCTCTGCTGCTGGGTTTTGCCCTGAACCGCGTCCTCCACTATTGGGCGAAAAGGCTTCATAACGGATGGGGGCACTTTCTTTTCCCTCCTCGAATCTCTGCCCATTCCTTTGCTCTTGATTGCCAGTCTTTATCTCGGCTTGGAATCGCTTCCCCTCCCCCCGCGGTTCGAACATATCGGGTCCAAGCTAATCTTTGCGCTGGTGATTCTGGTGATGATGTATTTTCCCGCCCACGTTATCGTCATTGCCTTGCGCCGGGCGGGCCAGAAGGATCCCCAACATGTTGCGGGTAACCCAACCCGCCGCGTTGGTGGTGCGTACGCTCTTCGCCTTGCTGGGGACCATCATCTTCCTCGAAAACATGGGCGTTACTCTGACCGCGGTCTGGACGACGTTGGGCGTGGGCAGCGTGGCCGTCGCCCTGGCTTTGCAGGAGACTTTAAGCAATTTCTTTTCCGGCCTCTATCTATTGGCCGACCGGCCCGTCAGTCCGAATGATTACATCAAACTTGATTCCAACCAGGAAGGTTACGTGCTGCGGATCGGTTGGCGCTCCACGGTCCTGCGGACGCTGGGCAACAACTACGTGGTGATTCCCAACTCCACCCTGGCCAAAGCCACCATCACCAATTATTCCGCGCCCGAGACGCAAATGTCCTACACCCTGCCGGTGAGCGTGGCGTACGGAACGGATCCCAACCTGGTGGAAAAGGCGCTTCTGGAAGTCGCGCAGGAGGCCCTCCGTGACGGTCTGGCAGGCTTGCTGGCCAACCCCCAGCCCTCCGTTTCTTTCAGCCCCGGCTTCGGGGAGTCTTCTCTGGATTTCTCGCTCAGCGTGCAAATCCGTCAGTTCACGGATCAGTACCCGGTGCAGAGCGAGTTGAGAAAGCGCATCGTCAAGAAGTTTCAGGAGGCGGGAATCGACATGCCCTTCCCCACCCGCACCCTGGTCCTCGACAAGTCCACCAAGGACCTTCTCAGCGGCGGCTCCCAAAGTTAACGCCGCGAAGGAGCGCTTCCGCAAGCCGCTGCGGGCCGGGGCGTCACCTTCACGCTCGCGACGGCCAGCGTTGCCGGCTCCAGCCCGGGCGAAGAAGCTTCGAGCCGCATTTCGCCAAGCTCCTTGAGGGACTGGACGATGACCATACAAAGCCCATTGAAGGCCCGACGTTTGTGAGCCCTATCGGGCTCGTGGCTGCTGGGATCGCCATTGCCTACCCCGAGGATTTTGCCGGGACCCGAAAGCTGAAACACGATCTCGTTGTCGGCCAATGGCACTAGCCGGCCCTCTTTGTCCAGCACCTGCACCTCGACGAGCGAAACGTCCTGCCCATCCGCCAGGATCTCTTGCCGGTCCGGTTGGAGGAGGATCTTTGCCGGCCCCCCAGCCGTTTCCCGTCTGGCTACCAACACCTGCTGGCCGCCTTTATAGCCCCGCGCTTCCAGCGTGCCCGGCTCGTACCTGACCTTCCAGACCACATGGGAATAACGAGGCACCTCCATGACCCCGAGACTCCCGCCATTCAAGAACAGTTCGACCTTTTCCAGGTTACTGTGGCACGAGACCTCGATTTCCCTCCCTTCCTTGCCCGGCCAGTTCCAGTGCGGGAACAGGTGCAGCACCGGTTTTTCGCTCCACCACGCCTGATAGTAGTAATAGTTGTCCTTGGGGAAGCCGCAGGTGTCCATAATCCCAAAATGGGAGTTGATGCAGGGCCAGCCATACGGGGTGGGTTCGCCCCGATAGTCGAATCCGGTCCAGGCGAAGCCCCCGGCTAAGAAACGTCGCGCGGCGTAAATCTTCCACCACACTTCGGCCGTGGTCGGCCCACTCCGGAAAGTTCACATCATAAGCACTGACATAGCCTTGCTCTTTGTCGTTGGCGTAGATGCCGCGCGTGGAGACGGTGCTTCCCACTTCCGTGCCAATCGTCGGTTGCGTCGGAAATTTCCGGTGGAAATCGTCAATCTCCGGGCCGCGCTTGTAATTGAAACCCTGAACGTCGACGACTGCCGGAGACCCCCTGGCCCCACGCGTCTTCCATGGCAACAGTCACGGGGCGGCTCGGGTCGAGGCGGCGCACGAGGCGCTTCATGGTGGTGACGATGCGCGCGCCGCGCTCGGTCCCTTGCTCCGGCTCCTCGTTTCCGAGCGACCATAAAATCACGCTGGGGTGATTGCGGTCGCGGCGAATCATGCTCTCCAGATTGCTCAAGGCCTCCGGATTCGATGACATCGTCCGGGTCTCGTCCATCACCAGCATGCCGAGCTGATCGCAGGCGTCCAGCAGCTCCGGTGTGGGAGGGTTGTGCGAAGTCCGATAGCCGTTCACCCCCATTTCCTTGAGCTTCTCGATGCGGTAGTACTGAATGCGGTCCGGCAGGGCTAACCCACGCCCGCATGGTCCTGATGGTTGCAGGTGCCTTTGATTTTCACCGGCTTGCCGTTGAGGAAGAAACCTTCATCGGGGTCGAAACGAATCGTCCGGACCCCAAAAGGCGTCTCGTCCCGGTCAACCGCAGTGCCGCTCGCCTCGACCACGGTGATCAGGCGATAAAGGTGCGGATGTTCGAGCGACCAGAGAACGGGGTTATTCACCACGACCTGATGTTTGAACTCGCGCCGGCTGTGCGCAGGAATCGCGACGGGCACCGAAGTCGGCGCTGCCCACCACCTTTCCCGCGCGAACCTACGACAGTGGAGAGGACGCGGCACGGCTGTTCGGAGTCGCTCTCGTTTTCGACTTCCGTCGAGACACTGATGGTGGCGGTGCCGGGCCGGGCACCTCGCGAAGTCACATAGGTTCCCCCAGGCGCGACATGCACGGGATTGGTTTTGACGAGCCATACGTGGCGATAGATGCCGGCGCCCTCATAAAACCACCCTTCGCCTTCGGTCGCGTCCACCCGGACCACCAGGAAGTTCTTGGCACCGTAATTGAGGAAGTCCGTCACGTCATAGCGGAAAGGTGCGTAACCACTTGCATTCCGGCCCAAGATAATAACCGTTCAGAACCACGATGCAGTCGCGGAAGACGCCATCGAACTCGATGCAGAGCCGCTTGCCCAAATCGCTCTTCGGGATCTCGAAGGTCCGCTGGTACCAGCCGATGCTCGTCGCCGGGTAGGTCCGTCCCAACGGCTTGTCGCCGTGAAATACTAACAGGTGATCATTCTCGAACCCCAAATCCACGGCCCAGTCGTGCGGCAAGTCAACCTGCGTCCATTTGCTGTCATCCAAGTTTTGTTGGTGCTGCCCGAAGAGTTCCCCGGGATGCGTGAATATCCCACCCCACCATACCTGGCCGAAGTTTTGGTCCTGCGCCGGGTCACAGGCGTGCCCGAGATGAAACTTCCATCCAAAGTCCATGAGAAGCCGCTCTCGGGGGCTGCTGGGGTTGTCTTCCGACGGCAGAACTGCGGGGCTTGGGATGGATAACCCCACGGCCCTAGCCGGGATTGCGGATGTGATTCCTGCCGAAACCGCAGCGCCGCTCTTCAACACCTCACGCCTGGTCCATTGTCGCATCTCCCCACTCCCCCCTTCCCGAATGAGTGCCCAGTGACGGCGGCGAATATTATACGCTCTGTCGGCAACAAGTCCCCCTTGTCCCTTTTCCGATTGGTTGTGGGGGACCCAGTTTCCTCCAGGGCAACGTTGGTTCCGTCTTGCCCCTGCAACGGCTGGGCTGCAACTCACTGTGCATTGCTCGAACATAGATCCCTCTTCGCTCATCTCACTCCAGATTGCGGCCACCCAGATGGCTCCGGCCCTGTTGGGGATTCTGCCTGAAAGGCACCTTCCCGGAAAGTCACCCACTACCAAAACAAATTCAGGCTGTACCCCTACCCTTGGGAGTATCGTTGACACCCTCAGAGGCGTCCGTTATAGTGAAACTGGGGCGCTGGAGAACCCCTTCCTCTGGCTCCCTTTGTTACTGAGCATGGCCCGTGCAATTCCTCCCTGGTGAAGGGTAGGTTCGAAGGCTCATGAATCTCCCCATCTCGTTAACCCTTCTCCGAATCTTCTTTGTGCCCCTTGTGGTGGTGTTGCTCCTTACCAAGGGCGGGAACATGGACCTGTGGGCGGTGGGGGTCTTCCTGCTCGCCGCCGTCACCGACCTGCTGGATGGTTACCTGGCCCGCAAGCGCGGCCAGATCACCACCTTGGGAATCCTGCTCGACCCCATTGCCGACAAACTTCTCACCTCGGCTGCCTTTATCTCCTTAACGGAACTCCACCTTGTGCCCGCGTGGATGGTGGTGATCATCGTGGGAAGGGAATTCGCCGTTTCCGGCCTGCGTTCCATCGCTTCCGCAGAAGGGTATGTGGTGGAAGCTTCGGAGCTGGGCAAAACGAAAATGGTGTTCCAGGTGGTGGCCATCACCGTCATCATTCTGCAGGGCCGCCGGTTTCCGGCCTTACATCCTCTCGGGGAAGTTTTGTTATGGATGGTCGTGCTGTTTGCGGTGGCTTCCGCCGTGCAATACTTCTGGAATTTCTGGAAACGTTTGGATGAGCGAGTAAAGCGTCGCGCCTCCCGCCGATGTGCGGGTCGTTGAGGCGGACGAGAAAGAGCCGGAAGAAAAAGATGTTGCCGCTCACTGAAACCGACCAGCAGACCCTGCTGCGCATGGCGCGGGAAGCCCTGGTGGGATACCTGAACCTTGCGGAGATCCCCAAAGTCCCGGAACCTGGGGAAGCTTTGCGCCAGCACTGCGGCGCCTTTGTGACCCTGCGCAAAGGAAAAAATCTGCGCGGGATGCATCGGCGTGATTGAGGCGAACAAGCCGCTCTACATCACGGTTCGCGAATGCGCAGTGTGGGCGGCGCTGCACGACCCGTCGCTTTCCTCCGGTCATGAAACGGGAAGTGAGCGGACTGAATCTGGAAATCTCCGTCCTCTCCCCCCTTTCGGACATTGCCCCTGAGAACATCGAGGTTGGGCGGCACGGGCTCTTCATCTCGCGCGGAGTCCAGCGCGGCCTTTTGTTGCCGCAAGTGGCAGTGCAATGGAAGTGGGATCGCGAACAATTTTTGGAGGAAACTTGCCGCAAGGCAGGACTACCACCTGATGCGTGGCGGCAAGGGGCCAGAATTCAGGCTTTCACCGCGCAAGTATTCGAAGAACATCACCCCGCGAGTTCTTCTCACCCCGCGGCGTAAGCAACGGACTATTCCGCTTCCACGTAGTCACCGGCAGAGATTTCGCGGTAACTTGAAACCACCATCGCCACACACGATTTCCCCTGCACGGAAAGACTACTGCCTCTCCGACCGTCTCCGGCGGCGTTCGCGGAACCCGTGTGCGAGGAAGAACCTTGTAAATACGGAACCGCTGACCGGGTTTGGCTCCTTCTTTTTCACCTAAGTTCAAATAGACAACCGTCTCGTCGCCAAGATAGCCAAAATTGTTGTGGCTTGCGGTTATCCTTCCGTGCTGTTTGTCCTTATCCAGAGGCGTGAAGTGGTCAAGGGGTTTGGAGACCGTATATTCCGGAATGGCACGAGGTTGAAAGGGAACCAAGATGTCGCCGGGAACAATGGATCCACAAGAAAAGTTGACTCTTGCCACCGCTCCCTGCTGATTCACGTGGGTCACCGTGACTTGCGCGACATCCTCATAAGGTTTGCCCAACCTATGGACATCCCATCGCTCACCCTGGTAACGCATGGTGAGGAAAAGTTCGCTCGCGGGACGCACGACGCTGTACTCAGCACCCACGGCAAAATCTCTATCTTTATGTTGGGAGATATAAATCGAATCGCCCCGCACAAACTGACGGACCACGGAGTGGAAGTCATCATCCGCTCCTCCCACTACGAACAAGTCACGGGGAATAGAAGGGCTGGCAATAAAGCCTGTGCAATCCGCCTGGGAGCGGACGGCTGCGGGCACAGACACCGGCGAGGCTGGTCCAGTTGCTTGGGCTTGGGCGTTTACCGCCGACACGGTGAGAAACACTACCGCTAACGTGAAAGCTATTTGACGCACAGGATTCCTCCTTTTACCGCAACGACTGGCGCAGGCGGATCACCCCCCAGTGACGCCGCCAACCACGGGCTAACCCCTACTGCGCCGTAAGTGTAAGGATAAAAGCTACCTCCTGTCAAGCGAGGCTAGAAGTACTTTGGTACTCCCCTGGCCGGGAGGCTTTCATCGCATGTTACCGTCACATTAAATCGGGTCCGCAGTTGGCGTTGCAGGGCGTCAAGCACTGGCTTGAACGTCGTCATCCCCGAGCAAAATCCGGGGTCGAATGATTTCTGGTGTTTTATGCTCCCGCGAAGTGGAGCGGTACTCCTGCTGCCATCACCCGCCAGTGGGGGATGTTCTCTTGGCACCCAAAGAGACCAGATATTCCTCGTTGCTTTGCCATTCGTTTTCCCCGGGCCATGGGAGGGAGGAACCCAGTTCCCCGGCAAGAAGATGGGAGCATGAAGTCACCCGCTTGCGGCGTGGGGTGGAACGAAAATTCCAAAATTCTAAACCCCAGGGGCTGGAAAAGTGGGACGACGTGCGCCACGGGGCGATTGCGCGGCCACCTCGGAACGGCAAGACATTAGCGGCGGGACAAAAAGTCGATATGCAAAAGGTATGCCAAAAAGCCCTTTCACCACGGTCCAGACTGTGCTATGCCTTTTCATGTTGTGAAAAGTCACCCGGGGGGGCCTCATGGAAACCCGCAAACGGCATCGGCAGAAGGAAGACTACAAGCTCCGCACGCACATGATTCACGGGAATTATGACAGCAAGAAGTGGGACTACGACCATCACGTGGTGCCGCCGGTTTCGCACACCACGGCGTACCGGCTGAGTTCGCTCGAGCGCGGCGCGCGGGGCTTTGTGCAATTTGCCTCGGCGGACGAGCACTTGAGCGGGCACATTCCGATTTACATTTACGACCGGCTGGACGAGCCCACACGCTCGATGCTGGAAGAAAACCTGGCCTATGCCCACGGCGGCGAGATTTGCGTGACCTTCGCCACCGGCATGGCGGGCATCAGCGCGGCTCTGGGCGCGGTGTTGCGCCAGGGGCAGGAAGTGATTTCGCATCGGATTGTCTACGGCTGCACTTACAGCCTGATGACCAACTGGCTGCCGCGTTTCGGCATGAACGTGCGTTTTGCCGACTTCCTCCAGCCGGAGTCGCTCGCCCGCCAGATCACGCCCGCGACACGCGTGCTTTATTTCGAGACGCCGATCAACCCCACGCTGGAGCTGATTGACATTGCCGCCATTCGCCGCGTAGCGGACCAGGCCAATGCCGGCCGCGAGGAGAAGGATCGCGTGCTGGTGATTGTTGACAACACTTTCGCCACCCCCTTCTGCCAGCGGCCGTTGCGGCTGGGCGCGGACCTGGTGGTGGAAAGCCTCACCAAAGGCCTGGGGGGATTCGGCACCGACATGGGCGGCGCGGTGATTGCCGCCAAAGAGTGGTACAACCTGATCATGCTGTTTCGCAAGGATTTCGGCGGAGTGCTTTCGCCGCGCAGCGCCTGGGGAGTGCTGGTGTACGGCCTGCCGACGCTCGCGACGCGCATGATCAATATGCAGAAGACGGCGCAGCGCGTGGCCGAATTCCTCTCGAAGCATCCCAAAGTGGCGAGCGTCAGCTATCCGGGCGCCGAGGGCTTTGCGCAGAAGGCGCTGGCCAAGCGGCAGATGGTCAATCCCGACGGCAAATTCGCCCCCGGCAGCATGATGTACTTTGTGCTCAAGGGGACCGACGCCAAGCAAACGCGCGCCGAAAGAATGGTGGATTACCTCGCCGAGCACGCCTATTCCGTCACCCTGGCCGTAAGCCTGGGGCAAATCAAGACGCTCATCGAGCACCCGTTCTCCATGACCCACTCGGCCCTGCCCGACGAGCAGAAACGCGCCTTCGGAATGCACCCGGAAGGCATCCGCCTGTCCATCGGCCTGGAAGATTGGCACGACATCATCCGCGACCTGGAACTGGCGCTGGAGAAGGTGTGAGAACCGGGATACGGGACTCGGGATTCGGGTTTCGGGATTCGGAATCTCGAATCGGGAATTTGCGATTTGGGCTCGGTGCTGGGAGCAAGGGATTGGGGGTTGGGGATACGGGACATGCGAAGTAGCACAGGCACTCCTGCCTGTGGATTGGACACAGCCAGGAGTGCCTGTGCTACGGGACGTGCGATTGTCGCTGGGATATCGCGCATGAGAAAAGCCTACGGTCACAACGGCACTGACCATCGCTACCTGCTCCAGCAGTGATTCGGACCCCCGCCCTTCCAACGCCGCCCGCACTTTCGTTTGCTCTGACATCTTACATGGAATGTCAATAATAAAGATGAGCACACTATTGACAACTTGGTTTGGCTTGTATATGGTCTCTGCGGTCTCCGCCCGACCTCCCGCCTGGGCGGCGATCTAAGATCTTCTGGTTTGAACTTTCCTGTCGCCCCTCACGGGAGTTCTCCATGCCTGGCCGTGACCACGCCCGGTTTGTCCCTCTGAATTTCCTTAGTGCTGGCCAACAAATTCATAACCCACACCGACTTGCGGAAACGAGTGTGTCGTGGAGGGTAACACGTTGCTTGCTGTTTTCATTCTAGGCGTCTGTCTGAGATAAAAGTTCTTCGACGAAGAATCAACAAGCTACAAGCATGGGTATGTTGCTAAGTTATTAATTCTAAATGTGGAAAAGTTTATCGCCGACAGGCTTTCAGAGCTTCGTGTGAAATCTGTGGCCTGTGCCTTATGGAATTTTCGAACTTCATACGTTATGGCAAGTAGCGCACAACTGACGCCCGTGATTCCTGATGAAGAACTCGTGCGCCGTTTTCAGGAGACGGGGAGCAGCGACTGCTTTGCGGAACTCTTCGCGAGGCATCGCAAAAGGGTATTTATGGCGTGCCGAGGGTTCTTTGCCGATAGCGCCGCTGCGGAGGACGCAACGCAAGAAACCTTCCTCCGCATATACCAGAAGATTCACAGCTTTCAGGGTGGCAACTTCGCCGGCATGGCTCATGCGGATTGCGAAGAATGTTTGCATCGACCAGTGGCGGAAACGCCGTCCGGAAGGAGTAATTGACGATGAACTCCTACCCGAAGGGTCCGCCGTGGGGCGCCGGAAACAGACGCCCGATTTGCACTTGATGGTTGAGGAAGTGTGGAAAGAAATGACATTCCCTTCCCTCCGACCAGCGACGTTGCCTGGAAATGAAAATCCAGGGCTACTCCTATGAGGAAACCGCGGCTCGTACGGGTCTTTCGATTGAGGCGGTGAAATCCCATCTGCAAAACGGGCGGCGGAGGCTCTGGCTGAAAACGAAGGGGATCAGTCAACTGAGATGATCGATTGGAACGAGGACAATTTCTTGGAAAGGCTGACGCCTCAACTGCGGCGAAAGTCCGGCGGGGCGAAGGGTCCCTGCCCGGACGCCGAGACGCTCTGCGCGGTAATCGAGGGAGTGGCTCGCGAGCCGGAGCGGGATACCGTGATTGAGCACTTATCGCAGTGCGCGGCATGCGCCGACCTTCGAAATCGCCTCCTCAACTTTGAGAGTGCGAGCGCCGCCCGAGCCCGAGGCTGTGTGGAACCAGACGCGGACTCGGCTGGATAACTGGCTGGAGGGCTTCCTTCGCTCCGAGGCCGCACGCGTCCGCTCTCCAAAACATGACAAGCCGACCACGAGAGCCTCTATCGGGGAGAGCATTTTGAACTTCTTTACTCCCAGGAAGATCATCTGGGCGTTGAGTGTGGCTTTAGTGTTTGCCGTAATCGTGGATGGAGCCCTCCTGCTGGAATACAGACGAGAGCACCTTCCTCAAGTGCAGGTGGCTGTCCGACCAACGGCTCCTCCAGAGCCGCCTGCGAATGCCGTGCCTGCACAAAATCCGCCCGCGCAAGGCACAGAGACGCCGAAATTAACGCCACGGGAGGAGGGCTTGCCGAAGGTTGGGAAAACTCCCCTGCAAGGGCAGAAAACCCCAATAGACCTAAGGCGGGCGAGTCAAAAGCGCCGGCCGCACCGGCCTTGCCCTCTGCATCTCCAGACCACAATCCCCTAGGTATGACTGCACGGGCCGTGTTGCCGTCACGTCCAAAGCCGGCTGCTGGGGCGGGGGCGGATCCAACGAGTCGACCATCCAACGGGTCGACGGCAGACTGCCCGACTTGCATTAGAATCTTCCCTTCCCCACTTGCCCCTGCGCAACACGCAGTGGGCGCACCTATCAGTCCTCCACCTACGCTTTGGCTTGACCCCGCTGGTCGCCTCTTGGTTGTGCTGAGTTCGATCAGTCCCAAGCCGGACGGAAGTTTTCAATTCCACGGGATATTGTTGCTTCCGGTCGCTCAGCCTCGGACCGATTCCTCTCGACCGTGGCGCGGAGGTCATCGGGGTAGGAACGAGGAGCCAAGGCCAGACCTCGCTCGCAGTTACGGACCTGGTTATTCAGGGAGTCCGCTACACATTAAAGGAAGGAAGCGGCGTAATGAACGCCCAAACGCCGGGAGCCGGAGGAGGGGTGCATTTTGACCGCAGCCAGGTTCTCGATATGTGGCCTACGGCTACTGCGGTTTATGAGAAGGTGACCGACCAGACCGCACAACCGGAGCCTCAGAAATAAAAAGTTCACTACGATTAGCAAAGTTTTATGGAATTTTTAATTTTCCTCCGTTTTCGACAGTGAAGTCGCAAACGAAATGACTCAGACAAACAAGAGATCATGAGGAGTTTAAACATGCCAAACAAAAGGATCCTGAAAAAGTCGACGATACTTTTGGTCCTGATAATCTCTTCCGGGCTTGCATGGGCGGGCGACAAGAAGAACAACAATCCTCCGCCCCCGCCCCCCAAACCCGCCCCGCAAGCGAAACCTGCCCCGCCACAACGCCCACCTGCCCCGGCGGAAAACAGACCTAATCCAGGAGGAGGTGGCTACCACCCCACCACCCCATCCACAGGGGGGGCTGGCTACCACCCCACCACCCCATCCACAGGGGGGGCCGGCTACCACCCCACCGCCCCATCCACAGGGGGAGGTGGTTATCACCCCACCGCCCCACCCACAGGGGGAGGTGGTTATCACCCCACCGCCCCACCCACACGCATCGTTGCGACACATGGGGGGGGCCAGATGGAAGTTGGCAGCAACAACAAGCCCGTGCACTTCACCGGGAATCACGGCGAGGTTGCAAGTTTCAACAAAAATGGAAATATAAGACAATTCCATGACCCGGGTAAGAACATGACGGTCGAGCACGGTCTCCGTCGCGGCGACACGAGAATCGTCTCCGAAAACAACGGCCGACGCCTGGTCAGCACAGGGCCGCACGGTGGCTACTCGGAGCGACATTATATTAACCGCAATGGCCACACCTACTATCAGCGGACTTACTGGGAGCATGGTCATCCTTACGCGCGCGTCTACCGCGATCACTTTTACCACGGCGTGCATTATTATCACTATGTGCCGGGCTATTATTACCACCCGGCGTTCTACGGTTGGGCGTACAATCCGTGGGCGGCCCCGGTTTATTACAATTGGGGCTGGGGCCCTGCCCCGTGGTTCTACGGAGGCTACTTCGCTCCGGCTCCTTATTACCCTTCCGCTTCGCTGTGGCTTACGGATTTCCTGCTCGCTGAGAACCTGAAACAAGACTACGAAGCGAAGCAAGAGGCCGAAGCCCGTGCCGAGGGGGAGAGAGCCGGCGAGCCCCCTCCTGAGGGTGAGAAGCACCCAGCGCCAAGTCAACTCAACGCCCTGAAGTTAAGGAAGAAATTGCGGCGGAAGTGCAGCGGCAGCTAGCGGAAGAAAGGGCCGCAGCCCAGTCCCCTCAGGCCAACCCTCCGGCGGCACCTGTCGGAATCAGACCCCACCGGCCGCGCTGGATCCCAACCAGCGTCTATTCGTGGTGTCCAGCAATCTCGGTGTAGGCCACGGCATGATGGTCAGGAATGCGAGCTCACGCCAGGGGACGTCATCGACCCGCATCGATGACACGCCCGGCACTGACAACAAGGTGCGCGTAAGCGTAATGAGCAGCAAGCAAAACGATTGCCGGGTCGGGGCTTAAACCCGCGGTCGCCGTCGACGACTTGCAAGAGATGCACAACAGCTTCCGGGAGCAGCTTGATTCCGGGCTTAAGACGCTTGCGGAGAACTCCGGCAAAGGCGGTCTGCCGAAGGCTCCAGACACCCAGACTACCCCCGGCGAAGTTCCACCACCCGCGCCCGATGGAAACGTCGACGCTCAGTTGGCCGACCAGCAGAAGGAAGCCACCCAGGCTGAGGCCCAAGTCCAGCAAGAGGTTCAGTCCGGGCAGGCGCCCGCCAGCCAATAATCGATCCGGCCCTTCCGGTTGCACCCGGCCGCCAAGGAAGGAGCCGACTCCACTACTGCGTAACGTGGGAGCGCCACGCTGGAAGATTGGCGGCGCTCCCTGCTTCTCCACCCCTGAGGAATTCACCAAAAGCCGTCTCGGTCGTTACCGGAAACAGGACCGCTCATTGCATGGGAGGATCTCAAGATGAGGCAGAAAATCATAATGGCAGTCGCTTTGGTAGTTGTCGGTCTTCTTGCCGGAGCTGCGGCAGCGAAGGAAAAGGCCGAAGACGCGTCGTTAAAGGAACAGCTAAAAGCGCACTACAAGCTGGCTAGTTTGAGTGGAGTCGCACTCGAGGCTGAGGGGGGAACGGTACTGACCATTGAAAAGCCCGGCATGCTCGGTTCGTCGCGATTGCTCGGCGCACTAAACACGTACAGTGATGGCGTGCTGCATGCGCCTGGCAAGTTTATGCTCGCTTTTATGGACGCCAATATAGAGAGCCAGGGGCAAGAGCCGATTGACAGGCGACCCCTGCCGGTCGGGGATAAGGTCTACGTCATAAGGATCGACGCCAGTGTGAAGAGGGAATATATCCAGTTCGGCATCGTCGAATGTAGTGCTTGCAACGGCGTAAACGAAGGTTCAGCTTACGAGTCCACAGTCGAATTCCATTTTCCAAAAGGCTACCTGGAGACTGCCAGCGTCGCGCAGGTGGAAGATACGATTGGTCAGGTCTTTGCCATTGACACCGGCCAGGCCGAGGCGGCGCCGGAGCAACCCGCACCGCCGACCAGCCAACCTGCCCCGGCGGAAATGCAGGCAACGACCGGCCCAGCGCTCACCAACGACAACATCATCAAATTGATGCAGGCAAAACTGGGGGACTCGCTAATCATTGCGAAAATCAAGTCCTCCTCCTGCGCATTCGACACCAGTGCCGACGGGCTTGTCAAGCTGAAGCAAGCAGGTGTCAGTGACCCTGTTCTACAAACCATGGTAGGCAAACAATAGACGAACTGCGAGCCATCCTTGGCCAACCCTACAAGACTGTGAGCTTTGAGCCGAAACATGTTTTGTTTAGAGGATTCTGAAAATCACGCTCGTGGATGGAGAAGTCACGGGTTTCGAGTAACGCCAACCCCGGCATGGCCGATGCGAGTTCCTGCCGCCGGCGTTTTGGCAACCAATTAAGATGTCGTCGAACAACTTGATGGAATTGCTCGCTCAGGAGGTATTCACCATGCAGCACACGACTAAAATCACATTCCAATTGGTGGTTTTCCTTGTTGTCGGGATTCTTGCCGCCTCCGCCGCTCCGCAGGGCAACGCCCCTCCTTCCTTACAGGAGCAGCTCGAGGCGCAATACCAATTAACCAAAATGAACGGGGGAACCGTCGTCCCCGGCACCGTGCTCGTCATCCAGAAGGAGGGTGCCCTGGGGGTTCCCTCATCAAGCAACACAAGCCCTGCGGCAACATACAAAGATGGGGTACTCCATCCGCCCGGAGCCGATGTTCTGGCGAAGAGCGGGAAAGATATCCGGCCACTTCCGAAGGGCGAGAAAGTTTATGTCCAGAAGATCGACGTCAACCTCAAGGAAGACTCGGTCATGCTCTTCGTTGCCGCGTGTGGCGCTTGCAATGGGGTGATGCCGCAGCCGGCCTACCAATCCGCCGTCGGCTTCCAGTTCGCCAAGGGATACCTGAAGACGGCCAGCGTCCCCGATGTCGAAGACATCATCGCTCAGGTCTTCGACATTTACACTCCGCCCGAAGCACCTCCCCCACCGGCGCCGGGACAGCCGGGCCAAGGGCTCACGAACGACGACATCATCAAGTTGGTCCAGGGGAAGCTGCCGGATTCCATAATCATTGCGAAGATCCAATCCTCCGCTTGCGCCTTCGACACCGGCACCGATGCGCTCATCAAGCTCAAGCAAGCGGGCGTGAGCGACATGGTTCTGGACGTCATGGTAAAGGGAGGAAAACAACCTGTGGTGGAGCCGACCGCGCCACCAGCCCCACCACCCCCTGAGGCCGCCGCCTGCAACGACTACGTTTCTTGCAAAGCGAACGCCATGAACGCCTTGATCAGTGGCGCGGTGATTCTCTCGGCAGAGGAGAGCGGCGATTTCAAGGCGCTGCAAACAGAACTGAACCCGGACAAGGCGATCGCCATGGCGGAAGCTTACGTGCGAAAGTATCCCCATAGCGACGCTCTCAGTTACGCCCTTTCCTTTGAAGCCAATGCTTACCAATCGAAGGGCAACGCCGCCAAGATTGTCGAGTATGCCGAGAAAAGCCTGGACCTGAAGACGGACAACCTGATGAGCCTCCTCTTGGCGGCTTACGCCATTCCCACACCGCAGTTCTTGAACCTGCACCGCAGGGATGAACCCGATCAACTTGCCAGAGCCGAGGGTTATTGCCAGGACTCTCTCAAGGCGGTTGACGGTCAAAAGAAGCAGCCCAACGAGACGGAAGAGGCCTATGCCAAGCGCAAAGCCATCTACACTTCCAACGTCCACGCCGACCTGGGGATGATTCACTTGGACCGTGCGCAACTCGGGCGGATGGGGATCGATAAGGATGAACTGGCCAAGGCGGAACAGGAATACAAGCAGGCTGTTAGCCTAACCGATGCCCCCGACCCAAGTGACTACTATCGGATGGGTGAAGCCTGCCGGCTGGAAGGCAAAATCGACAACGCCATCGCGGCTTTCACCAGAGCCAGCGACCTCGGCCAGGGTGTGGTGAAACAGTATGCCGAACGGCAAATCGACATGTTGAGAAAGGCGCAAGCGCAGTCCGGGGCCTCCGTTGCACCCTAGACAAACGGACTGCGAGCATCCCGGCAAATGCAGTGACCCTACTGGATACGCCCAGGAGGAAGCCGTCGCCAATTACGTCGCTCAGACAATTGGAAGACTGGCGCCAGGAAGCCTCGGCAAGTGAACGGCAGCCGTACATCAGGCCGACGGAGCGAGGGGAGAAAGCACTGGCGAGGTTCCGGTGACTCTCGGCCAACCGGATTAGGCCGTGAACCCAGATGGGAATCGAGCGTTTGTTTACGAGGACCTGAAAGTCACCTTCATGTCGAACTGCCGAGGATCTCGCCTCGTTCATCATCGCGCCGGCGGCAGGAGTTGCTGCAGTGAAATGGCTACGGAGGTAAATAAAGATGCTACCAATGATAGGTGAAGGCGCGCAGCCTGAGCAGCGCCAACCCTGGACCAGAATTCTGCTCAAGGCTGCGCTGATCGCAGTCATCCTGCTTCTGTCGTTGTGGATCACCGCATCGGCAGTGGATCTGACGATCTATTCAGCTTACAAGCGGTACGTTGACAGATTCAGCGAAATCACACGACTCGATCCGTACCTTGCCAATGTTGTCTTTCTGCTGTTTCTCGTACCCGTCTTCTTCGGAGCTCGGTCCTTCCTATTCGGTTTGAGGAGGGCCAAGCGTCGTGCCGGTCTAGCTGTTCTGATAACCCTTGGCCTCCTTTACAACTTCAGCCTCTATCTGGTCACGAGGAATCAGTACTTTGTTGGCACGGAAACCAAGTACTACGCGTTAGTGCCCGGTGGAGTGGCATTTTCCGCGCGGCCTGGCATCGAGCCGCGATATGGCATTCCATTCCAGCCCGTGACCCCGGACAAGATCAAGTGGCTTCTGCGGATACAACAGGGACAGATCCAAGTGGTGCAGGATCCTGCGCGGCATGACTGGTTTGACGGAGTAACGCGAGACCCAGTGCTGTGGTATTACACTGACCTTGACGGGAACTTTCACTTCTTTGACGGGCCAGGATATGCTCCGGCCACTGGTGACGAACTGAAACCAGTCACGCCCGATATTCGGCGCCTCTGGGAAAAGAGAACTCGTGGTCTTGCTGAAGCTAGGTCGGCAAAGACAGCGGAAAATCGCGCGGCTGGGAGCTCCGAGAGCGACCCACAGCTAACGCGGCAAGATAGCGCCCGCGGACCGACAATTGGGTCATTTGAGGCCGTGCCATACACGGCGGGCGGCTGCGAGGTCGCGATATTGCGATGGGCTATAGCCGGCGCGACAACCGCATCGATCGAGCCGCTTATCGGAGCAGTGAACCCCTCATCCGGCTACAAAGTCGTCCGGCCGGTCCAAACTACCAGATACACGTTGCAGGTGAAGGGCGAGGGCGGAACATCGGCTAGCCGGGACCTGACTTTTGCCGTATCCAAGCCGCCAAAGCAGCCTTGTGGGCCCAACTGAGCGGCAACCGCTCATCGCGGCGGTCTCGTCCGTGATGGCGGCTTCCAGGTCGGCCAAATTCAATAAGCCCTCGCGGTCAACCGGCAGGTAGGTGACGCGGTAACCTGGTTCTCGTAGCGGCGGGTTTACCCCGCCATTTGGCGCCATGGGCGCAACAGACAATGGCGGGGTAAACCCGCCGCTACGAGAACCAGCAAACCCGCCCCGCTCCAGCGCCAGGCCCGGGAAACAAGGCGAGAAGCGTGGTACACTTGAGCCCAGGAGGCAAGGTGAAGAAGTCAAACACAAAGCCACCGCTCGCCAACAAGCGCCCTGTCGAGGCCCTCCCGCGCAAAGCATTCTCGATGGACGAGATGCGGAAGTATATCGACCCGAGCCCGCCGAAAGAGGCGGAGGAGTTCGTGGAGCTCATCTATGACGAGCGCCGCCGCGACGGCGAGGAAACCGCGGCCGAATGAAACGGCTCGTGGCGGACACCGACGTTGTCTCCTACATCTTCAAGTGGCATACTTCTGCTCCCCGTTACGTTGAACTCCTGGAAGCGAACGAGGTCGTGCTATCGTTCATCACCCCCGCCGAGATGCGCCTGGGAGCACTGAAGGCGCGTTGGGGACTGCGCAAGAGGAATCTCCTGGAAGCATATCTGTCCCGGTTCGCGGTTTGTTACCCCGACGATCAGCTTTGTACGCGCTGGGCAGAGGTGAAGCACGAGTCGAACCAGAAGGGGCAGCCGATGAGTTCCCAGGACGCCTGGATCGCCGCCACCGCGTTATATCTCGACGCACCTCTCGTAACCAATAACGTCAGGCACTACGCGCACTTGGCAAAGCTCCAGATTCTTACGGGCCAGGATTAGCATCTCCCGAAATCTCCACCTTGCCCGCCGCTTGCACCGCGTCGGAGTGATACAGCACGCCTCGCAACCGGCAAATTTCCGCGATTGACTCGACGGGGAACAACACACCCGTCTCATTATTAGCCCACATCGGAGACACCACGGCGGTCTCGTCCGTGATAGCAGCTTCCAAGTCGGCCAAATTCAACAGGCCCTCGCGGTCAACCGGCAGGTAGGTGACGCGGTAGCCCGGGTTATGTAGCGGCGGGTTTACCCCGCCATGTGGCTGTAGCGGCGGTCTCCGACCGCCGAACGTCGATCGGAGATCGACGCTACAATCTGGCGGGATCAACCCGCCGCTACATATCCATAGGAAGAAACAATGTCGCCAAGCCCCGCCTGTCCGGACATTTTGCCCCCATGCCGCCCCAGAGCCAAATGCCCTCAGCGCCGCTTAATAGCGGGGATTCGTGGTTTATCCACAATCGATCCGCCCAAAGGCCCGCAACGATTTTCCGCAATAGTCAAATCAGAAACTGAAAAGCAGGTACCGCATCACCAACACCACCGCCACTCTTTTGATGACAGGGCGGGCATTCGATCCGGCACGAGATTTCGAGTGGCGCATCCTCACTTGCACGGAACGCACGGCAATGGTCGTTTGGAGATGCATCCGATCCGCATAACGCAACAACTTTTCGATGCTCACCTGCGAAATTCTCCCCTTCATCAGGTTGCTCACCGACGGCTGATACTCATCCAGGTAGTTTCGGTGCCAGGTGCCGTCTTTCGCAGATGCCACCTACGACCTACCACCTACAATTCGTGGACTCGGGGCGGGATGGCGCGGTAAGATGGCGGGGTAAACCTGCCGCTACATCGCAGAACCGGGCGGCGGCCATACGCGGGCAGAACGTAACGGCGGCTTTATGCCGCCACAGTAAGGGGAACGGGATGAGGCCCATGCTTGCTCAGGAACGAAGTCGCCTGCCACGAAGCGCCTACATTGGACAACACTGGTATTTCATAACCCTCAGCGCCGCAGATGGCCACCCGGTTCTCGGCGAGAAGCAGGTAGTGGGTCTCCTGCTGGATACCCTGCGCGCGGCGTGCGTGAAACATGCGTTCAATATCTATGCTTATTGCTTCCTGCCCGAGGATATCCAGATTGAACCCGTGGGCATTACCTCGACATGCGATTTGATCGAGTTTATGCGGACATGGAAGGGAACGAGCACCGTCTCTCTGCGCCGATTAGGTCTCATGGACCCCTTCCAGAAAGGTCTCTACCATTACATCCTCCGGACCGGTGACAACCCCGATGCCGCGGCCTGGTATATTTTCAATCATGCGGTAAGAAAAGGGTTGGTGGAAGATGCTAGGGATTGGCCATACAGCGGGTCGTGGATGTTCGATTGGAAGAAGGCCGTCGCCCCGCCGGAAGAATTCGTGCCGCCGGACCTGTAGTAGCACAGGCACTCAAAAGCCTCCGGCTTCGCCTGGGGAACTTACTCTCTTTGCGAATCAATGCATTCAGAGTTGGCGTTCGCCGGCGCGCCTTAACCTCTTTGCGCAAGGATGCGGTCCATGGCGCAAATTTGGCTAGCCGTGAAAGCTGGTGGGGCCGCTGTGGCCAGGAGTTTTAGCGCCCTGCGGCGGAGGGGCGCCTCGATGGGTTCGCCCCCGGTTTCCAGCCAGGTTTCATATCGGCGGCGGTCCAGCACCTCGGGGTACCAAGCATCCTTCCTGCAATGCTCTGCCGTGTGCGGATGGCTCAGGTAATCTTTCTGCGGACCAACGGCATCGATTGTGTCCAAGGCCAAGGTTTCGGCGCTAATGTCAAATCCGCTGCGGTAGCGTTTGATCATACCGATAATCTCGTCTGCCATGACCACGCTTTCGATCGAGCAGCACAGGCCACTTTCCAGGTACCCGACATCATGAATCAAATTGCAGCCATTCAGGGCGCTCACCAGCAGGGACACCGCCATTTCCGCTCCCGCCTGAGCGTCAAGCACCTTGGAGTCGGTCGCGCCGGCAATGCAGAAAAAAGGCAAGTGATAGTAGTGGGCCATGTCGGCGAAGGCAATGTTCATGATCTGAAGTTCCGGGCGCCATAAGCAAAGATGGCGGTGCGCATGTCCATAAGCGTGGCGTCGGCGCCGAACACAAACGGCGCTCCCGGATTTTTCATCTGATGAATCACCAGACCCGAGAGCGCTTCCGCATTGGCCAAGGCGATACACCCGGCCATGGTCACCGGCGCTGAAGCCCCCATCATGGGGCTGGCGATGTAGATCATCGGAATCTTGTGTTCCGCCGAGAACAGAAGTTTGGCAAGTCCGTTGGGGGTGTGGTGCAACGGGCTGATCGGCTCGTTGTAATGAATGTAGCGCGGGCGCTCTTCCAGCTCGCGGCTCCCGCTATCCACCACGATCTCCGCCAGCGCCAAAATATCACGCATGTCCTCGACGTCATTCGCCGTGTAAACCAAAGGCTTGGACGTGTGGCGCGCCATGGCGTCAAACTGGTGCACAAAGCTGGTCACCGTGCTGACGTCCCAGGCGATGCCCATGGACATGCAGAAGTCAATATTGGGCAATTGGTCGCAGAGCTGGGCGATCCGGCCGACATCCGCCTTGGTGCTGGGCCGGTGCTGCTTGGTGTCCGAATCAATCGCACTCGGGCAGTCGGACCCGGTGCCAAAATAGGAGTTCCAGCCTTCGAGACACATGGCAGGTTCACCACCCCGGCGGTAGATCGAGATGCTTCGCGGGGCGGTTTCGAGGGCTTCCTCCACGAGATGCGCTCTCAAACGCACGCGCTCGCCATCAATGCTGGCTTCTGCCTGCTGCAAGAGCGCGAGCGCCATGGCGTCGCGCACCACGACCCCTGTCCGCTCCAGAATGTCCAGCGACGCCTGATGAATCTTTGCAATCTGCGGAAGCGTCAGCATTCTGAACACAATGTCCGCATGTCCTTCGATTGATTGGTCTTTCATAATTGTTCACCTCGTTTTGTCGATCCCTTTCAATGATCAAACCCAAGACACGTTCACGCCAATACCAGTCGCCGCCTTAGGTTCGATGGTTCATCTCGCCTCTCCCCGTACCTGCTCAATCCCACCCAGCCTCTGAGGCGGCGTTTTGGATTCAGACCGGATCAATAGCCAAAAGGCCGCGGCGATAAAGGCGAAGACCGATGCGGAGGCGAGCGCCCCGAACCAACCGAAGATGTGCACCAAGAACGGCACCACGGCAGTAGAAACCGCTCCCCCAAGATTGCCCACCATGTTCATCAGACCACCCGCCGCGCCGGCGTGCGGACCCGCCAACCTGATGATCGTCGACCAATAGGGTCCCTCCGTACTGAACAGGCCCGCAACACTCAGGGAAATCGCCGCGACCGCCATGCAAGGTCCGGAGGCCTCCGCCCCCACGAGGAGCAGGAGCCCGCAAAACACCAAGCAGCCCATGGCCACCGTCCGGCGTCCCCACAGAGGTCCCCGGCGTACCGAGAGTCGGTCACTCAGGTAGCCCATCGACGGCAACGCCACCGTGGCCGCGACGAAGGGCAAGCTGAGTGCCCAACCCCCACCCATGACGGTAAACTTCCGCACGTCCACAAAATACTTGTAGAGCCAAAACAAAAATACGAACATGACGTAGCTGGTGAGGAAATAGCTCAGACAAAGAAATGCGACGTTCCAATTCTTCCAAAGAGACCACCAGGAGGGAACTGGGTCTGTCGCACTTTTCGCCGTCCGCCCGGCTGCAATCAAGGCGATTTCCTCGTGGTTTACGGCCGGGTGCTGTTCCGCGTGATCCCGGGCCTGCCACCACCACAGCACCGCGATGCCAAAAGGAAAAATCCCTGTCAGGTAAAAGGAGAATCGCCAGCCGAAGGTCTGCATGAGGTAGGCGATCAGCGGCGGCGCAAGGGCCGAGCCGACCGTATTACCAGCCATCACCACCGCGTTCGAGAACGCATGTTCCGCCAGGGGCATCCAGTTGGCTACCACACGGCCCGCCACCGGATACATCGCTGCTTCACCCACCCCCAACATGAATCGCAGAATCAACAGGGAAACGAATGCCGCAGATGCACCCCGCACCACGAGACCGGGGACTAGCCCCGTCAACAAGGTCAAAAGGCCCCAGCTCAAGACCGCAACCGTTAGGACGAAGCGCGGCCCTCTGCGATCCCCCCAAACGCCGGCAGGGACTTGGAACAAAGCATACCCTACCATAAAGGAGCTGAAGATTTGACCGACCTGCATATCGCTCAAGCCAAGCTCGGGAACCATGAAATGCTGCGCCACCGAGATGTTCATCCGCAGCAGATAACTGAAAAGGCTGAGGCTCACCAAGATGGCGAGGATTCGCCGTCGTACCGCAGTCGGTTTCGATCTTGAGTTAATCACCACTCGGAACAAATAATTCACGCTTGTGGAGTATTAAAGCGGCGATGTGAGAACAGCTCGATGTTGTGGCGCGTCGTGCCCTCGGCCACCAACTCCGCCAGCATTTCCCCCACTACACTCGCCATTTTGAATCCGTGACCCGAGAAGCCAGCGGCGATTGTGACCGCCGAATAGCGAGGGTGCTTGCAGATAACAAAGTTCTCGTCGGGCGTCATCGTGTACATGCAAGTACGCGCTTTCAGCAACGGGCCGTTTAGTGCGGGAATACGGGCGGCGAGTCGAGCGCGGATTCTCGCCACATCGGTTTCATGGACTTCTCGGTCAATGGAATCCGGGGTACACACCTCTTCGCTCCCGTGAATCGCTACTTTCACGCCGCCATTCTTGCCGTCGATAGAAGGGAAACCATAAAGAATATAGCGGTGCTCCGGGGCGCAAAGATATACGGGAAAGCGATCCGGCAGGAAGGGTTCGATGCCACCGATGGGATCAAGCCAGAACATGACTTGGCGTGTCACAACAAGCGGCAACTCTAAGCCTGCCAGGAGCTGAGGCGCCCACGCACCGGAAGAGATAATGAGATGTTGCGCCTGGTAGGTCCCCTTCCCAGTCGTCACTGTGACTCCCTCACCTCGGTCGTGGGCTGTCCAAGACTCTATGGGCTCTTCGAAGTGAAGGTCAGCACCGTATCTTACGGCTTGACTTAGTTGCTGTCGAATGCACTCTTCCGGCAACAAATAACCTGCCCTTGATTCGTATAGCGCCACTTCACCTGCGGCTGCGATTAAGGGCGGAAAGCGGCGTCGGACCTCACGGCAGTCCAGTACTTCATGCGGTAACTGATGCTCTCGGGCGCTACGAAGGCTGCCCGTTATCAATGGGCTGATCGGAGACCCAATCATCACGCCGCCGGTCAGGCGGAGCAAATCCGTCTTCGTGTCTCGCCCGAGTCGTTCCCACAGTTCATAAGCCCGAATCAGGATTGGCACGTAGGCCGGGTCTTCGAAATAAGCTTGGCGGATCATCCGTGACCCTCCGTGGGACGAGCCCTTATCGTGGGCAGGCGTGAACCGTTCCAAACCGACAACACGTTTTCCGCGCTGGGCCAGTTGATGTGCTGCGGCACTGCCCATTGCTCCGAGACCGACAATAATGACGTCAATCACTCGGGCCCATCCTCCCGAAATCAGATTGCCTCCGTCGACAGCTTATTCGTCCGCCGCAAAGTTCAACTCGGAGAACCTCCACGAGTTTCCGCCGGCATTTCGGCCGACGATGTCCGGAGCACACTGCCCCGAAACTCCTTAGGCCTCATGTGGGCTTGAATCCGCTCCACGTGATCCAACACGTGCCGACAAAGAACGTCTGCGAGGTCTCCGAAATCTCTTCCCTTTGCCGCTCGTAGCGTGTCCCGGAAGTCTGCGATGATGCCGTGGAGGGAGGACTGCTCTTCCACAGTCTGGGCCCAGAAGAGCGTTGCCTGACACCGCAGTAGCTGCAGGTGCTTCGAAAGAGTCTCATTGTCGGCCGCCTGGTCCAGCCTCTCGTGGAATTGGAGATCCTGTTGCAACTGTTCTCGTTGAGTCAAGCCCAGCCAAACCGGCTCAAGACCACACAACCACTGCTCGTACTCCTCGAGCCAGTGGTCGGTTCTACGCTGGACCACCAAATGGGCCAAGAATTCCTCCAATACCAACCGTACTTCCGTAACCGCACGGATCATTTTGATGGGTGCTTCGACGACAAACACTCCGCCCCGAGGAATAATTTCGACTAGTCCTTCCCCGGAGAGGCGCAAAAGTGCCTCTCGCACTGGAGTTCGACTAACGCCTAGCTCCTTACCAATCTCTGTCTCCCGCAAGCTGGAACCAGGTGGGTAGTCTCCCATCAATATACGCGTGAGCAGAACGTCGTAAGGCATCTTCGGGAGAGGGGCAATCTCCCGGCGAGATCGCGATGGTGTCGCACGCATAATAAACCTCCTTTGCGCAGCATAGCACCGATATTATCACAGCCTTGCATTAGCAGAATATGACAAAAATATAGACTTGACAAATGAAAAATATTTGTGATATTTAATGGTCGATTTTAGTCAGCGACGCAATGTATAGGGGGGAGCCTGATATGAAGTCCATAAAGATCATTTGCGTATTAGCTGTTGCTCTCTGGGCCTTGCCACTGGGGGCCCAAATCAATCGAGGCATTCTCCAAGGCACCGTTACCGATCCGGGGGGTGCTGTGATACCGGGAGTTGAGGTTACGGTTACCTCCGTGGAGTCAGGCGTGGTAACGACTACCAGGACGAATGGGGTGGGGTACTATTTCGTGCCGGATCTGATCCCGGGGGTGTACAAAGCTCGACTCGTCTCTGCTGGCTTCTCCCCGTTGGAGCTAACGGATATCGCGATCCTCGCCGGCAAAGAGATCAGGCTGGACGCTCAATTGAAGGTGGGCCAGACCCGGCAGACCATCGAGGTGGCAGCCCAGGCGACACAGGTCGAGACCGCTCCCACCAACTACAGCGCCACGGTGGGTTCTCAAGTTCTTGATGATATCCCGCTGGCTGGGCGGGACATCCAGCAACTGGCGTTTCTGGTTCCGGGAGTGAATTCGGTGGCCGGCCCTCCCGGAACGAATTTCGGCTTTAACAGCCAATACGGGTCCTGGCCCGACCCTACCCACATGCAGGGCTCCGACCTTGAAGTCAACGGCGGCTCGGGAGGGACCAACGCTTGGTACCTCGATGGCAGCCTCAACGTTTCCGGCGTCGGCCGAGAACGAGGCCGTGAATCCGTCGCCCGATGCCGTGGAAGAGTTTCAAGCCGTCACCAGCGCCTTCGCCGCGGAATACGGCCATACCGGCGGCGGAGTGTTCAACGTCGTGCTGAAATCCGGCACGAACTCGCTGCACGGCAACCTCTATGAGTATCTGCGTAATAGCGCCCTGAATGCGCGCAACCCTTTCACTTCGATCGATACCACGGGCCACATCATTCCCCAATCGGTGCTCCACTTCAACGATGCTGGAGGCACGTTGGGAGGGCCGGTCTACATCCCGACATATCTACAATGGCAAGAATCGGACGTTCTTCTTTTTCTCCTACGACAAAAGCATCCTTCACCTCATGGGTACGCGGATTTTGACTGTACCTACCGCCCTGATGCGCACGGGAGATTTCAGCGAGGTTCCGGACGTTACGCAACATGGCATCTACAACCCGTATTCGACCGTCGGCCCGGACAACAATGGTGTATTCGCCCGCTCGGCATTCGGAACGCCCATTACTCCCAACGGCTGTACCGGTTATATTGCGAGTGGACTGGCCGTCAATCCCACGGCGGCCACCTGCAATTTTTCGACGCAGATACCCACAACGATCCCCACCCCGAACGGTTCCATTCAGGGCCTCAATCCCATTGCACTCTATTACCTTAATTCCTTTCCCTTGCCCAATTACATCAATCCGCTCAGCGGATGCCCCCTGGGCGCGGGCGGATTTCCCGTCTGCAGCAATTATCGGGGAGATCTGGGAAACTCGCAGGTGACCGGCAACCTCTCCCTCAAGATCGACCACCAATGGAGCGACAAGAGTAGATTCTTCGGCGAATGGCTCTACAGTCCCGGCCAGTATCGGTATTTTCGCGTGCCTTACACCGGCCCGTCAGCGCCAATGTCCCAGGGGGGATTTGGCGGTGCGTACCCCATGGATTCGAAAAGCCAAGTCATTGCTTTGGGAAACACCTACATGCTGAGTCCCACAACCATCAACGAATTCCGCGCCAGCTTCTCCCGCCAATACATTGCCGCCAGTTTGGGCGCATTGAATGGGATTCTGGACATTCCCGGCACGGAGAAAGAACTCGCGCCCTTGAACATCCCGACGGGCAGCTATTATCCAGTTCCCGATTTCAATGTCTCCCTGCCCGCCGGCGGGAGCTTAGCCATAGGAACGGCCCCGTGGAGCGACACGTTGCAGATGGGCGAGGCCTACACAATTCTGGATAACGTTACGATGGTCCGCGGAAAACACACCCTGAAGACCGGATTGATGTACCGGCTGGAACACGGCGCATGGGGCGGCGGCGTCCCCACCGGATTGAATTTCAACGGAGGCACGGACGATAATCCGGTCACGAATCTAGGAGCAGGTGGGGGACTCGGCGAGTTTTTGATGGGCGCGGTGCCCAATGGCAATGGCGCCGGCTACCAGGCGCCTAGTTACATTCGCTGGCGTTACTGGGGAGGCTTTTTCCAGGACGAGATGCGCGCTACTTCGAACTTGACGTTGAGTGCCGGCCTCCGTTATGACCTGTATGGCTATGCGAAAAATCGCATCGGGGTCCTTCAGTCCAAGTTCTGTATGTCATGTCCGAATGCCACTACCGGCCTCCCCGGTGAGGTGGTTTATCCCGGACAGGCGGGGGGCATTCCCCTGGGGGACGACTACCTTCCGGCCAACAAACACTCCTTTGCGCCCCGCTTCAATCTTGCGTGGACGCCTTTTCACGATAATAAGAAGACCATCGTGCGGGCCGGTTACGATATCTTCTACAGCGATATTATCAACGAGGCAAACAACCCGGGCGAGGGCATCGCCAGCGCCCCTGGCATATTTCTTAATACAAGTTGGGGCAGCAGTTACTACCCGGGGCAATGCGCGTCATTCACGGGAGCTTGCGTGGCTTTTCCGCTAACGCCCGGCGTAAACCCAGGGGCGCTGGCTACTCCGCCGTATACGGCCACGTTCCCCGCCTACCAGAAAGCCCCTCTGCTCGGCAGTTCGCTCATCATGATTAACAAACCGCCCGTGGATCCAATGGTGCAGCGGTGGGACCTGGAAATTGAGCGCGAGTTGCCCGGCCATCTCTTCCTCAGTATGGGTTACGTCGGCAGCCAGGGAACGCATCTACCCACGGACTTTTACCGAAACCTCGATTACGTCCCCCTGAGCCAGGTGATCCAGTTACGCAGCAACATCAACTCCGTGGTTCCGATTACGAAATATTACTCCGCGCAAACCGCTGCGGCGTTAGCCAATATTTGGGGCAGCGACCAGCTCCCGAACAGTATTTTGCTAACCCCCTTCCCAGCCTACTCGGGCCTCACTCAGATACCCTCCTTTGACGGCAAGAGCAGCTACCAGGGACTGAACGGGCGTTTGCAAAAGCGCCTGTCCTCCGGGTTCACCTTCCTCGCCGCCTACACTTACTCAAAGAAGATTACCAATACGAAGATCACTCAGGCCGGCGTCATGTCATCGAACCCATTCAACGTCGGCCAACCCGGCTTGGAGGGCGGACGGACGGGCTACGGGATCGCATATTATGCCAGCTCGTACCAGAACATAGACAACCGAAGGGAGGACTGAGCCCTAGCCGCCGACGACATTCCCCAGATGTTCAACTTTTCTTCGACTTATGAATTTCCGTTTGGGAGGGGCAAGCCGTTCCTGAACCAAAGCCGATTGTTGAACGGGTTAGTCGGTGGATGGCAACTGAGCGGGACCTTCAACGCCGAAAGCGGCATACCGATTACGGTCGCAGGCCCTTGCGACCAAATCACTTGCCGGCCGGATCTGATTGGAAGTGCAAAAGCCGTGCCGGGCGGTCAAAACCAGGCTCAGTGGATCAATCCGGCGGCCTTTTCGCCTCCTTTCGGTACGAACCAGAGTTTCTGGTCAAATTACGACTCCACCTCCCCCTTGGCTTACCAATGGGGCACGGCGGGAGCGGTCATTCCTGGCCTCTTCTCTCCCGGCTTCTGGAACCTGGACGCCGCGTTGAGCAAGCGATTCCCCGTTGGGGAGAAAACGTACTTCCAGTTTCGATGGGAACTATTCAACGCCCTGAATCACCAAAGCCTAGGGTACCCCAACGCGGGTTACTGCCTGCCGGCGGGACCCGATGGTGAGACCGATCTAGTACACCAAGCTGGCTGCCAATTCGGACGCATCACTAATATCCAGACCGATCCACGCGCTATGGAGTTTGTCTTGAAGTTTGTGTTCTAATCCATGGAGAGATCTCCAGGCTCTGCCGGGGAGGCAGCAGAAGTTTGACAGATCCGGCAGTGTGGTTCCCCATCCTTGCCACCGCGAGATACCGTCCGGGGCACTGTCTCACGCGGTTTCGGTTCTTGCCCCTGATCGGTTGCTGGCCCCTTTGCGGGGCCGGCAACCGCAAGGCCCCTGGGTTTGCCGGGGAATCCAGATCACAAGGAGAATGCACTATGATACTAGCCTTGCAGATTGCCGGGCGTTCACGCCGGCTAAGGACTTTAGTTGTAGGGCTCTTGCTGGCTGCGGCTTGGTCTTTTACGAACGCAGCCGCCGCGGGTTTCCGCGCCTCTGTCGTCAAGGTGGACATTACACCGGAGACCAGCCAGTGGCTTTGTGGTTATGGTCCCAGGCAATCCACCGGTGTCCACGACCGTCTTTATCATCGCATTGTCGCCATGGACGACGGCAAGACCCAATTTTTCCTCATATCGACCGACATCGCCGAGATTTCTCCTGCGTTTTATGACCGGATTATGCGGGAACTCGAAAAGCAGACGGGAATCAAGGCGCTGCAAGTATGGTGGATCGTTACGCATACGCATGCGGCCCCGGAAGTCGGGCCCCCGGGCCTGGATGGCGTGTTTATGCCGGAACGCTACCAACACGAATCCAACAACGAGTATTCGGCTCGCGTGGAAAAGGAGTTGATCGAAGGGATTAAGCAAGCCCGCGCCAAACTCGAACCCGCTCGCCTCGGAGTAGGGTTGGGGTTCGCCCTGGCCAACATTAACCGCCGCGCGCGGGATGTTGAGGGACCGGCTTTCCTGGGGTTGAACCCGGATGGCCCGGCGGACCGTAGGATTGGACTCCTTCGTCTGGAGAAGGCTGACGGCACGCTTCTAGCCCTGATCGCAAACTATGCGATGCATGGAACGGTCCTGGGGGATCAAAACAAGCTCATCAGTGGAGACGCGCCTGGAATCGTCGCGGATTATGTGGAGGAGAAACTCGGTGCTCCCATGCTCTATATTCAAGGTGCAGCCGGAAACATGGCTCCGATCTATAGCGTCTATCCGGACTTCGAAAGTGGGCACCTCAGCCAGTTTCGGGTATTGCTGGGAGACAGAATCATTGAGGCGAATCGGCAGTTGGGTCCTACGACATCGGATGTGAGTCTTTCCCTCGACATGCAGACAGTTGAAACGCCCTTGAGAAAGGACAACTTGGCTTGGCCTCCCGAGCTGGGTGATTATCTTCGGAAAACGAGCGCGGGAGCAGCCGTCGTTCGCATCCCCGTCCGGTTCCTGCAGATCAATAAAGATATCGCTATCTGGGCAGCTCCATTAGAACTCTTCTGTGAGATCGCGATGAATGTTAGGGACCAGTCTCCGTTTCCATTCACCTTCCACTACGGGTACTGCAACGGATTCCTGGGTTATTTTCCGACGAAAATAGCATTTGCCGAGGGAGGTTACGAGCCGAGTCCGCCCAGCTCACCCTATACTCCCCAAGGTGAGGCGGACTTGACTTCCGCCGTGGTTACTTATCTGCAAGGAAAGGTACGGTAGGGTAGCGGGTCAAGTCTGATAGCGCAGAGTAATCCGGCCTGTAGCCTGATTACTCTGCGTGGCCGGCTTTGCGCCGCCACTTTATGCCCACAGGAGCGGGGGACAATTGGCGGGATAAACCCGCCGCTACAGCGTCAAACTAAGCCACTACGACACCACTATCAAAAACCCACGATCAAAAATATTGACGTCGCCATATTGTCGTGGTAGGCTTTTTGCTCTTGCAACCGATGACCACGAATCTCCATTCCGTGAGGAGCAGTGACGTGCGGCGGATGTGTTGTTGTACGCCATCCGCCAGCGGTGTTCTGTCCTCAGGGAATAGGGATTTGTAAGACCACCTAAACAGATTTCAAAACCTGAGACGCCCGCTGACGGAATATCCGCAGCGGGCGTTTTTGCGTTTAGGCAGTTTTTGGGGGAACAAAGGTCAAAAACCTCTCCTGCGGCGTGGTAGCGGCGGCTTTACGCCGCCATGTGGCAGGATAAACCCACCGCTTCCCCGCCTTGGGTTGGCAGGATGGCAGGGTAAACCTGCCGCTACTCACCGGGGGGACGACGGGCCAGAAGGATCGCAGCATCGCCATGTTGATAACGGTCATTGGATTCATTACGGGAATACTGATTGGGCTGACCGGCACGGGCGGTGGCGTGCTGCTGACCCCACTGTTGATGGTGCTGACGCCTTATCCCGCCGTCACCTTGATCGGGACAGACATCGTCAACGGCGCTTTCACCAAGTTGCTGGGGGTGTTTGAACACCGCCGGCTGGGCCAGGTGCGTTGGCGGCTCGCCACATTCCTGATTGTCGGGACGGTGCCGGGCACGATCGGCGGGATTCTTCTGCTCAGCTTCTTGAAGTCGAGGTTGGCGGGAGCCGAACTGGACCATTTCCTCCGCCTGGTGCTGGGATGACGCTGTTCTGCGTCGCCTTCCTGTTGCCGCTCGTCCGGCTGGGAAAGATCAAGCCTCCCAAGACTTGGGTTGACGCTCCGGCCGACAAGCGCGCGGCTGAAGCTGGTGGCGGCGGGCGCGCTGGTGGGATTCCTGGTGGCGCTGACTTCGATCGGCAGCGGCAGCTTGCTGATGGTCTTCCTGCTGCTCCTCACGCCCTACCCCCTGGGCGAACTGGTGGGAACCGACATTCTTTACGGACTCGCCACCATGGCGCTGGCGGGCTCCCTCCATGTGCGGATGGGCCACTTCGATAGCGGCCTTTTCCTGCACGTGGTGGTAGGCTCTCTGCCCGGCGTGGTTCTGGGCAGCCGGCTGACCCGCATCATCCCCGAGCGTTATTTCAGTTGGCTGTTCACCGTTCTCTATTTCTCCCTGGGAACCCGCCTGCTGGTGGGGTAAGGAGTCAGGAATTAGGAATCAGGATTTAGGATTTAGGAGTCAGGAGTTAGGATCAAGGAGTTAGGAATCAGGGAAGTGCCGAAACTCGAAACTTGAAATTTGAAACTCGAAATTTGAAAATCGATGGGCGCATCGAGTTTCGAGTTTCGAATTTCGAGTTTCGACTCCTCGACCCTATCTCGACTCCCTCTTACTTACAACTTGAAAAGGAAAACAACAACTATGCCCCTTGAGGTTGCAAATCTATCCGAACTGGCTGAAACCTATGCGCAGCGGCATCCCCGCGAGATCCTGGCTCTGGCGTTTGAGATGTTTTCGCCCAGCGTCGGCATCAGCTTCAGCGGCGCGGAAGACGTGGTGCTGGTAGACCTGGCGGCGAAGCTGGGAGCCAAGTTCCGCGTCTTCTCGCTCGACACTGGACGGCTCCATCCGGAGACGTTGCGCTTTCTCGACCAGGTTCGGGAGCGATACGAGATCCCCATCGAAGTCTTCTTTCCCCGGCCGGAAGCAGTGGAAAAACTGGTGCGGGAAAAGGGCCTCTTCTCCTTTTATAAGGACGGCCACCAGGAATGCTGCGGCGTCCGCAAGGTGGAACCGCTGCGGCGGGCGCTCAGCACCCTGGGCGCCTGGGTCACCGGACAGCGCCGCGACCAGAGCCCCTCAACCCGCGCGGCCGTCCCCGTGGTGCAAGCTGATCCCACCTTCTCGACCCCGGAATCATGAGCTGGTGAAATTCAACCCCCTGGCCAATTGGAGTTCCAAGCAGGTTTGGGACTACATCCGCGAAAATGACGTCCCCTACAACCCGCTGCACGAGCGGGGATTCATTTCCATCGGATGCGAACCCTGCACGCGAGCCGTTCTGCCCGGCCAGCACGAGCGCGAAGGCCGTTGGTGGTGGGAAGAGGCCACCCAGAAAGAGTGCGGCCTGCACTCGGGAAACAAGCGGGCCTAAGAGCAGTGGCGAGTGGTAGCGTCGATCTCCAATGGCCGAATTGTAGCGTCGATCTCTGATCGACGACGGCGGTCAGAGACCGCCGCTACAGCAAACTAAGACGCTACCCCCTATGATTTAGCTTGCCTTCCCAAGGATGGGCTCTGATAAAATTGGGCAACACAACGGTCTCAGGAGCCCTGAATGCAGCAAAAGAAGATCGCCGAACAAGAACCCGTCTTCGCCGTGGAAGGAGCCTTGCACATCCGCGTGTTGGGCATCGTACTCGCCGGCGGCAAGGGAACCCGGCTGTTTCCCCTCACTCGGGAACGCGCCAAGCCGGCGGTTCCCTTCGGAGGCAAATACCGGATCATCGATTTCGTCCTCAGCAATTTCATCAACTCCGGAATCAACTCGATCTACGTGCTCACCCAGTTCCGCAGCCAGTCGCTGCTCCAGCATCTGAGCGAGGGATGGCAGTTCAGCGGACTGCTGAAGAGCCACTTCATCATCCCCGTGCCGGCGCAGATGCGTTCGGAGGACGAAACCTGGTACCAGGGCACTGCCGACGCCATCTTGCAGAACATCAACCTCATCCAGCAGTCCGACCCGCACGTGGTGGCCGTCTTCGGCGCCGATCACATCTACCGCATGAACATCGCCAGCATGATCGACTTCCACATGGCCAAGCACGCGGAAGTGACCGTCGCCGCCATCCCCGTGCCGCAAAAGCACGCCGCCGAATTCGGCGTCATTGAGGCCAACGAGGACGGACGCATCATGGCCTTTCACGAAAAGAACCCCCATGCGCCCACCATTCCCGGCGATCCCAGCCAGGTCTACGCCTCCATGGGCAACTACATCTTCTCCAAGCGCACGCTGGTGGATCTGCTCGAGGCCGACGCGAATGACCCCGCGAGTCACCACGATTTCGGCAAGGATATTCTGCCCAAGCTCGCCGGCAATGCCCCCATCTACGCTTACAACTTCCAGACCAACCGCATCCCCGGCGAGCCCGAAGACTCCATCCCCTACTGGCGCGACGTCGGCACCATCGACGCCTACTACGAAGCCAACATGGACCTGCGCTCCGTCAAGCCCGAGCTCAACCTCTACAATCGCCAGTGGCCGCTGCGCAGCGCCAGCTACCCCGATCCGCCCGCCAAGTTCACCTTCGACGAGGCCCATCGCCGCGGCGAGGCCATTGACAGCATCGTATCCGGCGGCTGCATTCTTTCCGGCGGCGTGGTGCGCAACTCCATTCTCGCGCGCGGCGTCCGCGTCCACACCGGCGCCCTGGTGGAAGGCTGCGTCATCATGGACAACTGCGACATCGGCCGCCACGCCAAGGTGCGCCGCGCCATCCTGGATAAGAACGTCCGCATTCCCGAAGACGCCCAGATCGGCTACGATCTCGATGCCGACCGCGCGCGCGGATGGCACGTGACCGATTCCGGCATCGTCGTCATCGGCGGAGAACGCAGCACGGTGCCCGTGGCGGCGCTGGTCATCTGATGGAACATCGCATGCGGGCGGGGATTACGCCCTAAATTGGCGCGAGGATATGCGCACCCGGCGGAAGGAAAGTGCGGGCAGAGCACACGCAGGGGAGCCCGCGGCGCCAGTTACCATGCCACCAAGCTAAACTGCAACTGCACCCTGCCCACGGCCACCAAGTCGCCCTCTTTGAGTTCGACCTTGGCCGTCAGGGGAAGGCCGTTGACGGAAGCCTTCTTGGCCGTTGGCGACAAGTGGTAAGTTTCACCATGCTTGCTGATCATGGCGGCGATTTTCGGCGCGAACCAGCCCTTTAGCCTAATGACGCACTGGTCGGATTTGCCGATCATCGAGGTCTGGGAGGTTAGCAGGAATTCTCTTGCCGTCGTCTTGCCCTTGAGCACCGTCAGCTTGCCCACCCGCTTGGCGCTCGCGCTCGATGCCGCCGCCTGGCCCATGGCTAATCGCTCCTGCATTTTACGCCGTATCTCGGTATCCAGGATTATCGTGCCGGTGAGCTTCAGCGCATCATCTTCCACGTCCGGCTGCGGTGCGTGGGCCTCCGGCTTCACTCCCGGTTGGTCTCGGGAAAAGCGCACACTGTGCTTGCCCACCGTGATGACGTCGCCGTGGGTGAGCGGGGCCTCGGTAATCCGAATGCCATTGAGAAACGTTCCGTTCAGACTGCCCAGGTCCTGAACGTAATACACTCCGGATCTGGGAGAAGACTCGCGCGTGATGAAACGACACGGCGGGGTTGTCAATGAAAATGTCACCTTGCGGGGACCGCCCAATCGTTAACGGGTCCGAACCGAGCGGAAGCTCTTTCAACTCCGAACCCCCGAAACTAAGTTTCAAAATAGGCATGGGCCACCTTCGGTAAGCTGTAAATCTGATCCAGATTTCATGCTCCCCGATCAGATAGCAATAGTATAAAGCATTCACCCTCACTCGGGAGCAGGTTGTTTCGGGTTGCCATAAGTGACATTGGCCCAGGGACGAGATGCGAGCTAAGGGCAAGTTTGGAAAGGCAGGCAGGGCAGGACCCTTCGCAAGGCTCAGGATGACAGCGCAACGATCAACGCGGCGCACGCGAGCCTTTTGGGCGACCCCCGGATTGGTCGTGCGACGTCCCCCCGCGTGACACACTCCCCCGGTTCGGTTATCGACACTGCCAGGTGAGAAGGTGAGCCCATTTGCTGATTCTGAAAATCACCAATCACCAATCGCGAATCACCCAATCACCAAATGGCCAGATGGCCCGATCTCCCGATTTCTCCACGGCTCATATGGTGCGGGGAGGACAACCGTGTTACCATCCCCTGCCGTTGTAGTTGCACGGCCCACCTACCCCGGCGTTTCGGAGTTCCGGCCGTGCCGGCGCGAGCGAGCGCTCGTGCTACAACGCACTGATTTAATCGGGAGGTTGAATATGGACTTAGCAAAAATGACGCGCCGGGATTTTCACAAATCCACGACGCTGGGTGTTACCAGCCTGGCCCTTTCAGCGGGCCCCGCCGTTCGCAACGTGATCGGCGCGAACGACCGCATCGGCCTCGGCCTGATCGGCGCCGGCAACCAGGGCCGGTTCGATTTCAGCTCCATGATTCGAACGGAGCGAGTGGATCCCGTCGCCATGGCGGATGTTTACCAATTGCCCCTCGCCGTGACGCTCGATGCCATCGGGGCGCCGCCGGGCAAGACCGTAGGTTACAGCGACTTTCGCAAGCTCCTGGACCGCAAGGATATTGACGCCGTCATCGTGGCCACGCCGGAACACTGGCACGGCATTCCCATGATCATGGCGTGCGAAGCGGGCAAGGATGTGTACGTGGAAAAGCCCATTTCGCACACGGTTTATGAGGGCCGCAAGATGGTGGAGGCCGCCAACAAGTACAACCGCGTGGTGTCGTGCGGCACGCAGCAGCGCTCCGGCGAGCATTACCAGAAAGTCGTGGAGATGATTCGCGGCGGCAGGATCGGCAAGGTCACCTTTGTCGAGGCCTGGCTCCATGGCGGCGGATTTACGCGCGAGAATCGGAAGCAAACTCCTCCGCCCGACAGCGATCCTCCCCCGGGATTCGATTGGGATTTCTGGCTCGGACCCGCGCCTTACCATCATTACAATCGCAGCCGCCGGGGATTCACGGGCTTCTGGGAAACCGGTGGCGGCGAAACCACCAACTGGGGACCGCACTTGATGGACGTGGTCCATTGGGCGATGCAAGTGGACGCCCCTACGTCCGTCACCGCCTCAGGGGGACGATACGCCAGCCATGGGCATTTACGAGACCCCCGACACCTTCGAAGCCGTTTACGAATACCCGCCCTGCCCGCTCAATTCCGCCGGCTTTATGGCCCGCTTCTGCTACCACCTGGGCCGGGGACCGGACGAGCATTCGTACGGAACGCAGTTCTACGGAACCGATGGTACGCTGTTCATCAACCGCGAAGGCTATACCATCTGGCCACCCACCCCCACCACCGACGTGTGGGAAACCTTCGGCCGGACGCAGATTGAAAAGGGCGATGGCACCGCCCAGCACCAGCCCCACGTGGTCAATTTCCTCGACTGCGTAAGGTCGCGGAATAAGCCGAACTCCGATATCGAAACCACTCACCGCACCACCAGCGCTTGCATCATTGCCAATATTTCGCTGCGGGTTGGCCGGAAATTGCGGTGGGATGCGAGAAAGGAACAGTTCATCGACGACGCCGACGCCAATAAGATGTTGAACGAAGAGCGCCGGAAACCGTGGGATGTGATTTAAGGGAAGCTGACAGCTAACAGCCGACAGCCGACAGTTGTCAGCTCACAGCCGACCGTGACTGTTAGCTGTAAGCTGTCGGCTGTCAGCTCAAAGAAAGGACTCATAACATGAAATTCGGCGTCAATACCATGGTTTGGACCACCCAGGTGGGAGAGAAACAGGATCCGCTCTTCGCCCGCATCAAGGAATGGGGCTTTGACGGGGTCGAACTCTTCCTCTCGCCCGACGAGCCCGCCAACATTCCGGCGGTCAGGGCCACGCTCGATCGGCTGCAATTGGAACGCACCACGTGCTGCGTGCTGCCGCGCCATGCCAACCTGATCAGTTCCGATGCCGCCACCCGCGCGCAAGGAGTGGAGTTTTTGAAAAAGTGCGTCGACCGGACGGCGGACCTGGGCGCGCGCCTGATCTGCGGCCCCTTGTACGCCGGCCTGGGAGTCATGACCGGAAGCCGGCGCACGGAAAAAGAATGGAAGTGGGCCGTCAAAGGTCTGCGCGCCGCCGCCACCCGCGCGCAAAAACGCGGCGTGTGCCTTTGCCTCGAGCCGCTGAACCGCTTCGAGACTTACTTCCTCAACACCCTCGAGGACGCCGCTCGCCTGGTGCACGACGTGGGCGCGCCCAACGTGAAAATCCACTTCGACACTTTTCACTCGAACATCGAGGAACAGCATCCCGGCGGAGGCCCTCCGCGCCGTGGCCAAAGAACTGGGGCACGTTCACATTTCTGAAAACGATCGCGGCATTCCGGGAACCGGGCACGTCGATTGGAAGGGCATTCTCAAAGTGCTCAAGGAAATTGGCTACGATGGCTGGCTGACCATCGAATCGTTTGCCCAGCCGGAGCCCGCGCTGGCCGCCGCCGCCGCCATCTGGCGCGACCTGGCGCCCTCGGGCGACGACTTGGCGCGCCAGGGACTCCAATTCACCAAAAGCCTGGCGCGCAAGTTGGGGATTCGGTAGGGCCGGATTAAGGCGCGCGATACTTGAACATTTTCACTCCACGCAAAGGTCGAAGCGGGCGAGTTGATTGTGGATAAATAGCTAATGCCCAAGACTAACCGCCTATGGCCGATCGCAACCAAGGACAATTTGTCCCCCGCTCGAGCGGGTTGAATTCATCAAGGAGATTCCTATGTCCTCCCCTGTTAGCAGATCGATTCAAATCCTCCCCCGGGCCGGCGCAGTTGTCAGTCTTTTTGTCGCCTTCCTGGCCCTCGCCTCCTGCCTTTCTGGAATCCGGGCGCGCGTGCGCGCAGGGCTCCGAAGAGATCCCTTTCTACAAGCACACCATTGACCTGGGGCAAAGCGAAGCGGCAGAGGTGGCCGACGTGAATCGCGACGGGAGGCTCGACATCATTTCCGGCGAGAACTGGTACGAGCAGACGACGCCGGGCAAGGATGGGCCGCGCTGGATCAAGCACCATTTTCGCGACCTGCCCTTCACTGGCGGCTACCTGGAAGACTTGGGCGACCTGGCGATTGACGTGAATGGTGACGGCTATCCCGATGTGGTGACCAGTTCCTACTGGAGCACGCCCCTGGCCTGGTGGGAGAACCCCGGCAAATCGAACAAGCCCTGGGTGAAGCACGTCATCGATACGGGCTCGCCGGTGGAATTCTCGTTCCTGGTGGATATCCTGAACACGGGCAAGCCGCAGCAACTCTTGCCGCAATTCGGCGACACCAAGTTCCCGCTGAAATGGTACGAAATCGAAGGCAAGGGCGCGGACGCCCACTGGGTTGGACACGTGGTCAGCCCGCGGAGCTACGGACACGGCATCGGCGCGGGAGACGTCAACGGCGACGGGCGCACCGACATCATCACGCCCAAGGGATGGTTTGAAGCTCCCCCCGACCCGCGCAACGGCGAGTGGGTCTTCCATCCGGAATTCGACTTGGGCGATACCGGATTCATCTACACGATGGACGTGAACGGCGACGGCCTGCCCGACCTCGTCACCAGCCTCGGCCACGACTACGGAATTTTCTGGTACGAACAAAAGAAGGACGCGCAGGGCAATCGCACCTGGATTAAACACGTCATCGACAACGCCTGGTCGCAGGCTCACGCCCTGACCATCGCCGACCTCAAGGGCGATGGCAAGCCGGTGCTGGTCACGGGAAAACGCTACTACGCGCACGAGCACGACAAGGGCGCCAACGAACCTCTGGGGATTTATTGGTATGAAAGAGTCCAGACCGCAAGCGGGCTGCAATGGCGGCGGCACATCATCGACTACGGCTCGCGGACCGGAGCGGGAATGCAAGTCTGCGGTCGTCGATATCGACAAAGACGGCGACCTCGACATCATCGTCGGGGGAAAATCCGGGCTCTATCTCTTCGAGAACATGACCAAAGGCCGGAAAGTGCCGCTTACCGATGTGATCGCCGCCCCGGGACGATGACGGGATTGCACGGCTCTCCGAATTGCGACGCACGTATATGATGGCCGTTGGTAATTGCTCATGAGAATCGACGACCTTGAATGGACGCTTGAACGTGTTGACCATATTGCTCTACATGCGGTCACCCCGGAAGAGGTCGAAGAAGTGATGCGCTCCGCTCCGGTGTTCAAGCGGGGGCGGGCGGCGTTTACGAAGCATGGGGAGAAACCGAATCCGGGCGATACCTGCTGATAATCTTTCGCTATCTGGGACATAATCGAGCGTGGCCCATTACCGCCCGCGACATGGATGAAAATGAAAAAAGGTTCGTCCGAAAAAAGTAACGCCCACCGTATCCGCAAGAAGCTGGTTTATGTGAAATCCGCGGCGGAGATCCCGGATTTCAAATCGGAGGATGAGATTGCCGCGTGGTACCAAACCCACAGCACGGTCTTGATCCAGGACCAGCTTCGAACGCTCCCCGCCAGAGTGGGCGGCAAACTCCGAGCGCGCCTCGCCGCCCGTCGCGGCAACGGCAGCACTCTGCCCAAAGGTCAGCGTCGCACCCGCTCCGCCCAGTCCACCTGATTCCAGCCCCTTTAAATTGAGTTTACAGTTGGCCGTCGACAGTTAACCTTTAAGGCGTGTTCGATTCTTGCCGGGAACAGCAAAATTTTGATTCATCTTCCCTCCCAAAACTGCTGATAGTTGATATGGGGAAGTGTCGGGGGACCTACGAGGGGGGCGTGAGGGATGGTGGCACAGCCACTCCTGGCTGTGCACGCACAGGCTGCGAGCCTGTACCACCATGCCGTTCGCCAAAACAGGCTCATCGTCCTGGAAAAACCGCCGATAAACGAAGCGGGGAAGTGTGTCACGCGGGGGTTAGGCGTCGGCCCCGCCGTCTGTGGCCGCAACCCGTTATGTTTGTGGGGGCACGCCCTGGCGTGCCCCGACGTAGCGGCGGGTTCACCCCGCCACAGGGCGGCGTACCGCCGCCCCCCCGCCTCGCCAAAATACCCCATGGGGTGCCCCCACAAAAAGCGTTTCGGCCCCGGCAATTTGATTCATGTTCTCACCCAAAACCGCCGATAAACGATGTGGGGAAGTGTCGGGGGACCTACGGGGGGGGCGGGAAGGGTAGCCGCCCCCAAGTGTGTGTTGTGAGCTCCTAAATCCTAGCTCCCAAATCCTGGCCTCGTCTTCCTCGTCACTCGTCACTTGTCACTCCCTGATGTGTCGGGGGCACCGCGAGGGGGCGGGAGAGATCGCGACACAGCCACTCCAGGCTGTGTGAGTGGCAGCGCAGCCACTGGCTGCGCATGAAAACACCACAGGCAGGAGTGCCTGTGTCACTTCCTTTTTGCCGCACTGGACCACGGCCAGTCCTCCGGCCTTTGCACCAAGCCCGCCGTCACGGGATTTTGTCCAACTTACGTGTCAAGCTCGTACTGTTTCAGCTTCACCGCGAAAGATGGCGTTCTCAACATAGCCCGCAATTATAGGGTCACGAAACCAAAGGGGGCCAGTAGCTCCCTAATCAAGCTCGGCATCGAAATTCCCTGCCTGCCGTCTTGGTGACACAGGCACTCCTGCCTGTGCCTTCTGGGACACAGCCAGGAGTGGCTGTGTCACTTCGTTTTCTTGTGGCCCCATGGCTCCTCCCTGGAGCCCCGCCTTTGGGCAGCGACCCAAACAGCCGCCAAGTAATGAAGATGGCTTTACCCTCAGGGCGCCAGTGCGGCAAATTGCGGCGATAGAAGCTCATGGGTTACTCCCTGGCCGGTGGCACAGGCACTCCTGCCTGTGCTTCTTGGGACACAGCCAGGAGTGGCTGTGTCACTGCCGAGGGGCGGCATGTACCGCTCGGCCAGCGTCTCCGGCCGCAGGTAATAGGGGACTCATAATACTCCCCGGTCGGAAGGCAGTGATCGCAATAGTAAACACTGGGCCACAAACCAGCCAAGGGGATCGCTTGGAACTCCCGGCACGGCGTAGCTGCAAGTCCGGGCCCTCCGGCGTGGACCTGAAACAAGTTTGCAGGGAGGGTGGTCCCCAAAGGTCATAGAGGACGCTCCGCTTGGGCATCCGCAAAGGGGGGTTTTCGTTCCAAATCCGTGGGAGTCCCTGCTCATCCTCGTTTCCGATTTTCCGAGTGCGTTATCCAGGAGGAATCAGCAGGCGAACGTGGGCGCCACATCTACAGTTTAGCTACTTTCCGGCGCAAAAGTCGATTTCTAGAAATATTGAGGGCCGGCAATGGGGGCCTTGGAATGGAGCTTGGCTATTGGTCGAGGGTTCGGCCTATGTTGATGAGATTATCGCCAATCACTCCGAGCCCCACCCATCGTTTCATTCCGGCACTTCCTTTGTAGCGGCAACGGTTCAAACCATGCCGTCGCTTGAGTACGCTGATTCTCCCTTCGCAACCCGTTCTCCACTTTTGCCCCTTGCGGAACCAGCGTCGTTTTTGATGGCGTCGCCGCTCCGTGCTCTTGGTGGAGCGGTTGGGAATGGAGACCCGTTTCACACCTAGATTCTCGACCTCGATTTCCCCTTGGGCGGAGTAGAAGCCCGCATCGCCCGCCACCAGTTCCGGCGCGCGGTCCAGACGTTGTTGGTGAATCTCCACCGCGGGGACCAAGCGGTCCTTATCATTGGGCCGCTGATCATATACTTGGTAGGCGACGATGATCTGGTTCTCTGCTTCCTGAAACTTTACCATCTTGCCGAACTCCGTCGGCTTGCTGGATTTGCCTTTGCGAATGATTTCTGTGTCCGGTTCGAAGATGCTGACCAGTTTGCCTTCGGCTCGGGTATTTCCCCCGAACACGCGCGCTTTCGTCTGTCGAATCACCGGCTGCACCAGGGCAATGAACCCGTCCAGTCCACCGCGCAAACCCTCCAACATCGCCTGTTGTAAAGCGTCGGCGGCCCGCTTCGTGCCCTGTCCAATTTCGGCGGAGAATTTCCTCGCCTGGCCGACCACGCGGCGGGTGACTTCCACCAGCTTGCGATAGACGGCTTTGACTTTCTCCTGAGCGGCTGGGCCCTTGCTGCGGGTCGCGCGGCCAATCTCGATCAAGCGACGCTGCATGCTCCGCTTGCGATCGCGCAGCTTCGTGCCCACTGCTCCGGCTACCTCGGTAACCTTCTTCATCAGGCGAGTGAGCACGCGCACCCCATCTCCCAGCAGCCCACTGTCGGTGGGATAGTGAATATTCGTTTCCACCACTGTGGTATCCAAGCGCATGCGGTGGCCCGTCACGACGCCCTGAGCTTGCGCCAGAGCCACGATCCGGACGTGAAGCTTTTCGATAACCTCAGGCCCCAGAGCTTGCGCCAGCCGCCCCAGAGTCTTGGCATCAGGCACCTTCGCGGCCCCGATATGGGTGAATTCGCGGTACAACAGATTACCGCGCACCTCCCGCTCCAAAACTGCAAAGCTCCAATTGCGCATATGCTTGAGCAGCAACATCCGCAGCACGACCTCGGCGGTGGTGCCCGGTCGCCCATGGGTGCGACTGCGCGGCCGACGACGCTGCAATGCCTGATGGACAATCTCCAGCAGTCGCTCGTCGGCCAGGATGGTGTCCGCATGGCGCATCCAACCTTCCCACAATTCGGCCACCGTTTCGCGGATGAATCCATCCCCAAAGTTGCGCTGTTGGCGGCGGAGATCAATCACGGTTACGCCTCCGGTACTTCGCATCAGTTCGCTCAGCAAGCAGGGCCTGTTGGTTGAGTTCGCAAATCTGCTCCAGACTCGCCTTGAGTCGCTGGTAATTTTCCAGTTGCCGCTGCACCGGGGAGACCTGTTCGCTCCGCAAACTGATGTGGCGGAGCCGCCGTCCGGGATAAGTCACCGCCAGCACCGAGACCGGATGCCCCTCTCCTCGTTCACACTTGAGGCACCCCTGACGGTGACGGATGATCCGCTGCAAGAGCGAGCCGCGCAAGATGTCGGCCAAGTCGGGGAGGTTGCGAACCACTTGCGCCCGTTTACGAGCATTTTGTTTCATGTCTATACATGAAACATACTTTTAAGACAAAAGCAAGAACTTTCTTTAAATGGGCGTTCCAGCACCTTCGTCTTCGGCCGCGGATTGATTTCAAAGGCCCTGACCTACGACTTTTGCGCCGGAAAGTAGCTAGGCAGACTCGACCTGAAGGTCTCCGCATCATCCCCCAACTCGTCAATAACCCTTGCAAGCTGCTCGGCGACGACGGCCTTCGATACTCGTCCCTTATACACGGGCTCGTATATTTCTACCGCGATCTGATCCCGCGTCTTCGTGTTGTCAGCCTGCCATCCTTTGACGTCTGCCTTTGCCGCCTCGATAATGGCGTCCCGAGTTTTCCCCTTCTTCGGCCCCGCCAATTGAGTCGCTTGGTGCATTAATGAGGCGAACTCAGGTTTACGGGCGAGATCGAATTCAAGCGTCCATTGATCGGAGGGGAAGGTCTCGACCGAGCCCCCTTTATCTTTCCCGAGGTTCGCTATGTACTCTTCCTTCTTCTTAGCCTCCCATTCGCTCTCGGTCTTGCGATCATCGCCTACCAGTTTCTTGGCTGCGTCTGGCGGAGTATCACGGTCTGGAATCAAAGCGACGGCAACCGGAAGCTTAAATTCGTCTTTCCGCTGGAAGATTCGGCTGTAGCGAAACAAACCTCGATGACCAACATTAACGATGGAAACTCCGTGTTTTCCAAGCGGTCGGCCAATCTTCGTTGCAATCGCCGGAAGGAGGATATTTTCTGCATCTCCCTCCACAATGATGACTCCGCGGGCGAAAAACAGATTGGCTTTCGTGGCATCAAGGAAGCGTCGGAGGAAGGCGTAATCGTCTTCTTCCAGTTTCGTTTCTGTTTGAGCGAGCGGGTAGGGTTTCTGCCCAACGACCAGAATCATGGAATCTAACTCAGCGCTCGCCGCAAGATGCGGGCTGTGTGTGGAGAGTAGAACTTGCACCTGCTGCCGGTCCTTCTCGTCCTTGTCCTGCTGCGGAGGGGCGGCCCGGTCTTCGAGTAGCGGCATGAAAAGAGTCTGATGCTGAGGATGCAGATGCGCTTCTGGCTCCTCGATCAGAAGAAATGGCAGTTGGTCCGACTTTGACTGCAGGAGTAACAGTTCTGCGGCCATAAAGAGCAGATTGTTGTAACCGAGTCCCCGAGGTACTCGTTCGTTGGTGGCGTACGGTGGATTCAAATAGAGCTCGAGTCGCTCGAGAAGTTGATCGAAGGCCGCTTTGGAACCTAGACCCAACGTGGCTATCAGCGGATCATCTTGAAACGACAACTCGCCCAGATAGGTTTTGTTGACCCTCTTTGAGGCCTTCTTGACAGCGTCGTTGTCCTCCACCGCTTTGTCGGCCTCTCTTACGATGTCGGATAACGTTTTGGGGGTTCCAGCGACCGCCTCTTTCGATTGGTTGAGCATGTCGGGAAGTGCGCCCAAAATCTTTGCCAGTCGTGACCGTCGTCCAGGGATGAGCTCGTGCTCAGCATCACGAAGAGGTTTCAGATATGTGGTTTTCAGGTACTCTCGAAGGTCACCTTCAAGAGGCAATCCATCCATGTCCTTTCCGGCTCGATAGTAAGTGATGACTTTGCTCCCGCCCCCGGCGAGTTTGCGGAGCGTGCCCCGGAGATTGACGCGAAGACGGAGGGCTCCCCCCTCGTTATCGCACCATTCAAGGAAACGGGCTTCCTCGTCGGCAGTCAGGGCGTCGAACGTACAGCGAATATGCACTTCTGCCACCCGCTCCCCCGTTGGCTTGACGTGGAAATCGGTTGGTTCCAGACGAACGTAATCATCCCCTCGCAACCACAATACAAAGCGAGGCGCATCAACTATGGCCGTTTTCCCTGCGTCGTTCGGTCCCACCAAGACATTGAGACCTTGCCGCAGCTTAAGACATAGGGGAGAATCGGGCCCAAAGCATCGGAAGCCACTCGCAAAGATCTCCGAAAGATACCTTGGTCCCCCCTTTTTAAATGGGCGGCGCAAGTGTTCGAGAGTTGGTTGAGTTTGCACTCCGAAAGACGGCCATACCGCACACCGACCACCCGGTCTTGACTAGGATGTTAGCTACCGACCTTTATAAACCTGATTAACTAATAAGGCAAGGGGGAAGGGGCAGGGGGAAGGGGCAGGGATCCGGGGCTAGGGATTGGGGGCGGAGGACCAGGGACACAAGGCTGGGCACCGCAAGTAGCGGCGAGTTTACCTCGCCAAATGGCGCCGTAAAGCCGCCTCTGCGCCTCGACCCGCTGCCCGCTTTTCATCCTCGTTGCTGGCGGCTTATCGCCGGTGTATACTTTTCTTGTTCGGGTGGAACATGAGTCCTGCAGATCTCAGTCAACTCGTTTCGGAGCTTTCCCCGGCGGAGCGATCCGCGGTGGAAGAATTCATCACCTTCCTGAAGCAGCGAAACGGGAACGCTCCGCAAACCTCTTTCCAGGCGGCGATCGACGAATTCGTTGCCGCTCATCCTGAGTTGCTCCGTTGGCTCGCCCAGTGACGTTTTACCCTTCCCTTCCTGATCTCCTCGCCGCTCACACGCGTCTGATCGTTCTGTTTGGTGGGGCACAAGGTATCCGTGACCGCGGCGCCCTGGAAGCGGCTTTGGGAAGGCCGCAGAGCGGCTATTACCGGGACGTCGTCGAACAGGCGGCCGCGCTGCTGGAGAGCCTTTCTCAGAATCATCCCTTTGTCGATGGGAACAAGCGAACGGCCATCGCTGTCACTGCCGGGTTCCTGCGCATTAACGGCTTCCGGCTGAATTTCGATGACCTCGAGGCTTATCACTTCTTGATGCAACTTTACGAGAGCAACCAGTTCTGCTGGGAGCGGTTGGAACCTTGGCTCCGGCAGCACGCCCAGCCTACCCTTTGAAATCGGCGGCAGGGTTAGCGGAAGTGCCGTCGAAGTTCTAGGAAGTGGCGTTGCGGGTGGGTGGGGAACAGCTTTGCGCAAGGCTTCGATGCGGCGCACGGGTTCGGTGCGAGCAGGACATCGCCGCAAACGTTACAGACCTCGGCGGGCCGGCAGACACCGTTTTGTTGGAATACGCGACGTTTGATTGCGCCGCCGGATCATGGCGAGCGACAGGGCTCGATCACGGCGGAGGACTTCATGAGCTCGCGTCGAACTGCCGATGACGCCGATCAGCGCTTTCTTATCCGCACTGCGCTATTCCAGGCGGAATTCGATGACCTCTGTGGGATCGGAAGCATCCCTGCTTCAGGCCGAAGCGCCCGGCAACGATCCACAATGACGTATAACGGCCTACCCGTGGAAGCACCGCCTAGATTCGTCAGCCTTCGGTTCCTCGCTTATGGGCCTTCGGTCTGAAAACGCGCGTTCGCGTCTACTGGGCGCCACTTGGCCACGTTACGGGCTGCGCAGAAGGAATTGAGCCTTAAGTTAGCGCTTAGGGGAGAGGCCTCTGGGGTCTCGCCGAACCGCCGATGCGGACCCTGGAAAAAGAGCTCACCACAGATCTCACCGCAGAGGCACGGAGACACAGAGAAAAGGACTTCTGCCTGCGCAGGCAGGGATTACGGTCCCACCTTTGTTGATCCTCAATTTTCATCTGTGTGTTTTCTCGGTGTCTCTGTGCCTCTGTGGTGACTCCTCATAATCCCATTCGCTTCCCCGCGCTGCTGCTATAATCAAACCTTCATCACCCTGTGGGCGAGCCGCGGTCAGAGTGCCGGGCGGAACCATCCGCTCAGGGCAAAAGCTTATGTCGGGAATCATCGGATACATCGGAAACAAACGTGTGGTGCCCGTGCTGCTGGAAGGCTTGCAGCGGTTGCAATACCGCGGGTACGACTCCGCGGGCCTGGCGGTGATGCGCGAGGGCAAGCTGGACGTCCGCCGTTCCACGGGCAAGCTGCGCAATCTGGAAGAGAAGATCCGCCTCGATCCTGTGGACGGCGCGTACGGCATCGGGCACACGCGCTGGGCCACGCACGGCGCTCCCACGGAGGAAAACGCTCACCCGCATCGCGATTGCCATCAAACCGTGGCGGTGGTCCACAACGGGATCATAGAGAACTACCTGGAGTTGAAGAAGCAGCTCGAAGCGGAAGGCCACAAGTTTACCACCGAAACCGACACCGAAGTGATCGCCCACCTGGTGGAAAAACACCTGAACGGAAATGGCGCGGGGCGGCCTGCCCCCAGCCTGGAAGACGCCGTGCGCGCGGCCGTGCGGCAACTGGTGGGGGTGTTCGCGCTCGCCATCATCTCTACCAAAGATTTGAACAAGATCGTCGCCGTGCGCCTGGGGCCGCCGGCGGTGATTGGCCTGGGCAAGGACGAGTACTTCGTGGCGAGCGATGTGCCGGCCATCCTCTACCACACTCGCGATTTGTTTTTCCTTTCCGACGGTGACGTGGCCGTGATCACGCCCAACGGTGTGACCTTGTCCGACTTCGACGGCCATCCCGTTACGCGGCGCGTGCAGCACATCACCTGGGATCCCATCCTGGCGGAGAAGGGCGGGTTCAAGCACTTCACGCTGAAGGAAATTTACGAACAGCCACGCGCCGTGCGCGACACCGCGCTGGGAAGAATCTCCCCCGAGTCCGGCCAGGTTTTCCTGGATGAAATGGAAATCAGCGAGGAGGATTTCCGTTCGTTCAAGGAAATCCGCATTGTCGCCGCCGGGACCTCGCGCCACGCGGGCCTGGCGGGAAAAGTGATGATCGAGCGCCTGGCGCGCGTGCCGGTGGAAGTGCACTACGCCTCGGAATTCCGCTACCGTGACCCGCTGGTGGATGCGGAGACGCTGACCTTGCTGATCACCCAATCCGGTGAAACGGCGGACACCATCGCCGGCCAGCGCGAGGCCAAGGCCAAGCTTTCGAAAACCCTGGCCATTTGCAACGTGCTGAGCAGCATGGTGCCGCGGGAAGCGCATGGCACCATTTACACGCACGCCGGCCCGGAAATCGGCGTGGGCTCAACCAAGACCTTTACCGCGCAGTTGACGGCGCTTTACCTCTTCGCCGTTTACCTGGCGCAAACGCGCGACTGCCTGCCCGTCGCCGAGGCCAAGAAGCTCCTGGCGGCGTTGACCGCACTGCCCAAGCAGCTTGAGAGCGTGCTGCAAAAGGACGATCAGTTCGAAGATTACGCGCGGCATTTCTACCGCTCGCAGGATTTTCTTTTCCTCGGCCGCGGCGTGCACTTCCCCGTGGCGCTGGAAGGCGCCTTGAAGATGAAGAAGTTTTCCTACATCCACGCGGAGGCCTGCCCGGCCGGCGAGATGAAGCACGGACCCATCGCCCTGATTGCCGATGAACTGCCGGTGGTGGTGATCGCCACCTGCGATTGGACCGCCGAGGATTCGCGCGCCCGCTACGAGCGCACCATTTCCAATATCAAGGAGGCCAAGGCGCGGGGGGCCACCATCCTGGCGCTGGTGACGGAAGGGGACCGCGAAGTGAGCGATATGGCCGACCACCTCATCGTGCTGCCCCACACCAACGAGTTGCTCTCTTCCATTCTGGAAGTGGTGCCCCTGCAATTGCTGGCTTACCACATCGGAGTGCTGCGCGGCTGCGACGTGGATCAGCCCCGCAACCTGGCTAAGTCAGTGACGGTGGAATGAAAAAAGAGTTAAAAGTCAAAAGTTGAAAGTTTACGGCAAGCCGCGCTTGCCACTGACTTTTGACTTTCAACTTTCAACTTTTGACTTTCAACTTCTCTTCTATGAAAGTCGTCTACTCCGACCAATACGACCTGAATCTGGGGAACCACGTTTTCCCCTCCATCAAGTATCGCTTGACCAAGGAAAAACTGCTGCATGACCAGGTTGTGAGCCCGCAGGATTTTGTCGAGCCGCGAGTCGCTTCCGAGGACGATATCGCGCTGGTCCACCACCGCGACTACATTCGCAAGTTGCAGGCCGGCAAGCTTTCCTATCTGGAAATCTTGCGCCTGGAAATCCCTTACTCGCCCGAGCTGGTGCGCGCCGTGTGGCTTTGTGCGGGCGGGTCAATTCTGGCCGGGCGGCTGGCGCTCCAGGACCAGGCGGCGGTGAACCTGGGAGGTGGATTTCACCACGCTTACCCCGACCACGGCGAGGGCTTCTGCGTGCTCAACGATTTTGCCATCGGCATTCGCCGCCTGCAAAAAGACAAGGCCATCGAGCGCGCCATGACCGTGGACTGCGACGTGCACCAGGGCAACGGCACCGCGGCGATCTTCGCCGGTGACTCCACCGTGTTCACCCTCTCAATTCACCAGGAAAACAACTATCCCTACCCCAAGCCCCCCAGCACGCTCGATATCAACTTGCGCGACCTCGTTGAAGACGCTGAATACCTTCAGGAACTGGAAAAAGGGCTCGACCATGCGCTCAGCGAATTTCAACCAGACCTGATCTACTACGTGGCGGGCGCCGACCCCTACCGCGATGATCAACTCGGAGGGCTAAAGCTCTCGATTGAAGGTCTCGAACGGCGTGACCGGTTGGTATTTGAGAAGGCGCAAGCGAAAAATATTCCCGTCGCCGTCACCCTCGCAGGTGGTTACGCCCGCCGCGTGGAAGACACCATTGATATCCACACCCATACGATTCGCGTGGCGAAGGAATTTTCGAAGTGACGGTTACGATTGGGGACTGCCGTTACAGCTCCAACACGATGCGAAGCGCCTCTTCGACCGAAGCGAGGTTCGCTAAGGAGATTTCTCCCATGTGACGGGTGAGTCTTTCTTTGGCCACCGCGCGAATCTGATCAATGACGGCGACGGCGCGACGGCGGCCACACACCACCGGGACCAGCAAGGGAGGGGCGGCTTGTGGGGCGCTCGACAGGGGGACAACCACCACCGTACGGCGACGTTCATTAAGCACATTGGTCCCCATCACCAGGCAGGGCCGGGTCTTCTTGATCTCCGACCCCAGGGTTGGATCAAGTCGCACCCACCAGATTTCACCGCGACGGGGGGTCATCCCATGGCTCCACAATCTCGGACTCGAGCCTGCCGAAGTCTCGCTCAATGGCCCGCACTTGGCGGCTGCGATTGGCCACCTCGGCCGCCCGAGCCAACATCCGGTCGCGTTCCCGCAGTCGCGCCGCAAGGGCTTCAGCAACGTAACGTGAGCGCTCGCGGGCAGAGACGCGCTTGATAAACTGAGCCGCTAGGGCAGTGGGCAAACTGAAGGTCATTTTTCTTGTCGCCATAATGCCATAATACCATAACAGAGAGAACGCCGCTTACGGCTTCGGAAGCAGCTTTCCCAGCTCACGCCAGGTCACCAAGATGATGTGGTTTTCCTTCAGGGCCCGATGGAATTCCGGGCTCGTCATGACGTTGAAATCGCGCTGCCGCCAGGGGCTGTTATATTCCTGATAACCCGCCGTGATCGCCTGCATTTCGGCATCATCATAAGCCAGGTGCACGAGGATCTCGGAAATGCCTGGGGCAAGATTCTTCACAATGTCCGTATAGTAGCTCGACCACTCGTCCGGCTTAAGGGGGGGAGCCGCCATAAACACGTGGTCCATCACCACGTCGGTGGGGTTAAGGGCTGCATATTTGTCTGCGGGTGCGCCGGGAGTCTTGATCACTCGAAACGGCAGGTGGTATTCGTGCGTGACCTTGGCGAGGACAGCCACCAAAGCCGGGTTGGTGTAAAGGGTTGCCATGTGGGAGTCGAGATGGGTGGGGTGGATTCCCATCTTCAGGGCCAACTGTATTTGCGCGCGTATTTCGCGCTCGGCTTCTGCCGGGTTGATATGTTGCACCGCCTCCTCCATCGTCATCCAGAGATATCCTTGCGGATCGAAGAGTGACGGCGCCTCGTCGCGCGACAGGATAGATCCCCAGCGGTAAGCCTTCCATTCACTCGTTAAGGTCAAGTGCAAACCGAGGTCGGCTTGGGGATGAGCCTTGGCGTAGTCCGCCACTTCCGTCAGCCACGGGCATGGCACCATGACGCTGGCGGATGACACGGCGCCCCGGTTCAAGGCTTCAAAGCTCGCCATATCCTGCGAATGCGCCACCGCCAGGTCATCCGCGTGGATGATCAGCAGTCTGGCATCAGCGGGATATCCCAGCCGCTGGGCGAGGTTTTGACTTTGTGCGCCGACAGGTGAAGACACAATCATAAGAATAAAGATTACGGCCAGAGTGCGAGTGTGCATGGGCGGCCTTTCCTCTCTCAAGGGGTAGGGGATGAAAGCTACTCTTGAATCTTGACCAGCAGAGAATTCATGGAGCCGGAGCGGAAGCCTTCCAGGTCCAGGGTGACGAACTTGAAGCCGAGGGCTTTGAAAACTTCTACGAACTTGCGAGTCATGGCGGGATCCAGAGCGCGCGGCAATTCCTCGAGCGAAATCTCAATGCGCACCAGTTCCTCATGATAGCGCACGCGGAACTGGCGGAATCCCAGGGCGCGCACGGCTTCTTCGCCCTTTTCGACCACGGCCAGGCGCTCCGGCGTCACTTCAATTCCATAAGCGATGCGCGAGGAAAGGCAGGCGGAGGCGGGGCGGTCCCAAACCGGCAGTTCCACCTGGCGCGAGAGCTCGCGGATATCGGCCTTGGTAAGGCCCGCATCCAGAAGCGGCGTCAGCACCTTGTGCTCGCGCGCGGCTTGCTGCCCGGGGCGCCAGTCGCCCAAATCGTCCTGGTTGATACCATAAGCCACGGCGGCAAAGCCGCGACGGCCGGCCATCTCATCGAGTTTCAGGAAGAGTTCATCCTTGCAGAAATAGCAGCGGTCGGCGTTGTTGGCGCGATAGGCGGGATTCGCGAGTTCGTCGGTGGAAACAAACTCGTGGGGGAAATGGTAGCGGGCAACACACTTCTCCGCTTCCTCCCGGTCGCGGGCGGAGTAACTGGCGCTCAAGGCCGTCACCGCCAGCATCCGTTCACCCAGGGCGTGATGCGCCGCGTAGGCAAGGTAGGCGGAATCCACGCCGCCCGAGTAAGCGACGATCACCGAAGGCAACGTGCTCAGTTGCTCTTCCAGCCGCTGTTGCTTTGTTTCCAGTTCGCTCATATCAAATGCACCCACTAAGAATACAGTGCCGACTGCTGAGTGACAAGCCGTCTTGCCGAAATATAAAGCGCGCGACTCTCAGCGCGGGAAGGAGGGCCGCCGTTGGGGCCAGGACTTTCCGTGACCGTACGACACTCGAAGCTGCGCCCCGCGGCGCGCGCTTCACATCGCCGGCTCGACATCCGTCCTCCTGAAATCTTCTCCCTTGAATAACAAGGGTTCGCCCGTGACTTTGGCGAGGGCATAGGCGAAGCAGTCTCCGAAATTCAGACCCGCACGATGGCGGCCTTTCCCGAAATCCGTGTACGCCTGTCGGGCGACGTGCGCTTGCTCCTCCGTCACGGGCTCGACGACGATGCCGGCGCGACGCATAAAGGCGTCGAACTGACGGCTCCCGCCGCCCCGCGTTTGCGTTTCGACCACGATCGCTGCCTCAACGAAGTTGGCGGCTGACATCCGGCGAGATTCGGCCTGGCTGATGGCCCGCGAGTAATCTGCGGCGTCGTCTTCGTTGAATAGGATTGCGAGCACTGCCGATGTGTCGACAATCATCGTGGCAGCCCCCGCTGGTCGTAAAGCAATATCCCGTGATCCACGGCCGGCCCCTTCAGGGTGCTGGCACAGCGCCGGCCAATCTTCAGCAACTCGGCTGCCGTCGCTTCCGGCATGCGCCCACGCCGGGCCCGCTCCAGACGCTCGCGCAAAGCTTCCGTGACCGCCCTCGTCATCGTCTCGCCCGTTTCTCGAGCCAGGGTTCTGGCCAGTTTGTGGGCTTCCGGGTCTTTGATGTTCAGCGTCACGAGAGATTTCCTCCTAGCTAGACATGTTTCTACCTTTCTTTATTGTAGCACCCTCACGCCCTTCGGGGAGGCAATTTCCAAAATGGGGCCCACCCGTGGAGGAGCACACCGCAGTGCGCAGATTCCGATGGGTAGCGCGGACCTGTTGTGTAGGTCCGCGGCTTTTTCCAAGGAAGTGTGCACTCCAAGAACTTTCCGAATTTTACCTGGACTTCACGATAAACAATGCGGCCAGATAATCGGCGTCTAAGCAGATGAAGAGCCGCGGACCCCCAAGGCGGGGGTCCGCGCTACACGCTCTTGCTCGTCACTCGTCACTTGTCACTGCTTTATTGAATCAGCAACGGCTGCATGGGCGTATCGCCGTTGGTATCGGTCTTGATCAAGCAGGCGGCGGCCACCTGGTCGCCTTCTTCGAGGTTAATCAGGCGCACGCCCTGCGCGGAGCGGCCGCTCTCGCGAATGGTGCTGGAATCGAGGCGCGCGATTTTGCCTTGCTGCGAGATGACCATGACTTCCGACTCTTCCGTGACGGGCAGGACGTTTACCACCTTGCCGTTGCGCTCGGTGGTTTTGACGTTGATGACGCCCTTGCCGGCCCGCGACTGCAACCGATACTCGACAATGGCGGTGCGTTTGCCGTAACCCTTCTCCGTAACCGAGAGGATCAGCTCCTTATCGCCCACGATTTCCATGCCGACAATGTAATCGCCCTTGTCGAGATCCATGGCATTGACGCCATAGGCGGTTCGACCCATGCCGCGCACGTCCGATTCCGGGAAGCGGATGGCCATGCCTTCGTGCGAGGCCAGAAAGATGTTGTCGCGGCCGGAAGTGAGCTTCACCGCAATCAGCTCATCGCCATCTTCAATCTGCATGGCAATAATGCCGGCCGAGCGCGGATTTGAGAATTCGGCCAAGCGCGTTTTCTTGATGATGCCCTGCCGCGTGACCATGGTGATGTAACCTTCCGCGGCGAGCGTCTCGCCCTCCACGGTCACGTCCTTGGGCTCCTCGGGCAACTCCTTCACCGCGAGGACGGCGGCCACCTTCTCCTCTTTGGACAGGTTGACCAGATTCAAAATGTGCTTGCCCTTGCCGGCGGCGCCCACATCGGGGATTTCATACACCTTCAGCCAGTAGAGCTTTCCGCTGTTGGTAAACACCAGGATGTAACTGTGGGTGGAGGCGATGAAGAGGTTTTCAACAAAATCCTCCTCGCGCGTCTTCATCCCCAGGCGGCCCTTGCCCCCGCGCGCCTGCTGGCGATAGATGCTGAGCGGCGTGCGCTTGGTGTAACCGGAATGGGAGATGGTGATGACGACGTCCTGGACGGCGATCAGATCCTCCAGCCTGATCTCGTCCTGCTCTTCGATGATTTCTGTGCGCCGTGCGTCGCCGTACACTTTCTGGATTTCCTTCAGCTCGTTGGCGATGACTTTCTTAAGCACCTTGTCGCTGGCCAGGATTTCCTGATACTCGGCGATCTTCTTCTGGAGTTCGTCGAACTCCGCCTGGATCTTGTCGCGCTCGAGAGCGGTCAGACGCTGCAACTGCATTTCCAGGATGGCCTGCGCCTGGCGGTCGGAAAACTCGAAGCTGGCGATTAACCCCGCGCGCGCTTCGGCAGGCGTCTTGGAGGCGCGAATCAACTTGATGATGGCGTCGAGCTGCGAAAGCGCCTTGAGAAAACCTTCCAAAATATGGGCGCGCTCCTGCGCCTTGCGCAGGTCATACTCCGTCCGGCGCCGCACCACAATGACCCGATGGTCAATGAAAAGTTGCAGCGCCTCAATCAGGGGCAGCGTGCGCGGCTGGCCGTGCACGATGGCCAGCATGATCATCCCAAACGTCTCCTGAAGCTGCGTATGTTTGTAGAGATTGTTCAGAATAACTTCCGGCTGCTCGCCGCGCTTAATCTCAATGACAATGCGCATGCCGTCGCGGTCCGATTCGTCGCGGACGTCGGAGATGCCCTCGATTTTCTTGTCCTGCACCAACTCGGCGACACGCTCAATGACCCGTGATTTGTTGACCTGATAAGGAATTTCGGTGATGACGATCTGAACTTTTTCCTTGGCCGGACGCTCGATGGCGGCCTTGGCGCGCATGGTGAACTGGCCGCGGCCCGTCCGGTAGGCGTCCTTGATCCCGCTCTTGCCATAGATGTAAGCGCCGGTGGGGAAGTCGGGGCCGGGAACGAGCGCCAGAACTTCGTCGATCGATGCCGTAGGTTTATTCAACAGCAGGATGGTGGCTTCGATAATCTCCGTGAGGTTGTGCGGTGGAATCTTGGTGGCCATGCCCACGGCGATTCCGTCCGATCCATTAATCAGCAGGCCGGGAACCCGCGTGGGCAGGACGGTGGGCTCCTCCGTGGACTCATCAAAGTTGGGAATGAAATCCACGGTGTCTTTTTCGATGTCGGCCAGCATCTCCTCGGCCAATTTGGCCAGGCGGCATTCCGTGTACCGGTAAGCCGCGGCGGGGTCGCCATCCACCGAGCCGAAGTTGCCTTGCCCGTCAATGAGCGGGTAACGCATGTTGAAGTTCTGCGCCATGCGCACCAACGAGTCATAAACCGCCGCGTCGCCGTGCGGATGATATTTCTTGATGACCTCGCCCACCGTGCCCGCGCACTTGATGTAACGCTTGTCGGAGGTGTTGCCCTCCTTGTACATCGCGTAAAGAATCCGGCGGTGGACAGGTTTCAATCCGTCGCGCACGTCGGGCAGCGCCCGGCCGATGATGACGCTCATGGCGTAATCGAGATAGGACTTGCGCATCTCGTCTTCAATATTGACGGGAATGTCCCGCGACGGCTTGATTAGTTCTTGATCACCCATGATTCCGTTCCTCGATGGCCGCTAGTGTCGCGCCGCACCTAAATTTTGGCCATTGGCTAGTGGCCCTGCCGCCTTGGTTGTGGGGGTCCGGCTTGCCGTACTCCCACTTCGGACTGCGTTTGGATTATTGCGGTGACGGTGAGAGCATACTCCCGCCGTCCGTAAGATAACGCGGTGTGCGGATCTTCTTCAGCCAGGCATGTACGTCTTTCATGTCCTCCTGGTCCGCCCAAATCCCGAAGGCAGGATGGTTGGCGAGGTCGGCGCCTTTGTCGCCTTGCGCGCGCTTTTTCCGTTTTCTCTGCAAATTCATTGTGCCCTGTCAATAAACCGCAGAAAGGTCTGCCCCAGCCCGCCCATCAAATGCTTTGCTTATAGTATTCGTGTTTGCTGATCCATCTGTCCCCACCCCGCTAAACCCGGAAACGCTGCACGACAAGTCCTGGAATAAAATCGAAGTGCTTTACGTTGCCTGTAGCCACCGTCTCTCTGTGGTACAAAGCTGTTGCCGCAATGAGCATGTCGTCGACACCAGGGCGGTGGGATAAGGCAAACCGGGCCATGAGTGAGACCGCGGAATCGCCAATTTCGGGTTTAAGCGGGACGACTTCGGTAAACCATTCCTCCATGAACTCCCTAAAATCATTGGCCTCGAGGCGATCGCGGCAACCCCGAAGGACCTCCAGGTAGGAAACAACGGACACGTTGCGTTCCGCCGGGTCAATCGTCCGGGCGAATCGAACTGCCGTGGGGTGCCTTCGCAGCATCCATATGACGACATCTGAGTCAAAGATCAATGTAGTTTATAGCGGGGTTTACGGATTCTTCTGACCCACGCGCTAGGGTCTTTCATATCTTTTCGGTCGGCCCACATCCCGATCGCACGATACTCCAGCAGATCCTTCGCAGGCTTTTTCACCACCAGTGAAGAGATTTTCGCAACGGGTTTGCCTCTTAGGGTGACGGTCACCGAGCCTGTGCGCTGCACTGTTTTCAAGATCTTTGAGGTTTGCAGCCGGAGTTGTTTAGCAGTAACAACCATAGATTACCTTCCACGTCGAAGTGTACACTACGAAGTATACACTTGACTTGAACTTGCGTCAATCTTACCCACAGAGAGTCAAATATCCAAATTCTTCACATCCAGCGCGTTGTCCTCGATGAACTGGCGGCGGGGCTCGACGACGTCTCCCATGAGCACGGTGAAGATGGAATCGGCCTCGACCTGGTCTTCCACCTTCACCTGCAACATGGTGCGCTGTTCGGCGTCCATGGTGGTTTCCCACAACTGCGTGGGATTCATTTCGCCCAGACCCTTGAAGCGCTGCACGGTGAAGGATTTCTTCCCCACCGACATGACGTGTTCCACCAGTTCCTTGCGATCCTCGATGGTCAACTTGTTGCCATTCGAGGTAATGGTGAAGGGCGGCCGGTCGTATTCGTGCACGCGTTTGTGCAGATCGAAGAGGCGGCGGTATTCGGGGCTGGAGAGCAGGTCCCAGTCGAGGGTGCGTTCCGGCTGCGTTTCGCTGTGGAACGCCAGGAAATGGATGCTGTGCTCCTCGTCCAGCTTGATGTTGGTTTTGAAGCCCTCCGCCCGCAGGTCCTTCGCCACCTTTTCCAGCTTCTCCTGATTTTCCAGCTCGGCTTTCTTGGAAAGTTCGGCGCGCAGCAGGGCGTCAATGGGCCGCCCATCGCCAATGCGTTTTTCCAGCTTGCTGTAGAGGTCGATGTATTCGCCAAAAGCCATCAGGAAATTGGTCAATTCGCCGCCTTCCAGTTTCAGTTTCTTGCTGCCTTCGCCGAATTCCACGGCGTGATCCTCGGTGGCGCGGCGCAACACTTCCCGGCGGAATTCCTTCTCGTCGTGAATGTATTGCGTTTTCTTGCCCTTCTTAATCAGGTAAAGCGGCGGTTGCGCAATGTAAATATTGCCGCGCTCCACCAGTTGCGGCATCTGGCGATAAAAGAAGGTGAGCAGAAGGGTGCGGATGTGCGAGCCGTCCACGTCCGCGTCGGTCATGATGATGACCTTGGAATAGCGGAGCTTGGCGATATCGAAATCGTCTTTGCCGATGCCGGTTCCCAGCGCGGTGATCAAGGCGCGAATTTCCTCGTGGCCCAGCATCTTGTCGAAGCGCGCCTTCTCCACGTTCAGGATTTTTCCGCGCAGCGGCAGGATGGCCTGGTAGCGGCGGTCGCGCCCCTGCTTGGCGGAGCCGCCGGCGGAGTCGCCCTCCACCAGGAACAATTCGCAACGCTCGGGGTCCCGCTCCTGGCAATCGGAGAGCTTGCCGGGCAGGCCGCCGGAATCCAGCGCGCCCTTGCGCCGCGTGAGTTCGCGGGCTTTGCGCGCGGCCTCGCGGGCGCGCGAGGCATCCACGGCCTTGGCGCAAATCTTGCGGCCCACCGTGGGGTTCTTTTCGAAACTCTCCATCAGCTTCTCGTAGACGAAGCTGGCCATGGTGCTCTGGATATCGCTGTTGAGTTTCCCCTTGGTCTGCCCCTCAAACTGCGGTTGCGGCAGCTTCACACTCACCACGGCCACCAAACCCTCGCGCACATCCTCCCCCTGGAGGTTCTCTTTCACGTCCTTGAAGAGGCCCTGGTTCTGCCCAAACTGATTGATGGCCCGCGTCAGCGCGGAGCGGAAGCCGGAAAGGTGGGTGCCGCCATCGACGGTGTTGATGTTGTTGGCAAAAGAAAAGACATTCTCCGCATAGCCGTCGTTGTATTGGAGCGCGAACTCCATGTGGATGTTCGTCGCGGTCGCTTTCCGCGTAGATCGGCGTCGGCGTGAAGCACGTCCTTGTTCTTGTTGAGGTGCTTGATGAATTCGGCGATGCCGCCATTGTAATGAAACTCGCTCTGTTTGTTGCTGCGCTCATCCTTGAGGCGGACGGTCAATCCTTTATTCAGGAAGGACATTTCGCGCAGGCGTTGGGACAGGGTATCGAAGTTGAATTCGATGGACTCAAAGATCTGCCGGTCAGGCAGGAAAGTAATCTTCGTGCCCCTCTTTTCCGTCTTGCCGGCGCGTTTGATGTTGGCAAGCGGTTTGCCGCGTTCATACGACTGCTCCCAGGTGTAGCCGTCGCGCCAGATTTCGAGCTCCAGCGACTCGGAAAGAGCATTCACCACCGAGACGCCCACGCCGTGCAATCCGCCGGAGACCTTATAGCTTTTGGAATCGAATTTGCCGCCCGCGTGCAGGACGGTCATGACCACTTCCGCGGCGGAGCGGCCTTCCTCCTTGTGCAGGTCCACGGGAATGCCGCGGCCATTGTCGGTGACCGTAACCGAGTTATCGCCGTGGACGACCACGGTCACCGAGTCGCAGAAACCTGCCAGGGCTTCGTCCACCGCGTTGTCAACCACCTCCCAAACGAGATGGTGCAATCCCACCGGTCCGGTCGAGCCAATGTACATCGCCGGCCGCTTCCGAACCGCTTCCAGACCGCCCAGAACCTTGATGCTATCGGCATCGTAGGTCTGGGCACCGTTCACCTCGAGTTCCTTCGGCTTGCTCACGTGACTGGACAACCTCCTGGCTGATTCTTTTCCAGCACCGTAGCGGCGGGTTCACCCCGCCATGGCGGCGTAAAGCCGCCTCTACACCCGGTCTACTAAACAAGAAAGCCGACAGAGAAAAAACCTCCCTGTCGGCCGATGGCGCGGCAACTTAAAAGAGACGTGGTAGGGTAGTTTCAGTATGACGATTCCCTCTTGCCTTAGCTCACAGGCCGTTCGAAGGCCACTTGCTTGCTCGTCGCTGTTCTCAGATGCGCATCGGCATAACCACGTAACGATACCGGTAAGCATCCTGCTCCGCCGGCCGAAATTGCCCGGCGCTCTGTTCGTCTTTCAACTCCAAACGAATCTTTCCGCCATCGCCGACCACGCTCATGAAATCGAGGAGATATTGGTAATTGAACCCAATCTGCATGGATTCTTGGTCGTAGGTCGCGTCGAGCACTTCATGCGCTTCACCATACTCACCGCTGGAAGAAAAAACTTCGATCCGGTCCTTCTCCACCTGCATGCGGATGGCGTGTGAGCGCTCGTCGGCCAGCAGAGCGACCCGGCGAATCGCCGCCGCCGTCTTCTCCTTGTCCATCTCGACAATCTTGGTGTTTTCCCGCGGCAGGACCGCCTCATAGTTGGGAAATTGTCCCGTCAACATTCGCGAGATCAAAATCCGGCTGCCGATTTGGAAGAAGAGATGGCTTTCGTCCTTGGAGATATCAACCAGCGTTTCTTCTTCCACCTCGGCAAGCAAGCGGAGGAGTTCCGCCATCGCTTTTTTCGGCACCAGGAGGCGCAATTCATTTTTCAGTCCCTGCACCTGCACGTCGCGCTCGACAATCGCCAAGCGGTGACCATCCGTCGCCACCATGCTGGCGCTCTCCGGCTTCAGGAGCAGCAGGGCGCCATTCAGGGTGTAGCGCGATTCCTCATTGGAAATCGCAAAGATGGTCTTCTGGATCATCGCGCTGTAAACATTGGCGGGGAGAGAGGCCAACGGCTTGGGGATGTCCGGCAACACGGGAAAGTTATCCCGGGCCATCCCTACAAGTTTAAACGACGACCTCTCGCAGTGTAACTTGCACCCAATGGTTTTCGAGAAGCTTAAAGCGCACCTCCGCATCGGGCAAGGAACGAACAATTTCAAACAGGCGCTTGGCGGGGATTGTTCCCGACCCTCCCTCCTTCACTTTGGCAGGACAGCCACAACGGATCCCGAGGTCCAGGTCCGTCGCGCTGATGCGGAGCGTTGACTCATCAACCTCAAAAAGCAGGTTGGAAAGAATCGGGATCGTGGTTTTTCTTTCCACCACACCCTGGGTAAGGGTCAGTTCCTTGAGGAGGTCGTTTTTACTAGTAGAAATTCCATAAAGATTTTCTCTCAGGAAATAGTTTTTAGTAGTAGTGCTGTGAATTTGTGGAAAATTCGAGAAACCCCAGAGGAGCAGCAACTTAGGAGGCATTGCGGCTGTTGATGGCTTTCTGGAAATTGTGGAAAGCCACAAAATTTTAGCCCCCCTACGTAAATTCACAACTTCCCCTCTCGCGTCAGATTTGGATTACCCGCTAAGTTTAATTCAGACTATCACGTAGCTTGTTGAGAAGTCTGTTTAAATCCCTGTCACTCTCGCGCATTTCCGCAATTTTATTGATGGAATGCAGCACCGTGGTATGGTGCTTGCCGCCAAACTCCCTGCCAATCTGCGGCAGCGACGCAGGGGTCAATTCTTTTGCCAGGAACATGGCGATCTGCCGTGGGTAAGAAATCCGCCCGGCTATTATCTTTGGCCTTTAATTGCGGCAAGCTGAGGCCGAATTCCCGGCACACCGCGCGCTGGATATGCTCAATGGAAACGCGCCGGTCCTCCAGGTTAACCAGGCCCTTCAGTACCTGTTGCGCCATGGAGAGGGTGATGGCGGTTCCCGTCAGGGAAGAATAAGCAATCAGGCGCGTCAGCGCTCCCTCAAGATCCCGGATGCTGGACTTGATTTTTCGTGCAATAAAATCGCTGACGTCATCGGGCAGAGTTACGCCTTCGCTTTCAGTTTTCTTCGCCAGGATAGCCCGCTTGGTCTCGAGGTCAGGAGGCTGCAAGTCGGCCGTCAACCCCCAGGCGAAACGCGAGCGCAGGCGCTCCTCCAACCCCTGAATCTCCTTGGGAGGGCAATCACTTGAGATCACCACCTGCTTCTGGCTTTCATACAGGGTGTTGAAGGTGTGGAAGAACTCTTCCTGCGTCCGTTCTTTTCCAGCAATGAACTGGATGTCGTCCATCAGCAGCATGTCCACATTCCGATACTTATCGCGGAACGAGACCATGCGATCGTAGCGGAGAGAGTTGATGACCTCGTTGGTAAAGTTCTCGGACGAGACGTAAGCCAGCCGCATCTCTTTCCATTTGCCCTTGATCATGTGGCCGACGGCCTGCATCAGATGCGTCTTTCCCAGCCCCACACCGCCATAAAGAAACAGCGGGTTATAAGCCTTCGCCGGAGTTTCCGCCACGGCTTGCGCCGCGGCATGGGCAAATTGGTTACAGTTGCCGACGACAAACGTGTCGAAAGTATAGCGCGGATTCAACTGGTGGTCGACCGACTCAAAATCCAGCTTGGCTTGAAAAGCCTTGCCCTCCGCTGCCTCCATGGGCTTCTTTTCCGAATCTTCCTCCACAACATATTGAACCTTGCGCGGTTCCAATTGGAGTTGAGAAAAGGCTTCATTGATCAGGCTGCCGTAATGCTCCTGAATCCAATCCTGAAACTCACGGTTGGGAACGCGCACCACCAAGCCTTCCTGACTGACATGACTGAAGCGAGTGGGGCGAAGCCAGGTTTGGTAGCTCTGGGTGTTCACCTTCGCCTTCAAATAGCCCAGGATTTCTTGCCATGCGTTCATGGTGGTTTCAGAGGGAAAACAATTTGACGGCCCCATCGGGTAGGAGCACAGCCGGTCCGTGACTATCCCCCTTTGCGAGCGTGAAAGAACTGGCGTCACAAGGGCGCCTCAATCTTCGTTAACCGTGCACGGGATCTTCCCAATTATTATGAGTAGAGACAGTCCCAAGAGGGCGTTGCAACTTGTCAAAAATGACTTATTTCACGCTCCTAATATAGCACGAATACGGGGACAATGCCAAACACTCCGCAGCCTTGAAAATAGCGCCTCCGACCGCGTCACGCCACTTTGAAAAAGGCCGCAAAATCAGGCCTTTTCAGCGCCCTCGACGCAAGGCGTGATTTATAGCAGGATTCCTTGCTGGCAGGGCCCATGGAACGGCGCTTCCTGCCCCTTTTTGTCCTTAACCCAGCAGGCGCGCTATTTCGTCGCGCTTGGGGACGCATAAGCGCGTTCCCCGGCCCTTCGCGACGATCAGGGTCCCTTCCTTGCGGGGGCGAATTTCCCCGATCACCGCGGCGGGAATTCCTTGCCGAGCGTAAGCCCGCAGCAGACGGGGAACCGACGCGGGGGCGGTGACCACCAGGAGCGCGCCTGAGGCGATAAGCGCCAAGGGATCAAATTGCAGCGCGCGACTGAAGGCAAGGGTTTCCGGCAGAACGGGGATTTTCTCCTTCCACACGCGCAGCCCGACTCCCCCAGCCTGGGCGATCTCCGCCAGGCCGGAAAGGAGCCCCCCTTCGGTAGGGTCGTGCATGGCGTGGATTTTTCCGGATCGGAGAGCGAGGCGCGCGGCATGAATCACACTGATGCCGGGCTCCAGGAGAAATCGCTTGGCCCGGTGGAGGACCGCGCGGCCCACTTTTTCCCGCAACTCCTCCCCCTTGGCATTGGCCAGAATTGCCGTGCCTTCTATGGCTACACCCCGCGTCAGGATGATGAGATCACCGGGTTGCTGGCTCTCTTTCCGAATCAGTTCTGATCTTTTTACCTCCCCGAGCATTTGGCCCACGACAATGGGACGCGGCAATCCGCCGGTGATTTCCGTGTGGCCCCCGCACAGGGCAATGCCCAGCGCGCGGCAAGTCTGGAGGATATCCAGGAAAATCCCGCGCGCCATCTCCCGCGTGGCACGGCCTTCCGGCAGCAACAGGGTTGCCAGGAACCAACGCGGCCTTGCCCCGAGCGTGGCGATGTCGTTGGCGTTGATATGTACGGCGTACCAGCCGATCCGCTCCTCGGTAAAGGTGATGGGGTCGGTCTTGGCGACAAGGTATTTCGCCCCCATGTCAATGACCGCGGCGTCTTCCCCGTAGCGCGGGCCAATGACCACGCCGGAGGAGGCGGGCGGGTGGCATGCGCGGAGCAGGCCTTGAAGTACGGCGGGCGGCAATTTGCCTACGGGCAACGCGGCGCGAGTGGGCATCGTCTGGTAAGTATAGCGCCGGGCGCGATGCCAAGCCATTCTTCTGCAATGGCCCGGGCCTTTCAAGACGGTATACCAACTGCTTGCAATTGGGTGATGTCTGAGCATATCCTGCCCTTGGTCCCCTACAATGTGGAGAGTTCCATCGCTTGCATCCACCGTCAGAAAGGTAGCGTCCTATGCGTATCAAAAAGGCAACCAAGAAATATGAAACCTGGCTGGCCAAAAACCTTACGATCGTTCCGACCGATCTGGCGCTGAAGCACACGCGCATGGCCGAGGATCTGTTTCAATTTCTGCGCGCCACTTACTACCGCTGGGTGCAGGTGTGGGCTCAGGTCTGTCCGGACCTGGCACGAGCGCCGCGCGTGCTGGCCGTGGGTGACCTGCACGTGGAGAATTTCGGCACCTGGCGTGATCGGGAAGCACGGTTGATCTGGGGTGTGAATGATTTTGACGAAGCTTACCCCATGGCGTACACCAATGACCTGGTGCGATTGGCGGTCAGCGCCCACCTGGCGATTTCCGCCAACCACCTTGCCCTCGGGCATGAGGATGCGTGCGCGGCCATCCTGGCAGGGTATCGGGAGGGGTTGGAAGCCGGCGGCAAGCCTTTTGTGTTGGAAGAGGATAACAAGTGGCTGCGCGAGGCAGCGACCGGTGAGTTGCGGGATCCCGTCCACTTCTGGGGAAAGATGAACGCGCTTCCTTCCGTACACGGAGAAGTTCCCAAGAGCGCGCGCAAGGCGCTCGAGGAGCTCTTGCCCGCGTCCGGGATTGTCTATCGCGTCGCGCACCGCGTGGCCGGGTTGGGAAGCCTGGGGCGCGAGCGCTACGTGGCGCTGGCGGATTGGGAAGGAGGCCGCGTGGCCCGCGAGGCCAAGGCCCTGCTTCCTTCCGCGTGCGTCTGGGCGAAGGATGACAAAGGTTCGAAGAAGATCCTCTACGAAGAGATTATCTCGACCGCCGCACGCGCCCTGGATCCTTACGTCCGCTTGTGCGGCCGTTGGATTGTGCGCCGGTTGGCTCCCCATTGCTCACGCATTGAGATGGCGGCGATTCCCAAGAAACGGGATGAGGAGCGCCTGCTCCACTCCATGGGTTTCGAAACCGCTAACATCCATCTGGGAAGCAAGGGGGCGGTCAAAAATGTGCGCCGCGACCTTGCCAAGCGCAAGCCTGGGTGGGTTCATGAGGCGGCCAAGAAGATGGGGAACGCCGTGCGAAAAGACTGGGAGGAATGGCGCAAGGGGTAGAAACGCAGTGAACAGTGATGAGTGAACAGTGAATAGCAGGCCAGGGGAACCTGGCTCATCACTCATCACTCATCGCTTTGCAGTTCTCACCTTTCTCCCACCAGGTATTTGCACCCTTCCGGACCCATGCGCGCGGCGTGGGGCGTTTTGCCGGGAATATCGAAGCGCTCGCCCGGTTTGTAAGTGCGGGTTTGCCCATCGACCGTAACCGTCATCTCGCCGGTCAGGATGATATGGGCCGAGACGTCCGGGTGCTGATGGGGCGGGTAGTTCATGTCCGGGCCGTCTTCCCAAACGTAGACGTCATCGAACCCTTCGTCCTGCAATAGCTTGGTCAGTTGTTGTTCGTCCATTATGCGGAATCTCCTGGAGCTTTCTCGGAAAGCTCGGTGTGCAAACCCTTTCCCTCTTACGGCAGATGTTGATGGCCCGTTGCCAAGACCTCTGAGGCTACCCCGCCACTTTCCCCATGGCTTGGAGGTACTCCTCGATCATCCGGGTAAACGCCCGAACCTTGGATGGTATCACCTGTACGGCAAATACGGAGCCATGCTTAATCTCTTCCACGGCTCCCAGCAAGGCGGCGATCGAGTCCAAGGTCTCATCCAGCGGGTAATCCATCCCTACCAGCCGTGAAGGATTGTAGCGTACCGCGCCCATTAACTCACGCTCGATTTTATCTGCCGTTACCAGAACCCCACGCTGCTTTTCACAGAACGTGTCCCAACTGGGGCCGGCCTGCGGAAATTCCAGCATGGCGTGCTCGTGGCCATAGTGCTCAAGCTCACACCCCAGCCATTCGAGGTCCTGCGCAAGTTGTAACAGCGGCGGTTCCGGCACAGGTAGCTATTGTAATATACGCCGCGAAAATGAGAGATTTAAAAGGGCGCCGTTGCCCCGGTCGGCCGAACGCTCTCAGGTGCGTGCCGGAAGGGCAGGGCTTCAGCCCCGCCGAAATCGCGGCTCCCAATCTCTGTTCGTTCCCCGCCCCCGGCAGCCCCGACGTATCGGGGTTGCGCGGGGCGGGGAACACGGGAATAATCAGAAATCGCATGCAACGGCGGGGCTGAAGCCCCACCCTGCCAGACCCGTGGTGAAAAATCCGCACCAAGAATTGGATGCGTGTCATAGGAGGAAAGACATGGAATTTCGCACACTTCCCAAGACCGGGCTCAAGGTTTCGCGCCTCTCATTCGGGACCATGACCTTCGGCGCCCAAACCGACGAAGCCACCGCGCAGCGCATCGTGGATTGCTGCCTTGACGCCGGCATCAACTTTATTGACACGGCAAATGTTTACAACCGCGGCGCGGCGGAAACCATTGTGGGCAAGACCCTCAAGGGCCGGCGCGACAAGGTTATTCTGGCCTCCAAGGTCCGCGGCAAAATGGGCGACGCGCCCGATGAGGAGGGCTTGTCACGCGCGGCCATGCGCAAGGCCATTGACGCAAGCCTCCAGCGCCTGGGAACCGATTACGTCGATCTCTATTACCTGCACCTGCCCGATTATGCCACCCCCATCGAGGAAACACTCGAAACCATGGAAGAGCTGGTGCGGGCAGGTAAAGTGCGTTTCCCTGCCATTTCGAACTACGCCGCGTGGCAGGTGGCGGAAATCCTGTGGATTTGTGAAAAACGTGGTTACCATCCCTATTTTATTTCCCAGCCCATGTACAACTTGATCGCGCGAGGGATTGAAGAGGAATACCTCCCGTTCTGCCAGCGCTTCGGCGTAGCGGTGGTTCCCTACAATCCGCTCGCGGGAGGGTTGTTGACGGGCAAACACTCCCGGCAGAGCGGACCGACTCCCGGCACGCGCTTCGACGGCAACAAAATGTATCAGGACCGCTACTGGCTTGACGACGACTTCGCCGCCGTGGAAGAGTTGCGCTCCATCGCCCAGGAAGCGGGCAAAACCCTGGTGGAACTGGCGCTTCAGTGGCTGCTGTCCCAACCCGCCGTCGATTCCATCATTCTGGGAGCGTCGCGCCTGGAGCAACTCGCAGAAAACCTGAAAGCCGCGGAGGGCCCAAGGCTGGATAAATCCGTCTTGGAGCGCTGCGACGCCGTATGGAAGCGCCTGCGCGGCATCACGCCGAAATACAATCGCTGAATGACGAATTGTGAATTATGAACTATGAAAAAACCCCGCTGCAGTACTTGTTCATAATTTATAATTCATCATTCACAATTAAGGAAGTTCCATGGCGAACCTTGAACGCAATCCCGCCGATTGGGAAGACTTTGAGGCGGCGGCAAAGCGATCGATCGAGCAACATATTCGTAACTCCTTCGTGCATACCTATAAACCCGTTTTGGACGATGCTGAATACCGCTCCTTCGACTCGATGGAAGAGTATCGGCGCTGGTGCAAAGAAAACCTGCCGGATTGGTTGGGCTACAGCCGGGACTGAGCAACTGCATGGCAGTATTTGAATTCAGAAGCGCGCAAGAACTTGGCCGCATATTTGAGCAGCATGGCGTCAAGTTCCTTTTCTTTGGTAAATCCGGAGCCATTCTGCTGGGTTATTCCGACACCACGCAGGATGTTGATTTGTATTTGGATAAGCAGAGGGACAACTGCGAAAAGCTCGTAGCCGCCCTCTTGGAGCTGGGTTTCCGGCTCACGGAAAAGGAACAAGAGGAAATTGGGCGGGGCAAAGACTTCGTTCAGCTCCGCAATGGCCCGTTCGACGTGGACCTGATCTTCGCGCCTGACGGCATCGAGCGGTTTGACGATGCTTGGAAACGGCGAGTGGAGAAACACGGCTTTCCAATTGCGAACATTGATGACATCGTTGGAAGCAAACAGGCGGCGAATCGGCAGAAAGACCGGGAATCTCTTCCTCGCTTATTGTCGTTCCGGGAATGGTTGAGAGGAAACAAATAGACGATAAAATTCCCAGCCACACGTTCACCCGATTTGATACTCTTCGAAGAGCCGATGAAACGATCCGCGCGAGGCGTCTTATGAAATTCCGCTTCCTCATCTTGATTATGTTTCTCGGGATCATCGCACACCCTGCTCGCCCGCAGGAAGCCATGCCGCCCCTTACCAAAGAACAGGTGATGGACTTGGTTAAGTTCGGGATGGACAGTTCTGTCCTTGCAAACCGAATCAAAGAGCGGGGCATTGATTTCGAGCCAAGCGACGATTACCTGGATACCCTGCGCAAGGCGGGCGCACAAGAGCCCGTCATCCAGGCCATACGCGAAGTGAAGCCGAAACCCCTGACTCAGGATCAGGTGGGGAAGTTGGTTGCGGGCGGGGTGCCCAGCCAGCGCGCGGCAGCGCTCGTGAAACAGCGTGGCATCGATTTCCAAGTAGGCGACCGATATCTCGACACCCTGCGCGTGGCGGGCGCAGACGACACGCTGATTGCAGCACTGCGTGAGGCGAATAAGGCGATGCCAGCTCCGGGGCAGGTCCGGGATAACCCCAAGGATGGGCTCAAGTATGTTCGGATACCGCCGGGCACGTTCATGATGGGTTGCTCGCTAGGTAACGACTGCCCCTCCCAGGAAAAGCCATCGCACCAAGTGACCATCAGCAAGGGTTTCTGGTTGGGGCAGACCGAAGTCACGGTGCGGGCGTACAAGCGGTTTGCAGGTGCCGCAGGGCGCCAGATGCCTGAAGCTCCGAATTTCAACACTGGCTGGACAAATGAGAACATGCCTGTGGTCAATGTGAGCTGGGATGACGCACACGATTACTGTACGTGGGCGGGAGGACGATTGCCGACGGAGGCGGAGTGGGAGTACGCAGCACGGGGCGGCAGCACGGAGGCCCGGTACGGTGATATTGACGCAATCGCTTGGTACAACGGGAACAGCGGGAACCAAACGCACGAAGTAGCTCAGAAGCACGCCAACGGTTTCGGGCTGTTCAATATGCTGGGGAACGTGTGGGAATGGGTCATTGATTGGTACGACCCAAACTACTATCAGAATAGCCCGCCACAAGATCCCGAAGGTCCCGCGAGCGGCCAGGAGCGCGTTCTCCGGGGCGGCTCATGGGATAGCGTTCCTGGGGTCGTGACAGTTTCGTACCGCTTCAGTTACCTTCCGGCGCCAAGTCCGGCGACATCGTCGGCTTCCGGTGTGCGGGGGAAGTGTTCGCTCCTTGATCCTTTTTCCTTTGGCCTGAACGCTTTAACGAATTATGAAAAAACGTCGTCGGCTTTGGTCCGAAAATTCATCATTCATGATTCATAACAGCCCATTGCCTACTGCCTTCTGTTTACTGCCTACATTTCCCCTGCTCCCGCGGACTTAAACGAGCCCGAACTTCACCGGTCGAGTCCCGCGCCGTGCGCGGACCTTGCCTTGCGCTTCCAGGCGATCCATGTGCCCTTTCACCGGAAACATGGCGAGCAGCCAGGAGTCGGGCGGCCAATCGCCTACGGCGCTCGCGACGGCGTCCACCAACTCTTTCATCGTGAGCCCGGCGCGGTTTTTCTCGAGGCTCGCCAGGATGACCCGGTCCAGAAATTCCACCGTCTGTCGCGACTCGGCGATGAAGTCGCGAATCTCTTCGCCACGCATTGTGGGCCAGTGGCCCGAATAGAGCGTGTCGATGGGCAAGTGCTCGAAGTAGCGGAGCGTGGAAAGGTAGATGTTGACATAGTAGTAAGTCACGGGGATGGCCAAGCCACCCGCGGCATACGGGCAACCCCGACCGTGGATGGCGTCGCCCACAAAGGCGGTCTTGTGCAGCGGATCGTAAAGCGCCAAGTGGCCGTGCGAGTGGCCGGGCACGTGAAGAACTTCCAGATGCCAGCCGTCACGTATGCGAATGATCTCTCCGCCGCTGAAGCAGAGGTCCATCGGGCGGGCCTTGCCGGCGTCGGGCGGGGGGTCAGGCTCGAACCCCATGTCGTGGTCGGCGCGGAGAAAGTTATAGCGAATGTTGTAGAGCGCGCGCGGATCCTCCACCAGGGCGCGGTCGGCGGCGCCACAACTGAGCCACGTGCCGGGCGTGGTGCGCTTGATGGCGTCGTTGCCGCCCTGATGGTCGAGGTCAGCGTGCGTGGTGACCGCCAGCGTCAGACGCTCGGGAGGGAGCCGGAGCGAATCCAGGTAAGGGAAGATGACCTTTTCCGGGGTTTCCGCGATGCCCGTGTCGACCAGCACGGTGTTATCGCCCACCAATAGATACTGAAAAAGGTTCCGGCCACCAAACAGGGATTGGATTTGATAAACGTGGGGATAGAGTTCCATGCGCGACTCCGAAAAGAGGATGAGGGGAATACTAACACTAGTCGTGAGCTGCGCACAGGCGTTTGACCCCCTCACCCCCACGTTTTGCGGGTCGTGGGGGTGAGGGGGTCAGCACCACAAGGAAGGCGTTGCCGAATGCCTACTTTCACTCTGAACTCCAAATGCCGAATTCCGAATCCCTAACCACGAATCCCAAATCCCGAGCCAATCTTTTCCCTCTTGCGCTGCGCCACGCTCTCGGAGATGATGTTTGACCCGCCGGTCGGATTACCCTAGCGACGCCGCGCTGACCCGAGCCGGCCTTACAACTTTCTGCCTTGCGGAGGCAGCAAACGCTATTGGGTGGTTGATGAAAAATTTGGTTCGGGAGGGCGTAGCGGCGGGTTTACCCCGCCATATCGCCTATGATTCCTGATGATCAATGGCGGGGTAAACCCGCCGCTACGCCCTTCTGTTATAGAGAGGCCCCTATGTCCAAAGACAAGTTTGCATTGGGAATTGACTACGGAACGGAATCAGGTCGCGCCGTGGTGGTGCGCGTGCGCGATGGAAAGCTCCTGTCGTCGTCGGTGGTTCCTTACCCGGATGGCGTCATTGACGAACGGCTGCCCGGCGGCCCCAAGCTTGAGCCTGACTGGGCGCTTCAGAATCCCCTCGACTACTTGTACGTGCTGGAGAAAGCCGTGCCCAAAGCCCTGAAGGAAGCCGAAGGTGAAAGCCGAGGACGTGATTGGCATCGGCACGGACTTCACCGCCTCCAGCCCCATGCCTGCCAAGGCTGACGGCACCCCGCTCTCCGCGCTCCCGAAGTATCGCAAGACTCCGCACGCCTACGTCAAGCTGTGGAAGCACCACGCCGCGCAGCCGGAAGCGAATCGGATCAACGAAGTCGGCCGCGAGCGCAACGAGGAATTCATTCGCATTTACGGCGGCAAGTATTCCTCGGAATGGTTCTTCTCCAAACTCTTGCAGGTGGTGGACGAAGCTCCGGACGTTTACGACGCCATGGACCGCTTCATTGAGGCCGGCGGACTGGATGGTGTGGCAATTGACCGGCGCAGGAGAAGCGCAACACCTGCACGGCCGGTTACAAAGGCATGTGGGTGAAAGGCCAGGGATTTCCCTCGCAGCGATTTCTTCCGCGCGCTCCATCCGCGCATGGAGAATGTCGATCGCGGAAAAGGTTGGGGAAGAGTACTTTCCGCTGGGCGCCAGGGCCGGCGGTCTCACCGCCTGCTGGGCGAAGAAGACCGGCCTCAAGGAAGGCACGCCCGGTTGCCATCGGCAATGTTGACGCCCACGTGGCGGTGCCGGCTTGCACGGTGACGCAGCCGGGTTCGCTTGGTCATGATCATGGGCACGTCCATTTGCCACATGCTGCTCGGCAAAGAGAAGCAGATGGTGGAGGGCATGTGCGGCACGGTGGAGGACGGCATCGTCCCCGGCCTGTGGGGTTACGAGGCGGGGCAATCCGCCGTCGGTGATATTTTTGCCTGGTTCTTCGAGCATGGGGTGCCGGATTACATTCATCATGAAGCGCGCAAGATGAAGGCGCCGTTCCAGGTGGCGCTGGAGAAACGTGCCGCCGCGCTCAAGCCAGGTCAGTCGGGCCTGGTGGCGCTCGACTGGTGGAACGGCAACCGCTCGGTTCTGGTGGATGTGGATCTGACCGGCGTGCTCCTGGGCATGACGCTGGCCACGCGGGCGGAGGAAATCTATCGCGCTCTGATCGAGGCCACGGCCTTCGGCACGCGCACCATCATCGAGGCGTTCGAGTCGAAGGGCATCACCGTGAACGAACTGGTGGCGTGCGGCGGCTTGCCGGAGAAGAACCACCTCCTGATGCAGATTTATGCGGACGTCACGGGGCGCGAAATCAAACTGGCCGACCCCCTCCAAACCTGCTCGGCGCTGGGAGCCGCCATGCACGGCGCCGTGGCGGCGGGAGCCGCCGCCGGCGGTTACGATTCCATTGTGGAAGCTGCCCGGCAGATGGCGCGGGTGCAAAAGCTGACCTTCAAGCCCCACGCCGAGTCGCCACGCCATCTACGACCAGCTTTATGCGGAATACCATGCGTTGCACGATTACTTCGGCCGCGGCGGAAACGACGTGATGAAGCGGCTGAAGACTTTGAAACGGGAGATGGCAGTAAAGTAAGCTGTCAGTTGCCCGTTGTCAGTTGTCCGTTGCTAGTCGCTGGTTATTGGTGGCTGGCGAGTGGTGATTTGTGATTCTTTCCTGCGTCACGGAAAATCGGAAGGTCACACTAAGCAATCACCAATCGCCAATCACCGCTGCCAATGGACAACGGACTACTGACAACGGACGATTTTCTCATGCCCACCACTCGAACAACTCCGGCGCGAAGTTTATGAAGCCAACCTCGGGATCTGGCGCGGGAGGCTTGGTGACCATGCACAGCGGCAATGCCAGTGGCATCGACCGCAAGCGCGGGATCGTAATGATCAAACCAAGTGGTATGGACTACGACCGCATGAAGCCCGTCGACATGGTGGTGACGGACCTCGAGGGTCGCAAGCTCCGCGGCAAGTGGAACCCCTCCGTGGACTTGCCCGATCACCTTTATATTTACCAGCACTGCCCGGAGGTGGGCGGCATTATCCACACTCATTCCAATTACGCCACCAGCTTCGCGCTCTTGCGCATGTCAGTTCCAGCGTATTTGACCGCCATTGCCGATGAGTTCGGCGACGAGATTCCCTGCGCGCCGTACGTGGATAATCAGGCCGACCATATCGGCCAGGCGATCGTCCAATATAGGAACAGAGCGCCGGCGATTCTCATGGGCAATCACGGCACGTTTGCCTGGGGGCCGACCCCGCGCGCGGCGCTTGAAAGCGGCGGTGATGCTCGAAGACGTCGCCAAGACCGTTCACCTGGCGCTGCTCCTCGGCAAACCCACGGCCCTGCCGCCCGAAGAAGTGAAGAAGTGGTGGGATCGATACCACACGTGGTACGGCCAGCCGGGGAAAAAGCAGTGACGAGTGACAAGTGACGAGTGACGAGCAGCAAGCGCGGACCTGTTCTGGAGGTCCGCGGCTCGTCCCGTACGGGCAAGCGAAAGCTGAGTCGAAACTCGAAAATGGCCCTTGAGTTTCGAATTTCGAGTTTCGATTTTCGCATTCGGTGACGAAGAGTACACTTTGAATCTCTTCTGTTGGTGGGGGACTTTCCGGGAAGGCGACCGACGGTAACCGCCCGTGGCGGTATCGACCACCTGAAAAGCAGGTGTGGGATCTGGACTTCCGGGGAGTCAGGGATTGCACTTCTACGGTTTAGAGACTATACGCCCAAGTGCTTGCTGGTCGCCGAGAAACCTGCCAATATTTTAACCCCCAAAGGGCCTTTGATTCAGCCCCAGAGGGCCGTTGCCTGGGTTTTGATAGCATCCCCATTCAACTTCGCGAGCCCCAAAGGGGCGAAATAACGAAGCCCAGGCTGAAGGCCTGGGTTTAGATTACCCCCAAATTTTGCCGCCAGCCCTGAAAGGGCGAAATAGGTCTTCCCCCCATTCCGGAATCGCCTACGACGAGCGGTACGTGTGGGATTGAAGAGGATTGTTCCGCCCCTTCAGGGCTCGGGTATCGGCTTGGGTCCCGTTGACCCAGGCCGTTGGCCTGGGCTTTGTTAGACCGCCCCTTTGGGGCTCACCTGTCCTCCCTTTCCCCCGGGGAGAGGGAAAACCGATTACGCGCGGGGGCGCGTAAAAGCTGTGTATATCTTTCCGTCTGTCCCTGGGTTTCCATGTAGACAACAAAACGGTTCCCGACACCGTTTTCCCAGTGCCACCGTTTCCCCACCCTCGAACCGGGCTACTGCACTGTGAGAGAGACCGTTCCCGTTTGCGTAATGGCGCCGGAAGTGCCCGTGACGGTAATGACGTACGTACCTGGAGTGGTGCCGGAGTTCCCTCCACCTCCGCCTGCACCGCCATTACCGCTCCCGCCGCAACCGAGTGCGCCTGCAACGACGAAGAAAAGCAATACGAGCATTCCGAGGATGCTCCACCATCTCCGCCTCCGGGCCGGGATGCCAACGAGCAGGATGCACGCGAGAGCTGTGCCGCCCACCAACGGCCGGAAAAACCTTCTGCTCCGGTTGAGAGCGGAGGTGGCCGGCGTGGTGGTCACCGTGAGAGTAACGGTTTGCGCCGCAGAACTGCTGATGGTGGCAGAGGCTGGCATGCTGCATGTGGCGGGGTCGCTTGCCGCGGCGGGAGTTATCGCGCAGCTCAGACTAATCACGCCAGTAAATCCGTTCGAAGGCGTCAAGGTGATAGTGGATGTGTTTCCCGCACTCGCTCCGGGAGCTACGCTGACTGCTGTGCCGGTGATGGAGAAACTGCCGGTGACGATGGTGTAAGTTGCGCTGGACACCGCGCTCTGATCGAAAAAAACGTCCATTGCAATCGCCTTCAACGTTGTTGTCGACGCCACGGCAATCGGATTGACGTAGACGGCGGAGCTCGCGGTGGGCGTGGTGCCGTCGAGGGTGTAGTAAATGAATTCAGGGACACCTCCTGAACGTTGGAGGAGATGGAGCTATCGGTGATGCTCACGTTTTGCGGTGTGGAGTATGTTCCCGCCGGGACGGAAAAGCTGGGAGCGGAGGAATTCCGACTGTTGTGACATCCACGATGACCTGAATGGATTGTGAGATGCCGCCACCGGTCGCGGTGATGGTGAGAGGGACGGATGTGGCGATCAGAACCAACGCTCCGGTGACGGAAATGGTCAGCGTGGAGGAGCCCGCGCCGGTGATGGTCGCCGGGCTGAAGCTTCCGGTAATGCAGGTGCCTTCGTTACACGTGTCAGGGGTGGCCGTCAGAGTGACAGGAGAATCGAAGCCGCCGGCAGCGAGGATGCTGACCGTCGTGGTCCCGGTAGTGACCGTGGGGGTACCAGCGCCCCTGGCGCCGATGTTGATGGGGTTGGGAGACGCAATGATCTCGAAGGAGGGTTCGGGGGCGGGAGCGACGGGCGCGTAGACCCAAAGGTCGTTGAGGTCACCCCCGCTAAGAATGTTGATGTACAAACCGTTACCGCCAAAGAGCCATAAATTGCCACGGGAGTCGGTCCAACTGGCAGCTCCCACTCGTTCCGGAAGGAGTGTTCGTGGCGGCGGGTGTTCCGAGCACACCGTATGATCCCGGTGTTTGGTTACAGGGAGAGCCAAGCCACGGGCCAGTTCCGTTCATCCAAGCCCACTCGTTCGCGGCGGGTTCGAAGACCCAGATGTCGTTGCATAACATCCCGCCGCCGTTCGTTGTCGAGGTCTGAGACCCGCCAAAAAGCCAGAGATTGCCGGCGATGTCAGTCCAGGCCATGGCAGTGTCGCGGCTGGGTGGAATGTTGGCAATGGCGGGAGTTCCCTCAGTGCCGTAGATGCCGTCCTGTGCGCACGAGTCCTCCCCGGAGCTTTCGCTACAGATTGAGGTGCTGTTTCCGCTCATCCATGCCCACTGTTGGGTGGACGGTTGGAATTCCCAGAGATCGTATTGATCGATCTCGGAGAAATCACAACTCTCCCAAAAGACCGAGCCAATGCCCCCGAAGAGCCAGAGGTTGCCCTTCCTGTCAGTCCAACCGAGAGCGTCTACGCGGCTCCCTGGGCTGATGCCTGTCGCGGCCACTCCGAGTGTGCCGTAGAGAGCGGGCCAACCGCAGAGCCCATTGGTGGCGCTGGTTGCGCAGGCGGCGGGCAAAGCGCTGCTGCCGCCCATCCACGTCCACTCCTGGTTGGTGGGGTCAAACTCCCAGAGATCGTCCAACTGACCGAAATTTCCTTGCTCGTCGAGGCCTTGGCCGCCATACATCCAGAGTTTTCCGGTTTTGTCGATCCAGTTGGTGGCGTAGTCACGACTGCCGGGGATGTTCGCGGCAGCGGCGGAGCCGAGGGTCCCGTAGACTCCGGGCTGGCCACAACCAGAGATAGTAATGCCTGCGCAACTGGCTGGCAGTGTGCTGCTTCCGCCCATCCACGTCCACTCCTTGCTGGTGGGGTTGAATTCCCACAGGTCGCTGAGTCCGCCGGGATTATGGTCCGCATCGAAGCCCCCGCCGCCAAAAAGCCAGAAATTGCCGCTGCTGTCGGTCCAGTAGGAAGCCCCGCTGCGGCCGCCGGGGATGTTGGCGGCAGCGGCGGAGCCAAGGGTCCCGTAGATGCCCGGTTGGCCACAAGGAACGGTGGTGCTGCCTGCGCAGCTTGCGGGCACGGTGCTGCTTCCGCCGATCCAGGTCCATTGCTGCGTGGAGGGTTCGAACTCCCAGAGGTCGTTCAACTGGCCGAAGTTCCGGTTGGCATCGGCGCCCTCGCCCCCGAAAAGCCACAAATTGCCGCTGCTATCAGTCCAGGTGGCCGCGGTGTCTCGTGCGCCGGGAATGTTGCTCGCTGCCGGAGTTCCCAGTGTTCCGTACACGCCGGCGCAGCGTTGGGGTTGTTTACGTAATTGTTTCCGCCGATCCAGGTCCATTCGTTCGGCGCCGTCGTCTGCGCCCCCGCAGTCAAAGCAATGCCGGTGAATGCATACAGGGAAACAAACAAAATGCTCCACAGCATACGATGTTCTGCCGTTCGCATCGGAATATCCCCTTGGCGCTTCCGGGCGATGGCGTTCAGGCCCCTTTGAGGGGTCAGCCATCGGAAAGCTTCCGGCTTTGCCGGACCGGGTACCGCGCAGGTTCGCGCGTAGCCTTTCTTCGCACCGGGTACCCCGGAGGTTGGCGCCCTTGCTTTTTGTATATTATCAACGTTTGCTATAATCCAACATAGTAGTGTCCACTAAAGAAATGGGTAGCGCAGAGGCACGCGTTTTGGGCGTTCCTCTCCGGCTTTTCCTTTTGTGATCGAGATTCGAAGCTTTCAGCATGGCTTCAAAACCGTGTCGTGCGGGATTATACGCCCCGAACCCACGCCCGCAAAACGCGATTTGCCCAGTCGGACATTTTGACGGGACGATGGGGACAGACGGGACGTTACACTGGTTTTCCCGAGCCCGAGCAGGGTAGCAGGGTAGCGCAGAACTAGACGCAGTTTGCCCTACTCTGCGGTTCGTAAATTGGTAATAGTATCGTGAGCATATTCAATAAGGATTAAAGCCGCAGAGTAGTTCTAAAAGGCGGAAAATTCTGCATTGCAAGCTCGTAAATTCTTGTTTTTTTGCAAGAATTTTTCAGGTCCGCGCGCAACGGCCTTGTAAATAGGGGCTCCGGCCGCCTAGACATTCTATGGGACAGACTGCTTTCCGCCCCATTTGGTTGCGGCTCCGCCGCGCTGCGCTACGCCGCTCCGCGCCTGTGGGCCGGGGAGCGGAGGCCGGGGGGAGGCGTCACGGGGAGGCAGCGTCGAGCACCAGTACCCAATCCGCAGCCCCCTGGCTATTCGCTTTGGGAGTGGTGAAGACGTGAGCACCTGAATTCGCCATCCTGCCGATGATTTGGTAGGTGCCGTTCGTGGGGTCGTACCAGCGTGCCCGCGACTCCCCAGCGCCGCCCCCCAGCTTCGACATGTTGACGGTCAACTGGAACCCCATGCCGCTCTCGCCGGGGTAATAACACACGCCCAGGGAGCCATCCGCGGTAAGCGCCGCGGAAACGTAAGTGAAATCGTCCTTCCCCGGAGTTCCCGATTGGCTCGTCAGAAACGTGTGCGTCCAGTCGGGAATGAGTTCGTACCAGCGCCGGGCGGTGAAGAAGGTCGTACCGTACTCCGCCGCGTTAACGCCCGGAGTTTTCCCCAGCCAGCGCAGGGGGTCCTCCGTGCAGTCCGGCGAGCCGAGAATGCCGAAACCGGAGCCGCCATTCAACACCGTCCCCCAAACCTGTTCCCTCATCATTTGGGGCGGTGTGCGGATATGCTGCGGACTCCCGGCCGCCAAGCCTTCGTAGAGAGTCTCGAAGATGCAAGTCGGCATCACCGGGTTCACCATGTGGTAGTGATACCAGGTGGCCCATTGCGGGGCGTGGTATTCATACCAAGCGTCGAGATTGACCCAGCGATGACCGGCATCATAGAAGCGGTGAGGCCCCGTCCCATCGCTGGTCCAACCCGGCGGCCCGTTTTCCCAGTCCGTGGTCACCAGCCGGTCCGGCATGTACTTTTCGAGACCGTTCACCACGCTGGTCCACCTGGGGCCAAACCAGCCGGTCATTTCCCAAGGCGAAATTGAGCGGGGTAGCGCAGAGGTAGGCGTAGTTTGCCTTCCTCTGCGGTTCTTAACATGAAAACGTCAACATATCCATTAATACCCGATGACGAAAAGCTGCAGGCGAACGCAGAGTACGCGTACGTCTGCGCTACCTTCTTAGAAGGGTCAAACCGCTAGGTGCGACGGAGCAGCAAGGCGGCGCACCTGAACTCTTCCGCTTCGTGCGTGTATCTGTGCCAGATCGTAGTTGAGTTGGAGCCGAAGCCAAAAGCCCGCCGAACTGCCGAGCGCCTTTTCGAGACGCACGGCCATTTCCGGGGATACGCTCGCCTTGCCGTTGAGAAGGCGGGAAAGCGTCGGGCGCGTCACGCCGAGCGCCTTGGCCCCGTCCGTAACGCTGATCTTGAGCTCATCCAGACAATCCCGGATAAGATTGCCGGGGTGGTTGGGTTTTTTCATGGGCATGAGGTTGTCCTCCGTCAGTGATAATCCTCTAAATCCACGTCGCAAGCGGCTCCCTGCCGAAAGCTGAACGTAACGCGCCAATTGGCCTTGACCGTGACGGAGTAAGCGCCGCGACGGTTTCCTGTCAGCGGGTGAAGCCGGAACAGGGGCAGGACCATATCACCGGGGCCGTCCGCCGCTTCCAGCGCGGAGAGAATTTTCTGTACCTTGTCCACCAGATCGGGCCGGATGCCGCTGCGGTCGTTTTTCTCATACAGCCGTTTAAGGCCTTTGTGTTTTATGCTCTCGATCACGCTCCGTCCTTTCCAGTGTATGGCGTATCGTTACACTATACAAGTGGAATTCTTCGGTCAAGAAAAACACGGGGGAAGCGCCATCCGTGCATGACGACGACACAGGCGATTAGCAACAGGTCGAGTTGGCGATTCGGGTTCTTCTCGCTGCAGCCGAGGCGCTGAGTTGGCGGCGGAGAAGATCGCTGGCGAGATGACCTAGGGTAACCCCTGCCTTCCGAGCGCGTGCTTCCAATGTCTTGATAACATCGGCCTCGATGGGTATTTCGTAATGACGGTTTCGCAGTTCCGCCACCACCCGGACGGTCCGAAAAGCCCGGGGGTAATGGGTGGTATCATGGGTGTCCCAGAACTCCGCCGCCTCGTCGGGGATGGCGAATTCGTCAGGAAGGAGATCAGTCTGCTTTCTTTTGCTCATGGAAATATCTTCCAAATGACATCGTAAAGCCGCAAGTGAAGCGCTCCTCACTACCGGTCCGCTCACTATCCTATCATCCCTGCTTTCGTAAGGAGAAGCAGATATGAAGAAGCTGAACACTAACGGCATCATTCGTGGTAAAAAGAACCTTACGATCTCACTGTAGCTAGAAATCCCTTTTGAAGGCTGACATGAATCTAATGGGCATATTGTGGTTCGCGACACCGGATCTCGCCAAGGCGGGCGAGCGGCTGATTCTTCTGCATCCGGTGGACATGGCCATCATCGCCATCTACTTCGCCATGGTGTTGGGGATTGGCTTCTACCTGAAACGCTATACCACGGAGTGGCGAGGATTTCTTTCTGGCGGGCCGGGAGATGACGGCTTGGGTGGCGGGACTGAGCTTTGTTTCCGCCAACCTCGGCGCGCTGGAACTGATGGGCTGGGCGGCCGCGAGCTACCAGTACGGCATCCTGGCCACGCACTGGTACTGGATTGGCGCCATCCCGGCCATCCTGTTTCTGGGCCTCGTGCTGATGCCGTTCTATTACATTTCCAAAACCCATTCCGTTCCCGGTTACCTCCAGCTCCGCTACGGCGAATCCACGCGCGCTCTCAGCGCCATTTCCTTCGCCTTCATGACCGTTTTGATGTCGGGCATTAATATGTATGCGATGGCCTTGGTGATGAAGGTGGTTCTGGGCTGGAACATCCATTTCAGCATTTGGGTGTCTTCCATCACGGTGGGGGTTTACGTCGCCCTGGGCGGGCTTTTCTCCGCGATTTTCAACGAGGTGCTGCAATTCTTCCTGATTTGGTTTGGCGCGTTGTTGATTCCCATCCTGGGCCTGGTGGAAACGGGAGGCTGGAACGGGCTCGTCGCGCGCATCCACCAGAATTTTCCGCAAGGAGATTACACGCACCTGTGGCGGCGGCATGGGCCACTTCGCCGGCAACCCCATGGGCATCCACTGGACCGGCATTGTGCTGGGTCTCGGTTGGGTGATTTCCTTCGGCTACTGGAACACCGATTTCCTGGTGGTGCAGCGCATCTTTGCCGCCAAGGACATTCGCGCCGCCAAGATGGCGCCCATCATCGGTTCCTATTTCAAGATGGCCGTGCCCTTCATCGTGATCCTGCCGGGATTGCTGGGGCTCGGCCTGTTACCCTTCAAGTTGGTTCCGGAAAGCGCCGTGGGAATCGGCCAGCACAGTTACAACGAGGTCCTGCCGCTGATGCTGGCGCGCTATTGCGGCCCCGGGCTGCTGGGACTCGGGATCACCGCCCTCATCGCCGGGTTCATGTCGGGAATGGCGGGGAACGTGAGCGCTTTCGCGACGGTGTGGACTTACGACCTTTACCGCCCGTTCATCCGCAAGAATGCTTCGGACGACCACTACGTCAGCATGGGACGCTGGTGCACGATTCTCGGCGTCATCGTCTCCATCGGCACCGCTTACCTGGTCATGCATTTCGGTAGCATCATGGATTACGTCCAGGCGCTCTTCAGCTTTTTCGTCGCGCCGCTGCTCGGCACCGTGTTGCTGGGCATGATGTGGAAGCGCACGACGCGCCGCCGGCGGCTTCTGGGGGCTGCTCGCCGGGCAGCGTTTCTTCGGTGGCCATGTTCCTGCTGGTGAAATTTAATCACAACATGCTGGCCGTACATTGCGCTTTCGAGTGATGCCAAGGACATGGCCGAGAATATGTATCGGGCCCTGTGGTCGTGGCTGATTTGCGTTATCGTCACCGTGGCCGTCAGCTATTTCACCAAACCCAAGCCCGTGGAAGAGTTGACCGGCTTGGTCTACGGTTGCACCGAACTGCCGAGCGAAGGGCATTTGCCGCTATGGAAACGGCCTATTTTCTGGGCCGCGATTTCGGCGGGTCTGTTTTTGATCCTCCAGTGGATCTTCTGGTAGGGGGTGAGTATGGAACCGAAGCCGCAAGACGTCCGTTCGGGGGGTGACGGTGGTGCACATCGCGTCGCCGTCGATCAGGAAGAACGCAAAGCCACGGCGATCATCACATGATTCCCGTCTGGTTCTTCGTGGGGGTCATTCTGCTGATTTACGGGGTCATCATTTTGGGCACGGGCATCTATGAGTTCTCCAGCCCGCCGCCCACGGTGCTCGCAAACACGCATCCGGCAGTGTGGTGGGGCGCGCTGCTGACGGTCATCGGCGGTATTTATGTCTATCTTTACATGCCGAAGAAATCCTGAGCACCGACATATTGTCGGAAACTGCCGACCCTCCCGCGCGCCCTGGGGAGGGTTGTGCCCACTCTTGTTGGGGTGTGGCCCCGTTTTCTGGCGGATTAGCCAACTATCCATAATCGCAGGCGCCGGATTCCGATTTCATAAATTTCGCGTTCACTTTCAAAGTTTTTGCGGAGAATGCTGAATGACCACTTGCTCTCCCCTCGCCTTGCTCTTTGCCGCCGCGCCCGACGCGCAACCGATCCTCTCCATGCACGCGGTGGATTTCCTCATCATCGCAGTTTACTTCGTCGTCGTGCTCGCCATCGGTTTCTACCTGAAGCGCTACACCAAAAGCAGCGAAGATTTCTTCATGGCGGGGCGCGAGATTACCGCCTGGGTGGCCGGGCTCAGCTTCATTTGCGCCAATCTGGGCGCGCTGGAGCTGATGGGGTGGGCGGCGTCCGCCTACCAGTACGGAATCCTGGCCGCGCATTATTATTGGTACGGGGCGATTCCCGCCATGCTTTTTCTGGGCGTCGTCATGATGCCCTTCTACTACATCTGCAAAACCCATTCGGTGCCGGGCTACCTGCAACTCCGCTTTGGCGAACCCACCCGCCTGGTGGGCGCGCTGTCGTTCGTCTTCCTGACCATCCTGATGTCGGGCATCAACATGTATGCGATGGCCGTGGTCATGAAGGTGATGCTGGGTTGGGATATTCACCTGAGCATTTGGATTTCGTCTCTCACCGTGGCCGTCTACGTCGCCTTGGGAGGATTGGTTTCCGCGATCTTCAATGAGGTCTTGCAGTTCTTCCTGATTTGGTTGGGCGCGCTGATGATTCCGATTCTCGGCATGGTGGAAGCCGGGGGCTGGTCGGACTTGGTGGCGCGCATTCACCAGAACTTTCCCCAAGGCGACTACACCCACTTGTGGCGTCCGATGGCCCACTTTACGGACAACCCTATGGGCATTCATTGGACGGGCATCGCCTTTGGATTGCTGATGGGGTCGCTGGGCTATTGGACAACGGATTTCCTGGTGGTCCAGCGGGCGCTTGCCGCCAAGGACCTCCGTCCGCGAAGCTCGCGCCGATCATCGGCTCATATTTCAAGATGGCCGTGCCGCTGATCGTGGTCCTGCCCGGACTGCTCGCGCTCGGCCTGTTACCCTTCAAACTGGTGCCGGAAAGCGCCGTCGGTCCCGGCCAACACAGCTATCAACGAAGTGCTGCCGCTGATGCTGGCGCGCTATTGCGGGCCGGGCTTGCTGGGGCTTGGCATCACGGCGCTCATCGCCGGATTCATGTCGGGCATGGCGGGCAACGTGAGCGCGTTTGCGACGGTGTGGACGTACGATCTCTATCGGCCGTTCCTTCGCAAGACTGCCACCGACGCCCACTACGTGTCGATGGGCCGCTGGTGCACGATCCTGGGAGTGGTCATCAGCATCGGTACGGCGTACCTGGTGATGCAGTTCGCCAGCATCATGGATTACGCGCAGGCCGTCTTCAGCTTTTTTATCACGCCGCTTTTCGCGACAGTCTTTATCGGGATGATGTGGAAACGCGCCACGCCCGCCGGGGGATTTTGGGGGTTGCTGGTGGGGACGCTCTCTTCCCTGGGCATGTGGTTGCTGGTAAAGCTTGATCCCTCCAAGCTCGCGTGGATTGCCCTCTCGATTCACGCCAAGCCCATGGCCGAGAATATGTACCGGCTGCTCTGGTCAGGGATTATCGCGGTAATCGTTATCGTGGTCGTGAGCCTTTTCACGCGCCCGAAGCCCGTGGAAGAATTGACCGGCCTCGTTTACGGCTGCACCGATATCCCCAGTGAAGGCCACCTGCCGCTGCTCAAACGCCCTATTTTCTGGGCAGCAATTTCCCTCGCAATTTTCCTCGTGCTGCAATGGATTTTCTGGTAGGGAACGGCACACGAAAAGACTACAGATCCAACGATCATTCCGCAATGCTCAATCAGTCTTGGAACCAAAACTCTGGCCGGCAGGGAAATATTCTGGATCCTTGAAAGGGCGTAGTTACTTGATATCGTTTTCTATGGTGAGCTATATGTGGTCAAGACAGTTGCTTTGAATACTGAGATTCTGGGTCAGCCCCCAAATATTAAGCGGCGATAAGCTTCGGGACTTTCGATAAGAAATTCTGTCTGCCCAGACAGCGCCAGCAGGTCCTGATCGCTGCTCACCAGCAGATCAGCCTTACCACTTTGGGCGAGGTCGAGAAACGGTTGGTCGTTCGCATCCCGGCACACCTGATGGCATCTCTCCGTTACCTCCACTACCTCGCAGTAAGGAAGGTACTCACCCAGCAGCTCGTGGCGGTCACCTGAAGTGAGCCGGAATTTCGGATATCCGAGGACGCGCGTAAGTTCCGCAGCGGTTGCGCGAGAGATCATGGGCAGGCAGCCACCCTCCCGCCAATGCTGACGCAGCCAAGCCAATCGACCGGTCACAAAGATCAGGGCCGACACAACGGTCGCTGTGTCGAATACCACACGCCGGGTCACGATGTTTGACGCGCCCAGGAAATGGCGTCCGCGATGTCCGCATCGTTGATATCAAGCTGGGCGAGCCGAAGGCGCACTTTGTCGGCACGACTCTTTTGTAACGGACGCAGTATGATGCATTCCCCATCCGTGCTAACGTCGAAGTATTCAACTCCATTGAAGCGAGTGATCACTGCCTTGGGAAGGGTGATCTGGTTTTTGACGGTCTTTTTAGCAAGCATACATTCCTTCACGGAAACAAGGAAATCTTACCGTTGTTGGCTCATGAATGTCAATTTCACCCTACTTCGGGGATGCCCAGGTCTTTTGAGCCGAGCGGCGACATCTTCGCATCCGGCGCGTATTCTTCGAGCAAATCCAGCGCGATGCGCGCGCGGCGCACGCGCTCGCGGCCCATTTTCACAGCAAGGTCTTCAAGGTGCTGTCCCGAGGGATAGATGTCGGGCGCGTTGCGCAGACCGAATTTGAAATAGACCGGCGCGGCCACCTGGATGATCTTGGGCATTTCGTAGTAGCGGACGAAGCCGCCGAAGTTATCCGGCACTTCGATGTAAAGATCAATGGGGATGTCGACGGCCTGCCGGATGGCGCCCATCTGCGCCGGGCTCAGGTCCGTGGGAATATTCATCGTCGACACGCCGCACTGCTCAAAGATCATGGCGGTGGCGGGATTGGCGGCGGGCAGGGTGACGGAACTCTTGATGACCAGGTTCTTCGGCAACTCACCTTTCTGCTTCATGGCGTCCAGCACCCAGATGAGCCCGAGGTCGGCGGGGAGAATGCTGCGGATGCCGAGGTCGCAGGCGCGCCGGACGTCCTCGATGGCGTAAACCAGTTGATCGGCGCCGCGGTGCTGGAGGCCGATGACTTTGCCCGCCGCGGATGCCGTCTGCGCGCCGGTCTCAAAGGTGGCGCGGGGACCGACGAACAGGCAAACTTCAATGCCTTCGTCATGCCCGATCTCGGCCATCTCGCGAATTTCGCCGCGCGTCAGCAGCATGACGCCGCTTCCCTGGCTGACGCGGTGAATCGGCACTTTGTGCGCTTTGGCGGCTTCCAGCACTTCGCGAAAAACCCGCGGCCCTTCGACGCTGGGAATTTCAATGCGATACTGCCCACCGTCCTTGAAGCGCTTGGAGCTGGGCTTCAACGCATGGTTGTCTTCGGAGGGTAGATTGAGTTTGGCGAGAAACTGCTGAGTCTTTTTCATAGGGGACTCCCTTGGGGGAAGGAGTAAGTTTCAAATTCCCTAAAGGCCGTTGGCGTTGCGTACCTCCGCAGCGATTGGAAAGCGCTGCCGTCCTCCAAAACGGTGCGCCAACGCAGCAGCTTCTGTTCATAACGCAGCGCGGCGTTGGCAGGGCTGGTGGAAGGAAGCACTTCATAGCGCATTCGCTCGAAAAGGGTGCGGGGCTCTTGCCGCACTTTGCGGCCATAAATCTCTTTCGCCTTTTTGCCATTAAAGCAGATCAGGCGAATGCCGGTGTGGGCGCGCAGAAACCCACGGATGTCGTTGGCCTCGACGGTCGAAAGCTGGATTGCCGAGTCGCGGCTTCCGGAACGTTGTCCTGCGGCACAGACGTCCCATAGGGCGATGCCATTTTCTTTGAGCATGCGAAGGCGGTCTTTATAAGGTAGGTCAGGTGAGGCTCCGGCAAGCTCGCCCATGATGCGCCAGAAGGCGTTTCGTGGTTGAGCATAATACTCGCTGCGCTCCAGAGAGACTTTGCCGGGTAGCGTGCCCAGAATGAGCACGCGCGCATCGGCACGAGCTACGCATTCGAAACCGCGAGATTTCATGTTCCTTTCCACTATGTACTACCAGCAGCCAACTTCTTCCAGTGCTCGAAGAGAAGATTCACCACAGAGACACAGAGACCACAGAGAAAAGCACTTCTGATTGCTCGGGTAGTAGTTTTCTCCGTCTGCTCTCTGTGACCTCTGTGCCTCCGTGGTGAAATCCCTCTTGGCTTGCAGCTCAGCCGCGCCGTATGGAACGGACACCTGACAACGGACAAAGGACAACTACGCATACTTCATATACACCGTGCGCGTTTCCGTGTAGAAATCCAGCGCGGCGGGTCCCTGTTCGCGCATGCCGAAGCTCGATTCCTTGGTGCCGCCGAAGGGAAGCTGGTATTCCACGCCCGCCGTGGGCAGGTTGACGGTAATGAGCCCGGCTTCAATCCTATTGATAAACTGATGAACACGCGTGAGGTCGCGGGAGACGATGGAGGCCGAGAGGCCAAACTTCACGCCATTGGCCAGGCGCATGGCGTCCTCGAAATCGTCGGCCACCATCAAGCCCAGCACCGGCCCAAAAACTTCTTCCTGCGCGATGCGCATTTCCGGGGTCACACCGGTGAAAAGCGTCGGCTCAACGAAATAACCCAGGTCGTAGATTCCTCCCGTCAAGCGCTTGCCGCCGCAGACCAGCTTGGCTCCCTCTTTCTTGGCGATTTCGATGTATTTCAAGTCGGTCTCGAGTTGGGCGGCGTCCACCGCGGGGCCAATCTCGATGCCAGGTTCGAGGCCGTTGCCGACTTTCAATTTGCGGGTCTTGGCGACAAGCTTTTCGAGCAAGGGCTCATAGATGGACTTTTCAATAATGGCGCGGCTGCACGCGGTACACTTTTGGCCGGTGGAGAAAAACGCGCCGTTCACCAGAACATCCGCGGCGTAATCCAGGTCGGCGTCTTTCAGCACCACCGTAGGGTTCTTGCCGCCCATTTCAAGTTGCACGCGCAGCTTGCGCCGCGTACACTTTTTCGTAAAGCGCATTGCCGACATCGCACGAACCGGTGAAGGAGACGGCGCGAACGGCGGGGTGTTCGACCAGGGTGTTGCCGACCGCGCCCGCCTGCACCCGTCACGTAATTCACCACGCCGGGGGGGATTCCGGCTTCGTGCAGCGCCTCCACAATCCGATAAGCGCTGAGCGGCGCCAGCGACGCCGGCTTGATGACCACCGTGTTCCCCGCCACCAGCGCCGGCGCCATTTTCCAGGCGGGAATGGCGCTGGGAAAGTTCCAGGGAGTGATGAGCGCCACCACCCCTAAGGGCTTGCGCAGCGTGTAGCAGAACACGTTGTCGCGCTCGGAAGGAATCTGGTAGCTGAACTGCGCGCGCGCCCTCGCCGCCGAAGTAGCGCAGAATGTTGATGGCGCGCTTCACCTCGCCTTTGGCTTCGGGCAGCGTTTTGCCTTCTTCGCGCGTCATCTCTTCACTGATTTTCGCGAGGCGGCTCTCCAGAAGTTCCGCCGCCTTGAAGAGATACTCCCCCCTTCGCGGCGCGGGCGCAGTGCTCCAGGCGGATTGCGCCTTCGCGGCCGCCTCACACGCCGCCTGCACATCCTCCGCAGCCGGAAGCCTGGAATTGTCCAACGATTTCCGCGGTGTTGGCGGGATTGATGTTCGGGAAAGTCTTCCCGGATTTGCATTCCACCCACTGGCCGGCAATATAGTTTAAGAATGGATTCGACATAGACTCTCACTTGCAAGGAAATGGAATACTCGCGAGCTCCCAGTGGAAGCAAGCCATTATGGTGAGGGGGTGTAGCACGTGTCAAGGTGAACAGAAGATTCCGTCGTTTCATCGTAAATTCACCCCGAATTTCTGCAAAATTCGTGTCGGTTAGACGTAAATGTCCGAATCTTAGACATAAATGTCCGAATTTTTTCCAGGCATTTTGTCCGAGATTTGTTTGTTTTCATACACATACCGGCTTCGAACGTATTTTTTATAACATCTTTTTTTGCAGGATTCCCTCCCGGACCTTCCCGAAAGCATTGATAAGGCGGCACATCCGGCGAAAACCAGAGTCCTTCAATAGGGAACTTAAGAAGCATGATAAATTCCTGCAATCGGTCATCTTGGCGGCCCTTCGCAAACTCCTAAGTTCACACCGAGTTCATGGAGCCCTTCATCTATGAGATTGCCGACCCGTGTGACCACAGAGTGCCTGGAGGAAACCACGGAGACCTCTCCGTGATCTTTGAGGCTTGCCTCGGTGACCTCGGTGCGAACCCTTTACCTTCCTTCATTGCTCGAGGAATTTCATGAATCATCCGGCCTAGCTCCTAGCTTCTACAAACTAGATAAGTATGTATACATACATAGGCTTTGTCAACAACAAAATGAGGCTAGGTTATGATTCCTACAAAGGGGACAAAATGCCCACCGCAAGAGGTGGAGAGAATCGGCGGGCGAGAGCGGGCAAGTCGGCGTTCCCCTCCCTCTGCGCTGCCACCGCCGATTGCTAGTAATACTTTTTTGTGATATGGTAATACCGAAGCCTGGAGGAAAAGGTGTATGAAAACATCACAACTGACCGTCAAGGGGCAGGTGACGCTGCCGCAGGAATTGCGCCTGCGATTTAATCTGGGGCCGGGCAGCCGGGTGGCCTTTGAAGAGGAGGCCGACGGCATCAAGGTGCGCCCGGTGCGGAAGACCATCGTGCATTGGGCCGGAACTTTGCGTTCTCCGCAGGCGGGGCTTTCGGACGCGGAAGTCCGGCGTCGCGTGAAGAAAGCGGTTGCCGCCAGGACGGCGCGGGAGCTTGCCCATGGTTGAAGAAGTCTTGCTGGACACCAATGTAATTTTGCGCCACGCTCTCGGAGATGATCCGTCCCATCGGCGGCAGGCGCTACGGCTTTTTGAGCAGGCGGGCGAGGGAACCCTGCGCTTGCTCGTCCCCAGCCTGGTGATCGCCCAAGTCGTCTGGACCTTGGAATCGTTCTACCGGGCCAGCCGGGAATACATCACGGGCTTGCTCGAGGCCCTCCTCGAGACTCCGGGCGTGACGGCGCTTGAGCCGCGGGTGGTTTCGCGGTGTATCGAGATTTACGGCGCCCACAACATCGAAATCGTGGACGCCTATCTTGTCGCTCTGGCCGAGGAAACCAAAACCCCGGTGCTGGCCACATTCAACAAGAAGGACTTCCGCCGTTTCCCCCACCTTAAGCTGATTCCCTGAGCCGTAAGCCGGTAGTGGGTAGCGCTGAGGTGCGCGTACTTTGCGCTCCTCCGCGGCTCTTCCCAAATTCGAGCCGCGTTACGATGTTTCTCGTCGCGAACACGAAGTGAAAAGCCGCACAGGAACGCAAAATACGCGTACCTGTGCTACCCGCTTCAATTTAGTCGGGATTGAGGTTATCCTCGTTTCATGAAACGAGACCTCCACGCGAAGGCCGCTCTCACTCTCATGGTAGTTGTGCTCGCCCTCCCGGTGCTTTCGACTTCGGCGACTGGGACGAGCCAGCCGGAAATCTCTCCTCGGCTAGCACAGGACTGTAGCGCAGGCAAACGAGCCGCCTGTTCCGGACTGGAGGCTGCGCTCCGAAGACTTGAGTCCGAAGGGGCACTCAATACGGCGGACAAAGAGGTACCGGCTTGCCGCGAACTCGCGAAGATTGCGGCCAAACTTACCCACTTCCAACTGGACCAAACGCTGTTGGCAGAACTGATCGAGGGACTTGTGGAATGTGGCAGCGTGCGTACGCGAGTCGCGACGATCTCGGCGATCTCCCGACTCACAGATCAGTCGGTGCTGGCGGAGGTCGCGGAGAGGCTCGCGGCGTTACAGAGGTGGAACGCCCTTGGTGACGCCATTGATGTTGTCTCTCGCTTGACCGATCAGAGCCTGTTAGCCAAGGTGGCCTTGGACAGCGGCAAAAGCGAACTGCGAAGAGCGGCTGTCGAGCGCCTAGCGGGCGAGGTTCCGCTGCAAACGGTTGCCGCGCAGGCTAGGGACGCTACCGTACGTGCCATCGCCCAGCAAAAACTTGACTATCTCCGGACGGCGAGATCAGATCATGATGCGGTGAAGCGTCGAGTCGCCGTGACGAAGATCACGGATCAATCTGCCCTAGCTAGGATCGCAGTCGAGGACGCCGACTTATTTGTTCAGAGGGAGGCAGCGGCGACGTTAGTCAAGACAATTGTGAACAAGGCCATCATGGTTCGTGCCGGATGTGAAGTCCACCACGGCCAGCCTCGGCGGTCGGCCCAATCTCTCGCATGGTATCTCCCTGACAACGCAGTGGTCGACGAATCGGGAGCGCTTGAGAGCTTGGAGCTGTATGCCTCAGCCTATACAGCACCGAGGCTTGATTTACCTCTCACCGTCTTCCTTCTCGACTCCGACGACCGCCCGATCAGTGGCGTTAGGTATTCGATATCTCGACAACCGGCAATGATCTAGCGCCTCTCGGTTTGTGTCATACAGTTCGACAGAATAACCGATCCAGGACGTGCTGTCGGCTTCAATTCGTTCGTCGCCTTCCCACCAGGACAGCGTCCAGTACAGCCGCGCCCAGAATACGGAAACCCGCTACCGCTGTTTTCGAAGTGGTTCAAGACGCTCCCGGAGAACTGAGTACTGCGAACGCTCACGCAATACGTGTCTTCCGCTTGTGGGAAAGGGGCACCACGTTTTCCGTTATTGTGTTTGCCCATGGCGCGATTATCTCGCTCGAACAGACCACCCAGCGACGCTTGACTCCCCGCCAAGGAGGACGTCCACGGAAACCGACAGGCTGGCGCCGGGCGAGCGCACCCCTGCGTTTCTGGTGCGATTAGATGACGTGAATCGCAGAGCTGGGCTCGCTCTGCGCCAGCCGCCCGCTACGTGGCTGTATCGTGTAGGGCCTTTCCTGCATCCTAACTGAAAATAACTTATGGGAGAAGATCCATGTCATTCCAGGAAGCTTTGGGCTGGCTGGCGCAGGGTGAAACCCTGCGACTTTGGCATCGACCGACTGTGGCGCAGAGCAACGCTCTGCACCAACCCGCCACGAAATCAAGGCCAGTCGTGCGCTGCGAGATGCGAGGTGCGCGCTCTGCCGTTCGGGAGTATAATCAGCACTATGTCCAAAGACGTTATTTACGTTTCGGATGCGGAGGCAGCGAACAACCTGCCGTCGCTTCTTGATCGTGTGTGTGCCGGGGCGGAAGTCGTCATCGAGCGGGACTCGCGACCGGTTGCCGTGGTGCGGCCAGCCGACGCGCCGCCGGGCCGTCTCATCTCCGAATCGATCGCTTTGGCCAAGGCGCATGCGGCGGAGCTGGGCTATGAACCCACCATGGACCCCGATTTCGCCGCCGACCTGGAAGAGATTATCAACCGCCACCGCCAGCCGCTAAACCCGCCCGTCATGGGACTAATCCTCGACTCGAGTCTCCTCATCGCCGGCGAGCGCCGAGGCCAACGGATTTGGGATATTCTCGGGCGTGTGCAGTCAGCCCAGGGCGAAACTGAAAGCGCGCTGTCGGCAATCACCGTCGTGGAATTGACCCACGGCATTTATCGCGCGCGGTCGGATGCGGATGCCCAACGCCGGCGCGCCTTCGTGGAAGAGCTCTGCCGAGCCGTTCCGGTACAGCCGGTGACCCTGGAAATTGCCAAACTTGCCGGAAGAATCGAAGGCGAACAAGCGGCCAAGGGCATCGTAATCGCCCTTCCCGATCTCTTGATCGGTGTCACGGCGCTTCATTTTGGTTATGCCGTCGCCACCCTGAACCCTCGGCATTTCCAGCTCATTCCAGGCCTCTCTGCCATTCATCTCTAAAGCGTGTGGCGCGAGTGGCGCACCGAGCGAGAAAGCTCGGAAGCACCTCGCGTGTTACGCCAGCATCATCCGCATTGGCTGTAAGGTGCGACTGAAGGGATTCAGGATCAGACCGAGGATTTCAAGAGTCACCACGCCCAGAAGCGCCTCGTCACCCTTTTCCCCCGGCATCACGGGGGTATGGCGTCTTCCCTGGGGAAGTGCAATTTGGCATTCGGACACCTTCCGTTCCACCTCGCTGCCATCCACCAGAACGCATTTGACGGAATCCATCGGTTCCAACCCGATGGCGCGCCAAACCTTCTGGGGTAGCAGTGTATAGGTGGCGCCGCTATCCAACAGGAATTTCAGAGTGGCCTGTTTTCCGCTGGGGCCGGTCACTATTCCCTCAATATGGATCAGTCCCATACGGCTCCAATTCAAGAACCCCTTCTCTACCCACTCGGCGCCAACCAAATTCAACCCCTTCGGGGTTGGAAAATCGTCGTGGCGTATCGTTTCCGTGGGTTTCACCCACGGCTAATGACATTGGACCTCTTCGAGATCCCCTTGATCATTCCGACTTGATCCGCAGCAAACGGCGCATCTCTTCCTCCGCCTGGTTGATGGGATGCGTGTCGGCTTGCGCGCGTAGTTTATTGAAAACCGGGTAGCCCGCGGCCTGCTCGCTGCGCCATTCGGCGTCGAACCGGCCGTCGCGAATTGCGGCGAGGGCTTTATCCATGAGGTCGCGGATATCCTTGGCAAAGGGAACGCGCTCGCTCGCGAGAGAGTTCCGTACTGGCTGGTTTGAGAGTGGAATCGCGTCTGCTTGAAGAAGCCCACGCGAGCCATCTCGCGGAATATTTCCGCGGCCTCTCCGGACCCGTACATTTCCAGAGCTACCATCTCCGGTGGAAAGCCCTTCTCGACGAGGAATTCAAACGCCATGGTCCAGGTCCGGAAGAGAAGGGGCCACACGGCCTGTTCTTGAAAGAGGTCGAGCTCAGTTTCTTCCGCAAACGTGGTTTTAAAGGCGCCCGCGCGCGTGGCGCCAATCCCCCGCGCCCAGGCGAGCGCCGTTTCCAGAGCATGGCCCGAGGCGTCTTGCGCTACGGCGATGAAGGCAGGCGCGCCCCGGCCGGCCACAAACGACTCGCGCACCTCGGTCCCAATCATGCGCGGCGCCACCATGATAACGTCCACGTCCGGGGGCGGCGCGATCAAACCAAAATGAATGTTGTACCCATGGGCAAAATCCAGCGTCTGCCCGCCGCGCAGGCGGGTGCTGAGGATGTCGTTGTAAACCTCGCGCTGGACTTCGTCGGGGATCAGCAAGGCCAGGACGTCCGCGCGCTCGGCGACTTCCGCCACCGATTGGACCACGAAAGCCATCCTTTTCCGCCTGGCCCGCGGACTCATCGCGAAGGCTTCCGACAATAACATCGAGGCCCGAGTCGCGCAGGTTCAGCGCTTGGGCGCGCCCCTGATTTCCATAGCCAATGATTCCGAGGGTTTTCTTACGGAGTATTTCCAGACTGGCGTCGGGATCGTAGTAGGGTTCCATGATTTGTTGAGCCTTTCGTGGACTGAGGATAACGTACGGAAAAATCCATTATCGACGCGCGGCGGAGGCGTGTCAATCAAACGTAGCGCCAACGTAGCGCGGGCATCTTGCCCGCTCTCTCGGGAGCGTTTCGCTCCCGCCCCGGCGCGGGCAGGATGCCCACGCCCCAGCGGGCGGGACGCCCGCGCTACGAAAACACTACGGAACCACCGGCAGGATCAGCGCCGAGGGATGCTCGCGATCGTGGTAAACAGCGTTCGTTGCCTTCACCATGCGCGCGGAATGGCCCTGGTCCTCGCCCGTATTCAAGTTGCGGTCAAAGCGGGGAAAGTTGCTGCTCGATACTTCCAGCCGCAACTTATGACCGGCCAGAAACACATTGGAAGTTGACCAGAGATTGAGCGTGAGCTTGTACACCTCGCCCGGATTCATGAGCTCAGCTTTTTCCCGGGAAGATCGATAGCGCGCGCGCAGAATTCCTTCCGTCAGATTCTGGGCGATAGCCCTGCGGCCCCACATCCACCACCTTCCCGGTGAAGTCCGTGTCCACGGCCGAAGAACTCACGTAGATTTCGAGCGTGATGGGGCCCGTCACTTCCGTGTCCTGCTTAAAAGCGGGAGTGGTATAGACCAGCACGTCCTCGCGGTTCTCGACGGGCCGCTGGTCGAAAGCGCCCGGAGGTTGGTGAGTCCCGTCGCAGCAGAGAGGCCCACCGCGAGTCGGCGCCGGGTCCGCGGGGTCGTAAACATATTTGTCCGCGGCCTCCGTTGCGGGCGCCGTCGTGCTCAGCGACCCGTCACCACTGAGGGTGTTGGCTTTGCCCGCGGAGTGCAGGTAGTAGCGCGTCTCTTTGGCGCGCGCCAGGGGCCAGCCATCCTCCTCCCGCCACGCATTCTTTCCCATCACGAACAGCTTCACCGGCTTTTCGCTGCCCATGCCGTTATCAATGCCCTTAAACAGGTAGTCGTACCAGCGCAGGATGATCGCGTCTTCGCTGATAACAGAATCCTTGCCGAAATCGACCTCGCCGATGATCGGCCCGACCCCGCGTGGCCACCCACGATCACCAGCAATCGCTGACCGTTCCGAGCCGCCTCGCTGCCGCCATGGGCCTTGATCCCCAGATAGTTTCGAAATGAGCCGTCCTGGAAGAGGTCGTACCACGCGGCAACATGGAGAGCGGGGACCTGAATCTGCGAGAAGTGTTCTTCAATCGACCACTGTTTCCAATAGTCGTCATAGCTGGGATGCGCCAGCCAGTCGAGGTAATAATCCGCCAAGCCGGTGGGAGTGCCGAGATCCAGCAGGGGATAATCCGTCAGCGGAAGCTTCGTGTCCCAGCGCGTTGCGTAGGAGTCCTTGGCCATGCGGCGGTCAAGGGTGTTCTCCGCCAGGCCCGTCGTCCAGGACTGGTCAAACCATTGTTCAAACGCCCCGCCCTGGTAAGTCCAGTTCTCATGATAGTTGGAGGCGGTCACAATCGGCAGGATTCCGGCCAGGTGCGGCGGTGAGGCGATGGCGGCGAGCATCTGCGTGGCGCCGACGTACGACCCGCCGAACATCCCGACCTTCCCGTTGGAATAGGGCAGCGCGGCGGCCCACTCCACGGTGTCATAGCCATCCTGCGATTCGTACTTGAAGGTGTACCATTCGCCTTCCGAGGCGTAACGGCCGCGCACATCCTGAGCCACCACCACGTAGCCGCGCGCCGCGGCCATGGGGCCGAAGTCCATTTCGCCCCGTTTGTCGTAGGGGGTGCGGGTGAGGAGCACGGGAAATTTGCCCTCGGCTTTGGGCCGGTAAATATCCGCGCGCAGCACCACTCCGTCGCGCATTTTGGCAGGCACGTCGCGCTCCACAACAACCTCGTAGTGCTCCTCCGCACGGGCCAGGGCCCCTGCCCAGGACAAAGTCACGAGCAATGCGCAAATCACACGTCGGTTCATGGGATCCTCTCCCGAAACTTGATGAATAACTCTTTTAAGACACGGCATTATCTGCGACCGGGCCGCTCTGCGCAAGAGGGCCGGCTCAGATGAATGCTTTCCTCAAGACCTCTTATGTGAACGGTATCAAGGCTAGCCCCGCGGCGCCAATTCGCGCAGCGCCTCGAGCAGGCGGTCAACTTCCTCAGCCGTGTTGTAGTGCGCGAGGCCGATTCTCAGCATCCCCCCGCTGGGCTCGACACCCAGCCGTTCGCTGAGGTTCAGCGCGTAGTAGTTGCCATCCCACGTGAAGATGCCGCGCTCGCCAAGATAGGCTGCCAGGTCGCGGGGTGAGCGCCCGGCGATGCGCACCGCCACAGTGGGAACGCGTTGCTGGAAGCGCGCGGGCTCGGTGATACCGTAGAAGGTCAACCCGGGAATTTCGAGCAGCGCAGGAACCAGTCGCTCCAGCAGTCTCCGCTCGTATGCGCGGAGGGCGTCGTAAGCGGCCAAGAGCGCGGCTCTTCGCCCATGCGCCTCCGGTGCGTGGCGTCGCCCGAGCTCCGCCAGGTATTCCACGGCGGCGGTGACTCCCGCCAGACCCTCATGGTTCTGCGTTCCCGTTTCCCAGCGGCCGGGGAGGCTGTCAGGGGCAGGGCGCACCTTGTAAGGGCGCAGACGCAGGAGGCGCTCGCGCTTTCCATAAAGCACGCCGGAATGCGGACCGAAAAACTTGTACGGAGAACAAACCAGAAAATCACAATCCAGGGTGCGCACGTCGATGGGTCCGTGCGGCGCGAAGTGGACCGCGTCGATATACGCCGCCGCGCCCGCGTCATGCGCCAACCGCACCACTTCCTCGACGTCGTTAATGGTTCCCACGGAATTGGAGGCGTAACCCACGGCCACTACGCGGGTGCGGGGCGTCACCTTCCGCCGCAAGTCCTCCATATCCAGGGTGCAATCGGCGGGATGGATGTCCACCCAGCGGATAACGCCGCCGCGTTCCTCCAGCGCCGTCCAGGGCGAAACATTGGCGTCGTGGTCGAGTCGCGTCACGAGGATTTCATCCCCCGGATCGAGATCCCGGCCGAGGGCGCGGCTGAGCGCGAAAGTTAGCGTGGTCATGTTGGGGCCAAAAACAATTTCGTCCGCATCGCAGCCCAACAGGTCCGCCATGGCGGCATGTGCAGCCGCGATAACCTCATCGGTGCGGCGGCTCGTGGCAAACACCCCATGCGTATTGGCGTTCGAGGCCGCCAGGTACCCGCCCATCGCGTCAATCACGCGCTGCGGCACTTGCGTGCCTCCCGGGCCGTCGAAGAACGCTGCGCGGTAGCCATTCACTTTCATGGCGAGCGCAGGGAATTGTGACCGGACCCAATCGATATCAAATGTGGTCATCAGCGACTCCTGTGGGAACGTCCATCATGCGCAGGAAGCGGGGAAGGATCAAGCGGAAAAGTGGGAGGAGGGAGGTGCGCAGCACGAAAGAGGAGTAAAAGAAAACCAAAAGGCAAAGCGCAAATCTCAAAGCTTCGCATCCACGCCCGATGGGGACGCCACGCCAACCTGCGAGTTCGCTAATTCGCTTCCGATTGCCCTTCAGAGACGCGGACGAGCTCAATGACCGTCTTGTCCCCGCTACTCTTGAGCGCCACGACTTTATCTTGCTTGTCGTGCTTGATCTCGAAGACGGTTTTTCCCTCTTCGTCCTTTTCCTTGAACTTGGTCACTTGATCGCCCAAGCGGTCGTGATAGAAGGCACGAACTTTATCAACGGAATCAGGAGTCTCGAATTTCCCCGCCAGCACGCGAACCTTCGCTTCATCCGCGATATCAAGGTTGACCGTTGCGGAGCCATGTTCCTTGATGCGGGTCGCGCCGGGATAAATGGGCAAGCCCAGGCTGGCTTCATTGACATCCTTGTTGACCTCAAGCGAGCCCAAGGGAGTTTTGATGGAGACCTCTTTCTTCCCGCCGCCTTTGATTCTCCACTTGGACGTGGACGGCGTTCGAAAGGAAGCGCAGGCCTCCCCAGACGGCCATGCCACCCACCAGGACAATCAGCGCCAAGAGGAGGAGGGCGATCGTAACGAGGTGGCTGCGGCTTTCGGGCGGCTGCGGTGGTGCGGGTGGACGCGGAGGCTGAGGACTTGTGGCCATGGCAGGGATCTCCTTTTTCACTTGCTGGTTATACCTACGTTTTCCCGCGCGGAAAAGTTCCAAACTTAATACGACCACTCCGAAAGATTCCCTTGACGATGCCGCGAGGCGCGTGGTTTATTCTGGTGACTCCGAGGGCATTATAGAAACCCACAGGAAAGGAAATCCACGTGAAATGTTCAAAGGGCGCGCTGGTAAGCCTGCTCTGCGTGGTGGGGGTATTTGCCGGTATGAAGTTACATGCCCAGAGCCGGCCGCAGGAGACCCAGGACACCAAGGAGCAGCGGCTCCAGTGGTTTCAACACGACAAGTTTGGCTTGTTCATTCACTTCGGTCCGTATTCCGTCTTGGCAGGCGAATGGCACGGCCACCGCATTCCCGTGGGTACCGAGGCCGAATGGATCATGCAGCGGTTCAACATTCCAGTTAAGGACTACCGGGAAGTGGCGCGGCAACTGAATCCGGTAAAGTTCAATGCCGACGACTGGGTGAGTTTGGCCAAGGCCGCGGGAATGAAGTATCTGGTGATCACGGCGAAACACCACGACGGTTTTGCCATGTATCACTCGCAAGTCAGCCCTTACAACATCGTTGATTGGACGCCGTTCAAGCGCGACCTGCTGAAGGAACTCTCGGAAGCCTGCCGGAAGCAGGGCATTCGATTCTGCTTTTACTATTCCCAGCGCGAAGATTGGGACGACCCTGATGGATACGGAAACAACTGGGATTACGACCGCGCCAAGAAGAACCTCGATCGATACCTGGAGACGAAATCCAAGCCCCAGCTACACGAATTGCTGACGAATTACGGCCCGGTGGGACTCGTCTGGTTCGACCGTGGCCTGGAAACACGCGAGCAGGCGAACGACTTTGTCGACCTGGTTCGCAGGTTGCAACCCCTCTGCCTCATCGATGGCCGCGTGGGCAGTTACAATCAGGATTTGATGGGAGACTACCAGGATATGAGCGACCAAGGCATGCCGGTGGGAGGCATAGAAGAACCTTGGGAGACGCCGCAAATCCTCAACAACACTTGGGGATATAGCCAGTTCGACCAGGATTGGAAGCCCCCGGGCGAGGTGCTCCACCTTCTGGTGGAGACGGTCAGCAAGGGTGGAAATTATCTCCTCAACGTTGGCCCTAAGGCTGATGGCACCATGCCCGCGGCCGCCGCGGCCATACTCCACAAAGTAGGGGCGTGGATGCAGCAAAACGGCGAAAGCATCTATGGGACCACCGCCAGCCCCTTGCCCGAGTACCCCTGGGGGCGCACGACGGTGAAGGGTGACAAGGTGTATTTGCACGTTTTCATTTGGCCGGCGGATAACGTGCTCCGCGTTTCACAATTGGGGAACAGCGAGGTGAGGGCTGCGCACTTGCTGGTCCGCCCAGTGGAGAAGTTGCCCATCAGTCACGACCATGGGGTGGTCCTGGTGTCCCTCCCAGCGCAGATCCCGGATGTAAACGACACGGTGGTGGTTTTGGAAATGACCGGACCCCTCAAGGTGGATTCACCTTTGTTGACGGCAGGTAGCGACGAGCCCTTTCATCTGGATTACATGAATGGCTTCACCGCGGGGAAGGCCTTGAAGCGCTTTAATCGCAAAGGCAGCTTCTTCATTTCAAAATGGACCAGCCCGGAAGACTCTGTCACCTGGCATCTTTTGATAAGCCAGACGGGGCGCTACAAGGTAAGAATCAAGTACGCGGCCCGCGCGGAATGGCAAGGGGGAAAATACGCGCTGACCATTGGGCCGCAGTCGCTCACCGGCGTGGTGGAGCGAACCGGCGAGGATTTTGATTACAAGACGGTTGATCTCGGGACCATAACGTTGCCCCAGGCCGGCCCAATTACGGTTCGAATCCAGCCCGCGGAGGGCTATGATCACGACTTGATGCAATTTCAATCCCTGGACCTCAGTCCGATTTACTGAGCGAAGGGAAAGATGGCGTCAGCCGCTTCCCAGTAGCAGCCCTGCGCGTTACGTTTGAGCACGTGCGTCGCGGCAGTGACTTCATCGCCGCTTACCCTTACTTCTCCATGCCCGATCGTCGCTTGAGCGGCGTCCATCCCGATGCTATGCTGTTTGATTCGCACTTCATTCTCGCCAGTCATGAGAGGTCCCCAATGCAATTCAGGAAACTTGGTCACAGTCCGCTTAAGGTCTCGGCCCTCGGGCTGGGTTGCATGGGTATGTCGGAATTCTATGGTCCCCAACAGGAGGAGGAGTCGGTGGCGACGATCCATCGCGCTCTCGACCTCGGCGTCAATTTCCTGGATACGGCCGACGCCTACGGCCGCGGCGAGAACGAGGAACTGGTTGGCCGCGCCCTCAAGGGCCGGCGCGATCAGGTGGTGCTGGCGACGAAATTCGGCAATGTGCGCGACGCCGAGGGCCGCTTCGCCGGCATTAATGGCCGCCCCGAGTACGTGCGCCAAGCGTGCGAAGCCAGCCTGCGCCGATTGCAGATGGAGACGATCGACCTCTATTACCAGCACCGCGTTGACCGCACCGTGCCGATTGAAGAGACCGTGGGCGCCATGTCGCGTTTGGTCGAGGAGGGCAAGGTTCGCTTCCTCGGACTCTCCGAGGCGGCTCCCGCCACCATCCGCCGCGCGCACAGCACGCATCCCATCAGCGCCCTGCAAACGGAGTACTCACTTTGGACGCGCGATCCCGAGGAGCAATCCTTCCCCTCTGTGCGGAGTTGGGAATCACCTTTGTTGCTTATAGCCCGCTGGGCCGCGGCTTTCTGACGGGCCGGTTCGAGCGTTTCGAAGATTTGGCGCCGGATGATTGGCGCCGCAATTCTCCGCGTTTTCAGGGGGAGGATTTCGCGCGCAACCTCGAATTGGTCCGGCGCGTTGAACAGATCGCCGCGAAAAAGGGTTCGAAGCCGTCACAACTCGCGCTGGCCTGGGTGCTGGCGCAGGGCGAGGGGATTGTCCCCATCCCCGGCACCGCCAGCCGCGCGCACCTGGAAGAGAACCTGGCAGCGCTCGGACTCCCATTGACCTCGCATGACCTGGCGCAACTTAACGAGGCCGCGCCCCAGGGCGCTGCCGCCGGAGACCGTTACGCGGAAGCGGCGATGAAAGCCGTCAACGGCTGAGGAGCGGCAATGGCGGACTACGACTATGACATGTTAGTCATTGGATCGGGACCGGCAGGACAGCGGGCGGCGATCCAATCGGCGAAACTCGAAAAGCGCACTGCCCTCATCGAGCGCAAGGCCGTGGTGGGCGGCGTGTGCATCAATTCCGGAACCATTCCCAGCAAAACCTTGCGCGAGGCTGTCATATATCTTTCCGGCTATCGGTTGCGGAGCATTTACGGGGAGTCGTACACCGTCAAGCAAAACATTACGATGGAAGATCTTCTTTTCCGCACCGATCACGTCATCCGCCACGAAATTGACGTGACGCGCCACCAGTTGCAGCGCAACGGGGTGGAGATGATCTATGCGGAGGCAGCCTTCGTGGACTCCCACACGCTGCGCCTGACCATGGTGGACCATTCCGGCGAGCGCACCGTCACCGCTGCCAACGTGCTCATCGCCTGCGGCACGGAAGCCACGCGCGATCCCAAAATTCCTTTCGACGGCCAGAACATTTTTGTCAGCGACGATATTCTGGCCATGAAGAAACTTCCGCGAACCCTGGCGGTGATCGGCGCCGGCGTGGTGGGCTGCGAATATGCCAGCATCTTCTCGGCGCTGGGCGTCCGCGTTACCCTGGTGGACCGTGCGCGC
>CAWELY010000042.1:0-153648 GCA_963810005.1 uncultured Acidobacteriota bacterium
GGCGGACACCCTCGTTAAAGGCAAAGCGGCCGGAGTGGCGATCCTGGTCGCTCCATATAAGGCCGATCAACGGGATGCAGCCTTGGTGCAATTCCCTGGCGGCGATATCGCCGAGGTCCACTCGACCGCCAGCAAATCGTCGGGTCAGTAGTCCGGATATGAACCACTTGCGAACAACATCTCGTTTGCTAATTGCCCTCATGCTTGTAACGGCTTTGCCGCGACTGTTTGCGCAATCGAGCAGCGCAAATGAAGCACCACAGGTGGATCGCAACTACAAACTGCTTCGTGAGGACGAAGATTGGAGTTTCTTGCAGGACCCGGCATTGAGGCAGGATTTCTGGGATCCGATCAGTACATCCGGCTGCGACAGAACCAAGACGATTGGTACCTGACGATTGGGGGTGAAGCCCGGGAGGTCTGGGAACAGATTGGCAATGACAACTGGGGAGAGTCGCCGTACATGAATGGGTATCTGCTGGAACGGTACATGCTGAGCTTCGATGCGCATTACGGCAGACACTTCCGCTCTTTCGTGGAATTCAAGAGCGGACTGGAGTCATTCCGGCGCGGCGGCCCCAGGCCTATTGACGAGAAAAAGCTCGATTTCCAGGCTGCGTTCTTCGAGGTCGGAACGGCGGGGGAGCAGAATTGGGCGAAGTTCAGGGTAGGAAGACAAGAAATGGAATATGGCTCGGGACGCCTGATTGACGTGCGCGAGGGCCCGAACGTTCGGCTGAGTTTTGACGGGTTCAAGGTCGTGAGCAAGGTTGGCGTCTGGCGCGTCGACGGATTCGCGGTTCGCCCCGATCTGGACAACCCAGGCTTTTTTGATAACGCCCCAAACCACCAGGTCGGGTTCTGGGGTATCTACTCGACGCGACCCCTAACGCGAGGGGTTTCGGTGGACGCCTACTACCTGGGCCTCGATCGCAAGGAAGCGGCCTTTGAGCGAGGTACAGCCCACGAATTGCGGCATACCCTAGGCGGAAGACTGTGGCGGCCAGTCGCGACCAAGCGCCGCGGATGGGATTTCGATTACGAAGGATTGGGGCAATTCGGCACTTTTGGTTCCGGAAATATTCGGGCCTGGACGTTTGCCTCCGATACGGGTTATCGATTTCCGACCCTGCGCCTGAAGCCGCGGTTCAGCATCAAGTCCGACATTTCCAGCGGAGATAACCCGCGCACGAACACGCTGGGAACTTTTAACCCCCTCTTCCCGATCGGCAACTACTTTGGCGTGCTGGCAAGTACCGGCCCCGGCCCCATCAACTTTATTGACGTCCACCCGCGAGTGCAAACTCAGTTTCCCCATGGCATATCGGTTTCGACGGACTGGGTGATCCAATGGAGAGAAAGTCTTCTCGACGGCGTGTATGCCGTGCCAGGATTTCTGATTAGGCCGGCGGACGGGAGTAACGCGCGTTTTGTGGGCCATAGGCCGGGCACCGAGGTACGCTGGCAAGCTACTCACCATCTGTGGTTTCAGGCCGATTACGGGATTTTCTACGCGGGCAGGTTTTTGAAGGAGACGATGCCAGGTCGCAATCTCAATTACTGGGCGCTTTGGGCGGGATATAAGTTTTGAGGAGCAATGGATCGAAGCACGGTGGAAAAGATCACAAGCGAATCTCCGGCGCTTGGCCGTCCCCAGTCCTCGTCTGGGCTTGGGCCACTGCGCCAACCTGTCTTTCGCGCGCTATGGGTTGCGGCGCTCGTTTCAAACCTGGGGACGTGGATGCAGAATGTGGGGGCTGCGTGGTTGATGACGTCGTTATCGCCCTCGCCCCTCGTCGTTTCGATGGTACAAACGGCTACGACCCTTCCGGTGTTCCTTCTTGCACTCCCGGCCGGAGCTTTGGCCGACATTGTTCCCCGCCGCGGTTTGCTCCTTACGAGTCAGCTATGGATGCTCGCCGCGGCGGCAGGCCTGAGCGTCGCCACCCTTTCCCGCGCCGTCTCGCCCGTATGGCTACTGGCCCTTACGTTTGCGCTGGGCGTCGGATCTGCGATGAATGGGCCAGCGTGGCAGTCGGTGGTTACGGATCTCGTTCCAAAGTCCGATCTGACAGCGGCAGTTTCACTCAACAGCGCCTCTTTCAATCTCGCCCGCGCGGTGGGGCCTGCCCTCGGGGGCTTGGTGGTGGCGAAGGCGGGGGCCGGAGCGACGTTCTTCCTTAACGCTCTTTCTTTTCTCGCTGTCATCGTGGTGCTGTACCGATGGCAGCCCCCGGCGCATCACTCCGTTCTTCCTGCGGAAAGATTGATGGGGGCGATGCGCACTGGGGTCCGTTATCTCCTCCACGCCCCCGCGCTCAAGTCTGTAGTTGCGCGGACGATGGGCTTCACACTTTTCGGTAGCGCGCTGTGGGCATTGTTGCCTCTGGTTGTGAAGACAGAGCTCCGGCGCGGACCTTCCAGCTACGGCATGCTTCTTGGCGCACTGGGCGTCGGCGCGCTCGCCGGCGCCGCGCTTTTGCCTCGATTAAACAACCGTGTCTCGCTTGACCAGGTTGTTGCTGGGGCAACCATTCTATTTGCGGCAGCTTCGCTTGGGACAGCTTTTCTGCCATTCTTTCACCTCCAATTGTTCGTCATGCTGGTGGGTGGCCTGAGCTGGATGGTTCTTCTTTCGAGCTTGGGTGTGGCGACACGAGAAGTAGTGCCGGGGTGGGTTCAAGGACGCGCCTTATCCGTCTACCTCCTCGTGTTTCAGGGTGGTATAGCGGCAGGCAGTCTCCTCTGGGGTGCTGTAGCACAAAAAGCTGGGACCAAGATGGCGCTGCTATCTGCGGCCATTGGCCTCGCCCTGAGCCTTTTCCTGGGGATCCGATTCCCTTTGGCGGAGAGCAGGGCACTCAATCTGACCCAGGTCTCGCGCTGGCCAGAACCCGTCCTCCTATCGGGAACCGACATGAATGGCCCGGTATTCGTTACAGTGCAGTACCGAGTATCACCAGAACGCGCGGAAGAATTCATCAATGTAATGCGCAAACTCGAGGTAATACGACGGCGCGACGGAGCCATGCAGTGGGGCCTATTCCGGGACGGCAGCAAGGCAGACCTGTATCTCGAGGAATTCGTCGTCGAGTCCTGGCTTGAACACCTTCGCCAGCACGAGCGGATGACGGTTTCGGACGTTGAAGTTCAGGGACGTGTTCTCGCCTTGCATCTCGGCCCAGAACCACCTCAGGTAACCCACTACGTCGCCGCCGAACAACCTATCCGATCGAAAAGAGCGCGAACGCTCGGACACACTCAGGTAAACTCATAAAATGAAGGCCCTCCGTTTTTATGAATTCGGCGACTTGAGCAAGCTCCAACTCGAAGAGCTCCGCGAAGAGCCGCTCGCGGAGGATGAGGTGAGGGTGCGAGTGGCCGCCGCATCGATCAATCCCAGCGACGCGCGAAATATTGAAGGAAAGATGGAAGGCATTACGCTGCCGCGGGTTCCGGGACGGGATTTTGCCGGAACCGTCGTTAAGGGTCCGGCAGACCTTCTCGGTGTCAATGTCTGGGGCACCGGTGGAGATATCGGATTTACTCGCGACGGCAGTCACGCCGAGTTCATCGTCATTCCCTCAAGCGCGGTCGCTCCTAAGCCAGCGAATCTCAGCTTTGAGGAAGCGGCCTGCGTCGGAGTGAACTTCGTCACTGCTTACGAAGGGATCGTCGTGCGCGCAAAGGTTCAAGCCGGAGAAACACTGCTCGTTACAGGGGCCAGGGGTGGCGTGGGTCAAGCGGTGCTCTTTTTGGGGCAAGCACTCGGCGCAAAGCTGATTGCGGTGGACCGCAAGCCGTTGGATGCGGGTGCCTATGAAGGCGTGGATCTGCTGGGACACATCGACTCTGCCCGTCATCCGTTAGGCGAGGCCGTGCGCGAACTCACCGGCGGAAAAGGCGCCGATGTGGCTTTCGACTGTGTCGGCGGTGAATTGTTCGAACCGGTCCTATCGACACTAGCCCCCCTCGGCCGGCAGCTTGTGATCGCCTCCGTCGGACCGCGGCGCGTGAGCTTCGATTTGCGCGATTTCTATCATCGTCGCTCGACTCTGATGGGTGTCGATTCCCGTGCGCTCACCGTTACGGATTGCGCTCAGATTCTAAACTTGATGTCACCACTATTCGTGGACGGCCGCCTTCGGCCGGTGAAGATTTCCCGGCGCGGTTTGCTGCGGGACGCTCACGAACTCTACTCATATGTGAACCGTAGTGGTGGGGGTAAAGCTGTTTTCATTTTCGAATAACCGAATGGAGTGAATTATGGAGAAGCCGATTTTGGGGATCCATCATGTTACGGCGATCGCCTCGGACCCGCAGCGAAATCTGGATTTTTACACGGAACTGCTTGGACTGCGACTGGTTAAGCGGACCGTCAACTTCGATGACCCGGGGACGTACCATCTTTATTTTGGTGATGATGCCGGAACTCCAGGCACCATTCTTACCTTTTTCCCCTGGCCGATGGCGGCGCGAGGGAGCCCAGGCGTGGGGCAGGTTACGGTGACCTCGTTCAGCGTTCCGGAGCAGTCTTTTGGCTATTGGGAGCAGAGGCTGCGCGCGGCAGGTACTCCTGTCGAGCGTACCGGAAAGCGTTTCGATGAAGAGGTGCTGACTTTTGCCGATCCAGACGGCCTGAAGCTCGAAATGGTTGGGCACGCCGGGGTCAAAGGGCCCCGGGTGCGGAAGGGTGGCGTAGTTCCAGAGGAACACACCATCCGTGGTTTCTACGCCGTCACCCTCTCCGAACAAGGATTTGAAGCCACTGCCGAGGCGCTGCGCACGATGGGATTTCGTGCTGTCGGAGAGCAGGGCAACCGTTTCCGCTTCGATGTCGCCGAAGGAGGCGCAGGATCGCGTGTGGATGTTCTGTGCGTGTCGGAGGGTCGGTATGGCAGGGCTTCCGCCGGCACTGTGCACCACGTCGCCTGGCGAGTGGCCGACGACGTATCACAAAAGCTGTGGCGCCAGCGGCTGGTGGAAAAACATCTGAACGTAACCCCGGTCATCGATCGCTGCTACTTTCACTCGGTATACTTCCGCGAGCCCGGTGGTGTCCTGTTCGAGTTGGCGACCGATCCGCCGGGTTTCGCCATCGACGAGCCTGCGGGAAGTCTTGGAGAGAGCCTCAAACTGCCCCGTTGGCTTGAGCCCCACCGGAAAGAAATCGAAGGCGCGTTGCCTCCGATCCAACTTCACAAACCCCCGGAGGTTCATGAACGTGCAGGATCCCCATCATAATCAGCCCGTGCTGGTGAGTGGACAGCCGCTGAATTCCGCGAAGGCGGCAGTCATTCTGGTCCATGGCCGTGGAGCATCGGCCGCGGATATCTTGAGCCTGACTGAGGAATTGGATATTCCAGAACTTGCATATCTGGCTCCCGAGGCGGCTGGACATACATGGTACCCGTATTCCTTCTTAGCACCCATCGCTCAGAATCAACCATGGCTGGTCTCGGCGTTGAGTCTCTTAAGAGAAATCGTTGGGCGTGCGGTGCAGGCTGGAATTCCGTGGGAGCGAATTGCCATCCTGGGATTCTCCCAGGGAGCTTGCCTTGCGACCGAATTCGTCGCGAGGAACGCAACAAGGTACGGTGCGCTCGTGGCATTCACCGGTGGGCTCATTGGTCCGCCTGGAACTCGCTTCAATTACTCAGGTGACCTTGCTGGTACTCCCTGCTTCATCGGGGCTGGTGATTCCGATCCCCACGTTCCCTGGGAAAGGGTCGAAGAATCAGCGTCAGTACTCTCCGCACTCGGCGGAGATGTTACGTTGCGACGCTACCCAGGTCTGCCGCATACGATCAATCAAGATGAGATCAAGCACGCCGGACAAATCTTGTCACAACTAGCCACCGAATAGTGATCGGGTTTGGATATCGAATGCGCACCCCGTTCGCTTTAATCATTCAAATCACGCCAGAACGTCTTCCCCTGCCCGATTCGTTCCAAATGGTTGTTGGCATGGCAGTTAGTGGTCCAGCCCAGGATCCCGCCTGTGAAGTCGCCTTTCTGGATGCGATCATGAAATAGGAATTTCATCGCACGTATCCTGTACACGACTTGGTTGCAACCGATAAGTCATTATTGGACAGTTTGATAGCTGGTGCGAAAGAGGGGACTCGAACCCCCACCCCTTGCGGGACCAGATCCTAAGTCTGGCGCGTCTGCCAATTCCGCCACTTTCGCACAGCACCTATTATAGCGTATAGCAATTTACCACGCATGGGCAGGGGTCGCCGTTCGCCCATCAACCTCCCCGTTGACTCTGCTAGTGGCGTGCCCTAGTCTAGTGCAAGTCACTTGATTCAATCCAGGAGGGCATGAATGCAGAGTATCAAGAAATTGGGTCTCAGTCTGATTCTAGTCGCCGCGCTTGCCGGGTTGAGTGTGGCACCGCTTTACGCCCAAGGGACGGGCAGCGAAAGTGCGAAGGATCCGCTTCTCGACACGCTCAACAATGAATTTCGAGAGCAGTATCGGCTAGCGTTGGCGGCCACGCTTGCCCAGGCTGGACCAGTGATTCTGGAGGAGGGCGACAACCTGATTCTTGTTAACAAGGGTGAGCGTGCCAGTGTGCTGGTGAAGCCCGTAGACTATCACGAGTTGAAGGCCGTCGCGCACATTCCCCTGGCGCTCTTCGTGATGCTCTCGTTCCCGCAGGAGGTTAACCTCTCCGGTGAGAGCTGGCAGCGGCTCCGTCATTACCGGGAATTAATGGAAAAGGCGCAAGCGACCCTGCCCGGCCGCCACTTTACCACCGAGCAGCTTTCGCGCCAGCGTGAGATCTTTAGCGCCTCGTTCGAGTTGCTGGACGATGTGCTTGCCAACGGGCAAGTGAAACCACAGAAGCTTGCCAGCTTCACGCAGCAAGTCAGGCCGCTGCTGCTCTCGAACGTTGCGGACGCGACGGCGGTGGAGATGCACGAGCTTTACGCGACGGCGGCGGCATGGCAGAAACAACTCACCCCGGCGGAGTGGAATGCGCTGCACGTGGTGATGATTGGCCCGCACATGCCGCGGGAGCAGGAATGCTCCATCCAATTCTTTGAGCGCCTCTTCCATGAGCCGGAGGAAGGCAAGCGGATCATCTACGCCGAAGCTTTGTGGAACGAAAAGGACGCGCTCAACCTGCTTGCCACGCATGTGGTGGATGAAGCCGCCGGTGCGGCTTTCTTTGGCGATCCGATGCGCATGCACCGCGATTTGCTTGCCGACGCGGCCAGGACTTACCTGGATTCGCATCCACTTGCGCCGTAAAACGGATATTCGTAAGGGCAGAAACGGATCGTTCCCGATCATGCACGCATGAAACCCGGCGGGCGCAGCCTACGTGCGGCGCGGTGCAGGCAAAACACCTTCCCGGCCCCCGCGCTGACATTCAAAATCCCGCCCCCAGGTTGCGCATCTGCTGCTAAATTAGCTTCCTCATGCGATTCCCTTTCAAGGCGTTATTGGCATTTCTCGCGGCCGTCCGCCGCGCTGCTCCTATTGCACCTGCCGCTGCTCCGGCTGCCTTACTTTTGGGACGAAGCGGGGTATTACATTCCGGCGGCGCTGGACTTCTATCGCTCGTGGATGCTGATTCCCAACAACCACGCTGCCCATTGGGCACACGCCGCTGGTCATGATCTATCTCGGCTTCGCCTGGCGCCTTTTCGGATATTCGGCGTGGGCAGCGCGCGCCGCGATGACGCTGGTCGCGGCGGCGACGGTCACATCGCTCTATGCATTGGGGCGTCGCGTGGCCAGCCGTGAAATCGCCGCCTGGAGCGCGCTGCTTCTGGCGCTTTCGCCGCTCTTCTTTGCGCAAAGCACCCTCGCGCACCTGGATCTTGCCGCCGCGCTCTTCACCACCTTGGCGGTTCTGTTTCTGCTCGACGATCAGCTCTGGCTCTTCGCGCTGGCAGCATCGTTCGCTGTTCTCAGTAAGGAAACCGCCGTGGTTCTGCTGCCCGTCGTGTGGCTCTATGCGTGGCGAAGGGGGCGCGGGCTCTGCGGCCGGACCATCGGTTCCTCTCCCAACCTGGGCTGCGCTCGTTGCGCCGCTCGTGCCACTCGCGGCCTGGGCGCTTTATTACCACCACGTGACGGGCTATTGGACGGGCAACCGCGAGTACCTCAGCTACAACTTGTATTCCACGCTTTCCCCCGCGCGGGTTTTCTGGAGCCTGCTGCGACGCGCTTATGAGCTCTTTATCGGCGGATTCAATTGGCTGCTCACGGCGTGCGCCCCGGTGGGATTATGGTGGGGACGGAAGTCCGCAAGCCGGGACACGGGACACAGGACTCGGGGCACGGGAGAAACGCGAAACCTCAACCCCCTGCTCCGTGTCACCTGTCCCGACGCCGAAGCTCCTCCCTGGCGGCAATTCCTTTTCCTCACGGCCGGACTCGTGGCCGTCTATCTGCTCCTGTTGAGCCTGGTGGGTGGCGCCATCCTGCCACGGTATCTTCTTCCGGTCTTGCCCTTGTTCTACCTCGCCGCAGTGGCCATGGTGACGCGCTTGCCGCGCCTCCCGGCCCGGCTCATTTTGGCGGCGGCCGCAGCCTGTTTTGTGTGGTCGTGGTTCATCAACCCGCCTTACCCATTCCCCTTTGAGGACAACCTGGCCTACGCGGACTTCATTCGGCTGCACGAGCAAGCGGCACATTACCTGGAAACGCAGCCTGGCCAGCCGCGGATTCTGACGGCGTGGCCGGCGACCGACGAACTCACCCAGCCTTTCCTCGGCTATATCTGGAGGCCCTTGCGCGTCGTCCCGGTGCAGGGCTTCACGCCGCAGGATTTCACGGACGTGCCGCCGGAGTCGTTTGACCTGCTCTACCTCTATTCCCGCCGGTGGGAACCGCCGGGCAACTGGGTGGGGCGCTTCCCGGGTTGGCTGCGAATTCAGGGGCGGTACTTCGATTATCATCCGCAGGTGGCAGAGCAAGTCCTGGTGGCCCGCTACCACCTGCGATTGCTGGTAGCGATGGAACGCCGTGGTCAGTGGGTACGGATTTACTCCCGCTAAGAGGGCAGCGCTCCGCCAGCTTTCACTTAAGCCGTGTTGGGTCCGGGCGCGGCGTCAAGGGGCGAATACATGGGGGCGGCGGGATGATGGGATTTTTCGTAATCCGTAATGCGGTCGGCGATGCGCAGGGTGAGGCCGATGTCGTCCCAGCCGTTCAGCAGGCACTCGCGGCGGAACGGATCGACGCGGAACTCGAACCGGAGCCCGGAGTCGTCCGTGACGGTTTGAGTTTCGAGATCGACCGTCAGGCGGTAACCTTCCGTGGCGGAGACGCGGCCGAACACTTCGTCCATTTGCGCATCAGAAAGGGTAACAGGCAGAATGCCATTCTTAAAACAGTTATTATAGAATATATCGGCAAAGCTGGGGGCCAGGATGGCGTGGAAGCCGTAATCGAGAATGGCCCACGGGGCGTGCTCGCGGCTGGAGCCGCAGCCGAAGTTGGCGCGCGCCACCAGCACCGACGCGCCCTTATAGCGCGGCGCATTCAGCACGAACTCAGGGTTCGGCGTCACGCCGTCGTCAAGGTAGCGCCAGTCCAGGAAAAGCACGCGGCCGTAACCTTCGCGCGTGAGCCACTTAATGAATTGCTTGGGCACCATCTGGTCGGTATCAACATTCACGCGATCGAGCGGCGCCACAAGACCGGTGTGCTTGGTAAAAGGTTTCATCGGGTCTGGCTCCCAACAGCTAATGATGAATGACGTGATGTAGCGCTGTCGCGATATGATCCACTCGGAATCAATTTTGCTCTGGCGACCGCACGGTTATAGAAATATACCCAGGATCGCTTTTTTCTGCCATTCTCCAGCGTCACCGGGACGCATTTCCTTATGAAAAGGCTCTTCTTGGGTTCCAAGGGAGAGAAGTCTTCATACCGATCCAGCTTTTCTAACGCAAGTTCTGGATCGTGGAGCCGATACAACTCACCCCGCACTCGTTGCCCGGGCTCGGCTCGGAAGTCTTTAGCGCCTGGGTATTTATCGAAGTCGTAAAGATTGGCCTTGATGGTTCCTTGGCCGATAAAATCCGCGCCTAGCTTCCTCTGCCAGGCTTCGCGAAACCCCTTCATGAGGGTTCCGTAAACGAATAGAAGCGGGGTGGTTTTTGCCGCACTGGGCATGGCGTTCACTTGCTACCTTCCTACGGGACCAATTTAAGCAACTTTTGCAGCTTCTCAAATCCCTTTTTAGGGGTTTCGATATAATCGACAATTTTTTTGTTCTTTTTCAGATCTCCAAGATAGTAGTCGAACAAGCCGAGGAGTTCCTCTTTACTTATCTGCCGGCTCTCCCAAAGGTAGCCCAGAAGCTCAAAGAAATTCAAATAATCCGTAAAGGCGGGGTCTTCATTAGTGACCATAGTATCAATCTGTGTATGGTTAGAACTATCGATTGCATCTCTAACCATCTTCAGACCAATGCTCTCATAGAACTTCTCATAGAGATCCTTGATCCATTTTGCCCTTTCCAGCTTGACGCTACGGTGGTACGTATAGATCGTCCACGCGGCGGCGAAAGGTGTCGTGAAGAGGACGAATGCCTCGGCTATAGGTTTCAGCTTGGCAGCCCAGCAAACGAAGTCTTGGAAGCTCATTATCTATTCCTCTTGCTCACCCAGGCATCCGAGGGGAAGAAGCAACCTTATTCGACCTTCTCCACGTTCCACTTCCGAATATCCACAAAGTGCCCCTCAATCGCGGCGGCGGCGGCCATCATGGGGCTGACCAGGTGGGTGCGGCTGCCTTTGCCCTGGCGGCCTTCGAAATTGCGATTGGAGGTCGAGGCGCTGCGCTCACCCGCGGGCAGCACGTCGGGATTCATGGCGATGCACATGCTACAGCCGGCGTCACGCCACTCGAACCCGGCGTCGAGGAAAATCTTGTCCAGACCTTCCTTTTCCGCCTGCGCCTTGACCTGCATGGAGCCCGGGACCACCAGCGCTTCCTTGAGACTCTTGGCGACGTGTTTGCCCGCCACCACGCGCGCGGCGAGGCGCAGGTCCTCGAGGCGCGAGTTCGTACACGAACCGATAAAGATGCGGTCGAGCGTAATATCCGTAATGCGCGTGCCAGGCTTGAGCGCCATGTATTCCAGCGCGCGGGTGGCGGCCTGACGGTCCACAGGATCAGCAAAAGAGCTCGGCTCCGGCACGCTTCCCGTAATGTCCGCCACCATGCCGGGGTTGGTGCCCCAAGTGACCTGCGGCGCGATCGCCCCGGCGTGGAGGGTGACGACCTGGTCGTAAGTTGCACCAGCGTCCGTGGGCAGGGACTTCCAGTAAGCAACCGCGGCTTGGAAATCTTTGCCACGCGGAACAAAGGGGCGGCCTTCCATATAAGCGAATGTCGTATCGTCCGGCGCTACCATGCCGGCGCGGGCGCCGCCTTCAATCGACATGTTGCAAACCGTCATGCGGCCTTCCATGGAGAGGCCGCGAATCGTGCCGCCCCCGAATTCGACGACGTGGCCGTTGCCGCCGGAGATGCCAATCTTACCGATGATGGCCAGAATGACGTCTTTGGCCGTGACGCCCGGCGCGCGGCGGCCGTCCACATGTACCAACATGGTTTTGGATTTGAATTGTGGCAGGCACTGGGTAGCGAGCACGTGCTCAACCTCGCTGGTGCCAATGCCGAAAGCCAGCGCTCCCAAACCGCCATGCGTCGAGGTGTGGCTGTCGCCACAAACCAGGGTGACGCCGGGCTGGGTGATGCCCAGTTCCGGCCCGATGACGTGGACGATGCCTTGATGGGGGCTCTGCATGTCGAAAAGCAGGATTCCGTTCTCGCGGCAGTTGCGCGCCAAGGCGTCCATCTGCGCGGCGGCTACATTATCGGCGATGGGCAGGTGGCGGTCCTTGGTGGGGATCGAGTGGTCCATGACGGAGAACGTCAGATCGGGCCGGCGCACTTTGCGACCGGCAACTTTGAGACCGGAAAAAGCCTGCGGTGACGTCGCCTCGTGTACCAAGTGCCGGTCGATGTAAATCAGCGCCGGCTGGCCCGGCTCCTCGGAAACGACGTGAGCTTCCCAGATTTTTTCGTATAAAGTTCGAGCAGGCATAAGTTTTAAGCTCTCAGCAATCAGCTTTCGGCCGTCAGCAAAGTCCCGCCCCTGCGGGCCCATCGCTGACCGCGGACTCACCCCTGGGCAATAGTTTGGTGGTTGCCCCGGAATGTCGATTATACGCTAGCGAGGCGGAAGTAGTAAATTCTCTCGACTGCATCGCACCGGAAAGGCTGGGAATCGCTCCATCTATCGTTATCCTTCCGCTCCCGCGCCATTTCACCCCGACGCGGGAATCCCGTTTACACCCTAGCTCGTTGATGACCAGGGTCGAGGGCGATACCTAGGCTTTGCTGAAGACAGGAAAATTATGCCTGATTCTTCTTTCCAAATTCCTATGGGTGGGAAGTGGTACTGCGGTCGCCAATTTCCGAGCGAATGGTAGGGGCGGTTCGCGCCCCCCCCCTACAAACCCCAGAACCTTGGGCCGATGGGTTGGCGTTTTTTGTGATGTCAAAAACGGGTGGTCTACGATCATGCATTGATGAACCCTAGCGGGCGCAGGCACCTTGAGTGCCTGTAACGGCAGGTCTCATTGAATTGCTTCACCGTCCAGTTGTCGGACATCTTGTCAAATGCGTGATACAGCCATTATGGCTAAATAGCACTTCAGGATATGACAATTCTCATATATTACTCTATGATAAATTTCTGCTTGTACCGGGGCGTGCACGGGCGTAGAATCCCGTGTCGTAAAGAAGGCTGAAGTTCATGCCGCCCCGTGCAAATGGCCAATCCGGGGACAGTGTCCACGTCCCGGCGCCAGCGTCCTCCGATGTTGTTGCCCCCCCTGGCCGCTATCCCTCAGCTAAAGAATTTCCTCTGCCACGCGGGGGTGCATCATGAAGTCGCATTTGTTGATGACGAGGACGGGTCTCCTCTTCGTTTCCCTTGGTTTGTCCGCGCTGAGTGTTCTGGCGCAAACCAACGTTGTGCGCGCCCGCGTGACACAACCCGTGGAGATGGATAACCTGGTGACTCTCCATGGGAACGTCCACCCGCTGGCACGGCAGGAATTTGACCAGGGCGTGGCGCCCGATGACCTGCCCATGGAGCGGATCCTGCTGGTCTTACAGCGCGGGGCAGATCAGGAAGTCAGCCTGCGGAAACTGCTGGATGACCAGCAGGTGAAATCATCTCCGCAGTTTCATCAATGGCTCACCCCCGAGCAGTTCGGGCAGCAATTCGGCCCTGCCGATTCCGACCTTCAAGCGATAACCGATTGGCTCACTTCGCAGGGTTTTCAGGTGACGAAGGTTTCGGCCGGCCGCACCGTCATCGAGTTTTCCGGCACGGCAGGGTTGGTACGGCAAGTCCTGGGAACGGAGATTCACAAATTCCGTGTGAACGGCGAGGACCACTGGGCCAACACCAGCGACCCGCAAATCCCTGCCGCGCTCGCCCTCGTCGTGGCAGGTTTCGCTTCGCTGAACAACTTTCCCAGAAGGCCCTTGTATCAGAGCTTAGGCACCTTCTCGCGGTCGAAGTTGACGGGCGAGGTACAGCCGTTGTTTACCTTTTCCTACTCCAGTAGCACCCTTTTTGCCGTTGGCCCCACGGATTTCGCACCATCTACAATGTGGCGCCGCTCTGGTCTGCTGGAACCGACGGGACGGGGCAGACCATCGCCGTGGTGGGCGAGACCAACATTAATATCCAGGATGTACGCGACTTCCGCAGTATGTTCGGCTTGCCGGCCAACGACCCGAATATCATCCTGAACGGTCCTGACCCCGGGATCAACGGCGAGGAGGTGGAAGCCGACCTCGACGTCCAGTGGTCTGGAGCGGTCGCCAAGGGCGCGACCATTGACTTCGTGGTCTCGCAATCCACCGAGACGACCCCCGGAATTGATCTTTCCGCTTTCTACATCATTGACAACGATCTGGCGCCCGTCATGAGCGAAAGCTATGGCCCGTGCGAGGCTTCGCTGGGAGCGGGCGGGAATACCTTCCACAGCACGCTCTGGGAGCAAGCGGCCGCCCAGGGCATCACGGTCCTGATCTCGGCGGGTGACTCCGGTTCCGCCACATGCGACTACGCGTTGTCGCCCGCGGGGGTGGCATTGTCCGGTCTTTCCGTGAACGGACTCGCTTCCACCCCCTTTGACGTGGCGGTGGGGGGAACGGACTTTAACGACCCGAACGACCTCCAGACGTATTGGAATGTGACGAACTCTTCCCCGTCGCAATCATCTGCCAAGTCGTACATTCCCGAGAGCACGTGGAATGATTCATGCGCCGCTTCCGGGTCGCTTACCGGCTGCGCGAATGCGTCATCGAGCCAAAATTTCAAATATGGCTTCGATCTCGTCGCGGGCGGAGGCGGGCCTAGTAACTGCACCAATCCCGGGGGCGCTTACCCCAACTTCACTTGCCCAGGCGGTGGTTACCCCAAACCTTCCTGGCAAACGGGGTCGGGCGTACCTAATGACGGCGCACGTGATGTGCCGGACGTGTCTCTTTTCTCCGGCAATGGCCTAAATTTCTCTATCTATGTGATTTGCCAGATGGACGCCAACGCCAGTAACGGGGGCAGTTCGACCTCCTGCGATCTGAACTCTCCCTTTATGGATTTTCAAGCAGTGGGGGGAACGTCGGCGTCGGTTCAGGCCTTTGCCGGCATCATGGCTCTGGTGAACCAAGCCCATGGCCGCCAGGGCAATGCGAATTTCGTCCTTTATCCACTTGCCGCGCAGGGCGGGGCGAGTTGCGCCTCGACTGCAACAATGGCCGCCGACGCCAATAATTCTTCCTGCATTTTCTACGATGTGATCGCAGGCAACAACTCAGTGGCATGTGCCAGCGGCTCGCCCGATTGCAGCAATACCAGTATTGCATCCGGCCAGTTGGGCATATTGGTTTCCGGCGGTCTCCCCTCGGCCGCCTGGACCACCACCGCCGGGTACGACCTGGCCACGGGCCTCGGCTCCGTCAATGCCGCGAATCTGGTGAACAAGTGGACTTCGAATTTCACCCCCTCGACGACCACCCTGGAGCTTTCCACCAGCCCTGCCACTAATCCCATCACACAGGTCCACGGTCAGCCAATCAATTTCAAAATCAGTGTTCCCTCTGGCCAAGGGACCCCCGCAGGTGATGTTTCACTCATCGCCCAAACCGGCAGCAGCTCAAGCAATGTAACTGGCATCGGCCCCTTTACTTTGAGCGGCGGCACTGTTTCCGGTTCGACAATCATGCTCCCCGGCGGAACTTATAACGTCACGGCGCATTACGCGGGCAATGGAACCTTCGCGGCGAGCGATTCCTACCCAGGCATCCCCGTCACTGTGGGAAGGGAAAGCAGCCTAACAAAAATCAGCCTGGTGGTTTTTGGTTACGATCACATTTCCGCTACCACCGTGAACTATGGGTCGCCGTACTTCCTGCGCATGGATGTGACCAACGTCGGCGGCCAGCTTTGCGCTCCTACGCCCCCCGGTTTGATCTCTTACTCATGCCCAACCGGAAACTTAACCGTGTCACCGGTGCCCAGCGACGAAAATCCCCCACCAGGCACCATTGCCGGAAGCTACACTTTGAACAGCCAAGGTTACGCAGAGGACCAGCCAATCCAGCTTTCGCCGGGCTTGTACAATTTTGTGGCCAGCTACGGCGGCGACAATAGCTACCAACCGAGTAATTCCCCCACGCTTCCCATTACGATCGCCGAGGCGCTGACTAATACCGGGATCAGTGGCCTTCCGGGATCAGCAGTGGCGGGGACGCAAATAAGCATTTTGGTGACTCTCCAGACCACGAGCAACGGGCTTGCTCCGACGGGAACGATACAACTTATGAACATTGGCGCCCCGCTCGGAAGTTCTGTGCCGGTTACGGGCTCTGGCTACTCGGTCACTTCCCCCGCTTATGCCATAGGGCGAGCCGTCCTTACCATATCTCTGCCGGGGGGGAACCTCGGCATCTCGGCGCAATATAGCGGCGACGCCAACTACGGGGCCTCCACCTCGCCTGTGACCCCGCTCACGGTTTCCGATTTCAGCCTGTCGGCGAATCCTTCTCCAGTCACTATCTCAGCGCCTGGACAGACGGGAAACTCGATCATCAGCGTCACCCCGCAAAATGGATTTGTGGATATCGTCCGTCTCACCGTCGCGAGTGGCTGCCCGGCAGGTGCAACTTGTACATTTTCTTCCCCATTCGTCTACATGACCAGCGCTTCGGGAATGAGCGACACGCTGACCATTTCCACGACAGCTTCCACCGACGCCCCGCCTACTCGGCAACCGAGAGTCCCCCCGATTTTTCGCTCGCCCGCTGGCTATCTGTGGTTATGGGCAGGATCGCTGGCTCTGGTAATGCTCCTGAGTTCGTCCGCAATACGGCGGCGACCCGCACCCTTATTGCTTGCGACGACGTTGTTCATGGTAGCGCTGTGGGCAGCCTGCGGAGGAGGAGGTGGTGGCGGTGGTGGGAGTACCCCGGCTCTCACTCCAACGCCGGCGGGCACCTATCCGATCGTAGTGAATGCGGTAAGTGGACCCGATACGCATTCCATTACGGTTGATGTGACCGTACAGTGACGAGGCGGCGTCCAAAACGGGGGACTTTCGCGGGCACGCGCATTACGATTCAGTAACCCGACCTACCGCCAGCGCTGGATTATTGGTCATGGACGAGCCGCGGACCTTCAAAACGGGTCCGTGGTACACCTGCTGGTCGCATGTCACTACTCTTCCACCACCAGCTTTCCCTTCATTTTCCCGTGGCCCATGCCGCAGTACACGGAGCACTTGAATTCAAATGTTCCGGCCTTGTCGGCGGTGAATTCAATGGTTGTGGGGTCGCCCTTTTTGAGCACTTGATTGATGTCGAAAGCGTCGATTTTGATCCCGTGGTCGCGGTCGGTGGCGGTGATGATCAGCCGCACCTTTTCGCCTTTTTTCACCGTAATGACGCCCGGATCAAACTCGTATTTTTTCGCGGTCATGGTGAATTCGTGGGCGCCCGAGGATGTCGCCTGCCCGGCGGCAACTGCCGTGCCCGCCAGGCACGTCGCCAACACACCTAGCAACAGAATTGAACTGCATCGCCGCTTTATGATCATTGCTCCTCCTTGGGGCCTGGGTGCGAAGCTTTGGAGTGCGGCAGCTTGCTGCCGCTTTGGCCCCAGCCAGCTTGCTGGCTGGCAATTTTGCTCTCGGGCGAAATTCCTGCGAGCAAGCTCGCGGGGAGGAAAGCGGCAGCAAGCTGCCGCAATCCAAAGCTTCGCCCGCCCGCCTATTGAGTGCTGCACAATTGAGTGACAAGACCCCCTCACCCACCGCCTTGCGGTCCCCCCTCTCCCCCAAGGGGGAGAGGGCAGAGAAAATCACGATTGCAGCGCTAAAACTGAGGATTCTTATTCCCTCTCCCCCTTGGGGAGAGGGGGGACCGCAAGGCGGTGGGTGAGGGGGTTCATCTGTCACCTTATTGTGCATCAGTCAGTAATGGCCGAGTTTTCAAACTCACTCTGAAGCCCCGCCCTCCCAAACCCGTCGCGAGAAATCCGCACTACGTTCGCAAATCGATGCCCAGGAAGCTGCGGATTTCATTTTCCAAAGAAGGGATCGTGATTACGCAATTACCGCCGTAGATGCTCGACTTCCCATCGAGGTTGAAGAAGCTCGCGCCGGCTTCCTCGCCGATAATCTTGAGCGCCGCCAGGTCCCACGCTTTGGCTTGCAGCGAGATCCATACCTCGGCACGTCCGGAGGCCACACACATGGCGTCCATGCAGCCGCCCATGCTGCGCATGGACCAGAATTGGGTTAGTCCAGGGAAGCAGACGCGCGCCCCAACTGTGCTTGGCGACATGGTCGAATGCCCGTCAGGCAAAGCATAGCTTGGTCCAGCGTTTTCTCGGGCGAGCAGTGAATGCGCGCTGCCGTTGCAAAATGCTCCCCCTCCCGCCGCGGCGGAATAGAGTTCGCCCGAGCGCGGCGAGATTACACGCGCCCGCCACCACGTTGCCTTCGGCTTCCAAGGCCAGCATGACACCCCAGGTGGGAATGCCGCGCATAAAGCTGCGAGTGCCATCGATGGGGTCGATGATCCAGCGGCGGCCGCTGCGCGTTTCGCGTGCTGCGCCCTCTTCGCCCAGCAGGCCGTCGTCGGGAAACGCTTCCACCAGCAGCTCGGTGATCAGCCGTTCGTTGGCGCGATCGGCGGAGGTCACGGGAGAATCGTCGGGCTTGGTTTCCGTCTCGAAACCCCGCGCGTGATTTTCCAAAGCGAGCTGCCCCGCCTGCTCGGCGATGCGGCGTGCGACTTCCAGTTCTTTTTCAAAGGGCATGGGCAAAAGTCGTCAGTTATCAGTGGTCAGTTGTCTGTGGTCAGTAAAACATGCCTTTTGTTTTCACTGTCGCTCTGCGAGCACATTCAGAAAAGGTCACAAACTCTCAGGATGACGTGTGTCTAAGTTTGAATTCTGGTAATGAAGCATTTTGAACCGGGATTTGACGTCAGTGGCACGCCGATTAAGGATAAGTGACTTCCCCGTCGGTCAGGGTCATCAGCAATGTTCCATTCACTTTGACCCACTGGAAAGGTATGTTTTTCCGATACCGCTGTGGGTAAGGGTCGGGATAATCCTGGAGCCACTTTTGGAAAAACTCTTTCATCGAACTGCCCTGTGCGTACCCGAGATTCACCAATCACAAGTTGTTCCGATGGTCGAAAAACAGATGGACGACGTTCAAGTCATTGGTAGTGGTGCAAGATGAATGGGAGATATTAATGGTTGGCGCAGATCGTGCAAGCACAATTTCTTCCGCGCGCATAATGTCGCACTCCGACGGCATGTCCTCCTACCCTGTGGGCCCGAGGATAAACCCGATTGAACAGGTCAGTCTCACCATTTTCACAAAAGCGCCGGATCGCATAAGCACACAAATCGGCAAGTTGGACCCCGACGGTCAATCGGCTATCAACGAAAAACGGCGTCTCAATAATTCGAGTAATTTGACTCCACATTGTGCCGCTAGCGTGAAAATTACGCATCAACTGGGTAAGCCGATCAGCGGAAGTGTCGTCATTGTCGTGCACGAGTAGCCCGACCGTCCTTTGCCCACCAACATCTACCAAGTACCTCTCAAAACGGTTTACCACATGCGTAAATGCTTCCTCCCGCGGAGGAATGGTGGGCGATGCCGCACCGAACGAGTTCTTGTCGATGGCTTCCGCGAAAAGTCGAGTGTTACCCCAAGAGCCGATTAGATCAGCCAGGTCTCCCAGGCACTCGATCCTTTCGTTAAGAGTAAGATGAATGTAAGGCTCTTCTTTGCGATAGGTTTTCCTGAGTTCCTGGGCCTTCTTGGTGCCTTTTAACGCTGCCACTCTTACGAGTTGGTTATCCCGTTCTCGCTGTGCCTGGAGGCGGCGCTGGGTCCAGTCGAAGGCACTGAAGTTAGCGATTTTCTCTTGCTCAATATAGCGCCGAGTCATCCAGCCTGTGTGTACTTCAGCGTTGCCTAGGCCGAACCGATTCTTTACCACCGTGACTGCCTGATCCTGGCGCTTCCAGTCCCAAGCTTCAATTGAGAGGCCAACCAAAACAAAATGGGATGTACCACGACCAATTTCGGGCACGCCACTCTCGTCGATGTAGCAAAGGTACATAACCTACATTCGCATCCTACGGAGGCACAAACGGGGGAAAATGGGACAAAAAATAAAAATGCGTCTGGGGCGGGGCCGTTCGGCCCTGCAAGAGTCGCATAGCGTCTCTACCCAGTCGCTGCGTTATCGTGGCACGTTCTGATGCCGGTGTCAAGATTTAGTTTGTGGTGCCTAGATTGTGGTAGGTCTACGCCCGCTACCTGCTACCTGGCGCGATTCCTAGCCAGGACGGAAGCGAAGGCATCCCCATCGGAGGGCGTGATCGGGCCATTAAACGCCCGCCAGTGGCACGACGCTGTCGTGCCGGGGGTTACTTCGCCTTCCGCAACACCGGCAGGCCCCGGTACCACCGTAGTTGCTCCCATGCCGTCAACCCGTCGGGAGGCGGGCTAGCATCGATCTCCTCGGACGGAATTAGCCCCGCGCGCGCTTGCACGATTGACTTCGGCAAGCTTACCCAGACGCCAACGGGCCAACTTTTCATTCCACTCCCCGTGCTTTTTTTCTTTAGAGGGAGTCTACCAACTCGATTACGCATTTGTGTCCTAACACCTGGGCAGGAGGCTTCGTTGCGAGCTTTCCCGCTTCAATGCAATGCTCATACCTTCGTCATCCAACTTATTTGAACAGTTTCTTGTTCAACTCGGCTGAAAACGAGATTTCCATTCAGCGGGTCTTGATACCACTCATGAAAGGGATTTTCCCTAAAATTCTTCACAACAAACAGTAAGAATCTGTTTTTCAATATTGAAGCGACAGAGTCGTTCCACCTTTAGGCCTTTTGATTTCTTCGAGAAGGTTTGGCTGGTCGGTGCAGACCCCTCTTCCGCGGGGTCTGCGATTTCCCGAGGGCCAACTGAGACAGTACCTAGGATGACAGCAAAAGGACTAGAGATGACAGGGAAAAGCCACTCTTAACGACTGACAACTGACGATCACTCAAAACGCCAGGTAGACCGGATTCTCGATAATCTGCTTGAGGCTTTGCAGGAACTTCGCTCCCGTCGCGCCGTCCACGACGCGGTGATCGCAGGAAAGGGTCAGGCGGCAGCGCAGGCCGGCTTCCACGCGTCCATCCACCACCACGGGTTTTTCCGCCACCGCGCCCACGGCCAGGATGGCGCCTTCCGGCGGGTTGATGACGGCGGAAAACTCATCGATTCCCATCATCCCGAGATTGGAAATGGAGAAAGTGGAGCCCGCGTATTCCTCGGGAAGAAGCTTGCGCGTGCGCGCGCGGGCGGCCAGCTCTTTGGATTCGCTGGAAATCTCCGCCAGGCTCTTGGTGTCGGCATTGCGGAGGACAGGGGTGATGAGCCCGCCGCCGTCGGTGGCCACCGCCATCCCCAGGTGGACGCGATGGTGATAGCGAATCGACTCGCCCTGGAAGGAAGCGTTCACCTCCGGATTTTGCCGCAAGCGCCGCCGCGCAGGCTTTCAAAATAATGTCGTTGTAGCTGAGCTTCAACTCGGGGTCGAGCAGGTTGGCGGATTCGCGCAATTCCTTGGCGCGCTGCATATTCACTTCGATGGCGAGATAGAAATGCGGCACGGGCGCTTTGCTTTGCACCAGGCGCGTGGCGATGACTTTGCGCATGGAACTGAGCGGCTCGTCGGAAAACTCCGGACCCGTCGGCGACGGGAGCAGGCCGCCGCGGCAGAATCGGGGCAGGTGGGCGGGAAGGCGTGGGAAACCCCACCGGGCCGCCGGCTGCCGCACGGGGCGCGGGCGCGCGCGCCGCGCGGCGCTCCACGTCTTGGCGAATGATCCTTCCATTGGGACCGCGTTCCGGTAATGTTCGGCAATCTCCAGGCCCATTTCCTTTGCCATGCGCTTGGCCAGGGGTGAAGCCAACACGCGGCCACCGCATCGAGCAGGACTGCGGCGCTGGGGGCTGGGGGCTGGGTGCTGGGTGCTGGGTGCTGGACTCCGGACTCCGGTCGCCTGCCCAAGGAGCGTGCCGGGACTGGCTCCTGACTCGGCTCGGACTCCGGACTCCGGACTCCGGACTCTTGACTCCTCTCTTGCCGCGCCGTTGGGTTTCACCAACGCCGAGATGTCCTCGTCGGCCTTCCCAATCACCGCCAGCAATTCGCCAACGGGCACCACCTTGTCGACCGCCACCAGGATCTTGCGGAGCACGCCGCTGCCCATCGCTTCCACTTCCATATTCACTTTATCGGTTTCGATTTCGACGACGGTGTCGCCGGTGGAAATGGCGTCGCCTTCCTTCTTGAGCCACTTCAGGACCTTGCCCTCCGTCATCGTATCGCTGCCCTTGGGCATCATCACCTTAACGGCCATGGGACCCTCGTTTCGAGATCGAAACTGGAAACTAGAAAATGGAAACTGGAAACTAGAAATTGGAAACTAGAAACTCGGAAACTGGAAATTCGGAATATCGGGACGTGCATCGCCACACGTTCGCTAATTTTTCCAATTTCTAGTTTCCAGTTTCTAATTTCTAGTTTCCAGCTTCCACTCTTCTTATTGCCGGTACAGCACGTGGTAGACGGCGTCCTTCACTCGCTGCTTGTCGGGGAGCACCAGGTGTTCCAGGTTCTTGGCGTAGGGCATGGGAACATCCACGCCCGTCACGCGCAGGATGGGGGCATCGAGATAGTCAAACGCCGACGCGCTGGATGACGTCCACGAACTGCGCTCCCACGCCGCAGTATTCCCAACCTTCTTCCACAATCACCACGCGATTGGTTTTCTTCACCGAGTTCACGATGGCTTCGGTGTCGAGCGGCCGCAGCGTGCGCGGGTCCACCACCTCGGCCTCGATTCCTTCGTTCGCCAGGTCGGCCGCCGCGTCCAGCGCCACCAGCACCATCTTGGAGTGCGCGACGATGGTCACATCGCGGCCAGGCCGCTTGATGTCCGCCACGCCCAGAGGAATCAGGTGCTCGCCCTCGGGAACTTCGCCGCGCGTGCCGTAAAGCACTTCCGACTCGATGAAAACCACCGGGTTGTTGTCGCGGATGGAAGTCTTGAGCAAACCCTTGGCGTCCGCCGGCGTCGCGGGAGCCACCACTTTCAGCCCCGGCACGTGGCAGAACCAGGCTTCCAGCGCTTGCGAGTGCTGCGCGCCAAGTTGGTGGCCGGCGCCTCCGGGCCCGCGAACCACTAGGGGGATGTTGAACTGCCCACCCGACATGTAGAGCATCTTGGCGGCGCTGTTCACAATCTGATCGAGGGCCAGCATGGAGAAATTGAAGGTCATCATCTCCACAATCGGCCGCAGTCCTGACATGGCAGCGCCCACGCCGAGCCCCGTAAAGCCCAACTCGGTGATGGGAGTGTCCAGCACCCGCATGGGTCCGAATTCTTCCAGCATGCCTTTGCTGACTTTGTAAGCGCCGTTATAAAAGCCCACTTCCTCGCCCATGAGCACGATGTTCTCGTCGCGATGCATTTCCTCGCTCATGGCTTGGTTAAGGGCTTCACGATAGGTCAATATGGACATTAAGTCGCTCCAGAAGTACGGATCGAATCACTTATTCTTGGTTAGTGGCGGGCATTCGCGGACTATCCACAATCGGCGCCAAGCCCGCCATCAAATTACTGGAATCGCAAAATCACTCCTGACGAAATCGCCTAATCCACGTACACGTCGGTGTAGAGTTCCTTGTCGTCGGGTTGCGGGCTGCGCTCCGCAAACGCCACCGCTTCTTCCACCGTGTCGCGGACTCTCTGCTCGACCTCGTCGAGGAATGCCTGGTCGACGATGCCGTTCGCTTCCAGGGCCGCGCTGAACTGTTTGATGGGATCGTGCCGGCGCTGCTCTTCCACTTCCACCTTGGTGCGGTAATGGCCGTGCGAGGGGTCGGACATGGAATGGCCCATGAAGCGATAGGTGCGCGCTTCGATGAGCGTGGGGGCGCTATTCTTGCGCGCGCGGTCCACCGCCTCTTTCAGGGTTTCGCGCACGGCAAGAACATCCATGCCATCCACCCAGGTGCGCGCCATGTTGTAGGCACAAGCCTTCTGCGAAAGCTCGTAGAGCGAAGAAGCGCGTTCAATGGGCGTCCCCATGCCGAAGCGGTTGTTCTCGCAGATAAAGATGACGGGAAGCTTCCACAGCGCGGCGAGGTTCAACGACTCATGGAACGAACCGATGTTCACCGCCGCTTCCCCGAAAAAGCAGAGCGTCACGCGCGGTTGCTTCAGATACTTGGCGGCAAAGGCCGTGCCCGCCGCCAGGGGAATCTGTCCACCGACAATTCCATGGCCGCCCATAAAGCTGCGCCGCTTGTCAAACAGGTGCATCGACCCGCCCTTGCCTTTGGAGACGCCGCTTTGCTTGCCGCAGAGTTCCGCCATCACTTCGCCGGGGTCCATGCCGCGCACCAGCGCATGACCGTGCTCACGGTAGGAGGTGAAAATGTAATCGTCAGGCTGGGTGGCGGAAAGGGCGCCCACGGCCACCGCTTCCTGCCCGATATAGAGATGACAGAACCCCCCGATTTTCCCCAGCGTGTAAAGTTCTGCGGATTTTTCCTCGAAACGGCGGACCAGGACCATCTGCTCCAGCATGGTCTTGAGCAACGCGGGATCTTCCAGCCGCGCGCGCTCCTCCATGGTGCCTACCGCCGGTCGGCCCGTCCCGCACAAGAGTTCGGTGAAGTTGGCCGATTCCGTTGCGGCGTTGGACGATTTCATTGCTACCCTCCTGAGTTTTCCCCCAAAGACGTCTTCGTAAACAAGACCCTTGCCCGCCGGGAATAAGCGCAGCCACGAATCCCAAAACTGTGTCCCTGTCTCCTATCAATCTTAATCAGTTTTTCGAATTTGGGAAACCCCAAAGATAGCGATTTCGCCGACCGCGGGCCGATGGTTCGTAAGTGGCACGTTGATGATCTCTTTAAACTGAGACACTACCTTCCGGCGGTGCGGGTTCTTGCCGTGCCGCCAATAAGGTAATCCGAATTCTGGTGGGCCCTGCCGCCCCAGCGCGTCGGTTTTGCAGGGGTCAAGCGGCGTTTGGCCTCCGGGCTTATCTCCATCCTGATTCAGGAGGTCCGATTTGCAGTCCGATCTGAATCGGACCATCGGACCCCAGAAATCGGAGGCGCGAGGCGGTGGTCAGACAACCGTAGCGCCAACCTTCAGAGCCTGCCCTGCGTGGAGCGAAGGGTTGGCACGTGCTAAGCTAAAGGTCAGCGCGAGATGACAACACATAATTGCCTCTGTGTCTCATCACTTTTTTGCTCGCCACTTGTCACTGCTGCTAAGATTGCCAGTGTGCCCTTGGATTCGAAAGCGCAAAGCCGAGGAAGAGCCGTCGGCATCTAATATTATGGTGTGCGCGACGCTTGCTGGGAAATCCCGGCTGCCGAGACGCCGAAGTGCGGGCATTCCGGCGGGTAGCCCTACGAGGAGATGATTCCGTCGATGATTCGTCGATACCCCTGTCTTTTGCTCCTTCTCCAGGCAGGGATTCTCGCCGCTCTGGTTTTTGCCGTTCCCGCGTTGCGGGCGCAGCAACCACCCCCGTCTGCTGCGTCTCCCGAAGCGCCGGGGCAGAAGCCCTTAGCTTCGTCACCGCCGTCCTCCGCTGGCCAGCAGGAAAAACCGAAGGCGCTCGACATGACGACTAAAGAACAGCAGACCGGAACGTCGGACGAGCGCCTCTTTTGGGCTCTTCCCGATTTTCTCCTCATCGAAAACGCCAAGAACCTTCCTCCGCTCAGCCCCGGCGCCAAATTCAAAGTCGTCGCGCGCAACACTTTCGATCGCGTCAATTTCCCCGTGTACGGTGTGCTTGCCGGCATCAGCCAGGCGGAAAACAGCGAGGCGGGTTACGGCCAGGGCGCCGCAGGCTATGGCAAGCGCTACGCCGCGGCCTTCGCCGACCACACGATCCAGAGCTTCATGACCGGCGCCATCCTCCCTTCCATCCTGCGGCAGGATCCTCGCTACTTTCAGCTCGGCAAGGGAGGTTTTTGGCGCCGCACCGGCTATGCCGTCAGTCGCATCTTCGTTACCCGCGCCGATTCGGGAAGGATGCAGTTCAACTCTTCCGAAATATTCGGCAGTGCTATTTCCGCCGGCATTTGCACCTACACCTATCATCCGCGCAGCGATCATACGGTGCGGAATTCCCTGGGCGTGTTGGGCACGCAAGTCGGCCTCGACACGATGACGTCTGTCTTAAATGAATTCTGGCCCGACATTCACCGCCATTTCCGCAAGAAGTGACGCCCCGCACGGCCGCAGCCCGCCCCCTCCTGATCTCGTCAATCGTCACTCGTCACTGCCCTTGCAATTTTCGATTTCGAATTTACGATTTCAGATTTGCGATTTTCCAAGTCGGCAAATTGATTCATCATTTCACCAAGCTCTGTCGATAACCGAGGTGGGGGAATGTGTCACGCGGGGGGGACAGTGCCCGGCCATCCCTTCGGCAAGGTCAGACCAGGCGCTGGCCGTGACCCCAAGCGGTTCGAGCACCGCGCCGCCCGCTTTTTTCCCCCGCCCGCGTCGGTTTTGTGGGGGTCGCCGCGGCGACCGTTCGGCCTTCGGGCTTATTCCCCTCCGGATTCGGGAGGTCCGATTTGCGGTCCGATCTGTATCGGACCATCGGACTCCAGAAATCGCAGGGGCGAGGCGGTGGTCAGGCAATCGTAGCGCCAACCTTCACTGAGCCTGCCCTGAGTCGAACAAAGGGTCGGCCCCTGCTGAGCTAAAGGTCAGCGCGAGATGACCACACACAAATGCCTCTGTGTCTCGTCACTCGTCACTCGCCAGAACTGTCCGGTCATTGAATTTTGATTTTGCGGTAACCTATTCTCATTCATGGACTTGTCGTTGAAACGAGCCGTTTTCGATTTGAATTCCGAATGCCTTTATGGCCATGCTGGGTCGGCTCCACGGGAGGGGGCGACGCATGCAGGCAGGCAAAACGATCTTCTCGCAGTTGATGGATTTCATTCCCTCGCACGAGTTTCGGCGTTGTGTGAATCGCTATGGCGGCAACTACAAAGTCAGCACCTTTTCTTGTTGGGACCAATTTCTCTGTATGGCTTTTGCGCAACTGACCGGCCGCGAGAGTTTGCGCGAAATCGAAATTTGTCTGCGCGCCTTGGGGCCCGCGACTTTATCACTCGGGCGTCCGCGGTCACGTCTCGCGCAGCACGCTCGCCGACGCCAACGAAATTGCGCGACTATCGGATTTACGCCGACTTGGCGCAAGTTCTGATTGCCACGGCGCGCTCCTTGTATGCCGACGAAGACTTCGGGGTGGAGTTGCAGCAGACCGTCTACGCGCTCGACTGCACGACCATCGACCTGTGCCTTTCGCTTTTTCCCTGGGCGCGCTATCGCGCCCAAAATGCTGCCGTCAAGATGCATACGCTGCTCGATCTGCAAGGCAATATTCCTGCCTTTATTGCCGTCAAACCCGCGAAAATCCACGAGATTCACATCCTCGACGAACTCTTCCTCGAACCCGGTTCCATCTACCTCATGGACCGCGCCTACTTGGATTTTGCCCGCCTCTACGCGCTCCATCAGGCGCTGGCTTTCTTCATCATCCGCGCGCGCAAGGATTTTGCTTTTCGTCGCCTCCGCGCCCTTCCTGTCGACAAGACGACTGGCCTGCGTTGCGATCAAACCATTCGCCTGAAAAGCTTTTATCCGGCCAAGTCCTATCCCCAACCCTTGCGTCGCATTCGTTACCACGACGCCGAAACCGACAAGATCCTTATCTTCCTGACCAACAACTTCTTTCTGCCCGCGCTCATCATCGCGCAGCTTTACAAGTGTCGCTGGCAGGTCGAATTGTTCTTCAAGTGGATCAAACAGCATCTGCGCATCAAGAAATTCTATGGGCTTTCACCCAATGCGGTGAAAACTCAAATCTGGATCGCCATCTCCGTTTACGTGCTGCTGGCCATCGTTCGCAAGCGCCTGAGGCTCGAACTCAACCTTTACCCGATGTCACAAATTTTGAGCCTCTCGCTTTTCGAAAAAACGCCACTTTTACAGGCGTTTTCGCAAATAAACCGCTCAGACGAACTGGAGACGTCTTGCAATCAACTCAATCTGTTCGACTTATGACCGGACAGTTCTGGCCACTCGCCACTTGTCACTGCTCTTAAGATTGCCAATTTGCCCTCGAATTCGAAAACGCCAATTTGAGGAAGAACCGATGTGGTGTCACGCGAAGGCCATCGCCACGCCGAGCCTCCCTGCCCGCCGACCCTGGGCCGGAAGGGGTCGGAATGGCAGCCAAGAACTCCAGTAGCTGCTAAGATGCAGCGGCAGTCCGGAGGGAAAATGCCCAGCGAACAAGCCATCATACCAATCGGCGGCATTGAACAGGTGATATTACTGATCCGGGGTCAGAAGGTGATTTTGGATGCCAGCTCGGCGCTCCTATACGGAGTCACCACAAAAGTTCTGAATCAAGCTGTCAGGCGAAATTTCGAGCGCTTTCCGGAAGGACTTCATGTTCCGGATCACGCCCGAGGAGTTTGATCGCCTGACGTCCCACGCGAGTACCGCAGGTTTGAGGTCACAATTTGTGACCTCAAACCAAAGGGGAGGTCGGCGCTATCCCCCTTACGTGTTCACTGAGCAGGGTGTGGCGATGCCTTCCAGTGTTCTAAGAAGCCCGCGAGCGGTGCAGGTCAACATTGAGATTATGCGGGCTTTTGTCCGCTTGCGTAAGATGCTCGGTTCAAACACGGGCCTCGCACGCAAACTGCGGGCGCTGGAACGCAAATATGATGCTCAGTTCAAAGTGGTGTTTGACGCTATTCGTCAGCTAATGATCCCACCTAAAGTGAAACGTCGCCGCATCGGGTTTGAAGCAGGGCGTACCGATTGACTGAAGCGGGTGGCCAAGACCAGTTCAGCCCTGACCGGGGGCCTTTCGCATGCCCCATACCCCTGCGGCAACCGCGCGTCGGTTTTGGAGGGGTCAAGCGGCGTTCGGCTTCGGGGCTTATTCCCCCCTGATTCAGAAGGTCCGATTGGCGGTCCGATCTGTCTCGGATCATCGGACTCCAGAAATCGGAGGGAAGGGGGGTGGTCAGACAACCGTAGCGCCGACCTTCAGAGCCTGCCCTGAGCGGAGCGGAGGCTCGGCACCTGCCGAGCTAAAGGTCAGCACGAGATGACAACACACAAGTACCCCTTTATCTCCTCACTTGTCACTCGCCACTTGTCCAATGGTTCCGGCAGGTGTGGAACGGCCTGATGGGGGAATCTACGAAGTATCACCCCGCGCCGTATCCTGAGGAATTAGCTCACCGTCTGGTGAGGATGTTTTCCTTTGTTGGCGATACGGTTCTTGACCCCTTTATGGGCACAGGAACCACGCTGTTGGCCGCTGCCAAATGTGGCCGGAACAGTATTGGGGTTGAGATCGACCATTCCTACATGAAAATGGCCAAAACAAGGCTAGAGAAGGAACTCAGTACGCTTTTCGATCAGGATCGGCCTTCCATCATCGTCCGCTGAATCGCCGTTCGTACAGACTTCCAATCCTTCCAACAAAACTCTCGTAATGGATGCTGTCTCCAGGCTGAGGGGCCAGCGGTCCCGTTACGAGTTTTGCTGCCGACTCCCCGTCGTAATCAACCACAATTACCGCCAGGGCCTCTGGCTGGTCACTGGGATCGCCAGGCTCATTTCTCAGTGGGATTCTGCGGAAGATATTGATCGTGTCCGTCACGATCTTATCCATATCGAATTTCGGCCGCACCAACCCCTTGGCAAATTCGTCTGGGTTCTCATACCTCGGCGAGACGTTGACCACCACGATTGCGCCGGCAACACACTCGCGTCGATGGTTGTGCATGTGGTTTGAATACGCGATGATGTCTCCGTACCTGTTCTTTCTCGCCTTTCCGTGAGCCGTCATGATCGTTTTGTTTTCCACTGAGATGCGCACAGAAATAAGGGGAAGCTTGAGCTTCTCGAAACAGAACGAGATCGACCGTCCTGACGGCGCTGGCCGTATTGACTTCGGAGTTTTTCTTGGGCGTCAGGGCTTCGGACTGAATTGCGGTTCGGATCGCCGGACATGAGGTAACCAGGTCGGCGACTACGAACTCCGATAGTGCGTTGGAGTTTTGCTGCGCTCTCGGGTTAAAGCCGATGTTCTCGTTCATCCAGCGGACATAGGATTCCGGGGCTCGCATGGTTCGCGCATGTTACCACGAGGTGGGTTTGCTGGGTACAGCGGACCAACAGAGCGGACCAACAGAGCAACGGGCAATGCTGTTTTGGCCGTGAGCTTTTCTTGTGCCCCTTCGCAGTCGCACGCCGTCAATGTGGATGCCCTTGGCCGGAGATCCGTGATTCCCCCTGGCAAACGCCGCAGGGTAGGGCGAGGTCGCTTACCTCATGTATCGTCGCACGCGGAAGTAAGATTCCTGCTGGTTGCGGAGGAATCATTTTGCTGCCCTCAATGCAACTTGCGACCGCTCAGATCGTTCCGGTGCGGCAAATAATTCAGCCTGTAGCGGCGACGGAATCTATCCCGATCATATCGGGACGCCGCCATTTGGTCCGTCAGTTGACAGATAAACTCGCCGCTACAGAAGGCCGAACGCTGTTCGGCCCTATACCGGCCCCCCAATCTCCAGCCCCGAATCCCGGATTCCTGACCCCACCTGCTACCTACGACCTACTACCTACCTTGCCGAGAAGTGACTATACGTAACAAGGGTATCGAGCGCGGAGGTACGCGTAGTTTGCGTTCCTCCGCGGTTCTTCCCGATTACGTTCGGTGTTCAGATGTTCACTAAGGCGAACTCCCGATGAAAAGCCGCACAGGAACGCAAAATTCGCGCACCTGTGCGCTGCCCGCTGCCACGGGCGAGGGGATCAGGCGCATATCACCCAAAAGAATTAGTCCACATGGTCAATTGACCCCAGCCGGCGTGTAAACGCATATTGCCCATAGCTAAATAACATGAAGAGGGGGGAATGGTGCGCCAATCCCTCCCCTTAATACAGGTATTTTAGATGGCCAGTTCAGGCGCGAATAGAACAATGCCAGCGGGTAATCAATCGGGAATTAACAAGAAAGCGCTTTGCGGAAATTCCAATCAACCATCCACCCGGTCCACCAGGTAGGAGGGGAGAAAACTCAGATGAGCTTCAAGAAGTTCGTAGTGGCTTTCAGTTCGATTCTATTGCTCACTTTGGCGGTCGGGACGGCTTGGGCGAATGCCCCAACGGTTTCAACCGTAAGAATCCCACCGCGACAACCCGTGCCCATCATCCAGGAAAACGACGCAGCCTCATTACCAGCAAAGGAAAGTGGCACTGACTCCACCCTTGTTCGTACCGATATTTTTCCTGATGCGGAGGAAAAGGCCACTACGAAGCGCCCTGCGGGGAAAGTGCAGACGGGAGTGTTTTGGAGTCCGCAAGGAATTCCTGGCAAAGCGCAAGGTGACAGTCTAGGCAATGTTGTTCCGCAGTTCGGCTTTTTTGGGCCTTGGGATGGCCCCGGTGTGGGAAACGGGGCGTGGGAACGTTACGGTGCTCAGGGGCGCCGGCTTCGGAAACGGGGTAGCGGGCACAGGATATGGTCTCGGAGTTGGCGAGGCCGGTGAGTCCAAGGTGGCCGTGGGGGAATTTGAGAGGCCGCGTCAAGTCGCGCCAGCCCCAGCGGAACGTCTTCATACCCCGCCACCTACGGAGTTCCCGCCCGTAGAGAACCAAGGCCACCAAGGTCCGGGAGGAGATAAGAGGCGTGTCGCGCGGAAGGTTCGTGCCCGCGTGGGCTGTCGAAGTGGGTAGTCGAGGTACAGTTACCCGATGAGAACGGCCTGGAAGTGATGGCGATAGGGCCACCATCGCGACCCGGATTTCTCATTATCGGTTTGTGCGACCGCAGGATGGGCAGTGGGTGTGGAGTTGCGCTTACGGATATTTGGAAAATGAGATTGCAAGGTAGCATTGTCACTTTCGTTGATGCCAGGAGGCACCCCGTATGAAGTACTGTCTTGATTGTGGATTCGCCGGGCAGCCGGAACAGCACAAGCCGGGGACATTCCAAATAGAACTAGGGCTATGGCTTTTTCTTCTCGTTCCGCAATTTATCTATTCCATCGGAAGATTGGCGGGTCGCTACATCCCAGGTACGTTCCTAATGGAAGATGGGCTATGGTCCCTTTTTCTCGTTCCGGGAGTTGTCTATTCCATCTGGAGATTGGCGGCTCGCCATCGGGGATGCGCGAAGTGTGGGAGCAGGCGCATCGTACCGGCGGATTCTCCGGTTGCGCAAGCCGCCCTCCGCAGACTGTCGCCGTCGTCGTCTCTGAGTTCGTGGGTCTGTATGGCGTGCGGAGAGCCGATCTTCCGTGGGAACAGTTTCTGTGAAAGATGCGAAACCCGTTCAGACAGAACAAGCAAGGGAGTAGCACTCCTCCGGATTTGAGCGCTTGGTGAGCAAGCTAGAGCGGCGGCTGGTGGATTCGGTTCCGGCGGTGACAGAGCGCAGAGGTTTTCGGCTCCGAGACGAATTCCTCCTGGTTGTGGAGGGACCATTTTGCTGCTCTCCCTGCAACTTGCAACCGTTCAGATAGTTCCGGTGCGGTAAATAATTCAGCCTGAAGCGGCGGCGGAATCTATCCCGATCATATCGGGACGCCGCCATTTGGTCCGTCAGTTGACGGATAAACTCGCCGCTACAGAAGGCCGAACGCGGTTCGGCCCTACACCGGCCCCCGAGTCCCCTGTCCCGTATCCCGGGCCCCGAATCCCATGCCACATCTGCAACCTACGACCTGCCACCTACCTTGTCGAGATGTGTCTGTACGGAACAAAACGTATCGAGTAAGATAGGCTTCTTTTTCGAAATCACGTTTGGAGATGCAAGCCAACATGCGCAACGTCGTGATTATTGGTTCGGGGTGCGCGGGGCTAACCGCCGCCATCTATGCGGCGCGCGCCAATTTGCAGCCGCTGGTCATCCGCGGCGTGGAAGCCGGCGGGCAGTTGACCCTGACCACGCTGGTGGAGAACTATCCCGGATTCCCCAAGGGCGTGCAAGGACCGGAACTGATCGAGCTGATGCAAAAGCAGGCCACCGAGTTCGGGACGGAGTTTCTGGAAGGCAACGTGACGAAGGTGGACCTTTCCCGACGGCCATTCGTGCTGGAGGTGGGCCACGAGCGCCTGGAAACGAGCACGCTCATCATCGCCTCGGGAGCTTCGGCGAAACTCCTCGGTCTGGAGTCCGAGCGCAAGCTGCTGGGGCACGGAGTTTCCACCTGCGCCACTTGTGACGGTTACTTTTTCCGGGGGAAGGAAGTGGCGGTGGTGGGCGGTGGCGACACGGCAGCGGAAGACGCGCTCTTCCTGACGCGCTACGCCAAAGAGGTCAGCATTATCCATCGCCGCGAGCAGTTGCGCGCCTCCAAAATCATGCAGGACCGCCTGCACCGGAACGAGAAGATCAAATTCATCTGGAACTCCAAGGTGGAGGATATTCTGGACGCCGACAAGCGCGAGGTTTCGGGAATAAAGCTCCGCAACGTCAAGACGAAGGAAGAAACCCTCAAGCCCGTGGACGGGGTCTTTATCGGGATCGGGCACGAGCCCAACACCAGCTTGTTCCGCGGGCAATTGGAGGCGGACGACCTCGGATATCTCATCACCCGCGAAGGATCGAAAACCAACATCCCGGGGGTTTTTGCCGCCGGGGACGTCAAAGACCGCGTTTACCGGCAAGCCATCACGGCGGCGGGGTCGGGCTGCATGGCCGCGATGGACGCGGAAAAGTTCTTGGAAGCGGAGCACTGAATTGATTTTCGATTGCCGATTGCCGATTTTGGATTTTGGATTGATCCCTGCGTCCAACGGCGCGGCACCCCTTCCAAGCTTCAGGTCAGCCAAATCCCGAATACCTGACACCTGACACCTGAAACCTGGTACCTACTTATGCTTCGTTCCCTCCTGCTCTATCTTTCCGAGCGCGAAAGTCCCAAGAAACTACTCATGGGCAACCCCCTTGGACGCCGCTTGGCCTCGCGATTTATTGCCGGTGAGGAACTTGACGACGCTCTGCGCGTGATCCGCCGGCTTGAATAGCGAGGGTTTCATGGTGACGCTCGATTGCCTGGGTGAGAGCGTCCACGAAGCCGCTGCCGCCGAAGCCGCTTGCCAAACTTACTTCAACTTCTCGATCGGCTCGCGGCGGAGAAGCTCGACTCGCACGTCTCCGTGAAGCTCACGCAATTGGGCTTGGCCATTGACGAAGGGCTGGCGCGGCGGAATTTAGCGCGCCTGGCGGAAAGTGCCGCGCGCCACCACAATTTTGTGCGGGTCGATATGGAAGGCTCGGCGTTCACGGACGCCACCTTGCGGGTGTTTTGCTCCGTGGACGCGCCTCGCGATGTGATGGGAATCGCCATTCAATCCTACCTCCGCCGCACGCAGTCGGACGTGGAAGAGCTTCTACAAGCGCGGCGTGCGCATCCGGCTGGTAAAAGGCGCTTACAAGGAACCTCCGGATATCGCTTTTGCCCGCAAGCGCGATGTGGATCGGAACTACCAGAAGCTTACGGAAAAGCTTCTTGCCAGCGGGATTTACCACGCCATCGCCACGCACGACGAACGCATCATCGCGGCCACGGAGCGCTTTGCGCGCGCGCACGGCATTGCGCCGGAAAATTTCGAATTCCAAATGCTCTATGGCATCCGCCGGCAACTCCAGCGGGCGCTGGTCCAGCAAGGGTGGCGGGTGCGCCTGTACGTTCCCTACGGGCGGGAGTGGTATGCTTACTTTATGCGCCGGCTGGCGGAGCGGCCCGCCAATCTGCTTTTTCCTGATGCGCAATCTTTTCAGGGCCTGAAATGGCAGTGACAAGTGACAAGTGACGGGCAAGACGGAAACAAGTGAATCAGCATTGAGGAGGCACCTCAGGTTTTAGCTGAAAGCTGATAGCTACTCGTCACTTGTCACTCGTCACGGAACTCATGAATTATCCTGACGCTGTAAGTGAATTCGCTCGTTACGTGGCGCGCCCGGCGGAAGAGATCCGCCTGGATGAGGCGGCCCTGCTGCTGGCGCGCACGGAGTATCCGGCGCTTGATCTTTCCGCGCAACTGGCGCGCCTGGACGCTTTGGCGGCACGCGCGGAATGCGATCCCGCCAGTCGCCCCACGCCAATATCGCCAGTCTGAATCGGCTCCTCTTCGAGGAGGAAAAATTCACCGGCAATGAAGAAGAATATGATGACCCCCGCAACAGTTATTTGAATGATGTTTTGGATCGCAAAATGGGCATTCCCATCACCCTGTCACTCGTTTACCAGGAAGTCGCGCGCCGCTGCGGCTTGCCGGTGGTGGGCGTGGGATTTCCCGGGCACTTCCTCGCCAAGTATCTCGCCGCATCGGGAGAAATCCTTTTGGACCCTTACCAGCGCGGCGCCATTCTGAGCCTTCAGGACTGCGAGGAGAAACTGAAAGCCCAATTCGGGGAAGAGGCGGAGTTCCGGCCGTCATTTCTCGCGGTCTCGTCCACCAAGCAGACCCTGACCCGCATGTTGAATAACCTGAAGGGCTCCTATTTCCGCCGCAAGGATTTTGCCAAAGTCCTGATGATGATTGAAATGGCCCTGGCCGTTGACCCCACCTCCCGCCAGGAGATTCACGATCGCGGCATGATCTACTTTCTCCTTCGGCGCTATGGAAAAGCGATGGCCGATCTTCGGGCCTACCTCAGCCACTTCCCCTCCTGACGACCCGCAAATCCGGGATGTGCGGACGATGATGCACCGGATTCGGGCGATGCATAACTGAGAAAACCGCTTTCCATTTACCTGACCTGTCATGAGAAATGTAGACCGGTAACGCGGGGGGCTGTCATGCCGAAATTTTTGCGGTTTTTGAGTTCCCAATCTGGTGTAGGATGGCACTTCGAGGCAAGATCCAAAGGGGGACTCATGATTACGAATTCATTAAACCAGCAAAAAAGTGAAAATCAACGAGAGGGTGTCGACCGGCGGCAGTTCCTGGCGGCGGCGACGGGACTGGCGGGATCGGCACTCATGGCGGGAGGAGCGCCCGGCGTGGCGAAAGCTGCTCCTGTCCCCTTGCCGGCGGCCCTGGCCATGAATGGGGGCACGCCGGTTCGCGCTACCCCGCTGGTAGCCAAGTTATCCGGCCCGCAGTACTACGGCGACGAGGAGAGGCAGGAGGTTCTGGACGTTATCAACAACCGCGGTCCGTTTCGCTGGTGGGGGATCGATCCCAAGGGTAAGCCTCCGGAAAAGTGCATGAATTTCGAAAAGGAATTTTCCGGGCACCAGCACACCCAGTATTGCATCGCCGTCACTTCCGGAACCACGGCGCTCATGACTGCCATGGCGGCGCTGGAAGTGGGTCCCGGCGACGAAGTCATCCTTCCCGCCTGGACCTGGTATGCCTGCTACGACGCCATCATCGCGGCGGGAGGCTTGCCGGTTTTTGCCGAGGTGGACGATTCCATGGATATCGATCCCACCGACATCGAGCGCCACATTACTCCCCAGACCAAAGTCATCATGGCCGTACACATTCTGGGCGCGGCCGCGGACATGGACCCCATTCTCGCCCTGGCGAAGAAACACAACCTCAAGGTGCTGGAAGACTGCGCGCAGAGTATGGGCGTGACCTACCGGGGGCGTCCGGTGGGCTCCATGGGCGAATGCGGGATTTACAGCTTTCAGATTAACAAGACCATCTCCTCGGGCGATGGCGGGGCCTTCGTCACCAGCGATCCCTATCGATTCGAGCGGGGCACGCGCTTCCACGACTGCGGAGTCCTGCGCGACGGGCACGCCAAAGTCCTGGGTCAGCCCTCGCGCGTAAAGGATTTCTCCAGCCCGCAATATCGCATGAATGAATTCACCGCCGGCGTGATGGGCGCCCAACTTCGCAAGCTCGACCGCATCCGCGCTGACTTCCGCGACAAATGCACACGCGTGACGGAGGGCATCTCGGATCTGCCGGGCATTCAGTTTCGTAAGAAGAACGATCCCGATGGCGGTCTGGGCAATTGGGTTTACATCCGCACCAGCGGCAAAGCGCAGCGTGACGAGTTGATCAAAGCGATCCACGCGGAAAACCTCCCGGCGGAGCCCATGGAAGGGTCAGCGATCCTGCCCATCGCCACGCATATCGAGAAGAAAGAAACCCTACAGCCGGGTTGGCCGTCATTCACCGTGGGGCGGGGCAAGACCATTCAGTACGGGGCCGCCGCCTGCCCGCGCACCATTGAGGTCTACAACCGTTACGCGGGTATCCCCATCGATCCCAAATATTCGGACCAGGACGTGAACGATATTATCGCCGCGGTGAGAAAAGTCTACCCGGTGGTTATGAAATCATAGGGGCAGGGCGGTCCGCAACCTGACGCGCAGGCTTCGCGGACCGCACTGCTTTTCATCGACGGCCCTGGCATCTTTGGTCTTTCTTCTGTCCTCCCCGTGCCAACACGTGGTCAGCGGTGTGAAATCCTTACATAGAAAACTGGAGTGATGCCCAATTTGAATAGGCTTTTCAATCTGTTCGTACTGCTCATCGGCCTAGCGATGGCGCAGATGGCGCTGGCGGGGAATCAAGCGCCCGCAACCTGGACGGGGACCTTGAGTGAATCGAACGGCAGCCCGGTCGCCCTGGCGGAGGTCGAGTTGCGCGAGGTCCGCTCGGATAGAAGACGGCAGTCCTTTACCGACGCGCATGGTGTATTCGTGTTCACCGATCTCCCCGCCAGTGAATACTCCTTGTCGGTTCGCTCGAAGGGCCGAACCCTGACGGCCACCAAGCCTTTGAAGATCAGTGCGGGCCAGGTTCTCAATACCCAACTCGAGCTCGGCGCTCGGGGCGTCGAGATTGTCGCCCCCCAGCTTGCCGGGGAGGCGGCGAAACAATCTACCGGCGGAGAGGTGCTTTCCAGCCAGGAGGTCGCCGATCTTCCGCTCAACAAGCGCGACTTCAGTCAACTGCTTCTGCTCGCCGCCGGCACCATGACCGACACCAATGGCGCCGCCAATTTCACCCAGCAGTTTGCCGTGAATGGCCAGCGTGGAACGACCAGGGTTTTCGCCACGGACGGCATCGATACTACGGACCCGGAGATGGGCGGGGCGACCTTTTCGAACTTCAACGTGGACGCGATTCAGGAAATCAAGTCGAGTTCCGGTGTGATGCCGGCAGAGATCGGCCACGGCGCCGCCGGGTTCACCAATATCATCACCAAATCCGGCAGCGACCGGCTTCATGGATCGGTATTTGAATTCGTGCGCAACGCGGCATTTGATGCCCGCAACTTCTTTGACCGGCGGAATATCGCAAATCCTGGGCGGATACCGCCCTTTGTGCGCAACGAATTTGGATTTGCCAACGGCGGGCCCCGTGATTCTTCCCGGAATCTATAATGGCCGGCACCGGACGTACTACTTTGGTCAATACCAGGGCTTCCGGCAGGATTCTGGGAACCACGCAAGTCCTCTCGGTTCCGACGGTGGAGGAACGCCAGGGCTTGGACACGACGGCTTTTGCCGGTGATACCTTGCGGGTTCCGGTGAATCCTCAGATCGCTTCCGTATTAGCGGGCTACCCCTTGCCGAACGACCCGGTGGGAGCTTACGGCGCGCGCACGTACGCAACTTCCGCCAAGGTCACAACCAATACCGATCAATTCTCGCTGCGCATCGATCATCGCATATCCGACCGGGCCGCGTTTTTCGGCCGATTCAATTTCAGCAATGTTAGCGGGCCGCTCACCAACCCCGACCAGACGGCCATTGATCCCAAGTTTCGCCATTCGCTTTCTGGACCACCAGCGGAATGCGGGAATGACCTACACTCGCACCTCATCTCCGAACTTCAGTTGGGATGCTTCTTTGGGATTCATTCGGGCCACGCCGTTTTTCCCCTCGATCAACAATACCCAGCCGGCCCTCGAGTTCGGCGACGGCCTCTATGAACCTATCAACTCCGCCGACGGCTCGGTGATCGGCGCCTTCGGGAATCTCCTCCAGGCCAAGCAGAATTTCACCTATCTGCACGGAACCCACACGCTGAAATGGGGCTGGGAAATTCGCCAGAACCGCGATGCCACGGTCTTCGGCACGAATCCCAACGGCCTCTATACCTTTGGCGGCGGCCCGGCCTACGCGCCCGTGGCGATTCCCTCCGCCAGCGGCCAGCACGACATCCACGTCGGCGATTTGCTTCCCGATTCTCTGACCGGCCTCCTTACGGCCACGCCCTTCGCCTACATGATTTCATTGGCCTCGCCGCAAGACGGCGACGGGGGACCGCTTCAACGAAGCCGCCCTGCACCGCCAGGCCTACAATTTCTATTTTCAGGACACGTGGAAGATCACGCCCCGTCTTCAGGTGGATTATGGTTTGCGGTATGAATACAACTCACGATTTGGCGAGCCCAAGGACCGGACTTCGGGGCCGGTCTTCCTGGGCCCGGATGGGCAGCCGGCCCGCTATTGGGATCCGGGCGTTTATCAGCATTTCCTGGTCAGGCGGGAGCCATCCTACGGGGCGGATTGGCGCGGGTGGGGGCCGCGGCTGTCCGTCGAGATGCGGCAGAGCGGAGCACACCGTCTGGCATGCGGGCGCCGCCATCACCACGCGCCTGCCCAACCTTTTTCAGGAAGATTTCGACCACCGGCGGCGCGCCCTTCATGGTTCAGCCGACGCTTACCGCCAAGCCGGGAGTTTCCGTCCCCTTTCGAAAACGCGGTGACCCATTTCAATCTGCCGACACCCTACACCCCCTCGGGACAACTGGTTTTTCCGACCGGCCGCACCACGGATGTTATGCCCAACACGGTGATGGACGTCCAGCGTTATGAGACCGACCTGGCGGCCGCGACCCCCGGGCACCAGATCCAGCCGCTCTCCATCTTTGGAATGATGGCGGACTTTGCCGATGGTTACATCGAAAGCTACACGGCGGGCGTGGACCAGGACTGGGGTGATGTCAAGTTCAGCGCCGCCTATGTGGCCACCATGGGCGTGCGCTTGCCCAGCATTGCCTATCCCAACGGCTATACGGGCGCGGACGCGGGGTTCGCGCACTTTACGAGCTTCGACTCCGCCGGGAACGTCTTGGGAGGATTTGGTCCGGAAGCGATCATGAGCAGCCGGTCGCACTCCACCTATCATGGCTTGCAGGCGGGCGTGGAGAAGACCTCCGCCCGGCGCGGTTTGGGGTTTCAGGCGAGCTACACCCTTAGCAAATCCCTCGACGACACGAGCGCCACCTTGGGAGGCTTCCTCGGCTCCTCGGGGACGTTGTTGCAAGCGAGTCCCCAAAACCCCTGGAACCCCGGGGCGGAGAAAGGGCCCTCCACGTTCGACACCACCCAGGTTTTTACCCTCAGCTTGATTCAGGCCCTGCCCTTCGATCGCCTCACCGCGCTTCGCCCGCTGGGCCGCAAGCTGACCAGCGGGTGGCAATTCCTGAACATCACGACGCTCACCAGCGGCGCGCCCTTTACCGTCTTCTCGGGAATTCAACAGACCGGGCGTGGGCGCCACCGGGGCCGACCGCCCGGATCAGATCGCCAAACCGGATTTCTCGACGAGCCGGAAAGTGCGCGAGGACTACTTCGGCCGCGGGGCGGATAACCCCTCGTTCTTTTCCATCCCCATCAATCTGCCCGGCGGTACGGGCCCCAACCTGGGAAGGTTGGGAACCCTGGGCCGCGACACCTTCCGCGGGCCCGACTTTCACGACTTGGATATGTCCTTGATCAAGGATACCCCGCTGGGAAAGAGAGGGAATTCGGAAGCGGCGACGCTGGAGTTCCGCGCCGAGTTTTTCAATATCTTCAACCTCGTCGATTTCAGCCTGCCCTCGAATGTCGTACTGGGATCTGGATTCGGACTCATCAACAAGACCGCGGGCCCCTCCCGGCAAATTCAGTTCTCGCTGAAGCTGATTTATTGAATTGAGCGGGTGGCCATGGAATGGAAGTTGGCTTCACCAGGATCACTGGGCAGTGTGATGCCTGCTCGCATCCTCAAAGTGTGTTGATGGGATTTCTTGAATTTCACTCAAAGGCTGGTAGGGCGTGCCGGGGGGCGCATTTTCTAAGTTTCCGGGGCGACTAAGAACTCAAGCCCCGCAAAGGTCCAAGCGGCGGACCCTTCCTCCCGCACCCATACTACCCGAGCGGGGATGGCTTGCGGGAACCCTTCCTTGGCGATGACTCCCACCCACTCACCCGGAACCAGCGCGAGTGAGGTTCGCACCCCCACACCGCGCAGGGAAATGTCGATGGCGGTCGCGGAATCGTCCCTCTTGAAGTGGTCGGCCTTCAACACGAGACTGACGGGGATGGCGGCTGGTTCGCGCTCCCACCGACGGTTATTGGCAGGGCTATCCATTGGCATCGGTAACCGCTCTTCCTTGGTCGGACTACCGGAGTAGGGCATAGATTAGCTCTGCCCGTGAGCAACGTCAAGCTCATTTAGCTCATTTAGAATTTGTACTCGATCCGCCTTGCAAGGCGTTTTCCACGGCGTCAGGCTTAGGTTGCGCGGCCTTTAGCCGCTGGAAGGTTTCGTAAGCCGATTTCGATTCGGCACTCATGCCCAAGTGATGGTAAACGCCACCTAGGGTGTAATACCCGTCAGCCAGGCGTGGGTCCAGGTGTACGGCGCGCTCGAGTTGGGGGCGCGCCTCGGGGTATTCTCGCAATTGCGAATAGAGTTGTCCTAAGCTTAAATAGCTTTGGGCGTTAGTGGGGCCCAGCTTCTCGGCCAGCAGCATCTCCTTGACCGCGTCATCGTATTTGTTCATGCGCCCGAGCAAAATGCCGTAATGAAGGTGGTAATAAGGATTCCGAGGGTTCAAGGCGATGGCCTTTTGCAGGTAGGGCTCGGCTTGCTTCAGTCTAAAATGGACGACCTCCATCATGCCGCGCATGAATGCTGCGCGGTGGTATTTGGGATCCAAGGCGAGCGCCGAGTCAAAGTGGCGGGCCGCGCGGTCGTAGTAGTCGCTGTCATTCTCATCCCATCCGATCAAGAAAAAGCTCATGCCCAGTGAATAAAGGGGGTCGGGCGAAGCCGGCGCGAGGCGCTGGGCGTTGAGAAAGTCGCCTATCGCCTCGACCTGCTTGCCGGCTTTTTGAGCCCGGACGCCCTCCGCCATCCATTGCTGCGCGGTTTTGGCGGCGGATGCACCGCTTGGGCTTTGGGCCGCGGCGTCTCCCCTGACCGTGGCGGGCGGCACACCCTGAGGAGCACTGGGCGCCGGGGTGGCGGCAGCTTGCAGGGGAAGAACTCGCTGGCCGGCGACAAGGAGGAGAAGCGATAAGATGCGCACCGCCCACAGCGGGCAGCGCTGAGTCATCCCGCGCCCAGCCGGATTACCCCGCGGCTTCTTGCTTTCCCGTGCAATTCCCAAGCGCTCTTCTCCCGGCGTCAAAGACGCATCCGCTGATCGGGGGGATTATAACCCTGCCCGCTGCCTACAAGAAAGGTTGTTTAGAACTGCAAAACACTCCGTGCCTTGTCCCCGATGGGCAAGGAAAAGCCGCGGACCTACACAACAGGTCCGCGCCCCCTTCCCGACCTGAGGTAATAGATCATAGTCGGTCAGTAGTAAGTTAAAACGACGGCGATACTATTTTAATCTACCCAAAAAATAGTTGAAAAAACGCTTTACACTTCAAAAAACATCTAGTATAGTGCGAAGGTTTCGTTGGCGTAGTGCATCAATATTACTACTACTCCTGTAGCATTGCAGTTTTGTTCGTTTCGCGTCGAGGTCCTGGGTCTCCTACATGAGAAGAAGATGAGGAGGCCTTTCATGACAGGTAAGCACCATATCCCCAGGTGGATAGTTAGTGCAATTGGTCTTGTCTTTTGCCTTGCCTTGACCACAGCAGGCTGGGCGCAACTTACAGCTACGGGAACCATCAACGGTAACGTCACCGACGCAACCGGAGCGGTGGTGCCCGGTGCAACCGTTACCCTCAATAACGAGGCGACGGGATCTCACACTTCGACGACCAGCAATGCCGACGGCAGCTACATTTTCCCCGGCCTGGAAGTTGCCAATTACGGCATCACCGTGACCAAGCAGGGGTTTGAAACCTCTAACGTCACAGGCATTGCCCTGCACCCTAGTGTAGTAACCAGCATCAACATAGTCTTAAAGGTCGGCCAAACGGTTACCGAAGTCACGGTGTCCGCGACGCTGGCCACGGTTCAGACTCAGACCGCCGAAGTTTCCAACCAAGTTGCCGCCGTAGAGGTTGAAACCCTTCCCCTGAACGGGCGCAACTACCAAAGCCTCTCGGCACTAATGCCCGGGGTCACCAACCTTGCTCCGGGTGTGTCCGAAGGTCCGGGCGGATTCCTGACCAGCAACACCATGTCCATCAATGGCATGGGCGCAAGCGGCACCCTCTATTCCTTGGACGGCTTGTGGAACATGAACACCGGGAACATGACCCAGACGACGATTACTCCGAACCCGGATACCATTCAAGAAGTCAGAGTCCTTCAGAATAACTTCAGCGTTCAGTACGGACTTCTCCAAAGCTCCGTGGTTTTGCTCGCCACCAAATCGGGGACGGACAAATTCCACGGCACCGCCTTTGAATACCTCCGCAACACGTCTCTGGATGCGCGCAACTTCTTCAGCCCCACGGTCCCGGTGCTCAACCAGAACATTTTTGGTTACACGATCGGCGGACCGATATACATTCCTGGCCACATCAATTCGGTCAAGAAGCGGACCTTTTTCTTCTGGAGCCAGCAGTGGACCGACCAGCACATCGGCAACGTGGTGCTGGGCGCCGACCCCACGATGGCACAGCGGACTGGCGATTTTTCAAACCTGTGCCCCGCTGGGTTCATTGGCGGCCTTTGCAGTTCCACGGCTAGCCCGAACATCCAACTGGTCAACCCGGTCACGGGCGTGCCCTATCAGAACAACAACATCGCCAGCACCAGCACGCTCAGCGCCAACTCGCTGGCCCTGTTGAACGCGCTCGCGCCGCCGCCCAATGATGCCGCCAACGGGTTTCAAAACTACATCAATGTGCAACCCACCATCAATACCACTCGTGACGACGAGATCAAAATCGACCATAACTTCACCGACCGAGTGCGCATGATGGCCGAATACCTGGACGACCGCCAGACAAACAATAACGCCACCGAGACATTCCTGGGGGACCCCTACAGTACGAATAAAAACCCCATTACCACCGGGAACCAACTGGCCCAGATCCAACTGACGGCCACGCTGACGCCGAGCATGGTCAACACCACCAGCATCGGCATGAACAACTATGTCGTCTCCTTAGCGGTGACGGGCATTACGCAGCGATCCCAAATTCCCAGCTTTAGTGAAACTCTGCCCTACAACGGTTTTCGGTCGGACCGCCTGCCGGACGTCAGCTTTTCGCAAGGCTGGGCCCCGCTCGGCACTGTCTATAGCCTGCCGCTCAACCATGCCTCTGATCTCGAGGATACGCTTTCCGACGACTGGAGCTGGCTCCATGGCAAACATTACATCCAGGCCGGCGGCAACCTGGTGCTCGGCACCAAGCGCCAGGATTCTTTCGATCAGTCCAACGGATTGTGGAGCTTTTCCGGCAACTTTACCGGGAGCGCCATGGCTGATTATCTGCTCGGCCAGTCCACTACCTTCTCGCAATCCAGCACCTGGCCGCGCCCGTACGATCACTATCCCATCTTTTCTCCCTATGCCCAGGACCGGATCAAGGTGAATCGCCGCCTGACCGTCACGGTGGGGTTCCGCTGGGAGTTCATCCCGCGTCCCCACGCGCAGACGGGCTACGACTCGATCTTTATCCCGGGTAATTTCAATCCGGCCAATGCCCCCATTGTGGGGCCCACGGGCTTGATTACGCTTACTCCCACGTATGATCCGCTCAACGGAATAGTGCGTAACGGGTTGAATGGGACGCCCGAGAACTTCTTTACCAACCATTCGCATTTTGCGGCTCCTTCCCTCGGCTTTGCCTATGACGTGTTCGGAGACGGGAAAACCTCCATCCGCGGGGGTTACGGAGTCACTTACCAGAGGACCTTTACCAACGGCGATTGCAGCTACTCCTGTGCCGATAACCCGCCCCTGGATACCACCCTGGCGCTTAACAATGCGCCTTTCCCCAGTCCGTTCGGAGGGGCTGCCGCCGCCGCCTCCATTCTCGCCATTAGCAGTGCTGACAAAGATTTCAAGCCGGCACAGATTCAATCGTACAGCTTGAGCATGGAACACCAATTCAAGGGCGACTTTATTGCCTCGATTGCCGCGGCGGGCACGATCCAGCGGGACCTTCCCGAGGGCGTGAATGACAACCAGGCGCTTCCCGACGCGCCGTACAACTTCAACCCGTTAATTAACGGGAGTCCTACCCAGTCGGCCTACACGGGCAGCTACTTCGGTCCCTATCCGGGGTGGTCAAATATAAGTAACACCAAAGCCGAGGCAAGTGGGTTCTGGAATGCCCTTGAAATTAATGTCCGCCACCCCGCCGGCCATAACGTTATGCTGACTGCTTCTTACACCTTTCAGCATGGCATGGACAGCACGAACGTCCAAGATGCCTACCATCCGGGCGCCTATTACGGCCCCACCGGCGCTTACGTTCCTGAGGTGCTGACCTTTAGCTGGATCTGGTCGCTTCCATTCCTACAAAACGCCGGTGGATTTAAGGGAACGGCGTTGGGAGGCTGGAAGTTTTCCGGTGTGGGGACCGTCCAGAGCGGCTTCTTGGACACCCCAGGGAATAGCGAGTCGTATGCTGGTTTGGCGGGCTTGCCCGACGTATTTGCGGGTCAAAAAACCGGCGGTCCCAAAACCGTAGCCGAGTGGTTCAACACGGCTGCGTACTATCAGCCTCCCCCGGGTTACTTCGGGGACGCCGGGACTGGATCGATCCATGCTCCGGGAACGGTGAACTTCGATATGGCGTTTCACAAGGACTTCAAATTCAAGGAGCACTATTCCTTTGAATTCCGGGCGGAGCTTTTCAACATCTTCAATCACGCTAATTTCAACGGGATTTCAACGGGGTTAGGCTCGGGAAACTTCGGGCAGATCACGAGTGCTACCGACCCTCGGATTGCGGAGTTTGCACTGCGCTTCCGATTCTAGGGTCCTAACAGAAATGGTTGTAGGTAATGCCTTTCAGGGGGCGGTCCGCGAGTCCTTCGCGGACTGCCCCCGAGGGGGCTCTGAAAATCCTCAAGAAAAGTCTCCCGCCCTCGAAGGCCTTCCGCGTCTAATGGTAGAATAGAAGAGAAGCGGCTGCCTTCTTGCGCCTGCCAGGCGGCGTGGCTTCAGCGGCGGACTTCCGTAATGCGGGCACCATGAACTGCTGTCCGGTCATGTCGAACTTAATCGGTTCGCCTCAAAATTCGAGAAGACTCTGGGGCTGCCTTTCCACGCCTTCCACGATGGATGGACCCACGCCTGCCCTTTATTCGCCCAACCGGAATCCCGCACCCGCCCCTAAGGCCCACCGCTCGCGTGGTGTGCTGCACTCGTGCCTCCTCCTGGCCGTCATGCTTGGGGTGGTGGGAAGGGCCGCGGCCACCAAAACGGTTGAGGCCCGCGCGCCCCAACAGCCATCTTGCGCCGAAAAAGGGCCGGCAGGTGATTGGCTCAAACAAGCTCAAGATGCGAACCGTTCGTACGAGCAGCGCAAGACGGCGTACGAGCGCGCCGTGGGGTTGTGCCCGCGCGCCCCGGCGCTCTACGCCAGCCTATCCGCGCTCTTGCTGGAGCATCAAGATATCCAGGACGGGCTAAGCTGGGCGCGCCGCGGCCTGGAAGTTGCCCCGGGAGACCCCGACCTGTCACTCGATCTGGGGGTTGGGCTGCTGGCGGCCGGCCAACCGGAGCAAGCGTTGCCGGTGCTCGCCCATCTGGCGCCGGCGGGCCGCAACCAGTTTTACCTGGGCATGGCGTATCGCGCCCTGCGCGACCACCGGGCCGCGCAGCAGGCCTTCTCCCAAGCCCTGGCAATGGGTTACCCCGACCCCTATGTCCTCTACGTATTGATCGAGCAAGATCACGCCCTGGGAGACAAGGAAGCTGGCCTACGAGATTTCCGGATCTTCAACGATCGCTTCCCCGACACCCCGTGGTTCCACCTGCTGCTGGGGGATGCCTATGCGGCCAAGAACGTTGACCCGCAAGCCGAAGACGAATATCGCCAGGCCCTGAAGCTCCGGCCGGACCTTCCCATCGCCCACTATCAACTGGGATTCATCGCCTTTAAACACGGCGACTATCCCGCCGCCGAGGACCAATTCCGCCAGGAAATCGCGGTCAATCCCACCTTCGCGGAAGCAGACCTTTACCTGGGGGCGACTTTGCGCAGGAGGGGCAAGGTCGCCGAAGCCATTCCCTTTTTGCAACAGGCCGTGGCACGTGACCCTACGGACCCCCTGACTTATAATGCGCTGGCCACGGCCCAGATGGACACGAACCGACTCCCGGCGGCCGAACAGACCCTGCGGGAGGGAGCCCGGCGTTTTCCCGAGGATGGGGCATTCCCCGCTCAGCTTTCCGCGGTGCTCCGTCGTCTCGGCCGGACGGAAGAAGCCAAGCGGCAAGCGGAGTTAGCCCAGTCGCTTAGCCGCAAAGGGAATCCCGTGCGGTCGATGGCCGACGCCGCGGCGGCCCCCGACCTACGGGGCCCAACCACGGAGGAGCCCCCGAGCGAGGTGTCCCCCAGCCCCGGCGAGCAGGGAGGCACGGCGGGCGAACCTCCCCAAGGTGGCCCAGGCCCCTTGCCGGTCGGCCCTCCGGGCGAAACTTCCCAATCGAGCGATGCAGCCCTTAAGCCCTTGCGGGACTGCCTGGAGCTTCCTGACGTCCAGTGCGCCACCTCCGCTTTAAGCCAGATCAGCGGCCCGATTAAGGATAGTGCTGATTACTTGGACCTGGAGGCGCAAACCCTCATCCTGCAACATCGGAAGGATGATGCCCTGGCGGCGATCCAGCAGGCGCTGCAAACGAATCCCAAGGAATATCGCTATCTGATGACCCAAGGGCGGATTTACCAAAGCTTCAACGACCAAGAGCCCGCCATTCGTTCCTTCTTGCTTGCCGACCAGATTCGGCCCCGTTGCTCGGATACGTATTACTTCCTCGGCATGAGCTTCTTCATGATGGAGGAGTGGGAACGAGCCGCAACCCATTTCCAGCATGCTCTGGCATTGGATCCCAATTACCACAAGGCAGCGTTTATGATGGGCGTGACGGACATGGCCAACATGCACATGCCGGAAGCGAAACCCTTCTTGGAAGCAGCTCTCAAGCAACAGCCCAACAACCCTTTTTACCATCTGCAATACGGGGTGCTATTGAGTCTCCTGGGCGACCCTCAATCCGGTCTCCAGGAGATTCTCCTGGCCAAGGACCGACTTTCCTCCTATGCCCCCATGCACTATCACTTGGGTCGCCTTTACAACCAAACAGGAGATTATGAGCAGGCGCGGACCGAGCTCGAGACGGCGATTCGCCTCGAACCTGACTTCCCGAAGGCTTATTACCAGCTCGGCGCGGTGTATCACCACCTGGGGAACGAGGAGAAATCCCGACAGGCCTACCAGAAGTTTCAGCAGCTCAATACGCAAGGGAAATCCGAAATGCTCTACACGATTGAACCCACCCTTCCCCGCGCTGAACCTTGAGTGGGCTGACAAGACACCGCCGGAGCGCCCCGATGGGCAAGTAGGGGCACGCCATGGGGTGCCCGTACGCAACAGGTTCGTGCTACCCTTCTCAAGGTCGTGGCCTTTTCGGCGAGGACGTTGATAACCACGAGACTGTAGGGTCCACATGGAAAGCAATGCAGCAGTTGTGACCGAGAACCGGACAGGCATGCCTCGAAGATATGGGCAAGGCCGTAGTTGCACGCCGGAAAGGAAGGTTGCGGCGCATTGGAAGTATACGGTCGCGAGCCCTCATCGGTTTTTTCACGCTCTCTGTCGCCACCCTAATGCTTGTCGGCAAGTTGAAGGGTGGCCAGGTTCCCGCGGAGGCCGAAAAAGTGCACTGGACAGCCCAATGGATTTGGGCGACGCCGGACGGGCTGGAACCTAACACCCACGCATTCTTTCGCAAGAACTTCACGTTGAATGCAATCCCCAAGGGGCCGGTCCGGTTAGACATCAGTGCCGAGACTCACTACACCCTTTATGTGAATGGCGCCAAAGTGGGCTTTGGCCCGCCCGTCTCGGACCCGCACTATCATTATTTTGACACTCGCGACATCCAGCCGTATTTGCGAACCGGCCCCAACGTGATTGCCGCGCATGTCTATTCCCTTGCCGCCGACACCGAAGATACCGCCAAGGAGCGCGGCCTATTCATCCTGGAAGGAAGCATTCCCCAAGCCGGGAAAAACCTTGTGCTCGACACCAACCGGGATTGGGAATTCCTCCTGCCGGAAGAGTGGGCTCGCGCGGCGCCACGGCAGAGTTGGGTGCTGCACTTCGTGGAAATTGCCGATCTGCGCAAAGAGCCCGTAGGATGGACGGGGTTGGAATATGACGATTCCGGCTGGAAGCCCGCCGTGGAAGCCGGCCGCCCCCCAAGCGGGATATCAGCACCTGGTGGCACGCGATCTCGCCGAGATTGATGAAGAATTCATGCCTGTTTCACGGGTGGTGCGGGTGGCAGAAGTCCGCCGAGAGACGTCGCAACCCATCCCTGCCCTGGAGGTCAACGCGGAAAAGTTCCTTCCCGTCCAAAGCGCGAAGTTCACGGGGATTCCGTCGCTCGCGAGCCCGAACCCGGTTGCGGTGGTGCAAACCCCGGTGGAAGGGAACGATGCTGCCATCGTCGTGGACATGGGGAAGATGGTTCTGGGTTGTCCTTACTTCCAGGTGGAAGGCAGCGCGGGCGCAAGGATTGATGTTTCGCTATCCGAATACTTGGTGGGGGGGCGTGTAATTCCCTCGCGGCTGGGCACGGATGTAATGCGTACGAATCTGACCGACAGGATAACTTTGCGCGAGGGTGTTCAAGAGTGGCAGCGGGAAGACTACAGCGGCTACCGTTATATCCAATTGACTGTTCGCGACGCCCGGCGGCCCGTGACGTTCCGTAAGGTGGGCACGGTACTGCGCAAATACCGATTCACGCAGGAAGCAGACTTCCGGTCTTCCGATCCGACGCTCGACCAGATATTTGACTTGGCCAAGTGGTCGCACCGAGTTAACACGCACTGGGGCTATTGCGGTTCGGCATGGCGAGAGCACGCCCAGTGGTCCGATCTGGTCTGGCCCGCTCTGAATGAGTCCGTTTTCAACGATGCGCCGGCCATGCGTTACTATTTGCGTCAGATCACTTTGAGCCAGGACGAGCAAGGCCGGATGAGAGTTCCTTATCCGGGGCGGGTCAATTCGGAATTTCCCGAGCAGACCATGTGGCTGGCGCGTATGCTGTGGGACTCGGGCCTCTATTTTGGCGACCTCCAACTCCTGCGAGATCTTCTTCCCCGGATGGTGAAGGCTAACGAATGGTTCAAAAAGCACCTTGCTCCTGATGGGCTTATCACCACGGCCGGCGGCTGGCAGATGTTGTCGCTGATCGACTGGGGTTATCCGCTGGTAAGTTTCAAAGAACGCGGGGAGTTGGCAACGCTCAACCTTATTTACTACAAATACCTCCGGTCCGTGGAACGTATCGCCGCGGAACTGGGAGAGAATCCAATCTCTCAGACATTCCAAAGGCAGGCAGATTCTCTCCGCGAGACCATCAATCGCACCTATTTCTCTCCAGAAGAGGCCCGCTACTACGACAAACCCGGCCACCAGGCACTTCCCCGTTTGCCAGCACTCTGGCGGTGGAGTACGGCGTCGTGCCCCCGGCGGATCGCCGGAAGGTTTTTGAATATGCCGTCGGCCCCGCGCTGCGTCCGGGGAAAGCTAGTCCCTGGTTTATGTACGAGGTCCTGGAAGCTTTCGCCATCGATGGGCGTTATGAAGATGCCGTTTCCGCCATCAAGCGGTACTGGGGGACTTTCCTCCAGGCGGGAGCAACTACCCTTTGGGAGCTTTGGAATCTTCCGGGGGAAAACGTGATTCCGCTGCCCCATATTCCGCCCGAAGTGACCGGGCAGACAATTACCTATGCGGGTGGTCCGGCCCCTTACATTGTGAATCACATTTTGGGTGTACAGCCCTTGCGGCCGGGATTCGCGGAAACACTGATTGCTCCCCATTTCAGCGGCCTGAATTTCGCTGACGGAAAGGCGCCGACACCCCTGGGCGATGTTCGCGTGGGGTGGCAGCGGATGGATGCCTCGAACCAGACGGAAATTTTTCTAACCGTGCCCGAGGGCATGAAAGCGATTCTCCGATTGCCGTACTCCCCCGAGCAGCGCTGGGTGAGATTGAATGACGAACTGCTTTATGACGGGGAGCATTTCCAGCCGCTTTCCGCGGTTGCCCATCCCCAGGCGAACGAGGGCTTTCTGGAGTTGCAAATTGCTCCGGGCGAATACTATTTCCGTGCCTCAAATGATTAAGGGAATCCCCGTCACCGACTACTCCGTGCCGGGTCTTAAGAATGGGATGTAATATTGGCTTAGTGTGGAGGGCTCCAAGTGGGACGACGCGCTTTTCGAAGGAATTTGCCGTGACACCCGCCGAAGAGCCGGGTTGGATTTCCCGGGCCGATGCCTTTTCGGGACCCAATCCGATGCGGACTTCCTGTCCCTTCTGGATGGTCCACGGGACAGAAACTGACGATGCAGTTGCGAGATTTCATGGGGGTTGTTCACCGGTTTGGATTCGAGGGTGTCACCCTTCACCCGTACGATTTCAAGGGACTTTTGGAGGAGACCCATTGGAAGCAGTGGCAGGTTATTGTTGAAGCCGCCCGCAAGCTGGGCTTGACCGTCTGAGAGCAGGACGACAAGGACTACCCGTGCGGATATGCGGCCGGCTCAGTTGGGCGCGCCGGAAGGGCCAGGGGACAGTTTCGCCCACAAAGCCGGGCAGCCGGGAATCGATGCCCCCGCGGCTTATCCCGACCTGGTCCGGGGAGAAGTTCGAGGCTACATCGACAACAACGAAGGGGAGGCCGTCCGTACCACGGTGCGCCTGCGGGCAGCCCAGGGAATACCGGAACTGTGGGATCTGGTTTCGGGTCACATTATCCAATCCCCCTGTTATTATGGTGATGAAGATGGGGTGTCGGTTCGCCTTGAGTTGGACCGGTATGAATCCGTGTTTGTCGTCTGCCGGTTCGACTGGCCGCAAGGCTCAGTTCTATCCGCCGGGCTGGTTATTGAGGGCATGACCCAGGTCATCGAGGCAAAGCTCAATGGGAAGGACCTGGGTTTGCGATTCGCTTACCCGTATCGGTTCGAGCTCGGGGGCGCGTTGCGACCTGGATCGAATGAGCTAGAGCTTCGGCTTGTGGAACGCTATACTTTCAAACCACGTCGGGGAAATATTAAGATTGTTCCCTACTGCGAGTTTCGAATTTAGAGCCCGGAATCAGAAGTCCAGTGAGGAAGCGAGCCCGCGAGCTGACGGGCGAAAGAACGTAGCCCACGGCGTGAGGAGCCGTGAAAAAATAATCGGAGCCGCGGATGAGCACGGGTCGGCACGGATAAGTTCTTTGATTCGATCCGCCCGAATCGGTGCTAATCCGTGGCCTCACATTTTTTCACACCTTCTGAGCCGTGGGTCCGCCTTGATTAGTGAGACCTAACTTTCCCGGAGGAATAATATGAATGATCTGGAACGTTTTCGCGGAACGATGAATTACGGAGAAGTGGACCGTGCCCCGATCTATGAATTCATGTGGCCCACCTGGCCGGAGACGGCGGAGCGGTGGGCCCGTGAAGGCGGGTACATTCCGGGCCAGACGGACTTTGGCTGTGACAAGTGGTTGGTGGAATTCTCCTGGTTCTGGCCGCAACCGCCCTTCGCGCGCGAGATCGTGGGGGAAGATGACGAGCACGTGACTTTTGTGGACCCGCAAGGCATCGTGATGCGCGAATTCAAGAACAACCCCCTGAGCTCCATGCCGCAGTTCATCCGCTATCCGGTGGAAACGCGGGAAGACTTCCGCAAGTATTGGCGCGAAAGGATGCAGCCCGATCTTACCCAGCGCATTGGGCCGGACTGGCGCCAGCGGCTGCGCGCCTTGCGCGATCGCGACTTTCCCTTTGTGGTCATCGCCGACCGCTGGGGTGGATTCTTCGGCCCGCTGCGGAATCTGGTGGGCGTCGAGCGCCTGTGTACGCTTTTCTATGACGACCCCGCCTTCGTGGAGGAGATGCTGGACGCGGACGCGGATTATCCTGATCCAAATGCTGGCGCAAATGTTGGAAGAGACGGACATCGACGTCTTCGCCTTCTGGGAGGACATGGCCTACCACACGGCTCCCCTGCTTTCGCCGCAACTGGCCCGGAAGTTCCTGCTGCCGCGCTACCGCAAGGTGGTGGACTTCGGCCGCAGCCACGGCGTGAAATTATTCGGCCTGGACAGTGACGGGTATATCGACCCGCTCATCCCGGTGTGGATGGATTCCGGGATCGATATCTTGTACCCCTTCGAGGTTCAGGCGAATATGGATGTGGTGGCGGTGCGGAAGAAATACGGACGCGGCCTGCGCATGTGGGGCGGCATCGACAAGCGGCCCTTGACCGTGGGGCACGCGGCGATCGACAAAGAGCTGGAGCGGGTGAAGCCGCTCATCGACGACGGCGGCTACCTCCCCATGCTCGACCACAGCGCCACGCCCGATACGCCGTTTGAGAGCTACCGGTATTTCCTGGAGCGCTTGAAGACCTTTCTCTAGAAGCAAGGTAGCGCGGACCTACAAAACAGGTCCGCGCTACACCTGCTGTCCTAATTTCGGGTGTAGCGCCGGGCTTCAGCCCGGCACGTGCCGCCCTAAAGGGCGGCGCTACGTTCAAATTAGGGCAGCACCCGCCGTTCAGGGCTCCGTCAAAGTCCCAGGTGCCGCACACCTCCAGAGCTATGAATGCATCATCCATGAAGAAACCCCTCACCCCCATCGGAATTTGACGGAACCCCGACCCACCGTTTTATTTAGTAGACAATCTACCACCTGGTGTGGTAGATTACCTGCCACTATGACCAAGCAACCATCCGGAGACCGCATCGAACTGGTTTATGGCTCGCTCGACATGCTGATTCTGCGCACCTTGCGCTGGGGACCAACGCACGGACATGGCATTGCCAAGTCCATCGAGCGCCAGTCGGAAGAGGCGCTCAAGGTGGAACACGGGTCGCTCTACCCCGCCCTCCAGCGCCTGCAACAGGAAGGTTGGATTTCGGCCGAATGGGGCGTTTCCAAAAACAACCAGCGGGCCAAGTACTACCGCCTGACCGCGGCGGGACGACGGCAATTGGTGGCCGAGACCTCGCGTTGGGAGCGCTTTGTGCGGGCCATTACCGGCGTTCTGCGGCCCGCCGAGTCCGAGGAAGGGCAATGAGTGATTGGCGATTTTCGATTGCCGATTGTCGAAAAGCGAAATTGGGCGGAGTAAGCGTTATTTTGAGCACGGCGAGCGAGGTAGCGCAGGGCTCGCTCTCCAGCCCTGCGGCTTTTCCAAGGGCGTGGGTCCTTTCTTCGTCGCAAAATGGCAAAGTTGTTTTTTGCCTCTGGGGTAAGCGAAACCCATCGGAGGCAAGGCCGCGCCGTCCCAACCACGTCGCGGTGGAAGAGCCGCAGGGCTGGAGAGCGAGCCCTGCGCTACCTCCCGCGCTTCGCGCCGCCGCCACAAAGCGCGTAGCACGAACCGGCGGGCGGTAGCTGAAAGCTGATAGCTGAAAGCTGATAGCTGAGGGCTTAGCATGACCTGGCGGCGCGAGCTTGCCAAACTCGGTGCGCTGTTTCGCCGGCCGAAGCCGGTGGACGATCTCGCGGAAGAGATTCGCTCGCATCTCGAAATGGAAGAGCAGGAGAACCTGGAATCCGGCATGGCGCCCGACGAAGCTCACTATGCCGCGTTGCGCCGGTTCGGGAACGTGACCTTGGCGCAAGAGAGGAGCCGGGAAATGTGGGGATGGAATTCCGTCGAGACGCTCTGGCAGGACCTTCGCTACGGCCTGCGCCAGTTGCGCAAGAATCCCGGCTTCACGGCCGTGGCGGTGCTCACGCTGGCGCTCGGCATCGGCGCCAACACCGCGATCTTCAGTCTGATTGATGCGGTGATGTTGCGGACGCTGCCGGTACGCGACCCATCGCAACTCGTCGTGCTGCGTTGGTCGGCGCATAAGCCGCCGCGCAGGAATTGAACCAGTTCCTTCGGCGATTGTGATCGGGGCGACGATAAGAATCCGTCCGGCTGTTCGTTGCCGTATCCCTTCTTCGAGCTGGTTCGTTCTGAGAAGGATGTGTTTTCCGGGGCAACAGCGTTTGCGGGACCGGCGGACCTCGTCCTGAGCGGCAACGGACTGGCGCGCATGGCGCGGTGGCGAAGTTGTTTCCGGGGATTATTTCTCAACCCTGGGGGTGAAGGCCGCCGTGGGGCGCACGCTAGGCCCGGACGACGATACTCCTTCGGCCCTGCCGGCCGTCGTCCTGAGCTACGCTTATTGGCAGACTGCCTTCGCCGGAGAACCGGCCGCCATTGGCCGAACTGTCCTCTTAAACAGCGTGCCGTTCACGATCGTGGGCGTCGCGGAGCCCGGCTTTACCAGACTTTCTCCCGGGAAGACGCAGGACCTTTTTCTTACGCTTTCCATGCTTCCCCGCCTGAATATTCCTTGGGGAAAGGACATCCGAGGCCCTAACAACTGGTGGCTGGTCATCGTTGGCCCGTCTCAAGCCGGGCGTTTCCCTTGGGCAGGCGCAAGCGGCGGCACACTCTGATTTTTCGCAACGAGATGCTGCACGGGGCGAAGGCGCTCTCGAAGGAATCCGACGACCCGAAAATTCTCCTCCTTCCGGCTCAACAAGGGCTCACCGGCCAGCGCATATTTTTCTCCAAGCCGCTCTACGTTCTGATGTGTGCCGTCGGCTTTGTCCTCTTGATTGCTTGCGCGAACGTTGCCGGCTTGCTGCTGGCGCGCGCTACGGCCCGGCAGAAAGAAATGGCGGTTCGTCTGGCATTGGGCGCAGGACGCTGGACGATTGTGCGCCAACTGCTTACCGAAAGCGTGACGCTCTCGCTGGCCGGGGGCGCGCTGGGAGTGCTTTTGGCTTATTGGGGCGTCCACGCCATGACGGCGTTCATTCTGGGCAATGCCGACAGCCCGTTTCCCTTTGCGGTCGAGCCGGATTGGCGCGCCCTTACGTTTACGCTTTCAATATCACTTCTCACCGGAATCGTTTTCGGCCTCGCGCCGGCACTCCGCAGCACGCGGCTGAGTTTGACGTCGGCGCTCAAGGAAAATGCCTCGACGCTTCCAAGCGCAGGGATGCACGCGGGCCGGCGATGGCATCTCGAGAAGGCGCTCGTTGTCGTCCAGGTGGGGCTCTCGATGATTGTTCTCGTTGGCGCGGGCCTGATGGTGCGGACGCTCGAAAACCTTCACAGCATCAATCCCGGCTTCGACACGCGAAACGTCTTGCTCTTCGGCATAAATCCCACCCTGGAAAAATACCGGGATGCGCAGATTCAAAGTCTTTACCGCAACTTGCAGGATCAAATCGCCGCACTTCCGGGCGTAATCTCGGTCAGCTACTCCTCTCACGCACTGCTGAGCGGCAGCCTTTGGACCAGCGACGTCCACGTCGAAGGGCAGCCGGAAAAGACGACGGAGGAGGTGGACATGCTCGCCACCGGGCCGGATTTCTTGAAGACCCTGCGCATTCCGCTCCTCGAGGGCCGGACGTTCACTGGCCGCGGACTTCGACGAGGCAGCCCAAGCCGCCGCCTCCGGAGAATCTCCCCAACAAGCTGCATCATCCCATGGCTGCGTCAGCGGCGGAGAAATCATCCGCGGGAGTTGGCCTGCCGATTCCCGTCCTCGTCAACGCGGCCTTTGTTCATCATTACTTCGCGAATCAGAATCCGCTTGGCAAAATGCTAACCCAAGGCAACAGCGAAGCAACGAGCGGAGATTCCGCCGTGGCCAAGCCCAAATCGCGCCGATGGGAAATCGTAGGGATCGTGGGCGATACGAAGGACAGCAACTTGCGCCGCGAAATTCACCCCGCCGTCTATGTTCCGCTGACGGGCGGCGGAGCTCATTTTGAGGTACGCACCGCCTTGAATCCTTCCGCTTTGATCCCCGCCGTGCGCGACCTCGCCAAGCGCATCGACAGCAATCTTCCGCTTTTCGCGGTGCGCACCCAATCGGAAAGCATCGAAGGCCTCGTGACGCAAGAGCGCATGATTGCGCGCCTGGCAAGCTTTTTTGGTCTGCTGGCGCTGCTGCTCGCTTGCGTCGGGCTTTACGGCTTGCTTTCTTATGAAGTGGCTCGCCGCACGCGTGAAATCGGAATCCGCACTGTCGCTGGGGGCCGAACGCCGCGACGTAACGAGGCTCATCATCATGCGTGGGATGAAATTAACTGCGGTGGGAGTGTGCGCAGGCGCGGCGGGCGGTCTTGCCCTCACTCGGCTCTTGTCGAGCTTGCTCTACGATGTCAAGCCCAGCGACTGGCCGACGTATTTGTTCGTGGCGCTGCTGCTCACCGGAGTGGCGCTCCTGGCGAGTTACATCCCGGCCCGCCGGGCCACCAAGGTCGATCCCATGGTGGCGCTGCGGTACGAATGATGGGCGATGATCACGGAAGGAGGTCGAAGGCGGAGATGTGCTTCGGGCGAACGCGCCGAAAGTCGCGGCGGTCTGTCGTGACCAGAGCTTTGAGCTTCAGCCGCTCCGCCACAGCCACCAGCGAGGCATCGACCAAGCCCAGGAAGTCATACTCGCCAAGCAATTGCGCGCACCGGGCGAGGTCGGGTTGGGTGAGATTTTCCACGGTGATTTCTCCGCCAGCCAGCGACTCGACAAACATGTTTTCAATGCGTGAACCGAGACGGCTGCGGATCAAATAAGCGGCTTCCGGGATCACTGTGGAGGGTGTCAGCAGAGCCTGACGCTCGGTCGCGAGAAAATCATGCATGCGGCGATGCCAGGCGTCGTCGGCATCCGCCAGCGCGTACAGGGCCCCGGTGTCGACCAGAAGCGGCATCAGCCCCGCCCCCGTTGCCGACCCTTGCTGGCGTGAGGGTCCAGGTGGCGCCAGAGGAGCTCCTCGTGACGCTCGGCGACGTCTTTCCGCCCACTGTGGCCTTGACCGAGGAAGCGCAGGGCGAACCTTTGGCCGCGTTTTTGTTCGCTAACATAGCGAGCCAGCGATTCGCGCACCAGCGCGGACACGGGAACACCCTTGCGGCGCGCCAGGGCATGGAGCTCGTGGTCCACAGATTCTTCAACAAAAAGCGTGGTTCGTTTCATATCACGTATTCTAGCATACGTGGGGTGAGGAAGGGGCAGCACGAGCACCATGGCACGGGGTCAAGCTTTTTTGGCTTGCTACATTCCGGCCCGCCGGGCGACCAAGGTCGATCCCATGGTGGCGTTGCACTTCGAATGATAAACTTTTTATCCCGGTGCTGACACCCGGCCGGTCATGGGTGCTTGAATGGTTCTCTTAACCTGTCTTCGACCAAGGGGTCGTAAAGTGGAAGCAGGATGTTGGCCTCGGCCTTGATGCGCGCATAAGCCCGCATGCATTCGTCCAGGCTTTCCATGATCCCCAGGGCGTGCATCTCTTCAATATTCCGGTATTTGAAGAAACAATCGGAGGCGATCACTTGTCCGGCGGAAGTCTCGATGCTGTAAGCCATGGAAGAGCGATGGTGCACGCCCGTCCAGAAAGCTTTGAGGCCCGGGAGAATTTCCTCTTCATCCTCGAGTAAATGCAACTTCTCCGGCGCCTGAATCTCCAGGTAGTAGAGCGACTCATCCGGAATCCGCAACTTGCGGGGAATGTGCATGTCGAACTTGGGGGCATGGAAATCCTCAATCCATCCCCGCTTCGATAAGCAGATGCGGGCGTTGGGAAAGAGCGCGATATTTCCCGTGGCGTACGCCTGCAAGGGCGTGATGAGCACGTAGTCGACGTCCTGGGCGCGGATGCCCATACTGGCCAAGGCTTTTTCCGGCCGCTCGTTTTCCTCCCGGACCATTTGCGCGCGCTCGTGCACGGCCTTTTTCCAGACCTCGTTCATGCCGGTCAAGTCCGGGGGAGGGCCGGTATTGATAATGATCGTCTTCCCCCCACCACGGATGACCACCATCCAGAAGCAGAGGAGCTCCCAATGGTTCCAGTCGCTCATCCAGTAAACTTCGGGACCTGGCACCTCGCATTGGCCCATTTTCAATACTTGAATTTCATATTTCATAAATACCCCTTGGGTTGGAACGCACCAGCCACGATGAAAATGCGCGAAGCGCCTTGGAGTGCGGTAGCAGCAGCTACCGCCTTCCGCCTTCATTTCATACGGCCAATGTGCCAGGGCGGAGGAAGAAAGGCGGTAGCTGCTGCTACCGCACTCCCAGGCGCCTTCGGCACAGGTACCTTCATGACCACGGGGCGGCGGAGCCGCGTCAATCACGCGGAGAGCTCGCTCGTTTGGACAGCCCTAGTCGGCGGCAGTTCCGCCACAAGCTTAACGACATGGGTAACCATTTCCTCCACTTGCTGCTCGTAGGCCGCATCCAAGCGCAAGGTGGGCTCGCGCAGCCGGTCGGAAACGATCACCCCGCGCCGCATGAGGACTCGCTTCTCCATCTGGATGAGCAATTCCAGGTGCTCGAGAGCAAAAACCAGAAAGGGAAGCATCCGCGTAGAACCATGCTTTCGCCTCGTCCACATGACCCGCATCGTACAGTCTAAAGATATGAACATAGATGCCACTGAGGGCGGGGCCGGGCATGATTCCGCAGGCGCCGTGCGCCAAGCCGTCAAATAAACGCAGTCCTCCCCAGCCATAGAGAACCTTGATTTTCCCGCCCGACTGCCGAATGATTTCCTGGCATCGCTCCCCCGGCAGGACGTTTTCCAGCTTGACGAACTGAAAGTTGGGGCAACGCTCCGCCAATTCGACAAAGAGCCGCGCCGGCAAGCCGGCCCCTTGAAAGTCCGCGTCCTGAAGCATCACTGGAATTTTGACGCTTCGACGACACCTCTTCAAAGAAAATCATCAACTCCGCGCTTCCCAGGGGGACGACGCGGGGAGCTGCCACCATCACTCCCATCCGCTCCCAGGGACTCCGCGTAGCGAGAGAATTCCACCGTAGCTCGGATGGAGGGAGCCCCCACGTTCACCAGGATGGGAACGCGGTCGATCGACATGTTGAACGACAATCTCCGCCACTCGCCGACCGCTCGGAATCGGAGAGCTTATAGTATTCACTGCCAAATGCCGGAGCGCACAGATCCGCCCACGCCACTGCCAATGCAGAAATCGACCTGCCTGGCGGAGAGAACTCTCATCGATACTCTCGTCGGCGTGAAAGGGAGTCGTCAACACCGGAATGACTCCGCGCAAGTTCATAGTGCCCTCAGCTTGAATACCGCAGTCAAGGGGTTTGCCTCATTGAGCGGTGTAACCGCCATCGACCAGTAGAGAGGTGCCCGTGATGTACGAAGCTTCGTCGGAAGCCAAGAACAGGATGGCGTTGGCAACTTCCCGGGGCTGGCCGATCCGCTTCAGAAATGTCTTGGCTCCTTCCGCGGCGTTGAGTTGATCAAGAGTCATCCCGTGGTCTGCCATGTATTTTTCCACGGCGGGGGTCAAGATCGTTCCCGGGCAAACAGCGTTGACGCGAATGTGGTAAGGCGCAAGATCCAGCGCCATATTGCGAGTCATTTGCAGTATGGCGCCTTTGGTGGCGCTGTAGGTTATAAAGTTCGGTTGCGCAACAAAACTGGAAACAGAGGCCAGGTTGACAATGGCGCCGCCACCCTTCTTCATTTGCTCCGCCACATGCTTGGTAACCAGCGCGGTGCCGATGATGTTGACGTCCACAGAAAGCCGCCAGTCCTCCGGAGTCGCATCCAGGCCCTTCAACACAAAGATCGCGGCACAATTGATCAGGATGTCGATCCGGCCATACACCTTCACTACTTCGCCGGCCAACCTCTCCGCCTCGCTCTCTTTGGAGATATCGGTTTGTACAAAATGAGCCGGTGCGTTCCGCTGCCGAAGAGAAGTGACAACGGCTTCTTCCCGCTCTGCTCATTGATATCGGCCACCACCACCGTTGCGCCCTCTTCGGCAAACAAGTCGGCGGTGACATGCCCTATCCCCGATGACAGCGCCGGTAATCACGAGCTATTTTATCTTTAAGTCGCAGCATGCTTTTGTGGGGGGCACTGGTTGTGCAGTGTGCCTCATCCCATGGTCATTCAATGACGTCGAATTTTTTCAACGCTTCTTCATCGATCTCCACTCCCAAACCAGGGCGGTTCGCATCCAGTTCAATGTAGCCGTTTCGAGCGGTGGGCTCTCCCTTGAAGATGTACCAAAACAATTCGTTGCCCACCTCGACGTCCACCGGGGGAAAAATTCCGCCATCGGGGAGTTGTAGCTTGCCATCACCAGGTGGTAATTGTGCATCTGCCCCGCATGGGGAATGACGGGCACCGAGTAAGCTTCCGCCAGCGCCGCAACCTTGCGGGCTTGGGTAATTCCCCCGACCCGGTTGGTGTCAAATTGAATGTAGTCGACCGCTTTCGCGTCGAGCAATTGGCGGAATCCATAAAGCGTGAACTCGTGCTCACCGCCCGCAATGGGAATCCGCCCCATGGTCCGCAGGGCGGCATAGCCCGCGATGTCGTCGGGGATCACGGGTTCTTCCAGCCAGCGCAGGTTGAAGGGTTCAAGCAGTGGGATCATGCGCCGGGCGTAATCCAGGGTCCAGCCCATATAGGCGTCGGCCATCAAATCGACTTCATTCCCGATCACCTCCCGGGCGGTGCGCACCAACTCCACATTCCGTTGCATGCCGGCGGCGCCATCTACCGGACCCCAACCAAAACGTAGCTTCATGGCCCGGAACCCTTGGTCCTTGTAAGCCCGCACCTCTTGCGGCAAGCTTATCCAGTGGCTGGGAATAGAGCCGGCTGGCGTATACCGGGATCTTCGGTTTCGTCTGGCCGCCCAATAGTCGAAAGAGCGGCTGCTTCACGGCTTTTCCGATGACGTCCCAAATGGCGAGGTCCACAGCGCTGATGGCGACCATGGCAATCCCCTTGCGCCCGAAAGCCATGGTCTTCCGATACATGTGTTGCCAGAGGAACTCCGTATCAAATGGGTCGCTCCCCACCAGCAGGGGCTTGAGATAAAGGTCGATCACCTGCTTGCTGACGCGCGGCGCAAGCGCGGCCTCTCCCACACCGGTTAAACCCGCGTCGGTCTCGACCTCCACAAGGAGCCAGCTATGGAATGAAAACCCACGCATGGAATCGATGGGAAGATCGAGTAGGTCCATGGGGCTCGTACAGAAGTGCGGCGTGGGCATCAACAATCGGGTCCTTTCCATTCGACTACACGCGTTCGCACGTTGGTGATTTTCATGCCATTCTCCCTGGGGACGGCCCAATTTCTCTCTGCGTCAATTATCCACCGAACATTGCCATTTTGCAATTAATGATAGGCTGGCGCAGCGATTCCGCATGCGAGGTTGGAGGTGGGCGAAATAGTTAGTCCGGGCGCAGGGGAGGCGGTCGGGCAGATTCGCATTGGCATTGTTGGCGGGGGCAGGGCGGGAAAATACGCCCGGTGGGGTCGACACTATGGTGAGATGGGCGCAACCCGCCGCACGCCACAGGGATATGGGGCCGAAGCGCAGGGCGGAATTCCGGGAGGGGAGGGGAAGACTTTTAGGGGGATGAACCCTCGGCGAAGCCGGGGTCCTGGCAGAGTTCGCGGGCCATGAGGCGTGCCCAGTAGCGGAGTGTTCTGCCGCGCCGGACGGCCGGTTTCAGATTGAGAACCCAGAAAGCATGAAAGAGGTTGTAGGCCAGGAAGGCGACGAGCAGAAACGACTCGATGGCCTGCGGGTGGTGTTTATACACATGGTCGGAGTGCCACTCGTTGGCGAGTTCGTTGAACCCATAGTTCTCGATGTCCCAGCGACGATGCCCGAAGCCGACGGCTTGTTCCGTCGAGGCCTGCGCGGCCGGTAGCGTCGTGGCCCAAACCCACTCGGTCGTCATCGACTCAACCTGCATGGTAATCTGGCGGCGCACCGAGTAGGTTTCTCGCGAACGGATGACCCGCAGCGGAGCGTGGACTTGGGGCCAAGTGGTGAAGTCCGATACGTCCCACCACTGGCAGTGGCGCGACCGATACTTTCCCGCTTCGGGCGGAGTCAGCGCAAACAAACCGCAGGCATCCTGGTAAAGGTCCCGCCGCTCGTCCTTGAGAACCACCAGTGCGTGCTTACCGTGGGCGAGCAGAAGATTGAAGAAGGGGGCCTGGGCATAGAGACCATCGGCCAACAGCAACTGAAAGGCGCGGGGGTAACGGGCCAGGACGCGCTCCAGCAAGCGGCGGGCCGTGGTCACCTCGTCTTCGCCGGGCCGTTGGGGTTCCAGATCGAGCAGGATGCGCAACTCCGAACCCGTCAACAACTGCAGCGTGACGTTCCGATGGTAGTACTGAATCCTCTCGCCTTGCTCGGTGTGAATCGTCCGCTGCAAGCATCCCGAGCAACGACGGCGATAGCTGGCGTGGGTCTCGTGACCGTCGAGAACCGCCACGCTCAGTCCGCCGATGCCCGGCAAGGCTTTGTTCCGCTTCAGGCGGGAGTAGACATGATGCAGCCCCTCGCGCAGTTCCTGGGCGGCGAGACCAGCGTGGACGCGCCCCAGGGTGTCGCTACTGCCGGGCGAACGTCCCAGCCACCGTTTCCAGAACCGCGCGAGGCGGTGCTCTTCCAGCGCGTGCAGGCTGCCCAAGCGGGACCAGAACATCACCAGGCTGGCTTTCAGGAGAACGGCCACCGGGATACGGGGTTGTCGTCGGGGATCATGGACCGCCGCGACGATCCGTTCCGAAAGACCGTAGACGGTCTCGCCATACCGGATCAGGCGTCGGAGAACGGCATCACCCCTTGCGATCGAGCAGCCGCTGCCACTCGATCTCCGAGAGTTCCTCCAGCAGTTGCTGGATTTCCTGATAGCCCTGAACGCTCTGGCGGATGCGCGCTTCCCACTCCTTAGGCACGAACCCCTGGCGCGGCTTGCCTCCCCGGCTCTGCACGAGGTACAGCGACGCGTGCAGTTCGCCGTGGGCACAGCGACAATTCGGTTTCCCGCACCGGCGCAGACGAGGCGCCAAGGTGCCGCGGAGAAAGCGCTGGCTAGAGACCATCTGCGTCAGGCGCGAACGGCGTTTTCGCTCGCCTGCCGGAAGACGGGAGCGGGATAGTGGAGGGTTCTTCATCTGATACATTAATAGTATATCAGGCAGAACCCGCGTTGTCAAGCAAAAAGCGAATGCGAATCTGCTCGGTGAGCGGGGACGGGGGCAAAGTAGTTGCAATTTCAGAGGGTTAAATCAGGTGAAAAAGCACGCATGCGGAATCGCTGAGGCTGGCGGAGAGGGTGGGATTCGAACCCACGTGCCCGCTTTTGGCAGGCAAGACGCTTTCGAGGCGCCCCCGTTATGACCGCTTCGGTACCTCTCCGCGGTAAACCAAGTGTCAGGTTTCAGGAGCCAGGTATCAGGTTTTAGGCTCAAGAGGCCAGGCGCTAGTTTTGAGTTTTTCCCTGACACCTGGTGCCTGACACCCCATTTCCTGACACCCCATTTCTAACTCCTCCTCTTGCGGAAAAACTCCTGAATGACCCGAGCGCAATCGGCAGCCAGGATCCCGCCTGCCTACTTCGACCCGGTGATTCAGCTTGCGGTGATTCAGCACTCGCAGCGCTGATCCGCATGCGCCCTGCCTTGGGGTCGCGCGCGCCGAAGACGACCGCGCCGCAATCGCGCCTGCACCATGGCGCCGGCGCACATGGCGCAAGGCTCAATTGTAACATACAGGTCGCAACCCTCCAGCCGGTAGTTGCGCAGCTTTCGCGCGGCACGCCGCAGCGCCAGGATTTCAGCGTGGGCGGAAGGGTCGTGCAAATGGATGGGGCGATTGTGCGCGCGTGCCAGCACCCGCCCTTCCCGTACCAGGACCGCCCCCACCGGGACTTCGCCTTCGCGGGCCCCTCGCTCCGCCTCACGCAGCGCCATACGCATGAAACGCTCATCCGCCGAATGTCCCTGGCCTTTGGCCGCGCCCTTGTGCATGGGACTATCGTAGCATTGCCTGCAACTTCTTCCATTGCCGATTGACGACGTTGCGGATTGGCGTAGGGAAGTCCTCGGTCATCAGCCCTCAGTTGTCAGTAAAGGCGCTTCGGGCAAACCGAGAACCCAAGGCTGGAGGCTTCCTTGAGTTCAATCCTCAATCGAGAATCGGCAATCGGCAATCGGCCATCAATGGCGCCGCGCTTATGCCTGCGCTTTTGCCTTGCGCCTCGTGCGCGAGTGGTGTAGTAATGGCATTCTGATTTTCGATAACAGGAGAGATGACGGCAATGATGAACCGACGAAATTTTTTGCGCAGCAGCGCTCTGGGAATAACGGCAGTGGCCGCCACGCAGGCGCCGGGCGAGGACTTTTCGCCAATCCTTATCGGCAAGCCCATCGGGCTTCAGCTCTATACGCTCCGCGATCAGCTTCAGAAAGACATGCTGGGCACCCTCAAGCAAGTCGCGGCGATTGGCATCAAGGAAGTGGAGCTCTACGACCTTTACGGGAAGACGGCGGCGGAATTTGCCAAGATCCTGAAGGATGACGGCCTCACCGCTCCCAGCGGGCATTACATGACCAAGCATCTGCACGGGAACTGGGAAAAGGAAATCGAGGACGCCAAAACCATCGGGATGAAATACATGGTGAACGCCATCCTCGATCCCGAGGAGCGGAAAACCTTCGATGACTGGAAGCGTCTGGCCGAGCTCTTCAATAAAGCCGGCGAGCAGACCCAGAAGGCCGGCATTCAATACTGCTATCACAATCACAACTTCGAATTCCAGAAATTCGGCGACACCACGGCGTATGATTACCTTCTCAAAGCGCTCGATCCGAAATTCGTCAAGTTTGAAATGGACTGCTTCTGGGTGACGCACGCCGGCCAGGATCCGGTGGCCTACTTCAAGAAATACCCGGGCCGCTTCCCGCTCCTCCACATCAAGGATATGAAGGACCATCCCCCCGCCACGCAGGAGAAGGACGATAAGATGGGTATGTTCGCGCCCGTGGGTCACGGCACCATCGATTGGAAGCGCATCTTCGCCGCCGCGCCCACCGGGGGAATGAAGCACTTCTTCATCGAGCAGGACTGGTGCGAGCAGCCGCCGCTGGAAGCGGTGAAGATGAGTTACACATACCTGCATAGCTTGACGTAAGACGTTCCACGCCACGCGCAGCATCCTGGGAGGCGGCCGCCGGCAACCGCACGGCCGCCTCAGGGTAAGAGTCGGGGATGCATTCCGGGTGAAAGCTGTTAAGATTCGGGAGATGGGCCTCCGGGCCGTGTTGGGGTTTCCTTTGTGCCCGGGTGCAGCCGCGCCGCACTTTGCTGATTTTCTTTCTGGAGAAGGCTCCGGTACTCGCTCAGACCGGCCTCGGCGGCGCGGTTCATACTTTCGACAACGGAGTTTGCCAAGGCGGCGAGCTGGCGGCGTGCCTCCTGTAAGGGCATGGGGGGTGGGGATGGGTGTGCCGCGGTGGCGTCGAGACCGCATTTCAGTTCCTGAATGCTGGCTTCGAGCTTTCCGGTCTTTTCTCTTGCATCGCTTAGGCTTTCTCGCAGAACCTTGATCTCTTCCTCCAGAGCGCCAACCTCGCGCTCTTTTGCGCAGGCAGCCCGTTCGCGCAAGTTGATTTCAAATTCCAAACCAAGGCGCTGAGTGAGCAGCTTCAGCCGGTCCTGAAATTCCCGCACGTGCGCGTCGGCGGATTTCTGCAACTCCTGCAACAAACGAACGGTGATCTCTTCGGCGGCCAGCGAAGTTACGCGCGTCTCGGCGTCCCCGGCGCCGGCGTCCGGCGAAGCCAGCCTATCATCCGGCGCGGGCGGTGCCTCTCCCCGAGGCGCAGATTGCCAGTCATCAGGGGGAAAGGCGATCCCCCAAACATTCTGCGCTTCGTGCAACTGAAGCCCCACGTGATGCACGTCACCGGGATCATGCGTCGCGTCCAACCAAACAACACCAGCCTTCGCCACGACGCCCACGGCGTGGTTTTCAATTAACACCTCCGTGCCCATAGCCAAATGGTGAGTCGTCGCAATCTTCCCGCCGTGCTTGTTAACGATCAGTGTATGCACACTTTCGCAAAAGCTATTTCCCTCGGCGTCCACCCCCGAGATCACAAGAGGGATGGCAATGGCTAGACGCGTGCTTCGACGGTTCCGGTTCACGTTATCTCCACTCATTTTGCCCAGCCCTACCTGGCGCCAACGGTGGCGTGATTATATCGGGGAGTCGGCCGCGGAACAACAAAACAAAATTTCGGGTTGCGTAGCGCGGGCTCGCCGGACCCTGGGCTTTTGTTCTCAATCGTATCCAAAAAGTACAAAACTCGATCCAGTTCGACGGCGATGATGAGCGACGCATGGTTCTGAGTGTCAATAAGCCGGCTCCCAAAACTGATTGCTCCCGCGAACGGCACGCCCCATCGCGGTGCGCCGTGCCGCGCGTTACCTTTCCGGTTTCAAATAGATTACTGCGAGGGGGGGCAGGGTCAACTCCACATGGCAGGGCTGGTTTTGCCACGCCAGCGGGATGGCCTGGCGGCCCGTCGCATTGGTCACGCCGCTTCCGCCGAACCGCGCATCGTCGGTATTTAGAATCTCGCGATAGAAGCAACCATCCGGCACGCCTACGCGATATCCCTGCTGTACGACCGGCGTGAAGTTGCAAACCACCACCAAGTGATCGCCCGGCGTTGGACCTTTCCGCAGGAAGGCGATGACGGAATGGTCGGCGTCGTGGAAATCGATCCATTCGAAACCGGCGTACTCGAAATCGATTTGGTGCAGCGCCCGCTCCGCCCGGTACAGTTGGTTGAGTTGCGCCACCAAACCCTGGAGCTTGCGGTGGGGTTCGTATTCGAGCAAATTCCAATCCAGGCTTTGGGCGGGGTTCCACTCAATCCACTGACCCAGTTCCGCGCCCATGAAGAGCATTTTCTTTCCCGGATGCGCGTAAAGAAAAGCGTAGAGCGCCCGCAGGTTGGCGAATTGCTGCCAGTAATCCCCCGGCATTTTCGCCAGCAGCGAGCGCTTGCCGTGCACCACCTCATCGTGCGAGAGCACCAGCACAAAGTTTTCATTGAAGGCGTAGAGCAACGAAAACGTCAGATCGGAGTGGTGATAACGGCGGAAGACAGGGTCGATGGAAAAATATTGCAGCATGTCGTGCATCCAGCCCATGTTCCATTTCAGGCTGAAGCCCAGGCCGCCGACGTAGGGGGGCCGCGAAACCATGGGCCAGGAGGTGGATTCCTCCGCGATCGTCAAGGTGCCGGGGTGATGCTGGTGGGCGAGTTCGTTGAAGCCTTTGATGAAAGAGATGGCCTCCAGGTTTTCGTTGCCCCCAAAAGCGTTCGGCACCCATTCACCGGCCTTGCGCGAGTAGTCGAGATAGAGCATGGAGGCCACCGCGTCAACGCGCAGGCCGTCGATATGATATTTTTCCAGCCAAAACAGTGCGCTCGTCCAGAGGAAGCTGCGCACCTCGGTGCGGCCATAATTGAAGATGCGCGTGCCCCAGTCCGGATGCTCGCGCAGGCGCGGATCCTCGTGCTCGTAAAGGTGGGTGCCGTCGAAGAACGCCAAGCCGTGCGCGTCGGAGGGAAAATGTGCCGGCACCCAATCCAGAATCACCCCGATCCCGTGCTGGTGCAGGTAATCGACGAAGTACATGAAATCTTCCGGCGTGCCATGGCGGCTGGTGGGCGCGAAATATCCCGTGGTCTGGTAGCCCCACGATTCATCCAGCGGATACTCCGTCACCGGCATCAATTCCACATGCGTAAAACCCATCTTCCCGACGTAGTCCGCCAACTGCTCGGCGAGTTCGCGATAGTTCAGGACGCGATTGCCCTCTTCCGGCATGCGCCGCCACGAGCCCAGGTGAACTTCGTAAATCGCCAGCGGCGCGCGGAACCCCTGGCGCGCCGTGCGCTCCGCCATCCACGTCTGATCGTTCCAGGCGTAGCGGTCCAAGTCGTAGACGATCGACGCCGTCTTGGGGCGCAGCTCGGCGTAGAAACCGTAAGGGTCGCTCTTCAACCCCAGGTAGTTATGATTTCGGCCTTTGATTTCAAATTTGTAAAGCTCCCCTTCGCGCAAGCCGGGAATGAAGATTTCCCACACGCCCGTGGCGCCGCGCACGCGCAGGGGATGTTGCCGGCCGTCCCACTGGTTGAAGTTGCCCACCACGCTCACGCGCTGGGCATTGGGCGCCCACACCGCGAATGATACGCCGCGTACCCCGGCGATTTCCATCACATGCGCGCCCAGCTTTTCGTAAGTCTTGTGGTGCGTGCCTTCCGCCAGAAGGTGAAGGTCGAAGTCGGAAAGGACAGGCGGGAAGCGATAAGGATCGTCGAACTCGTGCTGCCCGGCATAATCCGTGCGCAAGCGATAGGGGAACATCGCCTGCTCTCCGGGGAAGACCGCTTCGAAGAATCCTTCTGCATGGATGCGCCGCAACGGCACGGCGCCGCTGTCGCCGGGGCCGCGCACCACCCAGGCGTCATGGGCGCGCGGCAGGAAAGCGCGAATCGCCACGGCCGCCTTGCCCTGTACCTCCACCAAGTGCATTCCCAAAATATGGAAGGGGTCGCCATGCTCGGCGCGCAAAATCTGCGCGATTTCCTCCGCCGACGCCGTAGTTTCAGCGAGAAGTTTGAGTCGTGTGCCCATCGTTACTATTCTACTCTACAAATGGAAACGCCGCAGCGCGGAACGGGAGTGGGGGCAAGACAAAATGGCCCTCCCTTTCCTTCGTCGCACTCTGGAATCGACGTTTACGCAACGCAGAACCTTGTGAGATACTGACTCCTCTCCGAAGAACGATCGGGCACTAACGAGGCGCAGGGACTGGGCAACCAATTCTGAGGGGCGACGCAAAGACTCCGGTTCAGTCGAACCATTCCCCGGCGCAACCGCGCCTACGCCGGGTGCTCACCTGGGGGATCTGATTTTTTACGGCATGGTGCTGATCCAGCCGATCGCCCCCGTTCCACTCTTCGGGGTCGGTCAAGAGCGCTCGCACGGCTACATTGTTGATACCATCCTGAAGGGTGGCCGCCACGAATCCTGAGAGGGTAGCCCTATGCCATGGATCAAAGTGATTGAACCCGAAGACGCCGCCGGCGAGCTGAAGCAGGAATATGACGATGCCGCTAAGCGCGCCGGTAAGGTCTTCAACATCCTCAAGGTGCAGAGCCTGAATCCCGGCGCGCTGCGGGCCTCCATGCAAATGTATCGCGCCACAATGTTTGGCCCCTCGGGCCTTTCGCGGGCCGAGCGCGAGATGCTGGCCACGGTGGTCTCCTGGGCCAACCGCTGTTTCTATTGAATCGAAGCTCACGGGGAGGATCTCCGTGCCGAATCGAACGATGAGAAACTGGCGGAACACGTCAAACATAACTACAACCGCGCGAACCTCTCGCCGCGCCAGAAGGCGTTGTGCAAGTTCGCGGAGATGGTGACACGCGCCCCGGGGGCCCTGAGCGCGCGGCACCTCGAAACGTTGCGCCTGCACGGCTTGAGCGACCGCGACATCCTCGACGCCGTCGAAGTCATCTCCTACTTCAACTACATCAACCGCGTCGCCGACGCGCTGGGCATCGATCCTGAACCCGAAATGCAGCAGGCGTACGAAAAATGGCAGGCGGGGTCTGAGCAGAGCTGACGTATTCCGGGGAGTCAGGTCCTGTGGGGCCTGAGTCAAAAAGGCGCCGCACCGGGACCTGCGCACTTAAAAAGTCGGCCCGGCTTGACCAAGACTTTCTTCCCCCGCCCGTCGCTGGAAGATTTCGATAAAGCAATTGACGAGTGACACGGCGGCGGGGGTGATGCCGGGGATGCGGGAGGCTTGTCCCAGCGTTAGCGGGCGCACTTTGGTGAGCTTCTCCACGACCTCGCGCGAAAGGCCGGATACCTTGCCGTACTCGAACCATTCCGGAATGCGCCGCGATTCGGCGCGCTTCATCCGTTCCATCTGTCGTTCCTGCTGCTGCAAGTAGCCTTCGTACTTGAAATCCGTTTCCACTCGCCGCGCTTCCTCGCGGGAGAGCACAGGCGATTCATGAATTGCCCCTACCGAGGAATCCGTACCCTCCGTAGGGGCGGTTCGCGAACCGCCCCTACCCAAGCCCTTCAGTCCCTCACTGACCCATGCCATCAGGTCATCGATGGTCAATTCCGTACGTTTCAGTAGCTGCGCGCCGGTTAAAGGAGAGGGTGCGGTCAAATGTCCGCCTTCCATCAATCCCAGCTTTGTGTAGATTTCTTGGCCCATCGCGCGAGCGTGGGTCCAAACGAGTTTCGAGCAGGAATTTCGTTGCCGCACTGATGCGCAGCTTCTTTTCCAGAAACGCCTCATAGTCCTTTGGCTTGATGGTGCCGACCTGGTATCCCAGCGGAGTCAAGCGTTCGTCGGCGTTGTCGATGCGCAGGTGCAAACGAAACTCGGCGCGCGAGGTGAACATACGGTAAGGTTCGTCCACGCCCTTGCTCACCAAGTCGTCGATCATAATTCCTGCATACCCCTGCGTGCGGTCAATGGTCAGGGGCGGCTTGCCTTGCACGCGCAGTCCGGCATTAATGCCTGCCATAATGCCCTGGCAACCCGCTTCTTCATAACCGGTAGTTCCATTGATCTGCCCGGCGAGAAACAGGTCGTGGATCTTCTTCGTCTCGAGCCACGGATAGAGTTCGGTGGGTTGCACCATGTCGTACTCAATCGCGTAGCCGGGGCGAATCATGTCCGCATTCTCGAGGCCCGGAATCGACTTCACCATGGCCATCTGCACGTCAATGGGCATGGAGGTTGACATGCCGTTGACGTAGATTTCATTGGTGTCCAGGCCTTCCGGCTCCAGGAAAATCTGGTGCTGCGGCTTTGTCCGGGAACTTCACGATCTTGTCTTCAATGGAGGGGCAGTAGCGCGGTCCGATGCCCTTGATCTGCCCGGAATAGAGCGGAGCGCGATGCACGTTCTCGCGAATGACGCGATGGGTCTCCGCATTGGTGTAAGTAATCCAGCAGACGGTCTGCGGCTGGGTAATGGCCTTGGTGCGAAAGCTGAAAGGGGTGGGGATCGGATCGCCGCCCTGCACTTGAAAATTCGAGAAATCAATGGTGCGCGCGTCGAGCCGTGGAGGCGTGCCGGTTTTGAGCCTGCCCACCTCGAAGCCCAGGCGGCGCAGCGCCTCGCCCAACAACACCGAGGGTGGCTCTCCCGAGCGTCCCGCGGGATATTGGTTTTCTCCGCAGTGGATCAGGCCGTTGAGAAAAGTCCCGGTGGTGATGACCACCGCACCGGCTTCCACCCTTCGCCCGTCGAGCAGGCGTATGCCTCGCACCCGTCGCGCTGGGGTCTGGCCGGCGGTTTTAGGATTGGCCGACACAGCCTCAGTACTTGCCGCTGTAACGTCAGGGGCGCAATCCTCAAGCACCAGATCGATAACTTCCGCCTGCTTGATGCGCAGGTTCGGCTCCGACTCGAGCACTTGCCGCATCTTGGCCCGGTAGAGCTTTTTGTCGGCCTGGGCGCGTGGCGACCAAACTGCCGGACCCCGGCTGGTGTTGAGCAGGCGGAACTGGATTCCCACGGCGTCGATGACCTCGCCCATCACCCCGCCCAGCGCATCAATTTCGCGCACCAGGTGGCCCTTGGCGATGCCACCCACGGCGGGATTGCAGGACATCTGCGCGATCAGGTCGAGGTTGATGGTGTAAAGCGCGGTCTTCAGCCCCATGCGCGCCGCTGCCATCGCCGCTTCGCAGCCCGCGTGCCCCGCGCCCACCACCACCACCTCGTATTTTTCCGAAAAGCCCATCGACATTGTCTGTTTGCCCGCCTGAGAAGGCCACCTTCATTCTACCAAGGGCCTTCGTGGGTGACCAGCCGGGATTCCTCGCGAAGGCGGGGTGCGCGGGACAATTGCCAGCAGGTATGATAAATTATCATACCATGGCAACGATGAAGGTGGCCGTCACACTAGATATTGGATCACTGCGCGAGGTTGACCGCCTCGTAAGGGAGGGGCGATTTCCGAGCCGGAGCCGGGCTGTGCAGGCTGCCTTGGCGGAGATGCTTGCCCGCAGGAAGCAGTCTCGTCTGGCGGAGGAGTTGGCTAAACTCGATTCTCGGGAGGAGCGGGCGCTGGCAGAAGAAGCGCTCTCAGGTGAAGCCGCGTGGCCAGAATTCTGAGGGGGGAAATATACTGGGCCGATCTCGCTTCTACCGTCGGCCACGAGCAGGCCGGGAAACGGCCTGTCCTTGTCATCAGCCACGATTTGTTTAACGAACGCTCCGGCACAGTCATCGCGCTCGCGATCACCAGCCAAGCCCAGCACGTGAGCCTGCCCTTGGCGCTGAAGTTAGAGAGCGCGAAGCTCCCCAAGCCTTCCTGGGTTAAGATCTCCCAAGTCCGGACGCTTTCCACCGAACGCTTGGGCAGACGCCTGGGGCGCCTTAACGCTGTGGAACTTGACCAAGTAATTGAGGGATTGTTCGAACTTGTGGCCTGAGCGGGCCGGAACAAATCCATACAGTCACTATTCATCATCTGGCTCCCTGCCCCGGACGAAGGGCCAGGGTTGCCCAGCGAGGCCGCATGTTCAAAACCATCGAATGGACCGAGCAAGGCGTGCGCATGATCGACCAGACGCGCTTGCCGGGGGAAGAGATTTATCGCACTTACACGGACTATCGCGAGGTGGCGGAAGCGATTCGCTCCCTGGTGATTCGCGGCGCGCCGGCAATTGGCGTGGCGGCCGCGATGGGCATCGCCGTGGGCATCAAGAATTCGGGGGCGAAGAACCCCACCGAGTTGCGGGCGGAATTTGAAGTCATCGCCGAGACCCTGGCCAAGACCCGGCCCACCGCCGTCAATCTGTTCTGGGCCATCAACCGCATGCGCGCCGTCTTTAACAATTCCCTATCCTGCCACCACACGGATGCTCAGGTGCTCGCCATGGTGCGCGTGGGCCTGGAGGAAGAGGCCAAGCGCATCCTGGCGGAAGACATCGCCATCAACGAAGCCATGGGCCGCCACGGCGCGGACCTGATGCCGGACGCGGGAACCGTCCTGACGCACTGCAATGCCGGGGCGCTGGCGACGGGCGGCTACGGCACGGCACTGGGCGTGATTCGCGCGGCGATTGGGGCGGGGAAGAAGTTGCGGGTTTTTGCCGATGAGACGCGGCCCTTCCTGCAAGGCGCTCGCCTGACGGCCTGGGAACTGGCCAAGGACCAGATTCCGGTCACCATCATCACCGACAACATGGCGGGGCACTTCATGAAGCAGGGCGAGATTCGCGCCGTGATTGTGGGGGCCGACCGCATTGCCTCGAACGGCGACACGGCGAACAAAATCGGAACCTACTCCGTCGCCGTGCTGGCGCACGAAAACGGCATTCCCTTTTACGTGGCCGCGCCGCTTTCCACCATCGACATGAGCCTTGCTTCCGGCGAGCAGATTCCCATCGAGGAGCGCTCCTCGGCGGAGGTCACACGCCTGGCGGGAGTCGCCATCGCCCCGGCCGGCGTCGAAGCGCGGCATCCGGCGTTCGACGTCACCCCGCAGCGCTACATTACCGCCATCATCACGGAGAAGCGGCGTGGCGCGGGCGCCGTTCAGCGAAAGCCTACGCGCGTTGTTCGCTGAGTGATTTTTCCGGCTCGAGCGCGGGGCCGTCCGGGGGTCCCTCCACGATTCGGCGCAGGATGCCGGGAATTTCGTAGACCGCCCGGTTGCGGATGGCGGAGGCGCTGGCGCGAAAGCGCGCCAGATTTCCCCGTTCGAGCAGCTCCTTGACCGCCGCAGGGATTTGGTGCGGCCCGCTGCACCACCAGTCCCACTTGCTTTTCCAGAATCCACTCGGCGTTGTAGCGTTCCTGGGGCAGCGTCCAGGCATTGCGCTCCACGATGACGGGCAGGCGCATGGCGACCGCTTCGCTCACGCTTCCGGGCCCGGGCTTGCCGATGAAGAAATCGGAAAGGCGCATGTAGAAGGGGACCTGGGTGGTAAAGCCTTCCACGAAGCTCCGCAGGCGGCTGCGGCGCCGGCGCAGGGCGTCCGCCAACTTTTCGTTGCGTCCACAGATGAAGATGAGCTGAAGATTGTGAGGGCCTTCGGCATCCAAGCGCTCGGCGATTTCGAGCATGGCGTCGGAACCCTGCCCGCCAAACAGCACCAGCCCCGTGGGCAGGTCGGGATCAAGTCCGCGCTGTTTCCGCTCCGCGCGCCGGTCACAGGAAATGGGCTGATAAAAGCGCGGGTGCAGGATCATGCCCGAGGTTTGAAAAATCCGGCCGTCGCCGATGCCCAGGGCGCGCGCCTGCTCGACGGCCCGGTCGGACCCGCAGATGAAGATATTGCTCCTGCCGCTCCATCCAGAAATGGGGAGGATAATCCGCGATGTCGGTCAGGATGGTGACAAAGGGCGTGGCGGGCCTCCGCCTGGCGCAGGCTCTGGGCGAGCGCGCGATTGAAATGTGGAACCAGGGAGACCACCAAGTCCGCGGGGCTGGACCGCCAGAACTCCTCGAGCAAGCCGCACCTGCCGGGGGTGCAGCAGGCGGATGAAAAACTGGAGCACGCGCACGGTCTGCGGGGTGCCGAGCGTCCAGCCTTTTTTCAGCATCAGGTTGTAGAGGTCCTGCATGCGCAGGCCGGTCAGCTTGCGCACCCAGTCGATGGAGTCGAGCACTTCCTGAAGGTTCACCAGCCGGATGTTCCACCCGCCCTGCTCTTCCATCACCAGCCGGAGAGCCTCGGCGGCGGCGCGGTGGCCGCCGCCGGCATCAAAGAAAACCAGGTCGGCGTTAATCATGCTCTTACCTTTTCATAGTTCATCTATCCTGTAAATAGGCAATAGGCACTCTTCATAGATACTTCATTCTGGATATACATTCCTGTAACATGGCCGCTGTAACCTGTACCGTGCGATGTGATCTTCATGTCCATACGATCCACTCCGGCATGTGCACCCTGCCGCTGTTGAAGGCCATTTGCCGGGAGTGCTACAGCGAGCCGGAGGCGGTTTACCAGACGCTGCGGCGCGGGGGGATGGACTTGGTGACGGTTTCCGATCACGACTCCATCGACGCGGCGGAGGCGCTCAGCCGGCACGCGGATTTCTTCCTGAGCGAAGAAGTGACCTGCCGGATGCCGAGCGGCAACGAGCTGCACGTCGGGGTGTACGACCTTACGGAGCGGCAGCACGTGGAAATCCAGCGGCGCCGGAACGACCTGCCCCGCCTGGTGGCCTACCTGAACGAACAGCAACTTTTTTACAGCGTGAACCACGCCTTCTCCGCCCTGACGGGCCGGCGGTCGATGGAGGACTTCGCTTGGTTCGACGGCGCCTTCCCCGCCGTGGAAGTGCGCAATGGCCACGTCCCGGAGCGCTGCAACCGTCTGGCGGAGCGGATGGCGGAGCGCTCGGGAAGGGCCATGCTGGGCGGCAGTGACGCGCACACGCTACTCTCGCTGGGGAGTGCTTGCACGCGCGTACCGGGCGCGCGCAACAAGGCGGAGTTTCTCGACGGCCTGCGGCGCGGGCACGGGCAGGTGCAAGGAGGGTCAGGGAAGTTTTTGGCGCTTGACGCGCGACGTGTTGCAGATTTGCGCCGCGCTGATGGAGGAGAAGCCCGCGGCCAGGCTTCTCGCCCCCCTGGTGCTGGCGGTTCCCGTGGTGACCCTGCTCAACTACGTGATGGAGGACCTGTTCGCGCGGCGCTGGGGAAGCCGCTGGGAACGCTGGCGGGGTCTGGAAAAGAGACCTTCCACCGGGGGAATGCGGGCTGCCCCGGGGGAGGCGAGCGCATGACGCTTCCGGGCCACATGCTCGATTTCATCGCCACGCGCGACCATCGCCTGATGCGGCGCGTGCACCGTTGGCGGCCGCCGCGCTGGTTCCGGCTCTGGATGATTCTCGCCACGCGCGGAGGCGACGGCTGGCTCTGGTACGGGCTGAGCGCGCTGGTTGTGGTCTTTGGCGGTTCCACGCGGTACGAGGCGGTAACCGCGGCATGGACGGCCTGCGGCGCGGGGGCCATTCTCTTTCTCATCCTGAAAAAACTGACGGGGCGGAAGCGGCCGAACGCGCTGGTCCCTCATTGCTGGGCCACGCTGCTGCCGCCTGACCAATTCTCGTTTCCCTCCGGCCATACCATTACGGCCTTCGCTTTCACCGTGGCCGTGGGCAGTTTTTATCCCCACCTGATCGGGGCCCTGCTGTTTTGCGCGCTGAGCGTGGCCACGTCGCGCATCGTGTTGGGAATGCACTTCCTGAGTGATGTGGTGGTGGGCGCGATGGTGGGCGCCGGATTGGGTTACGCGGGGTTTGTGATTTTTGCTTAGTTTCCTCGGGCGTCGAGTATTCTCCTGCCTTGAGCACCTCTCCGCTCATCCTACGGCCTCGACGCCCGAGGTTTTTTTCACCACCCTGGCGGGGGCCTTCGACGCCGGCCGAATTTCAAACTTCAAATTCCAAAAGCTAATGCGGAGCCGGGCTTATTCGTGCCGCAGGGCCACGATGGGGTCGAGGCGGGAGGCCTTCATGGCGGGCCACATGCCAAAGAACAAGCCAATGCTGACGGAAGCAACAAAGCCCATGACGACGGACCAGAGGGGAACGGCGGAGGTAGCAGGCACAAGGGCGCGGATCAGGAAGGTGAGAGTCACGCCCGCGAGGATTCCCAACACGCCTCCGGTGGCGGTTAGGGTCATGGCTTCCAGCAGGAATTGCCAGGTGATATCGCTGCGCCGCGCGCCAATGGCCTTGCGCACGCCGATTTCGCGGGTGCGCTCGGTGACCGACACCAGCATGATGTTCATGACCCCAATGCCGCCCACCATGAGGCCGATGGAGGAAATCACCATGGTCACCAGCACGACCATTCCCATAATGTCGCGGAAGTTGGAGATGAACGATCTGCGCGGTGGCAATGCCAAAGCTGTCCGGCGCACCGGGCTTGTCGTTGCGCACCGGCGGAGCACGGCGGTGGCTTCATCTTTGGCCTGATCCAGCTTGCCGGGAAATGCCAGGGCGGTGACGAAGTTCTCCTTCGGCTTGGGATAAAGCGATTTGAAGGTGAAGTAGGGGACAAACACGACGCGATCGTTGCCGTTGTCACCGAGAAAAGACTTGCGCTTGCTGAGCGCTCCGACGACTTCAAAGGTGTGTCCGTCCACCTGGATTTCCTTGCCAATCGGGTCCTCGCCCACGAAGAGCCTTTGCACCACATCGGCCCCAATGACCGCCACATTCGTCCGATGCAGGTCGTCCAGGCTGCTATAAACGCGGCCGTCCTGAAGGTCGGCGTTGATGGTCTCGAAATCCTCCGCGTTGGCCCCGGAGAAGTTGGTGTCGACCATCTCCACGCCTTTGTACTTGGCGGTCACGGCAGGTCCGCGCATAAAGACTTCCACTCCGACCGCCTCCACGGAAGGGCACAATTCCTTGAGGGCCATGGCCTGCTCATAGGTCAGGTGCTTGCGCAGGCGCTCTTCCCGCGTGAGGGGGCCTACCTTTCCCGGGTCAAATTTATAGATGAAGAGCGTGCGCGTCCCAAAGCCTTCCGCCACATCCACCAGTTGCTGGTCGAGGCCCTTGAAAATGGACGCCACGCTGATGACCGTGGTGGTGCCGATCAACACGCCCAGGATGGTCAGGAAGGCGCGAAACTTGTGGGTCCGCAGGGTATCCAGGGCAAGCAGCAAGTTTTCGCGAATGTCGTGGCGCTTTCCGGTCGCCATGCTCAGTTCTCCGTGCGCAAGGCTTCAATGGGATCGAGTTTGGCGGCCTGGCTGGCCGGATAAATTCCAAAGAAGAGACCCACCGCGGTGGAGAGCGCCAGTCCCACCAGCACGGCGCTCAGCGGCACCGTCGAGGTCCAAAAATGGTCGACGATGGCGCTGACGATGAAGGCCAGCAGGACCCCGATCCCGCCGCCCGGCAAGACCATCACGATCGACTCAATCACAAACTGCATCAGGATGTCGCGCCGGCGCGCGCCCAGGGATTTGCGAATGCCAATCTCGTGCGTGCGTTCCGTGACGCTGGCCAGCATGATGTTCATGATCACGATGCCGCCCACCACCATGAACACGGCCACAATTCCGATGGTCACCGCGAAGATGCTGCCCATGAGCCGGTTCCACAGGTCCATGATGGTTTGGGAGGCGTTGATGCCAAAGTTGTCGTCCTCGTGGTAAGGAACGTGGCGGCGGGCCCGCAGCAGGGCGCGCGCTTCATCTTCCAGCACCAGCATCTGCTGCGAATCCCAGGCTTGGACATTGACATCCAGGGAAAGTCGCGGCGCAAAAAACTTGCGGTAGGTGGTGAGCGGCAACTGCACGAAGTTATCCTGGCTCTGCCCGAAGGTGCTGCCGATTTTCTCCGCCACGCCCACGACCCGGAAAGGAAGGTCGTTGACCAGGATTTCTTTACCGAGGGGGTCGACATTGGGGAAGAACTCATCCACCAGATCGTGCCCGATGAAGCACACCATGGCTTCATGCTGGTAATCGGAATCAGTGATGTAGCGGCCGCTTTCGACCTTCTGGCTCCCAATGTCGATCATGGTGGGCGTGACGCCGGAAATGTCTTCGTTGTAGAGGGTGTGGCCTTGATAGCGCGCGGAGTTGTTGTCGCTCCACGTGTCGGCAGTGGCGCCAATGTTCTTGTAATCCCGCAGGTTATCCTTGAGGAATTCAAACTCCTCGATGCGGATGGGTTTGTTCCGCCGCCGGGCCTTCAACCAGGCTTCGTATCCCTGCGCCCATTGGTAATGAGAAACGACAAAGACATTGGCCCCCAGGTTGGCAATATGATCGGCGATATAGAGGTTCATGCCGTTGATGATGGACATGACCACGATGAGCGTGGTGGTGGCAATCACCACCCCCAGGAGGGTGAGAAAGGAACGAAGCTTGTGGGCGCGCAAGGCGTCGAGGGCAATCCAGAAGGCTTCGCGGGTCGTCACCCACACGCCCGAGCCCGCCTTGGAGCGGGCGGGAAGCGCATGCGGAAGCGAAGCGGTTTGGCCGATGGATGCCATGGAAGACTCGAAACTGATCGGAAACTCGAAATTCGAGACCCAGTCCTGCGAGTTTCGAATTTCGATTTTCGAGATTCGATCATTCCGACTCCGTTCGTCCCGCTCGATCCGGCCGTCGCGAACGTGAATGATGCGATGAGCATGGGCGGCGATGTCGTGCTCGTGGGTCACCAGCAAAATGGTGTTGCCGGCCTGGTGCAGCCGCTCGAAAAGGCCCATGATTTCCTCGCCGGTGGCGGAGTCAAGGTTTCCGGTGGGCTCGTCCGCAAGAATGATGGAAGGGTTGTTGACCAGGGCGCGCGCCACGGCCACGCGCTGGCGCTGGCCGCCGGAAAGCTCGTTGGGCTTGTGGTGCATGCGGTCGGCCAAGTCGACCTTGCGCAGGGCCTCCTCCGACCTTTCCAGGCGCTCATTGGCCGGCATCCCGCTGTAAATCAGGGGCAGTTCCACATTGTGCAGAGCGCTGGCGCGCGACAGCAGGTTGAAGGTCTGGAACACGAATCCGATTTCCTTGTTGCGGATGTAGGCCAACTCGTCGTCGGAAAGCTCGCTCACCACCTGCCCATTCAGCCAGTAGGAGCCGCGCGTCGGCGTATCCAGGCAGCCGATCAGATTCATCAGCGTGGATTTGCCCGAGCCCGAGGGCCCCATGATGGCGACGTACTCACCCCGGTCGATTGCAAACGAAACCCCGCTGAGGGCGTGAACCTGAATGGCCTCGCCCATGTCATAGGTCTTCCAAAGGTCGTCCGCCTTGATGATCACGCCCTTCAGGAGGCATCGTCGTTTCCTGTATCGAGGATGTGATCGTTCGCGTTGCCATGGCAGATTTGCCCGTCCTTTTCCTGACATGCCAGGCGCCTTGCCGGGGAAGTTCGTGTCGTGCCTGCTTCTTCCGGAGGCGCCACCGCGCCCATCCCGGGAAGTTGCCGGATGCCAGGGCTCCTTATGTTCCCTGCGTACTCGCCGTCGTCACCGGGGTGTTATCAATCCGCACTTTGGTGTTGTTCTTCAAAGTGCGCAAAACGCTGAAGCTGCCCGTAACGATGGTGTCGCCGGGTTGGACGCCCTTCAGGATTTCGATGTCGGTCGAGCCCATGATGCCGCTTTCAATCTGAACGAAGGTGGCGCGGCCGTTTCGCACCACAAAGACTCCCTGTAATTCTTCCTTGCCCTTCTCCTTGTCCTTGGCGGAAGCGGCCACATCGCTTCCCGCACCACCCTTGGCTGTTCGGGTCCTTCTCCTCGAGTTCGCGGCGCATGCGCACGGTAACGGCTTGAATGGGCACGGCCACGGCGTTCTGACGGGTGGCAGTGGTGATCTTCGCCGTCGCGGAAAGGCCCGGCCGCAGGCCGGGGGGCGGGTCATCGATGATCACGACCACCTTAAAGTCCTTGGCCTCGTCGGAGCTGGTTGCTGTCGCACCGCTGGTGGTGCCGGTAGTCACGTCCCACGGCGCTTTCACCGATTTGCGTCACATGGCCTTTAAAGGTCTTGTTGGGGTAAGCATCAATCAACACCTCGGCCGTTTGCCCCAGCTTCACGTTGGGGATGTCGGTCTCATCCACTTTGACTTCCACCGTCATGATCGAGAGGTTGGAGACCTGATAGAGCAAGCTTCCGGTGGTGTTCTGAATTCCCGGGACAACGTTCTCCCCCATGTGGACGGGGAGCGAAGTCACAATTCCGTCCAGCGGAGAGTTGTAGACGGTCTGGTCAAGTTGATTCTTGAGACCGAGAAGTTGGGCCTTACTCTGGCCCACATGCGCGCGGGCGGAGTCGCGATTGTACAACGCCTGCTGGTATTGGGCCTTGGCCTGGCCCACCTGCGCCTGGGAAGAATCTTTGCCCGTCTGGGCGACCCGGTAGTCGCTCAGGCGCGTGATCGAAGTCCTGCTGGGAAAGCAACTTGTCCTTGAAGAGCTCCTGGCCGCGTTTGAAATTGTCCGTGGCTTGATTCAGCTTGGCCGTCGCCTGTGCCAGGTTCGCCTGGGCGGTATCGAGCGCGGCCTTGGCCGAGAGCACATTGGCATCCTGCGCCGCCAGATCGGCTTGGGAGGTAGTGACGGCCGCCTGCTGGGCCTCCACGCTGGCCGCTTGCTGGACGTCCTCCGTCCGCATCAGCAGTTGGCCCTTGGTGACGTGGTCGCCTTCCTTCACCAGGATTTCGGTGATCTTTCCCATGGAATTGGCGTTGACGTTGGCCTGATTCTGTTCCACGGGTTTGATCTCACCGTTGGCGGTAACGATCTGGGCCAAATCCTCCCGCTGGACTTTGCCGGTTTGGACCGTCACCACGCCCCGCCGGCTCCACACTACCCCGCCAATCGCCAGGCTGACGAAGGCCACGACGCCCACGATGGCGAGCGTAACTTTCTTCCACTTCTTCATTCCCGTTCCGTTACTTTGCCGAGTTGGAACCGGCGCTGTTGCGTCTGCCCAAGCAGCGCCATTAGTTTTTCCCAGTTCCAACTCTTTAATCTCTGCCATGGAGGGCTCCTCTCACTCCTCGGCCTTGCGCAAACGCGTCAACTTCTCTCCTTAGCGAAGGCTCCTGCTGTGTGCTCGCAGACTGGCCAAATTTTCGGCTTATGTGCGCGCCTACTTACCGGCTCCCATTGCTTATACGTTGTTTGAAGCTCAAAAGTTTCGTCAAATTCATGCCGCTGGGGCGGCATACAGCGGGGTCAGCGCAGAGGGCGTGTGGATTTGTTTGCCCCTCGCTCGGCATTCGGAGCCAAGAAGAGGGCACTGGAACGCAGCCTTACTTGTCAAGGCTGCATTACCACGCAGTTCACTCTTATTTTAGCGCCTTCTTGCACTGCCGAAAACAAGAATTTTCCTCCGCAGACATTTCCCCACCCACGACCGGGTTCCCGCGAAGCACCTTCTGGGACCCTGGGCTTATTCCCTCACCGTCGTTCCTGGGCCTGAAACGGTGTTGGTGGGGGTGTTTCCCCTAATATACGACGCACAACTCTGCATAGAGGTTTCTAGCGGCACAGGGGTTGTACCCGTCACCGCAGCTTCTTTTGGGGGGAGGCCACCTTTGCCGCTTGCGGCGCATCAAAAAACACCGGCGGGTTTGGGGGGAACCTTGCTGTGGAAAGCTAGCGTGCCTTGCCCCCTCTCCAGATTTAGGGATGGCTCCTTGAGCCTTGGCGACCGAAACCTGGAGCTAGGGGTAAGGGTTGGGACGGGAGCTTGACTTTCCAAAATGGGGAAAATAAAATCGGGGTGAGAGGTATGGAGTTTAAGGGGGGAGTAGTGTCGAAGCGGGACAGTTTCTTTTCGCCGCGTAGGGGGGTGAGGCCGCTGGGCGTTTGGGGTGCTAGCTACTCTCACCCTCATCATTGGCGTGTCAATCTTGCGCGCTTCTCCCTCGAATGATGATCAAGACAAGGACCAGGACAGCTCAAAGCCCAAGGTAAGCAAAGAGGAGAAGCGTCGCCAGAAGGCGCTCCGGAATGAAATGGAGACGCCGTACAAGAAATGGTTGAGCGAGGAAGTTCCCTATATCATCACCGACACGGAGCGAGCCGCTTTTAAGAAACTCTCCACTGACGACGAGCGCGAGTCGTTTATCGAGAATTTCTGGGACCGGCGCAACCCTAACCCCGGCAGCCCCGAAAACGAGTTCAAAGAGGAATATTACCGCCGCATTGCTTACGCCAACGAGCGTTATGCCTCCGGCATTCCTGGATGGAAGACGGATCGTGGCCGGATTTACATCATGTACGGTGCACCGGACGAAATTGACTCCCACCCCAGTGGTGGGACGTACGAGCGTCCGCAGTCGGAAGGAGGCGGCGAGACATCCACATTTCCCTTCGAGGATTGGCGCTACCGGTACATTGATGGGATCGGTAACAACGTCATTCTGGAATTTGTCGATCCCACGATGACCGGCGAGTACCATCTCACCATGGACCCCGGTGAAAAGGACGCTTTGCTGCACGTGCCCGGCGCCGGCCTGACCATGGCAGAACAGATGGGGATGGGGATGAACAAGCAAGGACAAGGTTCAAAATCGGATCGCTTCAGCCGCACGGATGGAATGACCTCCGGGATGCCGATGGGCGGCGCGTTGCCGGAAAGCATGAATGAGTTTACCCGCCTAGACCTGTTCGCCAAAATCTTTCAGCCCCCCGAGGTGAAATTCAAGGACCTGAAAGCGGTTGTCACCTCCCGGCTCTCCGCTGATCTTTTGCCTTTCGATGCACGTACGGACTTCATCCGCGTGACCGACGAAACTGTGCTCACTCCGATCACAGTCCAGGTCAACAACAGCGATTTGCAATTTCAGAACAAAGATGGCGTAATGCACGGGGTTCTGGACATCTACATCGAGGTCACGAGTCTGGGCGGCAAGATCGTTAACACCATTGAGAAGAGCTTGATTTTGGATGTGCCCGAACATGAATTCCAGCAGTACCAGAATCACAAGTCCATGTATCAGGAACCCATACCGCTCAGACCCGGCCGTTACAAGCTCAGCCTCGTCCTGAAGGACGATTTGAACGGCCACATGGGGTCCGAGGAAATAGGCATTGTGGTGCCGAGCTTCAGTGCGGATACCCTCACCCATAGTACCCTCATCCTCGCTGACCAGATTCTGCCGCTCCCCACTAGCCAAGTGGGATCCGGCCCATTTGTTATCGGCGGGACGAAAGTTCGCCCCAGCGTCAACAATACGTTCACGCGCGATCAAAGACTGGGGATTTACATGCAGGTGTATAATCTCGGCACCGACGATAAGACGCATAAGCCTTCATTGGATGTGCGCTATGAGATCGAGAAGGATGGGAAGTCGCTGCTCGACCAGCCGGAGGACGCCGCAAATTTGAAGAAGGCTTCGCAGCAGTTCACGGTGCTCAAGACGATGGGCCTGCAAGGGCTCACCCCGGGGAAATATATTGTGGAGATCAAGGTCACCGACAACATCAAGAAACAAAGTTTTAGCCAATCGGCCCCTTTTGAGTTACGATAGACGCCGCTCTCGCGCCGGGCGCAGGAAGAAACGGCTTTCTAAAGCACGGCGGGATTCATGATGACTCCAAGTTTGGATTACCGGCTCAAGGCTCTGCTGCTGGTGAGTGGGCTGTTGCTTTCATGCCTGCAACCTTCCGAGAGTGTCGCGGCGGGTTACGGGAGCTTGGCAGGAGTTGTTTCCGATAGCAAGGGCGTTCCTTTAATGGGCGCCACCGTGATGGTCATCGGACCCACGGCCTTTGCCACTGAAGCCGCCAGCCAGACCGTGGAGCGCATGATCACCGACGCGCATGGCCGATTTACCATTGCCCATCTGGTTCCGGGCTGGTATTCCCTCAAGGTCAGCTCACCCACGCGCTTGCCGGAAATGCGCAATGGCGTTCGCGTGGAGGCTGGTGAGACCGTGGTGGCAACTTTCGTTCTGACCGACATCCTCGCGCCTATTCGCTTTCAAGTGCCCGGCAACTCCGTATCGAGCTGGGGAGATGACTGGAAATGGGTGTTGAGGACTTCTTCCACCACGAGGCCCATCCTGCGCTACCATGAGCAGCCGCCCGCCACAAAAGTTGCCTCCACGGATCAAAAAACGCCATTACCGCGAAGCGCGCGCCTAGCCGGCGTGCTGCCGGGTTCAACGTTACGTGATCCTCTAGCCGAAGACTTCGGCATGGCCAGCGTTTTTGCTTATCTCCAGCCGGTTTCTGCGGACTCCGATGTGCTCGCGGCAGGATCGTTCGCGCCACTTGGCTCCGGCACGGTCGGCACGGTGTTGCTCAGGAATCAACTTCAGGGCGAACCCCGGCAAGTCGGTCTGATTTTCCATCAATTCAGTCTCGTTCCCGGACAAAGCGCCCCCCCTGACGCTACGTCGAATTCCTTCGCCCAGGCCCGGGGACTGGTGGCAACTTATTCGGAAACCCGCCTGCTAGCTCCCAAGGTTACAGTGACGGCGGGGATGGACCTCAGCTATCTGAGTGCGATCGATAGTGTCTTTGCCGCCCAACCCCACGTTAATCTGGAATACCAGGCAACGCCGCAAACGGTTCTCTCCGCCCAGTTCGGCTCAGCCCGCGCCGAGGGGTCCAACTCCCTGCTAGATCGCCTCAGTGTGCTGAACGCTTTCCCGCAGATCACCCAGCGTGATGGTCACCTCGAGATGGAGCAACTGAACCACGCGGAGGTGGCGATCAATCATCGCATGGGCAAGTCGGCTCGCGTGCAGGCGGCGGCTTATCACGACGGCCTGCGCAACGCCGCGGTATGGGGATGGGGCCACTCCACGGACGGACAGGCCTTCGCCGGCAATGCCCTTCCCAATCCTGCCGGCAATGGCAGCGTTATTAATGGTGGCAATTACCAGTCGACGGGTTTTCGCGCCGTTTTTGCTCAAAACTTCGGCTCGCACGTCGAGGTGCTGGGGGCCTATTCTTCCGGCAGCGCTCTCTCGGCGCGCGCCTTCGTAATGCAAAACTCCCATCCCTATACGCAGGGAATGCTGATGCCGGAGCAGACCAATTCCCTGATCGCCAAGATCACCGCGGATCTTCCGGTTACCCACACCCGCTTTTCCACGTCCTACGAGTGGGTTTCCAATGATCGCGTAACCTTGGTCGACCCCGCCGGGCAGGGCAACCTTCAGGTCCAGCCCTATCTGGGGGCCCAGATCCGCCAGCCGATTCCCACTCCCAATTTCTGGCCCGTTCATATTGACGCCGTGGCGGAGTTCCAAAACCTCCTGTCGCAGGGCTACATCCCAGCCGCCCAAGGTGGTCAAAGACCCATGGTTTTGAGTTCCGGATATCATTACATCCGCGGTGGGTTTACCGTCCAGTTCTAAACAATTCCGACCAACTGAACAATGATAGAATGGCGCCGATGACCGGGCCTTTCATATTCGGCGAGGCGTTAGTCTTAGGGCTGTCCTCCGGGCCTGCCTGCATAGTTTCCTGTGGACCCGTACTGGTTCCTTCTTTACTGGCAGAGCGGGCGGGAGTGCGACTGAGTACCCGCTATCTCTCCACATTTCTGGGAGCGCGCTTCCTGGGGTACCTGCTGTTTGCCGCCGTGGCCTGGGAACTTGGCGCCCTGGTTGTGCTTCCGCCAGCGCCGCGTCTGCTGATGGTTGGCGTTGTTCACGTGTTACTCGCTGGGGTGCTGCTTTGGTACGCGTATTCAGTTGGGCACGCACGTGCTCAGTCATGCCCGGGGTCAGAGCTGGTGACCATTGGCAGGGTTAGAAAACGCGGTATGTCCGGTCCGGCAGCGTTGGGTTTCCTCACGGGCTTGAGTCTCTGCCCTCCATTTGTGATTGCCGCTATGAGGGCGGCCGAGTTGGATAGCGTGGCTGCGGCCCTTCTATTCTTTGCCGTGTTTTTCGTTGGGACTTCCGTCTGGTTTGTGCCATTTGTGAGCTTGGGCTGCGTGCGGCGCCCGAAGCCGTTACGACCGTCGCACGAATGGCGATGGTGCTCATTGCCTTCTTTTACCTCTATCTGGGATTGGCGATGCTGATGGGGAGAAATGTATATGGCCACTGAGGCTCGAATCGTGCAGCCCGGCGCGACCACTCCACGAAGTATCGGGAGGTCCGCTCTGCTGACCTTGCCGATAATGCTTTGGTCGCTGCTCATCTTCTCGAATTCGTACCGGGGACCAAACCGGTCCGTGCTGATTGCCGGCGTCATTACCTCGGTTTTCATGGTTGCGCTGTTTTTCATGATGATGCGGACGTGGAGCACCTATCGATGGCGCCGCTGGTTCTTCGTGGCGCTGGGAGCTCTTGTTCCCGGTGGGCTTTATCCACACGGTCATGGTGATGCGGGGATCGATGGGCATCCCCATCGAGGAGATGATTGCGGGCCGAACACCCTTCTGCTTCATGCCCATTCCGCTCCTCATCTTGCCGGCGGCGCTCACCAGGACGGTGGTGTTCCCCGGTTCGATCTTGCCCGGCGGAGGCATGTCGGGTAGTGGAATAGCGGCCATGGTGGGCTTGTGGCTGGCCATCACCATCGTCGTCGGCAAAGGTTGGTGCAGCTATGCGTGCTTCTTCGGGGGGATTGAAGAAGGCATGGCATCGGTCCCCAAGCGGGCCAAGCTGCGGAAGATCGACCCGCGCTGGCGTTACGGCCCCTGGGCGGTACTGCTGGCGATGGTGTTGCTCTCGCTGGCTCTGTTTGAGCCCGCTTACTGCATGTGGCTCTGCCCCTTCAAGGCCGTCTCGGAATACGTAGCTGCCCGTAACACGGTGGGATTGGTCCAAAACGGAATCTTTGTCGTGCTGTTTGCGGGACTGGTGATCGTGCTGCCATGGCTGACGAAGAAGCGAACCCAATGTGCATTCTTCTGCCCGTTTGGCGCGTTCCAATCGATCTTTAATAAGACGAGCGTCTTCGATGTGAAGATCGACCGGACGCGCTGCTCGCCCTGCGTACTCTGCCAGACCGCTTGCCCGACGATGTCTTTGACGGAGGAATCCATCGCCCAGGGCGAGACGCTGATGTCGTGCATGAAGTGCGGCGCCTGCGTGGATGTGTGTCCGAAACACGCGGCGGTGTGGCATATCAAGGGAACGGAAGTCGCCGTGAAGCCGGAACGCGCGCGGCTGATGCTGCTGTACGCCGCCTGGGGGATGGCCGTTATGTTCGGCGGCACCATCATCGCCCAGGGCTTGGCGACCATACTGCACGTTTTCGTTTAGGGGGAGGCGAATGAAAATACGGGCAAAACTGGGCTACACGGCAGCGGGAATGACCGTGCTTGGCGGCAGTGCTGACGCCTTTTCTGCTGTATGGACTGTTCACGAAAGGGTTTGCCGCTCTGGGCCTGCACGTGGACGAAATGTACTCAGGTGGGCCGAAGGTGCGCACGATTAAGACAGCCGCCTACTCCATCGACATTCACCGGCCGGTGTCTCCCCACATGCTGCAGACCGAAAAGCCGTTTGTGCAGCTTGATTGGAGACCGGTGAGCGCGTTGCCGGGGCACGTGTCCGACGCCGTGGACGTGGATGGTGACGGGCAGCCGGATATCCGCGTGAGCTTTGATGTGCCCAAAGACCCGAAGACCCCACTGCGCGTGAACGTGGAGGCGCTCAACCCGCGCTACGAGGCAATGCGGAATGTGGGGAAGGAGAGGTTTTCGAAGCTGATCGTGCGCGTGGATGACGCGATCCTGGTGCGGGTCCCGCTGGCGCACCAGTAGTCGCCCGTGCTGGGCGATGGTGCCTGCTGGATTTAGGGGTACGGCTTGCCGTCCCCTGTTGTCCATCGCCGCCGAACGACAGGGTAGGGCAAGCCCTACCCCTACTCTTCCCACGGCGCCTGGCAGACAGTAATTGACCCAATCCACACATCACAGGTGTAAAATGGTCCCTGCGAGAGATCTGTGATGAATTCCGGTTGGATACTGGGCAGGAAACCGGCAAGATTGTCGCCTCCAAACTTTGGTTTGGCGCTCGCGTGCTTCGCGCTAGCCAGCATGGTCATGGCACAGGAACCGACGCCAAGTAATCACGGTTCGGCGATCAAGGTTCAGGTGCAGCAGGTTCTAGTGCCGGTTATTGTGACCGACCAAAAGGGCCACTTCGTCAGGGACCTCAAGGCAAGGGATTTCCAAGTTTTCGAGGATGGAGTTGAGCAGAAACTGGCTGCCTTCGCCACCCAGGGAAATGCTGCGCCGGAGCTCATCCCGTCCGATGCTGGGCCAGGGCCGCGAGTCGCCGCGCTACCACCCTCTAAAAATATGTCCCCTCTTCCTCTTACGGAGGAAACGTCAATCCACGCCAAAATGAGAGGCCGACCCGTCGCGCTACCACCCCCTAATGGCGAGTCTCCTCCTCGTTATACGTACCTGATCGTTTTGGATACGCTCAATTCGTCCTTCGCGAACTTTGGTCAGCTTCGCGAGGCGCTTAAGAAACTTTTCAAGGAAGAGCATGGCTCCGACTCGCAATACGCCCTTGTGGCGCTGGGCCGGAAGACCCTTGTTGTCCAAAATATGACGAGGGACCCCAAGGTGGTTTTAGCCGCTCTCGAAGACAAAGAGATCACCAAAGCCATTTCGTCCAGCGAGGCTGCGAACTTGGCCAACCAGCAGGCTGATTTTGTGCGCTTGCTGGAAGCTAATTGCACCCATTCCGCGGCATCCACGCCAGCATCACGAGACTGCGTACATATGGGGGTCAGTGTGACGGATTCGATTGTCGCGAGGGCAAATGACGCAGCCAAAGAACGCGAAGATCTCACCCGAAATTTCTTGAATGATCTTCGCCGCCTGACGGAACAGCTTTCGGGAATGCCGGGCAGACGCGACATGATCATGGCTTCTGATGGCTTCAATTTGCAGCCCGGCCGCGACCTCTTCGAGATCATGGCAGCCTACACGGGCAAGCCCAAATACCTGCTCAACAATCAAGCGGACTCCCTCTTGGAATTGATAAGAGCGATCGTCAGGCTGGCAACGGCCCAGAATGTGACGTTCTACACCCTCGATTCGCGCGGTCTGTATATCGTGCCTACTGGCGGATTCGACGCCACTCAACTGACGACTCAAAGAAAGCCAGGAGCCATCCTGCCAGAGGTTCAGAGGGGCATGGAAACGTCGGCCAAAGAAGCTCAGGATCCGATGAACTATCTTGCGCAGGCCACGGGCGGCGTCTTCTATCACGATAGCAACGACCTCCTGAAGGGCTTACACCAATCCTTTGCGGACGGGCGCCGGTATTACCTGTTGGCCTATAATTCTGTCGAACCAAACAGAAGACGGCAAATTCCATGCCATAAGAGTGGAGGTCAGAGGCAGGGATCTTCTTATTCGAGCCAAGACCGGCTACTGGGCGTCGGCGACAAATATTGCCACGACGGTGACCCCGCCGCTTGCACAACCTTCAGCGATGGGCGTGCCCGCCCCGGCAGGAAATATTCCGACGACTACTCCCACGACGCGCGCTGAACCATTGACCTTGGCCGCGCCAGCGCCGTCCGTTGTTGACCTTCCCATTGCCGAAATCGTCCGGGAGGTGCCGGAACTCAGGAACCTCCAGCCTGCCGCGAGCCAGGATTTGCTGGCCTCGATTCTTCAGAAGGTGGGCGCAAACGTCGCCACCCTTTTCAACAGCTTTCCCAACGTAGATTCCCGCGAGCAAGTGGTGGAGGAGCGGCAGGCACCCGTCGGACCCGAGAAGGACCAGAACTCCGAGGATTTTCGCTACCTGGCTTTGCCAAGTCCGGATCGGGAGCGGATCACTCTTGAGGAATACCGGACGGACTCCAAAGGGCGGTTGGTAAAGCCCAGCGGTCTACACAGTGGGTATCTGATCACGGAAGGGTTTGTCTCGACACCCCTCGACTTCCACCCCTCATATCAGCCGGACAGCACGTTTCGGTATCTCGGACAGGAAGTAATCGAGAAGCGCCCGACGTACGTTGTGGCGTTTGTGCAAAAGCCCTCCTCGCAGCAAAGAGCGGCATTTGCAGTCTATGATGCACGGCCTGTGGCCACCCTTATTCAAGGCTTGGCATGGATTGATACTGCCACGGACCAGATCATCCGGATGTGGACGGGCCTGTTGACCCCCGTACCGGAAATTAAGCTCAAATCACAGACCACGCGCATCAAGTTCGGTGAAGTTCACTTCCAGGGCATGGCGTCGGGACTTTGGCTCCCGCGCGAAGTAGAAGTAGAGACGAAGTTTTCCGATGTAAATTTCCGCAATTTCCACTTCTATTCGCAATTCAAACTGTTCACGGTACAAACCCAAGAGCGGCAAGGGCTGCCAGCGTTGCCATGATAAATGGCATAAGGTAAGGTTCGATCATGCAGACCCTTACAGAAAAATGGAACCTAAATCCGAAATTTTGTATCGCTCTCCCGTCTTTTGGATGTAGCATTGTATCTTTAAGTAAATAAACGGCTTAAAGATTTGAGTTGCCTCGACTGCTGGAAGCCAACGTGCTACAATCCTTAAGGAGTTAGTGTTCTTCACGTCAACGAACGGACTCCAGAATGACCAGGATCCCAGCTTTCCGGCTAACCACGCTCTCGCTCGCCCTTTTGAGCTTGGTTTTGGTGGGATTTGGAATCCTAAACTACCAGCAGCGCGGCCTGTATCAGGTTCCGGACGATGGTGTTTCCTGGATTGAAACGCCCTCAGGGCGTGACGGCTTGGATTGTCGTTCGAGGGCGGGCCCGCCGACCGTGCCGGAATCCGCGAGGGCGACCAGCTCAAGGCGATCAATGGCCAGCCCATTACCACCGCCACGGAAGCGGTGCAGCAGATTTACCAGCTCGGTGTCTGGTCGCTTGCCAACTACAGTTTGACTCGCAACGGCGAACCCTTTGACACCAGTCTCGTCCTCGACGCCCAAGGCACCGCCGGCTCGGTGCGGAACTACCTGGCGCTGGTGGGCCTGCTCTACCTCCTCATCGGCACCTTCATCCTTTTCCGGCGCTGGACGGCGCGCAAATCCCGCCACTTTTATGTCTTTTGCCTGGCGTCCTTTGTCCTTTACACCTTTGCTTACACCGGCAAGCTGAACCTGTTTGACTGGACGATTTATTGGCTCAACGTTGCCGCGTGGGTCTTGCAGCCCGCGCTCTTCCTGCATTTCTGTTTGACGTTTCCGGAGCGTTCCCCGCTCCTGCGGGAGCGCCGTTACCTTGCGCCTCTCCTCTATTTGCCCGGAGCCGTTACTGGGAGCGATTCATGTCCTGGTGGCGGTCGACATCCTGGTGCTTCCCCTGCCGCTCTTGCAGGCGCGCTGGCTGCTGGACCGAGTCGAATTGTTTTATCTGGGAGCGTACTTCCTGGCGGGCGCCCTGGCGCTGCACTACGCTTACGCTCGCGCCAGCGATCCCGTATTGAAGCACCAACTGAAGTGGGTCACGCGCGGAACCTGGCTGGCGATTGTCCCCTTCGCCGCCCTTTACGCCTTGCCCTACTTCCTGGGATTTGTTCCCAACGCCTGGATGAACGCCTCGGCGCTCTCCCTGGTGTTCCTGCCGGTCACTTTTGGCTATGCCATCGTGCGTTACCGGCTGATGGATGTGGACATCATCTTCCGCCGCGGCATTTCCTATACCCTGGCCACGGCCGGTATTGTCGGTTTGTATTTCGGCCTCATCGCCTTATTCGCGGATTTCTTCCGCGCCACGTTTCCTCCCATCAACAGCCGCGGCGCCTGGGTGGTGGCGATTGTGTTCACCGCCGTCCTGTTTCAACCCGTGGTGAACTACATCCAGCAGTGGGTGGACCGCTTCTTCAATCGCGAGCGCTATGATTACCGCCGCACGCTGCTGGAGTTCGCGCGTGAGCTCACTTCGGAATTGCACGTCGACAGCCTGCTCCAGCAGATTTCCGATCGCCTGTCGGAAACCCTGGGCGTGGACCGGCTCGCCGTATTCCTGGCGGCGGAGCCGGACGGCTTCCGCCTGGTGCGCTCGCGCGGCATGAATTTCGCCGGCAAGACCGATACCAGCTTCCTCGACCCGGCCCAGCCGGCGCTGGCGAAAGGCTACCTTTTCTTTGACAGCGTCAAGCGGCCCTACGGCTTTTCCCCGGCGGCGCAGAAATCCATCGAACAACTCCGGCTGCACTATTACCTGCCGTTTAAGGTCAAGGAGCGCACGCTCGGTTACTTGGGATTGGGCAAGACGCGCGAAGGTGATTATCTCTCCAGTGAAGATATCGATCTTTTGCAAACGATTGCCGGTTATGTCTCGATCGCCCTGGAGAACGCCCGCCTGTACGAATCGCTGGAAATGCGGGCGCGCGATTACCAGGCGCTGCGCGATTTCAGCCAGAACATCATTGAATCCATCAACGCCGGCGTGCTGGCCTGCAACCTGGAAGGCGCCGTGGAGGCCTGGAATTCCGCCCTGGAGCGGCTCTACGGCCTCAGCCGGTCCGAGGCCATGGGGAGAACCCTGGAAGCGATCTTCCCTCCGGATCTCAGGACGGAGTTGTCGCGAGTTTCCGATCCTCATCACACCCTCAACTTGTACAAATTCCGCCTGCGCAATGCCGAGGACCGCGCCCTGATCGTGAACCTCTCGGTGGTGCCGCTGATCGGGAAAGAGAACCAGGTGATTGGGCGGTTGTTGATCTTCACCGACCTGACCGAGCGCGTGAACCTGGAAGACCAGTTGATGCAGGCCGAGAAGCTCTCTTCCATCGGCCTGCTGGCGGCGGGCGTGGCCCACGAGGTGAATACGCCTCTCGCCGTCATCACCTCCAACGCCCAGATGCTGATGCGGCAGATGGATCCCGATGACCCGCGCACGCGCACCCTGGATAAAATCATCGCCCAGGCGTTCCGCGCTTCCGAGATTGCCAACAACCTTCTGAAGTTTTCGCGCGTCGGCGGCAGCGAATACTCCGACTTGGACGTAAACCGCGTGATCAGCGAAAGCCTCTCCCTGGTTGAACCCATGCTGAAGGCCGCCAGGATCACCGTCAATTCCCAGTTGAAGACCTCGCTGCCCGCCGTGTACGGAAATTCCGGAAAACTCCAGCAGGTTTTTATGAACCTGATCATGAACGCGCGCGATGCCATGCCCCGCGGCGGCGAACTGACCATTGCCACGGAGGCGGAGAACTCCACCGTGCACGTGGAAGTCTCCGACAACGGCGTGGGAATCCCCGCCGATCACCTCAACAAGATTTTCGATCCCTTTTTTACCACCAAGGCTACCAGCCGAGGCACGGGCTTGGGCCTCGCGGTGACCTACGGCATCATCCGGGAACATTCCGGATCGATCCAGGTGGACAGCGTGGTGGGTCGCGGAACGACCTTCCGGCTGGAATTTCCCGCAGTCAGGAAACCGGTGAATGTCAGCTAAAGGCTCCATCCTCGTCATTGACGACGAAACCGAAATTCGCGAAAGCCTCGAGCAACTCCTGAAGCTCGAGGGATACAAGGCGGATACCGCTCCGACCGGCGAAGAAGGTCTGAGGCGTATTGAAAACGGCCTCTTCGACCTCGTGTTGCTCGACATCAATCTGCCCGACCGCAACGGCCTTGACTTGCTCCAGCAGATCAAGCGTGAAAGCCCGGAACTCGGCGTCATCATGATCACGGCCTATGCGTCCACGCAGATGGCCTTCCAGGCTTCCAAGCAGGGCGCGGACAGCTACGTCACCAAGCCCTGGGACAATGACAAGCTTTTGCTGGAGATCCGCAACACCGTCGACAAATCGCGCCTGCAGCTTGAAAACATCCAGCTCCGCCGCGCCCTCAAGCGCTATGACCTGCCCAATGTCGTCGGCAGGAGCGAGAAGATGCAAAAGGTGATGGACCTCATCACCCAGGTGGCCGCCAGCCGCGCCACGGTGTTGATTACCGGGGAAAGCGGCACCGGCAAGGAACTGATCGCCAAGACCATCCATGCCACCAGCCCCCGCGCCGATCGGCCCTTTGTTCCCGTCAATACCGGCTCCATGCCCGTCGATCTGCTCGAAAGCACGCTTTTTGGACACGTCAAGGGCGCTTTCACTTCCGCCATCGCCACCAAGCGCGGGCTTTTCGAAGTGGCCAACCAGGGCACCATCTTCTTTGATGAGATCGGAACCGTGGGCGTGGAAACTCAAACCAAGCTGCTGCGCGTCATTCAGGAGCGCGAGTTCATGCGGCTGGGCGGCACGGAAAACATCAAGGTGGACGTGCGCATTCTCGCCGCCACCAACGCCGATTTGCGCAAGATGGTGGTGGACGGCAGATTCCGCGAGGACCTGTTTTACCGCTTGAACGTCATCACCATCCAGTTGCCGCCGCTGCGGGACCGCAAGGAAGACGTTCCCCAATTGGCCGAGCATTTTCTGCGGAAATTCTCCGCCGAGAATAGCCGCACGGGCTTGCAGTTTACTCCCGAGGCCCTGAAGGTCATGATGGATTACGCCTGGCCGGGAAACGTCCGCGAGCTTGAAAACGCCGTCGAGCGCGCCGTGGTGCTGGCCTCCGGCTCGTCGCTCGGGACGGAACTTCTTCCCGAACAACTCTTCCAGAATGGCTCGCAGCGAGGCGGCATCGTTTCCCGCCGAAAGCCTCGATGGGCGCTCACTGTTTGAGGTCATGGAGTCTTGCGAGCGCCGCATCATCCTCGATATGCTCACCCGCACCAACTGGAGCCAGACCGAAGCCGCCGAGCGCTTCAAGATCCCTCTCTCCACCCTCAACCAGAAAATCAAACGCCTGCAAATCGACGTCAAGCGCCGCCGCGTATGACGCTGTTCGAGGGCAGTAGGCGGAAGGCAAAAAGCAGTAGACGGTAGACAGCCGGAGCCGGGCAGGTTGGGTGGGGCCGAACGGCGTTCGACCTTCGGGGACACTTTCCGGGCACTTAAGGGCAGAGTGCAGTAGGCGGGCCTGGCGCAGAGCGCAACTCTGCGATTCACATCTCTGACCGTGCCCGCCGATATTCCTATGATGCCGATCTGCGGACGCCACTTTGAGCCGGGCCAATGGCCGTTTTTCACCGCCAGGGGCGGGGAGCGCCGCCCGGCGGAGCCAAAAAAGTAAAGTCAAAAGGCAAAAGCCCGACATCCAAAAATCCTTGCCAAAAAAACCAGAATTTACGACCATGCATGGCGGAGTACTCCCGCTGACCGCGGGATCACTCGGCGATACCTACTTAGGATGACAAGGTTTTCTAGGAGTGAACCATGCCCTTCAGCCGACGTTCTTTTTTGAAGAGAGCGGGCGCCGCATCGATAGCGAATTCCCGATTGCCGGGCTGGGCCGGACAACTCGGGATCGGAGAGTTGAGGGCCGAGCAGTTAAGCCCTTCGCCGAGGGGCGGAAATCCCATTGTTGTCGGCAAGGGTTTGTGCGACCCTCAGGTCCGCATTTACGGGGACCAGGCATACCTATATGCCACGCACGATGCCGTACCGGCGAGCGCCGACTTCATCATGAACGACTGGTGGGTGTGGCATTCGGAGGACCTCGCGCATTGGCAACAGGTTAGCACTCTGCGGCCCGAGGACACCTACTGGGGCAAGCCCTGGAACCAATGCTGGGCGACCGATGCCATGAGCCGTAACGGGCAATACTACTTTTACTTCTCGCGTGGGCCGGAGGAGATTGGCGTCGTGCGGAGCGACTCTCCGGCCGGGCCATGGAAAGATCCCCTGGGCAAGCCCCTGATCGCCAAGGGCTCGACGCCGACGCTGGCCCGAGACCCGGGAATCCTTCAGGAGAAAGATGGGACCAGTTACATTGTGTTCGGCTGCTGGGACTTTTACATCGCGAAGTTGAATGAAGACATGATTTCCCTGGCCGAGACGCCGCGGAAGATCCTGCTCGACCGGAAGATGGGTCCGTACGGGCCGGGGAAACTGGATGACAAGCCGTTCCTGCACCAACGCGGGGGAATCTATTACCTATCGTGGGGCTGTTACTACGCCATGTCCGGCAACCCGTACGGCCCGTACATCTACAAAGACTCGATCATCAAAGCGGAGCATACGGCTCCGGAACTGCGGAAGAGGTTAACCTTCGACCGGCATGGGTCGTTTTTCGAGCTGCACAACCAATGGTATTTCATCTGCAACGACCAATCCTGGCCGGGAACATGCGAATACTATCGCGATTCCGTCATTAGCTACGTGCATTATCGCGACAACGGAGAGATCGCGACAATTGACCTCAACCTGACCGGCGCCGGCCAGTATGATGTCGCGCAAAAGCGCATCAATGCCGCTGACTTTTTCAGCGCCGTGGGAGCAGAGGTGCGAGAGTGTCCTGAGGATGGATACGAAGTTCGCGGCATACACCGCGAGGGAGTACTGGCTTACCCCAACGTGCGGAATATCCCGGTGAACGCAACGCTATCCCTGCGGTTTGCGTGCGGCAATCAAGAGGGGTGTTCCATCGAGATTTGGAGTGGCGGGCTGCTGCTAGGGACGTGCCGGGTTTCTCCTACCGGGGGCTGGGATGTTTATCGAACGGTGGACAGTAAGCTGAAAGTATCGCAGCCCCAAAGTGACATCCGTCTAGTCGTTCGAGGGGGAACGGGCGAGTTGCTCCGGCTTCGCTGGTGGGGATTCGCATAAAGCGGTCTGATACAGGAAGGTCTTGTTTCCCTCCCTCTTTTAAAGTAAACGCGGGGCCCTTCGGGTAAAGAACTGTCTCACCTCCTCCCACGAAAGGGCACGAGCATGTCCGGCGCCGGGTCCTTTTCTGCGTCGTCGAAAAGGGATGTGGTAAATGAGCGCCCAGAAATTCGCGGACTTGCGGGAGAGCCTCCGCTCGGTGCGGAGCACTTCGACGGTTTGCGCTTCCGAGAACGTGTCCCGCAGCCAGGCAACGGCCTTGTCATCGCCGAGTTCCAGGACGCGGGCAATGGTGTAGGCCAGGGAGGAAACCGGGTCAAACTTGTCCAAGTTCGTGGCCCAGAACAACGGGCGCAAAGCTTGTGGGATCATAGAGATATTCTAGAACCGCCATTCAGGAGGTCAAGGAGCAGGGGCGGCAGGTCCTAATCTAAACGTGGCGCCGCCCTTTAGGGCGGCCTATGCCGGGCTGAAGCCCGGCGCTACTTCCCGTGGTAGAATGCCCACACAAGATCGTCGTGATTTCCGCTCTCGGGAGGTGCCCATGCGGCGTCGACCGGCCGTGACCGTCCTCATGCTCATCACAGCAGTGATTCTGACGCTGCCCCTGCGGGTGCAACAGAAAGATGTAGCGCAGGGCCCGCGGTTCGGCCCTGCGGCATTTCCATCGACATGTGCCGCCACGGCGCTGCCCGCGGGAGGGCAACAAGGATCCGTAGCGCCGGGCTTGAGCCCGGCACGTGCTTACGTAGCGGCGAGTTTACCTCGCCATGGCGGCGTAAAGCCGCCGCTACGTCTCGGTGGCGATCAGCTTCGCCCCCGTCGTGGACATAAACGGCGACGGGCGTCGGTACATTCTGGTGATCGGCGCAGATGGAGTTCCGTGGTGGGAGAACAGCGCAACGAAGCCCAGAATGAATCCAGAACTGAACACGCGGGGTGTACAATAATCGCCAAAGGAGGCCGCGATGCGCTTTCTCCTTTGGACTGCCCTCGTGTGGATCGGTATGCCGCTATGCGCCGCGGGGCCGGGCACGGTCCAACAGGCCGCCCAGCGTTTCGAAGAAATATGCTCGAAGGTTCCCGCGCCACTTGGGTCGCAGTTCCGTTTTCTGGCGGTGAGGGGGCTGAAGGCCCGCCATCCTGAACTTGCGCAAAAGCTGATGCCAGCGACCGAGAAATTGCCGCCCGCACCTCGCGAAGAACCCGCAGTCTCACCTGCCGAAGTAGCCATCTATCAGCAGTTCGGACGCTTCGGTCAAGTCTCTACTGATCCTGAACGCGCGAAGCTCCTCATCGATCTGGCGTCTCAGGTGCGTGCGTTGCCTCCCGGCGCAACCAAGCTCCTACTGGCCTGGAATTTGCGCGGCGAGGTTACCGAAGGGGATATGGGGCCGGAGGCGATGACGGTTGTAGCCGAGACGCTCGCCGAGTCGATCAAGGGCGCTCCACCTAATGCTGGCATCTACCTTGACCTCGCGAGCCTCATTCACTACGAGGGTGTGCGGCCTCCCATGGAGGACCCCGCGCTCGATGCGGCGCTTGCTCTGCTGGAACTCCGCGAGAGCCTTGCCCAGGAATCCCCCTTTGCGCTCACGGCTCTTGACGGCCGAGTCTATTCACGGGTCGCCTTGCGTGGCAAGATCGTACTGGTGAACTTCTGGGCCACCTCGTGCATGCCCTGCCGCAAAGAGATGCCGGACCTGGAGAAACTGTATCGCGAGTACGGCGATAAGGGTTTGGTGGTGTTGGCCATTTCGACGGAAGAGCGCGCGGTGGTCGCCAAGTTCATTGCGGAGAAGGGCTACTCGTTTCCGGTTCTACTCGATCCCGGCGGCAAGGCCAGCGCCGATTTTGATGTCGAGGGTATTCCGAGGAGTTTCCTGTTCGATCGCCAAGGCAGGTTGGTAGGCGAAGCTCTCGACAGCCGCAGCGAGTCTCAGTTCAGGTCGATGGTGAAGGCGGCAGGTTTGGAATAGGCCGCTTTCTCACCGAGTGCGCCCAAGTGCCGCTGACCCGAAACCAGTTCGCGCCACGCTGGCTGGGAGATTTCCACCTTGCGCAACTCGATCACGACGTAGGGGCAGGCCTCGTGCCTGCCCTCCCCGTCGGCGTGGCCGACTTCCGGGCGCCCACGAGGGCGCCCCTACATTTTCCATCCGCACAAATCCAACACAGATTCCAAACAATGCTAGCCCAACTTTCGCAGTTGAGGCGACAAGCGCCAGCTAAGTAGTTTATTTTCAGCAAAGCGGTCTCGAAGGTCTACACTACATTTTGAGCTGCACCTGTTGGTCGGTGACGGTCTCCGCCGGCTTGATGCGTGGCGGAGGTTGCGACGGCAGTGACAGGTGAAGTTGGTGGAGCAGGAGCATCTGCTCTGGTTCGGGTTGCGTATAGCGCGGCATGATCAGCCAGCGCCCGTCGGTGGTGGGCAGGCAGACATCCAGCATTTGAATTGTCGCCAATTTTTCCAGCACGCCGCGGGGTGTCAACCCCGGAGCGCAGGGGGCCAACCGGTGCCGGAGCGTGACCGACAGGGCGTAAGCCAGGAAAGCCACGAAGATGTGGGCCTCCACGCGCTTTTCCACTTGATGATAAATCGGACGCAGTCCCAGTTCGCTCTTCAAGGTTTTGAAGGCAGCTTCAATTTGGGTCAGTAAGATATAGAGTTCCCAGAGCACTTCCGGCTTTTCTCCCAGCAGGTTCGAGCGCAGCAGATAGTGGCCGTCGCGCAACTCCGCCTTCCGCAACTTCTCTTTGTCCAAGCGAAAAGAAAACGTCTGACGGGTGACTTCCTCTCCCTCTTGGGGCAAGCCGATCGGCACGAAGCCGAAGGCGCGTCCCGCTTCCTTTTTAGCCGCGCCGATCCGCAGCAGCAGTTGATCGCGTGCCGGAGCACTGCGGCGCAGCTTGCGCAAGGTCTTTAGCAAGCGCACCAACTTGCGCCGCCGCATGGCACGTTCCTTGGCGTGCCTCCCCGCGCTCTTGGCCAGCACGTACAGTTCGCCATCCGCGGCGAACAACTTCACTTCCACCGACTCACGCACTTTCTGCCAGGGCAATTCCAGCCAGCGCTTTTCGTACTGCTGAATCTTGCCGCGCGGCGTCCCCACCAGGTAGAAAACTTCTCGACCCCCGGTGCGCATTTCTTCCAGTACTTCTTCCGTAGGAACCCCCCGGTCCATCACCCACACCCGCCGTGCCCGTCCATACTGCGCTTCGATCTTGTCCAGAAATCCTCGCAGCGTGGTGCGGTCCGAAGTGTTGCCCGCCAGCACTTCATAAGCCAGCGGAAATCCTTCCGGCGTCACCACCAGCGCGATCACCACCTGCCGGCAATCGCCGCGATGATCCCGGCTGTAGCCATGCTTCGCCTTGGGAATCTCCTCGCCTTCCCCTTCGATGTAGGTGCTCGTCAGGTCGTAGAGCAGCACATCGAAGCGCGCCTGAAACAGCTCTTGCCAGCGTTGCCGCAGATGATCGAACAGCGCGGTCTTGTGTTCCCCCAGGCGGTCCAGACATCGATACAAACGGTCCTTCTCCGCTACGGCAAAGCCCGTGCCTAACAGATCTCCCAGGGCGCTCTGGTCAAACCCCTGCCGGTGCAAACGGAACTCGCTGCCCGGCGCCACCAAGCGGCTCACCACAAGCAGCTCCAGCACCTTCGCCCACGGCACTTCTTCCCGCCCCTTACCCAAACGATCTTGCCAAAACGCGCTCAGCCCCAATTGCCGCCACAGTTCGCACCCCAGCCAATAGTTGCCAAACGCCCGCGGTCGCCGCAGTTCCATCTCCTTCAGCTTCACCTGCACGCCGTCCAGCGCGTCGGCTGGCAGCGCCCGGTCCTCGGGAAATAAACTCAGGCTCGCCGCCCGCTGCTCGGCTTCATCAAACACCTCCAGCGTCTTGCGCCACGCCGCCTGCTGACTGTCGTTGATCTCGCCCAAATACAAAACCCGCCGCTGCACCACCCGCCCCGAACGCAGCCGCCGACTCTCCTCCACGCTCCAATCGCGGTGCTCCTTGCCGTCTTTGATTCGCTTGTTCGCACGCAGGTACATGGCTGGCCGCCATTGTGCCAAGCTTGAGCGGAGATGAAAAGGGGGTAGGTCTACACTACAAGCCCTTTTGTACAACCCCCATTGAAGTTTCAAGAGTTACCGCGATGCCCACACCGAATTTCACCTGGAATGGCTCCGAGCTGCGAAAGTCGGGCTAGAAAGCCAGCGGTACCCACGATATGTCAGAAACAAAATGGGTTAGCGTTGATTGGAGGAAGTTTTGCCGAAATCTATGTTATTGAAATTAAGACGTTTAGACAATTCTCAGGTGGCGTGGAGGGGGAAGGAAAATCTCCAGCAAATCGACGAGCGAAGCCTGAAGGTTATTGAAAACAAAGATGTGGGTTTAATGTATCCCGTGAAGTTAATGAAAAAACAACTGGTTATGCCTTCAACCCCGTGATGTTAGTGAAAAGAAAATGAGTTATTAAAACCAAAGGTGACATGTGGTGAGTGACAGGCGAAGGCAGCGGGCCGTTCGGTGGGCAGTCTGGTACCTGGCAGATCGTCAAAAAGTAGCGCACGAGCAGCGCCAACAACCCACTCCCCGCGTGACACACTTCCCCGCTTCACTTATCGGCAGTCCTAGGTGAGGAGATGAACCAAAATGCTGCGCCAGAGGTTTTTCATTGTCCCAATGACCCGATGGCCAAATGACCCGATGATTCGCTCACATGAGCGACTGCATCACCTGATCCAGGACTTCCTTGGGCGGGCGCACTTTCGATTCCGGGAGCGTGGCCAGCGGCTCCTCCATCACATTCAACTGATCGATGAAGTTGGGCCGCTGGGGATCCACATAGAAGAGCCCGGTCACGATTTCGCCTTTATCGTGGGACTCGGTGAGCATCTGCAAGGCTGCGCCCTTGTTGGTGGCGTCGTACTCCGCGGTGATCTTGCGCAGCAGCACTTGCGAGCCGTCGTGCAGGGTAATACTGGTGGTGGTGCCCGGGTCATAGTCCACGGAAATATCTTCGAAGAACGGAATAAAGCTCACGTCCGCGACGGGCTCGTCGTGATCCTTAACGTAGCTGTAGGACTTGGTGGAGCCTTCGTGGTCATTGAAGGTGACGCAGGGAGAAATGACGTCGAGCATGGAGGTTCCGTTGTGGGCGAGCGCGCCCTTGATGAGCGCCAGCAATTGCCGCTTGTCGCCGGAGAAGGACCTGGCCACATAGGTGGCGCCGAGCTGAATGGCCAGCGCGCAAGTATCGATGGGCGGCAGATCGTTGACGACCCCGTTCTTGAGTTTGGAACCTATGTCGGCGGTGGCGGAAAATTGGCCCTTGGTCAGGCCGTAGCAGCCGTTGTCTTCAATGATGTAAATGAGGGGGAGGTTGCGCCGCATCAAGTGCACGAACTGCCCGATGCCGATGGAGGCGGTGTCACCATCTCCGCTCACGCCCATGGCGATGAGGTGGCGATTGGCCAGCAATGCCCCGGTAGCCACGCTGGGCATGCGTCCGTGGACGGCGTTGACGCCGTAAGCGCTGTTCAGGAAGTAGGCGGGACTCTTGGACGAGCAGCCAATGCCGGAAAGCTTGGCGACGCGGTGGGGTTCAACGCCCATTTCGAAGCAGGCTTCAATGATGCGCTCGGAAATGGCGTTGTGGCCGCAGCCCGCGCAGAGCGTGCTCTTGTTGCCCTTGTACTGAGCCATCTCCAGTCCGACGCGGTTGGTCTTGGCGGATGGTGAAGAAGGAACGGTGGTCGTTGCCATGTTAGTTTCGAGCCTCCTGGGAAACAATTTCGTCGGTTACGGAACGCGCGTCCAGCGAGGAGCCGTCATAATGGCGAACGCTGCGGAGCTTCGCGATCTGGTCCGCGCTCGATTCCAAGCGGAACAAGCCCAGCATCTGGGCGTCACGGTTTTGATCCACGACGTATACGCGCTGGTAGCGGTTGATAAAATCGTGAACTTCCGGGGAAAAGGGGAAAGCCCGCAAGCGGCAGTAGCCGGCGTCGATGCCGTGCTCACGCCGCAACTGCTCCAGGCTCTCTTCCAGGGCCCAGTGGCTGGTGCCGTAGGCAATAATGCCCACTTCGGTATTCTCCGAGTCCACGATAATGGGGCCGGGAACCTTGTGGCGGGCGTTTTCAAACTTGCGCGCCAGCCGGTCCACGTTGTTCACGTAGACGTCGGCCCGCTCGCTGTAGATGGCTTTTTCATTGTGGCCGCTGCCGCGCGCAAACCAGCCGCTCAGGCGTTCCGGCGTTCCGGGCAGGGTACGGTAGCCGATGCCGTCGCCATCCACGTCCTTGTAACGCTCAAAGCCGCCCATGCGGCGCACATCCTCGGCGCTCAGGACCTTGCCGCGCGCGATGGGCTTGGTGGGATAGGGGAAGGGGTCAGACATCCAGGTGTTCATACCCAGGTCGAGGTCGCTCATGACGAATACGGGCGTCTGCAAATCCTCGGCAAGATCAAACGCCTCAATGGCCATGGTAAAACATTCACTCACCGAGCAAGGCAGGAACATGGGGTGCTTGGTGTCGCCATGGGAAAGGAGGGCGGTGGAGATGATGTCGCCCTGCGCGGTACGCGTCGGAAGGCCCGTGGAGGGTCCGACGCGCTGGATATCGAAGATCACCGCGGGGATTTCCACGTAATAGCCGAAGCCGGTAAATTCCGCCATCAGGGAAATGCCCGGTCCGGATGTCGCGGTCATCGAGCGTGCCCCGGCCCAGCCCGCGCCCAGCGCCATGCCCAGCGCCGCGAGTTCATCCTCCGCCTGCACGATGGCAAAGGTCGCCTTGCCGGTTTCCTTGTCGATGCGATAGCGCTTCATGTAATCGGTCAGCGTTTCGCAGACGGTGGAAGAGGGAGTGATGGGGTACCACGTCACCACGGTAACCCCGGCAAACATCGCCCCCAGAGCGGTGGCGGCGTTCCCTTCAATCAGGATCTTGCCCTGGGTTGCGTTCATGCGCTCCAGGGTGTAGGGGTCTGCCTTCACCAGGTTTTTTTCGGCGAATTCGTAACCGGCGCGCGCGGCGTTCCAGTTCAATTCCGCGGCCTTGGCTTTCTTGCGAAATTGCTTTTGCAGCGCCTTGTGGATTTCCTCCATCTCGATGCCCAGCAGCTTCGCCAGGACGCCGTCGTAGATCATGTTGCGGACGAGCTTGCGCAAACGCGAGTCCGGGCACACCGGCGCCACCAATTGATCGAACGGCACCGAGTAGAAAATCACGTCATCCCGCAGACGACGCAAATTCAGCCGCTCATCGTAAACGCAGGCCGCGCCCGGCTTGAGGCCGAGCACATCTTCTTCGGCGGTCTCGGGGTTCATCGCCACCATATATTCGCTATCTCGGCGGCGCGCGATGTAACCGTGCTTGGAAGCCCGGATCGTAAACCAAGTCGGGAGACCGGCGATGTTGGAGGGAAATAGGTTCTTTCCTGAAACCGGAATCCCCATCTGAAAGATCGCTCGGAGCAAAACGAGATTGGCGGTTTGACTGCCCGAGCCGTTTACCGTCGCCACCTGGATGCTGAGGTCGTTCATGACCGGTGCTTGCCCAGCGGGCGACGCGTCTTCTTTCGGCTCGACATGAGTAGTTGCCATCGGGTTCCCCTTGAATTCCCTTGGAGGATGGGAAGTAATTTGGGATTTACTTCCTGTCGCACGCGTTCGGGGCAAGCCACAAGGTAAAAGCCGCGATGCGCCCCCAGTGCGGCGATTTTGCCGGAGAGAGAAGCGGGCTAATGAATTATCATTCTGCCCAGAGCTTGGCTCCTGATCGATCGCGAATCTCGCGATCTCATAACGGACAGCCCTCTCCCACAACCATGCCATTATATCAAACCTGACGGCCAATTTGGCCCATAAGATGCCACTGCACCCCACGACACATCATCCTTTGGCTCTGCGAACGAATTTGGTTGCGAGGGGGATGGAGGAGATTTTCAGGGGGCTTGCCTTTGGGGTAGGCTCGGCGGTTTATAAGGCAACAAAGGGACGATGGCGCTGGGGCGGCCACGTTACCGAGTCCGCCGCGCGAAGATCGGCCTGTCCACCAAGGCTCCGAAGTTGGGGGCGCGGCGTAAGCCGGGCCCCCGGAAAGTCGTGCGTTTGGGTTTGCCCGCTGCTGATCTCCTTACTGCGTGGCCACGGAATAAACGTGCACTGGCCCCAAAAGTCCCGAAGGAAGCAAGGGTGAGTTCGCCTTGTAGGGCTTCACATCGGCGAAAGTGTACTTCGTCTTCGCGTCGGGTTGTTGATCGCCGATCAGCCGGTTGACCCAGGCGTTGATCACCTTGATCGTCACTTCGTTCGCGCCTGGCTTCAGCACGCTGGTGGCATCCACGCGGTATGGTGTGTGCCATACGAGGCCCAGCAGCTTGCCGTTCACCGTCACCTCCGCCAGGTTCTTCACGTCACCCAGGTCGATCCACAACTTCGCCCCCTTTTTGAACCAGTCCGGCGCAGCCTGAATCGTCTTGGTGTAAGTGCCGGTTCCGGAGAAGTACTTCACCCCCGAATCCGTACTGTCAGTCCACGAAATCAGCTTGTCCAGCGTGATGGATGCCGGCGCGCCACGGCCCGGCGGGAAGCCCACCTTCCACGAGCCCTCCACCGTTGCGAGTTCCGTCTCCGCCACCTTGGGCAAAGTGCGCGAAGTTGACTTCGTCGCCTGGCGGAACACCACGAACACCGTACCCCAGGGCTCCAGATGTAATGGGACAGTGGTACGGCCGTCGGCGATATTGTAAGACACGGGCTCCGCACTGCCGGTCTCGGCATGCCAGAGTTCCGGCGCCTTGCCAGTTACACGGAAGGTTGCATCCACCGTCTCGTCGCGGTCATTGCGGTTATCCACGAAGTACAGATCGCCATCGGCCAGCTTGCGATGCACAAAGAGAAGGCGCGTGTCGCTCTCCGGCTTGGTGTAGTCGAAATCCGGCGCCACCTTCAACGCATTGAAGACATCCGTCAGGCTCTGGCCCGCGTACACGGTGCCTTTGCCCACGTTGTGCACGCCCGTGCCGCCGCCAAACAGTTCGTCGTTCAGTTTGTTGAACTCCGCCTGGTCGTCGGCAAGGCTGGGATCGTCGGTCGGTTTCCCACCGGCCACCACCGCGCCATCCTCCACCAGTTGGTGGATGGCACGCAGCACGGGCAACGACATGTGTTTGCTATAGGGATCAAGCCCCAGCACACGGTAGCTCATGCCGCTCTTGGTGGTGATGCGCCCGTCAGCCGCGCTTAACATGTGAATCAAACCGTCGGCGTTGATGTAGTCGAAGCCGTAGCCAGCGGGCACATCCGGCGACTTGGCATCGAAAATCGCCGTGAGGTTTGAGTCTTCGCCGTAGAAGTAGATCAGGTCCGCGCCGAAGTGCCCCTGCTGAAGCAGATAACTGCTGCGCGCGATGTAGTTCACCCAGGGTCCCGCCTCTTCCGCCCAGGTTTCGTTGCGATTGAACCATTGCCCGCAGGGTCCCAACGTCATTCCCGGCGCCTTGCCCACCAGCGGTTGGTGTGCCGACTCGTGAATCACAAAGCGGTTGATGCCGTTCAGGAGTTCCATGTCCGCGGTCGGCTTCAGCGTCGCCGGCGACCATGCCCACGCTGCCCGAGCGTCGCACGAAGTCAGCGACTCCGCCGCGGCGAGATTTTGACCGTAGAGATGAGCTACCGACGCCGATTCCCGGTCATCGGCGTTGTAACCATATTGCTCCTTGTTCACTCCCGGAAGCTGCGTCCACATGGCGCTCATGGGCACTTCGTTGAACTTCTTCACTTCCATCCCATCCGCCACAAAGGCGCGCCCGCCCTCATGCGACTCGCCGTAGTGGCCCATGTGCCAATCGTGCAGGGTGGCCTCGAGCTGCCCGTAGTGCTCGTTGGCGATTAAGTCGCCAATGGTCTTGCGGAAATCCCACAGGAATTTATCGCTGGCTTCGGCGCTTTCCACCACTTGCCCGGTAAGAGCCGGCATCCAGGGCAGCGGATCGTAACCCCGCAGCTTCTTGAACTGCGCAATCATGTCGTCGGTCCAGTTCTGCGAACCGGCTTCCCAACTGTCGTTGACGACGTAGCGGAGACCGCGCTTACCGATCAGGTCCGGGCCCACCGTCTGCTTGTAGCTGTCGAGGTATCTCTCCATGTAGTCCTTCACGAAGGCGGCGTGGAGCTTGTCGACCTCGAGGCCCGTGGCTTCCGCGGTTGCCGGGTGGTTGGTGATCCCAATGAGGGAGTAGCCGAAGCGGAGGACCACCCAGTGGCCGGCGGGCGGCGTCCAGTCGAGCGTGCCGTCAGGGCGCATCTTGGCGGTGAGGTCAATTACATCGAATTTGGCAACGGCAGCATCGGACGGGACCGGGGGTGTCGCCAGCGAATAGAGGTCGGGCAGGGTAGTGAAGGCGGCCTTCTCCTCGAACCGGTTGACGCGCGCGCCCGCGTGCAGCAACAGCTCCGCGATGGAAAACTCCTTCGGGGGCTTGGGAAGCTTGATGCCCATCGACTCGAGGTCTTCTTCGCTGAAAGGCAAAGGCGGCGTCGGCAGCGTCTTAAAGGTGACGCGGAAGAACTTGGCGGTCACCGGTGGGAAGGCAATGGTGTGTTCGGTCGCCCCGCCCGTCGGCAGCGTCGCCACGACGCGGAAGGACTGCCCGTCGTCGCTCGCTTCGAGCGCCCGGCCGCTTTCCCCGCCGGGAGACATGAACCCGCCAAACATAAGACCGCCGCCCATGACGAGGGTCAGCGCGCGAATCGTCTGCGGCTGGGGGAATTCGTACTGGATCCAGGCCTTCTCGCCCACGGGAGCCTTGGGCAGTGCCGTGGTCTTCACCATATCGCCGTCGCTCAGTACGGCCACGTCAATCGAGCCGCCGCTCAAGGTGATCTTTGGTTTCAGGTCCTCGATGGGCATGTCGCCGGCCGCGGCGCGGTAGGCGACGACCACGCTGTCGCCATAGAATTGCGGCGCCTTGAACGGCACTCCAAACATCGCGCCCACGTCGTCAATCGGCAGATTCTGGAATGCACCGGTATTTCCGGGCGGATGCGCCAGCGTGCCCGTGAAGGGCTGGCCGCCTTCGACGCGCGTCTCGCTCCACACATATTTCTTCATTCCTTGCGACGCCGTAACCCACGGGCCGCCCGACTCACTCCAGCCCGGTGAGCCCGCAATCGCCATTTCCAGGCCCAATTGATCGCCGAGGACAATCGCAGACTTGAAAGCGTCCTTCCACTCTGGGGTCATGTAAACCAGGCGCTTGTCCACCACCTGGGGCGTTTGCAGCGCAGCATCGAAATTCTGGAAGCCGCCAAGGCCCACGCGGTGCATCCACTCGAGGTCCAGCTTGATGCCTTCCTTGGTAATGTTGCCGTTCATCCAATGCCACCACACCCTCGGGCGCGCACCCTCGGGCGGATTTTCAAATCCACTCTTGAGCGGATCAAACTTGCTCTGCGCCAAGGCAATGCTGACGCCGAGTAATAAGACCATCACTGCAAAGATCAGCTTCCTTGATTGGGAGTCCTTTGGGTAACATGTTTTCTTTCTCATTTGTTCCTCGCACTCCTCGGTCTGAGGTGGGTGTTGATTCCACGCAGCGGAAATCCAGGCATGATTCACCTTCGTAGCGCCACAGATCATAGCATGTGGGCGTGGTGATGCCAAAGACCAACTGGAACAGGGGAAACTTATAGTGGAAATTAAGAGAAAATGAAGAGGAGCCAGGCACAAAGTATCTCTCCAATCTCTAGCCTCGAAATCCCCTCTTTAATGGGGATCGCCTTGACTCCCTGGCAACGGATCAGACGGAAGCGGAGCGAGGGATTTGGTGGCGAAAGAGGACCTTGATTTCCTTGCGCCAGGAATCGTTTATTCCTATGAGTATAACTTCGATATGACGATCAAAGTATCCCAGGAGTTTCTCCGTGGTGGAATGGAAGCGGAAGGCGGGTGAAACCAGATACAGCAGAGGAGGCGCAGCGGAAAGCTCGCAGCCCTGAAAGTATCCGAATTCTTGAAATTGATTGCGCTTCTGCAGCCAATTCACGCGCAGCCAGTAATCCAGCCCCTGGAGGGGGAGGTTGATTTCTTCATGGACCTTGAGTTCCACCACTGCCAGCCGTCCCCTGCGCGTCGTGGTGAGGAGGTCAATGACCCCTCGATCGCCCCCCGAGAATGCCGGAACCTGCGGATACACATGCGCGGGTGAGAGCGCCGGATCAAGCCGGGTAATGTCCCGGCAGAGCAGGCTCTCCAGCCATCGCTCGGACTGAAGCCGGTAAAATACGTGCTGAGGGTCAGGGCTCCCCGCGCACCGAATCCTTTGCACCTCGAGGAGAAAACCACTGAATTCATCCTGACACGATTCGTCGAGCCGGCGAACGCTGCCCTCGAGGCCGAAATAGATGCGCGGCGCCAGTTGGCCCTCGATACGGGCCACTTCCAGACCCGCGATGCGCAGCGAGGAGAAAGTTCCGGCGGAGTCGGGAACGATATCGATTCCCGGGCTCAGTCCACCCAACATGTCGTGGAGCAGGCTGGTGTGGCTCTCCTTCAGCAACTCTGCCTGGCGTCGCGCCGCAAGGCGAGTCTCAACATTGCCGTAATCCTTCAGCTCCACCGGGGTGGCAGATGGCTCGCCCACGCGCCATTCATAGATCTCCACGTTCAAGGCGCGGGGGTTGAGATAAGCAGCTCGGTGGGCAATCAGGCTGACGGCTGGGGGCGGTAGAAACAGCTTCAATTGCGTAATCGCCACCCGGTCTGCCTGGCTCCGCAGCCAATCCAACCAGATGAGGCCGAAGGCCAGCACGCCGTCCGCGGCGGCGGTCGCTTCTTCTTCGCTCAATCCCAGGAATGCCCAGGCGGAACGGCCTTGCCGCGCTAACCCGCGCGTGTACCAAGCTGAGAACGAATGCTCGCGGTCGGAACGATTGCCGACGCGTTCGAATTTCCACCCGCGATACTGGCGCTCCAACAGGGCGACGAGGTGCTGTCGGAACCCCGTGCGCCCGGCGGCGCGGCCCCCACCCGCCGGCGCACGCAATTCGCGGAACTCCAGCGTGGTGGTTTCGCGGCCCCCGGGCTTGCGCACAAAGATCCCGAAACGATCCCGGTCGCGGTATGCTACCTGCTCCACACGCCGGGAGAAGGATCTTCCTGAATTCCAAGCGCTGAAAATCAGTTTGCCGAATTCGACGGTCAGCCGCCACTGAGCGGCGGTCAGGTCCATCAGCTCGACCTCGTTTTCAACCAGGACGGGATGGCTAAGCCGTTCGAGGAGAGCTTCGATCTCGCTTTGGAGTTTGCCGAGTGGTTCAGTCTGCATCATCCGCAGATTACGCAGATTTCACAGATTAGGCAAGCCGATGAAGACTCGACTTCTTCTAAATTTGCGGCATCTGTGTAATCTGTGTTTTTTTCTTTGCCCCTATTGGCTTGGCCGCGCGGCGACAGTAGAATAGGCGTGGCTTTACCGTCATTTGCGGACCGGCGCGAGGGATGCGCTCGATCTGAAAATGCAAATATCTCCAAAGGTCACGGGAGGTACATCACATGCGTTACCGGGAACTGGGTCGTACCGGATGGAAGGTTTCGGAAATAAGCTTTGGCGCTTGGGCCATCGGATCGATGTGGGGGAAAGTCGATGACAACGAATCGCTGGCGGCCCTGCACCGTGCCATCGACTTGGGCGTGAATTTCATTGACACTGCCGACGTTTACGGCATGGGTCACAGCGAGCGGTTGGTCGCGCGACTTAAGAAAGAGCGCCGCGAGACCATTTACGTTGCCACTAAAGCCGGCCGGCGTCTCTCTCCCCACACCGCGGACGGGTATAATCGTCAGAACTTGACGCAATTCATCGAGGATAGCCTGCGCAACCTGGAAACCGATTGCCTTGATTTGGTGCAACTCCACTGCCCGCCGATTGAGGTTTATTACCGCCCGGAGGTTTTCGGCGCGCTCGACGACCTCATGAAGGAAGGCAAAATCCGCTATTACGGCGTGAGCGTGGAGAGAGTGGAGGAAGCACTCAAAGCCATCGAGTTTCCCGGCGTTCAATCCATCCAAATCATTTTCAACATGTTTCGCGCGCGCCCGGCGGAGTTGTTCTTTCCGGAAGCGCAGCGGCGGCGGGTGGGAATCCTGGCGCGCGTGCCGCTGGCGAGCGGAATGCTGGCGGGCAAGATGACCCCGCAAACGGCATTTGGGGCTGACGACCATCGCAACTTCAATCGTCACGGCGAGAAGTTCGATGTGGGTGAAACCTTTTCCGGAGTGGATTTTGAGACCGGGTTGGCCGCCGTGGAAGAGTTGCGCGAGCTTGTTCCCCCCGGCGCCACGCTGGCGCAACTCGCCCTGCGATGGATCCTGATGTTTGAAGCCGTGACCTGCGCCATCCCGGGAGCCAAGCGGCCCTCGCAGGTGGAGGACAACGCGCGCGCGGCTGATCTTCCGCCCCTGACCGATGCGCAGATGGCTAAGGCGCGCGAGGTTTACGACACCTACATTCGCGAACTCGTGCATCAACGCTGGTGAGCTTGCGGGCACGGATGGAAAATTTGCCATTCCAGGAGCGACATATGAGCAAACGCCACTTCTTCCTCTTGTTTTGTGTCTTTCTTGTTCTCGCCAACGCGCGCGCGCAAGACACGTCGTACCCGCCGCAGGTTCACAGATTCCCGGGCCCCCTACCAGCGCGGATTTCCCCAAGTGGCTGGCCGACATCCAGCATTGGCGCATGGAACGGCGCATCCGCATTGGGTACGACGATTCCGAATACCTCCGGCCGCAACTCGCGTGGACGCAGTCGAGCTTCATTCAGCCGCAGATGATGATTCACGACCGCTATTTCTACGATCCCGTGGCGGGCAAATACACGGTGGACCGTTATCTCGACGACTTGGAGCGCCGCTACGGCGGCATTGACAGCGTGCTGGTCTGGCAGTCGTATCCGAACATGGGGATCGACAACCGCAATCAGTACGATCTGCTGCGCGATATGCCCGGCGGCAGTCGCGGGCGTGCGGCAGATGATCGCGGATTTCCACCGCCGCGGCGTGCGCGTGCTTTTTCCGGTGATGGTGTGGGACCAGGGCACGCGCGACGAGGGCGTGCCCAACTGGACGGCCACGGCGCGCCTGTTGGCGGAAGTCGGCGCCGACGGCGTGAATGGCGACACGTTGGATGCAATTCCGCGCGCCTTTCGCACCGCTTCCGACGAGACGGGCCATCCCTTGGCGCTCGAGCCCGAGAACCTGACCGTGGACCTTGGCCTGCCGTGGAACAATTTGAGCTGGGGGTACTGGGATTATTCCTTCATTCCCACGGTGAGCAAGTACAAATGGCTTGAGTCGCGCCATATGGTGAACATCTGCCGGCGCTGGGGGCGCGACAAGACCGATGACCTTCAGCACGCGTTCTTCAACGGCGTGGGATATGAGAGTTGGGAAAACATTTGGGGCATTTGGAATGAAATTACGCCGCGCGATGCGGAAGCGCTGCGGCGCATTGCCACCATCGAGCGCGCCATGGCTCCGCTGCTGGTGAGCGCGGATTGGGAGCCGCACACGCCCACGCTGCGATATGGCGTTTTCGCCAGCAAGTTTCCGGGGCAGGGCCGGACACTGTGGACCCTCGTCAATCGCAATGAATATGACGTGCCGGGCCGGCAGATCGAAGTCCCGTATGCGCCGGGCACGCGCTATTTCGACTTGTGGAATGGCGTCGAGCTGAAGCCGGAAGTTCAGGGAAGCACCGCCGCGCTGAGCTTCGAGATGGAGGCGCAGGGTTACGGAGCGGTACTCGCCATCGACCGGCGAGCCGGATGAGCCACTGCACAAGCTGCTGGCGCGCATGAGCGAACTTTCCCAGAAACGCTTACGGGATTTTTCCCACGAATGGAAATTCCTGCCGCAGCAGATGGTGGCCATCGCCGCGCACCAAACCCGCCGCCACGGCGCCGGCGGGAATGGTGCGAATTCCGGGCGGAAAGTTTGATTTCCGCGTGTCCGGCATCGAAATCGAAGGCGGCAACGATGTGGGCGTGGACGTGCAATATCCGTGGGAAGATGCGCCGCGGCGGCATCACCTGAAGACGCTGGAAATGAAGCCGTTCTACATCGACAAGTTTCCGGTGACCAACGCGGAATTCAAGAAGTTCCTTGACGCCACGCACTACCACCCGAAGGACGATCACAATTTTCTGCGCGACTGGAAGGATGGCGCATACCCGGAGGGCTGGGCGAACAAACCCGTGACGTGGGTTTCTCTCGATGACGCGCGCGCCTTTGCCGCTTGGGCGGGCAAACGCCTTCCCCACGAGTGGGAGTGGCAATACGCCGCGCAGGGAACGGACGGGCGCCTCTACCCGTGGGGAAATGAGTGGAACGCCGCCGCCGTGCCGCCGGTGGAAACGCGCCGCGTGATGCGCGCGCCCACCGATGTGGATGCCTACCCGCAAGGCGCCAGCCCGTTTGGCGTGATGGACCTTGCGGGCAACGTCTGGCAGTGGACGGATGAGTTCACCGACCCGCACACGCGCGCCGGAATTCTGCGGGGCGGAAGCTACTACCAGCCGCAAGGGTCGATGTGGTATTTCCCGCAAGCCTACAAGCTGAATGAACACGGGAAGTATCTGCTGATCGCTCCCAGCACCGACCGCTCCGCCACCGTGGGATTCCGCTGCGTGGTGGATGCGGATTAGCCCTACCCCTCCGGCGGATGGTCGAGGATCTGCTCGTTCTTCGCATCCCAAAAGAGCTTTTTGCCCTGCCAATATGAATGCGCGGCCATGATGCACGCCACGGAGTGGCTGAATCCATTGTTGACCGTGGCATGGGGCTGCTGGCGGCTGCGCAGGCACTCGAACCAATTGGTCATGTGGTGGGGATCCTCATCGCCGATACCCATGGGCGGCATGCCGGTGAATTCCGGCGACTTAAGATACTCCGATTTCCGCTGCTCGTCGATTCGGGGATTATCTTCGTGGTTGCCCTTCTCTTCCACCAGTTGGTAGCGGGGGCTGCCTTCGCCGCCGATATTGAAGAGCGTGGCCTGCTTGCCCATGTAACGGGTGAAACTGGGCGCGTCGTTGCCGAAGCTGGTGGAGAAGCTCACCAGGAAGCCTTTGGGATATTCGCAGAGGGCGATGAAGGTATCAGGGTTCTGCCGGCCGTCGTGCCAGACGAAGAAACCACCATGCGCCAGGACGGATTTCGGGAAGGGATCGTCCATAAACCAGTGTACCAAATCAATGCCGTGGCTCATCCACTGGTCGGCGATGCCGCTGGAAAAATCCTTAAACAAGCGGAACTCGAAGTAGAGTTGCGGGTCGAAGGGCTGGTAGGGTTTGGTCATAAGCCACGCGCGCCAATCGGTGTCCTCTTCGCGAATCTGCTTCACTTCCGGGCGGCCCCGCCAGCGTGGGCCGTGGTAGTTCCACTCGATTTCGATCTTGCTGACGTCGCCCAGCGCACCCGTCTGCACCAAGTCGTGCGCAATGCGCGGGAAAATTTCACTGCGGTGCTGGGTGCCCACCTGCACAATCAGCTTGCGCTCGATCACGGCATCGCGAGCGGCCTTGGCTTCCTCCAGAACATTCCCCATGGGTTTTTCCACGTAGGCGTCCTTGCCGGCTTCGGCGGTGAGTTTCAGCAAGGGCGAGTGCGCGTGCTCGGGCGCGGCAATCAGCACGGCATCAACGTTCTTAAGCGCCAGAAGTTCTTCCGGATGTTGGAAGCTGCGCGGCGCGCGGCCGTAATACTTTTCCGCCTGTGTTGCGGCACTTTCGCGATTGACCTTCCAAAGATCACAGACCGCGGTCATCTCCACGTTGTGCTTGTCCTTGAGCGCGGCGACGATACGCTGGAGTTCGCGGCCGCGGTTGCCAATTCCAATGTGACCGAGCGAAATGCGGTCATTGGCGCCGAGAATACGCCGGTAGGAAATTGCCGTGCTGGCAACCGTCGCGGCCCCGAGGGCCGCGGTGCTGCGGTTCAAGAACGAGCGGCGGGTGATCTTTTCCGGTTCCGGTTGGTCCATATTTCCTCCCCCATGCAGGGCCCAGTATAACACCCGGCGCGGAGGGTTTATGGAAACAGGCAAGCGGCAAGGGTGGTGGCCGCAGTGGTCGACACTTCAGGAAAGCTGCCTCGCCGGCCTCAGTCCTTCACGGTGGGGAAGCCGGCTTCGGTCCAGCCGCGCCAGCCGCCGTCCATGGAGATGACGTTGGTATAGCCCATCTTTTGCAAATTGTCCGCCGCGAGCGCAGAGCGGAACCCGCCCCCGCAATAGAGCACGATGGGAGTGGCCTTGCCGGGCACGGCATTCTCAATGTCGCGCTCGATGATGCCCTTACACAGGTGAATAGCGCCGGGCAGATGGCCTTTGGCCCATTCGCTCTCCTCGCGCACATCAATGAGGGTGAAGATTTCCTTGGCATCGAGTCGCTTTTTGACTTCCTGGGCGTTGGTCTCGCGAATGCGCGTCTTGGCGTCGTCGACAAGCTTCAGGAATTCCGGTGCATGCTTCATCATGATCCTCCGTGTCCTATGCGCTCATGCCGCGGCTTCGGCGTAGGCGCTGGCATTATTCAGCCGCTCGATCGCAGCTTGGTCCAATTTGAGCTGGGTTGCGCCGATCAGATCATTCAGTTGTTCCAGGCTCGTGGCGCTGGCGATGGGGGCGGTGATAGAAGGCCTTGCCATCAGCCAAGCCAGCGAAATTTTCGCGGGAGTCGAATGGATCTCGCGGGCCACTTCATCCAGGGCGCGGAGGATGCGAAATCCCCGGTCATTGAGATACTTCTTTACGAACTGGCCCCGCTTGCTCGCTGCCAAATCAGCTTCCGACCGATACTTGCCCGTCAGGAACCCACTCGCCAGGGAAAAGTAGGGGATCACGCCCAATCCGTTTTCGCGGCAAACCGCTTCCATTTTTGTTTCGTAGTCGGCGCGATCGTAGAGGTTGTAATTGGGCTGGAGGCTCTGGTAGCTGGGCAATCCATATTGTTTGCTCGCCTGCAAGGCTTCCCGCAGCCGCTCGGCGGGGTAGTTGGAAGCGCCGATGGCCCGCACTTTCCCTTGCTTCACCAATTGCGCGTAGGCCTCCAGGGTTTCGGTTAAAGGAGTCTCCGCATCATCCGCGTGCGACTGGTACAAATCGATGTAGTCGGTCTGAAGGCGCTTGAGCGACTCTTCCACGGCGCGCAAGATGTAAGCCTTGGAAAGTCCCTTCTGACCCGGACCCATTTCCATTCCCACTTTGGTGGCGATGATCACCTGCTGGCGTTTGCCGCTACGCTTGAGCCAATTGCCCAAAATACTCTCGGACTCGCCCCCCTTATTGCCCGGAGCCCACTTGGAGTACACGTCGGCGGTGTCGATAAAATTGAACCCCGCCGCCACAAAAGCATCGAGCAAGCGGAAGGAGGTGGGCTCATCCACCGTCCATCCAAAGATATTCCCTCCGAAAACGAGGGGCGATACTTCCAGTCCGGAATTCCCCAGTTTGTGCATTTTCATGGTTGCCTCCATCGATGATTATATGCTGTTGGGTCGAGAAAGCGATGCGGCAAAAACGCCGGGGGTAAACGAGCATGGCGCGAACTTGACCAATAGGTCCGCTCCCGTGATTTGGACAGGAGGGGTGGGGCAAGCACTCTCTCGGGCCTCCCCGAAGGGGAGGAATATCATTAGCCGTAGGTGAAACCTACGGACCGGGACAAGGAAAAGCGGGTAGCGCATCAGAGTTGTTCCGTCTTTTGGAACGACTCTGCGGCTTTCATCTTTTCACAACATCCTCAAAAATCTATTACCAATCTACGAACCGGCAGAGTAGGGCAAACTACGCCCGACTCTGCGCTCGATGATTTCGTTGTGGTTGATTGGCATGGCTGTAGCACTCCTTAAACGAGGAAACCTGAATTGGATTCCTCGACAAACCGCTGACCATCGAATCACGTCCGCGCCACGCGTGCGCGAAGAAGATGTAGCGCAAGGCTCGCTCCTCCGCCTTGCGGCTTTTCCACCGCGTCGCGGCTTTGACGGCGCCCTCCATCAGAATTCGGATTACCTTATTTGCGGCGCGGCCGGACCCCGCCCCGCTGGAAAAGCCGCAGGACCGGAGAGCGGGTCCTGCGCTACCAACTACTGTAGGGCGTGCCGTCGAGCGAATTGTCCTCGCAGCCGCTGTGGACGTCCACGATCCCCAGCGGGGCGGAATCATCGATGGAGAGTGGCGTGGTTTCGGTTTCCAGTTGCCAGGTTTCGTTCGAGCCGGTAAAGGGGTCAGTGGGGACGGCCCCCAGGTATTCCTTTTCCACCAATTCGTCGAGCGAGGATGGGCCGCGCTCGTAGTCGTGGGTGAAGCGATCGATCTGGGAGCGCAGCGTGAAGAGGTCGTCGCGCAGGGTGACTTCCCGCGCCCGCACCACCACCGTGTGGTACATGGGCATGGCGAGAGTCGCCAGGATCAGGATGAGCGATATTACCGTCATCATCTCGAGAAGCGAGAAGCCACGCGAGTTGTCATTCCGCTCACCACTCGTCACTGTTCTTGAGACCTCGGACTCCGGACTTCGGACCCCGGACCGTGTTTCTGGTCGCTCGTCACTGTTCCCGATCGATCACCGTCATCATCTCCAAAAGGGAAAAACCGCCAGAAAGACCCGAGTGGGGCCGACCTTCAGCTTTTGCCACCTGCACTATCCTTTCTTCAATAATGACCGCGTCGAGCCGCTATCTGCGATTGGATGCGGCTCCGCGAAGACCATCGACCGAATACACGTCGACTCGTTCGTTGTCGGCGCACCCGGCAAAATTGGGATCGACCAGGAGGCGGCGGCCGTCGGGCGAAAACCCAAAACGCATCGGGTAAATGCCAAATCCTGGGCCTGCTGTCTCTTCGTGGTGCTCAAACAGCACCTTGCCTGTTTGGGTGTCGAGAATGACGAACCGCGCCATTTTTATGTAAGGAGCCCGCAGCCCATAGCGCAGTGCATTCAGGAGCAGGTTAGGTGCATGGGTGCTGGCGTCAGCTACGATTAGCCTTCCATCCGGCGACAGGGCGAAGTTGTTGTGAAGCTGATAGCGACCGGACGTGATCTTCTTAAGGAGGCTTCCCGTTGAAGCCGAAAACATCCGCACGGCCCCTTCATTCTTAATTTCCTGGTCACGCAGACTTATCGTGCAAAGGCGCGTTCCATCGGCGCTGAAGGCGATCTTAGCCTCCCGGTCACCGCTGAAGAATCTAAGCAGTCTTTCACCGGACACCGGGTCAAGGATCTCAACTTCGGGTATGCCGAGGGGGTGGAAATTCGGATCTTGGCCAACATATTTCCCCTTGGCGTCGATTTCACCCGAGTAAAGTACCGCGAGCCTTTTGCCGTCGGGTGACCAACCGATATCCTGCACGAACTGGGATAACTCCCACGTCCTCGTCACGCTCTTCAAGTCAGCGGCATACAGAAAAATCCGCGGTTTTACGCCCTTGTTGTACGCGGCCGCGATCAACCCGTTTGCCGGGTTCACAGCAAAAGTGGCGGAGATAAGGTGATCAACTCCATGTGAAAGTTGAGGCAGTGATACGTCGTTAAGGTCGCGGGAGGGAAGTACCCACGTCATATCCTGCGGTCTTTCCACGTCTATGAGCGCCAGGTACATGGCCTGACGGCCGGCCACTCGTTTTCCCCCGTCGACACATCTAAAAGTACCCTCACTTGCGAAGATCGCACCCTCGGAAACCTTTAAGGTGTGCTCATCCCAAGCGTCCATTGTTACCTGAAAGGCGGGTTTCCCGCGTTCCAGGTCCCAGAGCAGGAGCAGGTTTGGCTGTTCCTTAGGAATTCCCATGGCGTCCAGCAGCACCAACCCGTTCGAGCAGATATCCTCAAGAATGCCCCTCTTCCTCCACTGGACGGGAATGGAGGAGACTTTAGTTACGCCGGGTCCATTGCCCCCCGCGATGCCTGAGGTCAATCCCAGTATCACAAGAAGGAGCGCCAAGCCCCGTGAGGACGAGATTCGCAATGCATGGGAGTGTATGTTCAACCTTTGTTCCCTCTATTTCCCGAAATCAATTGAACTTGGCAATGCAGGCGCCGTTCCTGGCCCACTCGACAAAATAATTAATGCCGTGTTCGAAAAGTCCAAGGCCCTTTCCGCCGACGTCTCCGTGGATACGTATGGCAGCGGGTAGCGCAGAGTTGTTCCGTCTTTTGGAACTACTCTGCGGCTTTCATCTTTTCACAACATCCTCAGAAATCTATTACCAATTTACGTACCGCAGAGTAGGGCAAACTACGCCCAACTCTGCGCTACCCGCTGCTTGTCCGCGACATTCAGGGAATCGAAAGCATCCAAGACGAGATCGAATAATGGGGCGCGTGCTTCCGAGTGCATTTCAGCCCCGCCAGGAGAGACCAGGATGGCGGTTGAGTCTACGGGAATTTTAAGTGCGCATCGAGACTGTGCCTTGTCGCTCCCCGCTGTATCTAAGGGACGAAGAACACATCCGGCATACAATACCTTGCCCAGGAGGTAGGGTGGCTCATCATAAATGCCGGGGTCATCCAGGAAGATGACTTGCTCGGTATATTTAAGAGCCTGCATTTGTATCGAGTCGGGATTTGTGAACCAGTCCGTTAGGAAGACAGCGGGCAAGCCGAACGCTTTGGATAAGGGCGGTACGCAGAATTCTTCATGGGAGACTACCAAGGCAGGCCGTCGCTCTTGAAGGAGTGGCGCAATGCGCAGCAGAGTCTCCCAGAGAGGGTTGTCCTCCGGCAAGTCAAGATCAATCACCTCTTGCCCAAGGTCCTTGAGGGTAACGGCGCCCACACTGTATGACGCAAAGGTGATGTCCAAAGTAGGTTCCAGCACGACGAGTTCGTTGGCAATCGCGGCGTCCGGAATCGCATGACCGCGCCCTTTGCCCCGGGAAAAAAAAAGTATTTGCTTCCGCCGTTTCCCCAGTCCTAGCATGGGTCTATCATACCTCCCCGCAGTTGACTGGGGATTCCCGGAGGCAAATCGCAGCCCTGCGCTGTCTACCCATGCTCACTGAAAGGACTCGGTCTACCATGCGCAAAGGCCATGTAGGTAAGTCCATCTTAGGGGCCGGTCTGTTAGGCGCAAACGATAAAGGTGTGACACACCCGCAAATTTCCACCATTGCCGATTGCCTCCAAGGCCATGGCGAGGAATAATCCACGGTCAGCAAATCACTGACCGCAGCTACCAGCCCCGCCGTTCCGTCCTCAACGGTGCGCAGGGGAACACGTACGGACCCGAAGGCATCGGACCCGGCTATTTGCTCGTGCCACCGGAGGCGCTTTGGTGAGAGCCCCAGGCGCGCAAAGCGGTGGCGACTTCGGGTGCTATCCATTGGGCCTGCGACCCATTAGCTTGTAGTATATAGGGCCCCTTGTTTCCGGGCGCCAGTAGAATATTCCCGTACATTCCCACCCGCCGCATGTCTCGCCGGTACCACCGTTGTACAGGACTCCCCCCCAGTCCGAAACGGAAATCTTTTCGGTCGAGCTCGAGCACGGCACGCATCCTAAGCTTTCGCCGTTCTTATCCACACACAATCGTATACCCTCCATAACTTGCCACGCGACGTACTGGCCATTGGGGCTGATGCCGTATGTAATGATGCCGTATTGGCCCGCCTGCGCGATTCTCTGCCGCGGTGGGAGTCCAGCCCAAAGGGCTCGCCCATAACTGTCAAGATTCCCTACAACGGTTTTTCCATCAGCGCTGCATCCAAACGTTACGTACGGAGGAAAGCTGACAGGTTGCCCAGTAAGGACGTTATACGTGCTGTAGGTCACTTTAAGGTTAAGGGGGCCTCCCGAACCGGGGTACATGTGTCGCGCTACGGCAAGTATAGCGCCGCAGTAAGGATAGAGTGATGCGTGTCCCTCGACCGGAGACCAATGTCGCTCGAAACCCGGCTTCAGCGATACAACTTCAATTTCGAAATGGGGAACATCGATTGGACGATGGTTAACGTCAAATCCTTTTTGTTTGCCCCGCTCTCTCCTTAAGGCCAGTGCCGACCCATCGGCCGCCACGGCAAAGTCCCAAACACCTTGTGCTTTAGTGATCAGCTCTTCCTTTCCCTCACAACTTATATAGAGGCCGATAGCTTTGTGGACATTCCCTCCAAGAAATGCGTAGCACGGTCTCGGGGGTTCCATCGCTTGCGCCTTGGTCGGGGTGAAACCCCCGGGCACAAGCATTAAGGGTATCAGAATTGAGAATACTTTCTTCCAGAAGCTTGCAGCCACGTCTGTTTCCTCCACCGGCGGCTTTTCATAACCAATGATTTAGAACCACGGCCTAAGCGACAGCTCCCTTGGTGGCGTCGCGGAATACCGGATCAAGCCGAAGGAGGGGAGCCAGTGAATTCCACCTTTGACTGCACAGTGACCAATCGCCCAGGTGGTGCGATTTTCGTGTTCAGGCTACCTACATAAGCGGGTAGCGCAGAGTTGTTCCGTCTTTTGGAACTACTCTGCGGCTTTCATCTTTTCACAACATCCTCAGAAATCTATTACCAATTTACGTACCGCAGAGTAGGGCAAACTACGCCCAACTCTGCGCTACCCGCTACCCGCTTTCAGTTCACAAGATCAGCCAGGCTTGCCCTGGCACATCCAGAGGAACGCCAAAGACGCGTACCTCTGCGCTACCCCGCTACCGTCGTATCTTCCTGTAATCGGCCTTGCAACTCGCCTCTGGGCATCCAATCGTTTCAGGTCCCATTAGGATGAAGAAGCCGTAGTCCTCAGGGCGAGCGCCGGAGACGTCAAAGCGCTCTCCCCGAATATCGCGTTCAAAGCCCAAGAAAGGTTTAAAGGTTATGTGGTAAGGGGAGTCCTTCTCCCAGGTACCCGTGAGCCGCGCAGTTTCCTCGCCGGAATTGTTGTGCACAATTTGGACAAAGGAATGGTCGGCTTTGATGATAAGCGTTACTCTTACGCAAGAACATCTCGCTTCATAGGTCCCAACAAGCCTGGGCTCGCTAACGTATATGCAACCGAACCACAAAACCGTCAGCAGGGAAAGGATCGAGGCGCGAGCTATCCTCAATGTCCGCATGCGTTGCTCTCCACCCACTCGAATGTCTGATCGATGTTGTGCTTGGGCCCCGTCGGGCCGTTGGGATTATCGGACCCATGAGGATTGACTGTGTCCGTTGTGGTCTGTCCGATAAACGACGAATTAGAAACCGGGTTCGTGATGGTGAATGTCGTAGCTTGACCATCCTCTGAAGTTGAAGCAGTAACGCCGGCTGGCGCAGACACCCGTCTTTTGGTGTCTGCGATCCCGAAGGCAGGTTCTCTTCCGGCCCCGCACCGTCGAGAGTATACTCTCCTGCGCCATGCCCTTCTACCCCCGCGTTTACAGTCCCGGTGAACTGCAATTCATCACCACCAGCACCTATCGCTGCACGCCCCTTTTCCTCTCCGATCGCTTTCGGCGCAGCTTTGTCCAGAGGCTTGAGCGGGTAGCGCAGAGTTGTTCCGTCTTTTGGAACTACTCTGCGGCTTTCATCTTTTCACAACATCCTCAGAAATCTATTACCAATTTACGTACCGCAGAGTAGGGCAAACTACGCCCAACTCTGCGCTACCCGCTCATCGAACATCCAATTTGCTGCCCCCAAGGCAGTTAGGTATTGGATGACGCCCCCAGATGAGGGACTCGCCGAGCGGGTCCAGTTGTTTGCGGCAATGACACCGCACCTCCCGTCGGGCTACGCGCCCCGTCTTGCTACTCTGAATGTTTGATCAGAATCACTAACAGAAGCACCGCTGCGGCCATTGATAGCAGACCTATAACCCGGAGCGACCAAATGTATTGGCGCGTCCTCATCCACGGCAAGAATGGGTTGACTTTCTGGTGGAGACGACCGCGTGAATGCTCCAAGGCGTAAGTCTGAATTTTGTCGGGCCAAAAGAGGCCCGACAATCCTACCAGCAAACAGAATACGAAACCGAACAGACCCACTATAAATGCTTGTCTACTCATCATAAGCTCACCAGCCGCCAGACCATTTCCCGCCGGCTGGCGCAGACACCCGTCTTTTGGTGTCTGCGATCCCGAAGGCAGCTTCTCTTCCGGCCCCGCACCGTCGAGAGTATACTCTCCTGCGCCATGCCCTTCTACCCCCGCGTTTACAGTCCCGGCGAACTGCAATTCATCACCACCAGCACCTATCGCCGCACGCCCCTTTTCCTCTCCGATCGCTTTCGGCGCAGCTTTGTCCAGAGGCTTGAGGAGAGGCGGCAGGAATGGCGTTTCCTGCTCACTGGACTATATGCACAACAATCCTGTGGCCCGCGGCTGGTGAGGAGGTAGCGCGGAATTATTCGTCGGCTGACGAATCACTTCGCAGCTTTCCCTTCGAGGCTATCATGTTAAGAACTCCAGAGCCAGCGTAGCGCCTGGTTTGTAGGTCCGCGGCTCTTCCCCCATGGGCAGGAAAAGCCGCGGACCTACAAACCAGGTCCGCGCTACGCTGGCTTTCCGGCAGCGACATTTTGTAGCCTCTAACACTGGTAGGTTTCTCTTGACTTTCATAGTATAGGTTGATATAATAACTGGGTGTTACTGTGGGGGCTGAGAGCAGGAGTTAGGAACTAGGAGTCAGGAGTCAGGAGTCGGGAAATGAGGGGCGGTAGCCAGCGCGCCTTTTGCCAGTCCCGGCGCCTAGCTTCGAAGGACAACGAAATGCTGCTCATGCGGAGGATGGAAGACTCCAGCCTGCGGCTGATTTGCAATTGTCGATTGTGGCTTGCCGATTTGCGAAGTACCCCCTATTGTGGCGGCTCACGATTGTGTGCTCATCAAGTTGCGAAACGGGACGCTGACCTATAAAAAAGATGTTAAAAATGAAGATTGCTCCCAATGGTTTATTGAAAACAAAGGGGCAAAAAAAGTTGCTCCCAATGAGTTGATGAAAATAAAGAAGTTATCGCGTTTTCTGGATGAGTTATTGAAAGGAAAGGAGATAGATGCTGAGCGCGGCGTGCGCACTCGCGGAATGTGCCGACCTAAAGCGTGTTGTAGCGCTGGCCTTTAGAGCCTGCCCCATTGGCTGCGCTTAGGGCAAGCTCAATTGGCTGCGAAGGGTCGGCACATGCTGATGTACCGCCAACCTATGGGTCGGCTGGTTGGGCATTCGCGAAAAATGCCGGCCTTAAGGTCGGCGCTAAAAGAACCGCGGCTCTCCATTATGTAATAGAAACAAAATGGATTAGTCGTTTATAGTAAAAATATCTGAAAAATTTAACTAATTGAAATAACGATAGTTAGCTTGAAATTCGGGAGCCAAGACGAAAAAACGGGCCCGGCTCTCCATTATATACTAGAAACAAAATGGGTTAGCGATGAACCGCGAAAACTTTGCAGAAATTTATATCATTGAAATTAAAAGATTTAGCTGATTTCGCGGAGGCGGGGGCTCATAAAAAAAGGGGGATCAAAAAAAAGAGGCGAAAGTTCCGTAAGTTATTGAAAACACATATTGAAAAAATGTCTGTTTTTCGCCTCTCCATGATATTCATGAAAACAAACGAGTTAAACAATTCTCTCCATTATGTTGTTGAAAAGAAAGGTAGTTATATAAAATGAAAGCGACACGTGGCGAGTCGCGAGTGGCGAGCAGGGGCAAGACCAAAGAGCGGAAATGCGGGCAGGGCGAGGTCCTTCGTTGCCGCTTTGCCGGATGACAGCACAACGGGCAGCGAGGCGGATGGCGAGGCTAAATCACGAGAGCGTTGATGGAGCTTGAAGACAAGGCGTCTCCAACCGGGCGGGCCCCGCCTATAACAGATGGGGGGAAGGGTTAGGTTTGTTTCCCGGCGCGCGCAGCTTTTTCAAGGTGGCTTGAAACTCGCGTTTGGTCGGCAGGGAAATGGCGCCGGTATCGCAGCCTTCGAGGCAGATTTCGCAGCCGGGGAGGCAGCGAAGTGGATGCGCTACGATAGGCCGGCCGGTCTTGGCATCCCATTCAAAGACGTCGTGCGGGCAGAAGTTGAGACATTGGAGGTCGGCGCGGCAGGCGTCAGGGTCAATGGTGGGAAACCATGGGAATTTCTCGCGAAGATAGCTCAGCCAGGGCATTCCTCTATCCTTCATGCATCACATGAATAACCGGACCGGTTATTCCCCAGCGGCCCTCAATGACGCGGCTTGTTGGGATCGGCAAGCTCCTTCAGCCGCTCGCGGATTCGGTCCAGGATACCGTCGTTGGTGGCGTTGCGCACGTCCAAGGGCACAAAATGTTCGGCGTTGAACTCCGTGTTGCGCAAAGCCTTCTTGAAAAGCTTCATCTGCGTCTCTTCTTGGCAGGCGCAGACCAGCACATAAGTGTCGGGATCATCCTCGGCAGCACGCAGCACATCTTCGAGAATTTGATTTCCCCCTTCGGCGCAGAGCTGCGGGTGCACAAGCGCGTAGGATACGTCAAATTCTGATTCAATCTCGAACGCCAGCGAATTCATGTCGGCGTAGCGGAACGGATCAAGGCCTTTGCAGTTGCAGATCAAGGTTTTGACCTTCATCAGAATCCTCCTAAGGCCGCAGCCGCACACGTTCACTTAGAGCCTTGAAGTGCTTGGCGAGTTGCTCAATGGATATCCCAGAACATTTATTTAAGCATATGAATTGCCATAAACAAAGGTTTTCGCACGGGCCTTCCCGCTTTTCGAGAAGTCGATGAAAATATGTCGATTAGATTCAATTCCACGGCTTCGGAAAGCCGTCGATTGTCCGAGGAGAGACTTTTGCCCCAGCCGAGAGTGTCCACAGAAAGTGTCAGCCCATCCCTTCACGAAACGCCATCGGCTTAAGACATTCGGTCGCCTCGGCAGGCAAATCGGGTGCCGATGGGAGGGTTGTAAAAGCCCCGCAGAGAAGCCGTGTTCCACTTGGTCACTATAAGTTTCCCCTTGGCGTAACCCGTGGAATCTGGTATAGGAATTAAATGCTCTCGCCTTTGTTGAACTATAAAGGGTGTTTATGCGGCTAAGGTTTTGGGGAGTACGAGGTTCTACCCCCACTCCGCAACCTGAGAATTTGCGATACGGGGGAAACACCTCCTGCCTGGAATTCCGTTCGGACGCAGGCTCTCTGCTGATCGCCGACTGTGGTAGTGGTCTGAGAATGTTAGGGAAGTCGTTGATGAAGGAGTTTGCGGGCCGGCCCATCCGCGCCAACATCCTGATTACGCATTTTCACTGGGACCACATTCAAGGATTGCCCTTTTTCGTTCCTCTCTATAACGAGGCCAATCAATTCCACATCTACGCATATCCGCCTCATGAAGCCGCTCTGGAGGATATCTTGGGGGGGCAGATGACCCAACCGTACTTCCCTGTGGATATGACCGCCATGCGCGCGAAACGTAACTATACGGAAGTGTGCACCGAGGCATTCCAGTTGGACGATTTTCGCCTTCAGCCCGCCCGCCTAAACCATCCGCAGGGGTGCCTGGGTTTCCGCATCGAGAACAACGGGAAATCGGTCGTTTTCGCAACCGATACCGAGCCGGGAGAGCCCCAAAGCGACCGCGCCCTGCGCGAGATCTGTCGCGGGGCCGACATCCTGATCTACGATTCACAGTACGAACGCTCTCAACTCGAGCGTGAAAAGAAAGGCTGGGGTCACGGTACTTGGGACGAAGGGGTGAATGTGTGCCTGGAAAGCGGGGTCAAACAATTGATCCTCTTCCACCATGACCCCGACAGCGACGATCGCATCATCGATGCCATCCAGGAACGCGCCCAAGCGCGCTTCCCCAACACGCGCGCGGCATTTGAAGTGATGGAAATTACACTTTAGAATTTTGCGGCGCGCGTCCTCCGCGGCGCTTTCTGGGCAGATCGCGTCAAAACAATCGATCCGAATCGAGTAACAAGGTGACCGGCCCGTCATTGACCAATTCCACCTCCATCATGGCGCGGAACCGCCCTGTCTCCGTGGGAATTCCCTGCCTGCGTAGCGACTCAACGAAACTTTCGTAGAGCAGCAAAGCTCGATCCGGAACTGCGGCTTGGTCGTAACTCGGGCGCCGGCCTTTTCGGCAGTCGCCGTAAAGCGTGAACTGCGACACGCAGAGCGCTTGCCCCCCAGTTTCCACGATCGATCGATTCATTCTGCCCTCGTCGTCGTCAAAAACGCGCAGATTCGCGATCTTTTCCGCCAGGGCCTCGCCGGTTGCTTCCGTGTCCTCCTTCCCCACGCCCAACAACACGACGAAGCCATACCCAATTCGGCCCATGACGTCTCCGCCGACTCGAACTTCGGCACGCTTGACCCGCTGCACCACCGCTCGCATCGTCAGGAAGGCCCTCCTTTTCACATCCAGGACATTGAGGAGTGTCCTTGATGCGTTTAGTCTATACTGAATCCCCCGTGAATAAACCGACTGATTGCGACACCGCAGGCAACCAACATAGAGTATTAGCCCCCATCTCGCGCCGGCAATCGGGCTATGCTAAACTAAAGGCAAGTCTGAAAGGGGTTCGCTTCGTATTGAGGGTCGGCCCGGTTGCGGCTCTTTAACGCCCACCAGGGAAGGTATCTTAAGAGGTACGCCATGGCTAAGACGACCAGTTCACTCCCGGTGCGCCGCAGCGCGCGTGTGAACATTGGGTGCCCGGTAAGAATATCCGGCGTGCTGGCGAACAACGTCCCCTTTGAGGAGGAAACCCGCATTGTAACCCTCAGTAAGTACGGCGCGAAGTTGAAGACTCGTATCCCGCTAAAGGTGGGGATGCAGGTTAAGGTGCAACCGCTGCAGGGGGAAAATTCCGGGGTCTTCAAAGTCGTTTGGGTCGGCCGGGAGGGCTCGCCGCGCGCCGGTGAGGTGGGAGTCGAGTACGCAAGGGAGATTTCCAACATCCTGGGCATTAATTTCCCCGAAGTGACCGGGCCCGTGAAATAGGCGGAACAGCGCTGCAAATAGCGGTAGAATATGTGAATCCTTCAGGTGAGGAGCTTCCACATGGTCATGCGCCGCATCGCCGTCCTTGCAGGCCTTCTGCTCTGCTCTTGGCAATTTTCCAGAACGACTTTGGCCTCTCCCCCGTCAGCAGTGCCTACTCCCTCAGCTCAAGACATGTTCACGTTGAATGGTAAAATCACCGAAAAGACCGCGGGTAAACTAACGGTAAGCAGCGGTGAAAATATGATCTTCCACGTCCTATACAATGACAAAACGGAAATCAGAAAGAAGGACGGGAGCCTTGGCGCCGCCCAAGACCTGCACACCGGTCTGAGAATTTCAGTGGCGGGTGATCTGGCGGAAAGCGGAGAAATTACGGCCAAGAAGATTGAGATCGAGCCGGAAGGCTCCGAAAATAAGTCGGCCGGTGAAATCCCGGGGCCCTAATCAATTTCCAATTCTTTTCCTTGCTGCAACGCCTGCTGGTAGATAAAGCCGGCCACTGCCACGTCCCACAAGGCGATTCCGGCAGCGCTCCCGCCATGTGCGGACATCGGATTCAGTTAGGAAGAGTGTCATGAAGGTCCAATCAAGTTTATTGCTATCTTGACGTCCCACGCCATTTGCTGGATACCCCACCAATGCCCACCAATACCCATATAAAGAACGGTGGCAGACATTATGTCGCTATCCTTGACCACGGTTTATCTCTAAACTCATAGATTCCGTTGTCATTTGTCAGTCCGTGCCCCAGGGGGGCGGAGCCGAGGTATCCTCTTGCCAATCTCAGCGCGGCGCGCTCGCTTTCTCCTCGTATGATGTTAGCGGCTGGTCAAGGTCTTCCAGAAGCGCATGTCGCAGGCGTTTGATTTTCCTTCTCAAGGGGGGAATGGTGAGTGATACAACAAGCAGACGCGCCTGGGGCCGGACCAACCCCACGTATCTCCAGAGGTAGGCACCCGACACGGGTAAGGTGGGCGCGTAATATCCCGCCGCGGCCCTGCCCCCGCCAATGCGCCACCAGGAAAATTTGGAGGGCATAAAATCCCAGCGTCACGGCGCCGCGAAGTGTCCACTCCGTGGTACGGGCGCGAGAACTGTCGTGCTTGAACGATCCTGCCAGGAAGAGCACCAACCCGATCACCCGGTGATTCAGCAACCCATAGAGAGCAATCGGCAGGCCCAGCAGCGTCTCAAACCAAAGGAGGGCCCTTCGCCATCCGCGAGCCTAGCGGGGAATGGCCCGCCCTCGACTTCCAGTTCCCGCAGCGCGCATTGCCGCTGAAGACGGCGGTAGTCGTCCAAGGATTTGCGCAAGGTGACCAGCCGCGCGGGGTGTAGATAGTTCGTCTGCCTCGACCCACTCCGTCACCAACCGGCTCAGCAGAAAGCCCTCGGTGTCTTGTTTCCAGTCGGGGCGAGACGCCCAGTCCTCCTGCAAACCGGTCCGCAAGACTTCCTCAAGATCGGCGAGGAAATATTCCAGGTCCGCCGGCCGAAGCTGGAAGGCGTTTTCTTGAAACCGCGATTCGAGCGCCGCAACAAAGGCTGGCGTTTCGCCATCCTGCGAATGCGCCTGGGGCCGTTCTTCCGGGCGAACCATGACCGAGTCGACATAAATCAGGATTTCGCGCGAGGGCGCCGATGATTCCGGCAGGAAAAGATGCACGGGATGCACCGTGACACGGCGGCCCACATGCTGAGCTTCCGCTCGCCCCACCAGTGCCGCGGCGGTGGAGGCCCACTCGCCGGGCGCGCCCTGCCCTGCCGCATTTTGATCAGCGAACACCACCAGCGCCCCGCCGCTTGTCAGGACGTCAATGGCCTCACGCAGGGTCGCCTCAGAAGCCGGCCTTTCACCCTCATAAAGGATGACGCCCAAGCGGCGAGCGAAGAATCGGGCGAGGGGGCCACGGGCGAGACTTTTGGGCAGCAAACAATGGACGGGGCGCTCGAATTGCCGTCGTCAGCACCAGTGCGGGCAACAAGCCTGGCGTTTGGCTCACCGCGAACAAGACCGAACCTTCCGTGGTCATGTCCGCGGCTTGCAGTAGTCGGATTTTTCGCCGGGTGAGCGCGAACCACCAACGGACAAGCCAGTGGTATAACCCGGCGCTGGGCGGAATTCCCGGACCTTTCTCCATGGGTGAGCTCAACTTCTTCGCCGCCCGGAACGATGGTGGTGATGGGGCACTGGCGACGAGGGCATCGCATCGCTCTCCCAGCCCGGCACCGTTCCGACAGCGCGCGTAATGGTATCAAACAGCCCATATACCTTCTGGTATTTCTGGCCTTGATCATCCATCAATCGGAGGCGGAAATAGTGAACACCATTGACCACCGCCACGCGAATCGGGAAGTAGCCGTTCAAGTTGCTCTCCACGTAGGCGGTCACATATTTGTGGTCCTTGACCCACCAGGTAAAAACTCGAATGTGCGAAAAGTCGGCCTCCTGGGTGCCCAGGCGGTCGGCCGTCAGATACTCGGGCACCGGCTGGCCCTCATCCTCTACCGTATTGAGGATGACCCAGGCGACCATGTTCGAGCCCTGGGCATACGGCGAAAGCTTCTCGGGAATGTCCAGGGCCACGAATCGTCCCAGCACCCAACCGGCGCGAGCGCCGGCACGGATCAGGTACCATGCGTCCCGCGCTTTGGCCGCGGAAGGCTGGCCTTCGGGCGCGGGACGGTCCACCATGTGCCGGCCAAAAACCTGCACCTTTAAGTCTTCCGTCAACTGCGCAAGCTGGGCAGCGTCCCGGGAGGGTTCAAGGCGCAGGTTCACTACCCCACTGGTGTGGCCTTCCGCTTGCGCCGGAATATTCAGCTCATCACGAAGCAGTTTTTGGCCGCCTTCGTAAGTCTGGGAATCGAGCAGGTTACTGTTCTCCACCCAACCTGTCAGGCTTTCGGAGGTCCGAATTTGTGCCCAATTGCGAGTCCGCTTGATGATCTCAACGCGTTCACCACTTTTTAGGGAGCCCACGACGATCCGCACTTCGGCGGGCGTGTCAACCACCTGAACGCTGGGGGGCAGCACGTAGCCGGCCTCTACCGGAAGGTTGCGCGCCGGCCTATACACAAAGTAGTAATAGGCTGAACCCACCGCGGCCACCAATAATAGCAAGAAGAGGACTTTTCTAATGGCAGTACCTCACCAAGTATTCTTTGCATTCTTCTTCCCTCGCCCCCTTGGGGGAGAGGGGGGACCGCAAGGCGGAGGGGGCCCCAAGTTCTGCAGGTGGTGGGGGTGAGGGGGTCGGCACGAACATGAATGCACGGGGGCAAGTTTGGATGAGGCGCTACGGTTTAGACCCCCTCACCCGGCCCGCCCCGGCTGGAGAAAGCGCCGTTTGCGGTCCACCCTCTCCCCCAAGGGGGCGAGGGAAGTAACTCAATCTCCTCCGCGATAGCCCGATCCACCCTCTATCGGGGGCGGCTTATGCCCCCTTGACTACGCAACGCTACGAATCCCGACCACAGGCCGCGCTCCACGCTCAATCCAAGACCTAAGATCCAAAATGGGCACATCCCGATGATGACTCGAACGCCGCCTTCATTCTACACTATGTGTAGCTGCCAGCAATCAGCCCTCAGCTTTCAGCCCTCAGCTTTCAGCAAAAGTTTGGGCTGGCGGCGGAATGCTGAAAGTTTAATTCTTCTGAGGTGAATTACGAAAATCGACCGCACATTTATTTCCGGTCCCGACGGACCACTGGAAGCGCTGATGGAATGGAACCCGCAGGTCACTCCCCACCATGTGGCGCTGGTTTGCCATCCGCACCCTCTGTACGGCGGTACCATGCACAATAAGGTGGTGTTCCGTGCCGCCAAGGCTGCACTCCTCTCCGGTCTCCCCACCCTGCGCTTCAATTTCCGTGGCGCGGGCAAGAGTGTGGGGACTTTCACCGGGGGCGACGGCGAACAGGGAGATGTTCGCGCCGCTCTCGACTACCTGGCGGCGCATTTCCCGGGATTGCCGGTTTGCTTAATGGGATTTTCCTTTGGGTCGTGGGTAGGCCTCGCGGTGGGAGCAACCGACGCGCGCGTCTCAACGCTGGTGGGCCTGGGAGTTCCCGTGAACATATCCAACTTCGATTTTCTCCGTGATGTCCATAAGCCCAAATTGATTCTCCAGGGAACCCGTGATGAATTCGGCTCGGTCGCCCAGGTTTCAGAGCTCTATGACTCCCTCGCCGAACCCAAGCAGATTCATTGGGTGCAGGGCGCTGACCACTTCTTCGCCGGAAAACTCGACGAGGTCCAGGAGGTGTTGCAAAGGTTTCTTACGCCAATCCTCGGTGAGAACCAATCCATCTGACGAAACCGACCGCGTCCGGCCTCGAATTGCCAGGGATTCGGTTGTTTTAGAAGAAGCGTATCTGCATGAAATAAAACGCAATCTTGTCCTCAAGACCCAAGCCGCTTGGGTTATTATAGAAAACCGCCTTTTGGTATAATAACGCACGTGCGGGTAGAGGCTTATTATACGGGACTTCAATATATGTTCGGTTTGTCAGAAGGCAGCTTAGGATAGGGGTTTTGTTATGCGAGCTGGCCAATTCATAAAGCAATTGACTGGATATTCGGCCTTCATACCCTCCCCCCTCCCTCCCGCACCGCCGATCAGGATGGACGATGAACTGGTCAGGCTGCTATCGGACGCCGACAGAGAACTGGGTCGGCTGGACGGAGTAGCTTCCGTCCTGCCGAACCCGAACCCCTTCGTCGCCATGTACGTTCGCCAAGAAGCCGTTCTCAGCTCGCAGATCGAGGGGACTCAGAGTACACTCGAAGACCTGCTGCAATTTGAAGCTGATTCAGCCACTATTTGAAGGGACGCCGCGCCGAGTACTACGACCGCTTGATGGCCATACGGAACGACGGCGACTGGGAAGGATGGTTGAAGTTCTTTTTGCGCGGAGTTCAGGACGTGAGTCGTCAGGCGACAGATAAATCACGGGCTATCATTGAGCTAAGAGATCGCCATCGTCATAATCTCAGCGGCATTGCCTTGGGCATCAAACTGTAAGATTACCTCTTCGAGCGGCCTATTGTGACAGTGCGCATGGTCGAGAAACATCTACAGTGTTCATTCGCAACCGCCAACAAGTTAGTGGGGCGCTTCGAAGGCCTGGGACTTTTGAAACAGCTTCCACCCTGGAACTCCCGGAACCGATCGTTCGGGTACGACTCCTACATGACCTTGTTCGAGGAGGCTAGACAGCCCTCGCTACAACAGGAAGACACCGCCCAAACTAAGGTCGCTGAGACGGCCGGGCCTAGCTTAGGTAAGGACAGCAAGTGACCATTAGGGCGAGATCGCCCGGGCCTTTGGCCGGATTGATGAGAGCGCGTCTGGGTGGAATCGAATGGCCGAATTGAAAAATGGCGAGCGCGAATCTCTTTACTGTCCTACTTGCGAAGCGGAAGTGCCAGACCCTCTGGTGTGCGGAGACTGCGGCGCGGTCATCTGCCGCCGATGCGGGACGCCGCTGGAAAAGATTGATGAGCTGGGAATCGGATGAGGCTCGGGATTAGGGGTTAGGGATTGGGGGTTAGGGCCGGAGCCTAATCCCGGATCCCAAATTCCTAATCCCGAATCCCTATCCCCTAATCCCTGCTCAATACGCCGCCAGCGCTCTTACCGCCTCCACAATGTCAGCGGGTTGGGGAAGCACGGCGTCTTCCTGGGCAGGATGGTAAGGAATAAAAACATCCTTGCCCGCCAGCCTGCGGACCGGCGCATCGAGGAAGGTAAAGAGTTCGTCGGCAATGCGCGCCGCGATTTCCGCGCCATAACCCCAGGAAATATTATCTTCGTGAAGAACCAGCACGCGGTTGGTCTTCTTCACCGAAGCCGCAATCAGCTCCCAATCGTAGGGATTCAGCGAGCGCAGATCCAGAATCTCCGGCTGGATTCCATCCTGCTCCAGGGTCTTGGCGGCCTGCACGGCGCGAATGACCAGCGAACCGTAAGTCACAATGGTCAGCGACGTTCCCTCGCGCACCAGCTTGGCTTTGCCGAAGGGAATCATGTAATCGCGTCCCGGGTAAGGCGCGCGGTTGTGCGTCTGGCGATACAGGTGCTTGGGCTCGAGAAACAGCACCGGGTCGTCGCAGCGGATCGCCGTGCGCAGCAGGCCGTTGGCGTCGAGCGCCGGTAGACGGCATCACCACGCGCAGCCCCGGCAGGTGGGTAAAAATCGATTCGCCCGACTGGCTGTGATAGACGGCGCCCCCCGCCAGGTAGCCGCCAATCGGCACGCGGATGACCACCGGACAGGAGAAGGCGTTGTTCGACCGCCAGCGCAGAATGGTCAGTTCATCCCGGATTTGCATCATCGCCGGCCAGATGTAGTCGAAAAATTGAATTTCCACCACCGGCTTCAGCCCGCGGATGGCCATGCCCATCGCGCGGCCCACAATGCAGGCCTCCGCCAGCGTGGAGTTGATAGCAGCGCGTGCTGCCAAACTGCCTCTGCAAGCCATGGGTGACTTTGAAGACCCCGCCCTTGCCTTTCACCTTGGTCAAATCGCTTTCATGGCTGCAATCGGCAACGTCCTCGCCGAAAACCACGACGCGCGGATCGCGAGCCATCTCATCCTTCAAGCAGGCATTGATGAGATCCACCATGGTCTTGGGCTCGCCGTGAAACTTGGGCGGATGATCAAAGTGCTCGGAAGTGGGATCCACGCTGGGGGAGTAAACGTACTGAAGAACGGTTTCCGGAGAGACCGCCTCGGCCGCCAGGGCCAGGTCGGCCGCCTCGCGAACTTCATGCTCGACGGCCGTCTCGATTTCCTTCAACTCCTTTTCCGTAACCCCCTTTTCCTCGGCCAGGAGCCGGGCGAGGAGCGTTACGGGGTCGCGCTTCGCCTCCTCCTGACGCACTTCCTCCGGCTTATAAAGCCGCTCGTCGTCGGAAAGCGAATGCGAATACGGACGCACCACGTGGGCGTGAATCAGCGCCGGTCCTTTGCGCTGCCGTACGTATTCAACCGCCTTGCCGGCCGCCTCGTAACTCTCGGGGAAATCCGTGCCGTCGCATTCGAGCGTCAGCAGATGGGGGAAGCTCCGGACCAAGCCGGAGATCTTGCCCCCTGCGGTTTGCACGTCGACAGGTACGGAAATGGCGTAGCCGTTGTCTTGCACCACGTAAAGGACGGGAAGCTTTCGGCCGCAAGCGTAATTCAGCGACTCCCAGAATTCACCTTCGCTCGAGGCGCCATCGCCCAAGGAGACGTAAGCAATCTCGTCATCGTGGAAACTGGAAGCGAGTTCCGCCGCTTCCTGAATGTGAGAGAAATACCAGCTTGCTTCCGCGGAGCCCACCGCGTGCAGGATGCGCGTCCCCGTGGGGCTTGAGCCGGTAATGATGTGCAGTTTCTTCGATCCCCAATGCGAGGGCATCTGCCGGCCGCCGCAGGCAGGATCATCCTTCGCTCCCACGGAAGCGAGCAGCATTTCGTAAGGCGTCATGCCGATTTGAAGGCAAAATGCCCGGTCGCGGTAGTAGGGATAAAACCAGTCATATCCCGGCTTAAGGTGGAGGGCCGCCGCCACACCAATGCATTCGTGCCCCACCCCGTTGATCTGAAAGAAAGCCCGATTTTGGCGCTTGAGCTGGATCTCTTTGTCATCCACGCGGCGCGACGTGTACATGGTTCGGTAGGCGCCCAGAAGCAACTCCCGGGAAAGCGTTGCGGCTTTCAGGACGTGATTCGTGGTCGTGGCCATAGAACCCTCGCAGAAGGCTATATGATGCCAGAAATTCTCTGTCGCCAAGCAGACTTTTGCTCTCACAAGGGGAATTATCATATTATGAAAAGACAAAGTCAATTGACTCTGCGACCGTCCAGGGTTCCGTCAAAGTCCGATGGGGTTGAGAAAGACCCCCTCACCCCCGCCCCTCTCCCCCAAAGGGGCGAGGGGAGAGTTAAATTAAATCTGTGCCCTCGCCCCCTTGGGGGAGAGGGTGGCTCGCCGCCGGCGCCTTCATCAGCCGGGGCGAGACGGGTGAGGGGGTTCGTCCGTCACCATATTATGCAGCGCGCAGTAAATGTATCCCCTGCGGGGATCAAGGCCGAGGGGGACGGCACTCCGTTCAGGCCAAAATGAGTCACTACCGTCCGCGAGGTAGTGTCCTAATTTGAATGTAGCGCCGCCATCTTGGCGGCACAATGCCGGCTGGAAGCCGGCGCTACACTGCAAACTAGGACACTACCGTCCGCGATCATGGCTTGGAGGCTGCGCTCGAGTGTGCTAAAGTGAGCGAATAAAAGGCGAATCAATACCGGGGATCGGGTGATCGGAAGATCGGGTGAACAAAGAGCTGCCCAGGCTGAATTGGTTTCAGTTCACCCGATCACCCGATCACCCGATCTTCCGATTGAAGGAACACAGGATGGAACTCAAACCCGACGCCTTGGCAAGCTTCCGGGCGCACGACCTTGCCCCGGTGGAAAGCGCGCTCAAGGAAATCGAGGAGAAGTTCCGCGCCTCGCGCGCCCAGGGCGGGGTGACGGCCATCCGCCACTTCCCTGCTCGCGAACCGCGCGTGGCGCCTTTCCCTCCCTCCCTGCCCGCCCGCCTGGTGGAGATTCTGAAGGCGCGCGGCTTTGCCTCGCTCTACACGCACCAGGCGCTGGCCTTCACGCTGGCGCGCGAAGGCAAGAACCTGGTGGTGGTCACGCCCACGGCGTCGGGCAAAACGCTGTGCTACAACCTCCCGATCCTGAGCGAGCTGATGGAGAACCCGGAAGCCCGCGCCCTTTATCTTTTCCCCACCAAGGCCCTTTCGCAGGACCAGCTGGTGGAACTCAATCGCTGGACCGAGCAACTCGGCGACGAGGTGCGCACTTTCACCTACGACGGCGACACGCCGCAGGACGCGCGCAAGGCCATTCGCGCTCGCGGCAATCTGGTGATCACCAATCCCGACATGCTGCACGCGGGCATCCTGCCGCACCACACCAAGTGGCAGCGCCTTTTTGAAAACCTGCGCTACGTGGTGATCGACGAGCTGCACTACTATCGCGGCGTTCTGGGCAGCCACCTGGCCAATGTTTTGCGCCGGCTCAAGCGTGTGGCGCGCTTTTACGGAAGCACCCCGCAGTTCATCTGCACCTCGGCCACGATTGCCAATCCGCAGGAGCTCGCCGCGCGCATTCTGGAAGAAGATGTAACGCTGATCGACGACAACGGCGCGCCCGCGGCGGAAAAGTACTTTGTCTGTTACAACCCGCCGGTGGTCAATCCGCAACTGGGCATTCGCCGGTCTTACTTGAATGAAACGCGCCGCCTGGCCAAGACTTTTCTTTCGCGCGGGCTCCAGACCATCATTTTCGCCAACAGCCGCCTGGCCACGGAAATTCTGGTGACCTATCTTCAGGAGGATTTCTCCCAGGGGCCCGCCATGCCGCAAGCGGTGCGCGGCTATCGGGGCGGTTACCTGCCGCTGGAGCGCCGGGAAATCGAGCGCGACTTGCGCAGCGGCCGCTTGCGTGGAGTGGTGGCCACCAACGCTCTCGAACTCGGCATCGATGTGGGCAGCCTGGATGTGGCGCTGCTCGCCGCCTACCCCGGGACGATTGCCTCCACGTGGCAGCGCGCGGGCCGCGCCGGGCGCCGCCAGGGGACATCGGCGGCCGTGCTCGTCGCCTCCAGCGCGCCGCTCGATCAGTTCATGGTGCAGAACCCGGAATACTTCTTCGGCCGCTCGCCCGAGCACGGCTACGTGAATCCCGACAATCTCTTTATCCTGCTGAATCACCTGAAGTGCGCGGCTTTTGAGCTGCCACTGCGCGAAGACGAGAAGTTTGGCGCGCTCGACCTCCGGCGGCTTTGCCAGCACCTGGAAGAAACCGGCTTTCTGCACCACACCCAAGACGGCTGGCATTGGGTCTCGGAGAGCTATCCCGCCGACGCTCTCAGCCTGCGCTCCGTTTCCTCCGACAACTTCGTGATTGTTGACAACACGCACGAGCCGCGCGTGATCGGCGAGACGGACTTCTCCAGCGCCCTCACCACCCTGCACGAGAAGGCCATCTACATTCAGGACGGCGTGCAGTACCACGTCGAGCGCCTCGACTACGACGACCGCAAGGCCTACGTCCACCAGGTGGATTCCGAGTATTTCACCGACGCCATCTCCTACACCAAGATCAAAATCCTCGAGACCTTTGACTCCGCCACGGCGGGTGCCGCGCGCAAGAATCACGGCGAAGTTCAGGTGAACACGCAGGTGGTGGGATTCAAGAAGATCAAGTTCTACACGATGGAGAATGTCGGGTCAGGGGAACTCACCCTGCCCGAGCAGGAAATGCACACCACGGCGTTTTGGCTGACACTGCCGCGCCCCATGATGGAGGCATTGCCTTACAACTCCACCGAGCGGCTCGACGGCGTGAACGGCCTCGCGAACGCCCTTGGCGCTATTGCCACGCTGCTCGTCATGTGCGACGCTCGTGATCTGGGAACTTCCGTGGGCGAGAATGCCGAACTGGAAGTAACGTCGGATGTAGCGCCGGGCTTTAGCCCGGCAGCACCTGCCGCCCTGAAGGGCGGCGCTACGCTCCGAGCCATCCGAACCGCTCAATGTGCAGCCGGGCAAGCGCACCGTGGTGCGGAAGATTTTCGAGCCCAACATCTATCTCTACGACTCCTACCCCGGAGGCGTGGGCCTGAGCGAGCCGCTCTTTCGCATGAGCGATTCGTTGCTGGAGAAAACTCACAAGCTGATCTCGGAGTGCCCCTGCCCCACGGGTTGCCCCTCCTGCGTCGGCCCGGCGGGGGAGATCGGGGAAAAGGGGAAGGAAGTTGCGTTGGAAATATTGCGGCAGGATGATTGGCTGCGAGTTAATGGTCATGTGCGCAGAAAGAGCAAAACAATTTCTCGCCAAGGCGCAAAGCCGCTAAAGGCCGCAAAGTCTCCAATAGAGACCGTGAAAGAGACCGCAGTTGCCGGACTACAAGCTTCGCGAACTGATCTGGTTAATGGAAAACAGAATGAAATCGAGAAATATGCTGACGAAACGCTTTGCGCCTTCGCGCCTTTGCGTGAAAATGTTTTTCCATGACTGAGAATGAAATCTCGAAACAGATCGTAGATGCTGCCTACAAGGTCCACACCACACTTGGTCCAGGACTGTTTGAATCGGTTTATGAAACCGTCATGGCGCAGGAATTGGCGAATCGAGGCCTGAAAGTGGTGAGACAACAAGCAATCCCGGTCGTCTGGGAAAACGTCCACTTGGAAGCGGGGTTCCGCGCCGACCTTATCGTGGAGGACAAGGTCATCATCGAGATCAAGTCGGTCGAAAGTCTAGCCCCAGTGCATCGGAAGCAGTTGCTCACATATCTACGATTGACGGGGAGGAAGTTAGGCCTGTTGATCAACTTTGATACTGAGCTCATTAAGGATGGGATAGCTAGGGTTGTTAACGGTCTTTGAAAAGCAAAATAATTTCACGCAAAGGCGCTAAGGCGCAAAGACTGGGACTAGGACCCATTCTGTACTATCTGGAATACCTGTGAACTTGGACCAAAAACTTCGCCAGCTCAAGAAGGCCTCGGCGCCTCGCGACCCTGATCGCGAGCTCGAGCAGACGCTCGAATTTCTGCGCCGCATGGAGAAGCCGCCTGAGCCGCGCCAGCTTCCCGCGCAGCGGGCGGCCAAGGGCATCGAAGAGTACGTGGAAGGCGTGCTCGAGAAAAACGATTTGGGCGAATACTTTTTGGCCCGGCAGGCTTTCCCTTTCGGCAGGCCTTACGGCAAGCTGCGCATCGGCGACATCTCCGCCGCCGACCTGACCCCGCTGAATCTGCTTTTCCCCCAAGCCGCCCTGCCCGCGCCGGAGCGCCTGGTCTACCTCGACACGGAAACCACCGGTCTCGCGGGCGGCACCGGCACCTGCGCGTTCCTGATTGGCATCGGCACGGTGGAAGGAACGCAATTCGTCGTCAGGCAATTCTTTCTGCGGGATTATCCGGAGGAGAAAGCCGTCCTGCGCGCCCTGGCGGAAATTCTGGACTCCTTCGAGGGCCTGGTGACTTACAACGGCAAGACCTTCGACGTGCCGCTGCTCGAAACGCGCTACGCGCTGGCGCGGCTGAAGTCTCCCTTCGGGCGATTGCTGCACCTCGATGCGCTGCACCCGTCGCGGCGGCTATGGAAGCTGCGTCTGGAAAGCTGCAAGCTCACCGACCTGGAGAGCGCGGTGCTGGGAATCGAGCGCGAGGGTGACGTTGCCGGGCTCGGAAATCCCCGGCATTTACTTTGATTACCTGCGCACGCGGCGACGCGCGCGGCCTGCAACCGGTGTTCTACCACAACGCGCTCGACATCATGACGCTCGCCGCCGTCACCGTGGAGTTGGCGCGGGCGATGGGCGACGCCGGCACGCTCGACTCTCCCGTGGACCTCTTCAGCCTCAGCCGCATGTTGGAAACCGCGGGTTCGCGGGAGCAGTCGGTCGAGACTTGCCAGCGCGCGCTTTCCGGCGGGTTGCCGGAAGAAATCGAGGCCCGAGCCCTGCACCAGTTGGCCTTGCAGTACAAGCGGCAGCGCCAACACGAATTGGCGGTGGAAACCTGGCTGGAACTTACGCGGCGGCCGTCCCCGCTGGCGCTGGAAGCCTTCGAGGAGTTGGCCATTCATTACGAGCACCACCAACGCGATCCCCAAGAGCGCGATGGAGTTCACGCTCGCCGCCCTCGAACGCCTGGAACGTAGGGGCGCCCCTTGTGGACGCCCAGGGCGGGCACCAGGCCCGCCCCTGCAAACGGATGCCGAGCGCTTTACCCATCGCCTGGAAAGGCTGCGCCGTAAGCTCGCCCGCGCGCAAGGCGTGTCCCTGCTGCTGTAGCAGCGGTGTCCCCGCCGCCGCGCTGCGCTGCCCGTCGGATTGCCCTCCAGACTAAGCTGCCTTTGTTTGATTCTTCGCGAGACTCGCGCTCCTGAACCCGCGGGCAGGCACCCATCTTTGCGATCTGTGGTTTTTGCAAAAGAAGAACCGCGGACCCCAAAACCGGGGGTCCGCGCTACGCGCCATTTTTCCGCAAGCGGCACTGGGGTAGATCTTTCACCCGGGGGTTCACCAGGTGCTCTGGGAACTTGCCGTGTAGGATTTGCACCGCCTGCTCCGACGCTTGCTGCCGCAAGATGGCGTAGGAATCGTCGCTCAATGACGCGTAGTGGCAGGTGAAGACCACATTGGCAAATTCCGTAAGCGGATGGGGCAGGCGCAGGGGTTCCTGTTGCAGCACATCCAATCCCGCGCCTGCCAGCCGGCCGGAAGCGAGCGCGGCTCCGAGTGCGGCTTCGTCCACCACCGGGCCCCGCGCGGTATTGATGAGGATGGCCCCCGGCTTGAGGAGCGCCAGGGTGCGGGCGTTGACGATGCCCTTGGTCTCGGCGGTTGCCGGCACGTGAAGCGAGAGGATATCCGTTTGGGGCAGCAACGCTTCCAGGCTCATCAAAGGCACGCCGGCAGCTTGCGCCGCCTCCGCGCGGACGTGCGGATCGAAGGCCATCACCTTCAGTCCCAAACCCTGGGCCTTGCCTGCCAGGCTTCGTCCGATTTTCCCCAACCCAATCAGCCCCAGAGTCTGGCCGCTAAGCCGCCGCATCGGCCGCAAGAGGGCGTCCATCCCCGGCACCCATTCGCCCCGGCGCGTTTTGCGGTCTGCCAGGGCGATCTTCCGCGTCACGGCGAAGATAAGTCCGAGGGTGTGCTCCGCGACTTCGTCCGAACAGAAATCCGGAACGTTGGCCACCACGATGCCGAGCTCGGTGGCGGCATCAAGATCCAAGCTGTCCACGCCGATTCCCAGACGCACTACACCTTTCAGGTGCGGCGAGGCGGAAAAAAATTCGCGGGTCAACGGCGTGCTGCCCACCACGATGACCTCCGCCCCCTCAGCCAGCCGGATGCGATCTCGCTCATCCACTGCCTTTCCATAGCGGATGGTCCCTCCGTTTTCGCGAATCAACTCTTCGTCGAGACCGGGCACCGGCCCCTCTTCCCTCTCCGTAAAGACAACCAGGCGCTCAGACATGTTTTTATTCATCCTCTCTCTTTTTCAAAACGGTAAGAATATACGAGGCAGGAGGAGAAATCACGCGCAGAATTCCGCGCGGCGGCGCCTGCCGTGGAAGTCCCAGCGGAGGTGGGAGCAGGCAGTACCGTCCCATATGTAAGAATTTCAATTCTTTCGTTGGGACGGAATCCTGGCGCTAAAGTCCTGATTATTCGCCATCACGGAAAATGGCCGCCGGCCAAACGTGAGAATTCCGCTTGCGACAGACCCAGCTTGGACCGGATCGCCCTCCCGTCCACATCCTCAGGGACCTCGACGTACCGCATGGGAGGAGCCATCCTCCCCCCAATGTGATCGACAACTTCCTTCAGGGCGGCAATCTGTGTGATCCGGTAATCTGTGGCCCAGGGTATTTCCGTCCCCGCCAATTTTCCTCATCCCGTGTCCGGCATCCGCCGATAACCAATCATGAAGGAATTCTAACGTGGGGGGATCGGCTCAAGTCTCCTACCGGCATTCCCGGTCACGGAAAAGACAGATGAATGAAAAGGTTCAGCGGAAGCGAGGGCAATCGGAAAGGATGGGGGGAACCTTTTCCCGGCCGCGCCACCTTGAATTTCTCACCGAATTCGCACCTGCCCTGCGAACCACCCCACAAGCGCTACAGGAGGATTGACCCCAATGAAGAAACTCTTGCTCGCAATCTGCGGTTTGGTGGTCATGTGCGGGTGCGGGGGTGGGGGCGGAGGTGGGGGAAGCGAGCCTCCCGCTGCAATCCCTATCGTCGTTTCCATTTCTCCTGCGACCCAGACCAATATCGATCAGGGACAAACGGTGAAATTCACTGCGACCCTCGCCAACGATACGAGCGGCAAGGGAGTGACTTGGAGCGCTTCCGGGACGGGGGTTACGGGCGCCGCCTGCGGGACCTTTTCCGGCACCACCGCGACCGCGACAACCTTCAACGCTCCTTCTCCGATTTCGGCCAATCTCAGCATCACCGTCACGGCGACTTCTGCCTCCGATACCACCAAGTCAAGTTCGGCGGTGGTCATGGTTTATCCCCCGCCAAGCATTACCGCTGGGGCGCTTATTAATGCCACACCGAATGTGAACTACCGCGCGAGTCTCGAAGCCACCGGCGGTGTAGGGACTCTCACCTGGAGTGTGGCCAGCGGCACTTTGCCGACCGGCTTGACGTTGAGCAATTCCGGGACAATCACCGGAATTCCCACCGTTTCCGGGACTTTCTCCTTCGCCGTGCAAGTGGTCGATTCGTCCGCCGCAGCCGGCGGACCGGCTTCGGCGCAAGCGCAACTCAGCCTCACCGTCGTCACCGTGGTGAACATCTCCACCAAGGCCTTGCCTGCCGGGTCCGAGGGCGTCGCGTATCTTGCCACCATTGTCGCCAGCGGCGGCACCCCTCCGTACACCTGGAGCTTGGCGGCGGGCTCGCTTCCTCCCGGTCTTGCCATGCAGCCGACCGCGGGAGTGATTTCCGGGACCCCGACGTCGCCGGGAACCTTCACCTTCACGGTTGCCGCCCAAGATTCAAGCCCCACGCCGCAGACCCAAACCCAGTCCCTGACGGTCGTCGTTGGCGCTCCTCTGGCCATCACCACCACTACACTTACCAATGCCACACCGAATACGAACTACAGCGCGACTTTGCAATCCACGGGTGGTGTGGGAGCGCTTACGTGGACTTTGGCCAGCGGCGCTTTGCCGACAGGCTTGACGTTGAGCAATTCCGGGACAATCACCGGAGATCCCACCGTTTCCGGAACCTTCACCTTCACGGTGCAAGTGACCGATTCGTCCGCCGCGGCCGGCGGACCGGCTTCGGCGCAAGCGCAACTCAGCCTCACCGTCGTCACCGTGGTGAACATCTCCACCAAGGCCTTGCCTGCCGGGTCCGAGGGCGCCGCCTACCTTGCAAACATTAATGCCAGCGGCGGCACCCCTCCATACATTTGGAGCCTGGCGGCGGGCACGCTTCCTCCCGGTCTCGCCCTGCAGCCGAGCTCGGGAGTGATTTCCGGGACCCCAACGTCGCCGGGGACCTTCACCTTTACGGTCGCCGCCCAAGATTCAAGCCCCACGCCGCAGACCCAAACCCAGTCCTTAACGATTATCATTGGCACTCCTCCGCCACTGACCGTCACCACCACGACGCTTACCAATGCCACACCGAATTCGAATTACAGCGCGACTCTGCAATCCACGGGCGGTGTGGGAGCGCTTACTTGGACTTTGGCCAGCGGCGCTTTGCCGACGGGTTTATCCTTGCGCAGTTCCGGGGTCATCGCCGGAGATCCCACCGTATCCGGAATTTTCACCTTCACGGTGCAAGTGACCGATTCGTCAACGGCGCCGGGTGGACCGGACTCGGCGCAAGCGCAACTCAGCCTCACCGTCGTCACTGTGGTGATCATCTCCACCACGGATTTGCCTGCCGGGTCCGAGGGCATCGCCTACCTTACAGATATTGATGCCAGCGGCGGCACCCCTCCTTACACCTGGAGCTTGGCGATGGGCTCGCTTCCTCCCGGTCTCGCCATGCAGCCGAGCTCAGGAGTGATATCCGGGAGCCCGACGTCGCAGGGGACCTTCACCTTTACGGTCACCGCCCAAGATTCAAGCCCGACGCCGCAGACCCAAAGCCAGTCCCTCGCGATCACCATTGGCGCCCCGGGACCGCTGGCCATCACCACGTCCTCGCTGCTCGACGGGACGCCGGCCACGGCTTACAAGGCCAAGCTGGTGGCCATGGGAGGGACACCGCCCTACGCTTGGAGTATCTCCGCCGGAGCACTGCCCAGGGGCATGTCACTCAACTCATCGACGGGCGCTATTTCAGGAACGCCGTCATCAACGGGGACGGTAAGTTTCACCGCCGTGGTGACGGATTCAAGTTCGCCGCTCGAGACGCAAACGCAAGAGCTCAGCATTGCGGTCGATAACGCCGCGGAAGCGTGCACCAGTTCGGGCAACAACGCGGTCCTCAGCGGGCCATACGCCTTCAGCCTGAGCGGATTCAATGACGCCGGCTTTCTGACCGTGGTGGGGTCTTTCACTGCGGATGGAACCGGTAAAATCACTGCGGGCGAGGCTGATACCAATGGTGTTCTCGGCGCGCAACAGGGCAACATCATTACCTCGGCCAGCTCCTACTCGGTGGGATCAGACAATCGCGGTTGCGCCACCCTGGCGACCCCGTTCGGAACCTTTGTCACGCACTTCGCTCTCGGGTCAATGTCCTCCAACAGCGCCGCCGCGGCCGGATGATCGAGTGGGACAGCCCCCAGCGCCAGCGCCTATATCGCCACGGGCCAACTCCTGCGCCAAACCTCCAGCGCCTTTGCCGGCGGACTTAGCGGCAGTTACGTTTTCCGCACCGTCGGGTGGGATCCTTCTGCACTGGGCGGGCGTGACGTCTGCGTGGGCGAGCTCAGCGCGGGCGGCAATACCTTCAACGGCCTCGAGCAGGACTGCAACGATGCATGGACCATCACCAACACGGCGGCCCCCGCCGTTGCCGGGACTTACACCACCCTCGATGCCAATGGCCGCGGCACGGGAATCATCGCGCTGGGAGAAACCAACTCCAACATCACGTTCTATGCGGTGTCCAATTCGCAACTGCTGGTGGTGAATGCCGACTTCGGCCCCTTCGCGAGCGGGGAATGGGACCAGCAAAGCGTGCCGGCGGGAGGCGCCGGATTTACTCAGGCTTCGCTCGACGGCAACATGGTTTTCTACCTCAGCGGGCTGAGCCTGGCCGGTACGGCGTCGGCCGTCTCCATGGAGACGGCGAGCGCCGATGGCAGCAGTTCCATGGCGATCACGTTTTACGAGGATCGGGCCGGCACGATGCAGAGTTCCGGCACTTACACGTGCACCTACGCGGTCGAGCCCAACGGCCGTGTGACCCTCAGCAGCAGCACCCAGAGTTGCGGAGGCACCCCTCCCGTGTTTTATTTGACCGGGCTGAACACGGGCTTCATCGTGGATGCCTCGCCGGGCGTGGACACGGGATCTTTCGAACCGCAATCGGCGGGTCCCTTCAGCAACGCTTCCCTGTCGGGCAGCTTTTTCGGCGGGATGGCGGAGGTCGCCATCCAAAGCGCGCAGGCGGAGGTGGACGCCGTCGCCCCTGACGGCAGCGGGAGCATTACCGGCACCACGGACATCACTTCGACGAGCGCGCAGGACGCGGGCTCGTCCTTCCTGGCCGCCACCTACACCGTCAATTCCGACGGGACCTTCAGCGTCAGCTCCTCGGACGGCGCCGTGGCCGGCATCATCATTTCCAGCACGAAGTTCGTGATGTTCAGCCCCTCAACTCTTGCGACGCCGTACCCCACCTGCTGGTGATGCAGAAATAGCGGAGACGCGCCCAGAGCCTTACGCGCCGGCCGCCTTCCAGCCGGAGCGCTGGCGCAGGCCGGTGATGTGGGCCACATGATGCTTCCCGTGCCAGGCATACATCGCCAGGTATTTCTCCAGCGTCACCCGCCCCAGCTCCGGATGATTCAGGGCGCGGGCAAAATCCTCCGGCTTCAGCGAGCGGAGCAGCATCACCCAGCGTTGGTGCAGGGTGTCAAGCAGGGTTAAGGAAAGCTCGGCGGGCGCCGTGCGCGCGTCGCTCAAATTCGCCCAGAGTTTCTCGTCGTAGGGCTTGATGGTGGGCTCGTTTTCGGTCAGCGCCAGGCGAAAGCGCACGTAGGCGTTCATGTGGCTGTCGGCGAGGTGATGCACCACCTGGCGGACGGTCCAGCCGCCGGGCCGGTAAGGCGTGTCGAGCTGCGCTTCCGTAAGCCCCGCCACCGCCGCGCGCAGTCGCGCCGGCGTCTCTTCGATGTCGGCAAGCCACTGCGCCGCTCCGCCTCGCTGGCCAGCAATCCTTCGCCAGTGCGATTCCAGGTGAATTTCCCGATGGGATATTGCAGGTCCATCTCTTTCCTCCTGTCGAATGTGAATCTGAGGTAGGTCATAGGTAGTAGATGGCATGATGGGGAGGCTTTGTTCTGGCCGGGTATTGCCGTTACCCCACCTGCGACCTGCCACCTACGGCCTACTCTTCGTTAATTCCTTGCGTGCAATCAGGAGCTGCCCGCCGCCGCGGCCCTTGAAAAGTTCCAAATGTTCTTCGGGTATTCCCGCCTCGCGCGCCAGAGGCTCAAAGTCGGGCTGCTCCAGGTGGGCCTCAGCAAATCCTGCCTTTCGCGCCAGCTCTTCCAGTTCGTGGTCTTCGTAAAAATGCAGGCGCGAGGCCATGGGCTCAGGCGCGGCGGGTGTCCCGCGCAGCTTCTTGGTGCCGGTAAAGAGCACAAAGCGCCCGCCCGGCGCGAGAACGCGTCGAATCTCGGAGAGCACTTCGAGAGGATTCGATATGAAACCAAAAACCCCGGTCATCACGGCGCAGGTGAAAGTCCCATCCGGGTAAGGCAGTGAACCGGCGTCACCCTCGCGAATCTCCAGCCGGTTTTGTTGGATTGCCTCGTGGTTAACCTCGCGAGCCACTCTTACCATGTCGGAACTGTGATCGATGGCCGCCGCTTTGCAGCCACTTTTTAGAGCGTCGTGCAAGAATGCCCCGCCCCCGCAACCGACCTCGAGCAAATAGTCGTCAGGTCCTAGCCCCAGCACCGCCAGGATGGCTTTGAAGTTGGGGCGATGGTAAAGGGGGTCGCGATAGGTGGCGCGTCGACTGAGGCCCCGACGGACGCCGCGCCCGGCGATCGGTGATCCAATCGCCCAAGCGACTGGGGCGCCATCGCGCTGAGAAGAGGGGCGGCAACCTCGCTCGCGAACCAGCCGGCCAGCTCATTCCCCTGGTCTCCCAACAGATTGCCCCACCCCGGGTGCTCCAGGGTTACCCGCGTGCCATCCTCAATAGGCTCGAACCGCAACTCCAACGATGTCACCTCCGCGGGTCTGCCAATCCGCCGCATGCCATTCGAGTACAATCTCTTCTGGCGGTTGCCAGCGGACTACCCGCCCCACTTCGACATCACCTTCCATCACGCGACCGTCCGCTCCGGGTTGGAACTGCATCCCGAGCCGCGACAGCGCGGTAGACAATTCCTCAACGAACGCCTCAAAGGCCGAGGATGGATCAAGCCTCAAATCGACGCTGGTGCGAATGCCCATATTCCTCCCGGTCGCCTGAGAAAATTAAATGGCCCTGTAACCAGTGCCGTTCCAACTTCTTGCAACTCATCCGCGTCATCCGATGGCGAACCGATACAGTTCAGCGCCAGAGCAGCATCCATCGCCTAACGCGGTTGGACCAGCGCCACATTCTTAACTCATCATATGCCGCCCTGCGGGGAAAACGCAATCCATCCCAGGCTAATTGGGCGGTTGGGCAATTTAGCGATTGGTGATTGAGCCAATGCGTTGCCGGTTCAGCGTGTACAGGCGCCGTGCCACACAGCCCCCCTAAGAGATAAATCCCGCTGAGGACTTCGCCTAATAGAGGACATCCAGCGCGCTATCAAGGAAGCGGTGCTGGTCGCCAACAAAATGGGCGGAGAACGGCGAGGCGGTATCATTGAGAACATCGCGAAGATTGGAGGGGTTCGACAAATTGAAAATCGTGAGCGCGCCGCGCCTCAGGTGCTTCTTGAGTATCGGCAGAGGCAGGTGGAATTCCCTGCTCAATTTCATATCGAGCGAGAAGAACTGGGGAAATCGTCTAGTGTCGGGCAGGCCCGTGCAATCCTCCCGCATGTCGACCGCGGGGGTTCCGGGCCTCGGTCCCTGCGGCTGCGGGGGGAGGATTTCAAACCCCAACGCGTTACTTTGAGGCGTCAGGGCTTGGCGGCGGGATTGGGCTTTTCGCGTTTGATGATTCCCGCGCCTTCCTTAATGGTGAGGAACTGGTTGGCGGCGATATTGGTGAAATTTCTCCACCTTCTGAGTGGTGGGCCACTTGACCTCGATCAAGTCCACCTGCGGAGATGGTCCCAGGCCGAAATGGAGGCGCAGGTCGCTCTGCGACATCACGCTGGTGCCGGTATGAACCTCATCGATTTGCGCATGCTTTCCGGTCACCACGCGCACGCGCGCGCCGATGGCGGTGCGGTTGCACTGGGTGCCGAGCAATTTGATGGTGATCCAATTATTCTTGTTGCCGCCGTCGTTGCGCAGCAGCGACGGGTAATCGTTCATGTTCAGGACCAGCACGTCGATGTCGCCGTCGTTATCGTAGTCGCCAAAAGCGCAACCGCGGCTGGAAAATTCCGCTGCCACCCCCGGGCCCATTTCTTTGGAAACGTCCTTGAACTTGCCATTGCCGAGGTTGCGATAGACGAGCCGGGGGGAAAGAAATTGCGCGTCCAGATGGTACTCCTCGATTTCCGGATAGACGTGGCCGGTGACGTGGAAGATGTCGGTCCACCCATCGTTGTCGTAGTCCATAAAGCCGGCGCCCCAGCAAACATACTGGGTGTTCACGCCCAGGCCGGCCACGAAAGTCACATCGGTGAAAGTCCCGTCGCCGTTGTTGTGATACAGGTCGGGGGTGTCGTCGGAAAAATTGGTCTTGAAAATGTCGAGCCAGCCGTCGCAGTCGTAGTCGCCCACACCCGACGCCCATGCCGGCCTGTTCCTGCCCGTCCTCGTTGTAAGCGCAGCCGGCCATGACCGCGATGTCTTCAAACGTCCCGTCGTGTTTGTTGTGGAACAGAATGCTGGGCTCGGAGTCGACCGCCACGTAGATATCGGGCCAGCCGTCGTTATCGAAATCGTAGGAGACGGCGGTGATGGAGTAGCGCGGCCCCGGCTTCAGGATGCCCGCCTTCTCCGAAACATCGGTGAAAGTTCCATTGCCGTTGTTGTGGTAGAGGATGTTCATTCCGCCCGGCAGGCCGCGCGGGCCGCACATCGTGGGAATGCCTTTCCACTGGCAATAGCCGGTCTGCCCCGGCACCGGCACCTTCTCAAGGTCCAGTTCGATGTAGTTGCACACGAACAGGTCAAGGAATCCGTCGCGGTCGTAATCAATCCAGGTGCAGCCGGAGCCCCAGCGGACGCGGTCTTCCCACAAGCCCGCCTTCTTGGTCACATCCGTAAACGTGCCGTCGCCGTTGTTGTGCCACAACACGTTATGACCCCAATAGCAGCAGAACAGGTCATCCCAGCCGTCATTGTCATAGTCGCCCACGCAAACGCCCGTGCCCCATCCGGTGCCGCCCAAGCCGGATTTTTCCGTCACGTCCGTGAACGTGCCGTCGCGGTTGTTCTTAAAGAGGTGCTGCGTGGGCGTCTTGCCATCGGGATAGGGTTCTTCGCCCGGCAGGCGGTCGCCGTTGGTGAGGTAGATGTCGAGCCAGCCATCCTGGTCGTAATCGAAAAAGGCCAGCCCGCTGCCCTTGGCTTCAATAATGTATTTCTTGTGCTTGACGCCGCCCCACACGTTGGGGACGTTGAGGCCGGCCTCTTTCGCCACATCCACGAAAGTGACGGGGGAGGGCGCTTCCGGATGAGGTGCGGTGGCCGCCTGAAGCACGGGAGTTCCTGTCCATCGCCACAGGGGCGTGGTGAGAGCATCAAGAATTCCTGACCCCAGAAGTATTGCCGAAGAACCCAGCCAATTGCGACGCGAGAATTTCATGTCATCCTTGAGGCGCCACCGCGAACCGTCGCCTTCCCTCCTGTTTCCCCTGCCCGTAAGAGAACACACGTTCCCGGCGTGGAAATTCAAAAAAGCCATTATACTATGCATGTCGTCGCGCCCCCCAGCGAAGCTCTGGCCGTCGCCGTTTAAAGTTCTTCTCTGTAAAGCTCTTCTCTGGCAATTCCCGGCGCGGCAAGCTAGAATCCCTTGCGAGGGCACACTGCATGTCTGAAACCCATTCTGAGACTCCCTCCGCGGCATCCGCTTCGGCCAGTGTTCAGAATCATCGCCATTGCCGTTCTTTTTGGCTGCATCTACTACGCCAGTTCGGTGGTCATCACCTTGATCTGCTCCATCCTGATTGCCTCGGTCCTGGACCCGGGAGTCAAAGTGATGGAGGCTTTTCGAATTCCGCGCTGGCTGGCCTCGCTCATCATGGTGCTTCTGATGCTTACCGTCGCGTACCTGGTCATCTATGTGATCTACGATCGCGCCCAGGCCTTTTTTGAGGCAATGCCCAGGCTGGTCGAGAGGCTGAAGCAAATCACCGCGCACCTTCAGGTGACGGCCCACAACATTCAGCAGAGCACGCAGACCATTATGCCGGCTTCCCCTGAGGCGAACATGCCGACCGTGCGGTTGCAGCAGGAATCCCCCTACGCGCAATTCCTGTTGCGGGGCATCGGATCGGTTTACGCCTTTACCGTCACCGTGATGTTCATTCCTTTCCTGGTGTTTTTCATGCTCACCTCGAAGAACCAGTTGTGGGCGGCGTCGTTGAACCTTTTTCCCATCCAACGGCGCCAGCAGGCGGAAGATGTGATTCATGCCATCGCCCGCATGTTGCGTCAATTTGTGGTGGGGAATTTACTCGTCGGGCTCATTTCCGCCTGCCTCATCACCCCCGTTTTCGCCATCATCCATCTCCAATACGCCTTGTTGATGGGACCGCTTGCCGCGCTTCTCAGCCTGGTTCCCTATATCGGCGTGGCGCTGGGAATTCTTCCTCCCTTGCTTGTCGCGCTGATGCAATACGACACCACGGGCCCCTTCATCGCCATCGGCGTCGCCGTCGCGGTGGTTCATTTCGTGGCCGTCAACGTCCTCACGCCCAAGCTCGTGGGCCAGCGCGTCAACCTGAATGCGCTCTCGGTGACCATTGCCATGATGTTCTGGTCCTGGCTGTGGGGAGGGTTCGGCTTGATTCTCGCGGTGCCCATCACCGCCGCCATCAAGGCCGTGTGCGATAACGTTGAGGCCCTCAAGCCCTACGGCGCCTGGATGGGCGAAGGGTAAGGCGTCGCTAGCGAGCGTTCGGGTGCTTTCCTAATTTCAGATGTAGCGCCGGCTTCCAGCCGGCATTGAGCCGCCAAGATGGCGGCGCTATGTTCAAATTAGAACAGCACCAGCGTTCGGTGATTCTTTACTGCGGTGTCCTGCCGTGCTAGAGTTCCATAAGGGAACAGGGCCGATCACGGGATAACTTTAGCCGGCAACGCCTCAGGAATGGAGGGACGTCCATGGAGTCCGCCGATCAGACACGCTCACCCTTAGGCAGCTTCGATGAGTGGGAAGACTTCCTCAAGCAGCGGTATCCTGCGCCGCCCTCAGCCACGGGGGAGGTGGCGTCGGCGAAGCTACTGGCGAGCATCGACCCCGACAAGAAGCCGGAGGAATTCCGTGACCACAGCTCCGATACGCGAGATTCGGTGAAGGAGTTCTACCGCCTCAACCACACTTACCAGACGCGCGAATTCGTCCTCGCCAAAAAGCGCGAGTTCGCCCATCGGGAAAGAACGCGGATGGGGATTTGGGAGGCCATGGAATACCTCAACACCCTTGTTGATGATAGTGATCCGGACACCGACCTCCCGCAGATCGAGCACCTGCTCCAGACCGCCGAGTCCTGCGAGCAGAC
>CAWELY010000043.1:0-155945 GCA_963810005.1 uncultured Acidobacteriota bacterium
ACTTTCGCAGCTCGGAGCCATTCCAGGTGAAATTCGGTGTGGGCATCGCGGTAACTCTTGAAACTTCAATGGGGGTTGTACAAAAGGGCTTGTAGTGTAGACCTACCCCCTTTTCATCTCCGCTCAAGCTTGGCACAATGGCGGCCAGCCATGTACCTGCGTGCGAACAAGCGAATCAAAGACGGCAAGGAGCACCGCGATTGGAGCGTGGAGGAGAGTCGGCGGCTGCGTTCGGGGCGGGTGGTGCAGCGGCGGGTTTTGTATTTGGGCGAGATCAACGACAGTCAGCAGGCGGCGTGGCGCAAGACGCTGGAGGTGTTTGATGAAGCCGAGCAGCGGGCGGCGAGCCTGAGTTTATTTCCCGAGGACCGGGCGCTGCCGGCCGACGCGCTGGACGGCGTGCAGGTGAAGCTGAAGGAGATGGAACTGCGGCGACCGCGGGCGTTTGGCAACTATTGGCTGGGGTGCGAACTGTGGCGGCAATTGGGGCTGAGCGCGTTTTGGCAAGATCGTTTGGGTAAGGGGCGGGAAGAAGTGCCGTGGGCGAAGGTGCTGGAGCTGCTTGTGGTGAGCCGCTTGGTGGCGCCGGGCAGCGAGTTCCGTTTGCACCGGCAGGGGTTTGACCAGAGCGCCCTGGGAGATCTGTTAGGCACGGGCTTTGCCGTAGCGGAGAAGGACCGTTTGTATCGATGTCTGGACCGCCTGGGGGAACACAAGACCGCGCTGTTCGATCATCTGCGGCAACGCTGGCAAGAGCTGTTTCAGGCGCGCTTCGATGTGCTGCTCTACGACCTGACGAGCACCTACATCGAAGGGGAAGGCGAGGAGATTCCCAAGGCGAAGCATGGCTACAGCCGGGATCCTCGCGGCGATTGCCGGCAGGTGGTGATCGCGCTGGTGGTGACGCCGGAAGGATTTCCGCTGGCTTATGAAGTGCTGGCGGGCAACACTTCGGACCGCACCACGCTGCGAGGATTTCTGGACAAGATCGAAGCGCAGTATGGACGGGCACGGCGGGTGTGGGTGATGGACCGGGGGGTTCCTACGGAAGAAGTACTGGAAGAAATGCGCACCGGGGGTCGAGAAGTTTTCTACCTGGTGGGGACGCCGCGCGGCAAGATTCAGCAGTACGAAAAGCGCTGGCTGGAATTGCCCTGGCAGAAAGTGCGTGAGTCGGTGGAAGTGAAGTTGTTCGCCGCGGATGGCGAACTGTACGTGCTGGCCAAGAGCGCGGGGAGGCACGCCAAGGAACGTGCCATGCGGCGGCGCAAGTTGGTGCGCTTGCTAAAGACCTTGCGCAAGCTGCGCCGCAGTGCTCCGGCACGCGATCAACTGCTGCTGCGGATCGGCGCGGCTAAAAAGGAAGCGGGACGCGCCTTCGGCTTCGTGCCGATCGGCTTGCCCCAAGAGGGAGAGGAAGTCACCCGTCAGACGTTTTCTTTTCGCTTGGACAAAGAGAAGTTGCGGAAGGCGGAGTTGCGCGACGGCCACTATCTGCTGCGCTCGAACCTGCTGGGAGAAAAGCCGGAAGTGCTCTGGGAACTCTATATCTTACTGACCCAAATTGAAGCTGCCTTCAAAACCTTGAAGAGCGAACTGGGACTGCGTCCGATTTATCATCAAGTGGAAAAGCGCGTGGAGGCCCACATCTTCGTGGCTTTCCTGGCTTACGCCCTGTCGGTCACGCTCCGGCACCGGTTGGCCCCCTGCGCTCCGGGGTTGACACCCCGCGGCGTGCTGGAAAAATTGGCGACAATTCAAATGCTGGATGTCTGCCTGCCCACCACCGACGGGCGCTGGCTGATCATGCCGCGCTATACGCAACCCGAACCAGAGCAGATGCTCCTGCTCCACCAACTTCACCTGTCACTGCCGTCGCAACCTCCGCCACGCATCAAGCCGGCGGAGACCGTCACCGACCAACAGGTGCAGCTCAAAATGTAGTGTAGACCTTCGAGACCGCTTTGCTGAAAATAAACTACTTAGCTGGCGCTTGTCGCCTCAACTGCGAAAGTTGGGTTAAGACTCAAAATTCAGCGAATGGTATAAAAATGCCATTCAAGGGAGGATTGAGTCATGGGTTTGTCTCGATGGCAGTTCACCAAGGAGTGTTTGTCTTCCTACCGGTCGTCATCATTATCGTTCCTGTCATTAGGAACAGGACGTGGTTTTTCTAAACACAAAAACTCGCGGTGACTCGCATTAAAGGATGAAGATGCCGCTTAGCAACCCTCGTTTGCCGTACTGACGCAGCATTCGAATGATTTGTTATGAATTCTCGCTACCTTACTTCCGAACAATTAGGTCCGAACGAAACGGTTTGAGATGACCATTTCAGAGACCTCCAAAAGAACACTTTGTTTCGGAGCCGCGGGCTGGCGCAGAGCGCACCTCTGCGGTCCAGCGATTCCGCATGCGTGCTTTTTCACCTGATTTAACCCTCTGAAATTGCAACTACTTTGCCCCCGTCCCCGCTCACCGAGCAGATTCGCATTCGCTTTTTGCTTGACAACGCGGGTTCTGCCTGATATACTATTAATGTATCAGATGAAGAACCCTCCACTATCCCGCTCCCGTCTTCCGGCAGGCGAGCGAAAACGCCGTTCGCGCCTGACGCAGATGGTCTCTAGCCAGCGCTTTCTCCGCGGCACCTTGGCGCCTCGTCTGCGCCGGTGCGGGAAACCGAATTGTCGCTGTGCCCACGGCGAACTGCACGCGTCGCTGTACCTCGTGCAGAGCCGGGGAGGCAAGCCGCGCCAGGGGTTCGTGCCTAAGGAGTGGGAAGCGCGCATCCGCCAGAGCGTTCAGGGCTATCAGGAAATCCAGCAACTGCTGGAGGAACTCTCGGAGATCGAGTGGCAGCGGCTGCTCGATCGCAAGGGGTGATGCCGTTCTCCGACGCCTGATCCGGTATGGCGAGACCGTCTACGGTCTTTCGGAACGGATCGTCGCGGCGGTCCATGATCCCCGACGACAACCCCGTATCCCGGTGGCCGTTCTCCTGAAAGCCAGCCTGGTGATGTTCTGGTCCCGCTTGGGCAGCCTGCACGCGCTGGAAGAGCACCGCCTCGCGCGGTTCTGGAAACGGTGGCTGGGACGTTCGCCCGGCAGTAGCGACACCCTGGGGCGCGTCCACGCTGGTCTCGCCGCCCAGGAACTGCGCGAGGGGCTGCATCATGTCTACTCCCGCCTGAAGCGGAACAAAGCCTTGCCGGGCATCGGCGGACTGAGCGTGGCGGTTCTCGACGGTCACGAGACCCACGCCAGCTATCGCCGTCGTTGCTCGGGATGCTTGCAGCGGACGATTCACACCGAGCAAGGCGAGAGGATTCAGTACTACCATCGGAACGTCACGCTGCAGTTGTTGACGGGTTCGGAGTTGCGCATCCTGCTCGATCTGGAACCCCAACGGCCCGGCGAAGACGAGGTGACCACGGCCCGCCGCTTGCTGGAGCGCGTCCTGGCCCGTTACCCCCGCGCCTTTCAGTTGCTGTTGGCCGATGGTCTCTATGCCCAGGCCCCCTTCTTCAATCTTCTGCTCGCCCACGGTAAGCACGCACTGGTGGTTCTCAAGGACGAGCGGCGGGACCTTTACCAGGATGCCTGCGGTTTGTTTGCGCTGACTCCGCCCGAAGCGGGAAAGTATCGGTCGCGCCACTGCCAGTGGTGGGACGTATCGGACTTCACCACTTGGCCCCAAGTCCACGCTCCGCTGCGGGTCATCCGTTCGCGAGAAACCTACTCGGTGCGCCGCCAGATTACCATGCAGGTTGAGTCGATGACGACCGAGTGGGTTTGGGCCACGACGCTACCGGCCGCGCAGGCCTCGACGGAACAAGCCGTCGGCTTCGGGCATCGTCGCTGGGACATCGAGAACTATGGGTTCAACGAACTCGCCAACGAGTGGCACTCCGACCATGTGTATAAACACCACCCGCAGGCCATCGAGTCGTTTCTGCTCGTCGCCTTCCTGGCCTACAACCTCTTTCATGCTTTCTGGGTTCTCAATCTGAAACCGGCCGTCCGGCGCGGCAGAACACTCCGCTACTGGGCACGCCTCATGGCCCGCGAACTCTGCCAGGACCCCGGCTTCGCCGAGGGTTCATCCCCCTAAAAGTCTTCCCCTCCCCTCCCGGAATTCCGCCCTGCGCTTCGGCCCCATATCCCTGTGGCGTGCGGCGGGTTGCGCCCATCTCACCATAGTGTCGACCCCACCGGGCGTATTTTCCCGCCCTGCCCCCGCCAACAATGCCAATGCGAATCTGCCCGACCGCCTCCCCTGCGCCCGGACTAACTATTTCGCCCACCTCCAACCTCGCATGCGGAATCGCTGTCTGCGGTCAGTCGAATGGCCAAAGGGCGCGGGGAGATATGCTAAAATCGGGCGGGCTGGTCTAGAGCGCGATCTGCGATCGTTTGCGTTCTCATCCCGAACACGGAGTTGAATTCATGGACCAACTTTTGCACGACAGGCGCAAGGAGATTCTCAAGGTCACGGCAAGTCACGGGGCGACGGATGTTCGCCTCTTCGGCTCGCGGGCGCGGGGCGAAGCGGAAAGAGCCAGCGACGTTGACCTGCTGGTAAGGCTGGCTCCTGGCCGTACGCTGCTTGATCTCGTGGCCATCAAGCAGGACCTGGAAGACCTGCTGGGCTGTTCTGTGGATGTGGTTACGGAGGAAGCCATCAGCCCTTACATTCGGCCCCAGGTGATGAAGGAAGTCGTCACTTTATGAGGCGTGACGCTCTCTACCGGTCCGCACGCCCGTTGGAGACCGCCGCTCTTGTGGCGTATACTCGCTCTTGAGTAGGAGTACACCGTGCCGGTAGACTGGAAAGACCACATCGCAAGCGACCCGGAAATTCTGCGTGGGAAACCCCGCATTAAGGGAACTCGCATCCCGGCGAGCCTGATTTTAGGGTACCTGGCGGCAGGGCAGACTGCCGAGGAGATCATCGGCGAGTTCCCTGATTTGACCCGTGACCAGATTGCTGCCTGCCTTGACTACGCCCGCGACCTGGCGGAATTCATGGTGGAGGTCTAGCTGGCGGTGCGATTCTTCGCGGACCATTGCGTTTCCAATCACATCATTGACAGTCTCCGTGGGGCGGGGCACGAAGTTGTGCGCCTCAAGGATTATCTGCCTGTCGAGTCTCCGGACACCCGCGTTATCGGCAAGGCCCAGGAAGCGGACGCAATTCTACTCTCTCTCAACGGCGACTTTGCGGATATCGTCACTTATCCGCCGAAGCGATTCAAGGGTATCGTTTCCCTTCAAGTCCTGAACCACCCGGAGGTCACGCGAGCCCTGATAGCACGGCTTCTCAGTTACCTTGCGATTCATCCAGCCCCGCAGCACTACGGTGGAAAACTGATTGTTGTAGAGGTAGATAGAATCAGGATTCGGGAATGACCAAACGAGCGACCTTATGCAAGTCATCGAAGAAATCATCGCGCATGGATTTCCACAAGAGCGTGGACGCTTGATTCACGCCCTGGTAGGGGGCTCGCAGCTTCATGGCGTAAAGCTTGAAGGCAAGGACGACCACGACATTTACGGAATATATATCGAGACGCCGGAATGTTGCTTCTGGGAAGGATTTCCGCATTTCGTCACCTCCACGGCGCCTCAGGGCGAGCGCAATAAAGCAGGAGATGTAGATGTAATCTGCTACTCGCTACGAAGATTCGCGCGACTTGGCCGCCGCTGGCAACCCCACGATCCTGCACATGCTCTTCACGCCATTCGACAACCAGGAAGCCTTCTGGAGCGCGGTGATCGCTTCGCGAGACTTGTTTCTGGCCAAGGCCCATGCGCTCAAATACCAAGGCTATGCGGATGCACAACTTCGCCGGATGACAGGCGACCGCGGCCGCGGAAAACACGGCCAGCGGCCGGAGCTGGAAAAGCAATTCGGCTTTGACGTCAAAGCCGCGATGCACGCGCTCCGCCTTCTGCACGAAGGCATTGAGTTTGTGAGCCGGGGTTGGGTAACGCTCCCCCGTCCCGAACCCGAACGGAGCAAATTGCTCGCAGTCCGGCGCGGAGAGTGGTCTCAGGACCGAGTCATCGTAGAAGCCAATCGTTTGCTTGCAGAGCTCAATGCCGTTGCCGAAAACTCGCCACTGCCCGAGCGCGTGGATCTTGACGCCATCGGCAGGCTCGTGACCCAAATCTTTCTTGACGCTTGGGAGCAATGGGGATGGAGCGGGAAGCGGCCCACCGACTCCCGCATCGGCGATTGTCTGACCCACAGAGACCTGGCGGCCTCTCGCGTGGTTGATGGCGCGTTGTAGCGCTGAGCCTTAGCTCAGCACCTGCCGACCCCTTCGCCCCGCTCAGGGCAGGCTCTAGAGGCCGGCGCTACCGGCGGAGGCTGAGTGGGAATACGCCGCGCGCGGCGCCCGCTTTTCTCCCCCTGATCCTTTTTCCCCGCAAGCTGCAAGTATGGCGCGATTGCACCAAGCCAGGGCAATTTCTCCCGATTGGCTCCGATTCCCCAGCGGGAACCCCTGGCACCCCGCCCTTTGCGTTTTTTCACACCACAAGGGACATGATGTCTGTCAATTTGCGCATTGATGGCTGGTCAAGTTCGGATCTCATTCCCCAGGCCAAGAATGCCATCACTTCAGTAAGTCATTTAACTTCAACGCATATTCGACGGACAGGGGTTACCTCAACAGGTAGGACTGTTTGGCACACCGGTTGCCTTAACTATCGGTGCGAGGGACTTCGGGTCCTAGGAACCTGGATAAACCCAGGTTGGGGGTTGGGGATACCGGAAATCGGACGAACCGGGATCTCCAGCCCCCATAATAATTTCAGGCGCAGTTTTCAGGCAAACCCTCAGCAAATAATCCAGGAAGTTTAGAGGCAAGTGATGTTTGACATCACACAGCTCAATTGTTCCCTGCGGATGCAGGCCGCCACCGAAACCAGCAAGCGCGGGCCTCGTCTGGAGATCATTGCGCCTGACGCCGCTCCTCTGCCCCTCGCCGTGAGGAATCCCAAGCCCATGGTTACGTGGCGCGTAACCCGCTCCTGCAACCTGAATTGTTTCAGTTGCCTCTACGACTCGCGACCGCGCCGCTATGGGTCGGAGCTTACTACCCGCGAAGGCATGGCGTTGATCAGCGACTTGGCGGTGGGCAAAGTTCGCCGTCTGCGGTTCGCGGGCGGCGAGCCGCTGCTGCGGGCGGACCTCGTGGAATTGGTGGCCTACACGCGTGAGCGAGGCATCCAACCCTCGCTCTTTACCAACGGCACGCTCCTCAGCCGGGCGCGGGCGGCGGGGTTGCAGGGCGCCGGATTACACTCCGTCAGTATTCTGCTGGAAGGGATCGGCCGCGAGGTGGACCGCCACCGCGGGATGCGAGGCGCCTTCGACGCGGTACTGGAAGGGTATGCGAATTGTGAAGCCGCCGGCCTGGCGGCGGAGGTCCGGATTCCGCTGAATCGTTGGAATTATCCCGAACTCGCCGACATCCTGGATTTTATCGAGCGGCGGCAAATCCGGCAGGCGGTTTTCGCCCACCTTGTCTACACGGGCCGGGGCAATCAGCCCCCAGGACGACTTGACCCACGACCAGAAGCGCCGCGCTCTCGACCTGATCCTCGAGCGCGCGGAAGACTTCCATCGCCGCGGAGTTGCGATCAAAATTGCGACCGACGAAAACCATGTGGACGGCATTTACCTTTACCTGCGATTAGCACGCACGAATCCCCGGCGCGCCGCCGCCGCCTACCGGTGGTTGCAGGGTTGCGCGGCGAGCCTGCAGGGCGCGGGGGTGGGCCTTGCCGGCATCGATTCCCTCGGCGACGTACACCCTGATCCTTACTGGACCAACTACATTCTCGGTAATGTGCGGGAGACACCCTTCCGCGAGATCTGGGGGAAATCCTCGGATCCCCTGTTGCGCGGATTGCGCGACCGCCTTCCCTTGTTGAAGGGACGATGCGCGAATTGTCGCTGGAAACAAGCCTGTGGGGGAAATTTACGGGTTCGCGCGGAAGAATTTTTTGGCGACCCTTGGATGTCGGACCCCGCGTGTTACTTGACGGATGAAGAAATTAGCAAGGAAGTGACGGAGCAAGTCGAGGCAATGGAAGACGACGTGCTCTTATCAGAGCAGGCTGCGTAAAACAGCCAGTTTTAGTTTCTGAGTCGTGATTATCTGATGAAAACTTTGACACACAAACCGCGACTCATTTTCTGGGAGGTGACAAAGGGGTGCAACCTGCGTTGCATTCATTGTCGCGCCACCGCTACGGAACTCTCATCCATAAATGACCTACCTACGACCAAAGCCCTGAACATAATAAAGCAAGTCTCTCAGTTATCCCTACCTATCCTAGTTCTAAGCGGTGGCGAACCTCTTTTTCGTAACGACATTTTTGAATTGGCCAGCTACGCGCGCGATTGCGGATTGCGCGTAGCCTTGGCGACCAACGGAACGCTGGTTTCCCAGGAAGTTGCCCACAAGATCGTGGATGCCGGCGTGCGCCGCGTCTCCATCAGTTTAGACGGAGCGGACGCCGCTACCCACGATGCCTTTCGAGGCATCCCGGGAGCATTTGATCAGGCCCTGCGCGGCTTGCGAAATTTGAAAGAGCTCGGCATGTCCGTGCAAATCAACATGACCATCGCGCGCCACAACGCCCACCAACTTCCCGCCGTGCTGGAAATGGCGCGCCAGCTTGGCGCGGACGCCCTCCACACTTTCCTCCTGGTTCCGGTGGGTTGCGGCGTGGGCATTGCCGAAGAGCAGATGGTCCCTGCCGACGAATACGAAAAAATCTTGAATTGGTTTTACGACCGCGCGCAGGAAGGCGGCATCGAGTTGAAAGCCACTTGCGCGCCTCACTATTTCCGCGTCGTGCGCCAACGCCGCGCGGCAGAGCGCCGCGCCGCCTCGCTGGCGGAGTCCTCATTCGGCGGCAATGGGCAAGAGATCGGCCCCACGGAAATGACCATGCCCGGCTCGACGGGAATCGGCCTTCACCCGCACGCCCGCCATGCCGGGGCGGGCCACCCGGATAGCATGCAGGCGATGACCAAGGGTTGCTTGGCCGGCACGGGCGTGGCGTTCATTTCCTATCAGGGTGAAGTTTATCCCTGCGGCTATCTGCCGGCTCTGGCCGGCAATCTCCATCAGCAGAGTTTGGCGGAAATCTGGGAGAGCGCCCCGGTGTTTCAGCAACTCCGCGACACCGGCAACTTGAAAGGCAAGTGCGGTTACTGCGAGTTCCGCAATGTTTGCATGGGTTGCCGCGCCCGGGCCTTCGCCGCTACGGGAGACTTTCTGGACGAGGAGCCTTTCTGCGTTTATCAACCGCGTACGGCGGAAGCGGTTCGCAGCCAGGAGGAGGAAAGCCATGCTTCAATTCACTGATCTGGTGCGCGGCGGAGAAGCGGTGCGGGACATCAAACAGAAATTTCCGGAAACCGCCCCGGTCTTTGACCAGTTCGGGCTGCGGCCTTCCTGTGACGACTGCTCCATTGAAATGGCGGCCCGCAAAGTCGGCGCTTCCTTCGAAGACCTGCTGGTCGAAGTCAACAAATCAATTTACAAAAACCGGGGAGTGACTGCCCGGGCGTCTTGAGGCTTGACTGCCATGGCCAGTGCCACTTCCATCTTTCCCTTGCTGCCTCGCTCCCGAGGACGTTCGTTCTTCTTGCCGCGTGAGCACGGCGCCTGGGGAATGCTTCTGGTTCCGCTGGTCACCGGCGCCGCTGCCGGCAATCCCCGCGGGGAGCGAATCATCTGGATTTTATTATTCGCCGCGGTCGCGCTAGGGCTCTTCTGTTTGCGGACCCCCGTGGAAGCTTGGCTGGGAATTTCACCGTTACGTCCGCAAAACGATGCGGAGCGGAAGCTCATTTATTATTCCTTTTATATTTATGCTTCCGTTGCCGGCTCGGCCCTGGCAGTCCTCATTCTGTGGGCGCACGCTTATGGACTCCTGCTGTTAGGCGCGGTCGCGGCGATGGCTTTTCTTCTTCAGGCCGTCCTGAAACAACTCGGCCGGGAAACGCGCATGAACGCCCAATTGACGGGCGCCATCGCGCTGAGCTCCACTTCGGCGGGAGCTTATTATCTGGCGACGGGTCATTTCGGCCCGACGGCCATAATCATCTGGTTGGCCAACTGGCTCTTCGCCGCCAACCAAATTCATTTCGTCCAACTGCGAATTCATTCCGCGCGACGCCATGACGACCGGGGAAAAATTCCGCCAGGGAAGAGGCTTCCTGCTTCACCAAGCCTTTTGCCTGCTGCTCCTGGGATTGATTTGGCGAGCCGGATGGCTTCCCGGTCTCATCCTGATGGCATTCGCGCCTCTATTCGTCCGAGGGTTCGCGTGGTTTCTCGAATCACCCCGGCCACTCCAGGTCCACCGGCTGGGGCTCAGCGAGTTGCTTTATGCCATCGTCTTCGGAATGTTTTTCATCGCCGGCTTTCACCCCCAGATTGGGTAGCGATAACTTCTCTATGCGCGAAAATGCCAGCGCGGACAACGCCCTCGTTCTCACAAGAAAGCCCACTTGGGCGTGGGGCCGATGTTTCCCCGTTTCAGTGAGCAGGATATCGCCGACGATTGCCTGGGACGCGTCATCGAGGTGGCTCGCCTGGCGCCCTCGGAATGGAACCTGCAAACCTGGCGCTGGATCGTGGTGCGTGGCGATGCTGCCAAGAAATATCTCGAGGCGGCCACTTACATCAAGGTTCCCCTCAGTTCTGCGCCCGTCATTCTGATCTGCCTGGCGGATACCCTGGCCTGGAAGTCCGCGCCGCAGTATTTGCAAGAGATGATTGCCAGCCGGAAAATCACGGAGGAGGAAGGCCACGAGGCCCTGCGCCAGTTGCGCGAATACTATTCCTCCTCCCCCGAAATTGCCAAACGCACCGCTCTCGCCAACGCCTTTGTGGCCGTGCACCAAATCCTCCTGGGCGCGGCGGAATGCAGTCTGTCGGCTTACTGGGTAACGGAATTCGACGAAGCCAAGATCAAGACCCACTTTCACATTCCCGACCACTTCCTGGTGGCCGCACTGCTCCCCATCGGCTACCGCGAGGAAACGCCGGCCCCGGCCGCCTCTAAACTCCCCTTGCCCACGCTCATCTACAAAGAGAAATTTGGCGAAACACTCGGCCCCACTCCGTAGCCGCAATGCGGTATACTTCCGCGCTCGACGTAGAAGGGGGGATAAAATGACCAATGGAAAAAATGTGCGTTCTGTGACCCGAAGGAGCTTTTTGGCAACCACGGGGGGTTTGATCGCGACGGCGCCGGTTGCGAGGGGGGGCGTGGCGCCGAGTGCGAGTGAACCTTCACCGGCGCAACCTGCTGTTCCCCTTGCACCTGACACATCCCGCAAAATTCCCATTGGCGTCTTTGATCCTGTTTACAATGACCTCTCGCTCGACGAGATGCTCGACAAGATTTCCGCGCTCGGAATTGAGGCAGTGGAGATCGGCACGGGAGGTTATCCCGGCACCAAGCATTGCCCGATCGCGGAGCTTCTCGCTGATCCTGCCAAGGCCAAAGCCTGGAAAAAGAAATTTGAAGACCGCAAGATTTTGGTGGCAACCCTGAGTTGCCATGGCAACCCGGTTCACCCCGACCCGAAGCTTGCCGCACGCGATGACGAATACTTCCGCAACTCCGTGCTTCTGGCCGAGCGACTGGAAGTGCCGGTTATTGTGGGATTCTCCGGCTGCCCGGGCGGCTCGCCCGACGGATAAGATGCCCAACTGGGCCACTTACCGCTGGCCTCCGGAATTTGATCAGACCCTGAAGTATCAGTGGAACGAAAAAGTGATTCCCTATTGGAAGCAAGCGGTGAAGTTTGCGCGTGCCCACGGCATTCACAAAATCGCTCTGGAAATGCATCCCAACTTTGTCGTGTTCAACCCCAAGACGCTGATGAAACTGCGTAACGCCGTGGGGGAAGAAATCGGGGCCAACTGCGACCTCAGCCACTTGTTCTGGCAAGGCTGCGACCCGGTCGAGGTCATCCGTTACCTCGGCCAGCAGGGCGCGCTCTATCACGCCCACATGAAAGACACGGTGATAGTCAAGGACGTGGCTCGGAGGTTTGGGGTGTTGAACTTTCCCGAAGAGCCCGAGGAGAAGGCCACCGACGGTTCGGTCTACTTCCGCGCCGTCGGGTATGGTCACGGCGCGCACGTCTGGAAGGAAATCGTGAAGGCGTACATGGACATCGACTATCAGGGAATCATGAGCATTGAGAATGAAGATCCCATTCTTACCGGCGAAGTGGGCGTCGAGCGGGCCTTGTATGTCCTGAAAAATGTTCGGGCCGAATTACTGGCGCCCGCCGCTTAGGAAGATAGCTTCGACCGGATCCCAGCTCGGGACTCGCCCGCACGAAAGGAATATCCGTGAATCCCCTGGATGCCATCCTGAAACCGAAATCCATCGCCGTCGTAGGTGCCTCACGCCGCCAGGGATCCATCGGCCGCGAGATCCTGCACCAGCTCATAGAATTTGATTTCCACGGCAAACTCTTTCCGGTTAATCCCAAAGCGGATTTTATTCACTCCATAAAGGCTTTTCCGACCGTGTCATCGATTCCCGACCCGGTGGACCTGGCCATCATCGTCGTGCCGCGCGAAGAGGTGCTGAGCACGATCGATGATTGTGGGAAGAAAGGCGTGACCGGGCTTGGTGGTCATCACCGCGGGCTTTTCCGAAACCGGCGAGGAAGGGAAAAGGTTCGAAGCCCAATTGGGCGAACGCGTCCGGCAATACGGGATGCGGATGATCGGGCCGAATTGCATGGGCGTCATCAATACCGACCCGGCAGTCCGCATGGACGCCACCTTTGCTCCCACCCTGCCCCTGACGGGGCGCATTGCCTTCATGTCGCAGAGCGGCGCGCTGGGCGTGGCCATCTTGAACATCGCGCGGCAGCTTGACATCGGGTTTTCCTATTTTGTGAGTCTGGGCAACAAGACCAACGTCTCCGGCAACGACTTATTGCAGTATTGGGAAGACGATCCGCAGACCGATTTGATTTTGATGTATCTCGAGTCGTTCGGAAATGCCAAGCGCTTCATGCAAATCTGCCGGAGGATTTCCAAGCGCAAGCCCCTGCTGGTGGTGAAGTCCGGCCGTACGGAAGCGGGGGCGCGCGCGGCGACGTCGCACACCGGAGCGCTGGCGGCGCGCCAGGGACTCGACGTGGCCACCGGCGCCCTGCTGGAGCAGTGTGGCGTGGTCCGCGTGAACACCGTGGAGGAGTTGTTTGACCTGGCGCTGGCATTCTCCAAGAATCCCTTGCCGCGGGGCAACCGCCTGGGCATTCTCACCAATGCCGGCGGCCCTGCCATCATGGCCACCGATACGGCCATCGCCCATGGCCTGAGCATGGCGGATTTCTCCGAACGAACGTGCCACGAGCTCCGCCGCTTGCTTCCTCCCGAGGCCAGCATTCAGAATCCCGTGGACATGACCCCCCAATCGGACCGCAGCAAGTACGATGCCTGCGCGCGAATTCTGTTGGAAGACGACGGCATCGACATGCTGCTGGTGGTTTTTGTTCCTCCCATGATGATCAACACCATGGACATCATTCTGGGTCTGGAACAGTTGCGCCACAAATATCTCAAGCCGGTGGTGGGAGTCATCATGGCGACGGATGAGTTCTTTGTGGAGCTGAATCGCGACCATCCCAACCACATGGCCCTGTATATTTTCCCGGAGTCGGCGGTGAACGCCCTTGCGGCCCTCGACCGTTATCGCGTGTGGCGTGAGAAGCCGGTGGGCGAATTGAAACGCTTCGAGGTGCGCAGCGGGGCGGCGGAGGAGTTGATTCAGGAAGTTCGCCAGCAGGGCCGGGGGCAATTGACGCATGGAGGAAAGCCTTCGCTTGATCGGCTACTACGGAATTCCCGTAGCGAAATCCATCCCCGCCGCGAACCGGGAGGAGCTTGAACGCGTGGCCAAAGAGCTTCGCTACCCGGTGGTCCTTAAAGCGGCCGCGCCGGATTTGGTCCATAAGATGGACGTGGGTGGCGTGCTCGTGGATCTCCGTGGCCCGGAGGAATTATTGGCGGCCGCGCAGAAGATGGCGGAGTCCGTCGCCAGGCATCGAGGGGACCCACGCGGCGGCCGGACGGGTTGGGCTTCCTGATTCAGGAATACGTGCGCGGCGGCCGCGAAGTGATCGTGGGCATGACCCACGACCCCAAGTACGGCCCGCTGGTGATGTTCGGGTTGGGAGGAATCTACGTAGAGACGGTGAAGGACGTGGTTTTCCGTGTGCCGCCGCTCACCGATCTCGAAGCCCACGAAATGATTCAGCAGATTCGTGGCTACAGTCTGCTGCGCGGTGTGCGCGGAGAAGCTCCGGTGGATCTCGATGCGCTGGCGGAAGTCCTGCAAAGGTTTTCGCAGCTCGCGGAGGGCATGCCGGAGATTGCGGAGATTGAGATCAACCCCCTGCTGGTCTTCCCCCAGGGCGCGGACTTTCGCGCCGTCGATGCCCGCGTGCGTCTGGGTGGGCAACAGGAAGAAGGGGTTTGAGGAGGAATTGGTAGTGCAGTGCGCCAGAGGTATTGGTGCTTGTAGCGCCGCCCGGAACCTGTCCCGACATGGTCGGGAGGGTGGCACATGGAGTTTCTACATTTTTCCCGCGACGCCGGCCGGGGGAGAGGGCGCTAAGAGAGTTGCACATCGGAAACCCGCAACTCAGGGTTTCCTACCGGTAGGAAAATGTGAAGCCCATTTGTAAAGTCTTTTCCTGCCGGTAGGAAAACGGCGCAGAATTCTGTTGACAAGACACCTGGGCTCGGGCTTAGCCTGGGAGGGTAGAGACGGGTGCGGAACGCGGCAGCCCCACCGGGTCGCCCGGAGGAAAGGACGAATGCCCAGACCGACACGGAAAACGCCGAACAAATCCTCCGACGCAGGGGGAGGTTTCATCGTCGCGGCGGAGGGGGAAAAGTGGCGCGGGGGGCGAGCACCGAAAAAAAGATGTTAATAAATGACGAGCGAAGCCGGAATGTGTATGAAAACAAACAAAAAGACGACACTTTTACCGATAAAAAAGGCGACATTTCTACACAACGGAGCGACATTTTCTACCGAAGCACACGTATTTTGCTGAAACCGTCGGGTTTTTTGTCACGATTCGAGCGCTGGGGAACGAATTCCACGCTTCAAAATGCAGAAACTCGAGACGGCAGTAGGAGACCGCCGCTACAAACGTAGCGCCGGGCTAAAGCCCGCCGCTACCACTGCGACCCAGACAATTGAATGGGTCGCGATGTGTGACGCGCTACATTAGAATGAACCGCCGGTAAATCAAGGTGAGCAGGAGAAATTTCGGTATGGCAACTCGACGTGCGTTTATGCAGAAAGCTCTGGGTAGTTCCGCCGCTCTGGCGGCCTATGGACTTTTTCCCTCCAGCCGTGTGCTGGGAGCCAACGACCGCATCCGCATTGGACTGATCGGAGCAGGCGGGCGCGGGACGGAAATCTTCAAGGCGGCGTTGAAATGCCCCAACGTGGAGGGCGTGGCCGCTGCGGACATTTACACACGCCGCCTCGATAAGTTGAAAGCGACATATCCCTGGTATCCAAACCTACCGTGATTTCCGCAAACTCCTCGATGACAAGAGCATCGATGCGGTACTGATTGCCACGCCTCAGCACCTGCACGCGCTGCATTTCGTTCCGGCCATTCAGGCGGGAAAAGACGTCTACCAGGAAAAGACCATGGCGTTCAATCCCGACCACGCCAAGCGCATGCGCAAAGCGCTGGAGGGTTCCGGGCGCGTCGTGCAGGTGGGCATCCAATCCACCAGTTCACCGACCATAGGGCAGGTGCGCGAATACTTGCAGCCCGAGCACATGGGCATGATCACGCAACTGCACACTTTCCACTATCGCAATGCTCCCTATGGCGGCTGGAAGCGCGCCGTTCCCGCCGATTGCGACCCTGCAGCACGTGGACTGGAAGGCTTTTGAAGGAGAGGCGAAAGAATATCCCTTCGATCCCAACCGCCTCATCAACTGGCGCTTCTTCTGGGATTACTCCGGGGGAAACGTTTTTGAAAATATGGTGCACCAGGTGGGATTCTGGTTCAAGCTTCTCGACCTCAAGATTCCCCAGAAGGTTACGATGGTGGGCGCCAACTACCTTTCGCCGGATATGCAGCCGCCCGACACCATGGACGTGAGCATGATTCAACGGGAGAAGCTCCTGTTTACCTGGAACTCCATGTTCGGCAACAACCTGTTGGGCGAGGGCTATGACCAGGTGCTCGGCAACAAAGGAACGATTCTCCGCGACGAAGACGACAACGTGCGCTACGTTCCCCAGGAAAGGAAGTCGGTGGCCCCGAGCGTGGGCGAAGCGCCGGGCAAGGCTCCGGACATCGTCGGCGTGAGCGATACCACCGTACTGCACATGCAGAATTTCTTCGACTGCGTGCGCAGCCGCAAAGAAACCGACTGCCCCTTCGAACTGGGATTCCGCTCCGCCGTCGCCTGCCGCATGGCCGTGGATTCTTACCGGCAAGGCCGCACCCTCAGTTGGGACGAGCAAAAGGAAGAGATCGTTTGAGGAGTGTCGTAGCTAGATCAGTGCCAACCCGGCGCGCCGGGCGGCCTCGCGCAGTTTGCCATCGAGAGTCGCCAACGGCAACCCGAGGCGGGAGGCCAACTCCAGATAGGCGGTGTCGTAGACGGTCAGGCGGGTCCGCTGTGCTGTCTCGATCAACACCGAGGCGCGCACCAGGAGAGAGTCGACTTCGACGACCTGCATGAATTCCTCAAGATCGGCCGCGAGCGTCACCACCTGGGCAGCAGTTATACGTCCTCGTCGTTCCGCCATGACAATTGCGTTGGATACCTCGTGACGCCAAAGGGTCGGGACGACGGGAGTGGCCCCAGCGATAATGAGGTTGCGCGCCTGGGAGGCACCCGCCGGCACAGGCCGGTCAAGCATCCAACCGAGAGCGGTGGAGGCATCGAGGACGAACGCTTTCAAAAGCGCCTTCCCTCTTCGATCAGGTCTTTGATCGCCGTGCCTTTAGGGAGCTTCATCCGTACCCGGGCGAACGAGTCGAAAATTTCCTGTAAGCTTCGCTTACTCTTAGCGGTCGCCCGACGAGGCGGGCGCGTTCCTTGCCCCGGCAGGTGATCACGATTTCTTCGCCCTGTGCGGCGCGCTCGACAAGTTCGGAGAGCTTTTGTTTGGCTTCAAAAATCCCGATTGTCATCAAATTCTCTCAATCATCTAGATTATATGCCCAGGTTAATGGAAAGTCAAGCGGTGATGCTGATTATCGCGGTGTTGGCGGTACAGCCCTGGGACGCGTGGATATTCTGCCTCGCTGCCTCTAGGCCTCTTCAATTGTCTGCAACACGAATCTCTTCCCACAGCCACCTGGTGTATACTCCACAGGCTCAGGGGGTGAAACCCTGATGGCAGAGAAACCGATGAAGAAAATCCTCAATGAGCCTTTTGCCTATGTTGACGAGATGCTGGAGGGCCTGTGCCTGGCGCATCCGCAGTATTACAAGCAGACCGGGACGGCAGGCCGCGTCATTGTCCGCGCCGACGGGCCGATCAAGGGCAAAGTGGGAATCGTCTCCGGCGGCGGCTCCGGGCATTTGCCGGTCTTTACCGGTTACGTCGGCAAGGGCCTGCTGGATGCCTGCGCCATTGGCGACGTGTTCTCGTTCCCCGGCGGTCGACCAGGTTGCGGAAGCCATCCGCGCCGCGCACGGGGGCGCCGGAGTGCTGCGCCTCTACGGAAACTACGGCGGCGACAGCATGAATTTCGATATGGCCGGGGAGATGGTGGAGATGGAAGACATCCGCACCACCACCGTGCGCGTGGCGGACGATGTGGCCAGCGCCCCGCTGGCCGAGCGCTCGAAGCGCCGAGGCGTGGCCGGCTTGGTCTACGCCTACAAAATCGCTGGCGCCAAGGCTGACCAAGGCGCGACGCTCGACGAGGTGACTGCCGTTGCCCAGAAAGCCGCGGACGCCTGCCGCTCCGTGGGCGTGGCCCTGACGCCCTGCACGGTGCCGGCGGTGGGCCGCCCAACATTTGAAATCAGCGAGACGGAAATGGAAATCGGCATGGGAATTCACGGCGAGCCGGGCGTGCGCCGCGGTCCCATGCGGCCCGCCGACGCCATCGCGGAAGAAATGCTTTCTCTTCTGCTGGCTGACATGCCCTTGCAATCCGGAGACCGCGTTTCAATATTGGTGAATAGCCTGGGCGCGACGCCGCCGGAAGAACTCTACATCGTATACCGCTTTGTGGCCCGAAAGCTCGCCGGCCTGGGCGTGGAAATCGTCATGCCGCTGGTGGGCCGCTATGCGACCTCCATGGAAATGGCCGGCATGTCGCTGACGTTCTGCAAGCTCGATGCGGAGTTGGAAGCCCTGCTGAAGGCGCCCTGCGATTGCCCCTTTCTGCATATGTTCGCTGAGAATCGTTCGAGAATGCTTCGTGCTTTCAGTCAAAATCGCATGGAGGAATTCGACATGCCTGCTGCCAATCACCACTGCCGTCCTGCGCGAGGCGCTCGCGCGCATCGCCGCCAAGATGGAATCATGCTCGGAAGAGTTGAACGCGCTCGATGCGCAACTTGGCGACGGCGACTTGGGGGTCACCATGGTGCGCGGCACGCGAGCCGTGGCGTCCGAACTCCCTAACCTTCCCGATGACGTGGGCATGGCGCTGCTGAAGTGCGCGCAGGCTTTCACCAAGCTTTCGGGCTCGACCTACGGCACTCTGCTGGCGACGGGGTTGATGAGCGCGGCAAAAGCCACGAAGGGACGGACGGAGGTTCCCTGGTCCGAGGTCTCGTCGCTGCTCGCGGGCGCCTTGCAGGCGATGGCGCAGCGCAGCGGGGGGAAATTGGGAGAGAAAACCGTGCTCGACGCGCTCGAGGCGGTGCGCGCCGCCACCGAGGGAATCGACGACCCCGCCGCGCTGGTTGCGGCCGCCGACCAGGCGGTGGGCGAATGCCTCGATCGCTTTCGTAATCAACCCGCGCGTCAAGGGCGCGCGCGCATTTTTGGCGAGAAGAGTGTTGGCAAGGACGATCCCGGAATGGTGGCCTTCCAGCGGATCATCGAAGGATTGAAGTGAGAATCGGTGAAGCGAATTTCGACTCCTGGTAGCGTCCGCGGCTCTCCGTTCCACCATGGTGCAATGATCAATCTGCACCCTACACTACTCGTCCGCTGCACTTCCTGCCGGCGGCATCTCACATGACTTTGTCGCTGGCCGCGGGGGGCGGGCTGTCGGGGACCGGCGTGCGAGTTGCTTTACTGACTGCCTGCACCAAAACCATGGCCTCTGCCGGAATGGCCACCTTTCCGTCGAGGATGTTTTCCTTGTTGGCGGTGGAGCCGTACAAGGCTTGGTTGCCGGTATCATCCGGCTGCACGACGGCGCCGCTCAGGCTGATCCCGGCAAAAGCTCCCCGGCTGCGCGAATAGGTGAGGATTTCAGCGTGCAGCTCAATATCCGTGCCTGCCGCCGCGCTTCTCCCCACCGGTCCCGCCGCGGCGGAGGCGTCGCCGCCGATTTTGAATTTGTCGCTCAAAAGCTTTTGCAGTCCCCTGCGCCCGCGGAATACCAGGATGAAATCCGTCGAGGAGCCGCCAATCTGGAAACCGAAACTCCCGCCGCTCACGGTCAAGAACACCGGCGCGCTCCAGCTTTTGACGGCGCGGCAAGTCACCAAGCCCTTTCCGTAGTTCCCGCCGACGAAGAAGGCAAGCTTCTTTTCCGCGGGAATGATGGCAATGCACTTCGCCGATTCCAGCAAGTCCTGGGGAATGGCCTTGTCCGGGGTTCCCATGATTTCCTGAAAGATCTGGGCGGAATCCTCGATGCGGTGGATGTCGTCTTCACGGTTCGAACTGGCGCGCGCGGAGAGGGACAGCGCCAGGGTCATCATGAGGTACAGCGTGGCTCGTTTGCGCATATTTCTGGCCTCCAATTGGGTGCTCAAGCATTTTGGACATAGCAGAATTGGATGCAATCTTCTCTCCAAATGCCAGGGGCTTGACCCGCTAAGCACTTATCCCGCACATCCCGGGTAGGGCGAAAGGTAAATTCCATACGAATAGTTATTTTAGTATGAAAAAAGTACCGAGGGCAGGAAAAGCAAGCGAGAGTCTTGCGTGCAGGACCAACGTGGAGAATTTTTCTTCCCTCGCCGCCCTTGGAGGAGAGGGTTGTAAATTCAAATCACCCTCTTCTCTTCCACCCTGAGTATTCTCATCGTCGCTCGCGCACCGGCCACCGATCAAAGCCCCGCGGTGCCCATTTTTCCGGTAAACTGCTCACGCCCGATCGATGGGCTAGGAATTTCATCGGGCGAGTTGGTTGCTTTCAGGGGATTCAATGGAACAACATTCATCATTGGTACTGGAGCCAGACCCTCATCCGCGCGAAGTTCTGCTTCCGGCCGCGCAACCGTCGTGCTCACCGCCGTGGTCGCGGCTCTGGGAGGGTTGCTGTTTGGGTATGACACCAGCGTGATTTCCGGCGCGATGCTTTTCCTGCGCACGGATTTCCACCTTTCGGACGTGCAACTGGAATTCGCCGTGGGGATCGCGCTGGCGGGCGCGCTGGTGGGATCGGCCTCGGCGGGCTACTGTACGGATCGCTGGGGGCGCCGCTGGATGCTGCTGGTGACGGCGTTGGGATTCGGCCTGTTTTCCGTCCTGAGTGGGCTGGCCGTGGGACTGGTGTCGTTCTCAGTCGCGCGCTTCTTTGTGGGTGCGTGCATCGGAATCGCCTCGCTGGCGGTGCCGCTCTACATCGCGGAGATGTCGCCGGCGCGGATTCGCGGCGCGCTGGTTTCGCTCAATCAACTCGCCATTACCGTGGGCATCGGCGTGGCTTACTTCGTTGATTACGCCTTTGCGGCTTCCGAGAGTTGGCGGTGGATGTTCGCGAGCGCGGTGTTTCCCGCCATCGTCTTGCTGATCGGCATGATCTTTCTGCCGGAAAGTCCGCGGTGGCTGGCGCGCAAAGGATTTCGCGATCGGGCGCTCGAGAATTTCCGCCGCCTGGGCCGAGGCGAGGAAGCGGAAGCGGAGTTGGCGGAGGTGGAAGGCGCCTTGCAAGAGGAGCAGGAGGGGTTTGGCATTCTATTGCAGCCGGGATTCCGCGTGGCGGTATTAGTAGGAATAGGTCTTGCCATTTTTCAACAGATCACCGGCATCAATACCATCATTTATTATTCGCCCGCCATCCTGCGCATGTCGGGTTATCCCTCGGCAAAGGCTGCCATCTTGGCTGCGGCAATCATCGGGGTGGCCAACATCCTGATTACCATCGTTTCCATTGCCCTCGTCGATCGCCTCGGCCGGCGGTTTTTGCTCCTGCTGAGCACGGCCGGAATGGCGGTGGCCCTGGCGTTAATCGGCGCCGCGTTTTACCAGAAAGCCGGAAGTATCGTGGTGTTTTATGAGGTGATCGCCTACGTCATTTCCTTTGGCATTGGCTTGGGCCCGGTCATGTGGTTGCTGATCTCGGAGATTTACCCCACCAAAATTCGCGGCAAAGCTATGTCGCTGGCGACGCTATCCGTTTGGGGATCAAACTGGGTGGTGACGGTAACCTTCTTATCGCTCATCCGCGCCGCGGGGCCGGCAGGAACATTCTGGATTTACGCTGGCATCTGCGTGGGGGCCTTCATTTTTTGTTACGTCTTTGTTCCCGAGACCAAGGGCCGCACCCTGGAAGCGATTGAACGCCACTGGCGGCACTTTGGAGAGAAGCCGGCGCCTAGGTATTGAACTGCTCGTCGATCTCCACTTGGTAGCCGCTGGCGAGGCGGTTGGTTTCATTGGCCATCTCCACCACGGCCATGAGTTCCGCAAACATGGAATCGGTCATGCCCGTCTTACGAGCGGCGGCAGTGTGCGAGGCGATGCAATCCCGCACTGATGGGTGGCGCTTACGGCCACATAAATCATTTCTTTGGTGAGCGGGTCAAGAGCGCCCGAGCCCATGATTTGCTTCACCCTATCCCAGGTGCGGCGAAGCGTGGCAGGATCGTGGGCAATCGCCTCCCAGAAATTGCTGATCCGAGCCGTCTTCCGCGTGGCCATGATGTCGTCATAAACAGCGCGGACTTCCGCGCTCGCGTCCGCGCATTCGATCCGTCCTAAGGTTGCCATTTCAACTCCCTTTCGTGACTGGAGCAAGATCTTAAGCGGCGTCCATAGCTATGGAGAGGAGGCCAGTACCTTCGCCGTCTCGCGCGCCACCATCAGTTCCTCGTTGGTATAAATCACCAGGGTTGCCACAAGGGAACAAGGCAGCGAGATGACGCGGTCGCCTTGAGCGGGCGCGCGATTGGCCTCCTGGTCCAGGTGGATTCCCAAATACTCTAGCCCGCTACATACGTGCTGGCGGACCCGCCAGGAGTTCTCACCAATGCCTCCGGCAAAGGCCAGGGCGTCGATTCCACCCAGGGCCGCGGCGTAAGCACCGATGTACTTCTTTATTTCATAGATGAAAACCTCGAGCGCCAATGCGGCCCGCGCGTTTCCTTCCTCCGCGCTTTTTTCCAAATCGCGAACGTCATTGCTCGCCCCGGAGATGCCCAGCAGTCCGCCCTTCTTGCACAGCAGTTGCCTCGCTTCCGCCGTGGTGAGGTTTTCCTTGTCCATAACGTACAAGACAACAAACGGGTCCAAATCGCCGGAACGCGAGGATTGCTCCAGCCCCGATTGCAGCGAGAAACCCAGGCTGGTGTCCACGGACTTGCCACTGTCAATGGCCGTGACGGAAGAGCTCCCGCCCAGGTGGCAGGAGACGAGCCGCAGGCCCTTGGCCGCGCGGCAGAGCAGCTCGGGAACGCGCTGGGAAATATAACGGTGCGACGAACCGTGAAAGCCATAGCGGCGCACGCCGTATTTCTCGCGCCACTCAAAGGGGACGCCGTACGTACTGGCGTGTTCCGGGATGGTCGAGTGAAAACCGGTTTCAAACACCGCCACCACAGGGACGCCGGGAAGGATTTCCCGGAAAATCTGCATGGCCTGGATGTAAACCGGATTGTGGACGGGGGCCACGGGAACAAATTCCTGCATGGCGGCAAGGAGATCGTCATTAACCAGAAAACTTCCGCAGTAGCGCGGTCCTCCATGCACCGCTTTGAAGCCGACGGCGGCGATTCCGTTGCCCGCTTCTGCCCCGGTCTCGAGTCCGGCGAGGCGGTCGACTAAAATTTTGATGGCGGCGCGATGATCGGGCACTTGCGCCGTGGTTCGCCACTCCTCGGCGCTCCCCATCTCCCAACAGATGATTTGTGACTCAGCGCCGCCGATGCGGTCGATCTTTCCCCGCGCCAAAACGGACTCGTTTTCGGTCTCAAGCAGTTGGTACTTCAGCGAGGTCGAGCCGAGGTTGGGGACCAGAATTCTCAAGGTAATCCTCCTTGCGGCAGGGGCTTTCAGCTAGTTGCGGGCCGAAGCTTGCACCTGTCTCGATGCCATTTATCGGAACGGCCATGCCACTCCTGCACGGTTTGACAAGGCTTAAGTGGCGTCAAACGCGCAAAGATAGCAGGATATTTGCCAGACGTCGAATAATTTAGCAAGCGTAGAGTCGTTCCGACGCTTAGACTCTCACCCCTTGCAAAATGCCTGGTTTCGGCACGTGGTTTTGCTTGCCATTTTGACCCGCTTCATTGCAAAGTGAATGAGAATCCCTATTCTTGATGAGATTGGACCGATGAAACCTTCACCTCGAATTCGCTTTGCCAAACCCGGCCCCCAGCAGCGTTTCCTGGGCCTGGGGGTGATCGGGTTGGGGACCGTCGGTACGGGCACGCTGAAAGTCCTGGCCGAGCACCAGCGCGAAATCCAGCGGCGGCTCGGATGCGATCTCCAACTCAAGGTTATCTGTTCCCGCAGCGTGCATAAGCGCGATCTCTCCTGGTTGCACCAGCCCGTCAAGATCACTTCCGACTGGAAGCAGGTCATTCGCGATCCGGAAGTCAATATTGTCGTCGAGTTGGTAGGGGTTCTCCCCACCGCCCGCGCCATCGCCTTTGCGGCGCTGGAAGCGGGCAAGCATCTGGTGACGGCCAACAAGCAACTGGTGGCGGAATACGGCGTGGAGTTGGTGGAGCGCAGCCGCGCGCACAACGTGGGTTTGGGAATCGAAGCTTGTGTGGCGGGCGGAACGCCGGTGCTGCACGCGGTCCGTGAAGGGCTGGCGGGCGAGAACTTTACCGCCGTCTATGGCATCCTGAACGGCACCACCAACTACATCCTGACGGAGATGGAACGGCGCGGTTGTTCGTTCGCCGAAGTTCTGGCCGAGGCCCAGGAAAAAGGATACGCCGAGCCCGACCCCGCCTTCGACGTCGAAGGTTACGATGCGAGCTACAAGATCGCCATCCTGGCCATGATGTGTTTTGGCCAGGCGGTGCGGGTTCGCGACATCCCCGTGCAAGGCATCACCCGCATCGACCAGGTGGATTTTGCTTACGCGCACCGGCTGAACCACACGCTGCGCCTGATCGCCGGGGCCCGGCGCCGCGCCAGCAATCGCCTGGAGATCTTCGTCCGCCCCATGATGATCCCCACCTCCTCGCGCCTGGCCGGCGTGAAGGGCGCCACCAACGGCGTACTGCTGGTGGGCAACAAGGGCGGCAACACCAGCATTACCGGCCGCGGCGCGGGGGGTGAAGCCACGGGCGTCGCGGTGCTTTCCGACGTTGTCCAAATCGCGCGCTCGATTGCCGCGGGCGGCTCGCGCTCAACCCCTTTCGGGTACGAAAACTGGCATCCGTCCCGAATCGCCACCCCCGATGAGAACGTCGTCGCCACTTATCTGCGGCTCGTGGTGCGGGACCGGCCCGGCATCCTGGGGCGCGTCTGCACCATCCTGGGCCGCCATCGCATCAACATCGACTCCGTTCTGCAAGAACCCGAGTGCAAGAAGCAGCACCTGCCCTTCGTCATGACCCTCGAGCCCACCCAGGAAAAGCACGTGCACGCGCGCCCTGAAGGAAATCTGCCCGCCTGCCTTTCCTGGCCGAGCGCCCGCTGCTCTTGCCTTTCGCGGATTTGCCTTGATTAGGGGTTAGGGATTGGGGGTCAGGGTTTCGGGATTCGGGGCTCAACCTTAATCCTCAACCCCCAATCCCGAACCCCTCGTTTGCCTACCAGATCAGCCACAAACCTAATTGCAGCTCGCGCGGCTCGCCCGGTCCGCCGGAGGCCAAGCCGGCCACCGGTTGGACGGTATTGAAGATCTGGCCGAAGCTGGAAGCGTTCACAATGTTCTGGGGAATATCGAAGTTCGCGCGGTTGAAGATATTGAAAATCTCCCCGCGAAACTGGACTTTGGCGGTTTCGCCCAGGCGGAAGTTGCGGAGGACGGAGAAATCGCAGCTTCCCAAACCCGGGCCACGCAGGATGTTCCGCCCGGCATTGCCGAAGGTAAACGCGCTCGGCGTGCTGAAGGCCGAAGGCAGTACCCACTGCTGCGGGGTTTGCTTGCCCGGGTAGAACGTACTGCTCACGATGTTCGGGCGGTCCGTATCGGCCTGCACCGTGGCGTTATTGATCTCATCCGCGCCGCTGACGTTCCCGCTCACCACCGGAGTAAAAGGCGGACCGGACTCGACGGTGAGCACGCTCCCCACCTCCCAGCCCTGAATCAGGTAGTTGAGGCGTTGGTTCTGGAGTTTCCCCGTGGTCGATCCGAAGGGCATGGTCCAAATGATAAGCCAGCGACAGCCGTTGGGGAAAGTTGAAATCCGACACGGATTTTTCTGCCGCCACGTCATAGGAGTTCTGCGGGAAGTTGGGATTGCGCGAATCGCTGAAGGGACCGGAGGCGGTATCGATCGACTTCGAGTAAGTGTAGGCAGCCAGGATGGAGAGCCCTTTGGAGAATCGCCGCTCGACTTTGGCTTGCAAGGCGTGGTAGATGGAACTCCCCGCGGACTGCGTGTAGGCGAAATTGGCGAGATAGGGAATTGGCGCGAGGCAACTGCCCGCTTGACACGCCGCGAGAGTGGAGGCTTGGACAGACGCCGATGCCCCGCTGACGTCCGTCATATTCAGGGGCTGGTTGGGATCGGTCTCCTGCACCAGGTGCAATCCCCGGGTCCCCACGTAGCCAATATCAAAGAGCCAGGTGTTCCCAATTTGCCGTTGCAGATCGGCGCTCCACTCCTGGATGAAAGCGTTTTGGAAGTTAAGCTGGAAAGGGCTCATGCTGGGGTAAGCCGTACCGCCAATGTTGGTGAGGGCGTTTTGAATAATGCCACCGCTGCCTGGTTCATAGGCGCCCTCCTCGATCAAGGGCAACGCATCCCCGATGTTGCCTTCTTCGAGGTGGACGAAGGGGGGATTGGCGGCTTTCTGGAAATAAACGTCGCCAAAGGTCTGGTCATAAAAAATTCCATAGCCGCCACGCAGAACCGTTTTGGGATTATGGAAAGGCTGCCAGGCAATGCCGATGCGCGGCTCAAAATTCTTTCGATCGGGATATTGTAGCGCGCGGTTGCGCGCCGTGCTGCCCAGGTTGAGGGTTTGTTGGGCGCAAGTTTGCTGCGGTGCAGGGCTGCAGGGTTAATTTGATATTGGCCGGTGTAGGGATTGACCGTGGGGTTAAAGCTCCACAGGGTTGCGGCGCTGGTCCCTGCCACCATCAGATCCCCATTACTGAAGTCGAAGTTGGAAAAGTCGTTGTTCTTTTCCGTCACCAGGCTCTTGTACTCGTACCGCAAGCCGAGGTTCAGGGTCAGATGGGGGCGCACGCGCCAATCATCCTGGACGAAGAAATCGTATTCGCCGAATGCCCCGGAAATGTACTCCTGGAATCCGTTCAGCCAGTACTGGGGAAGGCCCAGCAAAGCGTCGGCAACGCTGTTCCCGAACTGGCAGTTGCCGGTTGCCGCACAAGGAAGACCGAGTTCACCTGCGAGCCCCGCCTGCTCCTGCGAGCTCAACTGTCCCAAGCCGCCGGTCACAAATCCGGTGAACCCAAATGCTCCGCGGTAGTTACTATCGACGGTGAAATTACCGCGGCGGACCAGACGCATGTCGACTCCATAGCTCAAAGTGTGGCTTCCCAGAACGTGCGTCAGCGTGTCGCCAATCTGGAAGGTATTCACCGCGCCGGTTTCCGGCACGCTGGAGTCAGCGCCCATGCTGGCATACCCTGAATAGGTCATGTCAGGGACACCGGCCGAAAGCGCGCCGATCTGGTTGACGCCCATGATTCCGAGGGTTGAGGCCAGGTCGTTGCCAAGGTCCTGATTGTCCTGCCGAAGCTGCCAGCGGTTGTACCCCAGCTTTGAACTCGTTGACCATCTTGGGGCTGAAGATGTGCGTCCAATCGAGACCCCCCATCTGGTAGGAATTGTGAGAGAACCTGCCATACCCGGGAAGAGTCGTGGTGCTTTCCGGAACCGTGCCCGAAGGCCAGAACTCGCGGTCAAAGTTGAGACTGTAGCGAACGAACAGTGAGTTCTTGGTGTCGAATTGATGGTCCACGCGTCCGGTCATGGTATCGGTATTGACCTGCCGGTCCACCAGCGCCGTGTAGTTGGCGGCGCCACAGGAGGCGCTCGAAATGTTGGGGAGCGGGTACTGATTCACCAGGGCCTGCCCGACCGGGTCCGCCTGCGGCAGGACTTGGTTGATGTTGGTGAATGGTTGGCCTTGGCCCAATGGATTGAGCAGAATGGTCTGGCTGGGACAGGTGGGATTCAAGAGGTCGGCAAAGTTGCCTTCGCGGTCAGAGACGGAAGGAACCAGGAAATTATCGTAAAAATCGCGGTGCTCACGCGTGCCCTCGTAGGCCAAGAAGAAGAAAGTGTGGTCGTGCCCGTCATAGATTCCTGGAAGCACCACTGGCCCGCCGAGCGTCGCGCCGAACTGATTGCGGTGCATGGGGGCCACGGAAGGGTCAAAGAAATTGCGCGCGTCGAAGGCGGTATTGCGCACGTACTCGTAAACGCTGCCGTGGACGTCATTCGTCCCGGATTTGGTAACCATGTTGACTTCGGCCCCGGCGTGGGCGCCGAATTTGGCCTCGTAGACTCCGGTCTCCATGCGGAACTCCTGCACGGAGTCCAGCGGGGGAGCCACGGTATATTGGCCGACGCCCACCGAGGTGTCATCCAGGCCGTCCAGCCAATAGGAATTCATCGAGTCGCGCATGCCGTTGACGTTGATGGAGCCCCCGCCGCCCCGGGTGCTGACCGCGCTGCCCGAGGTGCCGGGAGATACGCCAGGCACCAGCAATGCGAGCTCCAGGAAATTCCGCCCGTTCAGCGGGACCTCATTAACCTTCTCCTCGTCAATGGTCGTTCCTACGGAAGAGGTTTGGCTTTCCACCGTGGCCGGATAGGCCTCCACCGTGATGGCATTCCCTATTTGACCCAACTGCAGCATGATGTCCTCGCGCAGGTGCTGATTCACGAGGAGCGTCAAGGGCCCGCGTACAAATTTCTGGAAGCCCTCCTTCTGGGCGCCAAGGATATACCGCCCCGGCGGGAGGAGGGGAATTTCAAAACTGCCGTCGTTGGAGGTGGCTACGCTACGCGAAAAACCTTTGTCTTTTTCCGTAATCGTCACGAGGGCGCCCGGCACCACCGCCCCGCTGGGGTCCATGACCGTCCCCGCAAAGCTACCCTGAAAGGTTTGCCCCCAGGTTGCCATGCAACCGACGCCAAGGAGAAGGATCAGGCATTGTAAGGCTTGTCGAACTGATGATGGCATGATTCGCATAGTCCTCCCTATGAAGTCCGGCACACATATAGCCCATCACGTAAGGGACAACTCCGCGGAAGAGGCGACCCCGTTGGACAGCGGTCCCCTACCCGCAGAGTAAGAAAGAATCTTTACAATAGCATGAATTTATTGACCCGTATAGCCGTTCTCGACCTTCTCCGCGCTGGCGCTTGCCAAGCGGGGCGAGGCTGAATCCAAAGGGGATATCCGTACGCCGGGGCGTGCGCCTGTGGTTGTCAGAGGAGTTATTCCACAATCGCCAATTGCTCGTCAAACCATGCCGTTAAACATGACGAAATGCGTAGGTAACCTGCGCCTAACGGAAAAAGGATCTGGTTAAAGGCGGCGGATGGTGAGAGCGCATTCGCTGGTCCCGCTCTTGGGTCTTCGCTTACAATCGCCTGCCCGCGAAGCGAATTTCATTTACAATACCCCCGCGGCGGGCGCGAGGGCGATTCGCACCGTGCCATGGCCACACAGACACTGCAGGGTTAAGGGGAGGTCGCGATGCAGTTGGAAAAGGGGACACTCGAGATTCTACCGGCGGCGCTACGGGCCTTGGAGGAAGGCTTTGCCTCGCTTCCTGCCATCGATACGCCGGCGCCAGGCCAGGAGCGCATGGCGGAGGTGATGCAGCAAGTTGCCGTTCGCCTGCGGGACAATTATCCGTACTTCCATCCTCTTTATGCGGGCCAGATGCTCAAACCACCGCACCCGATTGCCCGCGCCGCCTATGCTTTGGCCACTTGGATCAATCCCAACAACCACGCGCTGGACGGCGGGCGCGCCAGTTCGGCAATGGAAAAGGAGGCCGTAGCGGAGATCGCCGCCATGTTCGGCTGGCAGACTCACCTGGGGCATCTCTCCAGCGGCGGCACCATGGCGAACCTCGAGGCGCTCTGGGTGGCGGGGCAACTTCATCCGGGAAAGAAGATCGCCGCCTCCGCGCAGGCCCACTATACGCACCACCGCATTAGCAGCGTGCTGGGGTTGCCGTTCGCGGAATTGCCCTGCGACCCTCGCGGGCGGATGGACACTCAGGCTCTGGCGGAAAGGCTGGCGGAGGGGAGACATCGGCTGTGTCGTAGCCACCCTGGGAACCACTGGGACGGGCTCCGTCGATCCCTTGCCGGAGATCCTTCGCCTGCGCGCCCAACACGGCTTCCGCTTGCACGTCGACGCGGCGTACGGCGGCTACTTCACCCTCGCCGGAAATCTGACGGAGGAAACCCGCGCGGCGTACGACCAGATCGGCCAAGCCGACTCGATTGTCGTTGATCCCCACAAGCACGGCCTGCAACCTTACGGGTGCGGGTGCGTGCTGTTTCGCGATCCGAGCGTTGGGGCGCTGTACAAACATGATTCCCCCTACACTTATTTCACTTCATCGGAATTGCATCTGGGTGAAATCAGCTTGGAATGCTCGCGCCCGGGGGCTTCGGCCGTGGCGCTGTGGGCCACGCAGAAATTGCTGCCTCTCGTGCGCGGGGGCGAGTTCGCTGCGGGGCTGGAGGCCTGCCGGGAAGCCGCAGTCCGCTTGGCGAGAGCACCTTGCCGCCGATTCCCGATGGCTGGTGCCTTTCAACCCTGAGCTGGACATCGTGGTCTGGGCGCCGCGCGCTGCATCTATCCGACTCGCTTCTGAACGGTCACAGCGCATCTTCAAGGCGGCCGCAAAGCGCGGCCTGCACCTCGCGCTGATCCGCTTGCCCGTCGCGTATTTCCCAACGCTTAAGAAACCGCAGGGCCGAACCGCGGGCCCTGCGCTACCCCCGGCGGATTCTTCGGGTCAAGACACGGTACTTTGCCTACGTTCTGTCTTGATGAAGCCCGAGCACCGCGAATGGCTTAACCAGATTCTCTCCATATTGGACGCGGCGTTCGCCGCATGCTGAACCACGAGTGGTGCAATGCCGGGCACGTGGTGGAATTGCCGGATACGCCTACGGGAAGATCGACTTCGTCCATAGGTCCTTCCGTGCGCGTCATAGCGCGTGGAGCAAGTAGACGGACGCCAACAGCACAAACGGTGATGAATAGAATCCCGGCATCGGCCGGGGAATACGAATAGATGCGACCGTGCGCCCCAGAATTGTTCCCAAGATATGAATCAATCCATTGGCGAGCATGATGATGGCAAAACCGTAGCCGATGGGTCGCATCCAGCGAGAACCGTGCAACACAAAAACGGAAAGGCAGAAAAGCAAGGCGTTTGCTGCCACTAACCCCGCGAGCCAAACGCCAAACGTGAAAACCGGCAAGGGAAGCCAATGCCTCCTTTGGCGCAAGGCCATTACGCTTGGGTTGTAAACCGAAAGGAAGCCGGTGCGGGCTTCATCGGCAATGTGCAGAGCCAGTGCCAAGCAAAGAGCCATCCAAGCCCAGAAAAGTTGAGCATGGGGGTTCGAGTCCAATCTGAGCGTCATCAAGAAATGTCGTAGAGGTATCATAACCTTTCCCTTTGATTTTCAACCGCTTGGCAGCCGTCCTGCAAAAATTCACATCTAACGGATTGACAAACTCAGGTCAATGCGCATAGTGTACGCCATCTTATGAAGATACTCGTACTCGGGTCCGGTGGTCGGGAACACGCTCTGGCATGGAAGCTGCATGAAAGCCAGCAGATGGAGGAGTTGTATTGTGCCCCCGGGAATGCCGGCATCGCGCAGGAAGCGGAGTGCCTTCCGGTAGACCTTTCGCAAACCAAGGCCATCGTAGAACTGGCGAAGCGATTGCACGCGGACCTTACCATTGTCGGGCCGGAAGCGCCTCTGGTGGCCGGCGTCGTCGATGAGTTCGAAAGAGAGGGGTTGGCCATCATCGGCCCCAGCAAGGCCGCTGCGCGCCTGGAGGGGAGCAAGATCTTTGCCAAGGAATTCATGCGGCGGCACGGCATTCCCACCGCGCGGTTCGAGGTGGTGGATAACTTCGAGGAGGCCGTCAAAGTTCTAGCGCGATTCCCGCTTCCGGTGGTGGTAAAGGCGGACGGGTTGGCAGCGGGCAAGGGGGTGGTGGTTGCCCAGAACCACGAGGAGGCGGAACAGGCCGTGGAAGACTTCATGGTCCGCAAGACCTTGGGGAGCGCGGGCGACCGGGTGGTGATCGAGGAGTGCCTGACGGGCGAAGAAACGTCCTTCATCGTTCTCACCGATGGCCGCGGTATTCTTCCCCTGGTACCCACGCAGGATCACAAAGCATTACTGGATGGGGACCAGGGCCCCAACACCGGTGGCATGGGCGCATACAGCGATGACTCCATTCTCAGCGAATCGCTGCACGATGAAATTCTCCGCTCGTTCGTGGCGCCAACGCTGGCGGGCATGGAAATGGAAGGGGCCCCCTATCGTGGCTTCTTGTATTGCGGACTGATGATGACGCCCTCCGGCCCCATGCTGCTGGAATACAACGTCCGCCTGGGCGACCCCGAAACCCAGCCCATCTTGATGCGCTTGCGCTCCGACCTTGCGGACCTGTTGGTGGCGGCGCGCGACGGGCGACTGGCAACCGTTGATGTTCATTGGACCCCCAACCCCGCCGTCTGCGTGGTGCTAACGTCCAAGGGCTATCCGGCAAAGCCGGAGGTCGACAAGACGATCATCGGTTATGAAGCGGTGGAAGCAATGGGGGGCGTCAAGATTTTCCATGCCGGAACGCGCGTAAAGGATCATCAATTACTTACCGCCGGGGGGCGCGTCATGGGAGTGACCGCCATTGCCGAGGATTTGCCCTCCGCTATCCAGCGCGCCTATGCGGGGGTTAGCAAGCTTCAATTTGAAGGAATGCACTACCGGAAAGACATTGGGGCGAAGGCGTTGCAGCGGGTCCCGAGGATCCCGGCGCCCAAACGGGCGCGCGCCGCCAAGGGAGAGCGCCCGTCTTCGCGCAAATAGCCCCGGTTCATAAAGGGTTCATCTCAATCCAAAGGGAGGGAATAAGAGATGCCTGAGAAGCCGTTGGTTGGCATCGTTATGGGCAGCGATACGGACCTGCCTGTTATGACTGAGTCCGCCGCAACCTTGAAGAAGTTCCATATCCCTTTTGAAATCGAAATCACTTCCGCGCATCGGTCACCCGCGCGCACCTCCGAGTATGCGCGCACGGCGGTCGAGCGGGGCTTGAAAGCGATCATCGTGGGGGCGGGGGGGGCGTCGCACCTGGCGGGAGTGATTGCGTCGGAAACCATCCTGCCGGTGATTGGCGTCCCCATGGCCACAACCACGCTCGCGGGCCTCGATGCCTTGTTGTCCACGGTGCAGATGCCGGGCGGCGTGCCGGTGGCCTGCACCGCGATCGGGAAGCCTGGAGCCATTAACGCCGCCATCTTCGCCGCGCAAATCATCGCCACCTCTGACCCCGCCATTGCCCAAAAACTCGTTGAGCACAAGGAACAATTAGCATTGGCGGTGGCGGAGAAATCGGAAAAGCTCAAGCGCGAATTCCAAGTGTAGTGACAACGGCAGTGAAGAGTGTTGAGTGACGAGTGACAAGTGAAATGCAAGGTCAAGTGGCTTGGCTTGTTTTTGCTCCTCACTCGTCACCCATCACTCGTCACTGAGGAGGGCAGCGCGGATCTGCTCTGTAGGTCCGCGGCTTTTCCTTGCCCATCGGGGACGAGCCGCGGACCTACAAGACAGGTCCGCGCGACAAATGCCTGTCACTGAAATGGGGAGTTTTTTGTGTTCATTGGGCACTTCGGAGTTGCACTCGCGGCGAAAAAGCTCGCGCCGCGCACCTCCCTGGGAACCCTGGTGATGGCGGCGCAGTTCGTGGACCTGATCTGGCCGATTTTTCTTCTCCTGGGTGTTGAGCGGGTGATCATTGCACCGGGCACGACGGCGGTCACCCCACTGGATTTTATCTCTTACCCTCTATCCCACAGCCTTCTCGCCGACCTCGGCTGGGCTTGCTTTTTTGCAGGTATCTATAAAGTAGTTAAACATGACTCTCGGGGCGCCGTCTGCCTGTGGTTCGTCCTGATCAGCCACTGGCTGCTCGACGCGCTCAGCCACCGGCCCGACCTCCCGCTTTACCCCGGCAGTTCGACGTATGTGGGCCTGGGTCTTTGGAACTCACGCTTCTGGACTATCCTCGTTGAAGGCGCCATCTTCGCGCTCGGCGCGAGGCTTTACGCGAGAGCCACCCATCCCCGCGACCGTGTCGGAGCCCTTGCCTTTCGGTCATTCATCGCCCTGCTCTTCCTGTTTTACCTCCTCAACCTTTTCGGCCCCCCACCACCCAGCGAAAAGGCCGTGGCCATGGGGAGTTTCAGTCTGTGGCTGTTTGTCGTTTGGGCCTACTGGCTGGACCGCCACCGGGTGGTGAATCCCCCCCGTGCTGCCCTGGTTGCAATTGACCCTCTTTCCGACGATACTCCTGCACCGTGAGCCGGCGGTGTGGTACCAAGCCTGTCCAAATTGCGCTCAATCGGGCGGGCGGGGACCAGCGGCTTTGCCGGGTTGTAGGGGTACGGCTTGCCGTATCCTCTTGGTTCAGTCGCGCGATAAAAATGAAGAGGGTACGGCAAGCCGTACCCCTGCAACAAGCGCGTGGAGGCGCAGACAAGACATGTCAAGACGTTTATGGTGGTCACTGATTACCGTGATGTTGTCACTGCCGTTGGCGCTGATCGTGCGGGAGCAATCGGTGTCCGCTCCCCCTCCTCAGGAAAGCAAAAGGACCTTTCATTGGCCGAACGGGAAGCGGGTGGCCGTCAGCCTGTCATTCGATGATGCGCGCCCCAGCCAGGTCGATCGGGGGCTGGACGTGCTGAATCCTACCGGCGTAAAGGTCACCTTCTTCGTCGTTCCGGAAAATGTGAAGAAACGGTTGGAAGGTTGGAAACGCGTTGTGGCCAGCGGACATGAAATCGGGAACCACAGCCTGACTCATCCTTGCACCGGCAATTTCCCCTGGTCGTCTCAGAACGCTCTGGAGAACTATAGCCTGAAGCAGATGTCCCAACAGCTCGACGAAGCGAATGCGGAGATTCAAAGCCTTCTCGGCGTGCGCATGGTGACCTTCGCCTACCCCTGCGGCCAGAAGTTTGTGGGGAGGGGCAGCCAATTGAAAAGCTATGTCCCCCTCATCGCGCAAAAGTTTCAGGTGGGACGCGGCTTTTTTGACGAATATTTCAATGACCCGGCTTTTGTCGATTTGGCACAAGCCGGGGGGACCGTCTCCGATGATTTGGATTACAACCAGATGGTGAAATTGATCTCCCAGGCCGCCGCGCAAGGCGGGTGGATCATTTTTGCCGGGCACGATATCGGGGAAAAGGGCTTTCAGATTACGGACGCAACCGCCCTGGCAGGGCTGTGCAAATACCTTAACGATCCCGCCCACGGGGTTTGGGTTGACACGGTAGGGAAAATCGGCACCTACATTCAGCAGCAGCGCACGGGCCGGGGTGAATGAAACCGTCCTTGACCGCCTCGCCTCAGAACCCATCTCGCGGAGCGTGTTGACTCGTACTGTGTAAAACGTTATCGTCGCTGGCTACAAACCTGTGGATAGCCCTCCGAATGCGAGGAAGAGAGCCCGGAAGGCGGTGGCGCGATGTCTAAACGATTATCGGCTGTAGATTGCATTGGCCCGGCATTTACCCAGACAAAACAACAGCTCTTCGCACCCTTTCGACTGCAACGCTGGGCGCGCTTAGCCCTCGTTTGCCTGATCACCGGCGAATTCGCTGGCGGAGGGGGTGGGGGGCCTTCGGGAAACTTCAATTTCCCGGTATCGCGGACCAAGGGCGGCAAAGGTTTGCTCGCCATCCCCAATGTCGATTGGAGCAAGATTCTCCCTTGGCTGCCCTGGATTCTTGCCGGCGTTGCCCTGGTTCTCTTGTTCATCTTCCTATGGATTTATGTCGCCTCCGTGTATCGCTTCGTGCTCCTTGATTCGGTTCTCTATGATCGCTGCGAACTGAAAGGGAGTTGGGGGCGGTGGGAGCCGTCGGGACGAAGCTATTTCTATTGGTGTCTCGCCATGTTTGCTGTGTCTTTCGCCGGGATTGCCGTGCTCACCGGGGCGCCGCTGCTCATCGCCTGGCGTGCCGGGTTATTCCGCCATCCGGGCGAACACCTCGTGGCGCTGATTCTAGGGGGCGCCGCGCTTCTGTTCATCCTCATCACCTGCTTCGTGCTGGTCGCGATCGCCACCCTCTTCGCCAAGGATTTCTGCGTGCCCATCATGGCGATGGAAAAAGTCGGCGTGCTTGACGCCTGGCGGCGTCTGCTTCCCATGCTGGCCGCGGAGAAGATGGCGTTCGCGGGCTTCGTGCTGATGAAAATTGTCCTGGCCATCGGTAGCGCCATCATTTTCGGCATCATCACGCTCCTGACCTTCATTGTTTTGCTCATTCCTCTGGGAATCGCGGCGCTCATTCTCTTCTTTGGTGGCAAGGCGGCAGGACTCACCTTGAACGTCGCTACCATCAGTATCCTGGCCGCGATGGGTTGCATTATACTGGCAGGCTTTCTCTATCTGGTTGCGCTGATCAGTACGCCCCCTATGGTCTTCTTCCAGTCTTACGTGCTTCACTTTTTCGGCTCCCGCTACCCGGCGCTGGGCGCAGTGGTCTTCCCGCCACCGCCGGAGACTCCGTCGCCTCCTGTCATCGACACACCGCCGATGCTTGAGCCCTCGATGGGGTGATCTGATGACCCGATGATCGGGTGAACAAGAAACTTCCTGCTCAGCCCCATCGAGTCATTAAGTCCTTGGGGGATGGGATGATCACCTTCTTCTCTGTTCACCCGATCACCGGATCACCCGATCATTTCCCTGTCCGCCTCCCAGGTTTTACGGCAGGGATTCCCCCCTGCCAAAGCGGGCATTCGGCGGGATTGTAATTCTGAATCTTGAGGGTGATCAGCGCGGCTTTGGGCAGACCCAGGTCAGCCGCGCCGCCGCTGCGGTCGATAAGGGCGCCCGCGCCCACCACCTTGCCCCCCGCCTGTTCCAGGCACTGAATCGTCTCGCGGGTGGAAAGTTCCGTGGTGATCACGTCTTCCACCACTAGCGTGGGTTCACCGGGGTTCAAGCCGAAGCCGCGCCGCGGCGTCCCCTCCTCCAAAGAGTCTGCGGAATTCGTCCGAGGTTTTTCGCAGCGCGAGCCAATCAGCGAAAAGGTCAGGGGTCTCCAGCCACACTTGAAACCAGCGCGCGATTTCCTGCTTTTCCTGGCGCTTCCGGGCTTGAACGCGCGGGTTGGCGGCGAGGCTTCGGGCACGCAGTTTGCCTTTTTTCACGAGCGCGCGGACCATCCTCGCGCCAAGATGATCGGCAGCCTCTGAATACTCGCGAAAAATGGCATCGAGTCGCAGCAAGGACTGTTCGGCGCTGGCCAAGTCGCGAAATTCCAACATGCCTTTCAGCCGGTTCGCATAGGGCTCCGGCATGACCGGGTCGGAGTAACGGTCTTCATACCGGACCTCGTATCCGGCCTCGTGCAGGATCGAGGCAATGTATCCGAGCGAAGTTCTGTTGCCGGGGCCGAGGTGGCGGCGAAGTTCGTCTTGGCGCGGCGCGCAGATCTCCCCCTCGATAGGCCGCTTGCCACGCGCCTGGAAGAAATCAAGAAGGATCTGCTTTTTGCTGGCTTTGGGGCACACCTTTGCTTGACCCACCAACTTTCGGTGATTGCGCACGCCCTTTGGGCGTTGCGGTTTTGGCGGAGGTGGTCGGCTGGGCCGAAGCCTTGCGCCGGGCCGCCGCCACGTTCCTGCTTGTACCGTGCCACATTGCGCTGGTGTTCGGCAAGGGTCCGGGAAAAGACGTGGCCGCCGTGATTGTTGCTCACGAAATAGAGCGCGTCGCCGCTCGCCGGGTGGAAGGCGGCACGAAGCGAGACTTTCTCCCGGATTGGCAATCGGCCCGGGTGGCAGGCCGGCGTGGACGATAAGTATTAAAGGGCGAAGTCGAAGTTCAGATCGCTCGCGTGGATGACCCCGATGGGACGGTCGGCAAGGCGCGCGGCATAAATCACCGTGGGATCGCACTGGAGCAGCATGCCCTTTTCAGCCGGCGCGTGAAGACCCCGGCCACCACCGGCCGCTCCGCCGGGTCGGGAGTCTCCTTCTCCACCAGCGAGGCCAAGGTGACCACGGAGTGCAGGTCTCCCCGAGCCGGGAACGAACTCGTCATGAAACCTCGTTTGCAGCACATGCCGGAAGCGAGCGACCATGGTGGCAATCACCGTGTCCGCCGTTACCCGCCGGGGGAATCGATAGGTATCAGGGAAGAGGTAACCCTCGAGCGATGGAGCCTCAGGGTCCAGGTCGTGGATGAGCGAGGTTTGCTCCGTGCGGCGCAGGAAATCGTCGGGGTCAATGCGCCATGCGCTCGGCGAGAATGCGGGCGATATCGAACCGGTCGGAGCCCTCGGGAATCACCACCGAATAGAGATACACATCCCCCGAAACCAATTTCCGGTAAACATCAATGGGGCGCAAGGGCCGGTCGAAGAGGTATTCACCCGCCTTCAGCCGGCGGCGAGTGCGCCCCATCCAGTAACGGGCGAGGAAAGGCCACCTGTGGGCGAGCACACCGCGGGCCACGAGAAGGTCGGCGATGGCGGGGGCGCCCGTGCCGGGAGGAATTTCCAGCATCTCGCGGCCCGGGAAACCGCGGTACGGCTGGTAAAGGTCCCATACCCCCCAGGCCGCGCCCGCCAGGCACAGCGCCACGACACACGCTGCGAGTTTGCGCTTCATCCCTCCGCCCCACTCCCCCGGCTGCGCTCGTTTTCGAGGTAATCCAGATAGCTTTGCAGGAGCAGTACCGCCGCCATGCGGTCCACGGCGCGCTGCCGCTTGCCGATGCTCAACCCCGCATCCCGCAGGGTTCGATTCGCCTCGACACTCGTCAGGCGCTCGTCGCGCAATTCCACCGGGCAAGGCAAGCGCCGGCGAAGTTTCTCCACGAATTCCGCGACCGTTGCGACATGGCCGTTTCGCCGCCGCTGTGACCGATGGGGTTTCCCACCAGCACCCGCTCCACCGAGTATTCCTCGACGAGCGCAAGCAGCCGCTCCAAATCGTCGGCAATGCGCGTCCGCTGGAGCGTGGGCAGGCCCTGGGCCGTCATCCCGAGCGCGTCGGACACCGCCAGCCCATGCGCTTGGTGCCGAAGTCAATCGCCAAAATGCGTGGAACCACGATGGTATGTCCGTCCGCTGATGTCAGCCATCATTTCCACGGCATTCCCGCGAAGCCAGGGGAAGTCCGGCTGGATTTGATGATACACCCAACCAGCAAAATCGCGGGAAGTGAGCGGGCGCTTCCCCGGTTGCCGTTATAGGGTTGACAAGCCATTAATGGTTATTAAAAGGGATTCAAAGGCCTAAAGACGGGTGCAGTTCAGCTTGAGACTTCCGCGGCCTCGGCTGCGGACTCTCCCAACTTCGCGGGCCGGTCAGCGAGTTCCAGGGTCACCGCCTTCTCGTTGCAGCAAGTGTAGCGCTCGCAGCGCAGGCAATCACGCCAGACTTTGGTGGGAAATCTCTCCCGGGGGACTTCGTGAAATCCCAGCTTTTCAAAAAATGCGGGCGCTGATGGTGAGGGCGAAAACGGTCTTCAGGCCAAAGGCTTCGGCTTCGTTCAGGAGTTCTTCCATCACCTCCCGTCCGATGCCTTTGGACTTCAGCGTTTCATCCACGCACAGCGAGCGGATTTCCGCGACTTCCTGGTTGTAGAGCTTCAGCGCGCCGCAGCCCACCAGTTTGCCCTCGTCCTCGGCCACCACCGTGAACTCCCACACGTTTTCGTAAAGGTCGGTCAACGTGCGCGGCAGCATGATGCGCTCCTCGGCATAGTGATTAATCAGCCGGTGGATGTCAGGCACATCATTCAGTTTGGCTTTACGAATCGTCAACTGCGTCTCCTCGTTCTGGGTGCTGGGTACTAGGGGCTAGGGTGACTGGGAACTACCGAATTGGGAGTACGTGGCCGCACTTCTTTATTCCCCAGTCCCCTAGAACCCAGCCCCCCATTAAGCGTGCGCATCCTGCATCAGCAGAATCATGAGCGCCTTTTGCGCGTGCAGCCGGTTCTCCGCTTGGTCGTACACCACGGATTGGGGCGAATCGATAACCTCGTCGGTAACCTCCTGGCCGCGGTGAGCCGGAAGGCAGTGCATAAACAGGGCTCCGGGGTCGGCGACCGCCATCAGGTCTTTGGTCACGCGGTAAGGCGCAAAGACCTGGTTGCGCAAGTGGGCGGCGAATTCCTGGCCCATGCTGGTCCAAACATCAGTATAAACGGCGTGCGCCCCCGCCACGGCTTGAATCGGATCATGGAAAGTCTCGATGGTCGAGCCGGTCTCGGCCGCGAAGGCGCGCGCCGTTTCCACCACGTCCGGCTTGGGCTCGTAACCCGGCGGCGTCGCGACGCGAACCGACGACTCCCAGCTTTGCTCCGAGAATCATCAGCGAGTGGCACACGTTGTTGCCGTCGCCGACAAAGGCCAGCTTCAAACCCTTCAGGTCGCCAAACTTCTCGTGCAGGGTAAAGTAATCCGCCAGCGCCTGGCAGGGGTGATAGAGGTCGGTCAGCGCATTGATCACGGGGATGGTGGCGTTGGCGGCCAACTCCAGAACCGATTCATGCGCGAAGGTCCGGGCCACGATGCCATGCACCCAGCGATCGAGGTTGCGGGCGATGTCCTTGACGGCTTCGCGCTCGCCCAGGCGGGGCTTGGTGTGTTCCAGGTAGACGGCAAAACCACCCATGCTGGTCATGCCGACTTCAAAGGTGGTGCGGGTGCGCAGCGAGGGCTTCTCGAAGATCATCGCCAGTTGCTTGCCGCGTAACGCCTGCGCATACTCCCCGGGCTGTCGCCTTGACCCGCTCGGAAAGATCGAAGAGGAGCTTCAAGTCATCGTGGGTCAGATCCGGGTCAGCCAGGAGATCCCGAACACTCAAAGTTTCCGGTTTCTTGATCGTGTCGTCATCGTCATCACCGCCATTATGCGTGTTACCCCCTTCATCGCGGCCGCCGGCTCGAGCGCTGCCAGGACCGGCCTTAAAATCCCTATCGCTTCGTCGACGTGCTGCTTTTCGATAATCAAAGGCGGCAGGAAGCGCAGCACTTTCTCCTGCGTGCAATTCAATCAGCAGGCCGGCTTCGAGCGCCTGCCGCACCACGGACTTTCCGGAGGTCGTCAATTCCACCGCCAGCATCAGCCCGTCGCCGCGAACTTCCTGAATCACCGGAAGGTCAGCGCGCAACTTTTCCAGTTCCTGGCGGAAGTAAGCTCCCACCTCGCTCACGTGGGCAAGGAAGCCGGGGCGTTCGAGAATCTCCAGAACCTTCAGCGCCAGGCGGCATTGCAGCGGTCCGCCCCCGAAGGTGGTTCCATGCATGCCGGGGGAGAAAGCCTGCGCAACTTCCTCGCGCGCCAGGATGGCGGCCAGCGGCAGGCCCGCGGCCAGAGGTTTGGCCACCACTACGACGTCGGGCTGCAAACCGAATTTGGTGAAGGCAAAAAATCGCCCCGTGCGGCCCAACCCGCACTGGATCTCATCGCAAATCAACAACGCCCCGTGCGTGTGGCAAAGTTCGGCCGCGGCCTTCAGGAAATCTTCGCGAATTTCCACCACGCCGCCTTCGCCCTGAATCACTTCCACCAGCACCGCCGCAACCTGGGGAGTGAAGCTTTCGCGCAAGTGGGCCGTGTCGTTCAGGCGGACGAACCGGACGCCCGGCGGCAGGGGCTCAAAAGGCTCGCGATACTTCTTCGGCCAGGTGGCCGAAAGCGCGCCAAACGTGCGCCCGTGAAAGGAGTTTTCCATCGCCAGAATCTCAAAGCGCTCGAAGGGCCCCGGCGCCGCGTGCTTGCGCGCGTAGGCACGCGCCAGTTTCATTGCCCCCTCAATGGCTTCCGTGCCGGAGTTGGCGAAGAAGGCGCGATCCATGCCGGAGAGCCGCGTCAACTTTTCCGCCAGCGGCGCCTGGTACGGGTGGTAAAGAAGGTTGGAAACGTGCAGAAGGGTTTCCGCACCGTCGCGCAGCGTGGCCATGATTTCCGGGTGGTTATAACCCAGCGAATTCACCGCCAGGCCGCCGAGGAAATCCAGATACTTCTTCCCCGTCTCGTCGTAGATGTAACACCCCTCACCGCGCACGGCGAGGATCGGCAGCCGATCGTAGGTGGGAATCAATACGTGCTTTTCGAGTTCAGCAATCTGGTCGCGGTTCATGAGCCCTTCACAATCCGGGTTCCGGCGGTTTTCCCCTGTTCAATCGCGCGGAGCAACGCGTTGGGAACGGTAGTGGAGAGGATGTCCACCTCGCCTACGTTTTGGCGCAGCGTTCGCGCGCAAGAAAGCAGCTTGGGAATCATGCCGTCCCGAACAACTCCTTGTTTAATCATGCGGCGGATGTCTCCGAGCCTCACGACCGGCAGCAGGCGCTTTTCCGCGTCCCAGACCCCACCGGATTCAGTGAGGTAGAGCAGGCGGTCGGCCCGGAGCGCCACGGCCAGAGCCGCCGCCAAGTCGTCGGCATTGATATTCAGAAACTCGCCGCGTGCGTCCACGCCCAGGCTGGCCACCACGGGGATCATGCCGCCGCGCAGGGCGAGATCCAGCACCGTGGTCTTGACCTTGTGCGGCCGGCCGACGAAGCCCAAGTCCCGCTTGCTGCCATTCGCGCCCACGGTCAGTTTGCGCGCGCGCACCATGCTGCCGTCACCGCCGCAAAGTCCCAGCGCGGGCTGCCGCAGGGATTCAAGTTCCGCCACCCACTGCTTGTTCACCAGGCCCGCCAGCACCATCATGGCCACGTCGCGGGTGGCGGCATCGGTGACACGCAAGCCCTGGTGAAACTCCGTTGCAATGCCCAGGCGTTCGAGGGTGCGCGTCAGCACTTTGCCGCCGCCATGCACCACCACCACGGAATGGCCGGCCCGGTGAATCGCCGCGATTTGCCGCGCCAAGTCCTTGCGGCCTTTTGGGTCTTCCGCGCCGTGCCCGCCGATTTTGATGACCAACTTCACTTTTGAATCTCAAATCTCAAATTTGAAATCTCAAATTGCTTTTTCAAATCTCAAATCGGGAATTCCAAATCTCAGATTTGGAATCTTGAATATTAAATCGTAGCGCCGACCTTCAGGTCGGCACATGCCGGGCTAAAGCCCGGCGCTACGTTCAATTTTCAGAGCAAGCCGGTTTCTTGCGGAAAGCCAAACATCACATTCATATTCTGAACCGCTTGCCCCGCCGCGCCCTTCCCCAGGTTGTCGAGAGTGGAGACCAGGATGAGCCGCCCCGTGGGTTCGTCGAGCGCAAAGCCGATGTCGGCAAATTGCGTATTCGCCACGCCCAGAATCTCCGGCATCGTTCCCGCCGGATAAATGCGCACCATGGGCGCCGCCGCGTAGAAATCCTTGAAAAGCGTTTCGACCTCGCTCAACTCGCGCTGCGGCGAGAGGCGCAAATAAATCGTCGTCAGGATGCCCCGCGTGATCGGCAAAAGATGGGGCGTAAAGATGAAATCCTTGGGCGAAAGCGCCAGCTCCTGGAGCATTTCCGGCAGGTGGCGGTGATGGAAAAGGCCGTAGGCGCGCAGGTTTTCGTTGACCTCGGGAAAATGCAACTTCTCGCTGGGCTTGCGGCCGGCCCCGGTGGCGCCGGATTTCGAATCGGCAATAATCCCCGCGGCCACATTCACCCAGCCCGCCTTCAGGAGCGGAGCGAGCGCCAGGATCACGGAGGTCGGGTAGCAACCGGGATTCGCAACCAGCCGCGCCTTGGCAATCGCCGGCGCAGCAAATTCCGGAATTCCGTAAACCGCCTCGGCCAATGCCTCGGCGGCGGGGTGATCAAAACCGTACCACTGCGCGAAGGCCGCCGGGTCTTTCAGCCGGAAGGCTCCGCTCAAGTCCACCACGCGCAAGCCGCTCTCGAGGAGGCGTGGGACGATTTGGTGCGAGGTTTCGTGGGGAGTGGCAAGAAAAACCACGTCCGCTCCTGAACTCACGACCTGTTCGACGTCCAGGGGTTCGCAGAGGACGAAAAAACGTCCGCGCAACTTGGGATGGGAGTGTTCAATCGCGAAGGCCTTCTTGCCGTCCCTCCCGGACGACATCAGGCAGGTAACGTTGGCGGCAGGATGGCGGGCAAGGATGGTCAAGAGCTCGCACCCCGCATAGCCCGTGGCGCCGATGACGGCGGCGTGAACCACCGGATGCGTGGGCAAATCAGCCCCGGCCCCCAACGAAGCTTTTGTCTCGACCGCCGTGTTCAATGGTTCCGTCTACCCCACATCTCCTCAAAGAATATTTATACAATCGCTGTATAAATATACCTTTTTATAGCGGATGGGCGATTTCCTGTCAAGAAAAATCTCGGCCCCGGAAGGACATAGCCCGGATTTTTTGCCACGGGTTGGGAAGCAAGTGTAGCGCGGACCTGTTTTGTAGGTCCGCGGCTTTTCCGTGTCATTGGGGGAAGAGCCGCGGACCTACAAAGCAGGTCCGCGCTACACCTGCTCGCCCTTGGGGGAGAGGGGCTGGAGTTTATACATTTTCGCCACCCACTCTCGAAAATCTCTACCCTCGCCCCCTTGGGGGAGAGGGTGGACCGCCACCGGCGTTTTCATCAGCCGGGGCGGGCCGGGTGAGGGGGTCAAAACCAAACGATCTCAACCCAACGCCTCCGGTAATGCAAACACCCAGCTCAGCACTTTTTGCACGCACCACTCCGGGGCCGGAAGAACCAAACCGTGGGGGACTCACAGCACGGTGTATCCCAAGGTCTTCCGGTGCACGTCGCGTCTCGCATCGCTCCTCGCTCGGCTCGGCTGTCCATGTACACCGCCGTCGAGCGCGACCATCAGGCGCCGCTCCCGACCGCAAAAGTCAGCAAGGTAAGGTCCCACCGGGTGCTGGCGTCATTTGCTGTGGCACGGCCATCTTGGCCGTGACCGTTCACGGGCGGGACGCCCGTGCCACTTCCCAATGACACCACTACCTCCCACCGGGTGCTGGCGGCGGAACGTGAATCCCTTTAACCTCAGACCACGAAGCAAGTACCCTGCGGCGCGTTCCGTCTCCGTCGGTGGGTGACGAAGCTCGCGCGCGCGATCGATCTTTCCCGCCCTGCGTGCCAGCGAGCGCGTCTGGCGATAGGGATATGGAGTCTTCACAGGTTTGACCCCCTCACCCGTCTCGCCCCGGCTGATGAAAGCGCCGGTGGCGAGCCACCCTCTCCCCCAAGGGGGCGAGGGTTGGGCAGACCTGCGCGACATCATCGCGGCCTTGGTTTCCTCTCCCCCAAGGGGGCGAGGGAAAGGGGCCTGCCACCACGGAAGTTTTCCCCCCGGCCACCCTCTCCCCCAAGGGGGCGAGGGTTAGGCCTTTGGACCTCACACGGGCTTCCAATCTAAGGTTGACGTCATGACAAATGTAGAAACTCCAGCCCTCTCCCCCTTGGGGGAGAGGGGGGACCGCAAGGCGGAGGGGGCCCCACGTTTTGCAGGTTGTGGGGGTGAGGGGGTCTTGTCACTCAATTGTGCAGCGCTCAATAGTGGCACCCGGCTCCGGCAAGGAAAGCGCGGCAAGGGCGGCGCCCCCTAAAGTATAATGTCGCCGTCGGGCTCATCCTGATGGAAGACATCTTCACGGAGGACTGGGAATGCACCGTATCGCAGTACTGGCGGCCTGGAGCCTATTCGCGGTCGCCGCCACCGCTCTCGCCGCGCCCGTCAAAAGCCAGAGTGTCACGTTTCCGAGCGGCTCCGAGACGATTGCGGGATATCTGGCGGTGCCCGAATCCCCCGGCAAGCACCCGGCCCTCGTGGTCATGCATGATGATTGGGGTTTGACGGATTGGGTCAAGGAGCAGACTCGGAAGCTGGCGGGGCAAGGGTACGTGGCTCTGGCGGTGGATCTCTACGGCGGCCAAGTGGCCTACGATCCCCAGCTTGCGTATGAATTGATGGTCGGCACACCGCCGGAGCGCGCCCTGCGCGACATGGAGGCCGCCCTCGATTTCCTGGCCGCGCGCGCGGATGTGAACAAGGAGAAATTGGGCTCCATCGGCTGGTCCATGGGAGGAAGGTGGTCGCTGCTGCTGGCCGTGTATGAACCTCGATTGGCCGCCTGTGTGTTGAATTATGGCTCCATGCCCACGGATCCGGCTGACCTCGAAAAGATTCGCGCGCCGGTGTTGGCAATCTTCGGCGCCGACGATCGCACGATTCCAGCGAGCGACGTCGAGGCTTTCGAGGACGCTATGAAGAGCGCCCACAAATCAATTGACGTAAAGGTCTACCCGAACGCCGGCCTCGGCTTTGAAAACTCCGACAACAAATTGGGCTATCGCGAAGGAGCCGCCGAGAACGCGTGGCAACGCACCGTGACCTTCCTGGACCAGCACCTCAAATAGGTGACAGGTTACAGGGAACAGGTTACAGCAGCCAGCGCCCGGGGTTACCCGCTATTGCCCCCGCGGCGCGCTCGCGATGTTCACTTCCTGCTGCAACCTTACATCGCGCGAAGAGGAAGCAAGGTAAACGGTGCGGCTGCCCGTGGCAGTTTCCCAACGCTTATCAGCCGTGGACCAATACTCCAGGCGGCGCGGCGGCAGGTGCAGAGTGATGGTCTTTGACTGCCCGGCCGGGACGCTGACGCGATCGAAGGCCGCCAGCGCCTTGACCGCAAACTGCGTGCCGCTGGGCGGCTCCTGGGGGGCGCCGAGATACACTTGGGGAACCTCGTCGCTCGCCACCTTGCCGGCATTGTGCAGCCGGAAGCTCACATCAAGCTCGCCGTCCGTGGCGCGAGACACCTTGAGCGCCGAGTATTCGAAGGTCGCGTACGATAGACCGAAGCCGAAAGCGAACTGCGGCTCGATGTTCTGCTGGTCGAACCAGCGATAGCCCACGTTGATGCCCTCGGCGTAGGTCGTCTTGCCCTCCGCGCCGTGGGATGAGCGCTCGGGATGAGCAGGATCGTTGGCGGGATCGTCCTCCAGGCGCTTCGGCCAGGTGAACGGCAAGCGGCCGGCCGGGCTCACCTTGCCGAGCAGCAAATCCGCCGTGGCCCACCCACCCTCATCACCCGGGTACCACATCTGGAGTACCGCCTTCACTTTGTCGAGCCACGGCATGGCTACCGGTTGGCTTACGTTCATCACCACGATGGTGTTCGGATTGGCGGCGGCGACGTCGTCGATGAGCTTCTCCTGATCACCCGGCAGCCCGAAGTCGGGCCGGCCGCGTCCCCACACAAACAGCACGGCGGTCTTGGAATTTTTCGCTGCCGCCAGGGCGGTGTCGTAATCGGCCTTCTGTTGCTCGGGCGTCACCCAGCTCAGACGAACCTGCACGGGGGCGCCGGAGGTGTCTGCCGTGGTGGTGACGGAGAGCGCGTGCGGGCCGGCAGTGAGATCGAGACGGCGGCGCACGTTGTCGAGCCCATCAGGGGTGGGCAACACGTTGTGCTCGCCGGCCTTGATGACGTTACCGTGCATGTTGCCCATGGGGTTTCCGGAGCTGGCAATGCGCTTTCCATCGAGGCTCAGCGAACTGGAAGTGCCGATACTCTGAAGGTAGATCAGGTAGGCGCCGTCGCTGGGCACGGTAAAGGTTCCTGTCCAGGTGTACGAGCCGCCCGCGGCCAGAGCCTGGTGATTGGATTGGGTGAAGTTGAGCTGCGGGTCCACCTCGGTCGCCTTCGTCCTCGCGTCCGTGCGCACGAGACCCGGCTGGCCGTCGTGGGTGAAGACGTCGGCGGGCACGGCCGTACCGGTCATGTCGTCGGCGACGGCGTAAGTGACCTTGGCGTTAGGCGCAAGTTTTTGCAAGGCCGCAAGAGTTCCGATCTGGTGCTCAGGGATGCCCAGGGCTTTCTCGCCCGGCTCCCCGATGGCGATGGTTTGCCCGGCGCCAGGGCCGATCAGGGCCAGCGAGGCGAGGTCGGCTGGCTTCAGCGGCAGCGCGCCGCTCTCGTTCTTGAGCAGCACCGCGGCGTCCTCGCCGGTCTGGCGCACAAGGGGCGCGTTGGCGGCGGCCTGTAGCGGCGTCACGTTGTGCTTCCCCTTGCCGTCGAGCAGCCCGAACTTGTCCATCTGCACGAGGATTCGGCCCACGGCACGGGTAATGGTTTCTTCCTTGACGTGACCGGCCCGCACTGCGGGCATCATGCCCTCGGCGGGCGGCTGCTTCCCGAAGCCCCCGAAATTGAAAGTGTTTTTCGGCTCCTCGGGAATACCGCCACCAAAGGCGAAGCCTAAATCCGCATCGCCTATGCCGCCTGGGGCAGGAGGATTGGCAGGTGGTGGGGGCGGCGGCTCAGCGACGAAATACGACGGAATGCCGAAACCACCTCCCGGCATGGGACCGGGCATTTCCAAGTCGAGTCCCTCGTTGATAAAAAGCGTCCCGTGCGTCGCTCCCCAGTCCGAAGTCACGAATCCCTTGAAGCCCAGCTCCTGCTTCAGGATAGTGTTTTGGGTGTCGCCGTTGCCGCAGGCGGCAAGCCCGTTGACCTTGTTGTATGAGCACATGATCGATGAGACGCCCGCTTCCACCGCGTCGACAAAGGGCGCCAGGTAGATTTCGTGCAGGGTTTGGGGATCAACAAAGACGTTATCACCCCCATCGTAAGCAATGTAGTGCTTGGCCTGGGCCATTACACCCTGGCTCTGAACACCACGAATGACGCCGGCGCCGATTTGCCCAGAGAGCACGGGATCCTCACCGTAGGTGTTGTAGCCGCGCATAAACGTGATGTCACGATCAATGTTGATGAAGGGTTCCAGCACCACGTCGATGCCGAGGGAGCGGGCGTCGCGGCCAATCACCACGCCGTTTTGCTCTGCATCCTTGCGGCTCCAGGTGGCGGCTAGACCCATGGTGGCGGTTAGGCCCGTGGCCGCCTGCCGGGTAAGCACGCCCGGAGGGCCGTCTGCCATGCGCAGTGACGGAATGCCCAGCCGCGGAATTCCGGGTAGATAACCCGCCTGGCCTTGATTCGTCGCCGCCGGTTCCGGGGCGCCGTGGATCATGGAGATCTTCTCTTCCAGCGTCATTTGGCTGAGCAGCTTATCCACCCGGGGATTTCCAGTCACGGCCGGGACGGGCGTCTGCGCCCAGACTGATCCGGCCAGGGGCAAGAAAACCCCTAAGGCAAGAAGGGAAATTCGGCTTGCCGGGCGCGCGCCCGCCCGGCGCGGGATGAATTCGTGCATGGACTTGCTCCCTTTTGGAATGCCCCGCCTCATCACGCCAGGATCTCGCGGACCATCTTGGTGGTTTCACTGACTTGGTCCGAATACCTTGGGTAGAGGCCGATAATCGTGGCATCCGTCGGCTTGATGTTCTTGAACGCCCACTCGATGGCTTTGCGCTTCTGTTCTTCCGTGTCGCATTTGCGGCCGGCCGCCAGAACCTTATAGACCAGTGCGGGTTTATCCACCTTGCGTATGGCCTCAACCATCTTCGGCGGGTCGGAGGCGATCCAGCCCTCATCCAGGGGAAGGGTACCGATCTCTTTCATCCAATCCTCGGGGTGCCGGGTGACATAGTGCAATCCCGTCATGTAGAAATCGTTCGCGAATCCCTTTTCATGGAGCGTTTCCAGGATCCTGGGGTTGTGGGTGGAGATGCCCGCCGGGATTCCCAAGTCGTGAACGCTTTCGATATAGGTCTTGAGCAGATCGATCTTCCCTGCTCGGTAAAGGATGTCAGTGGCCCCGCCGTGAAAGGCGATACCGACGGGCTTGAACTCTGCCGCAGCTTGCGCGCACTTGATGGTCCCCTCCAGAACGGCTTCCGGCGTCCGCGCCATCTTTTCGTCGAAGTGCCAGGAAGCGGCCAGGCAGATGAATTGGATCTTGCACCCCGCCCCACGAATCTTGGGGATTTGCCGCTTCTGGTCGTAATTGAAACTGTACTGCCAAGTGTTGATCCCGGCCTTCTCACAATCCAGTAGTAATTTGACGATACGCTCATCCGTGAACCATTCAAGCATGTGCTGGCTATACTGTTTGTTGAAATGGGAATAGCCATAAATGGGGTTGCTGCCCACGATGAGCCGCGTTACGCGGTGCGGTCCCAGGCTCACCGTCGGCAACAGATCGGATGGCTCCGCCCGCAGCATTCCCGGCGCCACCAGACTGGCGGCCACGGAAGTAGCGCCTTTCAGAAAGTCGCGTCGGCTGTTATCAGGTCGAGATGAATCCAAACTTTCGCGTGATTTGAATAAAGATGTTTTATCGGCCATGGCTTCCTCCCGGAGTGGCAAGTCCACGAAAATAGAGATGCGACGCTACTACTCTCCCCGCCGTGTGTCAACCCCATGTGCGAACATACCGCTGCGCCCTCGCGAGAAAATTACCCCAGGCTGCCAATTCACGGCTACATCCCTTGAGCCTCGGCCAGCCGACGGTCATCCGGAATCAATTCGATCCGTGCGGCCGATGAGCGCCCTCTCGAATCCGCTTCTTTTTGCCTCTGCCTGGGCCTTGCCGCCTCGAAGCCGTCACATCGGCCAGCTCAAACGTCGGGCGAACTCAATCCTCGGGGTGTTGAATTCTGCCACAACTCCCGCCCAGTTTCTTCTCGCGATGGACTACTGGGAGGAGCCGAGGTGTATTTTAGGTAGGATCTTGCCCCGGCTCTCCCGGTCTTGTATGAAACTGCCCCCTTAAGGGGACGGGTAGTGGCTAAATCATTAGTGGTCCAAGCTGTGACAATAATGCCACAAATTAGAGATTTAAGATACAGAATAATTGCTCTGAGTCATTTTTTGCTTCGCTACTCCCCCAAACGACCGGCATTCACGGAATGATGGAAATGAACTTCTTGGAATGGTCGGAGCAATTACCGTTGTCAGGAATAGACATTACGCCCGGATTCAGTGGAAAATCGAAATTGAGACCAGCATCGTGCCCCAGCCCTCAGCCCCGAATCCCGCGTCCCGCACTGAACCCAAGGCACCTGAAACCTGGCACCATATTCAAGCCATTTCCTTTCATCAACATCGATTCATAATGACTCTATCTCATTTGTTTTCATTAACATCGTTTCAAGCCCCGGAACCGACATTTTTTCTCTACTTGTTTTCAATTTTGCAAAGCCGCAGTATCTTTCGTAAGGAAAGGGTTCTTGGATGCCCGATTTTCTATCTTAACCTCTTGCCATTTGCTCTTTGCCTTGACGAGCTAAGCGGTCCATAAACGCAAGGCGACAAGGTGGGAGCCATTTCGCACGCCCCCGTTTGCGGGGATCCGGCCCCGAATCTGCGCTCCCGTGGCTACAATTTATGCAGGGCGCGCTCGAATCCGGGCAGAGCGCGTTCAATGGTGCGGCGAGGAATCGTGAGCGACAGGCGGAAGTACCCGGCCCGCCCAAAACCCGAGCCCGGCACGGCCAGGATGCCCTCGTCCATAAGGCCGCGCACAAAGGCAAGATCATCAGCTATCGGTGCCTTCGGGAAACATATAGAAGGTTCCCTGCGGTTTTGTGACCTCGTAGCCCATGCGGGTCAAGCCCTCCCAAAGCAGATCTCGTTTTTCCTGGTAGGGGTGCGGATCAATCTGGAGATCGGCGACTTCAGCGATAACCCATTGCCAGATGGCGGGCGCATTGATGAAACCCAGGATCCGGTTGGCGAAGGTGCAAGCGTCGCGCAGCGCCTCCAGTTCCGGCAGGCAGGGCGAGAGGGCCAGATAACCGATCCGCTCCCCAGGAATCGCCAGAGCTTTGGACCATGAATAGGTAACCACGGTGCGGCGAATGAGCGAGGGAATCACGGGCAGCGTCAGCCCATCAAAGATCAGGGATTTATACGGCTCGTCGGCGATGACCGTTACCGGATGGTCGAGCCCGGAAATCAAAGCTTCCAAACCCCGCAGGAATTCGGTGGAGTAGACCGCGCCCGTCGGATTGTTGGGCGAATTGAGGATGATCGCCTTGGTGCGCGGGGTGATGGCGGCGGCGATACGTCCGATGTTGGGTTGGAACGTGTCATCCGTATCGACCAGCACCATGCGGCCGGCGTGGTTCTCAATGTAAAACTGATATTCGGGAAAGAAGGGAACCAGGATGATGACCTCGTCGCCGGGATCGAGCAGCGACTTGAGCACCACGTTGATGGCGCCCGCTGCTCCCACCGTCATGAGGATGTGATCTGCGGTGTAAGCGAGGCCCGTCTGCCCGCAGAGTTGCCGGGCAATGACTTCCCGCACCGCGGTGAAGCCCGCATTGGGCATGTAGGCGTGGCTGCGGGGCGGATTCCTATCGACAACCCGTCGCAGCGCTGCGATCACCTCTTCCGGGGGTTCGCCGTCGGGATTCCCCAAGGTGAAATCAAAAACATTCTCTTCCCCGCGCTCCCGTTTCATCCGGGCGCCAATCTCGAACATGCGCCGGATCCAGGAGGCGTGTTCCATCTGTTCCGCAATATGTTTGCCGATGCTCATTGAATATCTCTACCAAGAATTTTGCGCGTGATGTAAGGGCGCCCTTCAGGGTGCTCTGGAGCAGGGCATACCCCAATATTGTCCAAAGCAGGTTTTCCGTGTCCCCGCATTGTGGATAACCCAAGAATGCCCGTGGATTCTAGCTACTGCCAGGGTCTATGCCATGAGGTCAAAATGTCGTTTTCCAGCCTCGGGCCCATTCTTTTCACCCCCGCAACTCCTTTCGCTCATTTGGACAGCCCTGGCACGCAACCTGCCCCTACCGAAAGTGGCATCTTCATTTTTCGATGCGCCGATAAACCTCCGTGCTGCCAACGACATTGATGCCGGCGGATTGCAGCCGCTCGATGGCCGCATCGGGGTTATCGAACCGGAAGATCAAGACCGCCGTTTCTTCGCGGCCGAAGGTAAACGCGTACATGTACTCGATGTTGATGCCGGTCTGCTCGAAGACACCCAGCAATTCCGCCAGACCCCCGGGCCGGTCGGGCACTTCCACTGCCACCACTTCCGTGACATTGACGACGTAGCCTGCTTCCTGAAGAAGGTGCGCGCCCTTCTCCCAATCGGAGACGATGAGGCGGAGAATGCCGAATCGCTCCGTGTCGGCCAAGGTGAGAGTCCGGATGTTTATGCCGGCTTCCGCCAGGAGGCGACAAGGTTCCGTCAACTGGCTCGGCTTGTTCTCCAGGAAGAGCGAAAGCTGATGAATCTTCATGGGCACCCCATACTCGAACCACGCTGTTGTAGCGTCGATCTCCAATCGACAACGGCGGTCCCCGCCCTGCGGGGTTAACTCCGACCGCCGCTACAAATCCGCCGCCCCGCCGACGCCGTAGCGCGGGCGTCCCGCCCGCTGTCGCGGGAGCGTCCCGCTCGCGCGATGTTTTACCCATCCCCTGTTGGGGAAGGGTAATTGCAAGAGCGCGCGGGCAGGATGCCCACGCCACAGCGGGCGGGACGCCCGCGCTACGACGTCGAGTCCAGATTTCTTCGATCGATGAGCCGTTGCGCCTTTCCCTCGCTGCGTTTGAGGGTCTGCGGCGCCACCAGCCGGACCTCCACTCGCAGTCCGAGCGTCTGATTCAAGGACTGAGCCAGCTTGTTGTGCAGGTTTTCAAGCGCGCCAACCTTGTCGCTGAAGACCGCCGGTGTCACTTCCACGTGAACCTCCATCTGGTCCAACCCTTCCTCGCGCGTCAGGATGATCTGATAGTGAGGGAGCGTGCCTTCCACCGCGAGCAGGGCGGATTCGACCTGGGACGGGAACACGTTGACGCCACGAATGATGAACATGTCATCGCTGCGCCGGCTAATGCGTTTAATGCGGCGGAGGGTTCGGCCGCAGGGGCATGAGCCCGGCACGAAGGCACTGATGTCGCGGGTGCGATAGCGAAGCATGGGCATGGCGTGCTTGCTCAAGGTCGTCACCACCAATTCCCCTTCCTCTCCCTCCGCAACCGGCTGTTCGGAATCCGGGTCAATGATTTCCGGGTAGAAATGGTCCTCAAAGATGTGCAGGCCCGCCTGGCAACGGCACTCGCTCCCCACGCCCGGGCCGGTAATCTCCGAAAGCCCATAGATATCGTAGGCCTTAATGCCGCCGGCGGTTTCGATGTGGCGGCGCATCGAGTCGCTCCAAGGTTCGGCGCCGAAGACTCCCACGCGCAGGGGCAGTTCCCGCATATCGACTCCCATCTCGGAGGCGCGGTCGAGCAAATGAAGAAAGTAGGTCGGCGTGCAACAGATGGCCGTCACGTTGAAATCTTTCATCACCATGATCTGCCGATCGGTATTGCCGCCGGAAATGGGAATCACGGTCGCGCCCAGCGCCTCGGCGCCGTAATGGGCCCCCAGTCCTCCCGTGAACAGGCCGTAGCCATAAGCGTTCTGAATGATGTCGCCGCACCCCAGGCCGCACGCCGCGAAGGTCCTCACCATAGCGTCGGTCCAGACGGCGAGGTCGTGCTGGGTGTAGGCGACCACAATCGGCTTGCCGGTGGTTCCGCTCGAGGCGTGCAACCGGACCACGTCTTGCAGGGGGCTGGCGAACAGGCCGAAGGGATAACTGTCACGCAGGTCCGCCTTCACCGTGAAAGGCAAGCGGGCCACATCGTCCAATGTCCGCATATCTTCCGGCGAGACGTTTCGCTCATCCATTCGCTGGCGATAGAGTTCAACGTGCAGGTAAGCGCGGCGAACGGTGCTCCGCAACCGGCCCAACTGCAGCTCCCGCATTTGCGGAACCTGCATGTAATCCGGCACGCTGGCAGGATGAATCTCCAGGGAGTCTTTGTCCGGGATGCTAATCATGGGTTTGGCAGGGTCATTGATTTGTGCCCTGCAATTTATTGTCTCTCGTAGGGGCACCCCTTGTGGGTGCCCGTACGGAGGGCAGGCACGAGGCCTGCCCCTACAAAACGTGTTTGTTGGCGGCTCCCGCGCCCTGCGCGGCGGCGCGCCCGCACGTCAAAGCCTGGAGATTCGCGGCATGCAGCTTCGGCGCCAGGTTCTGGCGGATCGCCTCCTGCCAGGCACCTTCAGGAAAGGGAAGGCTCACGCTTAACCAGCCGAGCAGCGCCACGTTGAGACTCCGCTTGTCGCGCAATGCGCTCTCCGGAATCGCGCCGGGAGTAATCAACGTACCACCCTCCCGCAATTGCCAGCGATTAGGTTCCACCTGATCGGGCGATAGGACCACCAGATAATCCGCCTCTCCCGGGGGCACCATGGGACTGTAAACTCTTTCGCCAAAGCGGACATCGCTCGAGACGGAGCCACCGCGCTGGCTCATGCCGTGGATTTCGCTCTTTTTCACGTCGAGTCCGGCGCGGAATGCCACTTCGGCGACGAGATCGGACGCCTTGAGTACTCCCTGTCCGCCCAGGCCGGCAATCACGATGTTGGTCACCTTAGTCGTGATATTGTCCACTCCGTCTTCTCCACCAACCGGGCAATCAAGCTGCGGGCGAAGCCCGCTTTGGAGTGCGGCAGCTCGCTGCCGCTTTTGCGCGCGCCGGCTCACCGGCGGCAGGTTTGTGCCACGGGCGTCCCGCCCGTGCTCGGGCATGGCCGGGACGGCCATGGCACAAGCGCCGGAAGCGAGCTTCCGGCAAGGAAAGCGGCCGCTTCGCGGCCGCACTCCAAAGCGCTTCACGCAGAGGAGATGACATGTCCTCTGCGAACACTATGGGCGTCAGTCGTGTTGCTCAGAGCAGCTCTCCGTTCCACGCGCCGCAGCCCGCTCATACTCCTTGATTTTGCCCGCCGCCAGCAGGCAGTTGCGGCGCGCCACAATCACCGTGAGATCTCCACGGGCAAGGCTGGTAGCTACCAACTCCTGGAAGGCGGCAGGATTGGTCGTCGGGTCAGTCACGTGCACGCTGGCAATGCCGAGTGAGCGCACCAAGTCTTCGATGACGACTTTGCCCGTGGGCTGGTGGTCAAGGGTGCGGCCGGTTCCGGGATGCTCCTGCAAGCCGGTCATGGCCGTGGTCCCGTTGTCGAGGATAATGACCACGTGGCCGGTTTTCGGCGGGTTGTAAACCATCTCCACCAGTCCCGTGATCCCGCTATGGATGAAGGTGCTGTCGCCGATGGTGCTGACCACGCGGCGGGCCTGCTCGGGCGCGAGCGCGTGCCTCAGGCCCAGCCCCACGCCGATACTCGCTCCCATGCAGACGCAAGTATCCACGGCCTCGAAGGGCGGCAGCACCGCCAGCGTGTAGCATCCGATGTCACTGGCTACGATGCAATCCAGGTTGCGCAGGGCGCTGAAGACCGAACGGTGGGGGCAACCGTGGCACAATTCCGGCGGCTTTCCCGGCGGCGGAACCGGCTCCCGCGAAGCGTCGCCGGCGAGAATGCGCTTGACGCGATCCACGTTCAATTCGCCAAAGCGATACTCTTCCGGCTTCCCTTCCACCCGCAGACCCGCCGCGCGAATGGCCTCCAGCAGGTAGGGATCTCCCTCTTCAATCACCACGCAACGGGACACGCTCCCGGCAAAACGGCGGATAGGTTCCAGCGGGAGGGGATAGCTCATGCCCAGCTTCAGCACCGCAGCTTCCGGCGCCGCCTCGCGGACGTGCATGAAGGAGATCCCTGACGTAATAATCCCCAGGGACCGGTCGCCCGTCGATTTCCCGGTTGGGCCCGTCGGCTTCGTTCCATTCCAGAATGCGTGCGAGCTTATCCCGGAGCCGACGATGGGCAGGCCGGGCATAAGCGGGGATCATCACCCGTCCTTTGATGTCGCGGACGAACGTTGCCGGGAAATTCGATGGCGCCAAAGCTCCCGCCGGGCGGACGACAGTCTTGGAGTGGCACACGCGGGTGGTGAGGCGAAGGAGCACCGGAATTCCCCATCGCTCCGAGACTTGAAGGGCCAGCAGGGTGAAGTCATAGGCTTCCTGGGAGTCCGCGGGCTCCAGCATCGGCACTCCCGCCGCCACGGCGTAGCGGCGATTGTCCTGTTCATTCTGGCTGGAAGCCATGCCGGGATCGTCAGCCGAGACCACCACCAGGGCGCCGGTGACGCCGGTGTAGGCAGCCGTGAAAAGCGGGTCGGCGGCCACGTTCAGGCCCACGTGCTTCATGGTGACCAGGGCTCGGGCGTTGGTATAAGCAACCCCCAGCCCCACCTCCAGGGCAACCTTCTCGTTGGGCGCCCACTGGGCGCGGCCTCCCAGGTGGGAAAAACTCTCCAGAATTTCCGTGGAGGGCGTTCCTGGATATCCCGTGCCCAGAGTGACATCACCATCGCGGGCAGCCAGGGCCACCGCCTCGTTCCCGCTCAATAACAGCCGAATCCGGTCCACTCATCTAAAGCCTCGTGATTGCCTTTCCTTCCTGGACTTGCCCGTGGACAAACGGGCACCTTGTCTCCCCCGCGCGCAGAAGCAAACCATCACGCCTACTTGATGACACTTGAATGAGCGCGGGCCAAGGGAAGCGCGATAGGCAGCCAACGAAACGATGGATTCTAACCTCGCTGGCGAACTTAATCAATTGATATGATTCCCTTCAATCACCTCTTGCCAAGCCGGGGAGATGAGGGTAGCATCAAACTCAAATTCACGTTGGGAGGTTGGGATAAGCCTAAGAATTGGACGCGTCGCCGGAATGCATCGTAGAGCTTCGTAACGTCGGTAAGCGCTACGGGGAACACGCTGCCCTGGAAAGCTTTTCGCTCACGGTTCGACGAGGCGAATTCCTGACGCTTCTCGGTCCGAGCGGGAGCGGCAAGACCACGCTTCTGCGTCTGGTGGCGGGATTCGAATTGCCCCAGGATGGGCAGGTCCTGATTGACGGGCGCGATGCTTCCGCGCTGCCTCCTTACCGCCGCAACGTCAACACCGTCTTCCAACATTTCGCGCTTTTCCCCCACCTCACCGTTTTCCGCAATATCGCCTTCGGCCTGGAGCAGAAGAAATTTGCCCTCGAGGCAATTCGCCGCCGCGTCGGCGCCATCCTGGAAATGGTGGAGCTGCCCGGCAAAGAGGATCGCTATCCCCATCAATTGAGCGGTGGCGAGAAACAGCGTGTGGCCCTGGCGCGAGCGCTGGTGCTGGAGCCCGCCGTGCTCCTGCTCGATGAGCCGCTGGGCGCGCTCGACCAAAAACTCCGGCAACAAATGCAGGTGGAATTAAAGCGCCTGCACGCGCGCCTGGGCATTACCTTTATCTTTGTGACCCACGACCAGGAAGAGGCCCTGGTGATGTCCGACCGTGTGGCGGTGATCAACTGCGGGCGGCTCGAGCAAGTGGGCGCGAGCGAAGAAATCTATGAACGCCCGCGAACCCACTTCGTGGCTGACTTCATGGGGGTGGAAAATTTCTTTGAGGTCAGTTGCGCCGCGCACACTCCGGAGGGCACGCGATTTGAGCTGGATGGCGGGCAGCCCCTGTGGGCATCAAACTCTGCGGACCTACCCCTGCACTCGCTCGCTACCGTGGCGGTGCGGCCGGAGTGCGTGCGCTTGACCCATTACCCTCCCTCCGAAAATGGCAGCCCGCTGAATTTGTTGGAAGGCGAACTGGTGGAGTCGATCTACGAGGGAGGAAGACGGCGTTGGGCGGTGCGTGTTTCCAGCGGCCAGCGCGTGGTGGTGCGGGACTCGAACGCCTCGCGCGAATCGCTTCCCCACAGCGCCGAAAAAGTTTATGTCTCGTGGGATGCAACGCGAAGCCTGGTCTATCCGCGCCACGGCGCCGCGGGGAGGGCAGGGTGAGCACGGAAAAAGTGGTGAAGTCGGACGCGGAATGGAAGCAAATCCTCACCCCGGAGCAATACCAAGTGACACGCCACGGAGGCACCGAGTGCGCCTTCACCGGCCAATACTGGGATCTTCACGAAGAGGGAGTTTTCCGCTGCGTTTGTTGCGGGGCCGATCTCTTCCCTTCCCAAAAGAAATTCGAATCCGGCACCGGCTGGCCGAGCTTCTGGGACCCGCTGGAGAACCAGAACATCCAAGTGAAAACCGATATGAGTTACGGCATGCGGCGTACAGAAGTCCAGTGCGCCCGGTGCGACGCGCACCTGGGGCACGTGTTTGAAGACGGGCCCCCGCCGACACACCTCCGCTATTGCATTAATTCCGTCGCTCTCAAATTTGTGAAGAATGAATGAGAGGCAAAGAAGGTGTCAGGTATCAGGTGCCAGGTGCGAGGTGCCAGCAAAACCCTAACACCTGATCCCTGATACCTGACACCTGGTACCTGACACGTTTTCTACGTCTCAGTGGCTGCCCACCTCGCGACTGAGTGCGTCCAAATCCGCGAGTCGCTTTTCCAAATCCCTAAGCGCGTTTTGGAGGATCACCTGATGGCGCGGGTGCTGACTTGCTTGCATCTGTTGTTGCAGGTGGGCGCGAGCCAACAGCAGCGTTTCCTTCTTGCGCAGTGCTGCGGCGGCTTCCGCGGTCAAACGCTTCTTGGCGGTTTCCTCTTGCTTCAACTGCGAGGATTCCATCTGCGACTCAACCGATTTGCTCTCCCAGCCTCTGGCCATAAATTTCCAAGTTACGGAACTGCCCGCTCCTCCAGTCTCGCCGGGGCCGGCCGGGCGAATGGATGTTTGCCGGCCCTCTGAACATTCTACTCCCACAAAAGGCGATATGACTCACAAAGCGGCCGTGCCCCACTTTGAATTGGACGGAACTCAGCTTTGTTCCCCGAAGGGGTTGGTAAATCATCGGGCGCATCGTCTCCGGGGGTTTCATCTACGGCTAATGACTTGGACCTCTTCGAGTTCCCCCTGGCAGCCGCTACAGCAAACCGCGCGCCTGCCAAAATGAGTCACTACCGAGCCCGAGTTTCTATTGCATCGGGCCGGGAAATGCCTTACTATGCAGCGCAGGGCTCCTACAACCGAAAGGCTGGTGAACATGAATCGACACATTAATCGCCGAGAGTTTATCCAAGGGCTGAGCGCGGCGGCTGCGGGATTCTACCTTGCGCCGTCCGGGCTATGGGCGAAAGCCACGCCCACCGCTCCGGTGGCCGTCGCCAAGTGCGCCACGTATGGGCCGGAAGTGGGGACCACGCTGGCCACGATGTTCGACCAGTTGGGCGGCATCGATAAACTGGTCCGGGGCAAGACCGTGGCCATGAAGATCAACGTAACCGGAAGCCCGCCGGAGTTTTTCCACCATCTGCCGATGGGGGAGACCTATTGGGTTCATCCCCAGGTCGTCGGCTCCGTGATTAACCTGCTGGGGAAGGCGGGAGCGCGCCGGATTCGGCTGGTCGAAAGTCCCACCGGGTCGAAGTTGGCGACGCTTCAGGAATTCCTGGCGCTCGCCAAGTGGAATCCCAGTGACTTCTCGAGCGCGGCGTCCGGCGTGGAGTTCGAGAACACCAACTGGCCGGGCCCCATCGGGAAAATACACGCGCTTCTGGGTTCCGGGCGGCGGCTTGCTGTTCAAGGCCTACGATATGAACCGCGCCTATGAAGACTGCGATGTCTTTGTCTCCCTCGCCAAGCTCAAGGAACACAGTACCGCCGGCGTGACCTTGTCGATGAAGAACTGCTTTGGCAATACGCCCACGACGATCTATGGAGATGGCGCCGAGCCTGGACGAGCCGAGCAAGAGTTCCGCAGGGCGGCCGGCGGGATGCTGCACGAGGGCAACCGGCAACCGCCCAAGAGTTCGCTGGCGGAAATCGATCCACACTCGCCGCGCGATCCCGGCTACCGCGTACCGCGCGTCACCGCCGACTTGGTGGCGGCGCGCCCCATTCATCTGGCCATCATCGATGGCATTGAGACCGTGGCGGGCGGCGAGGGCCCCTGGGTCAAGGATTTTCGCACCGTTCGTCCCGGTCTGCTGATTGCCGGCACCAATTGCGTCACTACCGACGCCGTGTGCACCGCCCTGATGGGCTTTGATCCCATGGCCGACCGCGGCACGGCTCCCTTCGAAACCTGCGACAGCACGCTGAAGCTGGCGGAGCAGTTGGGAATCGGCACGCGCGACCTGAGGCGAATCGAAGTTCGCGGCCTGCCCATCGAAAAGGGCCGGGTTTATTTCCGGCGCGCCTAACTATCCCTGAGGTAAGCCACTGGTTCGACCCGTGCGACTGGAAGAGGTTTGACCGTTGCTGGGTTCCCCGCAAGGGGAATAACGTGAGTAGCCGTAGGTGAAACTTACGGTACCGGTGCGGAGGAAAACCTCCGGCCCTGGCGGGGCCGAACCGTTCGACCCCTTCAGGGTCGATAGAATGGGGAGCGACGCGGTCCGTGGGCGGCGGGCACAAAAGGCGTGCCCTTGCCCACGGCTACTCAATTTCAACCCCTTCGGGGTTGCGACGGCGGTCGGCAGGGAAGCCAATCGAACGTTACGGGGAACCGCCTTCGAGGCGGCCCCACTCATCAAGCCACCCGCTTTGCGGGGGGTGTCTAAGCAGAGCCGCGCCGCAAGTGGCGCCGGTCAACACCTCACCGTTCGATAGGTTTGTTCGCGGGCGCTAAAACTCCTCTCCCGCCGAGCTGGGCTCAGCCCTCAGCGGGGCGAGGTGTGACGTATCGTTCAGCGCTACCACGCGCCAATTTCCTTCCACCGTTTCGAAGATGTTCACGGCGGCATTATCCATGTTGAGGCGGCGCCGATACTCGGCGAGTGGCACGCCCATGATGTGGCAGGCGAGCAGGCGGCAGACGGTTTTGTGGCAGACCACCACCACGTTCCCGCTCCGATGTCTTTGCGCCACATCCGCCATAAACGGCGTGACACGTTCGATGAGGTGTACCCCGGTTTCGCCCTCGGGAGGCGCCACGTTCGCCGGGTCCGCGTCCCAAGCGCAATAGATGGCAGGTGAGGTGCGCTTGATTTCCGCAAAGAGCCGGCCTTCCCACGCGCCATAATTCAGCTCGGCCAAACGCTCGTCCACGACGGGCTCGCGCCCAATGGCCTCGCCCATCAGTCGAGCGGTTTCCAGCGCCCGCCTCAGAGGGCTTGAGTATAAAGCCTCGACCAAAATGGGTTGCAAGCGCAGGCCGAGCAACTGCGCTTGCCGCCGGCCCACGTCCGACAGCGGAACGTCCGTGCTTCCGCACAAGCGCTCCTCTGCGTTCCACGCGGTTTCACCGTGCCGAACGAAATAGAAAAGTGCCATAGTTTTCCTGTTCTTCGCGTGCAAAGATATTAGCATGGCCGGGCTGGGGCACTGGAGAGGTCCAATATCATTGGCCGTAGGTGAAACCCACGGGCCGGAACTGTGGACACGCGCATGATATTTGGCCCCTATGGGGTGTATGTGAAAACGTTGCTTGACGCTAGGAACACACTTCATTCCCCTCGGGCGTGGAGGCGAAGCTTTGGAGTGCGGCAGCTTGCTGCCGGTTTGTCGCCCGCCCGCTTGCTGGCTGGGAATTGTGCCCTCGGCTGGAATCCCCGCGAGCAAGCTCGCGGGGAAGAAAGCGGCAGCAAGCTGCCGCACTCCAAAGCTTCGCCTGCCCGCACGGGCATTGGTGGCGCTCCACCCTTTTTGCTTTTTCTTCCCGAGACGCTTTAAAATGCCTGGGGCGAAAAGCAACGTGCGCGGCCGCCGGCGCCATCCGCTTCACGTACCGCGAGTTTCAATCTTCCAGTCAATCTTCGTTCGGGAGTGATCCATGGGGCAAGACGGGTTTCTCGATTCTGATTCTGGGTGCAGGCAAAGCGACACGCTTCAAGTCTGCGTATCCGAAGTTGCTGCACGCGCTGGCGGGCCGTTTGCTGGGCGAATACGTTTTGCGCGCGGCCGCGGCGGCCGGGGCCGAACGAGCTTTACATGATCATCGGCCATCAGGCGGAAGAGATGCGCAAGGCCTTTGCGCGCCCGGGGCTGGAATTCATTGAGCAGAAGGAGCAACTGGGCACCGGCCACGCGCTGATGGTGGCTCGCCCGGAACTCGAATCGCTGCCCCAGCGGCGTGGTGGTGGCGCTGGTGGGCGACGTGCCCCTGCTCCAAGCGGAAACGCTGAGCGCGCTGGTGGCCGCTCACCGCAAGGAGCGCGCGGCATGCACCATCCTCACCATGCGCGTGGACAATCCCACCGGTTACGGACGCATCGTGCGCGGGGCGGGCAAGCGCGTTCGCGCCATCGTGGAAGAAAAAGTGGCGAGCGCGGCGCAGAAGAAGATCCGCGAAGTCAGTACCGGCATCCTCTGTTTTTCGCGCCAGCCGCTGCTGGCGCACTTGGGCGAGCTTTCTCGCGCCAATGCCCAAAAGGAGTATCTGCTGACGGACCTCATCGAGATTTTCAATCGTCACCGCCTCAAGGTAGCGGCGTTTGAGGCGCCGGCGGAGAAGCCTGGGGCATCAATGACCGCGCGCAACTGGCCGAGGTGGGGAAGACGCTGCGCCTTCGCAAGGCCGATCGCCTTGATGAAGGAAGGCGTGACCCTCACCGACCCCGAGGCCACGTACATTGATGAGGAGGTGGCGGTCGGCCCCGACACGGTCATCGAGCCGGGCGTCAGCCTGCGCGGCCGCACGCGTCTGGGAAGCGGTTGCCGTGTGGAGCCCTACTCGACCATCACCGATTCCATTCTTGCCGACGGCGTCACGGTGCGCCAATCCTGCGTCATCACGGATTGTGAAATCGGCGCGGGCGCAACGATCGGCCCCTTCGCGCATTTGCGCATGGGCGCGGTGATTGAGCCCACGGCGCGCATCGGCAACTTCGTGGAAGTGAAAAAATCGACCATCGGCCGAGGCGCCAAGGCGCAGCACCTGACCTATCTGGGCGACGCGACGGTGGGCGCGCGCGCCAACATCGGCGCCGGCACCATCACCTGCAACTACGACGGCGAAAAGAAGAATCCCACGACCATTGAGGACGAGGTGTTCATCGGCAGCGGAAACATGCTGGTGGCGCCGGTGCGCATCGGCAAGGGATCGTACACCGCCGCGGGCTCGACGATTACCGAGGATGTTCCGCCCGAATCGCTCGCCATCGGGCGTGGCCGTCAGGTCAATAAGGAAGGTTGGGCGCGCGAGCAGAAGAAAGGCAAAGGCCACAGACACACAAGTAATTCTGTCCGACGGCTCTGGAGTTTCCAGCGCGCAAGGTTGGCCGCACTTTTTACTTGGCGCGCGTAAGATATGCCGAGCCAGCGAACGGCGCAGGTTGCCGTCATTCCTTGTAACTATTTCAAAAGCAAAGCGTTAAGCTCGTCTCAGATTGGCACTCGGCGTGCTTTTCGTCCGCAGGAAGCCAACCACAGGCTGTGCGTGAAGCTTCCGGAAGCAATTTCGTAAGAGGAGGGGAGAGACTAACATGGCAATCGACGAAGTGCCTGTCCAAGTGGGACTTCCGACGGAGCCGAACCCGGAGTTCAAAGGGCGGCATCAAATTTGTATTGATTTTTCTTGCGTCTCGCGGCCCTGGCCGTGGGGGAATTCTTTACGGTCAATCAGGATGAACACGCTGCGCGAGCAATTGACGGCGCAGCAGAACCAGTTGCGAGAAGACTTGACCGGGCAATTGCGGGATCAGGTTTCGAATCGCCTGACGGCCATCGAGCAGCAGAACGCCCAGGAACTGGACGCCGTCAAAACGGAACTCGACGATGCGGCCAAACGCGTGGGCGCGCAGGGCGGGGAATTGAAGCGTGCGCGCACCATGGTGGCGCAACTTCAGGATCAGCAGCGCACCCAAACGGAGCAACTCAAGCAAGAGCTTGACCCAGAAGGCCGACCAGCAACAGGTCGGCGCACTGACTCAGGATGTTTCCTCGACGAAGACGGATCTTAACACCACCAAGAAAAACGTCAGCACCCTGGCGTCGGACTTGGGCATGGCTCGCAGCGAAATGGGCAACCTCATCGCGCGCAACCACGATGACATCGAATACCTGCGCAAGCTGGGTGATCGCGACTACTTCGAATTCACCCTGACCAAGAATCAACCGGCGAAGGTGGCGGGCGTGGGCCTGACGCTGAAGAAGACCAACGTCAAGCGCTATCGATTCAACCTGGCCACGCTGGTGGACGATATGGAAGTGGAGAGGAAGGATTGCACCATCAACGCGCCCGTTTACTTCTATGTGAACGGCTCAAAAAAGCCTTACGAGTTAGTAGTAAATCATGTAGAATCAAATCAGGTGAAGGGGTATATCAGCACCCCGAAGGGTGTCACCGAGGTTGCAGCGAGCTCGGAGGGAGCGCACTAGCAGATTCCGCGGGGAGACCCCATCACCGTGAGCGGGTCTCCCCTCTCACCTTTCGTAATTCTCAGCATCAACCAAGCTGGACAAAGCGCCAGGGTCCGGCCATGAAATGACCTTTGAGGAGGTACAACATGGTCAAGCGCGCTTTGCTGGCCGTTTTCCTCGCCACCGCAGGAATCTCACTTGCACATGCAGAAACACTGATGCCGACGGAGCCGCTCTCCGTTCCCGCCGGCACCATGCTGCATTGCCGCACCACGCAGACCCTGACCACCAAGCTGAATTCTCAGGGAGATGCTTTCACCATGAGCGTCGCGGAGCCCGTGACTATTAACGGCCACGTGGCGATTCCCGCGGGCGCAACGCTCGCCGGGCGCATTACCCTTATGGAGCGCCCCGGCCGCATTAAGGGCGTTGGCCAGATGCGGCTGACCGTGGAGCAAATCACGCTTCCCGATGGCCGCAGCTTTCCTCTCGGCGCGACCTTGATGACGGCTTACGGGGCTGACAACATTAAGGTGGTGGGGAGCGAAGGGCTCGTCAAAGGTCCGAGTTCCCGCGTCCCGGATTTTGAGGAGATGGGTGGGGGAACCGCCGGCGGCACGCTGCTGGGGTTGCTCTTCGCGCATCCCATCATCGGCGCAACGGTGGGACTTACGGCGACTACTGTCGATCGTATGCGCCGCGGCGGGAAGGATTTGACCATCCCGGTCGGAACCCAGCTCAATTATCAATTGACGCGAGAGTTGGCGATCTCGCGCGACGCTTCGCGGGTCAGCGCCGCAAATCAGGTGCACGTCGCTGGCGAGTGAGCGTCTCCGCCAACTGCATGTCCACCGGGATTGGAGGGGGCGAAGCGTCTCTTGCGGCTAATTGCGGGAGACGCCGCCCCTCCGGCCGCTCGCGGAGGCCATCACGGTCTGGGGAGAAGTCCAGGCTTGCGCGTACCCGCGGCGCTGAATTCCAATAATGGCCGCGTCACCACTCCGGAATTCACTTCTTGATATTCTTGCCAAGGTTGAAACAGGGACCCACGGAGAACCGGGTTGTGAGCCGGCCGTCCTGCAAGATATCGCTGAAGAGATGATCGTAGACCAGATCAGCCTGCACCCGCAGGCCTACATGTTTGGAAAAGAGAAAGTCGGCGCCGCCCCCGAACCCATAAAAAATCGTCGAGTCTATCTTCTTGCCGCTGGGCGCCAACGCTGCGACGATTATGGTCGCAATCGGATCCCCAGGCTGGGGCGTTGCGACTTCATGGATCGCTCCGATCGAAGGCCGAATGAAGAGGGTCACTTTCGAGAAGTGGCGATACGAAAGTTGCGGTCCGCCCGCAAAGGTTTGGGTCCGGGAATTGGACGGTACCGCTACTGTGTATCCGGCAGGGAGTTGCCCCGCCTCCGCTAATTGCTGCAATAGACCACCTAATTGCTGCTGCCACGCGGTCGTCAGCAGGTTGGGCGTCAGCGTCAAATCACCACCCGAGATGCTGTAGTCGAAGCCCAGCGAATACCAGGTTTTTGGACTGACACCAGCCTGAAAATGAAATCCGTTCTCAAAAAGGCTCACATGAGGGCTATCGAGAAAAGTGTATCCGGCGAAAATATCGTAACGGGAAACATAGGTCTGCTGACCAAGTGCTGGTGTGGACGCAAGTGGCACGGCAAGGGCGAGCAGGAGGAGCGTTGTGATCACCCGGAGCGTTCCTGCGCATCTGACCTTGGTTGGATATGACATGATTCTCTCCTGTCGGTAATTCTTCATTTTTGTTCTTTTCCGCCCGGGTTCAGCGTGGAAGGACGACTCCCCGGATCTTTCTAGTTTGGTTTCCTCTCTGGGGTTGGACCGATGAGGTGTGCGTTTCCATCGCCCGTAAGGGCGCGACGAGGGAATGAAAAATGGCGTCGAGCGCCGGGTATAATCTTCGACTCTTTCATGGCGATTAAAGTGGGACGCGGCGCGCCAAGCGGCGGAACAAGCGCCCCTCGATTTCTACGCCTCACGTATATCATTGAATGGGTGCAGATGCTTTGACGCAGGTCATTATAAATTATGATATATATCAATTTTAGGGTTGCCCTTGTTGAGGCGAGAATATGTAGATTGGCGGCTTCGCTGAGCAGGTCGGTGCGATTTACTTCGGAGCCGGTTATTCTTTGATGAGATGTTGGGAGTACCCCAATTGGATGAGTTTCTGACCGGCCGCCCAAACGTCGGGCGGAATTTCCTGCGGAATCTGAAAGCCTTTGGCGGAGTAGAGCCGGATTCTCTGCAAATCTCCCACCATGATGCCGATGACGTCGCGCGGGGAAATCTCCGGGGTGGGATAATCTTCCCACGCCACCTGCGGCGACGTGACCAGCGCATATTTTTCCGGCCACACTTTCCGGAAGGTTGCGAAGGCCCGCCGTTCCATATACGGTTTGTGTACGAGGATAAACTTCCGCGGATCGAGGTGGAGTTCGTCGAGGAGGTCCTGGGTGAACCGAATATTCTCTCCCGTATTCGTCGAACGGTTTTCGATCAGGATTTGCTCCCGAGGGACGCCCATGCGCACGGCGATTTCCGCAAAGAGGTCAGCTTCCGGCTGCTCCCAGACTCCGCGGGTCAAGTTCCCCAAGCCCCCGGAGAAGATCAACAACGGAGCCCAATGCTCGAGAAAAAGTTGGGCTCCCCGCTCCGCCACGCGCCGATCGTGGCTGCCCATAACCAGAATCGCGTCGGATTTCTCGATGCGGTGATTCAGGTGATGGTAATTCCAAATCTTCTGCGCCAGGCAATCCACTTCCGAATCCGGGTTGAAATGCCTGCGCAGTCTTGATACCTTAGCTGGTTCAATATCTTTGAAAGGATGATCCATGAAGCGTACAATCCTCATTCTTGTTTGCAGTTTTGTTTCGGCCGCCATGCTGATGGCGCAGGGAGGGTCGCCGCAGACTCCGGCGACGCCCACAACGACCACGCCGAAGTCTCCCGCCACCACTTCCAATGCTGCACCCAAGCCCGCCGCTCCCAAGACGACCCCGGCCGCGCAGTGGACCACCACGGGTTCGGGCCTGAAATATCGGGACGTGGTGGTGGGCAAAGGGCCGCAGCCCAAGCCCGGCGACGACATCCTGGTGAACTACACGGGCCGATTCACCAACGGCAAAGTTTTTGACAGTTCCCTCTCCCCGGGCAGAGGGCCCTTTGAGCTCCATCTGGGCCGCGGCGAAGTTATCAAGGGATGGGACGAGGGACTTTCCACCATGCACGTGGGGGGAAAGCGCAAGCTGATCATCCCTCCCGACCTTGCTTACGGCGCGCGCGGAATACCCGGGCGTAATCCCGCCCAACTCCACGCTGACGTTTGACGTCGAGTTGCTCAAGATTAAATAGAATCGCTTCTGGCTCGAAGGGTGACGATGGAAATAAAATTCGCGCGCAGTGAATCCGTCGCGGACGTTATCATGCATTTGATGCACGAGGCGTCCACTTCTATTGACGGCGCGCTTTATCGCTTCAATCATCCCGGCCTCGCGCAGGCGCTGGAAGAGGCGGTGCATCGCGGGGTGCGCGTTCGCCTGCTGGTGGATGGGAACAAGTACAAAGAAAGCCGCACCACGCAGGAACTCCTTACCGGCGCCATCATTCCCTTTCGCCTGGCCTTCGGCCGGCAGGGACGCGGTTCCAAGATGCACCACAAATTCGTCATCCTGGATCAGCAGACGGTGCTCACGGGAAGTTACAATTGGACGCTCGAATCGGAAGACGAGAACCACGAGAATCTCCTCATCCTTCGGGACCCGCACCCGGTCGAGGCCTATACCCGGGAATTTGAAGCCTTGTGGTCGGGCGCGGGCCGGGATGATTCGTAATTCCTGTTCGGGAAGCGACCTATGACGACCAAGGAAACCGATGAGGTCCGGGCCGGACGCCCGGCGGAATATGAACTCTACATCATGCGGCACGGCATCGCCGTGGTGCGCAGCGTCACGACCGTTGATGGACGATGCCAAGCGGCCGCTTACCCCCGAGGGCAAGCAGAAGATGCGCGAGATCGCCTCCGGGCTGGTTCGCGCGGGATTGGAAGCGGATTGGATTGTCTCCAGCCCGCTGGTGCGCGCCGTGGAGACGGCGGAGATTGTGGCAGAGGCGCTCGAGTTCCAAGCCTCCCTTGGACCTCTGCGATGCTCTCGTCCCGGCGGCGACCCGGAAGCGTTGATCACCTTTCTCGCCAAACGCTCCAACCGCCGGCGCGTGCTGGTGGTGGGACACGAGCCGGATTTGGGTGAACTGGCCGCGCGGCTGATCGGCGCCGGGCGCAATGCCAACATGCCCTTCAAGAAAGGTGGCTGCTGCCTGATCACCTTCAGCGAGTTCCCCCCGAAATCACCGGGCCGGCTCGTGTGGTGGCTAACACCCCGCATCATGCGGAAACTGGGTTAGGCGGACTTTCTCCACCCTCGACGACGAAAGGTTGAAAATGGCAAATTCAGTCTTTGGATTAGGATTAACCGCAATACTGACCTTGACCGCAGTGTTTGGCTTGGCGGGGGCTTGGGCCCCACCGGCAGCCGATGTTCCGCAGGTCGAGATCACCAACGGCGAGCTGCGGGTGAAGCTTTACCTGCCCGATGCCCGCCAAGGATATTATCGCGGGACGCGCTTCGACTGGTCGGGGGTAATGGCCGCGCTCGAATACAAGGGGCATAACTACTACGGGCCTTGGTATAGCCGAGTCGATCCCCGGGTCCATGACTTCGAGTACAAGGGTGATGAGATCATCGCCTCCACATGTTCCGGCATCATGGGTCCCGTGGAAGAGTTCAATACCAACCAAAGCGCCCTGGGATTTGATGAGGCCAAGGTGGGCGGCACTTTCATCAAGATCGGCGTCGGGGTGCTTCGCAAGGACAGTGCCGAATACGGTTACGTCCATCAGTACGAGATTGTGGACCCGGGCAAATGGAGCGTCAAAACGCATCCCGATTCCGTCGAGTTCACCCAGGAGTTGGCCGACCCGGCTACGGGCTACGGTTACATTTATCGCAAGACCGTGCGCCTCGTCGCCGGCAAGCCGGAGATGGTGCTCGAGCACAGTTTGAAGAACACCGGCCGCCGCGCCATCCATACGAGTGTTTACAACCACAATTTTCTGGTGCTTGACCACCAACCTCCAGGTCCGGATTTCTCCCTCACGCTTCCCTTCCAGATTCATTCCCCGCAGCCGCCCAACAAGGACCTGGCCGAGATTCGCGGGAACCAGGTGGTTTACTTGAAAGCGCTCGCCAATCAGGATGTGGTGACTACCCCCATGTTAGGGTTCGGCGACAGCGCCAAGGACAACGAGATCCGCATCGAGAACCGCCACGTCGGCGCCGGCATGCTCATCCGCGGAAACCGTCCGCTATCGCACCTGAACCTGTGGTCGATTCGCAGCGTCCTGGCCGTGGAGCCCTTCATCTCGATGGCGATCGAGCCGGGCAGTGAATTCACTTGGGAAGTGTCTTACCAGTATTACACGCTCCCGCCGAATCCAAAATGAGCGGCGGCAGCGGGTAGTGGTACAGTTTGACGTAGAGGCGGCTTTACGCCGCCATTTGGCGAGGTAAACTCGCCGCTACAACATCAAACTGTACCACTACCCGGCAGCGGGTCACCTGCACCATCGTCTTCGGCTTAGTTCCCTTCTCCCTGTAGGAGGCTGTCTCGATTGCAAGGTCATAAATACTCTCCTTGGAAATAGATAGAAAATGATTGTTTGAGCAGATTTCGGTCATTGAGGCCTGCGGCTTTTCCTTACCAAAGACTGCGGCCCCCTGGGGGGCCGCGCTCCCTGCCGGCCAGTTCACAGCGAAGAAGAGGCGAGGCTCGCATCCAGGCTGTAGCGGCCGCCCCCCGTCCAGAACAGGCAGAGGCAGGCGCACAGGTAGAGCACACAGATTTCGCCATGGTCCGCCCCTCGTCCGAAAAACTCAAAATGATGGACCAGCGACCAGGCGACGAAGATGTTGATAAATACCAGCAGCGCGGACCAGCGGGTGGCAAGCCCCAGCACAATGAACAGGGAGCAAATCGCATCGGAAACCAGGGCGAAGAGCAGGCTGGGCGTGGCCCCCATGTGCAGCGGGTCGGGAAAGTGAGCCGCCATCACGGCAAACGCGGTCGGTTTTTCCCAGCCATGTTTCAGAAATAGCGCCAGGCCGACGCTCACCCGAAGCAGCAACAAACCCAGGTCCGAACTTGGGGGTACGAAACTCATGGTGAGTATGCGCCTGATCTTCATGGTCATGTCCTCCTCCTGCCGCCAGCAGGCAGGGTTATTCACCTCCGAGCGGAATTATTCTGCGGCTATTCGTCTCCGGAGGTCGATCAACATGTTGAGGTTATCATTTTACAAACTGCACCGTAAGGCAAACTGTGCCTAAATCTGCGCTCCTGGGAAGATGATTTACTTTCGCCCCTCCCAATATTAGAATTGAACGCGGGAAAGGGAATCACCCTGACGAGGAATGCAATGCCCGCGAGAACTTTACCGCCCGTGCGCCCGGCGCGCCTTAGGCCGATCGACCGTACCCATGAACTTGCCTGGATAACCCAGCATCGTCGCGAATACCAAGGCGAATGGGTGGTACTGGATAGGGACCGGCTAATCGGTCATGGGGTTGATCCGGGGCCCCTTGTGGAGCGGGCCCGTTCCCAGGGGGTTGAACGTCCGCTCGTGACCCGAATTGAAGAGGAACCCATGGCCTCCACAGGAGGGTGGCTCTGAATTTGCACTCCCTGACTTTTCCCTTTCTCCATTCCTATTCCGGCCAGAGCGCAATTTCTATTCCTCTCACCTTGATGTCAGCTCCGCGCTACTTGCTCTGAAAGGCGAGACTCTGATGCGCTACCCCGCTCGTAGGGGCACCCCTCGTGGGTGCCCTGGCGTCGGCTATGCCGACGGGGAGGGCAGGCACGAGGCCTGCCCCTACGACACGCGTTGTTTTCGGCTCCGCCGCGCTGCGCTACTCGCTTACCCTGCGATTCTTAAGGAGACATGCGGATGTTTTTTGAGAATGTTCTTGGCCCTGCGAACGAAAGCGGGGACACAACTGCGCTGGGGGGGAGCAATTTGATCAACTGTTCGAAATCCGCGACAACTTTGTTATGGTACCGCATTGACACCATAGATTCTCTCCGCTTTCCGAACCGGGCTCATAGGGGGCTATTCCCACAGGCTGCGCGTTCGGCATCAAAGGAAGCGAGTGTAGCGCGGACCTGTAGCGCGGACCTGTTGTGTAGGTCCGCGGCTTTTCAGCGTAAGGGCACGAAGAACCGCGGACCTTGGAGAGCAGGTCCGCGCTACTGGCTCTTCGAAGCTAACTGCTTGCCGGTTCGGTGCCGGGTCCATCGTTTCCTCCGTGCTAACGCAACGTATCGTTGAGCAAGTGTGCCCATCTCACGCCGGCTTTTCCCAAATGAAGATCGACCACCGGTTCGGGCTTCCTGCACGTCACATGCATGGCTGGTTAGCTGCCGGGTGGTAAGCTGCTGGCATTTTTTGTTGAACTGAACTGACTGGGAAGTTACTATTCCGTCATCGAATCCTGCCACTTGCACTCAAGCACAGTCTGGTGGCGAACGAGGATTTGACCGGTGCGGGCACCCTGCTTACGGTTGCGGTGGAGGATCCGGCGGCTCCACCGTTTGCAGAGGACCATCGCGCACCGGGCAAGGTCCTAACCTTCGGAAGTGCATCCTCGCGCAGGTTCCGCGATTCGTGCTGGCACGCTGCGCGGCAGCAGGTTTTCATCATGGAGCGTCAGCAGTTCCCGGTGGCAATTCCCGCATGAGTCGCATCGTTTCACTTCCCGCTTTCCTTTCGCGCTTCCAATGTATCGGCGCGCAATGCGAGGACACGTGCTGCAAGGGGTGGAGCATGCAGGTGGACTCAGTAACGCGGCGGCGTTACGAGGCCTGCGGGGCGATCGCGGCGGTGACGGGCGAGGGCGCGGCCACCGTCATGAAGCGCGATCCGCAAACCGGCTTCTGCGTGAAATTCGAGAACGGTCTGTGCGGCATTCAGCGCGAATTCGGCGAGCAATATCTCGGCGACGCCTGCTACTTCTACCCGCGCTCGACGCGCGCCCTGGGCGATCGACTCACGATGACCGCCACGCTCTCCTGCCCGGAAGTCGTGCGGCTTGCCCTGTTTGGGGAGAACCCCTTTGAAGAAACCAGCACGCAAATGGAGCGCCTGCCGGAAACGGTCCGGGACTACCTGCCCAAGAATCTCACCTCCGGGGAGGCCGAGGAGATTCATCGCACGTTCATCCGCGCGGCGCTGGCGGAAGGAGCGACGCCGGAGCACAGCTTCCTGCGGATCCTTGTCGCGGCGGAATCGATCTCCCGGATTGCCCCGGAGGTATGGCCGGAGGTGGTTGCGTCCACCCTTCAGAATGCCGCCGCCGCGATTCCGCCTCCTGAACCGCGCACGACCGATGCCGTGTATCTGCTCCAGGCGCTGTGCGGACTGGTGGCGGCGGCGAAGTACACGCACCACGTGCGGCTCACGCGCACGATTAACGACATGGAGCGCGCCTTGCACTGCATCATTCGCCGGGACGCGCTGACGATTCTTTCCCTGCCGGACAGCGCGCAGGCGGCGCGCGACCTGCACACCCGCTGGAAGAACGAATGGCAGGCGAGCTATGCCACCCTGCTGAAACGCTACCTCGCCATGCAGGTCGCGCTGGCGCTCTTCCCCTTCGGCGGGTTGGGCAATACCCTTCCGGAGCGGGCCGCCATCATCGGCATCCGCCTGGCGACGGTGCGGCTCGGCCTCATGAGCATCTGCCAGGCGTCGGACGGCGCCCCACAACAGGGTGACGTGGTGCGCGTCGTCCAAAGCCTGTCGGGATTTCTCGACCACCTAGCGGGGGCGGACTTCTCCCTTAAGATCTATGCTGAAACCGGCTGGCTTCAAGCGGCAAGATTGCGAGGAGTGCTGGAAGGGATTAGCTTGTAATAAAAGGTGTGCTCGCAAGGCCTGGCGGATATGAGATGTTGCTGCCACATCCTTACTTCCAGGGGGTTACGGAATGCTGGAGTTTGGAGTGGTGCTTCTGTTTCGGGGATTTCCTCGTAAGGCTTTCCAATACGAAAGGGCGCGGCGCGCACTCCGTTAGGGATGCTTCGCCATTACGGGAAGACAAAGGAAGCGGGTAGCGCAGACCTGTCGTTTAGGTCTGCGGCTTTTCAGCGTAAGGGCACGAAGAGCCTTTCGCCCTCCGGAACGAGCGGATGGGATTCAACCCACATCCGAAGTGGGGGAAGCATAAAGATGCTGGCCTAAAGGTCAGCGCTATAGGCTATTCCCGAAGGGCCGGGTTCGAGTCACAACAATTTTGAGGGGGTAGCGGCGGCACACGTGCTGACGGAAGTCTGCTGCCTACTGCTTGCTGGCCTGCTGCCTACTGCTTGCCGCATCCTGTCCATCAGGTGTTGGCGGATGGCGGGCGGGAGTCTATTCCAGGTTTCGAGATAGGGCATCAGTCGCCAAAAACCATGCGGCCCAGATCATCCCCGAGGCGAGCAACGTCTTCCGGATCGGTGGCGGCGCGGTAACGCTCGGCGAGCGCAAAGAACTCTTTTTGTTTGCGCTTCTGGGCCTCGATCCCCTCTTCCACCAGCTCGACGATGATCCGATTGGCGCTGAGGCGCCTTTGCTTCGCGAGGCTACGGACTTGGCGTGCCGTGTCGGCCGGAAGGCCCACGGTCTGGCGAACGACTTTGGTCGAAGAAGCGCTGACGCGCTACGCGGAAGATGCTAGCCTGGAAATCGACAACAACGCCGCCGAACGGGCTCTGCGTGCCGTCGCCTTGGGACGCAAGAATTACCTTTTTGCCGGTTCGGATAAGGGCGGCGAACGCGCCGCCGTGCTCTATAGCCTGATCGGCACCGCGAAACTCAACGGCCTCGATCCGGAGAGCTACTTCCGCGACGTGCTCTCCCGCCTCCCCGACCATCCCATCAACCACATCGAAGAACTGCTGCCCTGGAAGGTGGCTGCACTCGATACTGACCATCCCTCCAGCCAACCCTAGCCCTCGCACAGGAAGTGTCCATCTAAATCTACAGGTGGACACGTTCCTCCACCCTTGTCAACACGGCCAACTTCGAACGCTTACTGGTACCGCATTGACACCATGGATTCTCTCCGCTTTCCGAACCTGGCTCGTACAGAGTTGGTAGCGCTGACCCCCGTTTTTGGGGTCCGCGCTAACCCCTCACCGGTACGCTTCGCGGCGATGGGCAATACGAGCGATTACGATTTGGTGTGAGCCGTCGTCCACAACGTACAAGATGCGGTAATCCCCAACTCGCACTCTCCATTCGTTCTCATAGCCCACCAGTTTCTTCGCTCCGGGCGGTCGAGGATTGATTTGCAGACGGGCAATAGCCTTTTCAACTCTGGCGAGAACTTCCGGCGATAGAACCTTCAGGTCTCGGGTCGCGGCTGGACGGAGAAAGATGGAGTGGGACATCAACTCGCCGTGGACTTGTTTGGGCGGAGATAGTTTTCCCACGAGACATTTGCGCCCGGTTCGCGCAGGGCATCCTGGATCAGGAAGTGGTCGTATAGATCATTCAAAACTCTCTGGTTGCGGAGTATGCGCAGAGCCATGCTCCGCCGGTCCTCGCGCCCGAGCCTGAGGAAGGTGCGATACAAGTCGCCTGAGTATTTGTTGGTCTTGGAACCGTTGCTCATGTCGCTGATTTTAGCATATCAATATCGAAAACCAAACAGACGATGGGCAACTGTACGCGCGGACCTGTTCTGTAGGTCCGCGGTTTTTCAGCGTAAGGGCACGAAGAGCCGCGGACCTTGGAAAGCAGGTCCGCGCTACTTGCTTGCTTAGGATTAACCGACGAATTGTATTTTGGGTTTATCGACGAGTTGTACTTAGGATTAATCGACGAGTTATATTTTGGATTGATGGACGAGTTGTACTTCGGGTTCCGATTCGAAGGAATCGTGATAGCGGTGGCGTACGCAACGTAGAAGAGGGTCATCAGCCCAATTAGCAGTTTTGCGACGGTGGTAGCGGTGTTGATTCTCACAGATAAGTTCCTCGGGCAGGCAAACGACCGCGCATAAGCAGCAGGCTAGCGGATCGGTTCACCTAACACCTAAGCTCAGCCGCCACGGTGCATCGGGGCAGTTCAGCGTCGCCGGCTCCAGCCCGAGTTAGGTGGCGTGAATCATGGCCAGCGCTTCTTCCGTAGCGTCAGTCGCTCATCTGGAGAGACAAAATCTAGAAATTCGTACATGAACGGCACGCCGGCCGCGTTGGGAAACAGCCGCTGATTCTCAAGGATCGCGCGATGATTGATTTCCTCCAGTAATTCCTTCAATCCGCAAAGAATCCGCATGACCCGGACGACCGACTGACGAGCAGCCAACTCGTGCATGCGCGGGATCTCGAACCATCCTTGAAGCGAGAGTTCTGTCTTGTCGAGATCAAGGGCAGTTACACGCGCCACGCCGTCAAAGGCGTCGGCCAGCGCCAAGGCGTCGCGTCGGGCCGATTGTTTGGCGCGACTCGGCACATCTTGTTCGAAAATCACTGTCGCGATTCGTTTCCAATCAGCCAAAGGATCTGCCAGCGGCTTTGCAGTAGCCAGCGCCTCGAAATTTGCATAGCGCCCGCATGCTTTAGCGAATCCACTCAAGTGTACGATGATGTCATGCTCCAGACTAGGTGGTTCCAGAACTTCCAGCGGATGGCTGCTGGCACTCACCGGAATTTTGCGTGCGTTTGCGAACAGGGCCAACAAGTCGTGACCAGAACTACCCCCGAAATTCTTGAGCACGGATCCAGTTGGGGCAGCCAACTCAAACCGAGCCATGTGATCGAGAACGAGGATCAGTTTAAACAGACGCTCCAGTCCGATCGACAAGCCAAAGAATGCTGCGTAATACTGCCCCTTCTCGCCGATATTTGCGCTGCGAAGTGCAGTCAGGCCCTGGGCGAGAGCAGTCCGTATGAGGTAGCCCTCCTGGTGCAGCAGCGCGAAGGAGTCTCTGAAAGTCGTTGCGATAACCACCCCGCTAACTCTTGTTTAGGCTGACCTGCATAAAATGTTTGCTGGTCGCCGTAATGAGAAAGCACCGATGCCATGTGCGCAGGACTTGTACCCCCCGCGCGCAGGGCCTCGGCGTCGGCTGGTCAGGGAACGGCGCCAACGGCGATTGACGATCATTCGGGGAGTGATTCATGACGCCTAACCTCCCAGGGGTTTCCCGGGCTGGCGAAAAGGTGACGCCATTACACAACTTATTAACCGGCGATGCAAGGGGAAAGAGCAGGGGCTGGGGGTTAGGGATAGGGGTTAGGGGCGGGATACGGGATACGGGGGCACGGGGCTTGGTGGCAGGCAACTGAAGTGGGCCGCCCGGTCAAGAACAGGGGACAGGGCACAGATAACAGAATCCCGCTTACCGAAGAGCGACTTCGAGTGGCGTCTTCTTCAGGGAACTGACACGCAGCACGGAAAACCCGATGACGTTTCCTTCCTCGTCCACGCGTTCCATCACCTGATCGTTCTCGGTGGGGCGGGAATAGCCCGGCTTGTTCTCGAAAGTGACTTCCAGGAAGTCGGCCTCGGGATCCAACCACATCTTCACGATTTTTTCGGCCATAGAAGGGTGCCTTTCTTCACCCGGTCTGTCAGGTACGCGGTCACCACGAAGGCGTCGTCAATCAGCATCTTGACCACAACACAGAGATGCTTCCCCCCCACCATGGTACGATGATAGAAGCGATAGTAAAGTCTGACCAAAGAATCGCTCGGCGACTCGATGACGGCCTCGGGCTTAAGAAGCGTCTCCGCTACAGCCTCGCGCGACCCGACCATCTCAGGGTGTTCCTCAATATGAATCCACCGCTCATCGGTCAGTCTGACGGGTCGCCCTTCGTAGTCGGTGAGTACCACCATGAAACCACAAGGTTAGCATCAGGGTCCACGCAAACGCAATGCAAAGAATGTGCCGCTGCCGAAGCATAAACGACCAAGGCCGCGATTGCTCGCGGCGGCGGGCGCGTCGGTTGGAGGTTAGGGATTGGGGGTTAGAAGTTGGATTCGGGACTCGGGACAAGGGATGCAGGGCTGCGGGGGGCAGGAGGTACAGGCAACAGGCGAACCAACCGTGGGCGTGTGCTCTCGCCCGCCATCAAGATTGGCGGACTTTCAGCCGCCGCCGGCAGGCCAACCCCGCCGTGACACACTTCCCCACATCGGTTATCGACAGTGTCAGGTGAGAAGATGAACCCATTTGCTGCGCCGAAGGGTTTTCAATGACCCGATGACCCGATCCCAACTATGGCACTCCACCGGCTTGGAACTCTCCCATTGCCAGCCTTCGACAAAGTTTTCGGCGCCCTGCTGCACTGGTTAGGGCACTTTCGGGAGCAAACGCAGCGCAGGGCCCGCTCTCCGGCCCTGCGGCTTTTCCAGCGGGGCGGGACTTTGCCGCGGCGCAAACTGGATAATCTCTTTTCGGCTTGGCGCGGCTCCAATTGTGATTTCTGGGAAGAATCAGGCCGCGCCGCCAAGGCCGCGTTGCGTTGGAAGAGCCGCAAGGCCGGAAAGCGGGCCTTGCGCTACGTCATCGATGCTTCGCAGCGCAGAGCTATCGCTCTGCACCAGGCACCCGTCAGGCCGCTTGCTTGCGAGCGCTGAAGGTCAAAATGGAGCCGGATACTTCGGGCTGGAAGTCCTTAAAGCCGGAAGCGGTCAAGTACCGCTCCATCTCTGCAAGGTCGAATACATGAAGGCCCTGATCCCTGCGATACCACTCGCGCACACGGCGAAACTTCAGGATGCCTCCGCGGCCTGCGGTGAAAGTGAAGACGGCAAGAATAGCTCCCGGCTTCATGACGCGAGCCATCTCGCGCAGAGCCATCACGGTATCCGCAAAGAGATGAAGCGAGCCACAACAGAGGGTGGCGTCGAAAAGGCCGTCTTCGAAGGGAAGGGCCTCCACTCTTGCCCGGGCGAAATGCACGTTGGGAATGCCTTCCTTTGCTACGTAGGCTGCGCCTTGCCGAAGCATCCCCATGGATACGTCGATCCCGAACACCTCCTTCGACGGTGACGCAATCCGCCGGCCATAGGTGCCGGGGCCGCAGGCGATATCGAGCACCCGGCCTTGGGTCGATTGGACTTTCTGGGACACGGTACTGATCAGTTGGGCAAGAGATGGGCTGCGGAATCCCCCGTAGATATTTAGGACGATCGGATACCATAGCTTGGTTTCGTAGATGCGCGCCATCCGATCGATGAAGCGCATTCTCCTGAGTACGGGGTCGTTACTTCGAGATAGTTCTTCCCGAATGAAGTCGGGGATGCCCTCCCTGATGGGGTAGGTTTGGGAACAGGTGGGACAGCGGAGCACACCCTCTTCCTGGCGCAAGAGACGCTTGCATACGGGGCACGCGTAGATTCCGAGTTCGCTTGCTACGGATGTGTCAGCAGTCATGTTCAGCCTCATTCAGGTGGCAGCGAGGAGCGGATGATATCCTCCCTGCTTGAGGAAGGCAACGGGGGATTCGGGATTCCAGATATAAGAGCCGTCAGCATCGAGTCCGGATGTCATCTCGATTCAGGTAATCCTTACCGCAAGGAGGTGACGGGGACATTCTGTCCATGCGCACGACCGGAAATCACGTGGGGGCGCACGTCATCCCACTTTTTCCGCGAGCGTTGAACTCTCCATCAAGAAAAAAAATTCGTTGCGCCGTCGGCGATGTGGATTTTTTCTTGACAAGCTTTTCGATTCGCCGCATGTTACGCGATAACACACCGGTCGACAGCACAGAGTCCTTACAAACCCTCCGCGAGCTGCTCGACCTACGGGAGAAACTGGGTTGAAACAGCACTTGCTTCCCCGCTTTCTGTATTCAGCGTGTTGATTTTCGCGGCTGGCGGCAGCCTTTGGGCGCAGACCACGGGCACGATTCGCGGCACGGTGCAGACCCTTCCGGCGCGGTTATTCCCGGGGCTCAGGTTGCGGCGATTCTGGCGCAGGCCTACGTCAGCCGCACCACTCAAACCAATGCCGAGGGCGAGTATGTTTTTCCCGCTCTCCCGGTGGGCCGATACACGGTGGTGGTAAAGGCGCCGGGGTTTCAGGAGTACCGGCAGTCGGAGGTGGAAGTCCAAATCGGCCACGTGACCCTGGTCAACGTGGGCCTGGAGCTGGGCACGCTGGCGCAGGTGATCACGGCGGAGGCTCAGGCGCCGTTGGTGGAAACCACCAACACGCAAATGGGCGCCGTGGTGTCAGACCGCGAGGTGACGCAGCTTCCCCTGAACGCGCGCGACACCTACCAATTGCTTCAGTTGCAGCCGGGAGTGCAGTCGCAATTGGGCTCCGACCTGTTCTACGGCAGTGACCAGGCGGGCGTGGTCTCGGTAAATGGCGGCCGTGGGCGCTCCAACAATTACACCGTAAACGGTGGAGACGCCAACGACCAATTCGCCAATCTTCCCGCCATCCAGCCCTCGCCGGATTCCATCGAAGAATTCCGGGTGATGACCAGCACGTTCGACGCGGAGTTCGGCCGCAATTCCGGCTCGGTGGTGAACGTCGTCACCAAGTCGGGCGGCAACGCGGTGCACGGAAATCTTTATGAGTTTCTGCGCAACCAGCACCTGAACGCGCGCAACTTTTTTGAAGGCCCGCGGCCCGACTTCAAACAGAACCAGTTTGGGGGCACGCTGGGGGGGCCGATCAAGCGCGATCAATCCTTCTTCTTCCTGTCGTACGAAGGCCGGCGCATCCACCAGGGAATTCCTTCCGCCACGGTGGCGGTGCCTACGGAGGCCGAGCGGCAGGGGGATTTTTCCGCCGGCCCCGCCTTCGCCGGCACCCTGACGGATGACTATCTTGCCCAGGCGCTCAGCGCGCGGCCCGGCTGCGCGGCGGCGGTGCAAGGGAACTCCGGGGCGAGCATCGCGGCGGGAACAGCTTATGCGTCCATTTTCCCCGGCAACATCATTCCGGCGGGGTGCTTTGACCCCACCGCCGCGGATTTGATGAACCAGTTCGTGCCCCTGCCCAATTCCGGCTACAACTTTTACCAAGCCTCGCCGCTGGAGCGCAACCGCGCGGACCAGGGGACCATGCGCATCGACCACAAGCTCTCCGACCACCAGCAATTCAATGCGTACTACTACTTCGACGATGATTACCTGGCAAAAGCCCTTCGCGAAGTTTGAGGCGGGCGGCGCCGCCCTTCCGGGTTTCGGCGACCTGACCAACGAACGCTTTCAACAAATCAACTTGACGCACACCTGGGCTTCCGGAGCGACGGCGGTGAATGAATTCCGTTTCTCCTTTTTCCGCGAAGGCCAGGAAAGATTCCTCCACCCGCAGCGGACCAACCTGGTGCAGGACTCCTGCGTGAGCGTTCCCGCCGACCAGTGCTTCAGCGATCCCAGTAATCCGCGCTTGGGCATTACCCCAAACCTGGGCGCCGGACCACGAAGGCGTGCCCTTTGTCTCCGTTTCGGGCGGCTTTTCCCTCGGTGACAATTTGGAAGGCGAACTGCCGCAATTCGGCAACACTTTCCAGGCGGCGGACAATCTCAGCAAGGTCAAGGGCAACCACACCTTGAAGTTCGGCGCCGACGTGCACCGCCAGCAGTTTGACCAGACCCTCTATTTTTCCACCAATGGGAATGAAAACTTCTTCGGGGGCGGACCCAACGACGTGGGGTATTCAGACCTCATTCCCAATTACCTGCTGGGGCTTCCCGATAACTACCTGCAAGGATCTGCCCAGCACGAATACGTCCGCGCCACGGCCGTTGTACCTCTTCGCCGAGGATAGCTGGAAATTGCGGCATAACTTGACGCTGAACTATGGCTTGCGCTGGGAGCTGAATACCCCCATCGCCGACGTCGGGGGACGCACGCAGACCTTCCGGCCCGGCCAGAACACCACTGTCTTCCCTTGCCAGCTCGCCGCGGATAATCCCCTGGTGGCGGATTTCGGTACGAACAATTGCGGCCCCGGCAGCGCGGGAGAATCGGTGTTCCCGCAGGGCTTGGTGATGCCGGGGGACGCGGGCATCCCCAAGGGCCTGACGCAAACATATTATAAATCGTTTGCGCCTCGGTTGGGCTTGGCGTGGAGTCCGGCATGGAATAGCGGTTGGCGGAAGATGCTTACCGGTGGTCCGGATAAAACCAGCATTCGCATGGGCTGGGGGATGTTTTACAACCCCATCGAGCAGTTGGTTCTGGAACAATTCAACGGCGAGCCGCCCTTCGGGGGAAGCACCAGTCTTTCCAACAACATGTTCAATACGCCGTTCTATGGGCCAGGATGGAACAGTAAGCCCCAATCCTTTCAATGGGATACTGAATCCCGCAGCGTGGACAGCCCGTGGATTTCTCCCAGTTCCGGCCCATCGAGCTCTATGGCCAGTTTCAGCCCAATCTTCGGTCACAATATTCCGATCAGTATAACTTCAATCTTCAACGCCAGGTGACCCCCACCCTGCTCGTGCAGGTGGCCTACGTCGGTTCCCAGGGGCATCGGCTGCTGGCTACCCACGATTTGAATTACTCCAATCCGCAAACGTGCCTCGACTTGCACCAAATCGCTACGCGATACCGGCCAAAGCAGCATCGATTGCGGCCCCTTTACGGAAGACAGTGCCTTTTATCATCCCGGCCGGAACGATTCCCGCCGGAGTGACGTTGCACCTGCCCTATGGCTCGGTGCCTTCTGTCACGGGCCCCAATCCGACCGATATCACGCTGGTGGGTCTGCGAAAATACTCCTCGCCATTTTGCCAGCCGACCACAGGGGTAGGATGTCCCCCGGACGGCGTGCCCGTTTTCTCCAGCATCTTTGCGGAAGATACCATCGCGAATTCCAATTACAACTCCTTGCAGATGCAGGTGGAGAAGCGCTTCTCCCGGGGGATTGGAGTTCCAGGCTGCCTACACGTGGAGCAAGTCTTTCGATGAGGCTTCCAGCTTCGAAAACGTCCTCAACCCAGCTGGATTTCCGCCGGAGTTACGCGCTGTCGCTGTTCGACGCGCGGAACCGCCTGGTTTACAGCTACTTGTGGCAACTGCCGATTCCTGTAAGACACGGCTTGGCCGGCAAGGTGGTGAACGGCTGGGCTGTTTCCGGGATCACCACTTTTCAGACCGGTTTTCCCATTCGCATTACTTCCTCGGATGACCTGGAGCTTATGAATAGCTACGATTTCGAGTTGCCGGGCGAGCCCGACATCGTCAAGCCTTTCCGGACGATTAACCCCCGCGGACAGAATAATCTTTTCTTTGATCCTTCGATATTCCAACCGCAGGCATTGGGCACCATTGGCAGCGCCCCGCGGTCGGTTTGTTGCGGGCCGGGAATCAACAATTTTGATGTGGGAATGCATAAGGAAACCCAACTTACGGAACAAACGCGCTTGGAATTCCGCGGCGAGTTTTTCAACATCGTGAACCACGCGCAATTCATGGCCCCGGACGGCAACATCTCGGACGGCGCTGACTTCGGCCGCGTCATGCAGGCACGCGACCCGCGGTTGGTCCAATTCGCGCTCAAGCTTTTTTTCTGATGTCAGGAGGCCGGCTGGGCAGGCAGACCACTGTCAAGAGTAGAGATGATGGCCCAATCAATCCCGGTCAGAATTCTTCCTGAAACTCCGATCGATTAGGAGCATCGATTACGATCCCGCACCATCAAAATGCAGGGGAAAGCGATAAGCAGCGCGGATTAATCCCGCAGTTACAGATTTATGTGGTAAAGTACCTATAAGCTTAGTTGTAACCGGGAGATCGACTGTGATGAGGACAGATAAATAGGATGAAGCTGGGCATAAGCTCCTACACATTCCCTTGGGCCATCGGCCTCCCTGACGCCATACCTAGCCACCCCCTCAAGCCGCTGCAACTGCTGGAGAAAGCCCAGGAACTTGGCGTGGGCATCGTCCAATTCGGGCCGAATATGCCATCTGGACAAACTTCCCGAGAGAGAGTTGCGCGAGGTGGTGAAGCAAGCGAGACTCATGGAAAATTGACCTGGAAGTGGCAACGGAAGGAATTGACCCGGGGCGCCTGCAGGAACAAATAAATTTGCCAAGCGAATCGGCGCGATACTTCTGAAAACAACGCCGGAGCACCCGGTTGGGCAAATTCCGATGCGGACCGAGATTTCGAATTGTCTGCGCGCCGTCGTGGGTGAGTTTGCGGAGGAGAAAATCGGCCTGGCGATCGACAACAGCCGCATCCCCGCCCAGGAACTCAACGAACTACTCGGAGCTATTCGCAGCCCCTGGCTGGGGGCAGCCCTCGACACGGCGAATCCTCTGGCGCTTCCCCAGGGATGGCAAATCTCCGTCCGGGTATTGGGCCATCGCACCTTGAGTCTTCAGATCAAGGACGTTGTCGTCGACCGGGAAGCGCACGGAATGGGTTTCTCGGTCAAAGGCTGCCCGGTGGGTAAGGGGCAACTCAATATTGCCTGGATCGTGGAGTCATTTGCGTCGCTTCGAATTGAGCCCTCCGCCATCCTGGAATCCTGGACGCCGGTGCAGAAGACCCTGCAGGAAACCATCGCGCTTGAGGATGAGTGGGCGAAGCAGGGCGTGGATTACCTCCGGCGCTTCATACCCGAGTAGCAGCATCTCTAATCTCAATCAATCGAAAGATGTTATGACGCGCGCCACTGCCGAGATCCACTCTCGTGTCATTGACAACTCAGGGTGCGTGTGCTAACAAGAAACAAGGAAGGATTCTCAACCTGCATATGGGCGCCGAGGAACTCCAAGCCGCGTGGGACCTGCTCAAGGAGGCGTATCAATACCAGATGGGCGGGGACTACGACATGGCGGTCGAGCTTTACAAACGCTCGCTGGACCTTCATCCCACGGCGGAGGCCTTCACGTTTCTGGGATGGACCTACCGCTTCCAGGGGAAGATTGACGATGCCATTGCGGAGTGCAAAAAGGCCATCCAGATCGATCCGGAGTTTGGCAATCCCTACAACGACATCGGCGCGTATCTGATCGAGAAGGGCGAATACGACGAGGCGATTCCGTGGCTCGAGCGCTCGCTGCAATCCCGGCGCTACGAGTCCTACCATTATCCCCATTACAATCTGGGGCGTGTTTATGCGGCAAAGGAATTGTATGGCAAAGCGCGCCACCACTTCGAGCAAGCCCTGAAACTCTCCCCGGACTATACTCTGGCGAAGGATGGCTTGGCCAAAGTCCGGCACAAAATTCAATAGCGGGCTCGACCCTCCAGTTGGACCTTCCCTGTATTCTACCCCTCACCCCAAAGCCAGTGTGCTATCATGGCGCGTTAAAATCGCTTGGAATCACCGTTCGGAGTTTGAAAATGCCTAAAGCGGAGTTGCAGTATCTCACCGATGAGCTCGATAAGCTGCGCGAACAGAAGCTCTATCAGAAGTTGCGCATTCTGGAAACCGAGCAGCTTCCCGTCTCGCGTTTCGACGGCCACGAAGTCATCAACCTTTCCTCCAACAATTATCTGGGATTGACCACTCATCCCAAGCTTCGGCAGCGCGCCTTGGAGGCCACGGAAAAATGGGGAGTGGGCTCGGGCGCCGTGCGCACGATCGCCGGCACCATGTCGATCCACATGGAGCTCGAGGAAAAAATCGCGCGCTTCAAGCACGTGGAAGCCTCCGTGGTGTTCCAATCGGGCTTCACGGCCAATGCCGGGACGGTTTCCGCCATCCTCGGGCGCGAGGATGTGATCATTTCCGACGCGCTCAATCACGCTTCCATCATCGACGGCTGCCGGCTGTCGCGCGCTGAAATCAAGGTCTTCCCGCACAAAGACGTGGAGGCTTGCGAGAAGATCCTGAAGGAAATCGCCGCCCGCAAATGCCACAAGCTTCTGATCACCGACGGCGTGTTTTCCATGGAAGGCGACATCGCTCCGCTGCCGCAGCTTGTGGAATTGGCGGAGAAGTACGGGTGCATCATGATGATTGACGACGCGCACTCTTCCGGAGTGCTCGGCCGCAACGGACGCGGCACCGTGGACCACTTCAACTTGCACGGCCGCGTGGATATTCAGGTCGGCACGCTTTCCAAGGCCATCGGCGCGCTGGGCGGCTACGTGTGCGCCACGCGCGACACCATCGATTTCCTCTACCACCGCGCGCGCCCGTTCCTGTTCTCCACGTCCCACCCGCCGTCGGTCGCCGCCACTTGCCTGGCAGCCTTCGAAGTCCTGGAAGAGGAGCCTCAACTTATCGAGCAGCTCTGGGCGAACACCAAATTCCTCAAGGAAGGACTGAAGAAGCTGGGCTTCAATACCGGCATGAGCGAAACCCCCATCACGCCCGTCATCGTGGGCGACGCGGCTTTGGCCCACGAATTCTCCCGCCAACTCTTCGCCGCCGGAGTGTTCGCGCAGGGCATCGGCTTTCCCACCGTGCCGCAAGGCCAGGCGCGCATCCGCACCATCGTCACTGCCACCCACACCAAGGAAGAATTGACGCGGGCGCTCGCCATCCTCGCCGAGGTGGGGAGAAAGTTGAAGATCATCGAGTAGTGGGTACCCACAGTCAGTGCAGTTCTGACTGTGGGCTCTTCCTTTGACGGTGGAGGCATCATGGCGCATGCGATGAAAGTATGGGGGGCGTTAGCTCTGCTCTGTTCACTTTCAAACTGGGGAGGATTGTGTTGTTCCGCAGCGGACACCTCCGAAAAGACGCAAGGCCCGTTGTCTTACGAAGACGGCCGCCCCCGCGCGACATTCAGGATGGAGGCGGAAGACTACGGTGTGGTGCTTCCCCACGGCGGCGGGCCGCAAAAATGCGATAAATACGGGGCTCGAGATGTCTGGGTTTTTGAAGCGGCGGGAAAGTATTATATGCACTACGATGCTGCGGGCCCCACCGGGTGGCTGTGTTCTCTGGCCACCAGCGCGGACCTTATTCACTGGAGGAAGCGAGGCCCGGTCCTTGCCCTCGGGAAACCCGGTGCGGAGGACTCCCAATCGGCCAGCTATGGCGTCACCTATTTCGACGGCAAAGGGTGGCAGATGTTCTATCTGGGCACGCCGAATACTTCTCCCCCTCCGGATCGAGTGCCATCGTTCCCTTATCTTACTTTGAAAGCCATCAGCCGATCTCCATTGGGTCCTTGGCAGAAGCAACCGGATATTGTTCCCTTTCGTCCTCAGCCCGGAACCTATTACAGCACCACGGCGAGTCCAGGATTCGTGGTGAAAGATGGCGGAGAATTTCTGCAATTTTTCAGCGCCTCGGTAGAGGAGGGCGGCGAGTCGAAACGGATAAGAAGGACCATCGGCATCGCCCGCACGAAAGATCTGGAAGGAAGATGGGTCGTTGATCCTGAGCCCATTGTCCCCCTGGACGAGCAAATTGGGAACACCTCTCTGTACTACCAGGAAGAAGACAAGACTTGGTTTCTGTTTACCAACCACGTCGGAATCGAGAAGGGGTATGAGTACACGGACGCCGTGTGGGTCTATTGGACCAAGGACTTGAACCAATGGGACCCCGCAAGAAAGGCCATCGTACTTGATTCCAGGAATTGCCCGTGGTCCCCTTACGTCGTTGGCCTGCCCTCGGTAATCAAAGTGGGGAACCGCCTGGCCCTCTTCTATGACGGATTGAAAGGCAGGCAAATCAGTCACATAGGTCGCGACGTGGGCCTAGCGTTCTTGCCTTTGCCGCTTCGACCGCCGAGATAGGGAGCGGGTCGGGGCGCGCGGGGGAGCCGCAACCAAACACGCCTTGCAGGGGCTGGGCTTGCCCTGCCCCAGGGCACCCCAAGGGGTCCCCTTCGCAAGGCGGAGGGGGCCCCACGTTTTGCGGGTGGGGTTGAAGGGGTCCACCCAGGAACGATTTGAGAAGCAGAAGAAAAGCCCGCCTCGATTGGAGCAGAACGGGTCACTCCCCGACAATGGATGCTGTCCTAATTTCGGGTGTAGCGCTGGGCTTCAGCCCGGCACCTGCCGCCCTAAAGGACGGCGCTACGTTTAAGTTAGACAGCACCCAGCGATGGACTTTCTTTCGAATCATATTGCCGCATGGTATCATCCGTGGCGCTACGAAGGTGACTCATGCTTGGTTTTCCGCTGCGTGGAACCAATACCCACCTGTGACGGGGAGAGCGAGGAACAAATGAGAGAGAAAAAGTGTTACACGACGAACTCCCGATCAAGGAATCTGATTTTTGCCTTCATGGTACTTTTGATTAGCGCCAGCACTGCCACGGCGCAGAGCAAATTTGATCCCCTCAAGACTGGATTTGAGAATCCGCCCGAGGGTGCGCGTCCGCGGGTGTGGTGGCACTGGATGAACGGCAACATCACCAAGGAAGGCATCAAGCTGGATCTGGAGTGGATGCACCGGGTGGGTCTGGCCGGCTTCCAGAATTTCGATGCCGCGCTAGAAACGCCCCAGGTCGTGGAGCATCGACTGGCGTACATGACGCCAGAGTGGAAGGATGCCTTCAAGTACGCGATCGTCCTCGGCAATCAGTTGGGAATGGAAATGGCGATTGCGGGTTCGCCGGGCTGGAGTGAGAGCGGTGGCCCGTGGGTGCCGCCATCACAGGGAATGAAGAAGTATGTGTGGAGTGAGACGCCAGTCGAGGGTGGGAAGCCATTTGAGGGAGCGTTGGCCAAACCACCGTCGAACACCGGGGCCTTTCAAAACATCTCCATTCTGGACGTTATGTCCGCGTCTGTGGGCTCCCGCCCGATTCCCCAGTTCTACGCCGATGCCGCCGTCATCGCCTACCGCACGGCGGCAAGTGATGTGCCGCTCGAATCACTTCACCCCAAGGTGACGGCGAGCGCCGGCACACTTGACGTGGCCATGCTCAGCGACGGGGACTTGCAAAAAACCACCAAGCTTCCCATCCCCGCCGCCGGCGAAAGTGCCTGGATCCAGTACGAATTCGCCGAGCCGCAGACGATCCGCTCCCTTACCATCGTGATGAAAAGCGTGGATATGATCGGCGCGCTGGCGGCCGGCGATCGGCAACCCGGAGAAATCTCTCGAAGCGAGTGACGACGGGCAAAACTTCCGGTCCATAGTGATGCTCCCTGATGACGGCGCTCCCGAGCATACCGTTTCTTTCTCACCAGTGACGGCGAAGTTTTTCCGCCTCGTTTTCAAGCGGACACCTCCGCCGCCTTTGCCTGATTATTGTGAGCGGCTTGGACCCAGCTTCCTTGGGGATCACGATTGGCCCACCTCCGACCGACTATGAAATTGCCGAGCTGGTGCTGCATCCGGGAGCGCGGGTCAACCGGTTCGAGGAGAAGGCTGCCTTTGCCACTCTGCCCGACCTCTATCAGTTCGCGACGCCCCCAGCCGCCCCAACCGATGTCGTTTCAAAGTCCGACGTGGTCGACCTGACTTCGAAGTTGGGCGCGGACGGTACGCTGGATTGGACACCCCCGGCCGGCCATTGGGTCATACTGCGGTTCGGCTATTCCCTCCTCGGAATCACCAACCATCCGGCAACCCCTGAGGCCACGGGCCTGGAAGTCGACAAGCTGAACCGCGGCTTTGTGAAGAACTACATGGAAACCTACCTGGACAGCTACAAGCAGACAGTAGGCACGGACTACATGGGCAAGCGCGGCATCCGGTATGTGATTAATGATAGCTGGGAGGCTGGGTCACAGAACTGGACCGACGAAATGATCGCTCAGTTCAAGAAGCGGCGTGGCTATGATCCGCTGCCCTGGATGCCGGTTCTCACCGGGCAGGTGGTGGAAAGCGCCGAAGCCAGCGACCGGTTCTTGTGGGACTTTCGCAAGACCATTGCCGATTTAATCGCGGACGAGCATTACGGCCAGTTGGAGGCAACGCTGCATGAGTGGGGCATGGGCCATTACGGGGAATCCCACGAGGGCGGACGCGCCTTTGTTGCCGATGGCATGGAAGTGAAGAAGTTCAACGAAGTGCCCATGAGCGCCATGTGGACGCAGCTCCCGGGAGTGAACAAAGACCAATACGACTTCAGCGCGGATGAACGGGAATCGGCATCGGTGGCGCATATCTACGGTCAGAACCTGGCCGCGGCGGAGTCGATGTCGGCGGGATAAAGGGGCCTGGGCATGGTCGCCGGCGACACTCAAGCCGACGGTCGATCAGGAGTTTCTGAATGGGATCAATCGCTTTGCAATTTCCCGAATCAGCACACCAGCCGCTGGTTGACAAGGCGCCGGGATTGACACTGGGGCCCTTCGGGCAGTGGTTCAACCGCAATGAAACCTGGGCGGAACAGGCTGGTCCTTGGGTGAAGTACATTGCGCGCAGCAGTTATCTGCTTCAGCAGGGGCACTTCGGCGCGGACCTGGTTTACTTCTACGGCGAAGACTCGAACCTTACGGCGATTTTCAACGATAAGTCGCCGGATGTGCCCGCTGGCTATGGCTTCGACTACATCAACGCCGACGCCTTGATTCACGAACTCAACGTCACCAATGGCCGCATCACCACCAAGAGCGGCATGAGCTACCGAGTGCTGGGGCTTGATCCCTATAGCAAACACATGTCGTTGCCGGTGCTGCGTGCCATCCACCAACTGGTGGAGGATGGCGCGGTGGTGGCCGGTGGGAAACCGACCGACGATCCCAGCCTTGCCGACGACCAGGCGGAGTTCAACAAACTGAACGACGAACTGTTTGGCGGCGGCACGGGCGTGCACAACGTGGGCAAAGGCACCGTGTACGCGGGCCAGAGCCTGACGGATGTCTTCAATGCGTTGAAGGTGGCGCCGGATTTCGACTACACCAAGCCGGAGAGCGACACGCGCCTTCTCTTTGTGCATCGCAAGCTGGCCGATGGCGATCTGTACTTCGTGGATAACCGCAATGACCGCGACGAGACGGTGGATGCAACCTTCCGTGTAACTGGCAAGGCGCCGGAACTCTGGCATGCCGAGACCGGCAGTGCGGAGCCCGTGTCTTACAATATCGCCGACGGCCGTACCACTGTCCCATTACATCTGGAGCCCTGGGGTACGGTGTTCGTGGTGTTCCGCCAGGCGACGAAGTCAACTTCGCGCACTTTGCCCAAGGTGGCGGAGACGGAACTCGCAACGGTGGAGGGCTCGTGGAAGGTGGGCTTCCCGCCGGGCCGTGGCGCGCCGGCATCCATCACGCTGGACAAGCTGATTTCGTGGACTGACAGCACGGATTCGGGGGTGAAGTACTTCTCCGGAACCGGCACTTACACCAAGACGATTCAGGCTGCGCCGGACTGGTTCAAAAAGGGGGCGAAGTTGTGGATCGACCTGGGCGACGTGAAGAACCTGGCGGAGGTGACGGTGAACGGCAAGCCGCTGGGCATCGTCTGGCATGCACCCTACCGCGTGGATGCCACCAGCGTGCTGAAGCCAGGCGCGAACGAAGTGACGATCAAGGTGATCAACGCCTGGGTCAACCGGCTGATCGGCGATCAGCAACCCGACGCGACGACGAAATATACTTTCGCCGATGTGAAGCCCTACAAGGCCAACTCGCCATTGCTGCCATCGGGACTTCTCGGGCCGGTGCGTGTTTATTCGTTTGCCGCGCAGTAAGGAGCGCGGACCACGGACCTACAAAATGAAAATGAACGGGTAAGTTGGTACGCCCGGGGTGATTCGAACACCCGACCCCTTGCTTCGTAGGCAAGTGCTCTATCCAGCTGAGCTACGGGCGCACATGATTGATACTAAACGACTTGGCTAGAATGGCAAATTCTCATTTTCTTCGCTATGTGGGGGATTTTGCGGGACTCTGATGGTCCTCTCTCCCCATTCATCGTGAACCGTCACCTCTTCGCCTTCCTCAGCTATCGGCAGCTCTTCCTCTTCCCGTTTCTTGAATTGGCGGACCATTTGAACGTACTTGGCCAGCTTCTCGACAGCATCAATCTTCTGCTGTTTGGCCGGGTGCACGTACCGCATCGTTGTGGTGATCTCCGTATGCCCCATAAGCTCCATCAACGTGGGCAATTCACACCCTGCCTGAACACAGCGTGTAGCAAAGGTGTGCCTAAAATCATACAGGACAAATGGTGCATCCGCAAAGTTCTTTTCGATGATTCGCCCATGCGCTTTCCGGAGGGAGCCGATATGTTTGATTTCACGGTTCTTCACTTTGGGCCGTCTAACCGGGAAGATGAAACCGTTAGGGTTTTTCTCGCTGCGTCTCCGAAGGACTTCCAAAGCCGGATCGGTCAGGGGAACATCCCGTTTAGCCTTTCGAGTCTTGGTCCCGGGTAATTGCACGTAGCGTTCATCCAGGTGCAATTCATTACCGTGGTGACTCAGAATTTCGGCTGGCCTTCCCCCGGTCTCGCTGGCCAGAATTGCGAAGTCTCTCAAGTCACCCTTGGCAGCGCTCAGGTACTTGTCGATTTCCTCTATGGCCAACACACGCATCCTACCCGCGTTTTCTTTCATTAACTTGACATGTTTCACATGGTTACTGATGCCTTGATATACGCTATCTGCGTAATTATACATTTTCCTGGGCGTGGTCAGGTTCCGGTTGACCGTGGCAGCCGAAACAGATTTATCACTGTTGTTCTTACACGTCTACTTGGCTCCCCAGGCCTTGAACCCTTCCGCATCCTGCTGGCCAATTTCATTCAGAAGCTTGCCACGCAGGTACTTCTTCAACTGGTCCACGTTCACCCGGTGGAGTTCTACAGTGGACCTGGAAAGGTTCACCTTGGCCCACTCCAGGAACTGGTCGGCAAACTCCGCAAAGGAAGGGATGGCCTTGGAATTAGGGACTCCCTGGACGGAGTTCAGAATCCGAGTCCGAATCGTGGAAACAGCATTCTCTGCTTTCTGCTTGCTCGTGCGCTTGGTGCTGCCAAAGTACCTGTGGCCGTTTAGCTCAAAATCGTAATGATAAATCCTGCCGCGCTTGAACAGAGCCATAACGCGATTTTAGTCCGCCTTCCTTCGAAATTCAACTCGACTAAGCCCACAAAACGAAATAGGAGCCAAATTAGGGCAATCATATACTTCACTAACCACGGGGTCAGTGTGCCTTGGGAGTATGGCCAGTGTCCTGATTTTGGCATGTTGCATTGTCTGCATCATTATGATGTGTCTCACAACTCGCCCATCCAAATGGATCATTGATGAATCGAATGCAAAAGGTCGTCCAATGTTGGCAATTGAAAACATCTCTGTAAGTCATGATACCATGCACGAAAAGAGTGAAAGTCTTAGATCTTATAACCTTCAGGTCTTCCTCATTAATTACTGCCCCGCCCTCAATAGGGTTGCTGGTGTTGATATAGACCCCGCCCGGTAGGCTGCGATGCCCGAGCAGCAATTGGATGCGCTGTACATCGGTTCCTTGCTCGAGCAGATGGACAGAAAATGCGTGCCTCAGAGAGTGCGGAGTTATCGGTTTGGAGATGCGGGAGAGTTGATGCGCTTCTCGGCAAGCCAACTCCACAGCGTCTGTGGTGATGTGGCGGCCAGGGATGTCACCCGGAAACAGCCACGGCTTGGGCTTTTCGATGCGCCACCAGTTGCGCAGAATTTCCAGCAGCTTGGGGGAGAGCATGACATAGCGGTCTTTCTGCCCCTTGCCTTGCTCGACGCGGATCACCATGCGCTGACTGTCAATCGCGGTGGGTTTCAGGCGAACGGCCTCGGAGATGTGCAAGCCGGCGGCGTAACACGTAGTCAGGATGGTCCGGTGCTTGGGGCTGGCCACGCAACTGAGAAAGTGCCGGACTTCTTGCGGGCTGAGAATGATGGGTAGCTTCTGGGGTTTCTTGGGTGTCGGGATGATGTCTTCCACGCTCCAATCCTTGTGCAGGGTGACTCTGTAGAGGAAACGCAGGGCGGCCACGGCGATCAAGATGGAACCGGGAGCCAGCTTCTTCTCATCGGTCAAGTACACTTGGTAGGAACGAATCTCCTCAGGGCCCAGTTGGTCGGGTGGCTTCTGAAAATAGCGAGCAAACAGAGATACCTGCAGAATGTAGGTGGATTGCGTGTGCGGAGAGAAATTCCGCACCCGCATATCTTCCAGCATGCATTGACGGAGAGGCGTCATGGAAAGCTCCTTTGCGAAATGGAATGTGCTGCAAGCAGCGTTTCCATGATTTCGCAAGCGAGCTCACGAAGGAATGCCCACTAAGTTGGGCCGAAGTTGCCGCGCTCCCGTCGTTCCCACGGGGAAAGTCGGGTTGCACCTACCGCGTAGCGGTTTAGTACAACTTCCATTGTTCCGGGTCGAAGACTATGCCGAGCGTGGAGCCGACACTTAGCCTATTCCCACCGGCACACCAATTCGTTCTGCCTTTCAATTGGGGCTTTTTGAGCGATCGCCCGAATTCATCGCCGAGGACTCGGCATAGTCTTCGGGTTGGACCAGCTTGGCCAAACGTATACAATCTCGGCTTCCTATCCACCGCTTTCGGCTATAGTGCCTTAAGGAAAGCCAAAAGTTGGTCATCGGGCTGATAACGGCTAGGCTTTCCATTGTGCGGAGTGGTTTTCGCCAAGGCTCCCTCCTTCAGCGCCATGTTGGCATCAAGATACATCTGCGTTGTCTCGACGGACTCATACCCCAACCAAAGGGCGATAAGCGCTCGATCCACACCGGCTTGCAACAACTCCATGGCCATCGTGTGCCGGAGAACGTGTGGCGTGACCCGCTTCCGCTGCAGGAGGGGCACACCCCACGGGCAGCAGCTGTGTGCTTGGCGAGAATGTACTGAACGCCATCTGTACTTAGACGACTGCCTCGCACGTTCGGAAACACAATCTCCGTGCCAGCTCTAGCTGGCTCCCGCTGCCAAGCCCGCAAGACTGCGACTGTCTGTTTTGCGAGTGGCGTGCAGCGTTCCTTGCGCCCCTTGCCTATGACCCGGATATGGGCTCCAATTGCCAGGCTCACGTCCGGCCAGCGCATGGCCGTCAGTTCAGACAGCCGCAATCCAGTTTGGAGAGCGACTAAGAGCAACGCGTGATCGCGGCGTCCATACCAACTGCTTTGGTCGGGTGCGGCAAGCAACGCATCGGCTTCCGACCGAGTAAGGAAATGAACAAGCGCCTTAGTAAAGCGCTTGTCAGGAATGGCCAGAACACGTTGGATCTGCGCGGCGTGGGTCGGAGCCTCGAAGGATACGTAACGAAAGAAAGAACGAATAGCCGTCAGCCTCAGATTTCGGCTGCGGGCAGTAATACCACGGCCTTTCTCCAATTCATCCAAGAATGCCGTGACCAATGGCGCGTCGATATCTTCGAGAACCAACGCCGAGGGCCGCCTATGTAATCGCTTTTCAGTGAACTTCAGGAGCAGGCGATAAGTGTCGCGGTAGGAACTGATCGTGTGAGGACTGACCTGTCGTTGCTGCATCAGTCGCCGAGTGAAGAAGCTTTGAAGCAAAAAGGGGAGTCCGCAGTGGGATTCATGGCTTCTCCCCCCAACGCCGCGTAAGGCGTTTGACTGCCAGTCCCATCAGTTCAGGGTTGGCGGTGAGCTTCCCCCGACGAATGGGGATAGCGCCCATGTAGAGGTCTATCGGCAAAGGCGAGGTGATGCGCGTGGAGCAAACTCATGGTTGCGGGATTTCCCCGGTCTTTGCTGTCGCGGAACAAAACTTCCGGCTTACGGCGAAGCAGCAGCCCCTTCGTTGCATTTCCGTAAATCTCCTTGCGCTGGACCGCTACGTTTTCACGCTACTTTGGCTCACCCGAAAGCCTTTTGGCCTCGCCGCAAGAGTCGGGGTCATTCGGCATAAGTTGACAGGCCTTCCGGTACTCCTCAAGAGCCTCCTTGCGCTTGCCCTGTGCCTCCAGTGCCACGCCGAGGTTGCTGTGAGCTTCGGCGAAGTCCGGCTTCAGGCGTAACGCTTCCCGATATTCCGCAATGGCTCCGTCCAGGTTTCCTTTGCGGCGCAGTTCAGTGCCGAGGTTGTAGTGAGCATCGGCATAACCCGGCCTCAGGTGCACCACTTCCTGGAATTCCGCAATGGCTCCGTCCATGTCCCCCTTCCGGCCCAGCGCGATGCCGAGGTAGACGTGAGCACCGGCGGGATTTCATTCTCCACTTTGCGCTGACACGAAAGACACTCATGAATTCAACGGTGAGTCGAATTTGCAGTGCAAGGTGCTTCCACTGGCCGTTCCCGACAACGATTGGAGAGATATATTTCTCCGCCTTTTACCCTAGCCGAAATAGCAAGCCTTTACCCGTTCTGAGCAAACCTTTGTGTAAGAATGCGTGTTGAGCTGGGAGAAAACCCTGTTGTTTTCGCTCGAAAGTAAGCGTACGGTCTTCGCCGTCTAGACTGGTTTGGTGTTAGTGGGCATTCTTCCAAGTGGACACTCTGGTTGTGTCCACTTGGAGGTCTGATGGATGGTTCGAATTCCGCAGTGATGGATGCTGTTTCCTCGCGTAAGGCACTTCCCACAGCCAAGCGACAGTACCGCAGCCCGGAGCTGAAGCGCCAGATCGTAGAAGAGACCTTGGCACCGGGTGCGTCGGTGGCTCGTGTGGCGCGGGCGCACGGTGTGAACGCCAACCAAGTGTTCGCTTGGCGGCGCCGGTATCAGCAAGAGCTGCTGAAACCCGGGAACCGTGCCACGCCCGAATTGTTGGCGGTTCGCGTGTCGGGGGCGGGAGCGGACCGGAAAGATGCGAAGACACCGCGCCCCCTCTCCGGCATGATTCAGGTGGAACTTCCGAAGGGGCAACGGCGACTCGCGGGAGGTGTGAATACAAAGACCCTGCGGGTGGTGCGGGAGGCGCGGCTGGGATGATGGGGTGGTCGGCAGGGACGAGAATCTGGATTGTGGCGGGCGTGACGGACATGCGGCGCGGGTTTTTGGGACTGAGCGGGATGGTGCAGAGGGCGCTGGAGGAGAATCCGTTTTCGGGGCAGGTCTTTGTTTTTCGCGGCCGACGGGGCACGAGACAGTGTGTGAAGCCGGAGAACAGATCGCAACCGTAGCGGGCGAGGAGAAGAGAGCGGGAGTGGATCCGGAAGGGCCGAAAGAAGTGGTGCTGGACAAGGGATACCACAGCAACGAAATGCTGGCCGAGTTGGCGGATTGGAAGGTGCGCAGCTACTGCTCGGAACCGGACCGAGGGCGGCGGCGCTGGGAGGGGAAGAAGGCAGAACAAGCGGCGGTGTACGCCAACCGGGGACGGATTCGGGGCGAGCGGGGGAAGAAGTTATTGCGGCAGCGGGGCGAGAAGCTGGAACGGAGCTTTGCGCACTTGTATGAAACGGGCGGGATGCGACGGGTGCATCTGCGGCGCCACCCGAATATTCTCCAGCGTCTTCTGGTGCACGTGGCACCGTTCAACTTGGGCTTGGTCATGCGCAAGCTCTTGGGTCGGGGGACACCTCGGGGCCTGCAGGGCTATGACGCGGCTCTCTTTATAACCCTTTTGCGGCTACTGCGCGAGGTCTGGGCTTCAGCACGGGCTTGGAAAGAGTATGCCGACTCTCCCAAACCTTTCGAACCGCCACGCTCGCTGCCGGAGCCTTCCACCAGCGCGGTGCTCACCACCCGAAAAACCCCGTTTCCACCACGGGCTGCTAGACCTCATTGACCTTCACTGTGATTGCCTTCGCCATCTTGGTTTCCTCCGTCCGCTGGTTGAGGGCGCTGGGCAGCCTTTTGGTGCGTGACCTTGAGCATCCGCACTTCGTATTTGGCATACCCGCGTTTCACCTGATGTAAGACTTCACGCACCCAGGGATACCTGGTCTTGTCTTTGCACACCCCACAGTGCGGGAACCCAATCGCCTGTGGCAAATGGACATCGCCCTCTGCCAAAAGGGTGCCGAAAACAATTAACCTGGCTGTCACCATCCAGTCATTTCCGCGCAATTTGGACAGGGCACGATACCCACCGCATTGTAGTCATAGGTTGTGGGAAGCTCGGGGTTGCCTGAGGGGAGCGAACGGGCAGCTACACGACATCTGCTTCCCGTCACCCCGCATCGCAGCGGGTCGCGCTGCTCGGTCGGGGTGACTGCGCAACATTATCATCTTCTCGGCAGATTCCAGAGGAGAAATCCCACTGCTAAGTCGGGCTGGCGAAGCCATGGCTTGCTCGGGCTCGCAATGGCCCGGCGTTTCCGCCCCATCGATCTGGTGTGCGGGTGATTCCCCGGACGAAACAGAGCCGTATCTGCTTTCCCAGGGCTGTAGAAGGTGTGAAAAAATCCTTGAAGGGGCATGCCATAGCGTGCCTCTACGAGAACTTTCAGTGGATCACATCAGATGAAATCGCGCGCTGTCAGATTTTTCACACTGTCGATGCCCCTTGCGAAAGTGGGGTGGCGAAGCCTTGACGGAATTCTGGCGCACCAATGAGGTAAGATGGTATCGGACTGCAGATCGGTGACGCCATTTAACATTGATGGCCGCGCAACGGAATTTTCTGGGATCGAATTCGGCTGCAATCGCTTATGATTGATTGACTTCAGAAATTCACATCAAGGAAACCATGGATTCGAACCAAGGGATTGTTGGCGGGAGCGAATTACTGGCTGCTTTTCAGTCCAAAATCGAGGCGAAAACCGCCCCTATCGGCATCATCGGGCTGGGTTACGTGGGCTTGCCTCTCGCGCTCCTCTTTGCTGGAAGCGGATTCGCCGTATGCGGCTTTGACGTTGATCCCCATAAGGTGAATGTACTCGAGGGTGGAAAGAGTTACATCAAGCACATTCCGGAGGCCGTCATTGCCGAGCATGTACATGGGAACCGCCTGAAAGCCACGACGGATTTCTCCCTTCTGCGGGAGATGGATGCCATCCTTATCTGCGTTCCCACCCCCTTGGACGCTCACCGCGAACCGGATCTGTCTTTTGTGCGCGACACCGCCGCGTCCATCACTCCACACTTACGGCGCGGCCAACTGGTGGTTTTAGAGAGCACCACTTATCCCGGCACGACCGACGAGGTGGTGTTGCCGATTCTCGAGAAATCGGGCCAGCGCTGCCCCGTCTCGTCTTATGCTACGGATGGGAGCGCCGTCACCTCTGCCAAGGAGGCGGAAAGCGATTTCCTGGTGGCCTTTTCCCCGGAGCGCGAAGATCCTGGTAACAAGCAGTTCAAGACCTATCAGGTTCCGAAAGTTATCGGGGGAGTCAACGCCTCCAGCGCTAGGGCGGCGCAGGCGCTCTATTCGCAGGTCTTCGAAAGGACGCTTTTGGTGAGTTCCACGCGCGCGGCGGAGATGACCAAGATCCTGGAGAACACCTATCGTTGCGTCAACATTGCGCTCGTCAACGAACTTAAGCTGCTGTGTTTGCGCATGGGGATCGACATCTGGGAAGTGATCGAGGCCGCCAAAACCAAACCCTTCGGCTTTACGGCTTTCTACCCGGGTCCGGGCTTGGGCGGCCACTGTATTCCCATCGATCCGTTCTATTTAACGTGGAAGGCGCGCGAGTACGAATTCCCCACGCGCTTTATCGAATTGGCCGGCGAAATCAATACCTCCATGCCCGAGCACGTGGTGGCTTCCATAGCGGAAGCGCTGAACCGGCGTAAGCAATTTTTGCAGGATTCCCGGGTGCTGGTTCTGGGAATCGCATATAAGAAGGATATTGACGACCAGCGGGAGTCACCCAGCCTGCGAATCATCGAACTCCTTCAGGGCCGAGGAGCCCGCGTCGATTACAATGACCCTTATTTTCCGCGTCTCCCAAAAATGCGAAAGTACGATTTCGACTTGGAAAGCGTGGAACTCACGCCAGGGACCTTGGCAGAGTATGAGGTGGTGGTCATTGCCACGGACCATTCCGCTTATGATTACACCGCCATTGTTCGGCACGCGCGGCTCGTCATAGATACGCGTAATGCCACAAACGCTGTCAAGGAACACCGCGAGAAAATCGTGCGGTGTTGAACGGGGTGTGCGCGTCGCCCGTGCGCAATGCCAGACCCACATGGAAGTATGGCCGTCTTCCCCCCGGTGGGACAAAGCAGGAGGCGCGGCGTCGTGAGTTCTCCAAGTTAATAGACTTAGGTCTTAGAGGAATATTCACATTACAGATATATATATCGATGATTCACACATGGGATAATATGCCTGACTTGAGATCGTTTCTTTTGCGATTGTCGGGGCACATTTAACCGGAATGTCACCTCACCGCCATGCGAGCGCAATCCGGGCGCGACATGATACCCACCTTAAGATGCTCTTAGGTTGCGGGAAGCTCAGATTATCATGAGGTGAGCGAACCGGCAGCTACACGAGTCTGTTTCCCCGTCACTCCGCGTTGCCACGAGCCGCCTGGCTTTGTCCGGGTGGCTGGGCGACGAGTTTTCTCGGCAGATTCCAGAGGAGAAAGCCCGCTGCTAAGTGGGGCTGGCAGAGCCATGGAATACTAAGGCTCGCTACCCATGCAGCACTGCGGTTTAGCCCCATTCGCCCCAAGTGCAGGCGATTCCCCGGACGCAAACAATAGGTATCCGCTCTTGCAGGGTGGACCTATTGCTAACGCGGGCGGGCGGAGCTTTGATCGAATCTCCATGCACGTGCGGAATAAGTTCATTTTGACGGCAGGTGGGTAACAACATCATTCTTCCTGCCCCAAGCTCGGCTTCGATTTTCTTGGCGACGAATTCGGTCATATCTGGATGTGGACCGAGTGCAGCAGCATACGGAATCCAAGCCCCTTGGTCTGCCTTGAAACATTGGCCTCCCTGAATGACGAAGGGCAAAAGATGAACCTCGCTCTCTTCCAAGAGGAAATACCTGTGCCGGTTACCACGCAGCCACAGCGCAGATGGTTCGCCGTGTACACCGCGTCAAACCACGAAAAGAAGGTCCAGCAGCACCTGCGGATGAGGGACGTTGAAACCTTTTTGCCCTTGTACACGGTGACCAGGAGATGGAAGAACCGCACTACGGTCAAGCTCGAACTGCCCCTCTTCGTTGGCTATGTTTTTGTCCGGATCGCACGCACAGAAAGCGCCCGCGTTCTTGCGGTCCCCAACGTGCGTTTCATCGTTGGCGACGGACATAAAGCTCTGCCGCTTCCCGATGAGGATATAGAAACCTTGCGGTCGGGACTGCATCTGCGGCAAGTCGATCCCTATCCCTATGTGAAAGTGGGGGCACCGGTACGAATCCGTTCCGGACCGTTCGCCGGGCTGCAAGGCGTTATCGTCCGCAAAGACGATCAGCTTAGGGTCGTACTGAGCCTTGATTTGATCAAGAGAAGCATTGCCGTCCACGTGAGCGCCGATGAGTTGGAACCTTGCGAGCATCTGGCTCGAGGAAGAGAAGAAAGTCCATTGGTTTAGGCATTCTGAGTGAATCTGGAGGAGCGGCGAGTTTATGAAATCGCAGAATGGAAGAGTCTGGATTTTCATGACGTTGTTGGCAACATGCACGGCGGCAAGGGCCCAGTCCACAAGGGGGGAGGCGCCATTCGGGGTGGTTGCGGGTGACGTCAAGACTTTGGAGGAAAGGGTTTCGCTCCTTCCGGCCGATGACCTGGGGAAAGGTCCGGATTGGTTATGGAGCGGTGCCAGACTTTCCTCCAGCTTGTCCTTTGGCAGCGGCCAACAGTTCGGGTCGATTGGCAAGGGTCCACCCTCCCCAAACTTTTCCAGTGCCTTTGATAGAAAGGGGACCCAGGAATTACTCCCGACGCTTGCCCACGGGTCCAGTTCGGGTGTACAGGGCGAATCTCCGGCGGCGCCTGCGGGCGGCAAGAAGATCCAGACCCGTTCCACCGAGATCAGCCCTGGCGTCAGGTACTGGGCCGTTCAGGGTCTCATGTTCGCATCGGTTGTCGTTGCTGTCGAAACTACTCACAACTGCCTTAATGCAGGCTCGTGCACCGCAATCCCCATCCCCTTCCAATCGCGCGGCGCGATGTACAGCTTGGGAATACCGGTTGCCGTGGGGTTTTCAGTCTTAAGCTCCGAGTTGAAAAAGCATGGAAAACCTTGGTGGTTTCTGCCGCCTGCAATCATCATCGGGGCTGATGCCGTGCTGGCAATTCACTCGGCGCGAGCCTCTCAGTGAACCAGCCCGAATTCCCGTGGGTTGGCTCGGCGTGATTCACAAATGATCTGCCGGAACCCAAAAAGCCAAAGGGCTAATGGAGAGCGAACGTGAACATAGAAAAAAGCACCATGCGGGGAACCGGAGGGCCGCGCGGACGGTCAACGGGCGCGCGCCTTTCCCCCGTCAACACACTTGATGCCTACGCGCGGAAGGAAATCACCGTCCACGACATCTGGCAGACTCTTCGCAGGCGCATGGGGACCTTTCTCTTCTGCGTTGGCCTGGCAATCGTGACAGCGCTTGTGCTTTCATTCATTCTGCCGAAAAGATACGAGGGCGTCACACGGCTGAAGGTGGACCGGGAATCTTCAGACTCCTTTGGGTTGGGAACCCTGTCCCTCGCCAGCGACTCTGAAACCAAGTTGCAGACGGAAGTGAACGTCCTGTCCACCGACTCCCTGGCTTGGGACGTCATCAAAAACCTGAGGCTTGACCTGCGCTCGGAGATGGCACATCGGCGATTCATCGTCGGACCACCCGAGTGCGTCTCAAGTCCAGTTCAGTCGGTCGAAAGCATCAGCCCGGAATGCCGCAGGACGATACTGGACGAGTTTCACCAACGGCTGCACGTTCAATCCGTTCCCAGGACCGAACTGATTGAGATCCGCTACCGTAGCAGGTCCAAGGAGATGGCATCCGAGGTCGTCAATACCCTGGCGGACACTTATATTGAGCGGAACTTTCAGTCGAACTATCAAAACGTCATGCGTGCCTCGGTCTGGCTCTCCGGCCAACTGGAGGATGTCAAGAAAAACGCGGAAATGGCGGAACAGAAGTATATCGAATACCAGAGGCGGACCGGCATCATCAGTACCGACGAGACCCACAATGTTCTGATTGAAAGGCTGGTCGAGCTCAACAAGGAGTTGATGGTCGCCCAGGCGGAGCGTATTGTGCTCGAGGCACGCTATCGAGTTGCCATGGGGGGCGATCCGGAAGCTCTGGCCGTGGTCACTCCCGGCACCACGCTCCAGGTCTTACACTCGCAAGAGGCTGCGCTCAGGAGCCAATACGCACAGCTTCAGACTAAGTTCGGCGATGCTTACCCCAGGGTCGTGGCGGTGAAGGCACAATTGCAGAGTGCATCGGAGGCAACCAGGCAGGAGATCGTGCACACCCGTGAAAAGATTAAGGCTGAGTACGAGGCCGCGTTGAACAGTGAGACCATGCTTACCAGTGCCTTTGAACAGCAGAAGCAGCAAGCCCTCAACACCAACGATGCGGCCATCCAGGTAGGGCTCTTGAAGCGTGACGTGGATGCCGGTGGCGAGCTCTATGAGCAGCTTGTCAAGAAAGTGAAGGAGGCTGGAATCCTGGCGGGTCTGAAGGCGACGAACGTCTCCGTGATCGATCCTGCTGGCATCCCGACCAGGGCCGTCGAGCCGCGTCCCGTGATGAATCTTGCCCTGGGGATGTTCGTGGGTTTGCTGGGCGGGGCGGCGCTGTGCTTCCTGCAAGAGAACATCGACACAAGGATCACTAGCTTGAATGACGTGACCGATATCTGCGCCCTGCCGGCACTCGGTGTGGTGCCCAACCTGAGTAATGGCGGCTATGGGCTCAACCGGATTGGGCTGCCCCTTGACGGGAACGGCAACGCGCGGCGTATCATTTCCCTGGAACAGCCGGAAAGTGAGATGGCCGACGCCTATCGGTCTGTGCGCACCGCGCTACTTCTTTCGATGGCTGGCACGCCTCCCCAGGTGCTCTTGGTAACCAGCCCGGTGCCTGGGGATGGCAAAACCACGACGAGTGTCAATACCGCGGTCGTGTTCGCCCAAAAACAAGGATCGGTGCTGCTCGTGGATGGTGACCTGCGCCGGGCCGACATTCACCACTGTTTGAATCTTCGTCCCAACGGTGGGCTAAGCGCGGCTCTGGTGGGCGAAGATCCCCGCCAGTTCTACATCACCCATACGTCGTTGCCGAACCTGACCATCCTGCCTGCCGGGAAACGACCGCCGATGCCCCCGGACCTGCTGGACTCGGCGCGGATGCGCGAATTGATAGCGCAATGGCGCCAGGAGTTCAGTCAAATCATCATCGATGCCCCGCCGGTGCTCGGCCTAAGTGACGCGGTGATTCTAGCGACCATGGCAGACACGGTGGTCCTGGTGGTGCGAGCCAATCAAAGTCGCCGTCAAGACCTCAGGCACGCCATGGAGCTACTCGCCAACGTCGACGCGCACCTGAGCGGCGCGATCATCAACGACTTTGATGTGCAACGCCTCGGGTATTATCCCTCCCTGTACAACAAATACTTCGATGGAAACGGAAATGGAAACAACCAAAAACATGAGCGGTCTTAAGACGGTTTTCGTAGCAATCCTCCTCTTTTGGGTTCCGGTTTGTGTTTTAGCGCAGACCAGGGAGACCAATCAGCAACAGCAGGCCCCAGGAGTTGAGCCGGAAGCGCAAGTCAATGAGGACGGCGATAACTCGGCCAGGACCTCGTCTATAAAGGATCCGTCGTCCGTTGGCGGCGGAATCCCGTATACCCGGGATGCGTTTTCCAGCACGATGACGGGTGCGCGGGTGATGTTGGGTCCAGGGGACCATTTAGAGATCAGCGTTTTCGACACACCTGAAATGACGCAGAGCGTGCGCGTCGACAGTGAGGGGAAGATCACCCTGGCGCTGATCGGCGAAATCGCTGTCCGCGGCATGTCACCGGACAAACTGGCGGGGATTATCGCCCGCAAGCTGGTTGACGGGAACTTTATGAAAGACCCGCAGGTTTCGGTATTCGTGCTGGAGTACGCCGGCCAGATGGCCTACGTATCGGGCGAAGTCACGCGCCCCGGCGCATACGCATTGTTGCGGTCCCACCGCCTGCTCGACCTGCTTTCGGTCGCCGGCGGTTTGACGTCGCACGCGGGCAATGCGGTGACCATCGTGCGCGGTGATGACGCCGCCCAGCACATCCTGGTTGATTTAAGCGACAAGGATGAGCATCGGAGTAATCCCGAAATCCTGCCGGGAGATAGTATTACGGTGGCCCAAAGCGGAATTGTCTATGTCCTGGGCGACGTCTCCCGACCGGGAGGGTTCCTGCTCGACCGTCGCACCACTCTTAGCGTGGTGCAGGCGTTGGCCTTGGCGGAAGGCACGAAGTCCTCGGCGGCGCTTTCCAAGGCGCTCCTAATTCGCCCAACTCAGGGTAGTCGGCAGGTGACCCCGCTGGACTTGAAGATGATGTTGAAGTCCCAAAGCCCTGACATGCTCCTTGAGGCAGGGGATATCGTATTTGTCCCCGGCAGCTTGACGCGCGGGATGGGCAAGACGAGTCTCGAGGTCATTATGTCCAGTGCGGGCTTGGCGGCCGTTTATGCCTCACACCCTTGAGCCGCTTGAACGCGCTTCCTTCCGTTCATCATCCCCGGCACAGCTTTCCAGCAGAGCAACCCTCCTGATCAACAGATCGGGGAGAGGAAGGTGTATTCAGTGACCGTAGCTATTTCGACGCGCACGTTAGGTCTTTCTGCTCCGAATGCCATCACCGGCCGCAAAATTCGTTTTGCGGTCGTAGGTTGCGGCCGCATTTCGAAGAACCACTTCCTGTCAGTGCGCGCTCATGAGAACGACATTCAACTGGTGGGGGTGTGCGATACCAACCCGGAGCGCCTGGATGCCGCAGCCTCTGCGCACGGAGTGCCGGGATACGGGAGGTTGACCGATCTGCTGGCCGAGGCCGAGCCTGACATCGTCATCCTGGGAACGCCCAGCGGGCTCCACTCACGTCAGGCCATCGAAGCGGCGCAGGCGGGATGCCACGTGGTGACCGAGAAACCGATGGCCACGCGTTGGGAGGACGGCCGGCGCATGGTGGAGGTCTTCGACCGCGCGGGACTGAGACTCTTTGTGATCAAGCAAAACCGGAGGAATCCCACCCTGCAATTGCTCAAGCGGGCCGTCGAAAAGCGCCGGTTTGGCCGCATCTTCCTAGCTTCGGTCAATGTGTTTTGGACGCGGCCGCAGGAGTATTACGACAGCGAAGGCTGGCGCGGAAAGTGGGAATTCGATGGAGGCGCCCTGATGAACCAGGCGAGCCACTACGTCGACCTGCTGGACTGGATTCTTGGCCCGGTCGAGAGCGTCCAAGCCTACACGGGCACCTTGGGGCGGAACATCGAAGTCGAAGACACGGGAGTCGTGGGTCTGCGCTGGCGTTCCGGAGCGCTGGGCTCGCTCAACGTCACGATGTTGACCTACCCGAAGAACCTGGAAGGCTCGATTACGATCCTCGGGGAGCGAGGAACGGCCCGCATTGGCGGAGTTGCCGCCAACGAAGTCCTGCACTGGGAGTTCGACTCTCCCGACCCGGACGACGATCTGGCACCACAATGTAGTTATCCAGCTCCCTCGGTTTACGGTAATGGTCACGTACTCTATTTCGAAAATGTAATTGAAGTCATGCGCGGTCGGTGCGAGCCGCAGACCGACGGTCGTGAGGGCCTGCGCTCACTCGAACTTCTGACCGCCATGTACCTCTCGGCAAGGGATGGCAGCCGCGTCTGCTTGCCTTTGGAGCATTAGAAATGGACGAGGCCAAATCTACACCTCCTTATTTTGCCCACGAAACGGTGATTATCGACGCCGGTGCAACGATTGGCCCGGGAACCAGAATCTGGCATTGGGCTCACATCGGCTCCCAGGCGACGATCGGCGCGAACTGCACTTTAGGGCAGAACACGTATGTCGGCAATGCCAGGGTCGGCGACAACGTCAAGATTCAAAACAACGTCTCCGTCTATGACGCCGTGATCCTGGAGGATGATGTGTTCTGCGGGCCCAGTATGGTTTTCACCAATGTGATCAACCCCCGCAGTCATATCCCGCGGAAGTCGGAATATAAGCAAACCTTGGTGAAGCATGGGGCGACAATCGGAGCCAACGCGGTCATCCTCTGCGGCCACACGATTGGGAGGTATGCAATGATTGGCGCCGGCGCAGTCATTACCAAAGATGTGCCGGATTACGCTCTGGTGGTAGGTAATCCCGGGCGGAGGATCGGTTGGGTTTGTCAGTGTGGTGTCAAGTTGAATCGCGCGTACAAACACGCTCGCTGCCTAGCCTGCGGATTGACCTATGAAGCCAGCCACACCTATTGTGAGCTTACCACCTATGCCGCCGCGTCCGTTGGAGGCGGTAACGGCGCATGAAGCTGGCAGCAGCAATCAGGCTTTAGATGTGCATGCGGCGCTTATTCCAGCGTACGCAACTAAAACGCGGCACTCCTGCTCCAACAAGTTGATCCGTGGAAGGAGGCGACAGCCGTGGCGGTGTTCTTCATCGCCCCATCACGCGAGACAGGGCCGCTCCAGAGGATCAAGTCGGGAGACTCTGCGGCGCTTCGTTGGTTGAACGCTTGGGTTCTCCGCGGGGATCCGTACCATAAGGGTGTTGACTTGGACAGCCTCAGACGCTCAACGGGAAAGATGATAAAGCTCCTGCTGCCTGTGTGGACGATGCTGAATGAGGTCGTTCTCAACATCCGCACGATGCGGCCCCGCCCCGCCGCCGGCGCCCCCCCGCTGAGTTCAACAACGCGCGGTCCATTTTCACCAACGGCAAAACATAAGGACAACTTAGCCTACGTCCCTCATGACTACTGGTATGTCCGCGCCATGGCGAGGCGCTTGAAACTCGCCCGAGAAGATGTGTTCTACGATATTGGATGTGGCATGGGGCGCATCCTCTGCGTTGTGGCTCGCCGGCGGATACGAAAGTGCGTCGGCATTGAACTCCTCGAACCTCTGTGTCAGCAGGCGCGGCGCAACGGGCTTCGTCTCCGGGGACGGAAGGCTCCCATCGAGATTATTTGCGCTGATGCCGCAAGGGCGGATCTATCGGAGGGAACAGTTTACTACCTCTTTAATCCGTTTGGGAAAGACACCTTGCGGGACTTCCTTGCCAATCTCGAAACTTCCATTTCACGGGACCCGCGAAAAGTGAAAGTCGTCTACTACAACCCAATTCATGAATCAGTCTTGAAAGCGTCGGGGTGGCTTACCAAGTTTGATGAGTTTAGCACCTGGTCGGGCGTGCGCGTGACTTATTGGAAGAGTTGTGGCGCCTGCTCTGGCCCCGACTATTCCTCGTAGCCGGCTTGGTCCGATGATCTCCGAAGGCTGAAACTTGTGCGTTCGCTACGGCTGGAAACCGTGGTGGAACTCTGCCCCTCCACCGGGATTTCTGCCGCGTAGCAGGCTGCGGCTCCGGAAATAAATGGCGGCTAGCGACTTTTTACGCCGGCAGGAGATCCAGCTATTGCTGCCATCGCCCACGCGAATCTTCCGGAAGTTGAAGTTGGGTCAGCGCTCGGAAATTGTCCTCGGCCGATTTGCAGACACCCTCCCGAATGTGCTTGAACGTGCTGGGCACGCTGATCTGAGCAGCGCTGCCCAATGCGGCCCGATATGGAATTCATCGACTTGAAAACCCAGTACGCGAACCTGAAACCCCGCATCGATGCGCGCATTCACGCCGTCCTTGCGCACGGCCAGTTCATCATGGGGCCCGAGGTTGCTGAGCTTGAGCAGCGCCTGGCGGCGCGCATCGGCGTTCGCTATTGCATCGCGTGCTCGAGCGGCACGGACGCGCTGCTGATGGCGCTCATGGCGCTCGGTGTCGGGCACGGCGACGAGGTTCTGACGACCCCGCTTACGTTCGGCGCGACGGCGGAGCCCATCCGATTGCTTGACGCCCAACCGGTATTTGTGGATATCGATCCGCGCACTTACAACCTCGACCCCAAATTGCTGGAGGCGGCGATCACACCGCGCACCAAAGCCATCATTGCCGTCTCACTCTACGGCCAGTGTGCGGAGATGGATGCCGTCAACGAAGTGGCTGCCGCGCATGGCCTTGCCGTCATCGAGGACGGCGCCCAGAGTTTCGGTGCAACTCATAAGGGGCGGCCATCCTGTAATCTCTCCACGATCGGCTGCACCAGTTTCTTTCCCGCGAAGCCGCTCGGCTGCTACGGAGATGGGGGAGCGTGCTTCACTGATGACGAAGTCCTGGCAAGGCGGTTGCAGCAGATCCGTGTTCACGGCCAGGATCGCAAGTATCACTACCCGCTGATCGGTATCAACGGGCGGCTGGACACCATCCAGGCTGCTGTCCTGCTGGCTAAGCTCGAGACCTTTGATGTGCAGATGGCGGACCGCGTCCGCATCGGCGCCGCTTATAGCGAATTGCTGCGGGACGTGGTTACCACGCCCTGCGTGGAAACTTACAATACCTGTGTCTATGCCCAGTACGTGGTCCAAGTGGAAAACCGGGAAACGGTCCGAGAGCAGTTGAAGGCCCAAGGTATCCCCACGGCAGTACATTATCCTATCCCCCTGCATCTGCAGCCGGCATACGCCAGCCCCGGAGTAGGACGCGGCAGTTTCCCGCACGCAGAAGCCGCGGCCGAAAGGGTGGTCAGCCTGCCGATGCATCCCTACCTCAGCGCAGACGACCAGCAGAAAATTGCACAAGCGGTGCGCCAAGCCGCAGCCGGGGTGCGAAGTGCAAGCAGGGTCTATACGAAGTGAAAAACTGGAGCCAGTTTGCGCGTCTGCGAGTGCACCCTTTTCTTTTCGACGTGCTGACAACAGGATTAACGCAGGTCGCAAACCTGGTCGCGAACCTCATCCTTGTGGGAGCAATCAGCAAAGAGATGGGCGTGGTTGTGCTCGGCGAATACCTTTTGGTCAAGCGGGTTTCGGCGTGGCTGCTCTCAGGTTCCCAGCTTGGGCTGGGCGTTGCGCTGCCGCGACAGATTGCCCATACTGTCGAGGACGTGGAAACACGCGCCAAGCAGTACTTCCTGACTGCCTTCACGGTGGGCCTTGCTTTCATTGCCAGCATCGGCCTGGCCACGGCCCTGAATGCGGAGCGAGTGGCGCGGTGGTGCTTCGGCTCTGGAAACCGCGCGCTGGTATTCGCGATGGTCCTTCTCCTCTTTGGAACGGACGCACAAAACATGGTGTATGGGTACTTCCGCGGCTTGGAACGCGTACAGACGGCAAATCTTGTATCGTTCGGGGGCTTGGTGGTTGTACCGCTGCTGGCCCTGGGGGTGACGCATAAGTCGCATTCGGCGCCCCTCCTGATGGGTGCTACGGGCCTTGGTCTGACGGCTGTCTCCCTCCTCTGGGCGATACCAAAGATCGCGGCCACCCGGAATGTTCGCCATCACTTTATCAGTGATGCCCGCCAACTCCTCACCTATGGGGTTGCACGGGTGCCCGGTGAGATCGCGATTGGGGGGCTTCTGGCGCTGGGGCCAGTGATCGTGTCTCACTACGTGAACATCGCCCAAACCTCACACCTATTGCTGGGAATCACGTGCCTGATCCTGGCAAGTAACATATTTACTCCGCTCGGAGTTGTCTTGTTAGCCCGGATCAGCCGTCTGCTGGGGGAAGGCCGGTTTGAAGATGTGAAGGAGTTTGTCGGCCATCTAGTCTCCGCCGTATTGCACGTTTCGCTCGTGGTGGTGGTGCAAGGGCTCATTTTCGCCCATCCCATCGTGCTCTGGTGGCTCGGACCGTCGAGTGTCGCGGCAGTGCCCGTGATCTGTGTGGTCATGCTGGCCGCTCCCGCGTCCATGTATTACGGGGCCACGCGCAGCGTGGTGGACGCAGCGAGTCATGTAGCGTATAACGCGCGCAATGTGGTCATCACGCTGGCGGTACTCATGGCTCTCTCGGCCGCTGTCGTCCGGTTCGCTCCGAGGGAGAGGATTGTGATCGGCGTAGCGGCAGCGACCACGGTCGCCTTTTACGTGCTGGCCTTTGCGACACACCTGACGCTGCGCAGACTGAGGCTGGCGGACTGGTCACCGCAAATCGGTCCGATCTGGATGGCGGGATTGCTGGGAGCAACCAGCCTGACCGCCCAGTTGGCATTCCACTTTCAGATTACTAAGCTTGCCTTCGCCGCCGTGTTGCTGGCGAACCTCGGGCTGGCGTTTCTGCTCCTTCGCAAGTCACCGCCGGATTGGCTGGGTTTTGTCCTGCGGGTTGCCTTTACAATAACATGAACAGATCAAACGAACCGTCGCCGCATCTGCAGTCTTCCGCTCTATACGGAGCCGCCTGGCCCCAAGGCCGAGGTGTGGGCACCGGCGCCGATCCTGCCATTGCCGCTGGGACGCTGATGAATAGAGGGAAACTGCTGCTGGTGACCGGCCTGTATGTGGCGGCGTTCCTCTGGGCATACGCGACTATCGTGTCGCCGAATTTTGGTGAGGACGGATTTACGCTGACGTGGCCAGGTGGAGGGGGAATGGTCTGGTTGCTGACTCTGGCTCTGCTGCCGGCCTTGCTCTTGCCGTACTCTCTCTCGCGACCTTCGGCTCTGATCTTGTGGTGGCTCTATCTTGCCGCCTACATCCCGTCGATTCTGGTGCCCGGGTTAAACCTGATCATGCCGTTCGAAGAGCTTTTGCCGTTCCAGATTACTTTGCTGCTGTGCATGGGGATTCTCTGCTGGGCTGCTTCGGGCCGGCTGCTCGCCGTCCCCCAAATCACCGTAAGTCCCACCCTGTTCTGGCCCGCGTTCCTGCTGGTGTGGGTGGCATCCCTCGGGTATGTTTGCATGAACGCGGGGGCGAACACGCTGGTGAACAATCTCGCGTCACTGTTTAACGGTGCAACCGAGTACACCCTTCGCGGCGCATATAAAGCTGAGCTGCTTGAGAGCGGACGGGGTCTCGCCTATGTGGTAGGCCAGTTGGGCGGGGCATTCAATCTTTTTCTGATTGCGTTCGGGTTGCAATACCGTCGGAGGATGTGCTGGGTGGCAGGGATCATAGGCCAGCTCATTGTCTTCAGCCTCACGGGTTTCAAATCCGCCCTGTTGTCGTTCCTTGTCCTTGCCTTTGTGGCCGTGATCATGCGGCGCTGGCGGCGCAGTTTTAGCCTGGCCCTTATTTCCGGGTTGATTGCCATCATCCTTGTTTGCGCAATTGCGGACCGTGCCATCGGCAACGTGTTCTTCTCTTCTCTGATTACTCGCCGCGTACTGGCGACACCGGGGCTGCTCACAGGATTCTACTTCGACCACTTTTCCAAAGTTCCCCCTGTAGGGGTTGAACTCCCTTTTTCTTACGACCCAACCGTGATGGGGCCGGCCAGTGAAATCGGGTTCGTCTACTGCGGCAGCTCCGACACGGTCGCGAACGCCAATCTGTGGGCCATGGGCTTTGCCAGATTGGGTATGCCCGGTATCGTGGGATACACGATTCTGTCGGCTTTTGTGATTTGGATCTATGATTCCCTCTCCGCCAGGCGCAACCTGGAACTGGCGGTGCTGCTTGTTGTCGTGCCGGCGATCGCCCTCAGCAATACGTTGGTAACAACGGTGCTGATCTCGGAAGGAGGCCTGGCAGCGGCACTGCTGCTCTACCTGTCACCATCGCCCGAGCCAGACAAGGCATTTAAACCGGAGATCGAGCCCGAGGAAGACCATCTGGTGTCCACGGCCGGAACTTCTGCCTGAATCCTCTTCCCACCCACGATTCAGAGCCACGATACCCAAAGGATGCCGGCTGGTCTCCGGAACTGCATTTCACACTTAGCATCATTATACTGCGACAAGAGATTGCGAGTTCCTTCTTCACCTCCGGATATTTTGAACGCCTGGCTTGGTCAACGGGATTGGTCCGGTGCAGCGCGGTGGCGCGAAGGGCGGTGTTTTGGAAACGACGTTGCGACGGCTCATTGACGTGTTCAGCAGCGGCATTCTTCTCCTCCTGGCAGCGCCGCTTTTCCCGGTTACTGCCCTGGCCATCTGGTCTATAGATCGTGGCCCCGTGTTCTACCGCCAGACCAGAGCGGGCCTGCTCGGCCGCCCCTTCGAACTGCTAAAATTCCGCAGTATGCGGGTCAACGATCTGCCCCTTGATGACGTTACAGAAATTCGGGAAGGACATGCCTTAGTCACCCCGGTGGGCAAGTGGATACGCCGGTTCAAGGTGGACGAGCTGCCTCAATTGGTGAATGTGTTACGCGGCGACATGGCGCTGATCGGGCCGAGGCCGGCGGTTCCGGAGCAAGTGGAGAAGTACACGGCTTTCCAGCGTCGGCGACTCAACATTGCTCCCGGCATGACCGGTTGGGCACAAGTGAATGGTGGCATAGAGCTTAGATGGCCGGAGCGGATTATGCTCGACGTCTGGTATGCCGACCACCGCTCGATTTGGCTGGACACGAGAATTCTATGGCGAACAGTGGCTGTGATCCTTTTCGGGGACGAGCGCAATCCGCAAGCGTTGCAAGAGGCAGTTGCGCATGCTTCTGCGGAAGAAAGGCGCTCATGCCCTGCCGCGTCGTCCACCTGACCTCCGTCCATCCCCCCTTTGATGTCCGCATCTTCCACAAGGAATGCAAGTCTCTGGCGATGGCAGGTTACGATGTCACCCTGATCGCACCTCGGGCGGAAGGTGACGTAATCCGTGATGGCGTCAAGGTTTGCGCTGTCCCCCCGCCGCGGGACCGCCGCGAGCGGATGACCCATACGATCTGGAAGGTCTACGAGGCCGCGGTGCGAGAAAACGGGGAAATTTATCACTTCCATGACCCGGAACTGATGCCGGTGGGGGTTCTCTTGAGAATGCGCGGCAAGCGCGTGGTCTACGATGTCCACGAGGACTATACGAACACCGTACGGGATAAACAATGGATACCCACCCTGCTGCGCGGGCCAGCCGCGGCGGTCGTTCGCGCTTGCGAGTTTAGCTTCACCACGGTGTTTGACCGAGTAATTGCGGTGACGCCGACGATCGCCCGGAAGTTTCGGGCAAGCAAGACGCGGCTGGTCCAAAACTTCCCGCGGACTCACGAGTTCCGCAGTCACGATAATCTGCCTTATGAAAAACGCGAGGCAATTGCAGTGTACGTCGGGGGACTGTCTGACGACCGCGGGCTGCGGGAGATGAGGTTGGCGGTCGAGCTAGCAGCGAAGGAGACGCCCGTAAAGCTGGTGATCGCCGGCCACGTGAGTTCCGGGGCGAAGGCGGAATTCGAGCGCGACCGCAAGAACCGACTGGTTGAGCACAAGGGACAACTCGACCGTTCTCAAGTTGCCGAGCTGCTGGGGCGAGCGAGGGTCGGCTTGGTCCTGTTTCATCAAACAGGGAACTACGTGAACGCGCAGCCGAACAAGTTGTTCGAGTATATGGCCGCCGGACTACCGGTAGTCGCCTCCGATTTTCCGCGTTGGCGGGAGATGATCAGTTCGGCAGGATGCGGGCGGTTGGTCGATCCGTTGAATGTGCCCGCCATTGCCGAGGCGCTGTTGTGGATCCTTCGCCATCCGGCGGAGGCGGCCGAGATGGGTCTGAACGGCCGGCGCGCCGTGGCGGAGAAATACAACTGGGAGCATGAAGCGCAAGGGCTGATCGCCACTTACGCCGAACTACAGCCAGCGTGACAAGGACAAGCCGGCACAATCTTTGATTTACCCGCAAAACCCGGAGGGTGCAGCACGGGCTGGCTGAACCCTCGGCGCTTTCTTCTTTGCTCGGGACCTGGGACATAAAGGGTGAAATGACTTGATACAAAATATACTCAACGGTACTCGGCGCGTGCTGGTCCTGGCTCCTCATACTGACGATGCGGAGTTGGGCTGCGGCGGCACGACCGCACGTCTGGTCGCCAGCGGTGCCGAGGTGTCGGTCGCCACATTCTCGCTGGCCAAGGAGTCGCTGCCTCCCGGTTCAGCTCCCGACCGGCTGCGGGGCGAGTTTTTGAACGCGATGCGGATACTCGGTGTCGACGCGCAACGGACGTTTGTGTACGACTACCCGGTGCGGACGTTTTCCAATCACCGCCAGGAGTTGCTGGAGGAACTACTGCAACTCAAGAAACGGCTCCGTCCTGACATCATCTTTGTCACCGCCGGAGCGGACATTCACCAGGACCATCGCGTGCTGCACGCCGAGTCAGTGCGCGCCTTCCGGGAAATTACCTTGTGGGCCTATGAGCTGCCGTGGAACTGCCTCAACTTCTCAGCCCAGGCGTTTGTTACGCTTAATCAGGAGCATGTCGACCGCAAGTGGGCCGCGCTCCAGGCCTATGAAAGCCAGATGGAACTTCAGCGGCCCTACTTCAACAAGGAAGTCGTCTATGGGTTGGCCAGGGTACGCGGTGTGCAAGTGCGGGCGGAGTACGCAGAGGTTTTCGAGGTGGTGCGGGTCAAATGGTAACGAACGGCCTGCGAAAGCCACCGTGCCCGCAGCTCGAACCTGGGCGGAATGGGTATTAGCTCTCCCATGAAAATCTGGATAATCCACCATTACGCCTCATCTCCGACCCGGTCGGATAGTATACGGCACGTGTCGCTGGCCGCGGAGTTGGTCCGGCGCGGGCACGGCGTCAGCATCTTCGCATCAAGTTTCCACGTCAGATCCATGGCCTGCGTCTCGGTTGACAGGCGTGAACATGTTCATTGGGAACAAGTCGCGGGTGTCGAGTTCGGTTGGGTGCCCACTCCCGCGTACTCCGGTAACTCGTACGGACGGGTTTGGAACATGCTGGTATTCGCTTTCCGTGTACTGCAATTGCCGATGCACTGTAGCGGCCGGCCCGATGTTATTTACGGTTCCACTCCGAGTCTGTTCGCCGCGCTGGCCGGCTTAGCCGTGGCCCGACGGTTGGGCGTCCCGTTCCTGCTGGAGGTTCGCGACATCTGGCCGCAGACACTGATCGATCTCGGGATGTCCCGCTTCCATCCCTTCGTAGTGCTGTCGGCCGCGATCGAGCGATACCTCTACCGGCATGCCGACGCCATTGTTACCCTTCTGCCCAATGCCGCTCCCCACATGGTGGCGCTCGGCGCGGCGCCGGAGCACATCCATTGGATTCCGAACGGAGTGGACTTTGGCCTTGTTCCGGCGATCTCGCCTCCGCAGCCAAAAGATCAACTGGAAGTAATGTATGCCGGTGCTTATGGCGCCGGGAACGGGCCGGAAACAATTCTGGACGCTGCTGCCATTCTTAGGCAGCGCGGGGGGCCGGCCCTCCGCTTCCGGTTCATGGGAAGCGGAACAGGCAAGGCAGATCTGATCGCCAAGCGAGCCGCGCTCGGATTGAACAACGTTTCTTTCGAGCCGTTTGTGCCCCGGGCCCAGGTGTATTCGCTGCTAAGCGAAGCGGACATTCTGGTCGCGCCCGTCAAGCCTCTCGCCGTGCATCGCTTCGGAATGAGCCTGAACAAGCTCTTCGATTACATGGCGGTGGCCAGGCCGATTATCCTGGGGGCGCGCTCGTCCAACCACCCCGTGCTGGACGCCGGCTGTGGCCTCGAGTGCCCGCCGGACGACCCCGAAGCATTGGCGGATGCCATCTCCACGCTGGCCAGCATGGGTCCACAAGAGCGCTTGGAGATGGGGCTTCGCGGCCGCCGATACGTGGAACAGAACCACAAGTTCGCCCGGCTGGCGGTAAAGCTGGAATCCATCCTCGCGAGCGTCCTCGACGAACCCCCTGGCCCGTTCGACCGCCGCCGCAAGACTCAAACATCTGGAGAGTGCGAAACTTGTTCTGCCCAACAATTGATCTGGGGCTGATCAGCGTGTCTACTCGCTATGATTAGAGAGCATTTTCTGACTATCGCCGACCAGGACGCGTGGCAGAAGTATCTGCCGGCCAGGCGCAGTGTGTTTGGAAGTCTCGGCTACGCTCGTTTCTGCCAGACTTTCCGAGGCTGCTCGCCGCGCCTCTATGTCGTTGAATCGGACGAAGGTGCGATTGCTTATCCCTTGTTGTTTCGCTCCCTCGGAAATTTGCCCTTCCGCGTTGAGACGAAGGCGAAGTGGGATGCTACCACTCCGAATTTCACCGGCCCTCTGATTTCTGGCAGCGCGTCCGGCCTTGCTGCCGCCTTCCCGGATCTTCGTAATGCCCTTTTCCAAGGGGAGGGCGTCGTTGCCGAGTTCGCCCATCTGCATCCCTGGTCGCAGGCCCGAACCTTGTTGGGTGAAGGGTGCGATTACGACCGCGACATCGTGTGGGTGGACACCACCCTTAGCCCTGAGGATCTTTGGCGCACTCATGTCGAACATGCGTGCCGCAAGAAGATCAAGCAATCAGAGCGGGAAGGCGTCAAGATTATTACCGCTTCAAGTGACGACCATATCCGGGAGTTCTACCGGGTTTACCGCCATACCATGGAAAGAAACCAAGCGCAGGCCAGCTATTATCTCTCTTACGAAATCTTTCGGGGATTTCGTGAGGAATTGCCCGAAAACACCAGATTTGTTCTCGCCGAATACCGCGATCAGATTGTTGCCATAACTCTCTGCCTGCATGACGACAACGACGCATTTGCTTTGTACGGTGGAGCCGACGCCGCGTTCCACCATGTGCGCCCCACGAACGCGGTATTCTGGGCCCTGATTTGTTGGGCGCATGAAACGGGCAAGAAGAGACTTGTCCTCGGCGGCGGAAACAGTTTGAATGACGGGATCTTCCGCTTCAAAGCGGGCTTTTCCCGGTTTCAGGAACCGTTTTACATCTACAAGCGTATTCATCTCGCGGGGGACTATGCCCTGCTTGAACAACAACACCGCATGTACAGTAACCTTAACGGCGACCCCATCAGCTACTTTCCTACTTACCGTTCCACTGTAAAGTGCGTGCCAGCGGAGACTTGACGTGCCCGATCGGAAGAAGTTCGCCGTTGGACCCAAAGAAGAGGACCCGTTGTCGAGCGAAACTCATCCATTTGCGCCTTGGCCGTACTTCGCTGAGGAGGAGGTCGAGGTGGCTGCCGCGGTACTCCGCTCGGGTAGGGTGAACTACTGGACGGGTGATGAAGGCCGCCTCTTTGAACGGGAATTCGCCGAGTTTACCCAGTGCCAACACGCTGTGGCAGTCGCTAACGGTACGGTAGCTCTGGAGTTGGCGCTTCGTGCCCTGGGGATCGGACCGGGCGATGGGGTGATTACGACCAGTCGGACCTTTATCGCCACTGCGAGTTCGGTGGTGGCCGCTGGCGCACGCCCGGTGTTTGCAGATGTGGACCCGAATTCACAAAATCTTACGGCAGAGACAATTCGCGCGGCTCTCACGCCGACCACGCGGGCGATCATTACGGTCCATCTGGCGGGTTGGCCCTGCGAGATGGACGAAATCCTGAAAGTCGCCGGGCAATTCGGGCTAAAGGTCATTGAAGATTGCGCTCAAGCGCACGGTGCGACCCATCAAGGACGCCCCGTGGGCTCGTTCGGCAATGTCGCGGCGTTTTCGTTCTGCCAGGACAAGAACATGACCACGGCGGGCGAAGGCGGCATGGTGACCACCAACTCTGAACGACTATGGCAGCGCATGTGGTCTTACAAGGACCACGGCAAAAACTACGAGAAGGCATGTCACCAAGTGCATCCTCCTGGGTTTCGTTGGCTGCACGAGTCCTTTGGAACCAACTGGCGTCTGAGTGAAGTTCAGTCGGCAGTGGGACGCGTTGCCTTGCGAAAGCTGCCAAAGTGGGTTGCGATCCGGCGGAGGCACGCTGCCGTTCTTACCGAACGACTGTCACGGCTACCTGGCCTGCGTGTTCCCTCCCCTCCCGCGCACGTCGGGCACGCTTACTACAAGTTCTATGCTTTTGTTGTGCCAGAAGAATTGGCGGAGGGATGGGACCGGGACCGCATCGCCCAAACGATTGCCGGGCAGGGAGTGCCCTGCACCACCGGAAGCTGTAGTGAGATCTATCGGGAAGAAGCGTTTCCTCCCTCTTGCGCCCCCCCGGGCGGCTGCCGGTGGCTCGTGAATTGGGCGAGAGCAGTCTGATGTTCCTGGTTCATCCGACACTCACCGACGCAAACATGGCTCGCACTTGCGAGGTAACTGAACAAGTTATGCTGCAGGCAACTCGCGCTGCACGCCCTCGGGAATACCAGCAGGTGGGAAACATGCGGCGCCCGGTTTTGGAGCATGGGTCCACAAGCCGGCGGCGGGCTCTCCAGTTGTGAGCCGGGCGTTCGCCTGCTGTGCATCCCTGTTTGCGACGTCTTGCGGGGGCGGGACTCCCCCGCGACAGCGGGCGAGACGCCCGCATTACAGCAGTGCGCCGCAAGCCTATTGTCATGACCCTCTCTCCCAAGGCGCGAGCGCGAGGGTAGGCCCAAGAAACCAGGAGGTTCTGGGAAGGAGCTTTGGATGCTGCGCTCAATCGAAAATGTGAAGTGGCGGGAGGTGCTCCCGCGCATGTTTGCTGACTTCACGATCGTGCATTTCAGCATGATCGTTGCTTTGGCCATTTCCGTGGTTTACCACACAGCTCTGGGCCACCCCGTACAGGCCAGAGAGCTTACCTCGAATTTCGCCCACTACTATACAGGTTTCTTTTGGTTCCTCTCTCCCGTTTTCCCCCTAGTATTTCTGCTCAGTGGCTTCTACACGCACGGGCGCAAACTACGGGGCGCCCGCAAGGCCTGGCGTGTCGGGCGTGGTGTTGTATTGGCTGTCATGATCTTTTTTGGTGTCAATGTTTTCTTTTTCGGGCAGAGCATCGAAGGCCGCAGCGTAGCCTTGCCGTTTGTTGCCCTGGCCGGTGTCGGCCTGGTTTCCGCGCGTCTGCTGAAAGGCTGGTTTGAACACCATTTTGATGTGCGGCCCAAAGACAGGTTGTCAGTGCCGAACGAGAGAGGGCGGGTGTTAGTCATCGGGGGCGCCGGCTACATCGGTTCGCTTTTGGTGGAGCGTCTTCTCGAAAATGGGTACCGGGTTCGGGCCTTGGATAGCCTGCTGTATGGCGACGAAGCACTCCGGCCGGCGAAGAATCACCGCGGGTTCGAGTTGCTGGTGGGCGACTGTCGAAACATACAAGATGTGGTCAAGGGGATGCGCGGGGTCGAATCCATCATCCATCTGGCCGCTATCGTCGGGGACTCGGCCTGCGACGAAAACGGGGAGGCGGCGCTCGAGACGAACTACGCCGCCACGCGCATGCTCATTGAGATCGCCAAAGGGCACGGTGTGCGGCGCCTCCTGTTCGCTTCCAGTTGCAGCGTCTATGGGGCCACGGAAATCGAGGTCGACGAGAACGCTGCACCCCATCCCATCTCGCTGTATGGCCAGACCAAGGTTGATTCTGAGAAGGCATTACTGGAGGCTGCCAGCGAGACCTTCCACCCTACTATCCTCCGCTTTGCCACTGTGTTCGGCCTGAGCTATCGCCCCCGCTTCGATCTGGTGGTGAACCTGCTTACCGCGAAGGCGAAGCAGGAAGGCGTCATCACCATCTACAACGGGCAGCAGTGGCGACCCTTCATCCATGTGCGAGACCTGGCACAGGCGATCATGCAGGTGCTGGACACACCGCTACCGCAGGTCAGTGGGGAAATCTTCAACGTGGGCGACGGGCGATTAAATTACACCCTTTCTCAACTGGCCGACGTCATTCGCGAGGTAATTCCCCAGGTGCGGGTCGAGCACGTGGAGAAGTCGGACCGCCGCAACTATCGCGTCAACTTCCAGAAACTGTTTGAGCGGACTGGCTTCCAGGCTCGTTATACTCTGCGCCAAGGCATCGAAGAGTTAGGCAAAGCGTTTGATGAGGGGCTGATCATCCACTACGGTGATGTCCGTTACCACAACCAGCGCTACTTGAAGACCGCCGGCACTCCGGAGCACAAGAATGAGTGGGACGCCCAGGTGATGGCTGCCTTTTCCAATCACCTCCTGCAGCAGCGGACAGCGCCGTAGTAGATTGGGAGTTTTTATCTTGACGTCCTCGATGGATGAACTACTGAACGCCTTGCACAATGCGCGCCGGCTTACACCTGGCTGAACTGAAGTTGTGCTGCCGCACGATCCCCTGGTCGGCCAACCCCTTTACCTCGTGGAGTATTGTTTGCGTGCCGCGATAAACGGCGCCCGCTCCTGCAATTCAGGTCAAACGAATGCGATTGGCAGCAGCGCAGGGTGAAGGCCGATCAGCAACTGCGGGGCCAATCGGAAAGGCAATTTGGAATTTCCTTCTAAAAAGACTTATCGAGGATTTCACTTGTGCTTAATATGACTGAGATAACTGTAATTCACACTGGTCGCGCGAGCCAAGAACATCCACAAGATAGAAGCCCGAGCAAAACGGCCGAACAAGAGACCGCAAAGCAGCCACAGCAGGCGGAGTGAACTTGAGGGGGTTCTGAGCCGGAGCCGGGCTTAGGCGAGGTGAAATCGCAGGCTTCTGTGGAACAAAACCTGTGCACAAGGTTCAGTGGTCGTCGGGCTTCACAGCAGAGGAGTGGACGTGCACATTCGCCCGTAAGTACCTTCCCGTCCAGGCCTACTGGGTCTGTTAAGGAGCAAACCAAGAGTGCCTGGACCGAAGTAAGCACGCGGAACGGATGTACACATCCGTTCATCATTTTACACTGAATTCAGGAGGCAGTTTAGTATTATGATGAAAAAACTTAGACTAACGCTGATTGTTGCGGCCCTGTTGCTCGGCATGACAGGTCTGCTCCCCATCAACGCTCAAGCTCAGCTCACCAGAAAATTCGTAGCCGTCGGTTCATCGGCAATGTACCAGTCCTTCGCTATGGCCGCCGGCCTCAATTACGCGGACGGCGAGGGCGACTATGCTTGGTGCGCTAACCAGTCGAGTGGCGTTTCATACCACTGGACGTACAGTAATGGCGCCAACCTTGTAGATCCGCGCAACGGCAGCATCCTCCCCGAGCCAGGCAACATCTGGATCGTGTGGGACAACAGTACCGCGCCAACCCAGATCTGCATGTACGTTTCCGTTGACTCCATCGTGGGCACCCGCAGCTACTTTGCCGGCGCCACAGTTGATATCCTCGAAGCTGCTGGTACTGCGGGTCAAAACAAAATTTCGTATTTTGGTGCGGGGACCGATACCGCTCTGCCGGCAGCCGTCCTTACCGCCGCCCAGGGTTTGAAGATTAACGTCGGCATGACCGACATCCGACCGGAAGATGCCTATTTTGCCACCCTTCGCGCCCTGACCCCGCTTGGCCAGCGGATACCCCACGACGCCTACACCGGGGTGGGTTACTACAACAGTAGTACCCCTGGCATCGGCAACCAGATCCAGAGTTCACAAATCTATTCCGGGACCCCCCTGCAAGTAGCCAACCCCGTTGATTTCTCGATATATACACCTGACCCATTTACCTCGAACAGCCCGCGTGTTTTCTATACGGCCATCGTCGGGGCCAACCCGGTGGTGGTGATCGCCAACGTAACGAACACCGGCTCGGGTCACTTCGGCGACGGCAAATACACGAACATCAACCGCTCGACCCTCGCGAACATCCTCACCGGCCAGATCACCCGCATCAGCGATATCTACGCGGCGCCGAGTGGATCGAACGACCCCGCCGTCCCCATCCATGTTTACCAACGCGAGCCCCTCTCGGGCACTTTTAACACCATGGAGTTTTGCGTCCCGCTCGCCCGGGAGTTTTACAACGAGTATTCCGGTCCTGGTGTCATCGGACAGGAAACCGGCGTAAATCCGGCCAACACCGCGTGCGCCGGCGCTCAACCCTGCTCCGTGGAAAGCGGCAACCCGTTCTGGCACATTACCACCTCACCCGGACTCGCCGGCGCCACGCGCGGCCGTGTGATCGGCACGGGCGAGATGGTAAAGACGGTTAATCTCAATGCGGACAGCTTCGGTTACACTTTCTGGTCATTCGCCAACGTCAATGGCGATAATACGAATCTCAGGTACCTGACGGTTGACGGAGTGGATCCGTTCTACGCCTCGAGTGATTTGAATCCCGCCGGCGTCGGCCAGCTCCCGCAATGCACTTCCTTCGGCCCACCCCCCGTTTGCCCGATTCTGCCTTTCCCCAACATGGTGAACGGAAGTTACCCGATCTGGAGCTTCCAGCGTATGATCTATGACTACACCGATACTCTCCTCACCCCTTCCGGCAACCCACCAGTGATCTTGAGCTTTGTCCATCTTATCGCGAGCAACAAAGTAACTGACTTCACTGATGTCACCAAAATGGGAGTATTCCGTTCCCACTTCTACCAGATTGTTGACGACGCCTCGGACAGTGAATTCCCGAACAACGGCTTCAAGAACGATGTTCCCGAGACCGCCGGCGACATGGGCGGTATGATTCTCACCGTTCAGTCAGAGCTTGACTACATCACCGACACCACCGGGCCGAGTGGAACAGAACCCTGCACGAGCACGACCGGCTGCCAGCAGACTAACCTGTACCAGTAGTTCTCGACGTTTGTTTTGAGCATTTTGGCAGGGGCACGCCATGGCGTGCCCCTGCTTTTTAAACACCTGCGCGTCGTGGCACGGCCACCCTGGCCCGTGGGTCTCTTTCCTCCACGCAAGCGTGCGAAGGGGAGACGTACCTTCCAGAAAGGACTGCCTGTTGATTCGCCATCTTTTTCACCGGATTCTTATCGCCGCTGTATTGCTGCCGTTTTTTGCGGGACTCCGCGTCAACGGCCAAGAGCCGAGTTCTGCGGGGCCGACGCCGCAGTTTGAATTGACGCCCACGGAAAACGGGTTGCAACTGGCGCGCGCCAAAGAGAGTTTTTCGATGCTGTCGCTCGAGGGCAGCGAGTTAAAACCCGAGCCACCCCTGAGCACGGGCCCCCTGGCGACCCCGCAGTTCGTCCGGGAACTGCTCCAATTGAAATGGCGGCCGATGGACCCGATCGACTTATGGGTGATTCGTCCGGCCGGCGTGAAGAACCCGCCGGTGGTGCTTTATCTGTACGGCTTTCCCAGCGAAACGGATCGCTTCCACGACGACCGGATTTGCCAGCGCCTGGTGCAAGGCGGGGCCGCCGCCGTCGGTTTTGTCTCGGCGCTCACCGGACACCGTGCTGAACACCGCCCGCTGAAGGAGTGGTTCGTCAGCGAGCTTCCCGAATCGCTGGCCTCGACCGTCCACGACGTGCAGTTGATCCTGAATTACCTCGAGACGCGAGGCGATCTGGACATGGGCCGGGTGGGCATGTTCGGCCAGGGCTCCGGCGGCGCCATCGCCATCCTCGCCGCCGCCACCGACCCCCGCATCAAGGCGGTCGATCTCCTCAACCCCTGGGGAGACTGGCCTGACTGGCTGGCGAAAGCTCCCCTGGTGCCGAAAGACGAGCGGGCCGCTTACTTGCAACCGGATTTTCTTAAACGACTGGAACCCCTGGAGCCGGTTCGTTATCTGCCCACTCTGAAGTCCCGCGCCATCCGTATCCAGTTCTTCGCCGACGACGTTAACGCGCCAAAGGAAGCGGCGGACAAGCTTATGGCCGCTGCGCCTGCCACCGCGAAAATTGGTCACTATCCCAATGCGAGGGCGAGTTATACCGCTTCTGCCGGCGCCCCCCTGTTTGCATGGATCGCCACAGCGTTGAAATCCCCCACCGAGAAAGAGGACGACACGGCAAAGACATCACCTGCGGCCTCTGTACGATAGTGCCAAATCCCCCGGTAGTGGCGCAGTTTGGGGTGGTACATATTCACTTGCTTCACGGTTTTTCAATTTCCCATGCAACGCCTTGTCAGATGCGTGCTGACAGGCTTTCCACGGAGGACGCTATCCCATGTTTTTAAGGAGCCGCTACATCTTACTGGCTTTGACTTTGGCACTGACCTATTGCCCATGGGGGTATGCCCAGCTTCACCCAGAGGCGGCGCCTAAGCCTGCGCAGTCGCCCACAGCAGAGAAACCAGCGCCCGGGACGGTAAAGTTAAACCTGAAGGACGGCCTCAAATACGTGTGGATTCCGGCCGGGACTTTTGTGATGGGCTGCTCGCCGGGCGACAGTAAATGCGAAGATCATGAGAAGCCTGCGCATCGAGTAACGATCACGAAGGGTTTCTGGATGGGCCAAACGGTCGTTACCCTAGGGGCCTACAAGCGCTTTGCGGGGGCGACGGCACGGGGGATGCCTGTGGGCTTGGCCTTCATCACCGGCTGGACGCATGAAAACATGCCGATTGTCAATATGACCTGGGATGACGCGCAAGCGTATTGCAGTTGGGCGGGGGGACATTTGCCGAGTGAGGCGGAATGGGAATACGCGGCTCGAGGGGGCAGCACGGAAGCAACCTACGGGCCGCTTGACGATATTGCCTGGGATAGTGAAAACAGCGGGGCGTCTCCGCACGCAGTCGGCGAGAAACATGCCAACGGATTCGGGTTGTACGACATGCTGGGGAGTGTGCTGGAGTGGGTGAATGACTGGTATGCCCCGAACTACTACCAGACCAGTCCGTCTGAAGATCCCACAGGGCCTGGGAGCGGGCAGTCACGTGTTCTGCGCGGCGGGTCCTGGGTCAACAATCCCAGGAACATTCGCGCGTCGTTCCGCTGGAAGTTCACTCCTGACACCAGGACCTTCAATTTCGGCTTCCGTTGCGGCGGGGAAGTGTTTGCTCCTTAAAACCCCCTGGCCGGGGCGGAGCCCCGGAAACTCCGATTAAATCGAAGGGAATTCTCCCCCTGACACTACTACCCGACGAGGAATCGTCCTCGAAAAAAAGGAGGTTCATGCGGCATATTTTGTTCGCAGTTACCCTATTTGCCATACTATGTCAGGCGCAAGCCTCCACCGCGCCCGGTCCCAATGCACAACAGGAAGCGCCGGCGGCGCCCGCCGGCAGCAACATAACGACGGCTTCCCCCGAGAAGGGGGACACCGGACTGGGGGGAACGGTCACCGATACCTCTGGGGCGGTGGTGTTGGGAGCCACGGTCATCGTCCGGAACGCCGCCGGGGAATCCAAGACTGCCACCACGGACGCTGAAGGTAAGTTCATCATTTCCGGATTGACTCCCGGCAAGTATGATGTCTCGGTCACCGCGGAAGGCTTCGCGGAGTCCAAGACCGCAGGCTTTAGCGTGATCGCGGGAGCGATGGGCTCCCTCAACGTTCAACTGCAATTGGCTACGGCCGCCACCCAGGTGAACGTCCAGGCGCAGCAACTCGAGCAGGTCGAAACTGAGAACGCGGAGATTTCCGGCACGATCACCCGGCAGGAGGTCGTGGAGTTAGGCTTGAATGGCCGCAACTTCACGCAGTTGATCGCTCTGGCCCCTGGGGTGAGTAATCAGACCAGCCAGGATGAAGCCAAGGTCGGGGTGGCGGGCAGCGCGAAATATAGCGTCAACGGCGGGCGGGTTGAGTACAACACCTTCGATGTGGATGGCAGCGACGTGTTGAACACCGACATTGCCGCCAGCCACGGGCATACCACGCTGCTGGTTTACCCCAGTCTGGATGCCATTCAGGAGATGAAGGTACTGACCTCGAACTACGGTGCGCAGTTCGGGCGCACAGCCTCGGGCACAGTCCAGGTAACGACCAAGTCAGGCGGCGGGAAATTCCATGGCAACGCCTACGAGTTCCTGCGCAACCAGTTGTTCAATTCTCGCAACTTCTTCGACCCACCCGGTGGGGCGCCGCTGTACCACCGGCAAGACTTCGGCGGCACCATCGGCGGGCCCCTCTACATCCCAGGTTATTACAACGAGACCAAAGATAAGACGTTCTTTTTTGTCTCCGAAGAATTTCGCATCGAGCGCAGCCCGTTTGAGTTCAACCAGGGTGTTCCTTCCGATGCCGAGCGCGGCTACGACGCTTCGACCCAAACTTACAAAGGGTTAGCCGACTTCAGCGATGTTTGTCCTCTCTATGACCCTGGCTACGAGTTCAACCTCGAATCCTATCCTGACTGCCCTTCCTACGGAAGCACGAACTTCCCGCGCGAGTCCTATTACAACAACCAATTTATTATTGACCCCGCCGCCGGGGCGATCCTGAAAACGGGCCTCATTCCGCGCGCGAATGCAACTTCGGGCTGCAACTCCACGGCAGATTCCTGTTATGTGGCGGCGGTCTCACCCCCGACAAATTGGCGTGAAGAACTGGTGAGGGTTGACCACAATCTCACCTCCAATACGAAGCTCTCCTTTCACGCTATTCACGACCACTGGGACACCACCACGGCGGTACCCCAATGGGGGAATGAAATCAATAGCTTTCCCACGGTTCTGAACGATTTCCAAGGGCCTGGTATGAGCCTGATCACGAACGTGGCCACATTGCTATCGCCGAGCATGGTCAACAACTTCTCCTTTGGCTATACGTGGCAGCACATCACCCTCGCGGATGTTGCCGGCGCGGGCGTCTCTTTGTCCCGTGCCGGGTTGGATTCTCTCCAATATCCCATGGGGGATCTATTTAACAATGGCTTTGGGGGTAAACTCCCCGGCCTTTTGATCTCCGGGAATAACGAGGCCTATGGAGGGACAGGTTTCGCCGTGGACACGTCCTACATGCCCTGGTCACACCTGCTGCAAAAGACGGCCGTGCGCGACGATCTCAGCAAGGTCGTGGGCAAACATACGCTGCAGATGGGGGTTCAGTTTATCCACGCCGGGCGCACGGAGTCAAGCGCGGCCAACGGCGCCAACACTGGTGATGTGCAGGGACTGCTGACTTTTACCAACGCGGGCAACGCTTCGACCACCGGAAATGCCTTCGCCGATTTTCTATTTAACACGGATTCGTTTTCTGGCGCGTATTCGCCGTCCACGGGTGAAGATATCCGTTATTACCAGCAGGACAACGTACAAGCCCCCTACCAAGTCAGCTACTGGGACGTCAAGCCTTACGTGCAGGACGACTGGCGGGTTACCCCCCGCTTGACCGTCAACCTCGGATTGCGGCTCAGCCTGTTCGGCAATTGGAAGCCGGTGAACCAGACCTTGTACAACTGGGTGGCCACCGATTACGACTCAAACGTATGGACCAATGCCCAGTACACTGTTAACTTTCACCAAGGATATCTAGAAGATGTCAATGCGAACCCCATCCCGCTCGCTGTCAATAACTTGGATCCGATCGTGACCAACGGTTTGGTCCAATGCGGCGCGAACCACGTACCGGCCAGTTGCCAAAGCTCGCACATCGTCAATCCTGCCCCTCGCATTGGTTTCGCCTGGGACCCCTTCGGCAACGGGAAAACCTCCATCCGGGGCGGCTATGGCATGTTTTTTGAACACGGAACCGGCAGCGAGGCGAACGCGGGGTCACTCATGGGCAACCCCCCGCAAGTCCTCAGCATGACCGAAGACTACCCCACGAACTACCTGCAAATCGGACATCCTCGCGGTAGTCCTCTGGGAACGCAGGCTCTGTACCCGCTTAACATGCTATCCATCCCGACGAAAACGCAGTGGCCCTATGTGCAACAGTGGAGCTTTGGCGTTCAGCGCGAAATCGCCCGGGACACGATCGTAACCGTCAGCTACGTGGGCGGCAAGGGCACGCACTTGGCCACGGCCATGCAACTCAATCAACTCCCGCCGGTTTCTAATAAAAATAACCCTTTCTTACCCGGTGAGCCCATCACCCGCAACCTGTGCGATGACGCCGAAATCAATGCCGGCACCCCTTTTAACCCGCTGAACTACTTCTATTTTAACAATTCCAACCTCACCTATGCGGAGAACCCTTCGGCCGTCACAGGCTTGATCGCCGCCTGCGAGGGCTCGCCGGGGACGGTCGGTCACTCTGCAATTTCCTACGATCTCAATGTCCTGCGTCCGTATCAGGGCATCGGCGCTATCACCTCAATTCAAAACGTGGGCACGTCCACCTACAATTCCTTGCAGATCACCATGCGCCACCACCGCGGCCCGCTTGATCTGGGGGTTTCCTACACCTATGGACACTCGCTCGACACGGCTTCTGATCGCTACGAGGCCACGTTCGTAGACTCCTTCGATCTGCATGCCAACAAGGCGAGCTCCGACTTCGATGAGCGGCATCTGCTTAATCTCAGCTACCTTTATAAACTGCCACTGTTGGACTGGGGGAAAAGAATAAGCGCGTTCCTCGGTGGGGATGACGATGCGGGTCAAGGCTCGCCGTCGCGTGCCAACCTTGCGCTCCGGAACTGGGTGCTGTCCGGCATCACTGTCTACCAAAGCGGGACTCCTTTCAGCATCGTCAACGGTACCAGCGCCTCCGGCATCTCTACGTTGGATAACGCCGGCCTGGCCCTCGGCTTGGGCGCGGATTCTTATCCCGACCTCGCCCCCGGTAACACCTGTGGCACGGCGACGAGCGTTGCCGGTACCTTTGGTCCCATACTGGGCAATCGCTGCCGGTTTGTGGCCCCCCGGGGATTGACCCAAGGCGATGCCGGTCGCAACTCGATGTACAACCCGGCCCGCACGAACTTCGATTGGGCCTTGCTCAGGGAGTTCAAGGTTTGGGGGGAACGTACCCTGCAGATTCGTGCGGAGGCTTTCAACATCTTCAATACCACCCAATTCCGCATCTACGATCCCGTCAAGGGAAACACCTCGAGCAACACGATCACTTGCTACGGAGATTGGGACTCAGTCTACAACGTCGGAGTCTCATTTAGCGCTGGAGCACCGAATTGTAGCGCCGGCAACGGGTTCCTCCGCCCCGTTGACGCCCATCGGTCCCGTACGATGCAGTTCGGGGCGAAGTTCAACTTTTGATCAAAGACGGCACTCATACCAACCAGGATGGGCAGGGCGGTCCATCAACAACTCTACGAATGGGAGCGATATGAAAATCCTTTGGAGTACTTTGATGATGGTGTTTTTGGGCGCTACGCCAGGATGGGCGGTACTTGGCGAATACGCGTCGTCGATCGACCTGGACCAACAGATCCTGCGCGGCGAGCGGAGCGAGTTAGCCCGCCCGGGTTATAAGGTCCACGAACTCAGTTCGGCGAACGGCACGGTGGTGAAAGAATTCGTTTCGCCGGCGGGCATGGTTTTCGGCGTCACTTGGCAGGCGCCGCAGATGCCGAACCTGCAGCAAGTGCTGGGGAATCATAATATGGCCGAACTACAGCAGGCGCTCGCCTCGCGGTCGCGCCACCACAGTGGCGCACCCTTGATCGTGCGAACAGCTCAGTTGGTATTCGTCAGCGGTGGTCATATGCGGTCTTTCCACGGGTACGCTTATGTACCGAGCCTGGTGCCCGCCAACGTCAGTGCGGGGGTGATGCATGACGCCCAAAATTGAGGTGGACGCTTACAGGACTCCTGCTCTTATACTTACGCTTGCGATGGTGTCAATGGTCCTGACAAGTTGTGGAGGGGTCGGTCAAGGTGGCGTTATCGCCCCCAACTTGCCGACGCCCACGCCCTCTGGTGTCGCCAATACTGTGCCGGTTACAGCCGGCGTAACCTCTTCGGGCGGGTACGCCAACGGAGTTTTTACATTTGTTACGGTTTGCCGTCCGGCTATTCTTCCCGTGGGCCAGAACCCTCAGGGTGGTCCCCCTCTGCCCGCAACCTGTCAAACCATCCCCAATATCCTCGTTGATACCGGCTCCGTGGGGCTGCGTCTGCTCGCGAGCGGAACGGTGGACGAGCTGAACCTGCCCTTTGTCACCGACAGTAACAATAATCCTCTGCAAGAGTGTGTTCAGTTTGCCGATTTCTCTTACGTCTGGGGGCCAGTGGCGAGGGCCACGATTGAAATGTCCGACGAAACGGCGGCACAAGTGCCGCTGCAAGGTGAAACTGCCAACACTGGGGTTCCGATCCAGCTTATCACCCCAGCCGTATATGAGCAGATACCCGTGCCCGCGGATTGCCTTTCTTCGCCCCCGTCAGGAGGGGTGCCGATTGCCGCCAACACGTTACAAACCTTGGGCGCTAATGGCATTCTGGGTGTCGGGACCTTTCCGCAGGACTGTGGCATAGCATGCACTTCAAGTCCATTGCGCAACCAGTACTACTCCTGCCCATCCAACCTCTGTTCGGTTGACTCGGTTCCCCAGAATTTGCAAGTCTGGAACCCTGTGGCGGCGTTTGAATATGATAATGATGGACTTTCGTTAACTCTGCCTGGCGCGCCCTTCGGCGGTACCGGGCCTGTCACCGGCCAACTTATTTTCGGCATCGGAACACAATCGGATAATGCCTTGAGCGGGGTCGAAATCTACGCGATTGACGCATACGGCAATTTTCCCCAAGTTACGCTGACCGAACCACCTGGCCCAAATAGCACGTCCATCCTCCCCGTCCTTTTCGTCAACTACCTCTCTCCGCAGAATGGCAGCTACATCGACTCCGGCTCACCTGCCATATACTCTTCCGACGCGCAAAGCCTCGCTATTCCCGAGTGTCTGAATGCAGACGGCGAACCCCTCGGCTTATATTGCCCGGCCATAGCGACCTACTTCTCCGCCAAAGTGTATGGGACGAATCACGTGCTGCCGGGCCTGTTTGCCTGGTATGACGAGAATGCCGAAACTTTATTGAACAGCGGGAACTCGGTTTTCTCCACCTTGGGCGGGGACAGCGGGACCGACTTCTCGACGGATTACGTGGATTTTGGCCTGCCCTTCTTCCTGGGCCACACCGTTTTCGTGGGGTTCGCTGGGTCTGCCATTGCTTACCCACAGGTAACTAATCCCATAACTTACGCCAACGGCTTCTGGGCCTTTTGAAGTGAGTCCGGAAGGATTTCTGACCGTGAATTCCCCTGGGGCGCATCGGTATGCGCCGGGCTGCGCCCCTGAACTTCTGCCAGTCCGCCGGTCTGATTTTCTCACACGGACGCTATGGTCTCTTTCTATAGTCTCGCCGCCGCTAAGTAGCTGACCTTGACTGGGGATTTCCGCCGGATGACTCCGTCCGATGCGCTGTTAATCTACCTTTGACTGAAAAACTGTGTTTCTGACCTCCCTTAAAACGTTTTGCTCCCGCCCCAATCCTTGCGACGTGCCGGCGCACTCCTTCTCTGCCGCATTGCCGGCCCATCGCTGGAGGCAGGGGAAAGCCATTCTGCGGCTGCTCGCCTGCGCATGGGGATTGGTCATCTTTCCGAGTGCATTGGCGTTGGCGGAAGCCCCACCGGGATCCGTGTACGTGCCATTGGATAACTGGGTGTATGAGGCTTTCGACCGGTTGGCAGGCTTGGGAGCGATCAATAAGCAGTACGTGGGTTTGCGGCCATGGACAAGAATTCAGTGTGCTCAATTGGTGTTGGAAGCCGAGAAGGGCTTCGCCAAGGCAGACGTCAAAACCCAGGAAGCCGTGCTACTCGATGGCGCTCTCAAACAAGAATTCAGTGAAGAGATCAACCTTCTCAATGGCGCTCCGGCGCGGCAGGTGGGGGTGGAATCCGTCTATTCAAAAGCCATGGGAATTTCCGGTACGCCGTTGCGGGACAGCTTTTACTTTGGCCAAACCATTAGCAATGATTTTGGCCGGCCCTTTAATACAGGCTTTAATAATGCCTCTGGTTTTTCAGCGCAAGCTGCCCGGGGACGGTTCTTTGCCTATGTCCGAGGCGAGTATCAACACTCACCTGCGTACGCCGGATTGAATCAGACGCAACAAGCGTATATTGAGCGGCAGGCAGGAATACCTACGTCCCCTAATTCCCAGGCCACTGGCACCATTAACCAGTTCGACCTGTTGGACACGTACGTGGGCGTGCGCGTGGGGATTTTTGATGTAGCGTTCGGGAAGCAAAGCCTCTGGTGGGGACCTGGAACCATGGGCGGCATGCTGTATAGTGACAATATCGATCCTGTACTCATGCTTAAGGTCAATCAAGTGCAACCCATTATCTTACCGTCGCTTCTGAAGTATCTAGGGCCGGTTCGAGTGCAGGCATTTTTTGGCAGGCTGGCAGACTACCATTACCCCCGTGCGCCCTATATCCACGGAGAGAAAATCATGCTCAAGCCCAGCCCGAATTTGGAGGTTGGGTTCTCCCGCACAACGATGGCTTTCGGCCAGGGTATTCCTTTCACTTTCAGAAATTTGGTATCCACATACTTTAGCGTTACCGACATTGCCAGCAATCCCAATCCGCAAGATTACCCGGGTAAACGCTTTGGCGGCTTGGATTTCTCCTACCGTCCCCCTTATCTGCGCCGGTGGCTGACCATCTACACGGATAATATGAACGCCGACGATGTGAGTCCGCTGGTGAACCCTTCCCGGGCCATGTACAATCCGGGCATCTACCTCTCCCAGGTTCCACGCTTCCAGAAGAACGATTTTCGCCTTGAGGTTGCCAACACGCGCACAAGGGGGGAACCCTATACAAGCTTTTTCTATAATGAAGGATACACGAACAAGGGCTTCCTGATCGGAGATACGGTCGGCAGGCACGGGTCTGCCTTCGACGCGAGCAGTACGTATTGGCTTTCACCCCGAAGACGGATCCAAGTCGGATGGCGCGAGGAGAGAGTAAGTAAGGAGTTTATTCCTTCTGGCGGATCGCAGGATTCGTTGCGTGTCCAAGCCGACTGGTTAGTCGCGAAGGAGATGGAGTTTTCCGTCCTGGCACAATGTGAGCATTGGCGGTTCCCATTTCTTGATTTGTATACGCAGAGCGACAACGTCTTTTCTCTTCAGTTTACACTTTATCCCAAGAAGTTCCAGTCGCGTACGGCCTTGAGGAATTCGGATTGAGTCGGCCGTTGGTACAATAGCTCTTCGCAGGTCCAACAAAGCCCTCGCTTCAGCGGGGGCTTTGTCATTTGGAGCCAAGATGTGATTGTCTCACTTTCGTTGATGCAGCAGTAAATCGTGGCAGGATTTCGCTCAGACTGGCCTCTCTGATGGCTCAACCTGCCGGTCCTCTACGGCAACCGTTCCGCGCTGTCACCGGCCACATAGATCATGAGCCATGGATACGAGTCGGCATCGATGCTGTAGGGGCCATGGTAGTAGTAGTGTTGGTTCTTGAACGCCAGAGTGTCGGGGGAGTCATCGTAAGCCAGATTCACCAGGTTCTGGTATAGAGTGGCCAAGTCAGGATTGGCAAAGGCAAGTTGCCCCCATCCCTGCACGGATCCCGCTATCAGGCAATTAATCGGAGTCTGCATCGCATTGCAATACTGATACGGCGGATATCCGTCGGGAATGGAGCCTCCCACGTCGTCCCATCCGTTCCATCCATCCAGAAAGTTGTTGAAAGCCGGCAATGGTGAGTTCCCGTTGAAAGCCAGGTGAACGTAGGTGTTCCCTAAGGCTACAAGGTCGTTGAGAGTGGGGAAGGGCGCGCCGGTGGCGCTCCTCGTCTCGTAGAGAGAACGGAAGACGATGGGGAACCGATAGGCATGGTCCATGTCCCAGGACAGGCCGTACTTCGGGTTCGGCACCGTGGGGACTTCGGGCCCGGTGTCGCCCGAGTAAGCGAGGTCGGGATGACCGTCGTTGTCACCGGCAAATGCGGACAGCACATCGGCGCCGTCCGGCGAGACCAAGTGGTGGCATCTGGCCTGCATCAGACCGACCCCGGCCAGCACTGCTTGCTGGAGTTGTGCCCGGGTGTAGTCGTTGAGAATCGCCAGTTCCGGCGCTGCCGCATCGGCGCCTAGCACTTCGGCGGAGTCAGCCACCAGCCAAAGTTCCATGTCGGTCATCTTGGCTTCGTATTCGAGGGGAGGAGGCGGCCGGTAGCCAGTTGCGGCCAGGAATATCCACGCCGACACAACCGGCTGGGGAATATTGGGATTCTGGTAGTATGACCAGGGCTCCGAGTTGTCAAGGTTGTAAAGCAGCCGCAAAAGCTGCTCCGAAACCAAGAAGCCGCTGAAATCTTGCACGAAATCGGTCATCGGGGCCGTGCGGTTTGCAGCGGGCATCTCGGTAATGGCCCGCAGAAGCTGCGCGGCGGTCGACAGATACTGAACGTTGGCCTGCACATCCTCGGTAACTACGGTCCGGGTGGCGATGCTGTAAGGATAATACCATGGGAAGGTGCGGTCAGTCGGCAGGCCGCCGATGGTGATAACCGCGTCATTGGGTGCGTTCTGCAGCATCGCGCCTATGGTCGTGGCGCGATTATTCAACAGAGCCACGTGGAACTCCGCCAGTTCTTCCATGAGGGGGATGTCTTGCCTGGCGATCGCCATGCGAGTGGCGGGCCGCAGGGCCATCTCGAGGTAGTAGATCTGCGGGCTAATGCCGGTTGTGGGCACCGGCCAGTTGGGCGTTAAATTCCACGCCCGGCCATTCGGGTCCCACGTAAGCCCGGAAAGGTCCTCAGCCCAGGGAAGTAACACCGTATTCCAACTATCCAGGGTTTGGGCGTAGGCGGCGCCAGCCAGTGGTGGCGTCGGCGGATTAACAACCGTTACCCCAGCATTCCCGGTAATGCTACCATTCGCAGTGCTCGCAGCGGAAACGGTAACCATCGCTCCCGGATCGATGGCGGGGGCGGTGTAAATCCCCTGTTGGGAGACCGTCCCCCAGGTGGGCCCCCCACCTACCTGTCCGTTCACCATCCACTGCAGGCTCGTCGGGCTGAGCCCCGTAGGGATGGCCGTGAATGCCTGAGTGGCTCCCGCCTTCAATGTGACCGTGGCGGGCGCCACGACGATGGTGGAAGGGTTGACGGTCACCGTTGCGGCGGCCGTTGCGTTGGGATTGGCGACGCTGGATGCCGTTACTGCCACCGTGGCTGTCGCTGCGACATTAGGGGGGGCAACATAGACGCCAGCAGCGTTGATAAGCCCCGGGTCAAGGGCGGTTGCCGCACCAATGCCTGAACTCCCCCCCAGGCTCACGCTCCACGTCACGTTCCCGTTGGATGCTCCCGTGACCGCCGCCACGAATTGCTGACTCCCTTCCGGCTGAATGCTTACGGTGCCCGGAGAGACTGCGACCCCAACATTGGTGAGGCTGGCCGTGGGCATCGTTCCCCCTGACCCGCCGCAACCCGTTAAGGCGCACAGTCCCGCCAGGATTGCGATCAATCGTCCTGCCGCCGCCACTGGATCCGCGACCTTCCTCGAGGCGGCGAATTGCGAAGCCGCGGAGGGGGAAGTTGCGGAGGCGACGCCGAACAGACGAAAGCCCACAGATTGCTTCCCGCCGGCCTTCCTGGAGTTATTCACTTGCGCGGTTTGAAACATCTTGAATGGGTCCAAACAATGGTCTGAGAGCATTGCTGACCTCCCTCAAATGTTACGCCAATATTACAACCATATTACGCTAATGTTACATATTTCTGAGTCCGGGAAATAAACTTGCGGCAGCGAAGTCGCAAGGTGTCCGGTGGTGGACCGTAACCCCCCTCCCCAGAACTGGTTATAGCTGGATGGCGATCCTCCTGCCCGCAGCATCATGGCTTGACGAAACGCTCTTTTATTAACCATTACAGTCATTATACATTAGTTAATGTTGCGTACCGGTAAGGGCCATGCACGGTCATCTCCCAGGCCTCGAGTCCCCGCGCTTAACCCCCGGCGGCGCCACGTACCAAAATCGCCATTCCAGGCACCGCGAAAGGTTTAGAAAGGCCTTCTAGCCCCGGCAACTTCCTTACTCAGCCAAGGCACGCCCACCCGCTCAGCGCGCTCATCTCCGGCCTCAACGCCGAGTATCGAGCCTCTGGCTGTATGCTTGGCAGCGCCGGGGGTAGGAGACCATGGTGTTGGTCCTACCTCCCCCCCAACGGCACCCCCGCCAGGGGGTTGGCAGAGTGGGCAGCGAATCGCTCACCACCCCCCGAACCTATCGGCAATCGCCGGGAAACCTATAGTCTCCCCTCCCGCGTTTTGGCCCCGGACCCCGTTCTCTTCACCTCTCCCCTCCCCCTCCTGTGGTTTGCGGCACTCCCGACGTCTGGCCTGGCGGCCGTTATGCCAGACATATAGGCTATTGCATGGCGCGGCTCGCGGCGCCAGGCGGGGAATGAACTTCGGGTAGAATCTTGGAGAAATCGCCGGTCGGGGCGTTAGAGGGGATGGGGGGCGGGGGAGCGTGGGGGGGGCGTTCCCACAGCGTGACCCCGAAATGAAGTTCCGGCCGCGGGGGCGCAGTCTTCGACGGTCCGTTTACCCTATATCAATGGTTTGAGGAAGTCGAAATCTGCCGGGCAGCTAAACAGATGCACACCCAAGAGGCAACTGTCCATCGCCGGCGAATTTGCCAGCAAGGGATCACTGTTCAGGTTGTTGGCGGTGAGGGTACAGATGGCGATTCCGTCGGATCTTGGCCCATCAAGCGCCGGTATTCCACGGGCATCAACCACCGCACTAGAGGACGGATAACGGGTCGAAGCGAGACGAAACTCGGATACGAAACGTAGCGAAAACCGAGCCGTGACTTGTAGAATTCCAATGAAGGTTTCGGCATTCGAACTCCGCAGTATACCTTTCGGATCTGTTCATGGCGGGCGCAGATTTTCACGAAGGCGTAATAGAGCGCACTCATGGGCGGCATTGAATTGAAGGACGAGTCGCTGTAGGCCTTGATCGCCTTCCCCACGCTGTCCACGGCGTCGGCTATCAAAAAAGCGACAAGGCGGTTTTCGGCATAGGCGCCGAGGATGAGTTTGTACGGATGACGGAAATTGCCGGTAATCCACCGGTTGAATAGCGCGGGATTGGATAGATTGCCGCGGATATTCTCCGTTTTTTTCGCCCAGTCAAGGTAGACTTGATATCCATCCCCTAGTAGATCGTTGAGTTCCTCGACGCGGCCAATCCGAAAGACGGCCAACCCCCGCCGAATCTGCCTACGTTTATCCCTCCCGAGCGACTCCAGTCCATAATTGGCGGGGTCTGATATCTCGTTCACGATAATCACACTGTTGCCGGGGACCCCCTGCGGGACCATGTGGTAATACCCACCTAGCGCCAGCCACGGCTTGGGTTCGGCTTGACGGGGGACAACGCGGGTCATGTAACCGGCGGGATAGTAGAAGAACGGCCTCTCCTCACGCCACCACACTCCCCCCGACAAATGGAAACGCTCCCCCCTCCTCTTGTCTGCCTCAACCACTTCTTCGATGGTCATGTTGTGTAGGTGGATCGAAGAAATCGTCTCAAGATTCCGCTCAGTAAAATCCATGCGCGACTCTCCCCAATCAATGATAACCCGCCCGACTTTTTTCCTGACCCGAGTAATTCCCCTGCTTGCAATCGCATATTCCGAATATTCCCGGCATTCCAGTTGGCCTTTCAGGTGTTGTCTGCATTGACCGAGGCTTGCGTTGCGTCCCCGCAGAGCCACGGGTATCTCTAACGAATGCATTTGTCGACCATCGGACGAACAAGGGGATTGATCCAAGTGTTACGAAGGGAACTCCTTGATCGAACCGCAGCGCATTTTGAAGTGGTCCATCGGGGCGTTGCTAGACATCGAACCTCAATGCACCCTTACCCCCCGGGTGATGGCATGAAAGAGGGCATTTTTGGTAATCTACCTGGGGGTGGACCCGGAAGTCAAGATCGATTCTCGCCGTCAATTAGTCACGCGATGGGGATAGAAAGGCGGCGATGAAACTCTTGCCTTACCACTCCGAGCAAGCGTATCTATTGCAGAGCCGGCAGCGAGGACCGTCAGAGCGATCGCTGAGCAGGCACAGTGTGGCACGCCCAGCCGGGCGGCAAGAGGAAGAGCCAGACCCTCGAGGATCAGATACAGAGCCTCTCGGTCCCGGCGGGCAGCAAAAACCCTCGCTCGCCCGGAAGCAAGGCCCAGCAACGCCCGGAGGCTACCCTATTGGGGGAAGCCTGTTGCCAACACGGTGCAGGGCAAGCTACGCCTCTCTCCCTCCCTGGCGAGTTTAAAATCGCGGGATCACGGTTCAGGTTGCTGGCGGTAAGGGCACAACTGGCGATGGCGTTTGATATTGGCCCATCAAGCGACGGTACTCCGTTGGCATCAACCACCGCACCATGGGACGAATAAGGGGTCGAAGAGAGATGAAAGCCGGATACGAAACGTGCTGATATCCGAGCTCTGACTTGTAGTGTTCCAATGAGTCTTTCAGGCTTCGAAATCCGCCGCACGCCTTGCGGATCTCTGGATGGCGCCCGCATATTCTCAGGTAGGCGTAAACGAGTGCGCTCTTGGGCGTCAGCGCATTGTAGGACGAGTCGCTGAATGACTCGGAGACGTTCGCCACCCCTTCGACAGCGTCGGCTATCAAAAAGGCTACAAGGTGGTTTTGGGCATAGGCGCCGAGGATGAGTTTGTACGGATGGCGGAAGGTGCGGGTAATCCACCGGTCAAAAACCGCGGCATTTGATCGTTTGACGCGGAGGTTCTTCGTTTTTTTCTCCCAGTCAAGGTAGACGCGAAACCCATCCCCGAGTAGATCGTTGAGTTCCTCGACGCGGCTAATCCGAAAGAAGGCCAACCCCCGCCGAATCTCCCGTCTTTTATTCGCCTTGGGCGACTCTAGTTGATAACTGGCTGGGTTTGATATCTCGTTCGTCACAATCAGACCGTTGCCTGGGACCCCCTGGGGGACCATGTGGTAATACCCGCCAAGCGCCCGCCACGGCTGGGGTTTGGCTTGATGGGGGACAATGCGCGTCATGAAACTGGCCGGCAGGTAGAAGAACGGCTTCACCTCACGCCACCACACTCCACCCGAGAAATGGAGACTCGACCCCGCTCTCCTGTCTGCCTCAACCAGTTCCTCGATGGTCATGTTGTGTAGGTGGATCGAAGAAATCGTCTCAAAGTTCCGATCAGTAAGATCCATGTGGCCTCTCCCCAATCCCTGATGACCAGCCCAGCTTTATTTCATAACCCAAGTAATTCCCCGACTTGATAATTCCGAAGATTTGCGTCCGCGCACAGCCGCGGGTACCTATGGCGTATCCAACTGTCGAACATCGGACGAACAAGGGGATGGATCCAAGCGATACGACGGGAACTCCTTGATCGAACCGTAGTGCATCTGGAAGTGGTCCAGCGCGGCGCTGCTAGACACCGGACCGAAAGACACCCTTGCAATTCCAGGTGTCTGGCCCGCAACGCACAGAAACGCGTGAAAGAGCGCGGTGTTCGGAAAATACATAGGGGTGGACCCCAAAGTCAAGGCCAATTCTCGTCGGTAATGGAGCCGACGACAGGTGGCACGTGGGCGCAACCTGGGTGAAATCAGTTCGTAACAATTTCGAGCGAGAATGGCTGGACGTAGAGCATGAACCGAAGTTATCACTCGCCACCGCTAGCGGGAAGGGGACGTGGACGTTTTGGGCGGTTTAATTCAGACCACGACATCCAAAACGATGACGGGAATTCCGGGGTTGGGTGACAATCCGCCCCTGCCGTAGTTTTTCTCGGTGGACCATAAGGAGGTACACGATGTGCCACAGCCCCCGGAGCTACCGCCAGAGCCAGTTACGCCCCCCCCATGAGGGGTCAGGGCACTTTCAGCTCTCGGAAAAGGGCTTTATGCTGGTGGAGATGATTGCGGCCATAACGATCCTTTTGGTGTTGGCCAGTATCGCGTTGCCGCTGGCGCGAGTGCAGGTGGTGCGATCGCGCGAGACCGAACTCCGGCGCGATTTGCGCCAGATGCGCGAGGCGATCGACCGCTACAAGAGCCTATCTGACGGCGCCTTTTTTGCGGTGAAAGTCGATACATACGGCTATCCGCCTGACCTGCAATCCCTGGCCGAGGGAGTACCCATCCGTGCAACCCCCAACGTGAAATATAAGTTTCTCCGCCAGATTCCCGTGGACCCCATGACGGGAAGTAAGGATTGGGGTTTGCGGTCCGTGCAGGACGACGTGGACTCGCGGAGCTGGGGCGGACAAAACGTTTTTGATGTCTATTCAAAAAGCGAGAAGACGGCTCTGGATGGCACGTCATATGCGGACTGGTAGCCGTCTGCTCCGCATGATAGACGCTCAAAGGCTGCTTGAGTGTCAGGCTCATGCTGCAATCCTCGCGAGTCGATATTCGTGCCGCAGGACTCCCAGGATGAGTTCGGCCAAGACTTATGGATAAACTGCCACTTCACCAGGTAAATGTTCCTTTCTGTGGCTTGTGAACCAATGGGAGTGTGCGGAATTTTCCACGGCCGGGACGAACTGAACCGTGGCGGGCAACACCTAGGTGACACATGAAAAAGCAGATATTATTGGGAATTCTAAGTATCCTGATGGCGGCCGGCACGGCCTACGGACAGGCGGGGCAAACGACCATCGTCCGCCATGGAACCGTCCTCCCTTCCCTCTGCCAGGGCGGGGATGTTTTCATGCTCGGCTCCTCCGGTCGCTATGTCAACATCAACACCACGGCGGGAGCCTGCTCCTGGCAAGGCCAGGGTGGCGCCACAGCCTTCGCCAGCTACGCCGTGGACAGCTTCCCAGGAACGGATGGCGGAGTGCAAGCCAATGCCGCCTGCGCCGCTGCCAACGCTCATTGGCAAGCCACAGGAACTCCAGGTAAGGTCGTATTCTCCGCCCACACCTACACCATCAACACGCAGATCATGCCGTTGTCAGGCTGCTGGCTTGATGCCCAGGGTGGCAAGAGTGGTGGGGCTACTCTCATCGCTGGACCCGCGCTGCAAGCGGCGCATCAGAGGGTCATCTACGCACAGGGCACCCACGCCTCTCCCTTGCAGAGCGTCCATGTATCGAATCTGAAGATCGTCAACACCTTCAACAACATGATCTCCAACGCAACCAGCACAACGATTACGCTCAGCAACGCCTTCCTGGGACCCTCGACGGGAAGGTACCAGTACGAATACACCATCAACGGAGTGCTCCAGACCGGGACTGTGGCAGTGACCAGGGGAGGCACAAGCGTCACCGGCTCGGGCTTCAACCCATCGTGGGCTGAATCTACTATTGCCTTCCTGCCCTGGGCATATGTCGCGGGCCTGGACGGGCTTCGCATGGATTACTGCAACGAGTGCGAGGCTGACAACAATTTCTTGACGCAAATCGCAGGAGTGGGCGGAATCATCGGCAAGGACAACACCGACTGGGGCGTCTTCAATAACCGATCATACCTGTTTGCCGATGCGGGTTTTGTGCAGCTTTCTCATTACGGGGCGACAGGCGCGTCTTCGCTTACAACGAGGCCGACACTTCCACTGCCCAGTATAGAGGCAACTCCTTCGGCGTCGGGGCGTGCGACTGGGAGGACGTGCCGCTGGCCGCCTGCATGCACACCAAGGTGCTCCACAACTCTATCAAGAACATCCTGTATTGGAACGCTCTGGACAGCCACTTCGGGGACGACACCGTCTTCGAGGACAACACCGTCATCAACTCCTACGTGGGCCTCCAGGCGGGGATGTCCGGCAAGTTCCCCGGCGTTGACATCCAGCGTAACCTGAAGGTCATCCACAACTACTTTTTCCATGGGACTGGCGCTCCTAATGCCTGCGGCATCGTGTCTCACGGGCCGCCCGGCGATCCTGTTCAGAACCCGCTCTACGAGGACAACACTCTATACGGATACGGTTCTACGCCCACGGCTTCAGGCTCTGGGCAAGGGGCAATCTGCCTGACAGGTACCCGGGATGCGAAGGTCATCGACAACAAGTTCCCACAGGTATACCAAGCACCCCTCAACCTGGGAGTGGCGAACTGGGAAACCACCATCACCGGCAATGTGTTCGGCGCCATCCTGGGAGGCTACAGCCCGCATGCCGAATACGCCATTTTGGAAGAGGGGCCGGCGGAATGGCTGGGACTAATTGACAACAACACGATTGAACTGCCTCCGACCATTACCCTTGCGGGTACCGCCACGACCTCGGGAACCACAGTGACCTGGGGTTCCGGGGACTACTTCATCACGGGAGGCCAGTTGGCGGGTGGGGCCATCGTCCTGGGCGGGGTCGGCGGCACAAGTTACACAATCTCGTCGATTTCCAGCGCCACCTCCCTGACCACAAGCGCCAGCGTCGGGAACAACTCCACGCCGATTGCCTTCTCCATTACCATCACCCCGACCCCAGCGAATGCCCCTGTCGGGTTCCTGAATGCCACCTACACGGCGCAGAAGGCGAAAATTGGACCAAACAACAAGGCGAAGGTGCTCAACCCCACAGGTAGCGGGTTGTGGCTGGTGCACTCGGCGCCCGTCAGCCTGTCCGCCCTGCCCAGCTCAAGCGCCCGGCACCCCCTGAACTTTGAGCCTGGAGACTGCGGCTACGACACCCTGAGCCGTTGCATCTATAGGTTCCAAGCGGGCAGCTCAAGCTCGACCACCGGCGTGAACGGCATCTGGTCGTTCAACTCTTCGACCGTCGCTACGGGCAGCGTGTCGGCAAGCGCATTGAATATCTTGACTGCAGCTCCCGTGTCGTCGTCCGCCCAGGGATTGTGGGGTTCCCTATCCGATTGCCCTGGGGCTTTCGTGAATTACTGCTTTGCGCCGGGGCAGCATATTGTAATCGGCACCTTCCACACGCGGGCCACTTCTAGCACCCTCGGGTTCATCGCCCCGACGACCACGAGTTTCAGCACTTCGGGTGCCACCGTGACCCTGAACGGAAGCTTCGCCAATTATCTCGGCGCGAACTACTTCAATGTCTACCAGCAGATCATGCTGTCCAACTTCCACCATGCAAGCTGCCTGAATAACGTGATTATCACCCTGACCTCCGCAGGCCCTACGCAGTTGGTCGGCACGGGAGTCACCTGCGGAACCCTAAACGACAGCGCCCCCGATGACCAGGGCAACGCCGCCGGGGCCACGGGGAAGCTTACATTCTACCCTGCGGCTTCCGGGGAAATCACGAACGCCAACATCACCTGGGACGCGGGTGCCGTGCGCGAACCGCAATAAGCAACATGTACCATCGTCGTGGCCCCCGCACACCCGCAGCCAACCGGCGGATGCGCCCAGTGGGGACTTAGCGTAAAGACAGGCTGGTGAGGAGGGCGGGATCTGAATTCACGGACTGGTAGACTTCTCCCCATTACTGATCCGTTCAATTGGTCTGCCACGCAGGAGATGAGCCCGCATTTCCAATCGCAGGGACCAGCGTCTTGCACTTAGACCGCGACTGCGCCGGGTTGATTCTGAACAGTGATTGTCAACACTTTGGTCTTGGCCATCTCGTTGCCTCCCAGTGGTTATACCAAGAGATTATATGCCTTAGAATCCTACACGGCACGCTGAATCACCGATGACGGCAAGTGGGACTGCGGCTAAATTGGGGTTGCGCAATGACGAAACTCGGGTGCTGTCGACCCTTTCTATCCCGATGTCCAACGTGTATGAGAATAAGTCCTTTTTAGGCTTAACCCTTCCTTAACACTTCCTTCACTTGGCCTCAACAAGGGCGGCGCATCTTCGGCATCATGGCTTGGCTTCTTCAATCGTCGGCAGCTTTGTTCGGGTTGGCTGTGGTCCTCATCACGGTTGGCTTTCTCCTTCACATGTCGTTCAGCAGCAGGCCAGATGCGCGAATGGCTTTCCTAACTGGCCTGATGAAGGGCGCCGCGCTTGAGGACGAGAGCCCAAACGCGTGTTCGGCAGACCCAGCCGTTCATAGACCCCTTAAGTCCCACTTACCTCGTCTCGTTTGATTGGCGCTCGTGGCTGCTCGCTAAACCATCCGAGGGTTGGAGGGGGGAGGAAGATTTGGTCAGGGCAGGCGTCGTTTCCTGGAAGATGGAGTGCGCGAGTACCTGAGACATTATGGCTGGGGTGTGCGACATAGAAGTTGACGTTAAGCGGCCAAACCTGTCGGGCGGTCTTCCCAGTAGTCCTCAAAGCGGCCATTGAGACAAGCGCAGCGGAGGGCCAGGATGGCGTTGGCGCCGCGGATAGTCCAGAACATTCCCGAGCGCTTGAGACGGTGAGCGACCACGGTTTTGCATCCGGCTTCGATGACGCCCGAGCCCACGAAGAGGTGCTGGCGGCGGAATTGGGGGTAGCGCATACGCTCGGTATTCCTCTCGAAGTAGTCTGCCTCGGTGCGAATCTTCTCGGCGACTTCGGCGTTGCTCGATGGGATGGCGCGGAGCGCGCCTACCAGCTTCTCGATTTTCCCCTTGTCCAACAGGCGCTTCTGATGGGCCTTCATCCAGGCCCTCAGTTTCCCTTCGTCCTGAGGGTAGAGTCGGCGCGCCAACTCCCACAGGTGCTGACGAGCATGGTAAAGATCGACAATGTGAATCGCGTCGGGAAAATGGAGGGCGGCCAGATTCCAAATCCACTCGGCGCCATCGCCCATCACCACCCGGAGGAGGGCGCGGCTCCAGCCCCGTTTCCAGGCTTCTCGATAAAGGCGTGGGCCGAACTCCTCGGCGGTTTCCACCGCGCCGGTATAGGTGGTGGAATCGGGAGCACGGATCGGGTAGCCCTCCCGGTCCCACGTCGTTTGGGTGAAGACGCACCCCAACTTGACTTCCCGCGTATGGGCCGGTTGACCCTCGATTTTGCCTGGCCGACCCACCGTCTCTTTCTTCACCACCGGCACTCCCGTCCCATCCATTTGCACGTAGAGGATGGGAATCGGCTCCCCGGCGACGACGGGAAGGTCCAACGGCAGGGCTTTCGGGGTTTGCTCGCGCTGCGCGATATCGGCACCGAGGGCCTCGGCGGTACGCTCTACCGATTTGGCGGTCACCTCCAAGCCCGCAAGAACTTTCATCTGTTCACGGCCCTGATCGAAGGGAGCCTCTTGGCCCACCAGCGCCTGCATGCGCCGTACCCCGGGAGAGAATTCCGTGTTCTCGATGTCCAGTTCGACATCGGCGGGAGATTGGCCAGCGTGACAGTCCGGGCACCAGTAGTAGGGGCGGGAGACTTCCACCGGGCCCACGGCGGTCAGCACGGGTTTAGTACGCAACTCCCGGTAGCGAGCCGGTCGGCCGCAGCCACAAGGAAGGGTGCGCTGCTCGGCGGTGGGGGTGGGGAAACGCAGGAGTTCGGTCAGGGCGGCGGCGGCGGCCCGATGCAAGCCCGAGCGCAGGGCCATCTCCACCGCCTGCAAGTCGATCCGTCCGGCCTGGCGCTGATCGCGGAAGATCACCTGCAGAAGGCGCTCTACTTCTTGCGCGACTTCATGATGGATCGCATCCGCTGTTTTTTTTCCGCCGCCGTGAGCGTGCCTTCCTCCTCCACGGGCCGCTGTTGGCAGATGGCTTCATTGACCTTCACCAGTTGCGCGCTTAATTGCTGAAACTTCCGAAACTCCGCCACCTCGCGCTGCGCCTTGCGCAAAGCCGCCGGACTGGAAAGCGTCTCCGCCACCGTCTTGCCCTGCACCTTGCGCGTGAGGCGGAAGTTAGGCCCATGCCCGGGGTCGCCGACCTGGGCACAATGGCAGTTGGGCTTACCACAGCGTCCCATGACCTCGACGATGGAGCCAGGACGCAGATCACCTAAATGGGATATCTGACGCAGGACCTCCGAACGGTCTTTCTCCAAAGCAGGGAGTGGTTCCGACATGGTGGCCTCCTAGTCTTAGTGTCTCATATACACAAAGACACGGGCCACAATAAACCCCACCATAAGATTCGTTACTTCTATGTCGCGCACCCTTATGGCTCAGCGATTCCGCATGCGTGCTTTTTCACCTGATTTAACCCTCTGAAATTGCAACTACTTTGCCCCCGTCCCCGCTCACCGAGCAGATTCGCATTCGCTTTTTGCTTGACAACGCGGGTTCTGCCTGATATACTATTAATGTATCAGATGAAGAACCCTCCACTATCCCGCTCCCGTCTTCCGGCAGGCGAGCGAAAACGCCGTTCGCGCCTGACGCAGATGGTCTCTAGCCAGCGCTTTCTCCGCGGCACCTTGGCGCACTCGTCTGCGCCGGTGCGGGAAACCGAATTGTCGCTGTGCCCACGGCGAACTGCACGCGTCGCTGTACCTCGTGCAGAGCCGGGGAGGCAAGCCGCGCCAGGGGTTCGTGCCTAAGGAGTGGGAAGCGCGCATCCGCCAGAGCGTTCAGGGCTATCAGGAAATCCAGCAACTGCTGGAGGAACTCTCGGAGATCGAGTGGCAGCGGCTGCTCGATCGCAAGGGGTGATGCCGTTCTCCGACGCCTGATCCGGTATGGCGAGACCGTCTACGGTCTTTCGGAACGGATCGTCGCGGCGGTCCATGATCCCCGACGACAACCCCGTATCCCGGTGGCCGTTCTCCTGAAAGCCAGCCTGGTGATGTTCTGGTCCCGCTTGGGCAGCCTGCACGCGCTGGAAGAGCACCGCCTCGCGCGGTTCTGGAAACGGTGGCTGGGACGTTCGCCCGGCAGTAGCGACACCCTGGGGCGCGTCCACGCTGGTCTCGCCGCCCAGGAACTGCGCGAGGGGCTGCATCATGTCTACTCCCGCCTGAAGCGGAACAAAGCCTTGCCGGGCATCGGCGGACTGAGCGTGGCGGTTCTCGACGGTCACGAGACCCACGCCAGCTATCGCCGTCGTTGCTCGGGATGCTTGCAGCGGACGATTCACACCGAGCAAGGCGAGAGGATTCAGTACTACCATCGGAACGTCACGCTGCAGTTGTTGACGGGTTCGGAGTTGCGCATCCTGCTCGATCTGGAACCCCAACGGCCCGGCGAAGACGAGGTGACCACGGCCCGCCGCTTGCTGGAGCGCGTCCTGGCCCGTTACCCCCGCGCCTTTCAGTTGCTGTTGGCCGATGGTCTCTATGCCCAGGCCCCCTTCTTCAATCTTCTGCTCGCCCACGGTAAGCACGCACTGGTGGTTCTCAAGGACGAGCGGCGGGACCTTTACCAGGATGCCTGCGGTTTGTTTGCGCTGACTCCGCCCGAAGCGGGAAAGTATCGGTCGCGCCACTGCCAGTGGTGGGACGTATCGGACTTCACCACTTGGCCCCAAGTCCACGCTCCGCTGCGGGTCATCCGTTCGCGAGAAACCTACTCGGTGCGCCGCCAGATTACCATGCAGGTTGAGTCGATGACGACCGAGTGGGTTTGGGCCACGACGCTACCGGCCGCGCAGGCCTCGACGGAACAAGCCGTCGGCTTCGGGCATCGTCGCTGGGACATCGAGAACTATGGGTTCAACGAACTCGCCAACGAGTGGCACTCCGACCATGTGTATAAACACCACCCGCAGGCCATCGAGTCGTTTCTGCTCGTCGCCTTCCTGGCCTACAACCTCTTTCATGCTTTCTGGGTTCTCAATCTGAAACCGGCCGTCCGGCGCGGCAGAACACTCCGCTACTGGGCACGCCTCATGGCCCGCGAACTCTGCCAGGACCCCGGCTTCGCCGAGGGTTCATCCCCCTAAAAGTCTTCCCCTCCCCTCCCGGAATTCCGCCCTGCGCTTCGGCCCCATATCCCTGTGGCGTGCGGCGGGTTGCGCCCATCTCACCATAGTGTCGACCCCACCGGGCGTATTTTCCCGCCCTGCCCCCGCCAACAATGCCAATGCGAATCTGCCCGACCGCCTCCCCTGCGCCCGGACTAACTATTTCGCCCACCTCCAACCTCGCATGCGGAATCGCTGCTTATGGCTGGGTCGGATTGCTTCAGGGACTCATCAGTGATAAACTTATTCTTTCATTTTCTCTCCTCAGGAGACATTTGTATGATGAGCAGCTACCCGCTCTCACGGTGCCCTGCTTGCAATAAGGCCTTCCGGATGGAAGTCAAGAGTCCTACCACTCTTTCGCCGACCCTGGGGCTAATGGCCTGCCCCCACTGCGGCCTGAATTTCCAGCGTTTCGACCCGCAGTACCTGAACGCCCCGGGTCACCCGCAATCGCCCCGTAGCCTTTCGAACTTCGACTGAGTTTTCATTTCCGAATTCCTTGCTCATCACTCAAATGGGGGGCGACGCGTGTCGAAAGGGCGCTGGGTGAGCCGAGGCTGGTGCCCGGTGGCCAGGGTTTTATGCGGACGTCGAGATCAATATGGACAACGCGAGGGTACTCGTAATCGGAGCCGGAGTCAACGGCTCGGTCTGCGCCGCAGGCTTGCACAACGCGGGAATTGACGTCACAGTTCTCGCCCGCGGAAAGCGCTACGAGGAGGTACGGGACGAGGGGATTGTTATCGAGGATCCTTTTAAGAATAATAAGCGTCGCGCCACCAAAGTCCCAGTCATCAACCGCCTCGATCCGAATAATCTCTACGACTACGTACTCGTCGTAGTGCGCAAAAACCAGGTCGCGGACCTTTTACCGGTTTTAGCCCAAAACCGGTCTCCGAACATCGTCTTCATGACCAACAACCTTTCCGGCCCGGAGGAACTCACCAGAATCCTTGGCAGAGATCGGGTCATGATGGGCTTCGTGTTCGCTGGGGGAAAGCGCGATGGATGCGTTATCCGTGCCATCAGTGGGATTGGCGGTTCCAGGATTTCCTCGCCTTTTGGGGAGATCGATGGCCGCATAACCCCGAGGCTGACGCGGCTTATTGGCATTTTAAGCCAGGCAGGTTTGAGTGCGAAAGCATCGACCGATATTTCCAACTACCTTGCGACACATGCAGCACTTGTCGCCCCGGTTGCGGCCCTTATTATCAAACATGGCTGCAATACCTATGCCCTGGGCCGCTCTATGGCCGATCTCAGACTGCTGGTCGATGCCCTGCGCGAGACTCTTGCAGTGCTCCGCGCCACCGGGTTCAAAATAATCCCGCCGGCGGCTAACATCGTCAGGATCATCCCGCGTTTTGTTTTGGTCGCCGCCCTGCGCCTATTGTTCTCCACTAAATTCGCCGAAATCGGCGCCGGTTGGCATTGTTCCCAAGCGCCCGACGAAATGCGCCAGCTTGCCATGGAACTCCAGGCATTGGTCGAATCAAACTGGCCTTCCCGTCCCCTCGCTCAGGAAAGCACTGGGGCAGGGCTAAGGAGGAGGGACCGTCCCATGCTGGCGAATCAAGCAGAGCCTGCCCAACAAAGACATGTAGGAGACAGCGCTTCGCTCCGTTGGTGAAAAGCAGAGCACGGGCAATAAAGATATATCTGAGTTTCCGCCAGTGAGCTGAGCAGGGCAAGGTGGCATATTGGCGTTGGCCACGAGTTGGATTCTTGTGGTTAAGGCGCTGTGTACGAGAACACTGCGGCGATACGGGAGTAAACTGGTATCCTTTGTTCCCTCAGGATCTATCCATAGGCGGGCGAACACAATGGTGCGAGTCGCTATTTTTCTTCGCTGCATCAGCCGGCTATCACTCAGTTGTCGTGGCGGTCGCTGAGGGATTTGCGCTCTCACGGCTTCTATCGCTTTTTCGCGTTTGAACTCCTGTCGGCCCTGATCCTGCTGAACGTCCCGATGTGGTTTCGCGACCCGCTCTCGGCTCGCCAACTGGTGTCATGGTTCCTCGGAGCTTGCCTCGATAGGACTGGCGATCGAAGGATTCCGGCTGCTTCGCCTGATTGGCAGGCCAACGCCCACAGCTGCCCCCAGCACCAATCTTCCTTTTGAGAACACAACCACACTGGTCACGGTGGGCGCGTATCGATTTATCCGACACCCTCTTTACGCCTCGTTGCTCGCGCTTGTGTGGTGCGCTTATCTAAAGAATCCGTTAGCGATCGGTGGCATTGTGCTGGCGCTGGGGGCGAGCGGTTTTCTCATCGCCACCTCAATTGCCGAGGAAAGGGAGAACCTCGCGCGCTTCGGCGCGGCCTATGCTGATTACATGAATCGCACACGACGATTTGTCCCATTCTTGTTCTGAAGCGGTATCACGGTCAGGGCTCGCAGATTCCATGAGACTTTCAAAAACGAGAGTGTTACTCGTGAGGGTTGCCTAGTCAACATCCTTAATCAACCCCGCTTAAGGCGAAGCATTTCCTCTTGTCTGTCGCCTTTGGCAGCGGTGGCTTCCACGACTGTTTGAAGCTTCATCCGCTACTCACATTGCCGTAACACAAGGGGCTTAGTATCTAGGAGCCCGTCGGAGATAAGGCTCCAAAATCTTACCTTTTGCCGACTCTCGGTCTCCGAGAGTCGGATGTTGGGCCTTTGGCACTGTCCGGGCTGCCGGGAAGATGAGCTTTGCCGGTTGGGCCAGCGCTTTCAGGCCCTCTGGGGGCTCCATCCGGAGCGGAAGAGTTTCAGCAGATTGTGCGTGGCGCAGATCATCTGCCATTCCGCCTGCACTTTCCCCAGCCCGCGCAGCAGGAATCTCCGAAACCCGCGCGCCTCTTTGATCTGTCCAAAGACCGGTTCCACCACCGCCTTGCGCAGTTTATAAACCGCCTGTCCTTCCGCCGTCCGCAGCTTGTGCCGCATCTGCTCGGCCACGCTGGCCCCGGAGGGCGGAGGCCCGGTCGTGGCGGGCGGTTTCTCGCCGTGCTTCTGCCGGTCCGGCGCTACGAACAGATCGATCTCCTGCAACTGCGCATCGGTGACGTTGGGCTCACTGAAATACCCGTTGTCCGCCGTCGCTTGCCGCGGCGGGATCCCCATCTGCACTTTCACTTCCTTCAGCATCGGCACCAACTGCTTCTTGTCGTTGGCTTCCTGCGTCACCGCCGCCCCCACGATCACTTGCGCGTGACTGTCCACCGCCGCCTGGGCGTTATAGGCTTGCACAAACTCTTTCGTCGCTCCGTCCTTCATGATCCGCGATTCCGGGTCGGTAAAATTCCGTTGCGCTTGCGGCTCCGGCTTCGCCTCTTCCGGGTCCGGCGCCTGCGGCGGTCGCCCCCCGAACTTCCGTCCCCGTTCGCGCTCCTGCTTCTCCCGCTCCTTTAATTGCGCCTCGACCTCCGCCTGCTTCTTTTCCGCCGCCTCTCTCGCCTCTTGTTCCAGCGCCGCCTTCGCCTCCCGAATCTTCTCTAACCGGCTCTCCCGCCGCGCCAGTTCTTTCGGCAGTTCGTCGCCGCGCTTACCCTTCCCGTATTTCCCATCTTCCTCGGCGTCCACCCGCGCCGCCTCCGCCAGCAGCGCCTGCACTTCCGCGGCTAATTCCTTCTCCGCCTTCTCCATCCGCTCGTAGCTCATCGCCTTGTGCTTCGAGGCGTTGGCCTTGATCTTCGTCCCGTCCAGCGCCACGTGCCCCAGCTTCACCAGCCCCGCCCGCTGGCACAACTGCAACACCTGCACGAACAACTGCGCCAAGGGCGTCAACTGCTCCTGCCGGAACGCCGCGATCGTGTCGTGATCCGGATGCTGGTCGGCCGCCAAGTAGCGGAACGCCACGTCCTCGTACGTCGCCCGCTCGATCCGCCGCGAACTCGCCACCCCCCGGCAGTAGCCGTAAATCAGCACCCGCACCATCATCCGCGGATCGTATGCCGCCAGCCCCCGCCCATCCCCCGCTTCGTACTTCGCGTAGATCGCCGCCAGGTCTAAGGCCTCCACCACCTCCGCCACAAACCGCGCCAGGTGGCCCTCCGGCAGCCAATCCTGCAGCGAGGGAGGGAGCAAGTACGCCTGATTCAAATCGCAACTCCTAAACCTTTTGCCCATAACCTCATCTTACAACCCTTACTCATCCTGTCAATAAGAACAACCCCCTGCCGCGGAACAATCCGCAGCCTTCCCCGGGTAGGAATCAAAATCTATCTCCGACAGGCTCCTAGCCCAAGTTCGTCACGGTGGGGGCGGTTTTGATGATTTTCGCGACCAGGTGATAGGGTAAGGATTTTGTTTTCAGTCCCGCCGCTTTCAAAAGTCGATGTAGTGTAGACCAACCCCCTTGCGGTGGCGGAGCGCAGCATGGCACGATCGCCTCGATGTATTTGCGACCCAATCTGCGGCACAAAGACGGCAAGGATCATACTTACTGGTCTCTGGTAGAAACGGTTCGAACACCCGACGGGCCGCGCCAGCGCACATTGTGTTACTTGGGCGAGCTGAATGCCTCAGCCCAGGCGCGCTGGCTGAAGACGATCGAGGTTTTCAACGCCCAGGGGGAGAGTCAGCAACTGAAGCTGTTTCCCTCCGACGTGGCAGCGCCCGAAGATGATGCGTCGGTGGCGCGGGTGCGCCTCGACCAGGTACGCTTGGAGCGGTCGCGGCAATTTGGGGATGGGTTCCTGGCGCTGGAGTTGTGGAAGCGTTTGGAGTTGGACCGCTTCTGGGCGGGGCTGCTGGACGGGCCGGAAAATGCCGCCGCCGTACCTTGGTTGCGGATCGCGGCGTTGTTGGCGATCAACCGGCTGTGTGCACCGGGCAGCGAGTTGGCAATCGAAGAGCGCTGGTATCCGGCCACGGCGCTGGACGACGTGCTGGGGATCGAGGCTGGCAAGATCAACGACACGCGTTTGTATCGGTGTCTGGACCGCCTGCTGCCGCACAAGACGCAACTGGAGCGTCATCTGGCGCGTCGCTACGGGGAGTTGTTCGCGGTGGAGTTCGACGTGCTGCTTTACGATTTGACCAGCAGCTACGTGGAGGGGGCGGCGGCGAAAGATCCCATGATGCAGCGCGGCTACTCGCGCGACCATCGGCCCGACTGCAAGCAGGTGGTGATGGCGCTGATTGTCAACGCCGAGGGTTTCCCGCTCAGCTACGAAACCTTCGATGGCAACCGCAGCGACGTGACGACGGTGGAAGCGGTGCTGCGCATGGTGGAGCGCAAGTATGGGAAGGCGCGACGGGTGTGGGTTTTTGACCGCGGCATCGTGAGTGAAGAAAATCTGGAGGCGTTGCGGCGGCGGGGCGGTCAGTATCTGGTGGGCACGCCGCGGGCGAAGCTGAAGCAGTTTGAGCAGGAGTTGTTGGCCGGGGGTTGGGAGCAGGTGCGGCCCGATGTGGAAGTGAAGCTGGTGCCGACGCCGCAGGGAGAGGAGATCTACATCCTCTGCCGCTCGCAGGCGCGGCGGGCGAAAGAACAGGCGATGCGCAGCCGCTTTTCCACGCGGATGGAAAAGGCGCTCGCGGCGCTGGAGAAACGGGTGGGGGCGGGACAGTTGAAAGACCGCCATAAAATCGAGCGCGGCCTGGGGAAAATTCAGGCCCGCCACCCGCAAGTCGCCGATCTGTACGACGTGCAGGTCACCGAAAAGGATGGTGCCGTGACGCTGCAATGGCAAGCCCGCCAGGACCGGCAGAGTTGGCAACAGGCCCGCGAGGGCGCCTACCTGTTGCGGAGTAATCTGCCGCCGGAAAAGCCGGAAGCACTGTGGAAAAGTTACATTCAGCTCACGGAAGCGGAAGCGGCGTTTCGGGTGTTGAAGAGTCCGCTGTCGATCCGGCCCATCTTCCACCAACTGGAGCGGCGGGCCAAAGCCCACATCCTGGTGGCGTTTCTCGGCTATGCCCTCTGGGTCACGCTGAAACACTTGTTGCGAAGGAAAGGCTCGACCCTCTCGCCGAGCAAGGCGCTGGCGTTGCTCGCTACCCTGGTCAGTGCCGACATTGTGCTGCCCACGACCGACGGGCGGGAAATCCGGCTGCGCCGCGTCACCACGCCCGACGCCAAACAGAAAGAACTCCTTGACCAACTCGGGATCACGGTGCCGGACCGCCTCAGCTTTGATCGCCAATGTAGTGTAGACTTGGCAACAGCCTGAACTGATTCCACTCTACTTAGCTAATTTTTCGATGCTCTCGTGACGAACTTGGGCTAGGGCTAGTACTTTAGGGTGTTGCAATTGGTCCCGGCACAGGAGTATGAAGGAAGTATGCTTACGGGAAAGGAGGTATGACTGACTCCACCTGGAATGCATACGATGGTCGAATGACCACACCGCTCTTGCGGTGCGCACCGTTGGCAACGTCCCGCGGACGCTGCCACGGCATTCACGACGAACACCTGAGACGGGGAGCCGGAGGCGGTTCCCCGCTCTCGTTTTTGGCCCAAGAATCCCAGCCCCTTGCGTACGAACTCCGAGCGATCGTATTGCCCGCTGATCCGCCTTGATCCCACCGACCACCAGCGGTGCTAGCGCGAGCGCGACTCCTTCCACGTCAGTGGCGGCAGGTCCGAATTTGCGGCTACCTTCAGGTACGCTCGGGCGTGTCGCGCTGCTCTTTCCTTGCCCTGTTCGATATCTTCCACCGGCTCGGAGGGGGCAATCCAGCTCTTCGTGGCGACGTTGTACACGGACGCCTGCACCCCCTGAGCGTTGTGCTCTGAGAAGAGCCGCAGGTGTTCGTTGCCAACTTTGACTTCGGCCCACACGCCATCGGTCAACATTGAAGGAAACCCGACACGGCAACTATTTTACACCTAAGCAACTCTCCGCTCCCGCCCAACGCGATGAAATCAATTACGACGAACCACGCCCGGACCTTCCGCCCTGCCCACTGCGGTCCGATCCATTCGTGACTTCCTGGCCGGTCTTGAGCAGCCGGACCCGAAACGGCATCGATGTTGCCGCTGACGAGCGCATTGACTTTCCAGTGGGCCATTTGGTTATATTTTAGCAGAGTCAGGAATGGGAAGGAATGATCACTCTCAATTCGTCCCGAGAAACTGCTGCATTCCGGTAACAAAACGGGAAAAAAGTGGTTTGCAGTGAGCTCTGTAAGCGCCCACTTAAAAACGTAGAAATCTGAACACAGGCCGGTGTGGGAGGGCGAGTCATCATCATCGCCGAAGGCGGGCTTGGATTTGAGCATCATTGCCGGAGGCGGCTTTTGCTTTGAGTATCATCGTCGCAGGCGCGTTGGGAAGCAGCGGGATTTGGTAGGATGAGTCCCTGGAGATGTAAGGAGGAGAACCCCGGTTGTTTGCCCAACCGGGGTTTTTCATTGGTGGCCCCGATCAGAGGACCTCCAAGTTCGTCAGCGAGAGTCATCCTGCCATGATCGTCGCCGGTTGTCCAGTGCCCTCTCTCGAAACCGGTGCCGGTTGCTTGTTCCGCCGTTTTTCGCCAGCGCGTGTGCCACTTTCCTCCCTGTGGCGCGGTGTTTTATCTCTGTCCCCACTGTGACCGCGGCCAGCGTTATTGCCGTCCCCATTGCCGGGATAAATCCCGCCGTCTCCAGCGCCGCGAGGCTAACCGCCGCTATCACCAAAGTCTCGGCCTGGACGGGCGTCTCGATCATCGCCAGCGCCAACGCGAGTATCGACAGCGTTTAAAGGCTCGCGTGACAGATCAATCTTCCCTTGGTGCTTCCCCCTATGTGAATCTGACGGCGTCTCCGATTGCGCAACCGGCCGAAGCCCCTGTGGTGGCGGATTTTTCCCTGGGGTTGGAGGCCGAATGCACAGCGAGCGGGGTCGTCTGTCAGATCTGCGGGCGCCGGGGGCGATGGGTGAATCCTTTTCCCGAGGTGGAACATGATTGCCGATGAACAAGTCGCGAAAATCCGTCATCTGTTTCATGCCGAGCATTGGAAAATCGGAACCATTGCGGCGCAACTGAACCTGCATCCC
>CAWELY010000044.1:0-42253 GCA_963810005.1 uncultured Acidobacteriota bacterium
TAGCCCAAGTTCGTCACGAGAGCATCGAAAAATTAGCTAAGTAGAGTGGAATCAGTTCAGGCTGTTGCCAAGTCTACACTACATTGGCGATCAAAGCTGAGGCGGTCCGGCACCGTGATCCCGAGTTGGTCAAGGAGTTCTTTCTGTTTGGCGTCGGGCGTGGTGACGCGGCGCAGCCGGATTTCCCGCCCGTCGGTCGTGGGCAGCACAATGTCGGCACTGACCAGGGTAGCGAGCAACGCCAGCGCCTTGCTCGGCGAGAGGGTCGAGCCTTTCCTTCGCAACAAGTGTTTCAGCGTAAACCCCAGAGGGCATAGCCGAGAAACGCCACCAGGATGTGGGCTTTGGCCCGCCGCTCCAGTTGGTGGAAGATGGGCCGGATCGACAGCGGACTCTTCAACACCCGAAACGCCGCTTCCGCTTCCGTGAGCTGAATGTAACTTTTCCACAGTGCTTCCGGCTTTTCCGGCGGCAGATTATTCCGCAACAGGTAGGCACCTCGCGGGCCTGTTGCCAACTCTGCCGGTCCTGGCGGGCTTGCCATTGCAGCGTCACGGCACCATCCTTTTCGGTGACCTGCACGTCGTACAGATCGGCGACTTGCGGGTGGCGGGCCTGAATTTTCCCCAGGCCGCGCTCGATTTTATGGCGGTCTTTCAACTGTCCCGCCCCCCACCCGTTTCTCCAGCGCCGCGAGCGCCTTTTCCATCCGCGTGGAAAAGCGGCTGCGCATCGCCTGTTCTTCGCCCGCCACGCCTGCGAGCGGCAGAGGATGTAGATCTCCTCTCCCTGCGGCGTCGGCACCAGCTTCACTTCCACATCGGGCCGCACCTGCTCCCAACCCCCGGCCAACAACTCCTGCTCAAACTGCTTCAGCTTCGCCCGCGGCGTGCCCACCAGATACTGACCGCCCCGCCGCCGCAACGCCTCCAGATTTTCTTCACTCACGATGCCGCGGTCAAAAACCCACACCCGTCGCGCCTTCCCATACTTGCGCTCCACCATGCGCAGCACCGCTTCCACCGTCGTCACGTCGCTGCGGTTGCCATCGAAGGTTTCGTAGCTGAGCGGGAAACCCTCAGCGTTGACGATCGGCGCCATCACCACCTGCTTGCAGTCGGGCCGATGGTCGCGCGAGTAGCCGCGCTGCATCATGGGATCTTTCGCCGCCGCCCCCTCCACGTAGCTGCTGGTCAAATCGTAAAGCAGCACGTCGAACTCCACCGCGAACAACTCCCCGTAGCGACGCGCCAGATGACGCTCCAGTTGCGTCTTGTGCGGCAGCAGGCGGTCCAGACGCCGATACAAACGCGTGTCGTTGATCTTGCCAGCCTCGATCCCCAGCACGTCGTCCAGCGCCGTGGCCGGATACCAGCGCTCTTCGATTGCCAACTCGCTGCCCGGTGCCACAGCCGGTTGATCGCCAACAACGCCGCGATCCGCGACCAAGGTACGGCGGCGGCATTTTCCGGCCCGTCCAGCAGCCCCGCCCAGAAGCGGTCCAACTCCAAACGCTTCCACAACTCCAGCGCCAGGAACCCATCCCCAAATTGCCGCAACCGCTCCAAGCGTACCTGGTCGAGGCGCACCCGCGCCACCGACGCATCATCTTCGGGCGCTGCCACGTCGGAGGGAAACAGCTTCAGTTGCTGACTCTCCCTGGGCGTTGAAAACCTCGATCGTCTTCACCCAGCGCGCCTGGGCTGAGGCATTCAGCTCGCCCAAGTAACACAATGTGCGCTGGCGCGGCCCGTCGGGTGTTCGAACCGTTTCTACCAGAGACCAGTAAGTATGATCCTTGCCGTCTTTGTGCCGCAGATTGGGTCGCAAATACATCGAGGCGATCGTGCCATGCTGCGCTCCGCCACCGCAAGGGGGTTGGTCTACACTACATCGACTTTTGAAAGCGGCGGGACTGAAAACAAAATCCTTACCCTATCACCTGGTCGCGAAAATCATCAAAACCGCCCCCACCGTGACGAACTTGGGTTAGTCCGGGCGCAGGGGAGGCGGTCGGGCAGATTCGCATTGGCATTGTTGGCGGGGGCAGGGCGGGAAAATACGCCCGGTGGGGTCGACACTATGGTGAGATGGGCGCAACCCGCCGCACGCCACAGGGATATGGGGCCGAAGCGCAGGGCGGAATTCCGGGAGGGGAGGGGAAGACTTTTAGGGGGATGAACCCTCGGCGAAGCCGGGGTCCTGGCAGAGTTCGCGGGCCATGAGGCGTGCCCAGTAGCGGAGTGTTCTGCCGCGCCGGACGGCCGGTTTCAGATTGAGAACCCAGAAAGCATGAAAGAGGTTGTAGGCCAGGAAGGCGACGAGCAGAAACGACTCGATGGCCTGCGGGTGGTGTTTATACACATGGTCGGAGTGCCACTCGTTGGCGAGTTCGTTGAACCCATAGTTCTCGATGTCCCAGCGACGATGCCCGAAGCCGACGGCTTGTTCCGTCGAGGCCTGCGCGGCCGGTAGCGTCGTGGCCCAAACCCACTCGGTCGTCATCGACTCAACCTGCATGGTAATCTGGCGGCGCACCGAGTAGGTTTCTCGCGAACGGATGACCCGCAGCGGAGCGTGGACTTGGGGCCAAGTGGTGAAGTCCGATACGTCCCACCACTGGCAGTGGCGCGACCGATACTTTCCCGCTTCGGGCGGAGTCAGCGCAAACAAACCGCAGGCATCCTGGTAAAGGTCCCGCCGCTCGTTCCTTGAGAACCACCAGTGCGTGCTTACCGTGGGCGAGCAGAAGATTGAAGAAGGGGGCCTGGGCATAGAGACCATCGGCCAACAGCAACTGAAAGGCGCGGGGGTAACGGGCCAGGACGCGCTCCAGCAAGCGGCGGGCCGTGGTCACCTCGTCTTCGCCGGGCCGTTGGGGTTCCAGATCGAGCAGGATGCGCAACTCCGAACCCGTCAACAACTGCAGCGTGACGTTCCGATGGTAGTACTGAATCCTCTCGCCTTGCTCGGTGTGAATCGTCCGCTGCAAGCATCCCGAGCAACGACGGCGATAGCTGGCGTGGGTCTCGTGACCGTCGAGAACCGCCACGCTCAGTCCGCCGATGCCCGGCAAGGCTTTGTTCCGCTTCAGGCGGGAGTAGACATGATGCAGCCCCTCGCGCAGTTCCTGGGCGGCGAGACCAGCGTGGACGCGCCCCAGGGTGTCGCTACTGCCGGGCGAACGTCCCAGCCACCGTTTCCAGAACCGCGCGAGGCGGTGCTCTTCCAGCGCGTGCAGGCTGCCCAAGCGGGACCAGAACATCACCAGGCTGGCTTTCAGGAGAACGGCCACCGGGATACGGGTTTGTCGTCGGGGATCATGGACCGCCGCGACGATCCGTTCCGAAAGACCGTAGACGGTCTCGCCATACCGGATCAGGCGTCGGAGAACGGCATCACCCCTTGCGATCGAGCAGCCGCTGCCACTCGATCTCCGAGAGTTCCTCCAGCAGTTGCTGGATTTCCTGATAGCCCTGAACGCTCTGGCGGATGCGCGCTTCCCACTCCTTAGGCACGAACCCCTGGCGCGGCTTGCCTCCCCGGCTCTGCACGAGGTACAGCGACGCGTGCAGTTCGCCGTGGGCACAGCGACAATTCGGTTTCCCGCACCGGCGCAAACGAAGCGCCAAGGTGCCGCGGAGAAAGCGCTGGCCAGAGACCATCTGCGTCAGGCGCGAACGGCGTTTTCGCTCGCCTGCCGGAAGACGGGAGCGGGATAGTGGAGGGTTCTTCATCTGATACATTAATAGTATTCAGGCAGAACCCGCGTTGTCAAGCAAAAAGCGAATGCGAATCTGCTCGGTGAGCGGGGACGGGGGCAAAGTAGTTGCAATTTCAGAGGGTTAAATCAGGAGAAAAAGCACGAATGCGGAATCACTGGAGTCTCAAAGCAAGAATCCCCTCGTGGGTGCCCTTGGGGAGGGCACCCACGAGGGGTGCCCCTACGAGGCGGGTTGCGCGGTGGCGAGCCTCTCGGCGGTTTCCTTCACCTGTTTCAAATCCAGTTTTCCGCTGCCGAGGAACGGCAAGGCGGGCACCGGGAAAAAGTTCTCTTTGCGCGGCACCCACAGTTTGGGAAGTCCGGAATCACGCATGCGCTTGAGCAAGTCATCCACGCTCAACCCCAACTCCGTGTGGAGCACCACAAAGCGCTCGCCTTTCTGCTCGTCGGATATCGAGGTCACCACCATGCGGGGCTCTAAGCAGCCGAGCGCGCGGTGCAGCGCTTCCTCCACTTGGACGTGCGACACCATCTCGCCGCCGATCTTGGAAAAGCGCGAGAGCCGGTCGGTAATCTGGATAAATCCGTCTTCATCAAGCTGAGCCACGTCGCCGGTAATGTACCAACCATCCTCCCACATGACCTGGCGCGTCTTTTCCGGCTCGCCGAGGTAGCCCATCATCACGCTCGGGCCCTTCACCAACAGCATGCCCGCCTGCGCCGGGGCCGAGCGTGGCGAAGGTTTCCGGATTCACGATGCGCACCGCGACACCGGGAATCGGGTGTCCGACGGTGCCGCGTTTGGCGCCGATCTGCTTCTGGTCCCTGCCGCTGTAGCCGGAGGTTTCCACCGACACCACCGGCGAAAGCTCCGTGCATCCGTAGCCTTGCAGCAGGTCGAGACGGAATTTCTCGCGGAAGGCGTCCGCGAGTTCAGGCTTCATCTTCTCCGCGCCCACAATCGCCACGCGCAAGGAGGCGAAATCCTCCGCCTCGCAGCGCCGCACGTATTCCCACACGAAGGTGGGCGTGGAGATCATGATGGTGACGTGAAATTTGCGGCAGAGATCGCCGATTTTCCGCGCCTCCAGCGGGTTCGAATGGTAGGCCACGCCGAATCCGGAAATCGCCGGCAGCCAGAGTCCAATGGTGAAACCGAAGGAATGGAAAAAAGGCAGAATCCCGAGCAGGCAATCGCTCCGATTCACGTTGATCGTCTGCTGCACGCCCTCCAGGTTGGAAACGATGTTGCGGTGGCTCAGCATCACGCCTTTGGGCGTCCCCGTGCTGCCGCTGGAAAAGATCACCGTGGCCAGCGAATCGAGTTTTACCTCGCGCGGTATCAGCATGCGGCGCAGCAGAGCCGTGGGAACCACGCGGGCTATGGCGGCCCAAGCCAGCTTCTGGCCCCGAGTGAAGCCCTTCGCCACGTCTTCAATCATCACCATGCCGCGTAGCTTCTCGATTCCCAATCGGCTTAACAGTTTTTCCGAAGTGAAAATTGTCTTGAGCCACGGAACGCTCGATGGCCAATTCCAGCGCCTGCTTTGACGAAGTGTAATTCAAGTTCACCGGCACGCGGCCCGCCAGGCAGATGCCGAAATTGATCAACGCTGCCGGAACCGAGGGCGGCAACAGGACGCCAATCATCTTCTCGCTCGGGCATTGCCTCAATACATGGCGCCGGAACAGCAGCGCGCCAGTCAACGCCTGCCCGAAGTTCAGCGGGCCGGAAGTGGAATCCGCCATGGCGAAGCGGCGCCAGTTGCGGCGGGCGCTATCCAGAAAGAGCTCCGGCAGCGGGCGTTGCGAATGTCCGCGGAGCGCGTAGGCCTCCGCGCTCAGCGCCATTACCGCCTGCCGCACCTGGAAAGCGTTGGCGTCGCAGGGGAGCGGCGCGCCGAAACTCACCGTGACGCGATAGGGAATGCGGCGCGGCCACTTAAAGAAGAAGCGCCCGCGCTCGAAGCTGAAAATACTGCCCCACACGCGGTCGAGGTGGAGGGGAATGATAGGAACCGTAAGGCCGCGCGTGATGCGCTCAAAGCCGCGCCGGAAACGCAACAGATTCCCCGTGCGCGTAATGGCCCCTTCCGCGAAAATGCAAACCAGGTCGCCTTCGCGCAAGCGATCCTGCGCAGTGTGCAGCGACTCCACCAGCTCCCGCGGCTTGTCAGCTTCCGAAATCGGAATCGCGCCCATCAGTCTTGGCCAACCAGTGGATGCCCGCCGTCTCATAGAAGTGCCGGTACATCAGGAAGCGAACGAAGCGCGGGGTGCAAGCGCCAATCAGGAACGGATCGGCAAAGGAGATGTGATTGCAAACCAGCAGCGCCGGCCCGCGCCGGGGCAGGTTTTCCCCGCCGCGGACTTCGATGCGGTAGAACGTGTGTGTCAGCAGGAAGAAGCACAGGCGAACCATAAAATCGGGCAGGACCATCAAGATATGCCACGTGGCGCCAAAGGAAATCACCGCCATCACCAACAGAATCTGGTTTGCCTGCATGCGGCAGGGACCGGAGAGGAACGCGAAAATGCCCGCGCCCAGAAACACGCCGGTGAAGGTCAAGACGTTCGAGGTGGCGATGATGCGCCCCTTGGAGTGCTCGCCCGCGTGCGCCTGCAAATAGGATTGCAGTGGGATAATAAAAATTCCGCCCGAGAAGCCCAGCAGAAAATGCCCGATGAATACCTGGGCAAAGGAGTGATGGCCGAAATAGAGAAACACGCCGAAAACACCCAGGCCCACCGAACCGATGGGCACCAGGCCCAGTTCCACCCGGTCGGCGGAAAGTTTGCCCGCTACAAACGCGCCCAGCCCTATGCCGATCGATACCGAAGCGGTGAGGTAACTGATTCCGGTATTGCTCAAGTGCAAAAGATCGCGGCCATAACCGATGACGTTTTGCAAATAGACCGCGCCCAGAAACCAGAAATAGGCGATGGCCAGAACCGTTCGGATAAAGCGGCGCGCGAGCTGCGAATTTCCGCGAAGTCATGCCGGAACTCCCGGAAGGCGTTCCAGCGGAATTTTTCTCCCGCGGCGATGGCGGGGACGCGGCTGATGCCGGTGGCCACTGACCAGTCCCAGCAAAGCCGTGCCCACCAGCATGGCCACGGGAATGTAGGGTTTGGAAAGAAAAGCGTCGAGCAGCAGCCCGGCGGCCACCGGTCCCGACACAATCATGGTGTAAACGGTAAGCTGCATCAGCCCGTTGGCCCGCGAGAGGGCCTCGTCGGGAAAGATCTGCGGCAGGATTCCTTCTTTGGCGGGATCGAGGAAGCAGGCGTGAATCCCCAGCAGGAAGAGCACCGCCAGCATGGCAATCACATGCCCGGCGAACATGGCAAAGGTGGCGAGGACGAGAAGCGTGGCCTCAACCATCTTCATGAAAATGATCACGCGGCGCTTGGAAAAGTGGTCGGCCACCTGGCCCGCATAGGAGGAGAACACGATGTAGGGCAGCACGTAGAGCGCGGTGCCGAGGGAAATGTAAAGGTTGCGAGTGGCCAGGGAAGCAACACTCGCGGTGACGAAGAGCATCAGGAGTTGTTTGAAGGTGTTGTCATCAAACACCGCCAGCGCCTGCGCCGCCAGCAGGAACACAAATCCCCGCTCTTTCAGAACCTCCGAGTATCCGCGCGAAGTTGCCATATTTTTCTCCTCCTGCCTGCTTTCATGCCGGCTTACGCCCGACGCTCTGGCTAGGAGCTTCGGGTCACGCCAAGTACGAAAAACTCGGGAAGGCCAAGAGGTATGAGCATTCGCCCGCGCCCATTCTAGTGCAATTGGGGAGGAGACAAAAGCTCGTTTCTCTGCCCGGTTCACATCGGCCTCCCCAGGGACCGCGCCAACACCACAAAGGCGTACAGCCATTCTTCCGAAGCCCAGCGAAAAACCACAGCGCTGAATACCAAAGGGCATACGATCACGATCCCCAGAATGATTTCGGTTCCTCATGTTTTTCACCCTCGCGCTGGAGATTACGCGGGAACCGGGGACTGCCGCTACTATGTGGGTTACAGTTTGTGAAGTGTCACAGGCAGGATAGGTGTCAGGTGTCAGGTGTTAGGACAATTGGGCTCTTCGCGCGCTTACCGTCGGCCGACTTGAAAATCGGCGCTTTTGCGAGGATATTGGTTGGGTGCCACGAAATTCTGCCAAGTGGGCATGGTTTGTTGGAATCCGCGGGTGAATATTGCGCTACACTTGTGAGTGGGATCCGATCAAAGCGAAAGAGAACCTGAGAAAGCACAGAATTAGCTTTGATCGCGCCGCGGAGGTCATTCTGGACCCGCTGGCTGTCTCCATCATTGACGAGGAGCATAGCGAACAGGAGCAACGGTGGGCGACCATTGGGAAGGATCGACGAGGCAGCGTCCTGATTCTGATCCACACGTTCTTGGAGGTCTCGCCGGAAGAGTGTCGAATACGCATCATCTCGGCGCGGAAAGCGAACAAGCGAGAAATCCGGCAGTATGAGGAAACCCGGCCATGAAGAAAGAGTATGATTTTTCCAAGGGCGAGCGCGGAAAGTTTTACCGTCCCGACGCTGAACTCAGCATCCCCATTTACTTGGAGCCGGACGTGGCCAAAGTATTCCGCAGTTCAGCCGCGGTGAGTCAGGCCCTCCGGTCCCTGCTGCGAATATCCGCGACCACCCGCCGCCTGACAACTCCGTCGCGTGGAGGGGCGGCCAGCCCACGCCGATCTGCCCAGCGAAGACCCGCCGAGTAATCCCGCTCGGGGCCGGACAACTCTGATGCGCTACCAGCTCATTATCCTTCTTGATGATCGGAAATCGCAGTTTGCTACTTACAGGAACTCTGACGGCGTTGGGTTTCTAGTTTCCATGCCCACAGCCGACCTCTATGTTCAGAACCGCAAAGTCAGCTTGACGGACACCGGACTTGTACTGTGACCATCCTTCTATCTTTTTGCCCGAATGGGGGTCTACAAGAATAAACTTTTCGCGGATAATGTGGTGCACCCCGGACTCATCGGCAATCGTTACCCCATCCGTACACCGAAACCGACTGCAATCTATATCCCCACTCTCTGTGCCATCGTATTCCTGGCGCTCATAATTCACTCGGAGGAGCGCGTCGGCCTCGTCAGGCGAATCGACGACTTCAAGGCACGTGCCATCGCGGATCATTTTCTTGATCCGGCCCGCCCCGAGAAACTTATCGACGTAGACCTTGCGTACCTTCCCAATCGCTATCGTCGCCGGGTGGCTGCGAACATAATTCGGGTCACTGACGTTTTTGGCGCAGATGCTCTTATCGGTGTCCTCGCGGCGGGTGTAATCGTCAAGGTCCTCCAGTGAAACGTCTACGTGGTATCGGTTGTATTCTTCCAGGCAGGCGTGGTAGGCGCGGTCAATCTCTTCGGAGAACGGACAAGGCTCCTCATCTTTGAACGCTGCTTTCTGTTCTTGTGTCATATCTTTAATTAGGTCCTTGCGGGCAGAACAATCGTGGTAAGCGCCGTCATCGAACACCAAGGTCTGGGCTACCTGATGTGCAGGGATTGCTGAGCGCGGGGGTGGGTGCGGGACCGCCACGGAGGGGGCATCGACCCATGGAGGTATCAGGCCCGGGACTTCGGGCGTAGGTGATGGCTTGGGGGGACCGGATTCTCCCGCCAGCGGGCCAGCGATACGCAAGCTTGAGGTAGGTGGGACCTGACCGTTTCCCGATTTGTTCAGCATCGCAGCAATGACCTTCTGTGACACCCCTGCCTTTTTGAGAGCAATGGTGTCGTCGGCTCCCAGCGAATACTTGCCGGGCTGAGTGTTCACGATGCTGATGATAGTTCCCTCGCCCAGTCCTGCCTTGACGAGTTTCACGATGGAATCATTGGTGAGAGGCTGCGCGACTTGTTCGCCCTTCTGTTGCGCCCAGGCAGACAGGGCAAAGATCAACCCCATCACCAGCAAGAAGAAAGTCAGCGTTTTGCGGAATCTCAGTGCGACCTCGCGCGGCTGTCGAGGACTGAGAAAAACTTATGAGGCAGATTCTACCACAAACGAAGGGAATGGGTGCAGTTGGATGGGCGTTCGGATGGGCGTTCTCGGAGGTACGGGATTCAACCCCCACCGAAGAACCGTTCCGCACATCCAACTGGCCCTGTAACGGCCGTCCCGCGGTTGTGCGTGGCGGCAACCGGTGGTCGAGGCGGCGGAAGTGACCCCTCATCCGGCCCGCGACGGCTGGTGAGAACGCCTGTCGCGGTCCACCTTCTCCCCTCGGAGAAGGTAGTAATCATCGCGGGGCGCGAACGCGCACGCCTAGAACAACATCCCTCTCCCCGCGGGAGGGGAAAAATCAGCGCACGCACCGGCGCGCTGAAAATTGGTTTTCCCTCTCCCCGCGGGAGGGGGAAAAATCAGCGCACGCACCGGCGCGCTGAAAATTGGTTTTCCCTCTCCCCGGGGAGAGGGTGGACCGCGCCGCGCGCTTTCACCAGCGGGCGCGGGCCGGGTGAGGGGTCACTTCCTCGCCTTTTCCGCCACCGCCCCCATCGCGCCCACAACCGTCCGCACGAACTCGTCGGGGTGTTCCAGCACCATCGCATTCGGAATGCGCAACAAGCGAATGCCGAGGGTGCGCAAATAATCTTCTTTGGCGGCATCTTTGCGCATCTGGTCGATCTGGGCGTGGACGCCGCCATCGAGTTCAAGGGCGAGCCGATGCTCGAAGCAGTAAAAATCGAGGACGCCGTTTTCACCTAGCCTCACTTTTATCTTGACAAAGCCTACACCAGTAGGTATACTGCGGCGGGAAGGTCGTGCTTTCGGACGAAAGGGCTCTGCGCATGCCGAGCTGGGAAGAATCCGATCTCCGCCCGCCGTGGCGGCTAACCCCCCCAAAAACAAAAAGTTGCGCTGGCCACCGGCCACTGGTACACAAAAAAAGATGTTAATTTTTGACGTGCGAAGCCGGAATGTGTATGAAAACAAATAAAATTACGACACAATGTCCGAAGAAAAATCGGACATTTGCGGCTAACTTTCGGACATTTACGTCGAAGTGACGCGGATTTTGCAGAAAACCGCAGCTTTTTCGGGCTAAATGGACATTCGCATCAGCAAAGAGAGCGAAGTTCCCCTCCGGCAGCAGTTGGCGGAGCAGATCGTCTTTCACATCGCCACGGGCAAGCTCCAGCCCGGGCAGGCGCTGCCCAGCGTGCGCGAGCTGGCGCGCCGGCTGAAGATTCATCACAACACGGTGAGTGAGGCTTACCAGGATTTGATCCGGCGCATGTGGCTGGTGGGGCGACGGGGCAGCCGCGTCACGGTTCGAGCCTTGGAGGAAGGGGTTCACGCCCGCGGGGCGAGCGGCCTCGACGACCTCATCAACACGCTGATTCGGTGTGGCGCGCGAGCAGGGCTATTCGCTCCAGTCATTGCGCGAACGAGTGCGCGACGCGCTTGCTGGGTCAGCCCCCCGATCACATTTTGGTGGTCGAAGCCGATGCGGGCCTGCGCCGCCTGCTGCGGGAGGAAATCCGCGCGGCGATCAACTGTCCGGTGGAGGTCTGCTCGCGAGCTGGAATTGGCGGCGAACCCCGGCCTGGGCATCGGCGCGCTGGCGGTGGCCGCACATTACGCGATTCGCGACGTCAATGCCCTGCTGCCCAAGGACCGTCCCGCCATTCCTCTGGAGTTCGGCGCGGCGGACGAGCAAGTGGAAATGATCCGCCAGCGGCGCGAGCCCTCCGTGGTGGCGGTGGTATCCGTCAGCGAGGGATTCCTGCAAACCGCGCGCAGCGTGCTGGCGACTGCCGCCGGACGCCGCCACGTGTTGCAAGAATTCCTGCTTCCCCTCCCCGACCCCAAAGCGCTGGCCGCCGCCGATGTGGTCTTTGCCGATTCCATCGCCGTGCGCGAGGTCAAACATCGCAGTGTCGTTCCCTATCGACTTATTACCCCCGGCTCCTTGACCTACCTCGCCAGCGCCCTGCGAGCACCGTAAATGCCCACGCAGGTCGGGCACGCTGCACAGGCGTTTGAAAGGCGTTTGAAAGGAGCATTGCGTGGCAGGGCTCTCAGTTGTACATTACCCCACGGTGGGCAGATGATCCCCCAAACCCCATAAGCAGAATTGCAGAGGAGAGAGACATGCGCGTTAGGGTGCGATATTTCCCGGCTGTCATGGCGAGACTACTAATCTACGGAGTGGTGCTGGCAGGCCTGCTGCTCTCGGCGCCGAGGGGCCAGGCACAGGGTCTGGTGAGTAGTGATCTTTACCGCTTCCGCTCCGTGGGGCAAGTGGCGCTTTCGCCGGACAACCATCGGGTCGCCTACACCGTGACCATGTTTGATCGGCCGGGGCGACCTTATTCCCAGACTTGGATCATGGACCTCTCCACTGCGACGTCCGGCCGGCTGGGCGGCGAAAAAGAAGCCAGCTCGAACCCTCTGTGGTCGCCGGACGGCAAGTGGTTGAGCTACTCGGGCGGCGAGGGTGACCAATCCGGGCTGTGGGTGGCCCATGCCGATGGCTCCGGCGCGACGTTCCTGGCGCCGACCAGCGGCACCAACTCGCCTTTGCCCAGCCAGGGTGAAAGCGTTTCGTGGTCGCCGGACAGCCAGCAGATTGCCTTCGTTTCATCGACCCCGGGGCCGGAAACGGCCGAGGCGAGCGGTGATCCGATGGTGATCACGCGCTACCTCTATAAACCCACGGCGGGTGAAGGGCTCTCGCACTTCAATGACAATCGCCGCCTTCACATCTTCGCGGTTGAGGTTGCGACTCACCAGGTGCGTCAGCTTACAGAGGGCGCGAACGACGAGCATTCCATTGACTGGTCCCCCGACGGCAAGGAAATCCTCTTCGCCTCGAATCACGAGCCCAACACCGATGAGTTTTTTAACTACGACATCTTTGCGTTGAAGGTGGCAGACGGCAGCGTGCGCCGCTTGACGGCGACGGAAAGCTTGGAATCTGCTCCCCGCTGGTCACCCGATGGAAAGCGCATTATCTACTCGGCCAACCGGCGCGGCCTGACCGATCGCGAAACCAACATGGAAGACTCGCACGCGTGGTTGATGGACGCCGATGGATCGCACTCGCACGAAGTGAGCGGGGTGATCGACAACCGCCAAGGCTTCCCCCGCTGGACGCCGGACGGGAAGGCTGTCAACTTCACCGTGCAAGAGCGTGGCAGTGTCCACCTGGTGCAACTGCCCATCTCCGCTTCCGGTTCAGGAGGTCAGCCGGGAAAGGTGGTGGATGAGCCGGGCGCGGTCGCGAGTTTCTCCATCGGCCGGGACGGTCTTGTGGCTTATGCCCTCGCCACCCCGCAGGACATGGCGGAACTCTATCTCAAGACGAGAACCGGCGCGCCGCATCGTTTGACTAACTTGAATGAAGAGGTCCTCGAGGGCAAGCCGATCGGGACTGTGGAGTCCTTCACCTTCACCAGCAACGATAACAAGTATGAAGTGGAGGCCTTCTTGACCAAGCCGGCGGGGCTCACGGAGGCATTACCCGACATGGCGGCAGCGCCCAAGCACCCGCTGATCGTGAACCTGCACGGGGGGCCGCACGGCCAGAATGGCCCGGCGTTTGCCTTCAAGAACCAGGTCTACGCCTCCCATGGCTGGGCGACGCTCCAGGTGAATTATCGCGGGTCCACCGGCTACGGGCAAAAGTTTGCCGACGCGGTTTTCGGGGACCAGAACGGCAACGAAGCCCAGGACGTTCTGTATGCGGTCAGCGCCGCGGTGCGCCGCTACCTCTGGCTCGACCGCGAGCGGATGGGGGTGGAGGGAGTGAGCTACGGCGGGCAGCTTTCCGACTGGCTTATTACCCAGACCAATGAGTTCAAAGCGGCCATCCCCATCGCCGGCATTTCTAACCTGGTTAGTTATAACTACATGACGTATTACAATCAGTATGAAGAGATGGAATTCGGGCAGTTCCTGCACCAGGGGAACTGGATGGATTTCGCCTGGCAGCGCTCCGCCCTCAGGTACGTGGCCAACGTTCACACCCCCACCCTGCTCATGCACGGGGAAAATGACCCCGACGTGCCCATTGCTGAGGCGGAACAGTATTTCATTGCCCTCAAGGATGTGGGCGTCGAGACCGTCTTGGTTCGCTACCCGCGCGAGGGGCATGGCTTGGCGGAAACCCAACACCAGGTGGATTCCACCGACCGCTGCATTGCATGGTATGAGAAACACTTCCCGCGGCCTGGCGCCGAAGGGGTCACGAACGTACAGCCATAAAAAAATCCGCCGGCCTAATCCCTTGCGGGAGGGCCGGCGGTTCTGCGGAGGATTAAACGCTGACAAGTCAGCAAGGGACACATTTTAGCGGCGGAATCCGAAGCCTCCGCCATAAAACCCCCGGCCATAGAATCCAGGGCCGAAGGAGAACCCGAAGCTCGGTCCCCAATAATAGGGGTAATAGGGACCGTAGTAATATGGCGGCGGATAAGGAGCGCATCCTGGCCCGGCACAGCCCTGGTAACCGGACGGGGGGCCCTGGGGGGAACCCTGCATCGCGGCGCGCTGAGAATTGGCGGTAGTGGCATCAACAAAGGCCTGGGGCGCCCGCTCGGTCGAGAAAGTCACGGGCTGGGCGAGCCGGAAGGTCAACTGCGACTCCGGATAGATGATCGTCGGATGCCCGCGTGTTACCAGCACACCCACAGTCCCCGCAATCAAACCCGCACCGCCGCCGATGGCCGCGCCCGGCCCCCAAGCTGCCGCTGCGCCAATCGCCGCGCCGGTGACGGTGGTCGCCATGATTCCACCCGCATCGCGCGCCTTGGAGGTGGGGCCGGTGATACTCGTCAACTCCGTCTGGATCGGAATCTGTTGGCCATCCGCCAGCGCCAGCGAGTTCAGCGTAATCTGCAACTGGGAAACACCCTTTACGCGTCCCGCCTTTTTGGCTTCAACCACGCGTCCGCCCAGGGTTTCCCCCCGTCGGGAAACCACCAGTCCGTCTGCCACCAAGGGTCGCGAAAGGGTTGCCGAAAAACCGTCGCCAGCCTTGTTCTTGTCGGAAGATAGGAACTGGTCAACCCGCACGGTCACGAACGCGCCCGCGGGAATTGTGATCCGCTCCGGCACGGGGGCAGGCGCTGGATCAGCTTGCGGCGCCGGCGCCTCAGTAGGCGCTGCCTGCGGGGTTGGAGTAGAGAATCGATGCCATCCCGGCGTCGTGGGCGGCGGGCTCTGCGCCGGGTCCTGAGCCGGATCCTGCGCCAACGCCACCATCGACACGGCGAATAAACTCATCGCACTGTAGATCATCACTCTCTGAAACGACTTAATTGATTTGGTCAACATATCTGCTACCTCCCGATTACCACCCAGAATAGAGGCAAATGTTTTGCCAAACCCACACATGCGCGTAACCTTCTGAAAATAAGAGACTTTTAATGATCTGCGCCTCTGCCCCATGCCCTCCCCTCTGGCCAATTACCACCAGGCTGGTGAATTACGGCCACCCCGCACCTTTTCGACCCGGCGGTCCGTATCCACCCGACGTTTTGTACCAACTCCGCCAAGGATTCCGCAAAAGTCTTGTTGCCCAAGCCTGCTGTGTCTGAAAAGTGCGTTGTTGGATGGCTAAGATGGACGAGAACTATACCCAGCCTGCCGCAGATCATCGAAGTCAGAATGTTTTTGTTTCCCTTTAATTATCTGGGGATAAGTCGCGCGGTCAGCATTCACTTGCCCATCAAAATTCTGTCTCACGGATTGCCAACATGAACAATCTTGTGCGCAGTTGGCGGAGGGGCAACAAGACCGTGGCAACCGGCATTTCTGAAGTCTCACACGTTTGTATTACACAGAGGTTACAAAGGAGGGGTTGCCCGCCGGAAGAACAGTGGCGAATAGGCCATCTTTGCGCGGTGGACCGCAAAGCTGCGCGATGGCGGAAGACCGCCAAATACTTGATCGTAATCGAGGCGACAGTGTTATACTATTCGTCGTCTCGGGGCCAAAACGAAAATCCCAGCATACTCTACGCGGTTTTTTTGCGGTGAAAAAGGTATATCCGGTTGACCAAAGGAAATTCCGGTTAGAGCGAAGCCCTCTGGAGGAACACTAACATGTTACACCGTACGGGACCGGGCAAGATTGACATCGATGCGAAGTATTCGGGTCCGGGCATGCTCAAGGCCCTGCTTTACAATTTCGACGTTGATGGGGACTCCGTCAAACCTGAACACCAGACCTTCCTCCGGGACCGGGCTGCTCCGTTGCTCCAGAACGACCATGGACACATCTGGCTGCAAGGTTCGGCTAGCCGAAGCGGCGCCAACGCCTACAATATGGAATTATCCCGGCGGCGAGTCAAGAATGTGGCAATGATTGTGCGTTCGGAAGGCATCTTAGATCGGCAAATGCAGCTTGAGGCAATCGGTGAGGAGCAAGCGCAAGCGCATCCAATAGAGGACGAAACTGATCGTGCCGTGGCTCTCATCGTGATTCCGGTTGCCAAGGAAAGCCCCCCGCCGCCCAGGAAAATTCCACCGCCACCGCGGATCAGCAGCGATTTCAAGATCCGCCTGCTCGGGGGTCTCACCGGCAGCGCCGGGCCATTCCAGGTGGAGAATTGTTTTTTCCAGATCGTCGACAAGAAAAACAATCTCACTTCTTTCTACGTCTACTCTGCCGAAGGCGTCGGCAAGGGTCTCATCAAAGGCCTGAACCTGTCCGCGACAATGAAGGGGCCGTGGAATGACTTCAAAACGAATTCGGCGATTCGGGTCTCGCAGTTTGCAGGGGCAGCGCGCTTCACCACTGCGGGTGTCGGTCCCTGGACATCCAACCACCTCAACATGATGGGACTTCCCGAAGGCGTCAGCACACTTCCCGCCGTGTTGCCGCTGGCGACCGGCTTCACCATCGGTATCGGTGCTTCTACCTCCGTCGGAAAAATGATACTGAATCCGCGCGAGGAGATGCTATACACCGGCGACTGACGGCACCTGCTTTCGGCCCCAGAGCCGGCGGCAGCGCTTCTCACGTGTCTCCCCGCCTCAGGGTGTGGTGACAAGAGGCAGTTCAACGAAACTCGCGTGGTCAGGCGCGTGGTAGATCTGCTGCGTGGCCTTGCGATAATCGCCCGGCTTGGCCCAGAAGATATTGGGGACGAATGTCTGGGGATTACGGTCGTAGAGGGGAAACCAACTCGACTGGATCTGCACCATGATCCGGTGGCCCGGCAGGAAGACGTGGTTGGCCGTGGGAAGGGCAAAGCGGTAAAGCAGGGGTTGGCCGGCAGCAAGGGGTTGGGGTGTTTCCAGGCTTTCGCGAAAGCGGCCGCGGAAGATATCCGCCGAGACCATCAGTTGATAGCCGCCCAGCTTCGGCTCGTCCGACACCTCGTCAGGATAAACATCGATCAACTTGACCACCCAATCGGAGTCCGTGCCGCTGGTCGAGGCGATCAAATTGGCCACCGGCTGCCCGCTGATCTTCATCGGCACGGTGATAACGTCAGAAACGAACGCCACGACATCGGGCCGGCCGGAGGCTTCCCGTTGGTCTTCCACCAGCCAATGGGGCCATGGGTGATCCTCGTCGTAGCCCATCGGCCGAATGGGCCGCGGGAGGTAGGGCACGGGTTTGGCGGGGTCAGAGACATATTCGTCGAACGCCGCCTCGCCTGGATCGGGCGGTGCAAACCTCAGCTTCAGACCGGCATGGAGATAGAGTGGCGTCGGGCGGATGGTGCAGCCGCTCGCGCAGCCCGCCGGCCAGCCGGGCAGGCGCCGCCAAGTATTCGTTCCGGTTTCAAAGATAACGACGGGCGGGACGTCGGCCTTGGGCGCGCCATCCTTGAGGTAGTGGTCAAGGAACGGCCGCAGGATCTCGCGGCGGAAGTAGAGCCCGGTATCGCTCCCGAAACGCAAGGGGCCGAGCGTACTGCCGTCATCCGACCTCCCCGCCGTGATTCCAGGGGCCCATCACCAGGAAAACCCAGTCGTTGTGCGTGTCCTTCGGCTTAATCGCTTTGTAAACAGCCATGGCGCCGTAAATATCCTCCTGGTCCCAGAGACTGGCCACCAGCATCACCGGCACTTTCAGTGGTTGGGCTGCCAGCACCCGGTCCACGGCCTGATCGCGCCAGAAGGAGTCATAGCTCGGATGCGCCAGAATCTTGCGCCAGAAGCCGACCTGTTCCAGCCCGTGTCGCCGTCCGAGCTCGCCCGCCGATCCGGCCTGCATGTACAAGTCATAGTCATCGAAGTGTACTCGTCCACCACTTCGTCTCCGAGGAGCGCGTCGCCTCCTGGTCGTGGATGTACACCATATTCTGCTGGCGGAAGGCGCCATAATGAAACCAGTCGTCGCCCATCCAACCGTCGACCATGGGGTTCATGGGCACCGACACCTTGAGCGCCGGGTGAGGGTTAACGAGCGCCATCAAGGGCAGAAACCCGTCGTAGGAAATGCCGATGATGCCGACCTTGCCGTTCGATTCCGGAACGTTCTTCACCAGCCAGTCGATAGTGTCGTACGTGTCGGTGGCGTGATCGACGGGGGTGGGGTTCTGCGGCCCGTGCAGGGGGCGGTTCATCACGTAATCGCCCTCGGAGCCGTACTTGCCGCGTACGTCCTGGATGGCGCGGATGTAGCCGCCTGCCACGATGACATCGGTGAGGTTGTCGTAGCCCTCCAGGATGGGTCCGAGGTGGGGGCTTTCCGCGTGGCTCGCCATGCTCGTCGCGTTGTAGGGCGTGCGCGTCAGGAGGATCGGCGCGCGCTTGGCGCTCTTGGGGATAAGGATGACGGTGTGCAGCTTCACGCCGTCACGCATGGGGATCATCACCTCGCGCTTGGTGTAATCGAAGCTGGTCGTAACCGGCTCGAACTTGGCGGGGGTTTCGCTCGGAAATTCGGGGTACTTGGGCTCGGGCGTGGCGGTCTGGGCGGCCGCGAGTTCCACGAACATAAGGGCGCCGAGTATCGACGCAAGCAAGGTCAAAATACGAACCCGGCCGACGGCCTTCCTGATCGTTCCCTTGGCGCCGGTATCAGGTTCTCCCTGGGTAATCTCCACTTGCCGCGAGCGGAACCGAAACTGTTTGGCAATCCGAACCGCCTGGCTGTTTCCGCGGCGAAAGACATGGGTGATGGTCATGGGGGAAGTATATACAACATGAGATACGAAGCAAAGGCCAAGGGACAGCGTCCCCAATCCGCCGATAGCGGAGGAGTTTTGGGAAATCTGGATGAGTCACCAGGGAATCGATACTGAGGAGACTCCGTAGGAGGGAATGCGCGTGCCATCACGGTTGGAGTAATCGTCAGGAGGCCACCTGCGGTTATGCGGTGCGAAGGATGAGGATACTCCGGGCCGATTTTCGAAAAGGGGGTTGGAAAATCCGCTGATAACGATGACATTTTGGGCAGGTGAGCTCACGGGCTCACGGGCAACAACCGCAGGCCCTGCCCATAGGCTGCCGCCCACTTGCTCACGGCGGCCACGCGCAGGATCAGTCTACGGGCATGGTGAACCCGTCGCCCCGGCATGTTGAAGAGCAGGAAGCGCAAGCGCTTGGGACGCGCCGTCAGCAGTTCCGCGGGCAAGGCCAGCCGCTTCAGCGCCTGGAGGACGTTGTGCGCGATCACCGCCAAGCGCAGCCACGCGGCGTTGGCTCCGAAATATTTCGAGGGCAGCACGCCGCCCCCCAAGTCGTTTTTGATCACGTCATGCACGAACTCAAGGGTGCCGGCCTTTTCGCGATGCCATTCGATCAAGCGCGCCGCTTTCAACTCCCACCGATTCGACAACACCGCGAAATGGCGCAGCGCGCTCCCATCCTCGAAGCGTTCCCCTTGCTTCTTGCGGATGCGGATGGCCACCTAGCGCAGCGGTTGCAAATCCTTCTTCTCCGTTTTCTCGCCCGGCACAAACGGGACGTCGGCGCACTCGCGGATTTCGGCCGGATGCGGATCACCGTAGGGTTCCCAGGCCGATTCGGGAAGCGCCTGAAGGGCCGCGTGCAAGGGCTCGCTCCTGCGCGCACTGATGGCGAAGCCAAGGCGCCCGTGCGGTCCGCCAGCCCGCTGCCCATCGCGCAACCAATTCCCTAGGCTGCTTTCGTGACACGCCGCATCGCCGCGATAGGAATACTCCCCCACCGTGCTCGGCAGGGCGGCAAAGGCGCGCCGCGCCACTTCCAGCGGCTCCATTTGCGCGGGCACGTTGCCATCCCGAAATTGATCGCCCAGCACCCGCCCGGTCTCCGCCCCTACGGCCAGCATGGGCTGATAGCCGCCTACGCCCTCATCGGTAGGTAAGGCCTGCTGCTTATGGCTCTCGATGATCGTGGCATCCTGATCCACCGTGGCGATGCGCTGGTCGGGCGAGCGCTCTCCGCAGCGCTGTACCAGATCGCCGTTCACCCTTCCCAGCCCCTCCAGCGCGGCGGTCTCTTCCGGGATATAGGCGATCTGCCCCGGTAAGCGTCGTTGCGGGGCTTGCGCGATCTTCTCCTCCTCATGAAACGCGTACAAAAACTCCAGCGCCGCGCGCCCCGAAGGCAACTCGTGCCCGATCATTTCGGCTAGCCCGGAGTCTTGCCGCAGATGCTCAAAATCCTCCACATCCTCGCCCCCCGCCGCGTGGAGAATCACGAAGCTCTCCACGAACGTCGCCTCGTCGTAACCGCGTGGCCGCTCTTTCACGCGCACGTGTTCTTGGATACTCTGGGGCAGGCCGAGCGAGCGGAAGGCCTGCCCCCCCAGCGGGATTCCTCCCAGCGCGGTCAGGGTTTCTTGCAGAGGCTCGGGATCAAGCTCGAACAGCAAGGGCGACGCGGTGGGCGAAGGCTTGGGGATTTTGCGCATAGGGGAATGAACCCCGCAATTCTCACACCCGCCGGGTGAAGAATCTGAGAACATCCCGGCACTTCCCCCCAGCTCCCGCCGCCCATGTTTGCGGCCCGCGATCACGCCGCACCACCGGTCAGCTTAGACAAGCCGCCTCTTATCGGCGGATTGGGGGGACACCTCAATCCGCTGATAACGGCTCGTTAAGTTTGCGGGGCAAATGACAAAGCACATTGGCGCCGTGCGGCACTGCACCTTTCAGGTGCGCTCGTTACGACGTAGGGGTAGGGCTTGCCCTACCCCTGCGGGCCACTGGCCCGCCGAAAAAGGGGACGGCAAGCCGTCCCCGTACATACCGCGTCGTTATCGGCGGATTGGGGGGACACTACCTCCTTTGACGGCGACCGCCGCGTGGCTTATACTCAATCGACTGGTCCCGCCCTATGAAGAGAGTTGGAGTCCACGATATAGCCCGGCTCGCGAAGGTATCCATTGGCACGGTGGATCGCGCCCTGCACGGACGTGAGGGTATCAGCAAGGAAACGCGCAAGCGCGTCCTGCAAGTTGCCCGGCAGGTGAGTTACCGGCCTAACCCCGCCGCGCGCATGTTGGCGGTGGGCCGCGCCCCCTTGCGCATCGGGGTGTGCATCCCGCGCGAGATTCATTATTTCTACGACCAGGTGCGCGACGGCATCCTGGCGGAGGCTCACCGCTTCGAGTCTCTGGGCGTGAGTGTTGATTACGACCCCGTCCCTCGGCTCGGGGCAGGCGAATTCGAGCGGGTGCGGCACATGCTCGAGAGTGACATTCGCGCCCTGATCGTTTCGCCCGGCGATCCCAGGTCTCTGGCATCGTTGATCGACGAGGCGGAGAAGCGGGATATCCGGGTCGTGTGCGTCGCCTCCGATGCCCCCACCAGTGGAAGATCGACGGTGGTCTGTGTGGACCCGGAACTGAACGGTCGGTGCGCGGCGGAGCTGCTGGCAAAGTTCCTGCCCAAAGGTTCAAGCGCCGTGGTGGTGACGGGGATGCTTCAGACCGAAGACCACCGGAGGAAGACGAAGGGCTTTGCGGAAGCTTTTCCCCACTTCTGCACCGGGGGTGAGGTTGTTGACGTCGTTGAGAACCACGAAGACGAAAAGGAAGCTTTCCAGAAGTGCTTGGCGCTTTTGCGGGGTACGAAGGACTTGGGCGGGCTGTATGTGAGTACCGCCAATTGCCTGCCGGTCTGCGCCGCCCTAGAAACCGCCGGACTCGCGGGCCGAGTTCGCCTGATCACGACCGATCTATTTCCCCGCATGGTTCCCTATATCGAGAATGGGACCATCACCGCCTCGATTCACCAACGCCCCTTTGTCCAGGGCCAGACCGCTATCCGGCTGGTGGTTGATCACATCATATACCGGAAGGAGTTCCCTCCCTTCCTTTACCTGAGCCCCGGGATTGTCCTGCAATCTAATCTCGGCCTTTACCGCGAAGTCCAGCCAGCCAAGCTCAAAACGAGCCTGTGAGCTACAGGTGGAGACGGGCGGAGACGTCCCTGAGTGTTCCGATTTGACGGCAGGGCGCTTGCCGTGATACACCGTCCAAACTTAGAACGGAGGGAGACAGCACCATGAACAAATCTCGCAGGGCGTTTCTGGGAACCGGCATGGTGGCAGTGGCGGCGGCCCACGCGCCAAGGGGCGCCGCGGCCGAGACCGAAGAGAGCTTCGTGGATATCATCCGGCCGCCCGATTTTGTAGCGGCATACGTGGAGAGGTCCGGCCGTATCACGTTGTCGAAAGCCGCTGGCCGCTGGCAAGCCGAGGATGTGGAAGTCTCGACCGAAGCGAAGCCGTATGGCGCGGGAAAAGCCCTGGCGCTTTCGGTGGCATCGCCGCGCCGCCCGCTTGAGCGCTTGCACCTGCGCTGGTTGGGCCGCCTGCCGGAGGGCTCGCGATTTCTCGGCGATCATTGGGAGCGTTCCTACGGTGACTTGGAATGGCGCGGTTTTGACGCTGACCGTGTCATGCCGTGGTATTTCCTGGCGGCGACCGGGCGAGGAACCCACGGCTACGGGGTGAAGACTTGGGCGAGCGCTTTTTGCTTTTGGCAGGCGGATGCGGAAGGGATTTCCTTGTGGCTCGATGTTCGCAACGGTGGCAGCGGCGTGCAGTTGGGCGAACGGCGCCTGGCGGCGGCGGAGGTGGTGGCCCTGCGGGGGCATCCGGACGTTTCCCCCTACCGGGCCGCCTGCGCCTTGTGCCGCGCTCTCGCCCGGCAGCCGCGTTTGCCGGCAAAGCCGGTTTATGGTTCCAACAATTGGTATTACCTTTATGGTGAAAACATGTCGGCGGAAAACGTCCTGCGGGATGTCGAGCAGTTGGCCGAGTTGTCACCGCTCGCCGTCAATCCGCCGTACATGGTTGTCGATATGGGATGGGGGAAGGCGACGGATGGGGCGGGCCCTTGGACGGAAGACAATCTCCGTTTTCCGGAAGTGCCCAGCTTGCCAGCGCAAATGAAAAAGCGGGGCGTGCGGCCGGGAATTTGGGTGCGCGCCGCTTCTCACCGTTGACCCACGCGCGAAGGGATGGATGCTTGTCGCAGGCCAAAAACCGCAACCCCCGGATTCCCCCTTTGTCATTGATCCCAGCCTGCCCGAGGCGCTGGCTTATATCCAGGAGGGGCTACGAAGAGTGCGGGGGTGGGGATACGAGTTGGTGAAGCACGACTTTTCCACTTTTGACATCCTGGGCCGCTGGGGCATGCAAATGGGAGAGGAGTTGACCTCCGAGGGTTGGCACTTTGCCGATCGCAGCAAGACCACGGCCGAAATTGTGTTGCAATTCTATCGCGCCATTCGCGAGGCGGTGGGCGATGGCGTTTTGATCGGATGCAACACCGTGGGCCACCTGGGAGCAGGCATATTTGAATTGCAGAGGACAGGTGACGACACCAGCAGCCGCGAGTGGAACCGGACACGCAAGATGGGGGTGAATACCCTGGGATTCCGGTTGCCGCAACACCGAACTTTCTTCCTGGTGGATCCGGATTGCGCGCCCTTGTCAAAATCCGTCCCGCTCGCCATGTCGCGTCAATGGCTCGACGTGGTGGCGCGGAGTGGCGCCGCCCTCTTTATTTCCGCCGACCCCGCGGCGGTCACGCCGGAAGAGAAGAGCTTGCTCAAGACGGCCCTCACCGCCGCGGCGCAAGTCCAGCCGGAAGCGGAGCCACTCGATTGGATGGAAACCACCTCTCCCGAGCGTTGGATGTTAGGAGGAAAGCCCACAAGCTTCACTTGGTTCGGGGAAGAAGGCGTCGATTTCTTCCCCCAGTGAGGTCGAAGGGAACTCCTGGGGGGGTAGTGGTGTCTTTTGGAAGACACCTCGGGCGACCGGGCATACCACCGAAGAGCGCGCTTTGTAGCGTTTAAGCGTTTATTCTCGTTCGCGGATTTCCAGGATAGCGGCTCGCCACTCATCTTCAAGATGGACTTGCACTCCGGCAAGGGAAAGGGTCTCCCCATTCACCTCCGGTCCGGTCTCTCCGTCGACCGAGACGCGATAGGTCCGCAAGGGGTCAAGCCCGCGGAGCTTGAACACTCTCGTAGCGGCGCCATTCTCCAAGCGATACGCGAAGAGGACGCTATTTTTACGGTCGGGCGAAACATATTGCAGGGCAGACCAATCTCGCGGGTCATCATGGCTGGGCTGAACGGTTAAGTGGTAAACATCCGCACCCATAATCACCTGACGGAGGCGTTTATAGAGCGCCACGTTGGCAGCGGCATTTTTAACCAAATCGGCATTCCAGGTGAAGACCCGGCTGGATATTCCGAATTGGCCGTTCATCGGGACCCGAAACATAAAGTCCCACCAACCCGGAGGATGGGAGAGTGCGACCTCCCCGTTGTCCTGATCGCCGACCATCCAGTGATTGCAAACTTCCGGCATGAATTCTACCGTGCAACCGTAGCCGAGTTGCACCGAGGGCAGGGGGTGTACTTCATCCGACAACCAAGTGGTATGGATGTGGGCCAGAATCCCCAGATCAAATCGGGTCCCGCCACTCGAACAATTCTCGATGACGAGCTGGGGATAGGCGGCGCGCAGATCATCCAGCCAGGCGTAGTAGTTCGTGAGGTGATCGTAGAGCACGTGTCCCCGGCGCTCGGCGAGATGGGGCGGGTCAAAGCGCTCGCCAATGTCGATGTTGTAGTCGATCTTCAACCACTCGATTCCGTAGTCCTTTACCAACCGGTCGATGACGGACCGCGCCCATTGCCTGACGGCGGGCTTCGCAAAATTAAGGTGATAACGTTCGTAAACAAGTAAAGGGCTGCCGTTGTAAGTAAGGCACCAATCGGGATGCGCTCGAAACATCGCCGAATCGACACCCAGGTTTTCGATTTCGACCCAAATACCGAACTTCATGCCCTTGCTGCGGACATACTGGGAAAGTTCCTCGATGCCGTGGGGGAATTCATCCGGGTTGGGCGTCCAATCACCCAGCTCGCGGCTCCAGTTCTTGCCGCTGAACCAACCGGCATCCATCACAAACACCTCCGCGCCCAGGCGCGCAGCCACATCGGCACACCGTTTCATGTCGTCAACCTGCAACTTGCCCGGGAACGGATACCAGGAATTGAACTGGACCAGCAGAGGGTCATTGGTCTTGGTGCGGGGCACGACATAGCGGCGCTGGTAGCGATGAAGTTGGTTGGCGCCGTCGTCGAGGTTCCCGCCGGTAGCCGTAAAAGCCACCGTCGGAAGAGCGAAGGATTCGCCCGGAGATAATTCCAGCGGCCCGCCGAAATCAGGGCGCATTCCCAGGGATGCTTGCAGATTTTCCTCCTGCAAGGCGCGGCCATCCGGTCGCCGTACGAATTTCATTTCCCAATTGCCGGAGTAAGCAAGTTGGGCCAAAAATCGTATATCAAGATTCTTGCTGTGCAAGCAAAACCAGGGTGAATACCCGTTGGTTGAACGTCCCCGAGGGGAGACGAAGGATTTTTCGCCTGCCAAAAGCTCTTCCGTCGCCAATTGCCGTTCGTGGCCCCAGCCGCCCCAGAGGTAACTCAGATCGTACTGGCCGGCGGGCAACTCGAATGCCAGTGAGGGCAAAGATTCGACCCCGACGGGTTTCTCGCCCTTATTCAGAAGCGTTATTTGGCGAGTGAAGACACCGGTGTTACCCCACGTGAAATACTGGACGGCAATCTCGAGAGGTAACCGTCGATGCCGGTAGGTCAGTTGAAGTCCATCCACATCACTTGATGGGTGCAGCTCCTGATGGGAAATAAGCTGCAAGTCTTCGGGAGTTAGACTCTCCCCTTCCGCCGTTCCCGCCATGTCATATCGCCGGCCGTGTTGCATCTCGGGAACGTCTGTCGGGCCGGAAACATCCCAGTCCGGCAAGCCCGCCGGCCCAAAGTACGCCAAGTAAACTTTCCCATCGGCTTGGCCCAAGCGGTACTCTACCCCGCCGGTTTCCAGAATCCACCCGTTATGAGAGTCGGACCGAATCGTAGCCTTGAGGTCCGCGGCAACCGCCATATACACGGCGCCAGTGAGCAGAAAGGGAAGAATCCATCTCACGATTTTCATTTTAAACTCCCCGAGGCGAGTTAGCAGGTACTTCCATCAGGTATACCCGCTTCCGAGCGAAGCGCATGAACCTTCAAATCGGCGGCAAGGAGTACCATAATCGCGATTGAATCTCAAGCCCATAAATTGCCGCCAGTTGAGAATCCGCTTGACAAACAATGCCTGTGGGGATACCACATGGTCCTGCGAGTACATAGACTCCAATCAACACTGTCCTCAGGAAGCATGTTAATGATTGTGAAACAGACTCGCCAGAGGATAAGAACTATGATCCCTTTGCCCATCCAGCGCATCATCATCGTGTTATTTCTGGTTTTGCCGCTCCACCTCGAGGCGCAGGCCCAAGATTACTTCCCGCCGCCTGACACCTCGGGGGGCTGGCGCGTTTTGAAGGATCCCGCCCAGGTTCGCAAGGTCACGGGGATCGATGTTCGGAGGCTCGACCAAGCATTTGAGTACACCGAGCGGACTACCCAGCATGGCGGGTTGTTGGTGGTGCGGCACGGCTGGCTAGTGTACGAGAGATATTTCGGCAAGGGGAACCGGGAAGCCAATCCCCAGATAGCCTCCGTGAGCAAGGCCTTCAGCAGCATCGCCTGCGGCATCATGCTGAAGGAAAAACACGATTTGATTCCCGAGGGGCTCGACCAGAAGGTATTCACGGAGAAGTACCTCCCCGAAGCCTTTCCCTTGGACGACCCGAGGAAGGCGGACATCAAACTCGGGCAACTGCTGACCATGGCGTCGGGCATACACGAGGAATCAAATGTTGCCTACGTTCATGGCCACCAGCAAATACTGGAGCCGGCTCCGCCCCGAGATCCCGACCAGGATTTGGGCGCGCTGCACGCCCACATGTGGTGCGCGCCCGGCGAGGGGTATTGCTACTCGTCCGCAGGGGTGCACATTGCCACCATTGTCTTGCGGCATTTGACCGGAATGGAGATGCAGGAGTATATCAACGAGCGGCTGGCGAAGCCCATGCAGTGGGGTCGCTGGGGCTATGCGCGCCAGTGGGAGGATGGCACGCCCATCCCCCACACTCCGGGCGGATTCGGCATCGCTCTCCACTCCACGGATGCCCTCCGCTTCGGCTATCTTCTCTTGCACAAGGGCCGCTGGGGGACCCAGCAACTGGTTCCCGCCGACTACGTCGAGCTTTGTAGCCGGCCCTCGCCCTATGATCCGCACGCGCCCTTCAGCCTGCAATTCGAGGTCAACGCGGACGGCCACATCATCGGCGCGCCACGCGACGTATTCCTTAAATCCGGCGCGGGCGGATTCAGTCTCATTATCGTGCCCTCACTGGATATGGTGATTTACAAAATGGGTTCTCTGCCCAATTACGACCAATATAATCCGGCCGTTACGGGGTTGCCGCTAACCTATGCGTATGATGGCTCCCGCGATAACTGGAAGCCCCTGCCCCATGACGAGTTTTATGATGGACCCATCACCACCGACGACGGAGTTCATCGATTGATCGCGATGGTAGCTGCCTCGATCGTCGAATGCGGTAAGTAGAGAGGCCGGAGCCCGTTGGGAAAGCGGGGCGCCCATGATATTTGAATCTTCTTCAGATCCGAATGGAGGAAACCTTCTATGAAATACGCGCCCAGACTGGTAGTCGCACTCATCCTGCTCATGGGGGTAAACAGCCAGATCGCCGGGACGGGAAAGTCGAAGTCCGACCCCCCTGACGGGGGGCAAGCCTACATGCGGGCCGGCACAGGAAGCTACGGTTGCACCGCCAACGACATTGCCCATTACACCAGCCGCAGGGCGGAAGGGCCAATCGTGATCGACGGGCGCCTTGACGAGGCTTCCTGGCAGAAGGCGGAGAAGTCTCCCCGTTTTGTCGACATGACTTCGGGGCAGCCCGGCTTCTACGACACGCGAGCTGCGGTGTTGTGGGATGACCAATACCTCTATGTCGGCATTTGGCTTGAAGAACCCTACGTGGAAGCCCACCTGACCCAAAAGGGGTCGTTGATATTTCAAGAAAACGACGCCGAGGTGTTTATCGACGGGGGCGATGCCTATTCGGAATTTGAGATCAACGCCCTCGGCACGCCTTACCAAGTTTTCTTCATCTGGCGCGACGCCTACAAGAAGGGTGGCGTATTCGACGTCCCCGAGTTCGACATTTTCAACAATAAAGCCCTCACTTTCGGGGGCAATTACGACCGCGACGTTAAGACTTTTTGGACGGGCACGCACCCCCGCGGCATCCGTTGGGCATTCTTGAACTGGGAGTTCCCCGGCCTTCTCAAGGCCGTTCATGTGGACGGCAAAATCAACGACAATGCCGTTCCGGACAAAGGATGGACCGTGGAATTGGCTTTCCCCTGGAAGGGAATGAAGTGGCTGGCGGCAGGGCGCTCCTTGCCTCCCAAGAGTGGGGATACATGGAGGATCTTCGTTGGACGATTCGAGCTTTTGAAGCCGGGCGGCGTGGAGTTGGCTGACCATCCGGGGTGGGTTTGGAGCCGTCATGCCGTCAGCGACACGCACATCCCGGAATGCTTCCCCTACATCCAGTTTTCGGATAAGACCGTCGGGGAGCAGTAAGCTCTGGTGTAACGCCGGCTTCCGGCCGGCATTTGAGCCGCCAAGATGGCGGCGCTACATTCAAAATAGGACAGCACCTACCCTGCGGAAGGATTGACGCAGGCTCCGCACTTCGTATAGTGTCCGGGCGGAATTGCGGCCCGTCTTTCGCGAATTTCATTCTTGGTATTGTTGGGGACTCTTCCATGCGAATAAATCGGGGAAATGCACGGAGCCTGGTTCTGCTCATGATGGCGCTCGTGGCTGTGGCTGTGGGGCGCTGTTGGGCGCTGGACGTAAGAGGTAATGAGGATGATGGCAAATGGCACCCCACCCGCGCCGTGCTCCGGCTTGAGGACTATGCCGGCTCGGAGGCTTGTGCCGCTTGCCATCGCGCCATTTACGAGAAGCAGAAGACCACGGAAATGGCTCAAACCGGCTCGCGGCCCGCTGAATCGCGGATTATCCTCGCGCATCCGGCAATGAGCTACGAGCGCGGCAGCTACACCTATGTACTCCGTCGCGAGGGCGGGCAGGTCATCTACACCGTCAGTGATGGGCACGACAAAATCGCGGAGCCCCTCTTCATCGCCATAGGAGCAAATAGCCAGCTTTATTACTTCCAACACCTCGGGGAGTACTACCGGGCGCCCGTCAGCTATTCCTTCGCTCAGGGGAAGCTCAGCCTGGATGAAGAGTTCAAGGGGCCTGCCCCGGCCTCCCTCGAAGCTGCTCTGGGTCGGCCCCTCACCACGGACGCTATGCGCGCGTGTTTACGCTGCCACAGTCCCGGGACCGTGGTCGGCGTTCATTTTGATTTGGAACACTTCGTTCCCGGAGATAGTTGTGAAGCTTGTCATGGGCCGGGGGCGAAGCATGTGGCGGCGATGCGGGCCGGGAAGCACGGCGAGTCCCTGATCTTTAATCCCGCCCACCTTCGTCCGGAGGAAGAACTGGATTTCTGCGGCGACTGCCATCACACCATCCAGCAGGTGAAGCAGGGGGTCTTTCGCGGAGTCCGCACCGTGATTCCCCAGGCCTATCGCCTGGCGGGAAGTCGCTGCTGGAATGCCGCCGACCCGCGCAGCCGCTGCACGTTTTGTCACGACCCGCACGTACCTCTGATGCGGGGAACCGCGGCCTACGACGCGAAGTGCCTGGCTTGCCACGCCGCGAGTGCGGCGGCCCCCGTGCATGCGGATCAGCCGGGCAAGGCCTGCCCGGTCGGGCAGCAGGATTGCGCGCGCTGCCATATGCCCAAGCAGTCCGTACCGGAGTCCACCACGCTGTTCACGGACCACCGCATTCGCATTGCGCCCCCCGGCACGCCTTATCCTGAATAAGTTGGGGGGATTCGGAACCTGCCCTCACCCGCGAGTGCGGCGGCGCCGTAAATAGAAGCAGCGGGCCCGAATGACAATGGGGGAACCTGGACGTGCCGTTGAATCGGTCTGAAACTCCATTGAGCCACAGCTACCAAGCCGGCCGTCCACGCGTGTCGCGTAAGGACAGCGTCTTTTCGCCTTTGCGGAGCTCCGTCGCAACCAGGAGATCGCCCTCCATCCCGGTAACGGGAAATCCCTTGACGATTACCGTGTCGCCTTCTCTCAGAAGCAGACCGCTCTGTTTCAGGAAGCCCACCGGCGCCAGGCGAATCAGTTGGTTCTGCCCAGCAGATTGCAAACGAACTTCAACCATGCCGCCGTCGGGCGTCGCTCCGGGCAAGTAGACGACCTCCGTGATTTTACCCTCTGCCGTCCGCGTGTCCGTGGCTCCACCGGTTGGCGTCCAGTCACAACAATGACGGCTCCCTTGGGCGCCACCATGATCGCAATCGTGGTTGCAATCGTTGCAGTCTGCATAATGTTGATCGTGGTGACAGCAGTCGTGTGCGGTTGCGGGAACTATTCCGAACCAGCAAGTGATCAGGATGATGGCAAGAACTCCGCGCGTCTTCATGTTTTCATCTCCTTGGGCCTTCGGTTTTAACTCCCCTTTGAGGCCCGGTCTCCCTGGCAGGGCCCCGGCAGTCGGCCGCATGCCGGGGTGATCCGATTTTCCCCAGATTCCCAGAAATGGTTTCCGGGATCGTGGGAGTTGCCCTATAGATGTAACTTGCATATATCATCACATAAGTGCTATCCTCGTTCAAGAGGAAAAAAGGAAATGCCCTATCGCACCTGTCCGCGTCACGGAAGCCAGCATCCCTGCACCTGCGCCATGGGGAACCTCTACCGTTTTGTGGAGCCGGTGTTGCTGTTCCTGCTGCAGAGAAAGGGCCGGGCTCACGGCTATGAGTTGGCGACCGAAGTGCCCAAGCATGCCCTCACGGACGCCGAGATTGAAGTGTCAGCTCTTTATCGGACGCTCCGACAGCTCGAGCAGAACGATTGCGTAACTTCCGAATGGGACGTGGAGGGCAGGGGCCCGCCCGAAGGTTATACGAGTTGACGCCCCGAGGGAGAGAGCACCTGGGAGAATGGCTTACGTCCTTGCCCACATGTCCCAATCGATGTCCAGATTCGTACGCGAAGCCCGCTCCCAAAATGAGACGATCGGTGCGAAAAGCGAAACACCGCGCGCTCGCCCGGACGCTTCCGGCATACCCATCGAGTGAAGCGAGCGAAAGATGATTTTGTGCAGGCACAAATAAGGAGCCCGATAAATGAGGATTGCGGTACCTACAAATGAAAAGGGGCAAATCAGCAGCCGTGAGTTAAAGAAGCTCACGCTGGCACTGGTGGTTTTGATATTCTTCGCTTTCCTTAACTCATCTTATTCGCAATTGCCTCTTTCCACCGGCGCTCCCTACGTAGGGCAGAAGGTGCCCGGCTTCACCCTGCCCGATCAGCATGGAAGGCCGGTTGCTCTAGCCGATCTGTTGAAGCCGGCTGCCGGAGGCAAGAAGTGCGGCGGGCTGGTGCTGATTTTCTACCGTGGTTACTGGTGACCCTACTGCGTCTCCGAGTTGCGGAGCTTCCAAAGCCAGTTGAGCGAGTTCGGCAAGCGCGGTATTCGCGTCGTGGCGGTGAGCGTTGACTCCGTCCAGGTCAGCCGCACGCTGGCTGAGAAAGCGGGCTTAACCTTCCCGCTGCTTTCGGATCCCGAACAGAAAGTCATCCGCCCCTTCGATCTCCTGCACATCCGGGGCGGCCCCAAAGGGGTGAACATTGCGCGGCCCGCCGAATTCCTGATCGACCCCACCGGTACAGTGCGCTGGGTAAACCTGACTGATAGTGCCACGGTGCGTGCCCGCGGCGACGAGCTCGTCCGGGCAGCGGACAGACTGGGATTGGGCCCGCACCCGTAATCATTCCATAAGGAGACAAATAAAATGAAAATTGCCTTACCTACTAACGACGGCGTTACGATCTCTGAGCACTTTGGCCGGAGCGCGAGTTTTCTGATTTTCGAGATTGAAAATGGACAGATCAAAAGTCGGGAGTTAAAGACCAACGGGATGGAACATTCGCATGCTCAGGGGGCCTGTGATCATCATTCCGCTGAGAGCAAGCCGCATAGCCATGCGGGAATTCTTGCCACTCTCGACGGCTGCGAAGTGGTGATTTGTGCGGGAATGGGTCAGCGAGCCGCAGAAGCCTTGAGGAGCTGCGGCACGCAAATCTTGGTGGCCCCTCCGGCTTCGGCAGAAGATACAGTCGTCGCCTATCTCGCGGGGAAACTAACCCCGCAAACGGAGCGGTTTTGCCAGTGCCAGCATTAGTAGCAACGCGAATCAACAATGCTGCGAATCTGAATGCCGGCCAAGGAGCAGGGATTCAAGCTGGCAAACCACCATGGAGGCGAGATGAAAAAGATAGGCATACTTGGAGGCATGAGCCCGGAATCCACAACCCTTTATTATGAGCACATCACCAGGACTTATACGGCCCGGTTTGGCGACTATGGATACCCGGAAATTCTGATCTATAGCGTGAACTTTCAAAAATTTGTGGACTGGCAGCACAACGGACAGTGGAATGAAGCGGCGCGGGAGATGGCCGACGCGCTTGAGCGGTTGCATGTGGCGGGCGCTGATGTCGGGCTCATCGCCACGAACACCATGCACATCGTATTTGAGGAAGTGCAGCGAGCCGTGCACATGCCTCTGCTAAGCATCGTGCAAGCCACGGCGGAAGCCATTCTCGCCGCGGGGCTTCAGTCCGTAGGCTTGCTGGGGACTGTCTTCACCATGACGGAGCGTTTCTTCCGCGACGGTCTGGAGCGCTGGGGAATCAAGGTGCTCGTTCCGCAACCCAGTGCTCAGCAACGGATCAACGATGTGATTTATCAAGGAATTGTGCAGGGGTGACATCCAGCCGAACTCCCGGCAGACTGTTTCTGGAAACCATCGAGTCTCTACGCCACTGCGGCGCCCAGGGTATTGTCCTGGGTTGCACCGAAATACCCCTGCTCGTGGAACCGAAGCACTGTGACTTGCCCCTGTTCAACACGGCCCTGCTGCACGCCGGGAAGGCTCTGGAGTTCGCTCTGCAACCGGTGGCTTGACGTGGTATGAAGCCCACTGGAAGCGTCGCTTAGGACAGGGTGGTACATGCCTATCACAATGACGCGTCGAAAAAATTCCGACGGAAGCAGCCTGCTCCCTGATCAGAGCCTTCAACCACTCCCCGAAGGGGCGCAGGCACCGCGAGCAGATTTGCTAGTGGAGCCGCCAGTGGCAAACGCCGAGAACTTCTGTTCAACCCGCTTCCATCCGCACTTGGGGCATTCAGGCGGGTCCTGGTTGCGGGTCAACACAAGTTTTTCAAAGACATGTCCGCAGTGGGAACATGCGTATTCAAATATGGGCATAGGCCGTCCCTCGCACCTTGGGTTTAATGCACATCTTAACTCCCTGCGGGAGTAGCCCGCCCACCGCCGGCGTTTGGGCTAGTAGCGGGCGCTATCTCTTGCTTGTCACTCATCACTCGTTACTCGTCACTGCCTTTACGGCTTCACGCCGAGCTTGCGTAGGAAGGTCATCATCGGGCACCAGTTCGTGAATGCCGACTGGAGCAGATTCAGTCCCACGAAGGCTGTAAAGAGATACCATTTCGGGCTCACCCAGTAGCCCAAGGCTAGAGATGCTAGAACGAAGGTTCCGGCGACCATGCGTAACCATCGATTCACATCCATCAGCTTCCTCCTTGGTGATTAGAAATCTAGCAACCTCCGGTTTTGAGGTCTGCGGTTCTTCCCTACGACCATAACGCCATCTGCGAGGGCCGACCTCCGTAGTGGAGATTTGCGGCTGTGGGACAGGAAGAGCCGCGGACCCCAAAACCGGGGTCCGCGCTACGAACTCTTTTCCTCATTTCGCGCGTTAAGGTAATACAGCACCGGCACCGCCATGCGCGAAAGAAATGTCGACGCCACTTCTCCGGCCATCAGCGAAATCGCGAGGCCCTGAAAGATGGGATCAAAGAGAATGACGAAAGCCCCAGCCACCACCGCTGCCGCGGTCAATAGCATGGGCCGGAAGCGGATGGCGCCGGCGTCCACCACGGCTTCCGCCAGCGGCATCCCCTGTTTGCGGCGCAGCTCGATGAAGTCCACCAGGATAATGGAATTGCGCACGATGATTCCGGCGCCGGCAATGAAGCCGATAATGGTGGTCGCCGTCAGGAACGCTCCCATCATGGCGTGCGCAGGGATGATTCCGATAAGTGTGAGCGGGATCGGCGCCATGATCACCAGCGGTATGCGGAAGGATTGGAACCACGCGACCACGATGACGTAGATCAACACGAGAACGACGGCGAAGGCGAAGCCCAGGTCGCGGAAGACTTCGTAAGTGATTTGCCACTCACCGTCCCACTTCATACTGACCTGGTCGGTGAGGAACGGCAGGTGCGTGGCGTAGCGCTCAATGGAGTAGCCACCCGGGCCGTGAATCTTTTCGAGCGATTTCGAGAGGCTGATGATCGCATACGCGGGGCTCTCCTCGCGTCCCGCCACGTCGCCCGAGACGTAGACGACGCGCTTCAAGTTCTTGTGATAGATGGACGTCTCGATGACCCCGGTCTCAACATGGGTCAATTCGCTGATCGGCACGAGCGCGCCGGAGGCCGACGCCACACGAATTGCGCCGAGGCCGGCGAGGCTGCTGCGGTCGGCCCGAGGGACTTCCAGCACGATGTCGACGTCTTCTTTCTCTTTCGGCTGATGCGCCAGTCCAACCACCGCACCGCTCACCGCCAGGCGCAACGTTTGCGCGATCTGGTCGGCGGAAACACCCGCCAGCGCCGCTTTTTCTTTATCCACCACCAGGCGATATTGCGGCTCGGGGGCCTCCACGGTCCAATCGACGTCCACCACGCCCGGAGTCTTCTTGAATTCGTCGCGAATCTGCCTGGCGATGTCAATCTGCTGGCCGTAATCAGGGCCATAGACTTCCGCCACCAGCGTCTGATACACCGGCGGGCCGGGGGGAATTTCCGCCACTTTCAGTTTGGCGCCGTATTTTTCCCCGATGGGCACAATGGCGTCGCGCACGCGCTTGGAGATATCGTGGCTTTGCGCGGAGCGATCGTCTTTGGGAAGCAGGTTCACCTGAATGTCGGCCTCGTTCGCGCCTTGCCGCAAGAAGTAGTGACGCACCAGTCCATTGAAGTTATAAGGACTGGCCGTGCCCGCGTACACCTGGTAATTGACCACCTCCGGTTCCTCGGCCACGCGGCGAGCCACCTCTCGCGCCACCCGCGTGGTCTGCTCCAGCGTCGTCCCTTCCGGCATGTCGATGATCACCTGGAATTCGCTCTTGTTGTCGAAGGGAAGCATCTTGACGCGCACAATCTTCAGAAGCGGAAGGGTGAACACGGACAGAAGCAGGAGCACCACGCCCACCAGGAACAGGGTGCGCTTGCGAGCATCGATGAGCAGCGGCATCATCAGCCGCCGGTAAAAACGGGTCGTCCAGCCTTCCTGCCCCTCTTCGCTTTCCCCGTGACCGGCTTTGGCGTTCGCGAGCATTCGCAACGCTGCCCAGGGAGAAATGATGAAGGCAATGAAAAGCGAGAACAACATGGCGAGTGACGCGCCAATGGGAATGGGCCGCATGTAAGGACCCATCAGTCCGCCTACAAACGCCATGGGCAGGATGGCGGCAATGACCGTCCAGGTGGCGAGGGTGGTGGGATTGCCGACTTCATCCACCGCCTCCACGGCGACGTCCGCCAGGGGGCGACCCTTATTCTCAGGGAGGTGGAAGTGCCGGGTGATGTTCTCCACCACCACGATGGCGTCGTCCACCAGGATGCCGATGGAGAAGATCAGCGCGAAGAGGGTGACGCGGTTGAGCGTGTAGCCATAGATGAAATAGATGAACAAGGTCAGCGCCAGGGTGACGGGCACGGCAGCGAGCACCACCATCGATGACCGCCAGCCGAGCGCCAGGGCGATGAGCAGGGTTACGGAGAGAGTTGCCAGCAGCAGGTGCTTCAACAATTCGTTCGATTTTTCCTGGGCCGTCGCGCCGTAATTTCGCGTGACCGTGACCTCCACTCCGGCCGGGATCAAGGTCCCTTTCAGAGTCTCCACTTTTTCCATAACGCGTTGGGCAACCGTTACCGCGTTCTGGCCTTTACGCTTGGAAACGGTGAGCGTAACCGCCGGCGATTCTCCCATGGCGCTGGCTGACTTCACTTTGGCGCCGGAGCCGTAGCCGAAATAGAACATAGTTGGCGGGCTCCTCAGGACCGTCGCGAACCTCGGCCACGTCGCGCAGATAGACCGGGCGGCCGGACGAAACCCCCACCACCACGCGCCCCACATCGTCAGCGTTGCGAAGAAAGTCGCCGGTTTCAACGTTGTACTCTTGATTGGCCGCAGCGAACTCTCCGACGTGCAGGCGTTGGTTGGCCCTGTCGATTGTGCCCATCAGCGCGGCGGGCGCCACCCCGTAACCGGCCATTTTGGTGGGATCCAGTATCACGCGAATCTGCCGGCGCTCGCCGCCGATCAACTGCGTCTCGGAAACATCATCAATGCTCTTGATCTCACGATCGACTTCACTGGCCACCCGCCGCAGCGTGTAGCTGTCGTAGCGATTGCTCCAGAAAGTGAGCGCCAGGATGGGAACGTCGTCGATCGAGCGCGGCTTGATGATCGGCTTCGAGGCGCCAGGGGGAATCAGGTCAAAGTGCGAATAGAGTTTGTTGTAGAGCTTGATGATGGAGTCTTCCTCTTTTTCACCGACCTTGAAGCGGACGATGGCCATGCCCAGGCCCGGCCGCGTGGTGGAGTAGATGTACTCGACGCCGGGAATCTCCCAGATGAGCTTTTCCATCGGGGTCGTGACGCGCTGCTCCACTTCCTGCGCGGTCGAACCGGGCATCTCGACAAAAACGTCCATCATGGGCACGACGATTTGTGGCTCCTCTTCGCGGGGAGTCTTGAGCACGGCAAACGCGCCCAGCAGGATCGAAAACACCATGATCAGCGGGGTGAGCTTGGAGTTGATGAAGTAGTGGGCAATGCGCCCGGCAAAGCCGAGCTGGCGCGTGCTCATAGGCCCTCCACGCGCGCGCCGTCACGCAAGCGGTCGATTTGGGAGATGGCGATCTTCTCCCCCGAGGCGAGGCCGGAGAGAATTTCCACCCGAGTCCCGAAAGTCTTTCCCGTTTTCACCAACCGGAATTCCACATTGCCATCCGCGCCTACGACGAAAATTCCCTGTAACTCGCCATGGTCTACTACCGCTGAGCTGGGCACCGCCAGACCTTTGGCTTCGCCGATGGGGAAACCTGCCTGGCCATATTCACCCGAGCGGCAATGGCAGTCGTGCGGGAGGTCGATCTTTACGAGGAAGGTGTGACTGGTTACGTCCGCCGCCGGGACGACCTCGGCGAGACGCCCTTCGAATTGGCCTTGCTCGGTCGAGACGGAGACGCTGGCGCCGATTGTCTCATGTGCCAGATATTCTTCCGGCAGACTGGCTTCCAGGCGATAGCGCGCGGTGTCTTCCACGGCTAGGACCGGCGTGCCAGGCATGACGACGGTTCCTACATCGGCGGATTTTGCCGTGACAATGCCGTCAATGGGGGAAACAATGCGCGAGAAACTCAGGTAGGTTCGCGCCGTATCCTGCTGCGACCGCGCCTGCTGCTGGCGAGCCAGGACCTGCCGCTTCTTGGCTTCCATGGCGCGTTCGTTCGCGAGCGCCGCCTGAAAGCGCGCCTCGGCCCCGTCGAATTCCTGGCGGCTCAGTGAGTTCTTAGCGAGCAACTCTTTGTAGCGGTTAAAAGTTGCTTCCGCAAACTGCCGGTCGGCGGTCGCGGCCTTAAGCGCCTGGTCGACTTCCGCCTCTCCCTGGATGGCTTCGTTTACGCCCGCCTCGGCACCCTTCATCTGGGCTTGGGCGCTGCGATCGTCGAGCACGGCGAGCAATTGCCCGCGCTTGACGTGGTCGCCGGGCTGCACGCGGACCTCCGTGACGGTGCCGCCCACCTGCGCCGCCAGGATGGCGGTCGAAGCAGAGTGGATGGCGCCTACCGCTTGGTAAACCTGCGGCGCGGATTCCAGATGCACGGTTTCGGTTCGGACTCCGGTGATCAGCGGCCCGGGTTGCGTCGGTCGCTTTTCAGTGGAGCTGCAAGCGGTAAAAAAGTCCGTCGCGACGGCGAGGAGGAGCAGGGAACAGATTCTCTTTCCATACATGGGCATTTTGTCCTTTGGGACTGTAAGGATATCGCCAAGCAAAACCGGCTATGGGTGGGCATTAGCGGGCTATCCACAATGCACTCCTAAATAACCTCGTTCGCCCGGCACGATCCCGCTAACGCGTGACCGCCGGCGAGTCAGGAGAAAGCTCACCCGTCGCCAATTCCAAAGCTGCGTAACTGAGGCGATAGTCAAACAACGCGTTCAAGTAATTCTTTTGGGCGCTGGTGTGAGCGGTTTCGACTTGCAACAGGTCGGTGATGGTTGCCAATCCTGCTTCATAGCGATTCTGGATGATGCGCAGACTTTCCTCGGCTTCCGCCTGCGCCTGGCGTGCGACCTCCACGCGCTGCTGCGCGGTGGTCAGGTTTAGGTAGGCCTCGCGCACTTGAAGTTTGACGGCGGCGGCCATTTGCTCCGCTTGCGCCTTCGCCTGGCTCTGTCGATAGTGGGCGGCCGCCAGGCGAGCCCGATTCGCTCCGCCATCGAAAACATTGAAGTTCAGGCTGACGCCGGCCGTCCAGTTGTTGCCACCCCGCGTGAGGAAAGTCTCGTTATCCTCTTCCCACGAGCCGAAGGCGTTCACCTTGGGCAGGAACTCCGCGTGGGCCATCCGTGATCCGTTAGCGGCGCGCTCGACTCCCAGCCCCGCTTCGAGGAGATCGGGACGGCTCTTCAACGCGCGTTGTTGGCGATCCGTCAGCGCGCCTGCCTCAAAGTTGGATTCCTTGAGCCCCGACTCAATGGTGGTGGCGGCGTCCTCGGATAATCCCATGGCCAAATTGAGCGCGGCGTGCGCAAGCTCGGCGGCATTATTTGCTTGCAGCAAGTCCTCCTGTGCCTGGGCCAATTGCACCTGCGCGCTCAGGAGGTCGGAAGGCACCGCCTGTCCCTCCTCTTGCCGAGCCTCGGCGCGATGGAGATCCGACTGCGCTGACTTTACCCCTGCTTCTGCCACGAGTGCGTTCTCGCGCCCCAGCAGTTCATCCGTATAAGCTTTCACGACGTTGAAAATCACTTCCTGCCGCGTGCGCTGGCCATTTTCACCGGCCCCTTGTGCGCTCAGTTTTGCGTCCTTGATTCGGCGGAGGGTCTGGCCGGCATCGTACAAGGACAGTGCCGCGGTGAACTGCGTGCGGAAAATATCAAGCGGAGGAGGGGTATTGAGAAAATTCAGGCCAAAATCGCTCCCCGTGAATTGCCGCTCGGTCAGCAAGCCGCCGAAAACGTAAACGGGATTATTGCCACGCGTGAATCCCTCCGAAAAATCCACCCGCGGCAACCGCGCTGACCTGGCCTCGGCAATTCCCTCATGTACGGCTTGAGCGTAGGCAACCGCGGCTTGCACCGTGGGGTTCTTCTCCAATGCCAAGCGGACAGCTTCTGGGAGGGTCAGCTTCTGTGGCGTCGGTGCAGGTGACTGGGCGCTGGCCAGCAGGGAAGAGCAAATAATTGCCATGAACGTTCGAGCTAAATTCGTCCGTGCCATCAGGCTGCCTCAATATGGTTTTCCGGGCTTTCTTCCGGGAGAATTTCAAACGTGGTTTCGAGTTTGGCAGTCTTGGCAATCATGGCGCCGACCGCGCAGTACTTGGTTTCTGATAGGTGAATTGCAGCCTTTACCGCCTCCGGATCGATGTGCCCACGGAGCTTGTGCTTGATTTCGACGCGGGTGAAATAGGCGGGTGGTTCGGGGTTTTGGTCCGCGCGCAATTCGATTTCGTAACCGGTCACCTTCTGCCGTTTCTTCCGCAGAATGCCAATCACGTCGAAGGCTGTGCAGCCTCCCAATGCCAGAAGCGCAAGCTCGATCGGTTTGGGACCGCTGTGGCCGTCCGCGTCGTCCATGACGAGCGCGTGGCCCGTGCCCGACTGCGCTACGAATTGCCGGCCTGTGCCTTCGACGGTAGTTAGCCGTAATTTTCCTTCAATCATGGGTCACCTCAAGATTCAGAATGCGTCTGCTCGCAGCAATCCGTTGCGAGGGCTGGAAGCCAGTCCTCTTGCGGCATGGCGAGCAGGGTTTCAAACTCCTTCACGGCTTGATCAAAAATCTCGGTCGCGTCGTGGGCATCGCGGCTGGAGACCTGCCCGTAATCCCAACCCGCGGCCAGACGTGAGCAATCCGGACAAACCGTGAAATATCGGTCGATGATGGCCGGCCGGTATTGGGCAAAGCGCTCTTCGAAGCGTGCGAACAACTGGGCATCCATCAAGAATCGCCCGGCAAGTTGGGCCTCGAGCGACCGGGCGGCCTCCGCGAAGGTGCTACGCGAGAGAACCATTTGCACGATGGCGCGGAGCAGGTTAATACTCTCCGAAAACCGGCCATCATTAACCCGGAGGCTGTCCTCCACATGTTCGACTTTCCACCCCGATGCTCGGAGGGAGGCGGAGACTTCCCGGGCAAAAATCTCGGTGTCCACTATCGCGAAAGCACGGCGGGTGCCCCGCTCGACCTGCTCCCCGAGCTGGCCCGCCCAATCACGCAGACTCTCAATCTCCGCCAGCCCGTAAGCGTCTCTCTGGATCAGGTAAACCGCGCGCGTGCGGGCGAGATGGGGAATGAAGGGTTTGACCGACCGAAAATCCTCAGGGTCACATGCGACATGACATTGTGTCCGGTCCGCGGCCTCGCGCACCACGGCGTAGTAGCCTTCTTCAACTCTTTCTATGCGCGTGGTTGGGGAAGAATCGACGGCATCGAGCAGCCGCAACCAGATTTCTTGAACTCGCGAGTTCACTTGCATTTCGCTTACCTCATACCCATAAATGCAATTTGCAGGGAGAGGTGACAGAAAAATTTGGGGAGCATGTAGGGGGTGCGCGTCAAACTGCCTGCGGAAGAAATGGGGTGCAGTCACCGTGCAGCGGAGTCGCCGGACCAGCATTGATTTCATTGGAGCCATGGCGATGGTAGTGCAAGGTGTTGGCGGCGGAATCGCATTCCCAGTTTGGAAGTGCGATACTACAAATGGCTCGTGATTTCCGTGAGTTTCCTTGGGGGAATGGACTAGGTGAATACTCAAATCGAAGAAGCACTCAAGAGTTTGCAATCCGGGAATCGCCAGGATGCGGAGCGTGCGCTCGAAACCCTGCAAGGGGTCGTTTACGGATTTGGAATGAAGGTTTGTGGAAGCCACGAGGATGCTCAGGACACCGCCCAGGAAACACTCATCCGTTTGGCAAGACAGCTCCGAGAGTTTCCTGACGCGCGGGCGCTGTCGGTTTGGCTTTACAAAGTGGCCAAAACCCAGTGCTTGATGAGCCGCCGGAAGAGCAAGTTTGCCCCTGCGCAAATGCTCTCGCTGGAGGACTTGATGCCAAAGGAATCCGACCTATCACCTGCCGGGACAAAATCATGGCAGGTTACGCCGGAAGAGACTGTCCTAAGGATGGAATTGCGGGGCAGGCTGGAAGACGCCATCTTGGCCCTCCCCAAGCATTACCGTCTTGTCTTGATCCTTCGCGATATGGAACAACTTGATACCCGGGAAGTGGCGGAAGTGATGGGCATTTCCGAAGAAACGACGAAGAAGCGCCTTCAACGGGCGCGCGTCTTCGTTCGCAATGCGCTGGCTGGTTATGCCCGGCATCTCAGTGAAAGGAAGAGTAAAAGCCATGCCTGACCGGCGTTGCAAGCACATGTTCGCCATGCTCTCAGACTACCTGAACGCCGAACTTCCGGTGAAGAAATGCCGTGAGCTGGAGCGCCACCTGAAAGGCTGCGAGCCCTGCATCGCCTACCTCGAAAGCCTGAAAAACACGGTAGAGGCGTGCCGCCGATATCAAGTGCGCAAGATCCCTGCTCCCTCAAAGAAAGTGCGGGAAGCTCTGTTGTTGGCTCTTCGGTGAGCAGCATCATTCGGAGCCTCGACCAAGGCTTTTCAATGCCGGCTATGGTCCGA